>NZ_JADNRO010000001.1:0-1109589 GCF_019913725.1 Serratia sp. EWG9
ACCCCGCCAACCCGCCGCGCGCTGCCGTTCCATCCCCGCTGCCCGCTGGCCACGGCGCAGTGCCGCGAACAGGCGCCGCAGCTGCGCAGCGTGGCGCCCGGTCATCAGGTGGCTTGCCACCTGGTCTGTTAGCGTCAGGACAGGTAGTGTTTCAACGCGCGCCCGGCCTGGTGGATCGCCGAATGCACCGCCGGGACGTGGGCGAGCGGGTTCAACAGGCCGTAGTCGTGGATTAGCCCGTTGTAGCGGGTGGAGGTGACCTCGACGCCGGCGGCGTCGAGCAGACGCGCGTAGGCTTCGCCCTCATCGCGCAGCACGTCCAGTTCGGCGGTCTGCACCAGCGCCGGCGGCAAGCCCCGCAGCTGTTCCGGCGTAGCGTTGAGCGGCGAGGCGTAGATGTCTTTGCGCTGCGCCTTATCGGGCGCATAGCTGTCCCAAAACCACTTCATCATATTGCGGGTCAGGAAATGGCCTTCGGCGAACTGATGATAGGAATCGGTATCAAAATGGGCGTGCGTAACGGGCCACAGCAGGATCTGGCAACGCAATGCCGGTAGGCCTTTCTCTTTGGCCATCAGGCTGACCACCGCCGCCATATTGCCGCCGACGCTGTTGCCGACCACCGCCAGCCGTGAACCGTCGACGTTGATTTTTTCGCCATATTCGGCCACCCATTCCGTGGCGGCGTAAGCCAGATTGATCGCCTGCGGATAGTGCGCTTCCGGTGAGCGGGGGTAGTTGACGAACACCGCCGCCGCGCCGGAGCTGTAAACCAGATCGCGCACCAGCCGTTCATGGGTGGGAAAATCGCCCAGCACCCAGCCGCCGCCGTGAAAGAACATGAATACCGGCAATGTCTCCTTGACCCTGGCCGGCCGCACCAGCTGCAGCAGAATATCCTGGCCCTCTACGTGAATGGTTTTCTCGCTGATCTCCACCTCGCGCAGCGGCACGTCTACGCTGCGCTGCGCCGCTTCCAAAACTCTGCGCGCCTCTTTGGGCTTCATTTGTTCCATAGGTTTACCGCCGGCGGCATTCAGCGTCTCGAGAAACGCGCGGATGTCGTGCTGGAGGAGAGGCCGGCTGAGATCGACGGTTCGTTTGGGCATGGTGACTCCTTGTGCGCAGAAGAAAAAGTGCGGTCAGAATCACAGTGTAGTCGTTGGCGCATAAAGCGGGAGCCACGGCCGGCGGCGATCGGCGCGGTTCGTTTTCCGGGGTGCTGCCGATGGAATAGGCGTTTCGTCGCCGCATTGCCCGATCCTGGCGCAGCGCTGCACCGGGTTGGGGCAAAAAGTGTGATGGCGAGCAAATCGGATGAAATTATTTTTGCGAGCGCGATCAGAAATCCTGAAGTTTTTCGCAATTGAATAGGATTTCGCGAGCAATGATGATTTTAGGCCTTATTTTTTAAATTATGCATTGCAAATGCATATAAAATGAATAAATATGCATTATAAGCCGTTGTTTTAACGTAAAAAATAGCAAAATCCGGCAAAAATCCCGTTTTGGCACGATAGCTGCTCTACACTCTTTATCAAACGACATGTATTTTAACTGCTCGTTAACATTTACTCCCCGCTCAGGGACCGGATAAGCGCCATAAATAGTGAAAAACCGATTTTATGTAACAGATTTGTTTCTAAATCAGCGGTGAGAGACAGCATTTTCTCCGCCGGGAAAGTCGGTTTTGAACAGCGGTTTTTTTGCATTGTGGCGGCCTAGCCGGGCTTGCGCGGTCCTTACAGTCAAAATTCAGCCTTTGCTGAGATTATGAGGTCACTATGGAACAGCCAATCGCAGTTACCCGCCAGTCTTTTGATGACTGGATGGTCCCGGTTTATGCCCCTGCCGATTTTATTCTGGTGCGGGGTGAAGGATCGCAGGTGTGGGATCAACAGGGTAAGTCTTACATCGATTTCGCCGGCGGCATCGCGGTTAACGCGTTGGGCCATGCGCACCCGGCGGTCAAGGCGGCGCTGGTGGAGCAGGCGGGCAAACTGTGGCATCTGGGCAATGGCTATACCAACGAACCGGTGCTGCGCCTGGCCAAAAAACTGATCGACGCCACGTTCGCCGACAAGGTGTTTTTCTGTAACTCGGGCGCAGAAGCCAACGAAGCGGCGCTGAAACTGGCGCGCAAACATGCGCACGACCAGCACGGCGCCGGTAAAGATCAGATTGTGGCGTTCAACAACGCGTTCCACGGCCGTACGCTGTTTACCGTGTCCGCCGGCGGCCAGCCAAAATATTCGCAGGACTTTGCGCCGCTGCCGGGCGGTATCACCCATACGCCGTATAACGATCTGGCCGCGGCGGCCGAGCTTATCAACGATCGCACCTGCGCGGTGATCGTCGAGCCTATCCAGGGCGAAGGCGGCGTGCTGCCGGCGGAAGCCAGTTTCCTGCAGGGGCTGCGTGAACTGTGCGATCGCCATAACGCGCTGCTGATCTTCGACGAAGTGCAGACCGGCGTCGGCCGCACCGGCCACCTGTATGCCTATATGCAGTACGGCGTGGTGCCGGACGTGCTGACCACCGCGAAAGCGCTGGGCGGCGGCTTCCCGATCGGCGCCATGCTGACCACCGATGCGCTGGCGAAAACGCTGGGTGTCGGCACTCACGGCACCACCTACGGCGGCAACCCGCTGGCGACGGCGGTGGCGGGGGAAGTGTTCTCCATCATCAATACCCCGGAAGTGCTGGAAGGCGTTAAGCAGCGCCACCAGTGGTTCATCGACGGGTTGAACGACATCAACCGTCAGTATCCGATCTTCGCCGAGATTCGCGGCGGCGGTTTGCTGATCGGCTGCCAACTGAAGAAAGACTATGCCGGCAAAGCGAAGCAGATCACCCAACTGGCCAACGAAGAAGGCGTTATCGCGCTGATCGCCGGCCCGGACGTGGTGCGTTTCACGCCGTCGCTGATCATCCCTGAGCAGGATGTGAAAGAGGGGCTGGCGCGATTCGCGCGCGCCGTGGCGCGCATTTGCAGCTAATCAGCGGGCTGCGCCTTCATCGGCGCAGCCTGATTCAGAAGAGGTTCGCATTATGATGATTATTCGCCCTATAGAGCGCCGCGATTTGGCGGATTTGCTGACGCTTGCCGGCAAATCCGGTATCGGTCTCACGTCGCTGCCGCAAAATGAAGATACCCTGTCGGCACGCATTGAGCGGGCGTTAAAAACCTGGCAAGGCGAACTTCCGCAAAGTGACCAGTGTTATTTGTTCGTGTTGGAAGACAGCGAGCGCCGGCAGGCGGTGGGGGTCTGCGCGATCGAAGTGGCCGTCGGCCTGGCGGAACCCTGGTACAGCTTCCGCGTCGGCACGCAGGTGCACGCTTCCAAACAGCTGAACGTCTATAAATCGGTGCCGACGCTGTTCCTCAGCAACGACCATACCGGGCATTCGGAACTGTGCACGCTGTTCCTCGATCCGGACTATCGTCACGGCGAGAACGGCAAGCTGCTGTCGAAGGTGCGTTTCCTGTTTATCGCCGCGTTCCGTGAACGCTTCTCCCGCCGTCTGATCGCCGAGATGCGCGGTTTCTCCGATGAAAACGGCCGTTCGCCGTTCTGGGAGAGCGTCGGCCACCGTTTCTTCTCCATCGAATTCGCCAAGGCGGACTACCTGAGCGGCACCGGACAAAAAGCGTTTATCGCCGAACTGATGCCGAAACATCCGCTGTATGTCGATTTCCTGGCCGAAGACGCGCAGAAGGTGATCGGTGAAGTGCACCCGCAAACCCTGCCGGCGCGCGCCTGCTGGAGGCGGAAGGCCTGAGCTATCAGGGCTACGTCGATATCTTCGACGGTGGCCCGACGCTGGAAGCCGAAATCGACCACATCCGTGCGGTGAAGCAGAGCCGCCTGGTCAAAGTGGTGCTGGATGACACGCCGATGTGCGCCAATGCGCCGGTCCATCTGGTCGCCAACGACAACTATCAGAATTACCGCGCACTGCTGGTCAATGCCGATCTGTATGACGACCGCCTGCATATCAACGCCGCCACCGCTGCGGCGCTGGGCGTCGAGCAGGGCAGCCCGGTGCGGGTACTCCCCCTTATTGCACAGGAGAAAGCATGATGTCCCATCCTGCACTGTTGATTAACGGCGTCTGGCGGCAGGGCCGCGGCGCGGAGTTCGGCAAGGCCGATCCGGTCGGCAATCAGCCGCTGTGGCGCGCCAACGCCGCCGACGCCGATGACGTCGCCGCCGCCTGCGAAGCCGCGCGCGCCGCATTCCCCGGCTGGGCACGTACGCCGTTCGAGCAGCGCGAACAGCTGGTGAAACGCTTCGCCGCTTTGCTGGAAGAACATAAACAGTCGCTGGCGGAAACCATCAGCCGCGAGACCGGCAAACCGCGCTGGGAAACCCTGACCGAAATTCAGGCGATGATCGGCAAGGTGGGCATTTCACTGCAGGCCTATCAGGCGCGCACCGGTTTTAGCCAGACGGCGATGGCCGACGGCGCTTCGGTGCTGCGCCATCGCCCGCACGGCGTGCTGGCGGTGTTCGGGCCTTACAACTTCCCCGGCCATCTGCCGAACGGCCATATCGTGCCGGCGCTGTTGGCCGGAAACTGCGTGGTATTCAAGCCGAGCGAACTGACGCCGCTGACCGCCGAGGAGACCCTGAAGCTGTGGCTGAAGGCCGGTCTGCCGGACGGGGTGATCAATCTGGTGCAGGGCGGCCGGGAAACCGGCGAGGCGCTGGCCGCCAGTGCGGATATCGACGGCCTGTTGTTCACCGGCAGCGCCGGCACCGGTTACCACCTGCATCGCCAATTGGCGGGGCAGCCGGAGAAGATCCTGGCGCTGGAGATGGGCGGCAACAACGCGCTGATCGTCGATGGTTTCGAGGATCGCGACGCGGCGGTCAACCTGGCTATCCAGTCGGCGTTTATCTCCGCCGGCCAACGCTGCACCTGTTCACGCCGCATTTTGGTTAAGCAGGGGGCGGAAGGCGACGCCTTTATCGCGCGTTTGGTTCAGGTGGCGGGCGAGCTGCGCGTCGGCCGTTGGGATGCCGAACCGCAGCCGTTCATGGGCGGCGTAGTGTCGGCGGCCGCGGCGGAAAACATGCTGAAAGCGCAGCAGCGCTTGCTGGCGCTGGGCGGTAAATCGCTGCTGGCCATGCGTCTGCTGGAGCCGGGCAGTTCGCTGCTCAGCCCGGGCATCATCGAGCTGACCGGCGTGGCCGGCGTGCCGGACGAAGAGTACTTCGGGCCGTTGACCACGATCGTGCGTTACCGCGATTTCGACGAGGCCCTGCGGCTCGCCAACCAAACGCGCTACGGCCTGTCGGTGGGATTGGTCTCGCCGCAGCGTGAGCTGTTCGAGAGGCTGCTGCTGGAAGCGCGCGCCGGCATCGTCAACTGGAACAAGCCGTTGACCGGGGCGTCCAGCGCGGCGCCGTTCGGCGGCGTGGGGGCTTCCGGCAACCATCGCCCAAGCGCCTTCTATGCGGCGGACTATTGCGCCTGGCCGATGGCGTCGCTGGAAAGCGAAAGCCTGTCGCTGCCGGCGACGCTCTCGCCGGGCTTGTCGTTCCGTTAATCGTCTGCGGCGGCGTCATGGCGTCGCCGCAGGCCATCCCCAGGGGATAGCCATGTCAGGATATGAAGTCAATTTCGACGGTTTGGTGGGGCCGACGCACCACTATGCCGGGCTGTCGTTCGGTAACGAGGCCTCTACGCAGCATCAAAACAGCGTATCGAACCCGAAGCTGGCGGCGAAGCAGGGTCTGCTGAAAATGAAGGCGCTGGCCGATCTCGGTTTCCAGCAAGGGGTATTACCGCCGCAGGAGCGGCCGCATTTGCCGATGCTTCGGCGCCTGGGTTTCAGCGGCAGCGATGAGGCGGTGCTGGCGCAGGCGATGCGTCAATCGCCGCGTTTGCTGTCGGCGCTCAGCTCGGCGTCCTGCATGTGGACCGCCAATGCGGCCACGGTGTCCCCCTCGGCGGACAGCGCAGACGGCAAGGTGCATTTCACCGCCGCTAACCTGAACAATAAATTCCACCGCGCCATTGAAGCGGAAACGACCACCGACGTTTTGCGGGCGATGTTTAACGACGACCGGCATTTCGCCCACCATGAAGCGCTGCCGCAGGTGGCGTTGTTCGGGGACGAAGGGGCGGCCAACCATAACCGGCTGGGCGGCGATTATGCCAGGCGCAGCGTGCAGGTGTTCGTTTACGGTCGCCAGGAGTTTGGCGGCGAAACGGCGCCGGCGCGTTATCCTGCGCGCCAGACGCGCGAAGCCGGTGAGGCGATCGCTCGCCTGCACCAATTGGACGAGCAGCATACGGTCTTCGTGCAGCAAAATCCGGCGGTGATCGACCAGGGCGTGTTCCATAACGACGTGATTGCGGTCAGCAACCAGAACGTGCTGTTCCACCACCAGCAGGCGTTTTACCGCCAGCAACAGGCGCTGGATGAAGTGCGCCGCAAGATGGCGACGCTGGACAGCGAGCTGGTGGCGATCGAAGTGCCGACGGAGCGCGTCTCGGTGGCGGACGCGGTGGCGACTTATCTGTTCAACAGCCAAATTCTCACCAAGCGGAACGGCAAGATGATGATCGTGGTGCCGGAAGAGTCGCGCCAGCATGTCGGCGTGTGGCGTTATCTGAACGAGATGGTCGGCAGTGGCGGCCCGATTGATGAAATCCGCGTGTTCGATTTGCGCGAAAGCATGCGCAACGGCGGCGGCCCGGCCTGCCTGAGGCTGCGGGTGGCGCTCAACGATCAAGAGCTGCGGGCGGTGAACCCGCGCGTCATGATGAACGATCGGCTGTTCGCGACGCTGAACGAGTGGGTGGATCGTCATTACCGCGATCGCCTGACGCAGGATGACCTGGCCGATCCGCTGCTGCTGCGCGAAGGGCGCGAGGCGTTGGATTCGCTGACGTCGATCCTCGGTCTCGGGTCCATCTATCCGTTCCAACGTTAAGGGAGGCTGCATGATCGATCTACTGCCCCTGACGCTGGAGGGGAAAGAACCCGCCGAATGGCAGGGCGAAACGCCGCAGCTGCGCTGGCGTTGGCTGGGGGAAGGGGTGTTGGAGCTCACGCCGCGGCAGCGTTATCGCCAGGCGTTGGTGGTGTCGGCGGGCGTACACGGCAACGAAACCGCGCCGATTGAACTGCTCAATCAACTGGTCGGCGATCTCCTTGCCGGCCGGTTACCGCTGACGGTGCGGCTGTTGGTGGTGCTGGGCAACCCGGCGGCGATGCGGGCGGGCAAGCGCTATCTGCACAGCGACATGAACCGCATGTTCGGCGGCCGCTACCGCAACTTCGCCGCCAGCGGGGAAACCGCGCGCGCCCAGCAGTTGGAGCGCACGCTCGCCGCCTTTTTTGATGGCGAACAGGCGGCGCGTTTCCATTACGATCTGCACACCGCCATTCGCGAGTCGCATTTGCCGCGCTTTGGCATTTTGCCCTTCCAGAAGCGCCCGTACAGCGAACCGATGCTAAAGCTGCTGGATGCCGCCGATCTGGATGCGCTGGTGGTACACAGTGCGCCGGGCGGGACTTTCAGCCACTATTCCAGCGAGCATCTCAATGCGGCGAGCTGTACGCTCGAGCTGGGCAAGGCGCGGCCGTTCGGCAGCAACGAGCTGCAGCAGTTCGCCGCCATCGATCGCGCTCTGCGGGCGGCGGTCAGCGAGGGGCCGTTGCCGGAGCGCGCGGGCGAGGCGATCCGGGTATTCCGTGTGATGCACTCGTTGATCAAACACAGCGAGGATTTCAAGCTGCATCTGGATGATGACACCGCCAACTTCACCGAGTTGAAACCGGGGATGTTGCTGTGCGAGCAGCCGCAGGAGGAGTATCGCGTTGGCGAAGAGGGCGCGTGGATACTGTTTCCTAACCCCACTGTGGCGCTGGGCCTGCGCGCCGGCATGCTGTTGAGCGAAGTTTCCCGTTCTACGTTGTATTGATTTATCCTCGGCGGCGCCGTCAGCGCGCTGCCGTTTATTCCTTTCATTATTTTAATCTGCTATTTCCCGCTATTTAAATGGCCATAAATCGAATTTTATTCGTCCTATAGGGATTTCTTTACGTGAATGAATAAAGGCCGTATTCAGCCGTTATCGGAAAGCCTTAATTGCCTGGTGACTTTGTTAAGATAAAAATGTGAAATAAGTAACGTTTTTAATAACCATGCTAATGTTGTTGTTACTTTTGAATCGCGCAGAAAGCACGCAAAACGAAACCAAAATGCACTAAATTGGTGCGTTGCACCGTTTTGGTTATAAGTTATGTGATAAAAATTTCTTATATTCAATGGTTTATGCATTCTCTTTTTTGAAATATATGGTTACAAATAAACATGCTTTCTCCTCGTTGTTTCATGAACTTTTTGATTTTAAGTTTTGATTCATGATGCTAATGTCACATCACCCCAGCATTAGGGGAGCTCATAAAATACCAAAAGATAAAATCACAGCCCAAATTATAAATTGGGCGTGACGGGCAGGGTTCTAATTATAATATCTAGGAAAATAAATGATGAAACGCAGTGTATTAGCCTTAGCTGTCGCCCTTGGGGCGGTCACCTCCTTCGCCAACGCGGCTGAAATCTACAATAAAGATGGCAATAAACTCGACCTGTACGGCCGCGTTTCGGCCAAACACGTTTTCAGTAAAGATAAAAGTGAAGACGGAGATAAAACGTATGTTCGTCTGGGCTTTAAAGGCGAAACCCAGATCAACGATCAGCTGACCGGTTACGGCCAGTGGGAATACAACGTTCAGGCCAACCACGATGAAGCGCAGGGCACCACCGGCACCAAAACCCGTCTGGGCTTCGCCGGCCTGAAGTTCGCCAACTATGGCTCGTTCGACTACGGCCGTAACTACGGTGTGGTGTACGACGCTGAAGCTTATACTGACATGCTGCCGGAATTCGGCGGCGACTCCTACAGCTATACCGACAACTTCATGACCGCGCGCTCCAACGGCCTGGCGACCTACCGCAACCGTGACTTCTTCGGTTTGGTGGAAGGCCTGAACCTGGCGTTGCAGTATCAGGGCAAAAACAACGAAGACAAGCGCAGCGTAACCAAGCAAAACGGCGACGGTTACGGCATGTCTCTGGACTATCAGGACATCGGCGGCAGCGGCATCGGCGTTGCGGCGGCGTTCTCCGACTCCAGCCGCACCGGCGATCAGAAAGCGTTGCAGTACGGTAAAGGCGACAAGGCCACCGCCTGGACCACCGCAATCAAATATGACGCCAACCAGGTCTATCTGGCGGCCATGTATGCCGATACCCGCAACATGACGCCGATCAGCGTCAATGGCACTTCCGGCTTCGCCAACAAAACGCAGAACTTCGAAGTTGTGGCCCAGTACCAGTTCGAAAACGGTCTGCGTCCGTCTCTGGCCTACGTGCAGTCGAAAGGCAAGGATATTGAAGGGATTGGCGACGTCGATCTGGTGAAATACGTGGAAGTGGGCGCGACTTACTACTTCAACAAGAACATGTACACCTACGTCGACTACAAGATCAACCAGTTGAACGACGACAACAAACTGAAGCTGAACACCGACGACATCGTTGCCGTCAACCTGACCTATCGCTTCTAAGTTTCTCTCATTACCCTCATCCTGTGTCGGGATCGGTAATCAGGCAGGGCGCAAGCCCTGCCTTCGTTTGTATCGCGCGCTCAGCCTTTTGGCGCCAACCCCACCAGCTCGATGGCCGAACGCAGCGCGGCAAACCGCTGCTGATCCTGCTCTCGCTCTATCTCTGTCACCAGCTGCGAAAGAATATTGCCGCCGGATACCTTTTTATGGTTTTTGATTAACTGCAACACTGCGTCGCCTAACGCCAGACTGACGTTGCGCAGCAGAATTTCATATTGCTCGTTGGAATGAGCCGATGCTGACATGACCTTTCTCTGTCTTTCTTCTTCGGGAGCCGCAATTTAGCAAAACAGCGGCCTTGTGCCTCGGAGGAAGATGCAGTTTCCGATGAAATCAGAAATTCCTCAGCATCAGGCGGGGAGGGGATCAAAAATCCGAGTATTCGCTGGCCGGCAACCAGAAGCCGTCAATAAATTCTTCCATGGGATAACAGCCGGCGTGACGCAGGTTCTGTTCCTTCATCGCCACCAGGCATTGCGGTTCGTCGCGCAATATGTCTACCACCATTTCACTGCAGCCGCCATCCAGATAACAGACAAACATCACCAATGCGTACATCTTGCAGCCTCCTTCGTCGAGCCGCCTTGTCTGCAACAGTGTAGGTAAAAAAGCGCGATTTTTCAGCATCATTGCGCGATAAAACGCCAACGAGGCGCCGCAGACGGCACTTTCGGAATTCTCCAGCCGTTTCTGGGGGCGAGAGCGGATGGCAGATCCTTTTGACGATGCTAAGCTTAACAAGCCTTACATCAACGCATTAGTGCAACCATCAAAAGGAGTGAATATGGGCTTGTTTAACTTTGTCAAAGAAGCGGGCGAAAAACTGTGGGACACAGTCACCGGCAATGCCTCCGCCGAAGATCAAAGCGCCAAACTCAAGGAGCATCTCGATAAGAGCGGCCTGCCGGGCACCGACAAAGTCAATGTGCAGGTGGTCGATGGGAAAGCGGTGGTGACCGGCGATGCCGTCAGCCAGGAGCTGAAAGAGAAGATTCTGGTGGCTATCGGCAACGTAGCGGGCATCAGCGGTGTGGAAGACAAGGTGGCGGTAGCGCAATCCGACGCCGAGAGCCGCTTCTATACCGTGAAGAAGGGCGATACGCTGAGCGCAATCTCCAAAGAGATGTACGGTAACGCCAATCTCTACAATAAAATTTTCGAAGCCAACAAGCCGATGCTGTCGAGCCCGGACAAGATCTATCCGGGACAGGTGCTGCGTATCCCGCAATAACGCCTCTGTCTCCCCTGGCCCGGCGATGTGCCGGGCTTTTTTTTGCTTCCGCTATAAGCATCTCTTATTTCCCTTCCCTCTAAATAAAAGTTACACATACCGTGTGCCTGCGCTCGCCGGCCCGCGGCGGCGGTGTTGACCCTGGGGGGGAAAGTTGGTAGCGTCATGGCCCGGTTGCGGACTGAGCAGCCGAAGGGGGATTTCGCTCCCCCATTCTGAGGGGGTGTCTTGCCCCATCAAACAGCAATGCAGCAGTTGAACGAGTGAAAGCCGATTTAGTGAAACAGCAGCGTAACGCCTTGACGGATAAAAACTACAGAGAAACCTTGGGTGATGCGCAATTTGCGATCGTCGTTTTGGCGATTGCGTCCTGCTCACTGATCATTTTTACGTTGGCGGTCACGTTGTGGCTGACCTGACGTCATTAACTAGGGGAGAGAAAATGGAGCCCAATCTCCACGATGAAACCAAACTGTTGGCGATTATCGGCCTGTTGGTTTCTGTACTGCTGGTCGTGTCGATTCTCTTCGGAGTGACTTATTTCTCCGATCTCAGGCATGCCCACGACGATATCGATATTAAAAGCTGCTACATCAAAACACCTTAATCCGCGTGAGCGCGGCTGAGCGTCGTCGCTCTCCAGGGGGCGTTGTCCTGTGCTAAGCTGGGGCGATTATCCTTGGCGAATCGGCGCCATTCAGGAGGTCTTTGCGATGAGTCAGTCACGTCCTGCGCATTTTTCACCCTCACGCGAGTGCCCTGTCGTTGACGGCGCGCGCCAGATCCAGCGCATTGCCGTGCGCAATGCCGAAGTGGGCGGTATTCCTATCAACCGCGCGTTGCCAACCCGGGAGCGGCGCACCGTCGGCGCCTGGTGTTTTCTCGATCACGCCGGCCCGACGGTATTCAACGGCACCGCGCCCGGCATGGACGTAGGGCCGCATCCGCACACCGGTCTGCAAACCTTTACCTGGATGATCGAGGGTGAGGTGCTGCACCGCGATAGCCTCGGCAGCGAACAGTTGATCCGTCCGGGGCAGGTCAATCTGATGACCGCAGGGCACGGCATCGCGCATACGGAACAGTCGGTGGGCGAGGACCGACGACTGCACGCCGCACAATTGTGGATTGCGTTGCCGGCCGAATATGCCGACATGGCGCCGCGATTCGATCATTATCCCGATTTGCCGCAGTGGCGGAATAACGGCGTGAATCACCGTTTGCTGGTCGGGGAATTTGGCGCTTATCGTTCACCGGTGTTTACTCTTTCGCCATTAATCGCCATTGAAATGGAATGGCAAGAGGCGGCGACGGCGCAATTGCCGCTGCGCGATGATTATGAAATCGGCTTTTTGCCCCTAATTGGTGCATTTGAACTTAATGGTGAAACATTTTCACCTGACGCATTCGCCTATTTAGGCATGGGTAATAACTCTATTGAGTTAAATGCAGAGAAGGGCAGCCGGGGATTATTAATCGGTGGAGCGCCGTTAAATGAAGAGATCCTTATCTGGTGGAACTTCGTTGGCCATACCAAAGCGGAAATTATTCAGGCTCAGCGCGAGTGGGAGCAGGAAACGGATCGTTTTCCGGCGGTCAGCGGTTATTCCGGTGAGCGCATGGCCGCGCCACGCCTGCCGTGGAGCGGTGTTTGATAGCGTTAGGATATAATCGCCGAGATTATTCGACTTATTTCGCTCTAATAACGCGCAATAAATGTGATCGCGGCTCCAGCTTCACGACAATATAAAGTTTCTCAACGAAATAGTGATCTGACGCATATAATGATAAACGGAAGAAGATTAGGATAATCCTCAGGAAGTCAGGTTGTCTCCCGTTAGTCTGATGTCAGTGAGGTCATTATGAGCCAAGTTCTTTATCGTGCAAGACTGTCCCATGTCGTGGTTGCCACGGCGCTGTTTTGGGTCTCTGTCGCGGCATTGTTGGTTGCCGTATTACACTAACCTCAAAAAATGACTCCTGCATAAACCCGCTTCGGCGGGTTTTTTTATCTTGGATGGTGAGCGATATTCACTCATCACTTATACTTGACGGCATCCCCATTTCGCTATTTGGATAATCATGAAGCTCATTGCCGACATTGTTCTGCTGCTTATCGCGGCGCTCCACCTTTATATCCTGGTATTGGAAATGTTCCTGTGGCGCGCGCCGATCGGCAGGCGAGCATTCGGGACGACGGCGGAGTTCGCCGCAGCCACGCGGGTCTTGGCCGCCAACCAGGGGCTGTATAACGGTTTTCTGGCGCTGGGCTTGGTATGGGGCTATTGGCGTGAAGATGTGGCGCTGCAGCTGTTCTTTCTCGGCTGCGTGCTGGCGGCCGGCGTGTTCGGCGGGCTGACCGCCAGCCGCAAGATCCTGTGGGTGCAGGCGTTGCCGGCCGCGATCGCGCTGCTGGCGGTCTGGGGCGCGCGTTAACCCGCCGGTTGACGGCGGGCGAAAATCAGGCGGATTTTTGGTGAATGACGTGCAGCGGCGGATCGATGTGCAGATCGACGCTCAGATCCTGGCGGAAATCGTAAGGCGTGATATTAAAACGCTTTCTGAACATGTAGGTGAAGTGGGACTGTGAGCCGAAGCCAAAGTCCAGGGCGATATCGAAAATCGACGCTTCACTGCTGCGCAGTTGATAGACCGCGCCGGCCAGACGGCGTTCACGAATGTATTTGCCCAGCGAAATCCCTGTCGCTTCTTTGAACAGCTTCTGCATGTGCCACAGCGAGTAGCCGGAGTACTCGGCCAGCTCTTCGAGATGGATCACTCGTCCGAGGTGAGTTTCGACCCATTTGCTGAGGGCGCAGACCAATGAGAGATGGTGTTCTTGTATCATCAGTGCGTCAGTGTGAGATCTACATAGCGGTGAAGTATACACAACTTGCCGCCGCGGACAAAAAACGCCGCCGATGACGGGGCATGATTCGGAAAAACCGTTGAACCGCCGCTTGTCAGCCGAAAGGAAAAACGGCTAATCTGAGACTGTCGCCGCCGCGGTGGGTGACGCGGAGCAGACCGCAGCAAGAACCGCCAAAACAGAGTCAGCCGTAACAACTCAACGTTGATGGGGTGATCGCATGTTAATGACAGTGGTTATTACTCTGGTTGTAATCGTGGGCGTCGGCGCTTTTATGGCGACGCCGGTGATGAGCATGAAAAATGCGGAAGGTGTGGGAGGTGAAGAACCGTGAGAGCAAGCAGAGATGCACGCCGCTGAGCGGGGTGAGCGCTAATCGGGAAAGCCTGGGCCAGAAACCCGGGCTTTTTGTTGCCTGGCGGCTTAAACGTTTTTACGCTCGACGGTTTCCTCTCCCCAATAAAGCTGGTCTGCGGTGGTTTTGGCAAAAGCCTTTTCCAGCGCTTCATCGCTGCCTTCTTCCCAGATCTTCTGCGCCAACACTTCATCGTTCCCTGCCAGTTCAAAAATAGCTTCGGCAATTTCCACCGAAGTTTCACGCACTGTTGCCCAGGATTTCACATTGTGATTCGCCATAACTATCTCCTGTTGGTTGTGGCTTAGGTTACGGATGTTTTTATCACCGTCATGCTGCAAGTATAGGCTAATCTGCCGCGGGCTTTTGCCCGGCGGTGCGCAGAATGGGGAAAAAGGCGGGGAGGGCGGGCAATGGCGCAGGCGGCATGCTATTCTGTGCGGCGTTTGAATCAAGAGGGAAAGTTATTATGTCTGACATGCTGAGCAACGAGCAGGAATTGGCTTCCGATCTGGTCGCTTGCCAACTGGTCATTAAACAGATTCTGGACGTTATCGACGTGATTGCGCCGACCGAAGTGCGCGACAAGATGGCGGGCCAGCTCAAAAGCATCGATTTCTCCACGCATCCCGCCGGCGCCGATCCGGTGACCCGCAGAGCGATTGACAAGGCGATTGCGCTGATCGAGTTGAAGTTTACCCGCGATTGAGGCGGAGCCGCCGCAGAGCGACGGCGTCGGGCGGTGGCGGTTAATCCACCACCGTTTCGATTTTCTTGAACAGCGGGCAGTCGGTCACGCCGATGAAACCGTTGTCGCCATTGACGTACTGGGCGATCGCCACGTTGCGCGCCGTCAGGTATTTGCACTGCAATCCCAATCCGCCGACGTTCTTGTTGCTGCCGATCAGCACGCCGTAGCCCGAGATCAAAAAGCCGCCGTAAATGACCGCCAATACCAGTACCCACTTAATCAGTCTGCTCATTGCGTTTCCTCGTTATCCCTGAGGGTTCATCTAGCCACGGCGCCAGCGCGAGGGCAAGGGTAACAGTCTGAAAACCGGGCGATAGCCAGAAATCTAAACGACAAGTTAAACTTCGTTTAACTTTGCTGTGATAACATGCGCGATAGACCATCCTGATAACAATG
The DNA here is from genome assembly GCF_019913725.1 of Serratia sp. EWG9. Lineage (NCBI taxonomy): Bacteria > Pseudomonadati > Pseudomonadota > Gammaproteobacteria > Enterobacterales > Yersiniaceae > Serratia > Serratia sp. EWG9. The sequence goes on from NZ_JADNRO010000001.1 coordinate 15,258, forward strand.
AGGCTGCTAAATTTGTTGCGAAAAAAAATCCTCGTGATAATGACGGCCGTCGCTGCCTGCCTGTTTTTCTACCTGTTGGCGCTGGACAGCTATTGCGACGATGGTGGAAATTTTGCGCTGGGCATCTGTTCGGTGACGCGCTTCGTACCCTGGTAAGCAATTTTTGGCAGGGATGTTCGCCCGGCCGCCGCGAGTGTTAAGATGGCGGCCTGAATTTCGCAGTAGATAGGGTTGTCCATGTACGATTTAGGTTTTGGCCAGAACGGCCTGTTGTCGTTGGCTCTCGCCGCCGTGGCGTTGCTGGTGGGGCTCTGGGTTTGGTTCCTGGTGAACCGCGCCAGCGTGCGCGCCAACGAGCAGATTCGCCTGCTGCAGGAAATTGCCGAGCAGCAACGTCAACAAACGGCGCTGTTGAAGCGTTTGGCGCACAGCGCTCGCGCCGACGGCGGCGATGCTGATGACGACGATCTCAGCCCCGCGCTGGATTTTAAAGGTTTTATCCCCGAACGTTGAACACCCTGCTCCGGCCGGCGCTGCGCCGCCGGGGCGCTTCAGTAAAATACCATGCCCTGATACGGTTTTTCCCGGCATGCCGCCAGGCGGCTGGCCAGATCGCCGGCATGGATCTCCAACTGATGCCCATCAGGATCGAGAAAATAGAGCGACTCGCCCTCGCTGCGATTGTTTTTCCACTCTTCTGCGCCGCTCTGGCGCAGCCGCTCGCTGACCCGTTCAATGTGTTCCGGCGCGACGCTGAAGGCGTAATGGGTGTAATCACGCGCCCGTGGTTGCGTGCGGGCCTCATCCAATGACAGGCACAGCCACAACGCCCCCAACGACAGATAGGCGCCGCCTTGCCAGCGGGCGTGAGGGGTAAACCCCAACAGATGACGGTAAAAATCGAAGCTGCGATCGAGATCGCTGACGGCGAGCGTCAGGTGGTTGAGGCCGGTCAACATGCGTGCGTTTCCTGGGCGCTAAACAGACGAAAAGTGTACGCAGAAGGGGAGAAAAGTTAAAGGGGGCGAAACATTAGTGCAGATAATGTGAAAACCGGCGACGCTGTCATAAAACTGTCTTACAGACATCGTAATGTAGCGCGAACCTTACAAAAGATGGATAAAGCCGATGATTAATGGTACGAAGAAAGCGATGCCGAAGTGAACCGCAGCATTGCGCTGCTGACCGGGGAGAACCCGGACAAGTGGTATCCCTACGGCGGCGTGAAAGGTAAAGATTACTGCAAGAATCCCTCCGACGCCTGGCCGATCATTTGCGCCAACAAAATCAGTCTGAACCCCGACAACCACAGCGACAGCCCACAGTGGCAGGCGCGCATGAGCACCCAGGGCGGTGAATGGCAGGCCGACAGCGCCAGCCCGCTGCGCGCGGCGATGATCTGTTTTCTGATGAGCCGACAGGCTAACTGATTCGCAAAAATACCGGTGATTGGTAAGAGTTTCTCCTTTTTCTAATAACAGAGCTGTCGTTGGCGGAGGCTGTTTATGAAGCGCATTATCAAAGGTGATAAAAACTTGTCTCATCTGGTGATTGCCCATGCGGCGATCGATCGTCATGCCGAAAGCTTCGGCCAGCGCCGTCAGGGCTGGCCCTCGACCTATCTGATAAAATATCAAAACGATCGCGTGGCGGTGGAAGTGGTTACGCGTCGCCAATCTTATGTCGCCACGCTGATGATCGGCGCGCGCAACCTGACCAAACTGTGCGGTATGCCTGGCTGAACGCCGACGTTACCCGCTCTCCCTCGGTTAAAAAATCGCGCTCCGGTCTGCCGTCTCGGGGCGCTACTCCTTGATGCTCACGGGGTTAAGTGTTAAAAAGCCGCCCGCAGATACATTTATTGATTGGTGAAATCTTGGCCGATAACGGCAATGAGGTACGCCATATGAGGATAAGATGGGCGGTCAGCATCAGGATACCCCGCTAAAACGCGGATTAAAAAACAGACACATACAGCTTATTGCCCTCGGGGGCGCCATCGGCACCGGTTTATTTCTCGGCATTGCGCAAACCATTAAAATGGCCGGCCCCGCCGTGCTGTTGGGCTACGCCATCGGCGGTTTTATCGCGTTTTTGATCATGCGCCAGCTGGGCGAAATGGTGGTGGAGGAGCCGGTCGCCGGATCTTTCAGTCACTTTGCCTATAAATATTGGGGTGATTTCGCCGGTTTCCTTTCCGGCTGGAACTACTGGGCGATGTTCATTCTGGTCGGCATGGCGGAATTGACCGCCGTCGGCATCTACATTCAGTACTGGTGGCCAGAGATCCCCACCTGGGCGTCCGCCGCGCTGTTCTTTGTGTTGATCAATCTGATCAACCTGGTGAACGTGCGCCTGTACGGCGAAACCGAGTTTTGGTTCGCCATCATCAAGGTGGTGGCGATTGTCGGCATGATCGTGTTTGGCGCCTGGCTGTTGGCCAGCGGCAACGGCGGGCCACAGGCCAGCATCACCAACCTGTGGCAGCAGGGCGGCTTTATGCCGCACGGCTTCTCGGGGCTGGTGATGGCGATGGCGGTGATCATGTTCTCGTTCGGCGGGCTGGAGATGGTGGGCATCACCGCGGCGGAAGCCGCCGATCCGCGTCGCAGCATTCCTAAAGCGACCAATCAGGTGGTGTACCGCATTCTGATTTTCTATATCGGTTCGCTGACCGTACTGCTCTCGCTTTATCCGTGGGGGCAAGTGGTGGAGGGCGGTAGCCCGTTCGTGCTGATCTTCCATGCGCTGAACAGCAATCTGGTGGCGACGGTGCTCAACGTGGTGGTGCTGACCGCCGCATTGTCGGTCTACAACAGCGGCGTTTACGCCAACAGCCGCATGTTGTTCGGGCTGGCCAGCCAGGGCAATGCGCCGAAAGCGCTGACGCGCGTCAACAAGCGCGGCGTGCCGGTGCTGTCCATCGCGCTGTCGGCGCTGATTACCTCGATCGGCGTGCTGATCAACTATCTGATGCCCGGCAAGGCGTTTGAGCTGCTGATGGCGCTGGTGGTGTCCACCCTGGTGATCAACTGGGTGATGATCTGCCTGGCGCACCTGAAATTCCGTGCGGCGAAGAACCGTCAGGGCGTCATTCCGAGCTTTAAGGCGCTGTGGTATCCGTTCGGCAACTATCTGTGCCTGGCGTTCCTCGGCCTGATTTTAGTGATTATGTATTTCAGCGAAGGGATCCGCATTTCGGTGCTGCTGATGCCGGTGTGGGTTGCAGTGCTGTGGGGCGGGTTCATGCTGACGCGCCGCAAAGGCGCCAAGCGTTAATCTGCGCGCGGAGGCGTATTGCGCCTCCGCGCTCTTCTCGTCAGCTGCGCGGCATAAAGGCGCGCCCCTCACCGTCACCCCGTCCCAGCAGTTTCCGGCACAGCAGCAGCAGGGTGCTGATGACGTCGATGGTCACCACGCTGAGCATCAGCAGGGTCAGCATGAAGAACCCGAGCAGCGAACCGCCAAGCAGCACCAGCGGTGCAGGCACGCGCACGCGGCGCAGCTTCATGGCGAAATACATTTTCCAGTATTGCTTCTGCGCCAGCAGCGCGCTGCGAATACGGCGCCCCAGGCCTGCGCCTGATTTGCGGGATGTCGAACGACTCATAACTTCTCCTTTTCTGTATGCCCTACAAGTCAATCACAAAGTTCTTAAGAGAGTCTTAACGGGCTCTTGGCGGCCCTGGCTGTCTCACCGAAGTGAGACAACAGCATACGGCAAAAGCTCCCTCAATGCAGCGCACGGCTGACGAAGTGCGAGCTTCATCGGGTTTGTTACACTGAAAGTCATGCCCGTGCAGGGCGCTGAGGGTCGGGAGAAGACGCTGGATGAAAAGAATCAACCGTTATTACGACGCGGCCAAGGCGCATCACACGCCGGAGGGATTTCGCAACCCGGAACCTTCGCGGCGTCAGGAGGGGGATCTTCAACGTTGGCAAGATGAGCGCAAGCGCCAGGGGTTGCCCAAGCCGCCGCAGCAGGGCTACGCGCAATTTACCGAACGCTGGTGGCAGCCGGCCGATCTCAGCGGCAGTGGCGACAGCGTCTGGTGGTTGGGGCATGCCTCGATGCTGCTGCGGTTGAGCGGGCGCTATATCCTGATCGATCCGGTGTTGTCCCAACGCGCATCGCCGCTGAGCTTTTACGGCCCGAAGCGCAGAACGCCGCCGCCGCTGACGGTGGAGCAACTGCCGGCGGTGGATGCGGTGCTGATCTCCCATAACCATTATGACCACCTTGACAGGCGCACGGTGCGGCAATTGGCGCGGCGTTTCCCTCAGGCCGAGTTCATCGTGCCGCTCGGCTTGAAGCGCTGGTTCCGCCGTTATCGGCTGAAGGTGCATGAGCTGGACTGGTGGCAGAGTCTGCCGTTGGGCGAGCTGACGGTCTACGCCACGCCGGCGCGGCACTGGAGCATGCGCACGCTGTGGGATCGCAATCGCTCGCTGTGGTGCGGCTGGGTGATCCACCATCCGGCGCTGCGGTTTTATTTTTCCGGCGACAGCGGCTATTCGGAACGGCTGGCGGAGATCGGTCAACGGCTGGGGCCGTTCGACGTGGCGGCGCTGCCCATCGGCGCCTATGCGCCGCGCTGGTTTATGCAGGAGCAGCATATGGATCCGCAGCAGTCGGTGACGCTGTACCGTCAACTGAATCAGCCGCGCGCCATTCCCATTCATTGGGGGGTGTTCGAATTGGCGGATGAATCGCTGGACGAGCCGCCGCAGCAGTTGAACCTGGCGTTGAGTGAAGCGGGGCTGGAACAGCATCAATTCCATCCGCTGAAGATTGGCGAGCGCATCGCGTTGCAGGACTCACCGTCTGCGTTACCTCATCACCACCCGGCGGCGCTGCGGGATGAATAAAACCAACGGTTTGAAAGCGCGGTTGTAATTAGCCGAATTGATAAGCGCGGGTGGTGATTCAAATAACCCCCTTGTTTTCAGGATTTAATTCAACGTTGAACTTTCGTTATTGATAAGACTATTCCGGCTATTGAGGTTAATGATATTCGGATTATTTATGATGAACCCACCGGCAAGCGGGAGAGGTGCCGGCGCTTTGCATGTTTATGCATCCGTTGTGCAGGGCGGATGCGTCACCACTGGCCCGTGCGCCGTGCTCGCCCGCGCCGTTTGGCGGCAGGGCTGAAAGCCGATGATGAATGGGCTTTCCGGCGGTAAATGGTCGGAGGAGCGATGAATAAATTGGCCCCCGTTCATCGATATTCAAATGTTGCATATCAAATTCCATAAAGATTCAAATTTTTTAACGCTATAAGCGGCAAAAAAGCGGAAATGATGAGGCAGATAGGCGTCAATACGATGAAAGTTTTGTTAAAACGCCAGCAGAATGCGGGGTCTGGCGCAGTGATTTTGGCAAGCAGAAAATAGCCGATGCTTCAACATCTTTTGGCCTATTTAAGCAAATGTGGCTCTCGACCGTTTCAAATATGTGCGACATGTCGTTCAGTGATTAAAAATGGCTTGCCATCGCATACAGAGTATGTGATAACGCATCTGGGTAAAACGAGGTACAGTTCTGTATATGTGTGGCATTTTCAGTAAAGAAGTTCTGAGTAAAGACGTTAGCGTTGAATACCGCTTCTCTGCCGATCCTTATCTTAGTGCCTCAAGCAGTAACGACTCTAGTTTGTCTATGTAACGCCTACGGGCGGTTTAAACAATCCAAAGGAAATACTCAAGATGGCAAAGATCAAAGGTCAAGTTAAGTGGTTCAACGAGTCTAAAGGTTTCGGTTTCATCACCCCGGCTGACGGCAGCAAAGACGTGTTCGTACACTTCTCTGCAATCCAGGGTAACGGCTTCAAAACCCTGGCTGAAGGCCAGAACGTTGAGTTCGAAATCCAAGATGGCCAGAAAGGCCCATCTGCAGTAAACGTTACTGCTATCTAATCAGCGTCAGCTGTACAAAAAGCCCGCCTTCGCGCGGGCTTTTTCGTTTCCGTCATTCGGCGACGATGACGATGCCGGCGTACTGGTTGCGGCCTTTAATGCCCGGATGCGTCGGATCCTGCGCGCGCCGATGGCTGTTGCGGCGATAGCTGGTGTATTTGAAGCGCTGCGGCCGCTGCGGATCGACGTCCGGCGTGCAGATAGTGCAACTGCCTGAGCGGTCAACGGCGGCGAAGCCGAGCGCCGTCAGCTTGTATTCGGCGATCGCGGCCAGATCCAGATGCCGATAGTGCGGGCTGATCAGCGTAGCGGGCAGCGGCAGACGCTGTTTAAAGTTTTCCACCAGCGCTTCGTCAACTTCGTAACAGCACGGGCCGGCGGCGGGGCCGATGGAGGCCACCCAATCGGCGGTGTCGCCGTCCTGGCGAATGCGGGCCGCCATCTGTTCCAGAATACCGTCCAGCAACCCGCGCCAGCCGGCGTGCACCGCCGCGATGGCGCCGCCGTCACGACGGCTGAACAGCACCGGCAGGCAATCCGCCGTCAGCACGCTGAGCAGAATGCCGGGCTGGCGCGTGTAGAAGCCATCGGCCTCACCGCACGTCTGCGCCGGTTGCAGCACATCGACGATGCGGGTGCCATGCACCTGCTTCTTTTCCGGCAATGTGGCGCTGTAGGGCAGCAGATGCCCCGGCAGCAGCGCGAGTTTGCTGCCGAAGCCGTGCTGAATGTGGGGCACCGCATCGAGCAGCGCGGAACGATCGCTCATAAATTATTTTCACCTGCGTGAGAAAACAGACTCTCAGTGTAGCCAGCTTTTTCCCCGCTTGGCCAGGTGTTGTTGGCGATGAAAGCGAGCGGGGATGCGCCTTGCATCAAACCGGCGCCTTCTTTAGACTAGCCGCGCCCTGTCTCTCTGGAAGCCCATTCATGTCTTATCAATGTCCCCTGTGTCATCAGCCGCTGCATTTTTCATCTCAACAATGGCGTTGCGACGGCAATCATCAGTTCGATCAGGCCAAAGAGGGCTACGTCAATCTGCTGCCGGTACAGCACAAGCGATCGAAGCAGCCGGGAGACAGCGCGGAAATGATGCAGGCGCGGCGCGTGTTTCTTGACGGCGGATATTATCAGCCGCTGCAAGCGCAGGTGGCCGAGTGGCTGGATGTGGCGCTGGCGGCCGATGCTGGCGCGTTGTTGGACATAGGCTGTGGGGAAGGGTATTACACCGCCGCCGTGGCCTCACGGCTGGCCCTGGGGCGCAATATGGCGGTCTATGGGCTGGACGTCGCGAAGGTGGCGATCCGCTATGCCGCTAAACGTTATCCGGCGGTCTCGTTCTGCGTCGCCTCCAGCCACCGTTTGCCGTTCGCCGACGGGGCGCTGGATGCGGTCTTGCGCATCTACGCCCCTTGCAAGGCGCAGGAGCTGGCGCGGGTGGTGAAGCCGGGCGGCGTGGTAGTGACGGTTTCGCCGGGCCCACGTCATCTGTACCAGCTGAAAGAGCGGGTGTACCAGCAGGTGCAGCTGCATGCCGAACAGGACGAACAGTTCGATGGGTTCGACTGCGAGCGCAAAGAGGCGCTGGCCTATACGATGACCTTGCCGGGCGCGCAGGCCGCCAACCTGCTGCAGATGACGCCGTTCGCCTGGCGCGCCACGCCGGAGGTGCAACAGCGGTTGGCCGAGGACGGGGAGTTTGTGTGCGAGACGGATTTCGTCCTGGCGCTGTACCGACGTCGTGCTTAAAAGGCGCGCGTCCAGAAACAAAAAAACCTGCCGCGGCAGGTTTTTTTTGCAGTTCGGTCGCCTCAGGCCAGGTAGCCGAGGTGTTCCAGCAGGATGTTGACGCCGATACCTATCAGCACTACGCCGCCGAGGATCTCGGCGCGTTTGCCGAGCAGCGGGCCGATAAAGCGGCCGATCATCATGCCCAGCGTCGCCATGATCATGGTGGCGCAGCCGATGGCCATCGCGGTGTGCACGATATTCACCTGCAGGAAGGCCAGGCCGACGCCGATCGCCATGGCGTCGAGGCTGGTGGCGATGGCGGTGGCGACCAATAACCAGAAACCATGGCGTTTGACCTTCTCTTCTTCGTCGGGCCTGTTGCGCACCCCTTCGACGATCATGCGCATGCCGAGAATGAACAGCAGCGAGAAGGCGACCCAGTGGTCCCATTCCATGATGTATTGGCTGGCGAACAGGCCGATGGCCCAACCGATGAGCGGGGTGATCGCTTCCACCACGCCGAAGATCAGGCCGGTGCGGATCGCTTCGCGAAAACGGGGTTGATGCAGGCTGGCGCCTTTGCCGATTGAAGCAGCGAAAGCATCCATGGACATGCCGAAAGCGAGAATAAGCGTTGCTGAAAGGTTCATGTGAAATAGCCTCGGCCGGGTGGCTCCATATACACGTAACCCACCCCCAACCAAACGACGGAGTTACGTGTCTATGGTCTCGCCAACCTTACCTGGCTGCCCGCACCACGTTTCATACGGCGAAACGAGTATGTTGATACGGGCGTTTCTGGTTTTTATTCTCCAGAAACCGGCTACTCCCCAATGACGGCGCAACCATACCATATTATTTCAGCCATCGACAACCTTATTCTTTGGCAATATTGGCTCTTAATTGAGACTCGTTTTCATTAATCTGAGTTCATGCGGGAATATAATGTAGCCGGGGGTAACAATGTTGCGGAAATAATAGTCAGAAAGGAAATGGCGCTGCCGATTAATTGTCCACAAGCAGCGCGGGGTTTGAGCGATAACGGAATGGATTTATTTTTATTTATTGATTATCAACGAAAAAGTGATAAATCTTCTCCAGGTCGTCCAGGTGAGTTACCTGAACCAACAGCCGGCGCTGTTCCAGGTCGATGGCCAGAATGCCATCCTCCGATAAATTCATGGCTTTAATGCGGTTATATTCGACAAACACATTGGCGAAGAAAAAACCGTGCGCTTTAAACACCATTTTGGGCGAGCGAATATAAGCGATATAGATGGCGAGCAGCGCCAAAGAAATAAGCAGGTAAGTGGTTAATGCCGCGCCGTTGGTGGTGACGTTACGGTAAATCAGAATGGCGATCAGGCCGACGAAAATCAGGCTGTCGAGCCGGTTGCGGCGTTTGAGCGGCACTTTGAGCCGCGTTTTGCCTTTCAGCAGATCCATGCCGAATTCGTCATACAGCGAATACAGCAACAGCAGGGCGATGAACAGCATCAGTACGGCGTCGGTCAGTGACATCTCGTGCTCCACACATAAAAAAGCCGGGGGTTGCCCCCCGGCCGTTCCGAACGATTACAGGCCCAGCAGGCCAATCCAATAGCCAAAGATACCGATGACGAAGAAGCCGATGATGATCCACAGCGCGTTGACTTTCTTGCGCAGCAGCCACATGCAGGCGAAGGTCAGCAGCAACGGCACCAGGCCCGGCATCAACTGGTCGAGGATAGTCTGCACCGTGGTGACGTTGGTATGCCCGGTCTGGTCGGTTATCTTGGACACCACCAGCGGGATATTCACGTGCGTCCACTTGTTGACCAGCGCCCCCATCACAAACAGGCCGAGAATGGACGCTCCTTCCGTCAGTTTTTGCAGGAAACCGCCGCCCATGTCGTTGACGATATCCACCCCTTTACGGTAACCGTAGGCCACGCCGTAGTAGCGGGTCAGCAGGCGCACCAGGTTGAACAGCACGAAGAACAGGATCGGTCCGAGCAGGCTGCCGCTCATGGCGATGCCGGCGCCGAGCGCGGCGAACACCGGCCGCACGGTGCCCCAGAAGATCGGGTCACCGACGCCTGCCAACGGCCCCATCAAACCGACCTTGATGCCGTTGATCGCGCCGTCGTCGATCGGCGCGCCGTTGGCGCGTTGCTCTTCCATCGCCATGGTCACGCCGAGCACCGGCGCCGCCACGTAAGGGTGCGTGTTGAAGAACTCGAGGTGGCGTTTGATCGCCTGTTTGCGATCGTCATTGTTTTCCGGATACAGGCGACGGATCACCGGCACCATCGAGAAGCAAAAACCCAGCGCCTGCATGCGTTCGAAGTTCCATGACCCCTGGAACAGGTTAGAGCGCAGGAATACGCCGCGAATGTCGGCCGGCGTGAGTTTCTTTTGAGCAGTTGTATCAACCATTTCTCTCACCTATTCCTAGTCGAGTTCGTTATCGAGATCGTTCGCGTTAGCCGGGCCGGCCTGGACAACCTGAGATTTGTTGTATTTCGGGCTGAGCTGGATATACAGCACGGCCATCACCACGCCGATGACGCCGAGCGCCACCAGGTTGAAGTTGGTGAAGGCGGCGGTAACGAAACCGAGATAGAAGAACGGCATCAGGTAGCCGGCGCGCATCATGTTAATCACCATTGCGTAACCGACCACGACGATCATGCCGCCGGCGATGTTCAGGCCGCTGGTGACCACTTCCGGGATCGAGTTGAGCAGGGCGTGTACCCCGGCGGTGCCGACCGAAATGGCGACGATGACCGCAGGGATGGCGATACGCATCGCCTGCAGCAGCAGGGCGCCAATGTGGATCCAGGTGATGGCGCGCAGGCTGCCGCGCTCCGCCGCGCTGTCCGCCGCGTGCTGGAAGGCCACGGTGAGGGTGCGCACGATGATGGTCAGCACCTGGCCGGCCGCCGCCAGCGGAATGGCCAGCGCGATACCGGCGCCGACGCTCTGCCCACCGGCGATGACCAGAATGGTAGAGATGATGGACGCCAGGGCGGCATCCGGCGCGACTGCCGCACCGATGTTCATCCAGCCGAGGGCGATCATTTCCAGCGTACCGCCGATGATGATGCCGGTTTTCATGTCGCCGAGGATGAAGCCGATCAGGGTACAGGCGACCAGCGGGCGGTGGAACTGGAACTCGTCGAGGACGGAACCCATCCCGGCGATACAGGCAACGATAAATATCAGCACAATCTGAAGAGTGGTGATCTCCATTGCACTTCTCCTATGACCAAAAAAGCTCTGAGTAAAATAATCAGCGGCTGGCGCCACTAATTGAGTTTGTTAATCAGGTCCATCATTTTTAGCCGGCTGTCGGACGAGACCTTACGCACCTCCAGCTCGATACCGCGGTCGTTCAGCTTCTTAAACGCTTCGATATCTTTTTCATCGACGGAAACGGCGTTGTTCACCTGGGTTTTCCCCTGACGGAACGCCATGCCGCCGATATTGACGGATGTAATCTCCACGCCGCCTTCCACCAGACGCCAAACGTCGGTCGGGTTGGTGAATAACAGCATCACGCGATCGTTGGCGTATTTCGGGTTGTTCCAGACGCGGATGGCCTTCGCCACGTCCACCACGTGAGCGGTGACGCCCGGCGGGGCAACCTGGGTCAACAAGGTCTTGCGCACATGGTCGGCGGCGACCTCATCGCTGACGACGATGATACGGCTGACGTTGGTCTCTTTGGTCCAGCGGGTGGCGACCTGGCCGTGGATTAAGCGGTCGTCGATACGCGCCAGGCCGATTTTCATGTGATCGTTCGGCCCCAACGGCGCCTGAGGAGCAGCGGCTTTCGGGGCGGGTGCTGCGGGTTTTGCGGGTTCTTCCTGCGGTTTTTTCAGCGCTTTCACGCCTTCACGGCCGGTTTCCAACGCCAGCGCCACCAGTTCATCGAAAGCGGGGTTATCGTCCCGCGCCATGAAGGTTTCCACCAGCATCGGAATGTTGACACCGGTGACGACCTCATAGTTGTCTTTATCGACCGCAATGCGGCTGGCGGCGTTGAACGGGCTGCCGCCCCAGGTATCCACCAGGAACAGCACGCCGCCGCTGGTATCCAATCCACTGATTTTTTCGTTGTACTTGACGATTAACGTTTCGGCATTCTCACCGGGAACGAAGTCTATAAAGGCGACGTTGTCCTGCTCGCCCAATAGCATCTCCGCCGTTTTCAGCAGTTGTTCCGCTGCAGCCCCGTGTGTGCCGATGATAATAGCTATTGCCACTCGCTACCTCCTCGTTGAACTCCAGGCACGGTGTATATCGTTCTTCCGTGCCGTCTTGGCAGTCACTTCCGCGGTTCAGATACATTATGGTAGAAAAAAAGAAACGCACGCCTAACATTTCTCACGCAGTTTCAAATGCCTGTGCGCGATACTTCACGAACGCGTCATTTATTTTAGTGAGTGAAAAAATATTTTTTGTGACGTTGCTCCGCTATTGAATGCTCGGATAAATCTTAGCGGTCGTGGGCGAGATGACAGGGCGCAACCTTAAACCGCCGTTGAAAAAGCCGCTTTGTCCGCCAGAAAAATCCTGATACAGTAATTTCCTCTTTCATCACTAAGGAGTGAAGGGCCTCAGCCCTCCCTATGGACTGTCACCGAAGTTACTGTTTTTCCAGGTTTCACCCGCCACCTGCTGGCGTTACATATGCTGTTCGGCCGCTCGGCCACCACCCGGTAATCCCATCCCGTCACCTTGCTATTGTCGACTGCGCCCATGCAGCGGCGGCATCGTCACGTCTGAGCCTCCTGCGCTCATTCCCACTTTTCTCTGGAGTCTGATATGGAATTTTTAATGGACCCCTCTATTTGGGCGGGGTTGCTTACGCTGGTGGTGCTGGAAATCGTGCTGGGCATCGACAACCTGGTGTTCATTGCCATTTTGGCCGACAAGCTGCCGCCGAAGCAGCGTGATAAAGCACGCATCATCGGCCTGTCGCTGGCACTGCTGATGCGTTTGGGCCTGTTGTCGGTGATCTCCTGGATGGTGACGCTGACCACGCCGCTGTTCAGCGTCGGCGATTTCAGCTTCTCGGGCCGCGATCTTATCCTGCTGTTCGGCGGGGTGTTCCTGTTGTTCAAAGCCACCATGGAGCTGCATGAACGGCTGGAAGGGCAGACGCACCAGGACGGCGCCAACCGCGGTTACGCCAAGTTCTGGGCGGTGGTGGTGCAGATCGTCATCCTCGACGCGGTGTTCTCGCTCGATGCGGTGATTACCGCCGTGGGCATGGTGAACGATCTGCCGGTGATGATGGCGGCGGTGGTGATCGCGATGGCGGTGATGCTGTTGGCGTCCAAACCGTTGACTAACTTCGTTAACGCGCATCCGACCATTGTGGTGCTGTGCCTGAGCTTCCTGTTGATGATCGGCCTGAGCCTGATCGCCGAAGGCTTCGGCTTGCATATTCCTAAAGGTTATCTGTACGCCGCGATCGGCTTCTCGATCCTGATTGAATTGTTCAACCAGATCGCGCGTCGCAACTTCATCAAGCATCAGGCGCGTCGCCCGATGCGCGAGCGCACTGCGGAAGCGATCATGCGCCTGATGGGGCTGCAGCGCGCGCAGCAGACGGACGATGCGGTCGCCTTGCCGCGGGATGAAACCTTTGCGGAGGAAGAGCGTTATATGATCAGCGGCGTGCTGACGCTGGCCTCGCGCTCATTGCGCAGCGTGATGACGCCGCGCACCGAGATTTCCTGGGTCGATTGCGAGCGCTCCCGCGAAGAGGTGCGCGAACAGCTGCTGGACACGCCGCACAGCCTGTTCCCGGTGTGCCGCGATTCGGTGGATGAGATTGTTGGCGTGGTGCGCGCCAAGGATCTGCTGGTGGCGCTGGAGCAGGGTGAAGATATCGCCGAGTTCGCCGCCCGCACGCCGCCGATCGTGGTGCCGGAAACCATGGACGTCATCAAGCTGTTGGCGGTGCTGCGTCGCGCCAAAGGGCGTCTGGTGGTGGTCACCAACGAGTTCGGCGTCGTGCAAGGGCTGGTGACGCCGCTGGACGTGCTGGAAGCGATTGCCGGTGAATTCCCGGACGAAGATGAAACCCCGGACATTGTGGCGGAAGGCGACGGCTGGCTGGTGAAGGGCGGGACCGACCTGCACTCGCTGGAACAGGCGCTGGCCTGCGATGACCTGGTGAGCCCAACCGCGGACTACGCCACCCTGGCGGGGCTGCTGTTGGCCCACTACGGCCAGATGCCGGTGGTGGGGGATACTATCGAGCTGAACCACCTGCGTTTCGATATCGTCGACGTCTCCGAATACCGCATCGAACTGGTGCGTGTCACCCGCGTCGTCTTTAACGAGCCGACGCAGTCGTAACCCGTTCGCCGGAGGCTCAGGCCTCCGGCGGATCCTCTTGCGCATGCCTGACGCGCGATTCGTACTGCTGCAACCACAGCGGGAAAACGTGGATCGGCATCGGTTTGGCGAAATAATACCCCTGCAGGGCATTGACCTCGCGTGAGCGCAGGTAGTCAGCTTGTTCCGCCGTTTCTACCCCTTCAGCCACCAACTTCAGCTTCAGCCGCTGCGCCAGCGTAATGATGGTGTCGGTCACCGTGGCGTTTACCGCGTCGGTGCCGATGGCCGCGGTAAACCCGCGGTCAATCTTCAACACGTCCGGGCTGAGGTTTTTCAGGTAGCTCAGCGAACTGTGGCCGGTACCGAAATCGTCGATGGCCAGCATGATACCCATGTCTTTCAGCGTCCGGATCTGGTCATGCTGGATGGCCGACAGCGCGGTGCGCTCGGTCAGCTCCAGCATCAGTGACGGCATTGGGTGCGCCGGCAGCCAAATCTGGCGGATATCGTCGATGATGTTGAGCGTTTTAAAATGCTCGGCCGCGACGTTGATGCTGATGTAGAACGACGGCCGCGGCGGGAACAGCTGCAGATTTTCCGTCACGGTGTTCATCAGATAGCGGGTCAGCGGAATGATCAGCTCATGCTGCTCGGCCAGCGGGATAAACACGTCTGGCGATATCCATCCCTGCCGTTTCTTTTTCCAACGCAGCAGCATCTCGACGCCGGCGCAGCGGCCGGTATCGCTGTGAATGATCGGTTGGCAGTAAACGCGGAACTCCCGGTGGGTAATGGCATGACCGATGTGATAAGACAGGCTCATACGGTTAGCGGTGAGCAGGTAGACCACATAGGCCGCCAGCAGGCTGATCAACAGCGCCAGAGGAATATGGCGCGGCAGTGCGGAAAACGCCAGCATGCCGACCTGCGGGCCAAACAGCGAAATCGAGAACGGGTATCGCTCGGAACCGGCGGTGTAACGCAGATCGTTGGTCAGAGTGTCGCGGCGCAGGATTTCACGGCGTCCGTATTCCAGGCTGCTGTCAGCTACGTTCAGCACCATTCGCTGAACATAAGGCTCCTGCGGTTCGAGTAAAAAGTTCGATAACAGCTCGATATTGAAGACGTGCAGCACGCCGCTGGTTCTATCGCCGGGGGAGGGTGTCCACATCACCAACGTGGGCAGTCCTTTGCTCACCGCCAACGAAGGGCGCAGCGCCAGCTTGACGTTGCTGTTGACGAAAATCGGCAGCACGGCGGCCAACTGATAATGACGGGCGCCAAACAGGCTGGAGCAGTAGATGACGCCATTTTTTACCAGCAGCATGGCGCGCAGCGCCTGATTTTGCGCGGCGCGAAAGCGCAGGGTCGATGAGACGTTCTCGCAGGGTTGTTCCAGCATGTCCATACTGCGTTCCGCCTGCAGCTGCGCGGGGGACAGCAGCTGGTCAATCTTGCCGACGGTGCGGGTGGCCAACGTTTGCTGGCTCTGCTCGATGCTTTTGACCTCTTGATAGTAACGGGTATACAGCGATACCAACAGAATAGCCGCGCCCACCGCTCCGGCCAGCAGCCAACGGTAGTAACGATATTGGGACGCGGCGAGGTGGGTCATCAACATCCGGTAAATCCTTGTTCGGTAATCCAGCTCCGAGTCACGGTCAGGCCATAGATCCTTAAGTTGCGCTCGGCTAATTCTAGCCTGAGGTTATACAAGATTGATGGTAACTCAGTAAATTATTTCGATTTGGCAAAACAGAAGGTCAATTTGCAGGCTAACCGCCGGATCGATGAGAAAAATGCAGGATTTTTTCTGGTGACATTGTCACAAAAACGCTCAATGAATTGATTACCCATAAAAAACCCCGCCGGGTGGCGGGGTTGTCGGTCAGTCGCATTGCACCTTGATAGCCAGGCCGCCGCGTGATGTTTCTCGATACTTGGCGTTCATGTCTTTGCCGGTTTCATACATGGTCTCGATCACCTTATCCAGCGAAACGCGCGGTTCGCTGGTGCGGCGCAGAGCCATGCGGGCGGCATTGATCGCCTTGACCGAGGCGATGGCGTTGCGCTCGATGCACGGCACCTGCACCTGGCCGGCGACCGGATCGCAGGTCAGACCCAGGTTGTGTTCCATGCCGATTTCCGCCGCCACGCATACCTGCTCAGGGCTGCCGCCCAGCAGTTCGGCCAGGCCGGCCGCCGCCATGGAGCAGGCAACGCCGACTTCACCCTGACAGCCGACTTCGGCGCCGGAAATGGAGGCGTTCATCTTGTACAGCGCGCCGATGGCGCCCGCCGCCATAAAGTAGCGGATATAGATGTCCGGGCTGACGGACTCGATGAAGTGATCGTAGTAAGCCAGCACGGCAGGCACGATGCCGCAGGCGCCGTTGGTCGGCGCGGTGACGACGCGGCCGCCGGCGGCGTTTTCTTCGTTAACCGCCAGCGCGAACATGTTGACCCAGTCGATCACGTTCATCGGATCGTTGGACAGTTTGTCCGACGCCACCAGCATACGGCGCAGCGCGGAGGCACGGCGCGGCACGCGCAGCGGGCCCGGCAGCACGCCTTCGGTGTTCAGACCGCGATCGATGCAGGCGCGCATGGTTTGCCAGACGTTACCGAAGTAGGTGTCGATCTCTTGCTTGCTGTGCAGCGCCAGTTCGTTCTGCATCACCATGCCGGACAGCGACAGACCGGTATCGCGACAGTGGTCGAGCATTTCGCGCGCGGAATTGAACGGATAAGGCATTTGCAGTTCTTGCTCGGCGGCCTTGCCGAAGTTCTCTTCATCGACGATGAAGCCGCCGCCGATAGAGTAATAGGTCTTGCTGTACACTTCTTTATCACCGGCGAAGGCGTGGACCTGCATGCCGTTTTCGTGCAGCGGCAGGTTGTCGCTGCGGAAGACCATGCCGCCGTCGCGCGGGAAATCGACTTCATGCAGGCCGTTGGCCAGCATCAGGCGTTGACGTTGTTCTACATCGCGAATAAAACCCGGAATGCTATCGATATCGACGGTGTCCGGCATGTTGCCGGCCAGGCCGAGAATGATAGCGATGTCGGTATGGTGACCTTTGCCGGTCAATGAGAGTGAGCCGTAAACGTCTACGGCAACACGCGTGATAGAAGGCATCAGGCCTTTATTTACCAGATCGTCGACAAACTGTTTGCCGGCTTTCATCGGTCCAACCGTATGAGAGCTGGACGGGCCGATGCCGATCTTAAACATGTCGAAAACGCTAATCACGCTAAAACTCCTTAAAGAGACGTATTGTTATGGCTGCGGCGGTTAAAAACCGCGCAGGGAACAGCGATATTGTAAAAGGGCCGTGCGGGTTCGGCTGCCTTTTTCGCATGAAATTAAATAATCCGTGGTGTCGCTTTTTTTACTGATTACCCGGGGCGAACCCTTGTGCGGGGCATCCGCTTTCGCCCAAGCTCCATTAACGGTAATCGCGCCAGCTTTCCTTGCTGAACGCCGCCGGCTTAATCCCTGTTTCTACAGTGGTTTATCTCGGACGGTGGTATTTTACAGGTATTTCGTAAGGTTTAAGAGAGGGTTTACAGTTTTTTTAAAACCATTCAACCGGAACGGTAGTTGAAAAAGCGATCAAATGAAGTGATTTCGATCGCTTTACCCGCAGCGGAGGCCGGCAACCGTGCCAGATTGCGAGTCAGATCACGCAATGCCGGCTCTAAATACTGACTTGCTGCGCCAGGCGGCGAATGATGGCGGCGGTCAGCCCCCAGATAAACTGGCTGTGGTACCAGGAAAGGTAAATCCGGTGCGTATGGCCGGCGCGATGAATGTCCAGCGGGTAGTAACGCGACAGGGTCAGCGCCTCCCGCAAAGGCATTTCAAACACGTCAGCCACTTCGCCTTCGTTGGCGCGGAACTGCACGTCCGGCGAGACCAGGCCGACGATAGGCGTGACCTGAAATCCGGTGCTGCTGTCGAGCGGCGCCATTTGGCCGAGTATGGTAACCGCCTGCGGCGGTATCGCCACTTCTTCCTGCGCTTCTCGCAGCGCCGTCACGATCGCCGACCCGTCTTCAGCGTCGGTTTTACCGCCGGGGAAGGCCACCTGGCCGGCATGTTTGCGCAGCGAGTCGGCGCGGCGGGTCAACAGCAGCGTCGGCTCGGCGCGACAGACGATCGGGATCAGCACCGCGGCCGGGCGCACATTGTGCGAGATCTGCGCCGCCTGCGGCAGCTGCAGTTGGAAACGGCTGATAAAGGCGTGCAGTGAGGCCGGTGCATTTGGTGGGATCACGATTGGGCGCACTCCCCGAGCTGCGGCAGAATGCGGCCAACCTTGTCGAAGGTCTCCTGATATTCCGCCTGTTCCTGGCTGTCCGCCACGATGCCGCCGCCGGCGGAGCAATGGATGCGGCCGTTTTCGGTGACGAGCGTGCGAATAGTGATGTTGGTGTCCATGGTGCCGCAGGCGCTCAGGTAACCGATGCTGCCGCAATAGGCGTTGCGACGCTGCGGCTCCAGTTCTTCGATGATTTCCATCGCCCGCACCTTGGGCGCGCCGGTGATCGAGCCGCCGGGGAAGCAGGCACGCAGCAGTTCGGTCGCCGAGGCGGTGTCCGGCAGGGTTGCGGTGATGGTGCTCACCAGGTGGTGCACCGCCGGGAACGGCTCCACGACGAACAGCTCCGGCACGCGCACGCTGCCGGGCTGGGCGACGCGGCCGATATCGTTGCGCAGCAGATCGACAATCATCAGATTTTCAGCGCGGTCTTTGGGTGAACCGGCCAAACGACGAGCCTGTGCGGCGTCTTGTTCCGCGTCCGCCAGCCGCGGCAGCGTGCCCTTGATCGGGCGGGTTTGGATGCGCTGCTGCTCCAGCCACAGGAAGCGCTCGGGAGAAACGCTCAACACGCTGTTGTGAGGCAGACGCAAGAACGCGGAGAACGGCGCGCGGTTGCTGGCGCTCAATTGGCAAAACGCCTGCCATTCATCTCCCTGATAGTCTGCGGAGAATCGCTGCGCCAGATTGATTTGGTAACAGTCGCCGCTGCGCAGGTAGTGCTGAATGCGTTGGAACTTCTCGCCGTACTGCTGCCGGCTCATATTGGCGCGCCAATCGCTCACCAGTGTGAAAGGGCGTGCCGCAGGCGCGGTTTGGCTATTGAGCCAGCGCCAGCGCTGTTCCACGTCGCCATAGCTGAGCAGCGTCAGCGTTTGCAGCCGGTGGTCGGCGATCAGCGCCCAGTCATAAATACCCACCGCCATGTCCGGCAAGGCGAGGTCGGCTTCGGCCAACTGCGGCAAGCTTTCCACCCGCCGCCCAAGATCGTAGCCGAACAGCCCCAGGGCGCCGCCCTGAAACGGCAGATCCGGATTAAAGGCCGGTTGCCAACCTTGCGCCACCATCTGCTGTTGCAACAACTCAAACGGATCTTGTTGCGACCGTATTGTTACGTCGTCACTTATGATTTCCGTGGTGGCGCCGTGAGTCGTGAAAGTAATGCGCGGCTGCGCGACCAGAATATCGAAGCGGTTGTGCGAATGGTCGGCAAAGCCCGAGTGCAGCAGCATCGCCCAAGGCTGCGATGAAAGCGGGGCAAAAAGCGTCATCAGGGCGCTGCGATGGTAGGGCAAAGACTTTATGTTTGGGGCGGTTACGCTCATGAACGTCAATAAACCTGGCTGTGAAGACGGCAATATCTAGCGGCTAGTGTGCCATAGACGGCCATGGCATGCATGTTTTGCCATGCGAGACATGCAGCACACCTCACATAAACGGCAGTTCAATAAACCTGAAATAAGGCATTTTTTGCGCCATTCATCTTACTTCTCTATGTTAAAAATTTAACGTCAAAATAACTGGAAGCATTTTTCACCGAGGGCGCAAGACCCGAGAAATATAAAGACAACTCGTTAATTTCACACTTTTATTGTTGCTCGCTGTTATTAAGCGGGCGATGCGAAACGGTTTTGCCTGTGTTTTTTAAGGTGGCCGTCTTGTGAAAGTTATTCCTTGTTGTGGAACGCTTTTCTTGTAGAAAGCATGAAAAGACAAACAAGATGAATCTTATTTAGCTCGCGGCGGAAATGTGAATGTTTGCGTCATATTTCGCTCGGGCGCTGAAGCGATTTCTATTTTTCAAAAAAATAAAATTATCATTTTGTTACATTATTATTGAAGAGCTGCCTATGTCGTTAATGCTGAGCGTCATCGTCCCGATGCACAATGCGGGAGAACTGTTAGAACCTTTCCTGGCTTCGTTGCTTGCTCAACGAGAACAGCGGTTGGAGGTGATCATCGTTAACGATGGTTCCACCGACGGTTCGGGGGAGGTCGCCCACCGCTATGCGGCGGCGCATCCGCATATTCGGGTTATCGATCAGGCGAACGCCGGCGTTTCCAATGCGCGTAATGCCGGGCTCGCCGTTGCCCGAGGAAAATACGTGGCGTTTCCCGACGCTGACGATCTGCTGGCGCCGGAAATGTATTCCACGCTGCTGGAGCAGGCCGAACGGCACCAATTAGACGTGATGCAATGCAATGGCGAACGCTATTTTGCCAGCCAGGACGAATTGCAGCCGATTTTTCCTCAGGAGCGTTTACGCACCACTGATGTTATCACTGGCGTTCAATGGTTCGAACGCGCGTTGAAATCGCGAAAGTTTATTCACGTTGTGTGGTTGGCGATATATCGTCTCGATTTTATCCGCCAGCATCGGCTCTATTTTGAACCGGGCTTACATCACCAGGATATTCCCTGGACGACGGAGGTCATGTTTAATGCCAAGCGGGTCAAATATTTAAGCACGCCGCTGTACCGCCAACGGGTGCACGACAAGTCGATCAGCAATCGCCGCCGCACCGGCAAGGCTAACGTGGATTATCAGCGCCACTATATGAAAATCGTCGAAATGCTGGAGCGGCTCAACCTGCGTTATGCGAGCACCATCGCCATTCGGCCGGCGTTTCATTGGCAGATCACCCGCGAAGCGCTGGGGATTTGCCACAGCATTCGCCGTGAGCCGGATCCGGCCGCTCAGAATCAGATTACCGAAGAGTTTTACCAACGTGGCATCGACAGAGCGATGCTCGCCAATGCGCGCGGCGTGAAGCAGGGGTGGCATGTCATGCTGTGGCGGCACCGTTTAAAGCAGTGGCGCAACGATAACGGCTGTTCACAGCCGGCCTGAGGCACAAGACGTTGGGATCCGCCGCGTTAGCGCGTATACTCCTTCTCCCTTTTGCCGGAGAGAACGACACATGCATGCAGGTATGCCATTACTGAGCCACGCGGAGCAGCAGGAAGCGGCGGATCGCATCCATCAGCTGATGGAACAGGGCATGAGCAGCGGTGAGGCCATTGCTCGCGTTGCGCAGGAAATTCGTGAGAAGCATCAGGGCGCGCATGTCGCGGTGCTGTTCGATGACGAAGACGAACAGCAGGATGCCGCGCCGGAGGCGTCGCGGGATGACGATGCTGAAGAAGACGAAGACTATTGATGTTATCGGGGCCGCGCAAGCGGCCCCGTCAGTTTTAGCGGTTGACCGCCACGGCGGCGGCGGCCTGTTTCGCCAGCTCCACCGCGAGTTCCGTGGTGTCCGCCGTTGCCAGCGCTACACCCAGGCGGCGCTGGCCGGCGATTTCCGGCTTGCCGAACAGACGCAGCTGGTTGTGCCCGCGCAGCGCGTTTTCCAATCCGCTGAAGCGCACATCGGTGCTGGTGAGCTGTGGCAGGATCACCGCTGAAGCGGAAGGGCCGAACTGGCGGATAGCGCCGATCGGCAAACCGAGAAACGCGCGCACGTGCAGGGCGAACTCAGACAGATCCTGTGAAATCAACGTGACCATGCCGGTATCGTGCGGGCGTGGCGACACTTCGCTGAAGATCACGTCGTCGCCACAAACGAACAGCTCCACGCCGAACAGCCCGAAGCCCCCCAGGGCCTTCACCACTTTCTCGGCGATAGCCTGGGCCCGGCTCAGCGCCGTAGCCGACATGCGTTGCGGCTGCCAGGATTCGCGGTAATCCCCATCCTCCTGACGGTGCCCGATCGGCTCACAGAAATGCACGCCATCCACGGCGCTGATGGTCAGCAGCGTAATTTCAAAATCAAATCTTACCAGCCCTTCGACGATCACCCGGCCACCGCCGGCACGGCCGCCCTGTTGGGCGTAATCCCAGGCGCTTTGCAGCTGTTCGGGCGTGCGGATCAGGCTCTGGCCTTTGCCGGAAGAGCTCATCACCGGTTTGACGATGCACGGGTAGCCGATATGCTCAACCGCCTGGCGGAAAGCGATTTCACTGTCGGCAAAGCGGTAGCTGGAGGTGGGAAGACCGAGCTCTTCCGCCGCCAGACGGCGGATGCCTTCACGGTTCATGGTCAGGCGTGTGGCTTCGGCGCAGGGCACTACGCGGTGGCCCTGGCGTTCAAGCTCGACCAGCATGGCGGTGGCGATCGCTTCGATTTCGGGAACGATATAGTCCGGCCGCTCGTGTTCGATGACGGCTTTCAACGCGTCACCGTCCAGCATATTGATGACGTGGCTGCGGTGCGCCACATGCATGGCCGGCGCATCGGCGTAGCGATCGACGGCGATCACCTCCAGACCGAGGCGCTGGCATTCAATGGCGACTTCTTTACCCAGCTCGCCGGAGCCGAGCAACATGACGCGGGTGGCGGAAGGGCGCAGGGCGGTTCCAATCGTTAACATAGTTTCGTACCTGGATCGGTGAAAGTAAGCGGATTGATGATCGGCGGGCAGTATATACGAAAACGATTGCGCGCGCAGCCGCCGCGCCGGTTTTGTTGCTAACTGGCTGTTTTTATAACAAACAGAAATATTTGCCCTGTATGAGCGATTGTGCGTTAATAACCGACGGCGAAAGAAGGCCTACTTATCGAAAGGTTTTCGCGTCTCGTGCCGTCAAGGCAGGTTTATCAAGTAAAGGAAACACAAATGAGCAAGATCACTGGTCACGTTAAATGGTTCAACGAAAGCAAAGGTTTCGGCTTTATTACCCCTGCCGACGGCTCTAAAGACGTTTTCGTTCATTTCTCCGCTATCGTCAGCGATGGTTTCAAGACCCTGGCTGAAGGCCAGCAGGTTGAGTTCTCCATCCAGGACAGCCAACGTGGCCCAGCCGCAGCCAACGTCGTTGCGATTTAACGACTGCGTTGCCGAGAAACCCGCCGCCGGCGGGTTTTTTTATGCCCGCACCCCGTAACGCCGCCCATCTCTGTTATCATTTACCGCTGATTCGGCGCTTACCTGCGGGCGCGCCGCCATTCCATTCGCCATATAAGAGTTATCGCCGTGAGCACAGTTTCTTTTTCTTCCCTGCCGCTGCCAGCCGAACAGTTGGCCAACCTCAACGAACTGGGGTACGCCGAAATGACGCCGGTACAGGCCGCCGCATTGCCCGCCATCCTGCAAGGGCGGGACGTGCGCGCCAAGGCGAAAACCGGCAGCGGTAAAACGGCGGCCTTCGGCATTGGTCTGCTGAACAGTATCGTCGTCGGTCAGGTCGCCACGCAGGCGCTGGTGCTCTGTCCCACCCGCGAGCTGGCCGATCAGGTGAGCAAAGAGCTGCGTCGCCTGGCGCGTTTTACGCAAAACATCAAGATCCTGACGCTGTGCGGCGGCCAGCCGATGGGGCCGCAGCTCGATTCGCTGGTGCATGCGCCGCACATCGTAGTGGGGACGCCGGGCCGTATCCAGGAACACCTGCGCAAGAAAACGCTGCAGCTGGACGAGCTGAAGGTGCTGGTGCTGGATGAGGCCGATCGCATGCTGGACATGGGGTTCGCCGACGACATCGACGATGTGATCAGCTATACGCCGCCGCAACGTCAGACGCTGCTGTTTTCCGCCACGTACCCGGCAGGCATCGAGCGCATCAGCGCGCGCGTTCAACGCCAGCCGCTGAGCGTCGAGGTGGACGATGGCGAAGCGCAGACCTCCATCGAACAACGCTTTTATGAGACCACGCGCGATCAGCGCCCAGCGCTGCTGGTGTCGGCCATTCGCTATCATCAACCCGCGTCCTGCGTGGTGTTCTGCAATACCAAGCGCGACTGTCAGACGGTGCTTGAGGCCCTGGAGGCCCGCGGCATCAGCGCGCTGGCGCTGCATGGCGATCTGGAACAGCGCGACCGCGACCAGGTGTTGGTGCGTTTCGCCAACCGCAGTTGCCGGGTATTGGTGGCGACCGACGTCGCCGCACGCGGGCTGGATATTAAAGAGCTGGAGCTGGTGGTCAACTACGAGCTGGCGTTCGATCCCGAAGTGCATGTGCACCGTATTGGCCGTACCGGCCGCGCCGGCATGAGCGGGTTGGCGATCAGCCTGTGCACGCCGCAGGAAATGGCGCGTGCGCACGCGATTGAAGACTATCTGCAGATGAACGTCGACTGGTCGCCGGTGTCCGAGCTGAGCGGGGCGGCCAACGGCTCGCTGGAGGCGGAAATGGTGACGCTGTGCATCGACGGCGGCCGCAAGGCGAAGATCCGTCCCGGCGATATTCTCGGGGCGCTGACCGGTGATGCCGGGCTGACGGCGGCGGAAGTGGGCAAGATCGATATGTTCCCGGTGCATGCCTATGTCGCGATCCGCAAAGCCAGCGCGCGCAAGGCGCTGCAACAGTTGCAGCAGGGCAAAATCAAAGGCAAAAGCTGCAAGGTGCGGCTGCTGAAATAAGCCAAGGGCGGGCGGCGGTTTGCCTTCCCGCCACGATCTATTTATACTGTATATAATCACAGTAATTTGAGTATTTGAGGACGCACGCATGGCGGTTGAAGTTAAATATGTGGTGGTGAGAAACGGTGAGGAAAAAATGACTTTCGCGAGCAAGAAAGAAGCCGACGCCTACGACAAAATGCTGGATCTGGCGGACAACCTTGGGGAGTGGCTGCAGCAGGCGCCGCTGAACCTGGATGACGAACAGCGCGAAGGGCTGAGCTTCTTCCTGGCGGAAAACAAGGATGTGCTGGGTCTGATTCTGCGCGGCGCATCGCCGGCGGAAACCCTCAAGAAACCGGCGGAAAGCAAAGCGAAAAAAGCGGCCTCTACCCCAAAAGAGGGATCTGCGTCAGAAAAGCAGGCGGCATAATGACTTATGTTGCGGTGTTGTGATGAAAAAGGATCTAAAATGAGCCGTGAAATAACTTTCTTCAGCCGCTTTGAGCAAGACATTCTGGCCGGGCGTAAAACCATCACCATTCGGGATGCCAGTGAATCGCATTTTGAACCGGGCGAGGTATTGCGCGTCAGCCGCAATGAGGACGGCGTATTTTTCTGCTTTATCGAAGTGCTGTCGGTAACGCCGGTGCGCCTGGATGCGCTGACCGAACGCCACGCACAGCAGGAGAACATGTCGCTCGGCGAACTGAAGCAGGTGATCAAGGAAATCTATCCGGGCCTGGATGCGCTGTTTGTCATTGAGTTCGTCAAACGGTAACCCTTTGCCGAAGCCCTGTTGTGAGCCAGGGATGGGCGCCCGGATAGCGCTAATCACAACGGGAGGACATATGAAAAAAACGGGTTTGGCTATCGCCTTGTTGGCCATGATGGGAGCATCGACGACGGTGTGGGCGCAGGATCACGAACAGCGCGCCGCCAAGGTGGGGCAGTGTGCGGGCCTGCAGCCGGCGGATATCGCCGCCCAGGTCAAGCGCGACTTCTTGCAGAACCGCATTACGCGCTGGGAGTCGGACAAAAAGCTGCTGGGTACCGCAACGCCGATTGCCTGGGTTAGCCCGGATGCCATCAGCGGCAAGGATCAGGTATGGCAGGTGCCGTTGACGGTGCGTGGCACCAAGGCAGATAAAACCTACAACGTGACGCTCAACTGCAACACCGGCGAAATCGCCTACAGCGCCCCACAGTAACGCTTTCCCGGCAGTAAAAAGCCCGCCGAGCGGCGGGCTTGATGTTCTCAGGCGGCGTCAGTCGCTGAACGGAATCACCAATTCACCCGGTTTCACTTCCAACCCTTTCGCCAGTTTTTTCGCCAGCGCTTCGGTTTTGCTGTTGTCAGGATTCAGCACATAAGCCGGCTTTTGGTCGAAGTAGGATTTCAGCGACTGGTTCAGATACGGCGTCAGCGCTTTCATCACCGTCTGCATTTTTTCCGGCTGCACGCTGTAATCGGTCAGCTCCATGTCCTTCAGGAAAATGGCGCCCTGCGCCCGGTCATAAACCGGCTGCGCCTTCAGCGTCAGCTTCAGATCAGCGGTCTGCGGGCCGAGAATCGACGTGATGTTGACCTTGGCGTCGCCGGAAAGGGTGACTTTACCCGGTTCGCTGCGGCCGATCTGGCTTTGCAACTGAGTCAGCACGATGTTGGCGTCCAGCAGGCCGGGCACGCCGATTTGCTTCTGATAGTCGTTATGTTTCTGCAGGTAGTCATTCACTTCCTGCTCACTCAGGGTGTACTGGGTCAGTTGATTGCAACCGGCCAATACGCCGGCGAACAGCAGGGCGGCTGCGCCCATCAGGATCTTCTTCATTAATGCCTCATTGCGACTGCTGGCGAAAAGTGCTGCAGATAATTGATTAATCATTATAAACGCTCCGCCTGCGCGTGAAAACGGCAGGCGGAGGTATGGCGGGAATAGTGCGCGTAAAACAGGGCGAGACCTATCGGATAACGCCGAAAGCGTCAGCGCCGTAATCGCAGCGCCAAGAGGATCACGCCGGCCAGGCAGGCTGCGCCTCCCAACAGCGGGAACAGCGGAATGCCCCACAGCCGCAGCGACGAATGCATCAGATAAGGCGCCAGCCCCAGGGCAAAAGCGGCGGTGACGATGGCGATGGCCAGGGTAACGGCGCTGCGCTCCAGCGCTTTGCTCAACTGACCGAGGTTCTTGACGTTAATATCGGCATTGAGCTGCCCGCGTTTCAGGCGGCGCACCAACAGCCGCAGGGTTTGCGGCAGCTCCTCTCCGGCGTCGAGCGCTTCCCCGCCCAGGGTCAAGAGCCGTTGGCGCACGGCGTCTGGGGCATAACGTTGCAGCACCGTTTGTTGCAGCATCGGTTTGAGCGTGGCGACGATGTCAAAGGCCGGATCCAGCCGGTGCAGCACGCCGTCGGCGGTGATTAAGGCCTTGAACAGCAGCACCAGATCCGGCGGCAGTGCCAGCTGGTGCTCACGCGCCATCACCAACAGGTCAGTGAGGGCTTTGCCGAGCGTCAGGGTGGCGGCGGCCTGCTTGTCGAGAAAGTTTTGCGCCGCCAGCTCCAGGTCCATCAGATCCAGCGGTTCGCTGTCCGACCAGGCGATCAGCGTGTTGACGATGCCTTCGGACTGACGATCGGCGATGGCCTGCAGCAGCAGGAGCAACTGGTTGCGCCGCCGTTCGGACAACTGACCCACCATGCCGAAGTCGATGAAGCCGACGCGATCGCCGCTCAGCGCCATCACGTTGCCGGGGTGCGGATCGGCGTGATACAGCCGGTGCTCCAGCACCATGCTCATAAAGGCGCGGGCGCCGCGCTGCGCCAGCAGCGGGCCGTCAAATCCCGCTTCCGCCAACTGCCGGGGGTTCTCCGGCGCGGTGCCGGGCAAGTATTCCTGCACTAACAGACGCGGGGAAGACCATTGCCAATAGATTTTCGGCACGACCACGTCGGGTTCACGCGCAAACATGCCGGCGACGCGATCGCAGTTATGCCCTTCATGGGTCAAATCCAGTTCATGATTGAGCGCCGTCGCCAGCGCTCTGACCATCTGCCGTGGTCGATAGCGCGCCAGCGCCTGACTCTGCTGCTCCACGGTTTCCGCCAGCGAGGCCAGCAGCCGCAGATCGGCGTGAATGGTTTTTGCCAGGCCGGGGCGCAGCACTTTCACCACTACCTGTTCGCCGCTGTGCAGGCGCGCGCGGTAAATTTGCGCCATCGACGCCGCGGCCAGCGGTGTGCGATCGAATTCGGCAAACAGCTGCTCGGGATCATCGCCGAGATCGGCGATGATCTGCGGCGCCAGCATTTCCCATGGCAACACCGCCGCCTGGCTGTGCAGACGCTCCAGTTCGTCGGTCCAGGCCGGATCCAGCAGGTCAGAACGCGTGGCCAGGATCTGGCCGAATTTGACGAAGGTTGGGCCGAGCGCCTCGAGCGCTTCGCGCAGCCGCTGAGGGAGGGGCTGCGCGCTCTGCCGTGCGGGCTCACCGCGGGCGCCATGCAGCAACGCCCCCAGGCCCAGCAGGCGCAGAACGTCTTGCAAACCATAACGAATCAGAACGGAAGTAATTTCCTTCAGCCGCGCCCGATCGCGAGCGGTGGCGAGCACCATTTTCAGCATCAGTACGCCATATCCTTTTTGTGACTGTCGAACGTTATTGTTCCATATCCAGCAGCAACGGCACTTCGCTGCGCTGCGCCATGCGGTTGCGGTAGGCTTCCACGTTGTCCGGCAGGGCAACCCCGGCGACGATCGACAATGAGCGCAGCAGCGGGAACAGATGAATATCGTCCTCAGAAAGCTCGCCGTTCACGGCGTCGGCGGAGACGATCAGCGGTGACAGCGTTTGCAGGTCGGCCTCCAGTTCGGCGATCAGATCGGCGCTGTTGGCGAGATGCTCGGCGAAATCACCGATTGACGCCTGCTTTTTATCGATAAAGTAACGGTGGGCGCTGTCGGTGGCAAATTCTTCGAAATCGGCATGCGCAATACGCGGCAACAGCAATTTGGCCGCATAACTGTCGACCCGGCGCAACCACTCGGCGATGGCCGGGTTGGTGCGGCCGGTCAGCACCGGTTTGCCGTCCAAGCCATCGACATAGCGCACGATATCCAGGCTTTCCGGCATCGCTTCGCCGTCGTCTTTGATCAGGATCGGCACCATTTTTTTGCCAATCAGATTGAACGGGGTCGTCTCATCGTCGTTGAGCAACGTTACCAGGCGAATCGGCAGATGTTTCAGGCCGAAAATCATGCGGGCTTTAACGCAGAATGGGCAATGATCGTAAATGAACAGTTTCATGCTTGCTCCGGGTTGTCAGGTTTTAACAGCAATAGTTACCACAGCTTATCGAGGCTGTCTTGAAACGCGTGTGTTGGATGGTGCGTTATTGCGATATTGCCCGCGCAACAGGCGCGGGCGAGGAGTGCTATTTCTTGACCGGTACCGAGTTGAGCACATCGATCAGGTGAATGCGGGCTTGTTCCAAATCGATCTGATCGCGTTCGTTGGCGGCGGTAACGACCTGCAGCTGTTTGATAATATCGTTTTTCAGGCCGGCGTCGCTGGCGAGGATATGCGCCAGCGCCTTTTCCACCAGGGTGGAGCGCGCATAAATCATGCGCAAGTTCAGTATCATATGTTCGAGTAGTTGCGGTAATTTGGCTTCTTCGCTCATGCCGACGGGCTCCTGTGGGTGTTTTTACTAACAGGATAGCAGCTGTTGCCGATTCGGCCGGATTTCTATGGCGTTAGCCGCCGCGCAGTATCACCGACGCGTTGCGCCGCGGGCTGAATTGCCAGTACAGCGCCAGCAGCGTGGCGAAGCCTACGGCGCCGAGCAGCAGCCAGGGCAGCTCCGGCATGTTCATCATCCGCCCGGTATCGTACATCCAACCGCCGCCGGTATATCCCAACGCACCGCCCAACGCCAGCCCGAGGCGGCTGAAGCCCATGTAGCTGCCGCGCGCCCGCGGATCGGCCAGCGACGCGCTGAGCGTTTCGCGCGCCGGCTCGGCGATGATCGAACCCAGATAGAAACAGCAGATCAGCGTGAACACGCCTTGCAGGCTGCTGGCAAGGCCGATCGGCAGCAGGCTGAGCGTCATCAGCAGCAGGCCCGCCATCAGGCGTTGTTCAAGCCGAAAATGTTTTTCACCCCAACGCGCCAGCGGATAGAGCAGCGACAGCGACAGCGCCGCTTCGATCGCGTACATCCATTTCACCGCCGCCGGTGAGCCGGCAATTTCATTGACCACGATCGGCAGCATCAGCATCACCTGTACCGCCAGCATATAGTAGCCGGTCAGCGTCAGGACATAGGTGAGGAAGCGGCGATCGCGCACGACCCGCAACATGCCTTCTTTCATCGGTACGCGCACGGTGGAGATGCGATAAGCCGGCAGTAACCAGGCGTTCCAGCCTGCGGCCAGCACGAAGATCGCCGCCCCGACCCAGCAGACAAAGTGGAAATCGTATTGCAGCAGCCAACTGCCGATCAGCGCGCCGACTACCGCGCCGGCGCTGTCCTGCATCATCAACAGCGAGAAAAAGCGGCCGCGTTCGTGCGGACGGGTCAGTTTGATCACCAAAGCGGTGCGCGGCGGATCGAACAGCGTGCCGCCGAGGGCCGACAGCGCGCAGGAGAACCACAGGATCCACGGCGCATCGGCCATCGCCATGGTGGCGAAACCGGCGGCGCGCAGCAGCATGCCGGTGACGATCATCGGCTTGGCGCCAAAGCGATCGGCGACCGCGCCGCCAAAGATGCCGAGCCCTTGTTGCAGCAACTGACGCAAACCCAGCGCGATGCCGACGATCAGTGCCGCCCATCCCAGCTGATCGACGAAGCGGATCGAAATAAGCGGGAACACGACAAAGAAGCCTAAAACCACCAGCAGGTTGTCGAGCAACAGAAAATATTTACCCAAGCTGCGCGCTTGCGACACCAGAGACATGCATCACCATGAGCAATTAAGAGAGAGGGGGAAGGCAACCCCACCATTCTCTACCCAATTGGCGGACGGCGACAGGGGCGGAGTAGATAATATTTTTTTATCGTCAAGGTGTTACCTGAACTGCAAAATTGGCGGAAAAACGCCGTAAAACGCGTATTCGGCGATTTACTGAGCGGCCGGTATTTTACCTCGGGGGCGGCCTACGGTTATATTGAATGCAAGGGAGCGCGGTTCTGAGGCGCTATTGGCAACATAAAGTCATGGCCTCAGATCGGCGTCGGATAATTATCCACGACGCTTCCTAATAAATACTTCTTATCGAACCGTTTTGACCGCGGGGGAAATGATGTTCGGCTACCGCTCTGCATCGCCAAAAGTACGTCTTACTACCGACCGGATGGTGGTCCGTTTAGTGCATGAACGGGACGCCTATCGTCTGGCGGACTATTATGCCGAGAACCGGACCTTTCTCAAACCCTGGGAGCCGGTGCGCGATGAAAGCCATTGTTATCCGTCCGGCTGGCAGGCGCGCCTGGGGATGATCGCTGAAATGCAAAAGCAGGGCAGCGCCTACTATTTTATCCTGCTCGATCCGGAAGAGCAGGAAGTCCGCGGCGTGGCGAACTTCAGCAACGTGTTGCGCGGTTCGTTTCACGCCTGCTTCCTCGGTTATTCGCTGGGGGAGAAATGGCAGGGGCAGGGGTTGATGTTCGAAGCCTTGCAGTCCGCCATCCGCTATATGCTGCGCCAACAGCGCATGCACCGCATCATGGCCAACTATATGCCGCATAACCAGCGCAGCGGCGCATTGCTAACGCGTCTGGGATTCGAACGCGAAGGTTACGCCAAAGATTACCTGCTGATCGACGGCAAGTGGCAAGACCACGTTTTGACGGCATACACCAATAAAGAGTGGCTACCCCCACGTTGAGGCCAAACGATGAAATATGAATTGAACGCCAAAGAGGCCCGGGTCATCGGCTGCCTGTTGGAAAAACAGGTGACGACGCCGGACCAATACCCGCTTTCGCTTAACGCCATTACCCTGGCCTGTAACCAAAAGACCAACCGCGAGCCGGTGATGGATCTGAGTGAAAGCGAGGTGCAGCAACTCCTCGATCTGTTGCTGCGCAAACATTTCCTGCGCACCCTCAGCGGGTTCGGCAATCGGGTCGTGAAATACGAGCAGCGGTTTTGCAATTCCGAGTTTGGCCAGCTGAAGCTCTCTCCCGCCGAACTGGCGGTGATCGCCACCTTACTGCTGCGCGGCGCGCAAACGCCGGGCGAGCTGCGCACGCGCACCAACCGAATGCACGAGTTCAGCGATGTCAGCGAGGTCGAACAGGTGCTGCAGCAGTTGACCACGCGCGAAGACGGCCCGTTCGTGGTGCGCCTGGCGCGCGAGCCGGGCAAGCGCGAAAGCCGCTTCATGCATCTGTTCAGCGGGCCAATCGATGAGGCGCCGCCGGCGCTCGAGTCGGAGATCGACGGTGAATTGAGCGCCAGAGTCAGCGCGTTGGAAAACGACGTGGCGGAGCTGAAACGGCAGGTGCAGCAACTGTTGGCGAGGGAAACGCATGACTAAATTGCGCGTGGGCATAGTGGGGCTGGGCAGCATCGCGCAGAAGGCCTACCTGCCGATCCTCAGTCAGGCGGCGGACTGGACGCTGGTGGGCGGCTTCTCGCCTAATCAACAGAAAGCGCAGCCGCTGTGCGACAGCTACCGCATGGCCTGTTTCCCTCGGCTGGACAGCTTGGCCGAACAGTGCGATGCGGTCTTTGTCCACAGCAGCACCGCCAGCCATTTTTCGGTCATTAGCGAGCTGCTTAACCGTGGCGTACATGTTTACGTCGATAAGCCGCTGGCGGAAACGCTGGAGCAGGGCGAGCAGTTGCTTGAGCTGGCCGAGCGGCGGGGCAAAACGCTGATGGTGGGGTTCAACCGCCGTTTCGCGCCGCTTTACCGCCAACTCAAGCAGCAAATGAATCAGCCCGCCTCCATTCGCATGGATAAACATCGGGCGGACAGCGTCGGCCCTCACGATCTGCGCTTTACCCTGCTGGATGACTATCTGCACGTGGTGGACACCGCCCTGTGGCTGGCGGGCGGAGGCGAGCAACTGCTGAGCGGCAGCGTGCGCGCCAACGCTGCAGGCGAAATGCTGTACGCCGAGCACCACTTCGCCTGTGGCGATACGCAGGTGACGACCAGCATGCATCGCCGCGGCGGCAGCCAGCGCGAAAGCGTGCAGGCGGTGACCGACGGCGCGCGGTATCAATTGACCGATATGCGCCACTGGCTGCGCGAAGATGCGCAGGGCGAGTTGGAACAGCCGGTGCCGGGTTGGCAAAGCACGCTGGTGCAACGCGGTTTCGACGGGGCGGTGCGGCATTTCCTCTGCGCCGTCGCCAATCAGAGCGCGCCGGAAACCGGCGGCGAGCAGGCGCTGGTTGCGCAGCGTGTGGTCGAGCGTTTGTTACGCGATAACTCTATGTAACATATGGCGGTAGCTATTCTTTTCCGAATGCGTAAACTGAGCCGATTGTTTCACTGACGCCTGCTGTTGCAGGCGTTGATATTTACGGTACCTATCAGACAACCACATGAACCTACTCAAATCCTTGGCTGCCGTCAGCTCGATGACGATGTTTTCGCGGGTGTTGGGCTTTGCCCGCGATGCGATCGTCGCGCGCGTGTTTGGGGCCGGCATGGCAACGGACGCCTTCTTCGTGGCGTTCAAACTTCCTAACCTGCTGCGTCGTATCTTTGCCGAAGGCGCATTTTCGCAGGCTTTCGTGCCGATCCTGGCGGAATATAAGAGCCAGCAGGGCGAGGAAGCGACGCGCACCTTTATCGCCTATGTCTCCGGGCTGTTGACGTTGGTGCTGGCGGTGGTGACGGTGCTGGGGATGCTGGCCGCACCCTGGGTGATCTATATCACTGCGCCGGGCTTTACCGATACGCCCGACAAGTTTGCGCTGACGTCGGCGCTGCTGCGCATTACCTTCCCCTATATTTTATTGATTTCGCTGGCCTCGCTGGTGGGGGCGATCCTCAATACCTGGAACCGTTTCTCGATCCCGGCCTTTGCGCCAACGCTGCTTAACGTCAGCATGATCGGCTTCGCGCTGTTCGCCGCGCCGTATTTCCACCCGCCGGTGCTGGCGCTGGCGTGGGCGGTGGTGGTCGGCGGCGTGCTGCAACTGGGCTATCAGCTGCCGCACCTGCGCAAGATCGGCATGCTGGTGCTGCCGCGCATCAAATTGGGTGACGCCGGGGTCTGGCGGGTGATGCGCCAGATGGGGCCGGCGATCCTTGGGGTGTCGGTCAGCCAGATCTCGCTGATCATCAACACGATCTTCGCATCGTTCCTGGTGTCCGGCTCGGTGTCCTGGATGTACTATGCCGACCGCCTGATGGAGTTTCCTTCCGGCGTGCTGGGGGTGGCATTGGGCACCATCCTGCTGCCGTCGCTGGCCAAAAGCTTCTCGAGCGGCAACCACGACGAGTATTCGCGCCTGATGGATTGGGGGCTGCGCCTGTGCTTCCTGCTGGCGCTGCCGAGCGCCATCGCGCTGGGTATTTTGGCCAAACCGTTGACCGTCTCGCTGTTCCAGTACGGCAAGTTCAGCGCCTTTGACGCGGCGATGACGCAACGCGCGCTGGTGGCTTACTCGGTGGGGCTGATGGGGCTGATCGTGGTTAAGGTGCTGGCGCCGGGCTTTTATTCGCGTCAGGACATCAAAACGCCGGTCAAGATCGCCATCATTACGCTGATCATGACGCAGGTGATGAACCTGGCGTTTATCGGTCCGCTGAAGCATGCCGGCCTGGCGCTGTCGATCGGTTTGGCGGCCTGCCTGAACGCCGCGCTGCTGTATTGGCAGCTGCGCAAGCAGAAAATCTTCCAGCCACAGCCGGGTTGGGCGCTGTTCCTCACCAAGCTGGTGATTGCCGTACTGGTGATGTCGGCCGTGCTGATTGGCTTGATGTGGCTGATGCCGGCCTGGGATCAGGGCAACATGCTGGAGCGTTTGCTGCGCTTGGCGGCGGTGGTGGTGGCCGGTGTGGTAGCCTACTTCGGCGTGCTGGCCGGGTTGGGTTTCCGCCCGCGTGATTTCGCGCGCCGGGTCGTCTGAGCCGAGTGAAAGCGTAAAAAAAAGGTCGCCACGGCGACCTTTTTGCTTTTCTGCGCGGCGCGGTTTACATGCGCTCGACGGTTTCGATCCCCAGCGTATCCAGGCCGGTTTTCAGCGTTTTGGCGGTCAGCAGCGCCAGCTTCAGGCGGCTCTGACGGGCTTCTTCGCTGTCGGCGTTGAGGATCTGGCAGTGCTCGTAGAAGCCGGAGAACAAGCCGGCCAGATCGTACAGGTAGCTGCACATGACGTGCGGCGTGCCTTCACGCGCGACGGCGGTGAGCACCTCTTCGAACTGCAGCAGGCGAGTGGCCAGCGCAATTTCACGCTCTTCGGTCAGGGTCAGCGGCAGCGTCAGGCTGCTTTCGTCGATCCCGGCGCGTTTGAATACCGATGCCACACGGGTATAGGCGTATTGCATGTAAGGCGCGGTATTGCCTTCGAAGGCCAGCATGTTATCCCAGTCGAAAACATAGTCGGTGGTGCGGCTTTTCGACAGATCGGCGTATTTCACCGCGCCGATACCGACCACGCGAGCGATGGTCTTCATTTCGTCTTCCGGCATGTCCGGGTTTTTGCCGGCGATCAACTGTTCGGCGCGTTCGATGGCTTCATCCAGCAGATCGGAGAGCTTCACGGTGCCGCCTGAGCGGGTTTTGAACGGCTTGCCGTCTTTGCCCAGCATCATGCCGAACATGTGATGTTCCAGCGAGACGGACTCCGGCACATAACCGGCTTTGCGCACGATGGTCCAGGCCTGCATCAGGTGCTGATGCTGGCGGGAATCGATGTAATACAGCACGCGATTGGCGCCCAGGGTCTCGTAGCGATACTTGGCGCAGGCGATATCGGTGGTGGTATAGAGGTAGCCGCCATCCTTTTTCTGGATGATGACGCCCATCGGGTCGCCGTCCTTGTTCTGGTATTCGTCGAGGAACACCACGGTGGCGCCTTCGCTTTCCACCGCCAGCCCTTTGGCTTTCAGATCGGCGACGATGCCCGGCAGCATCGCGTTATACAGGCTTTCGCCCATCACGTCGTCTTCGGTCAGCGTGACGTTCAGGCGGTTATAGGTCAGCTGGTTTTGCGCCATGGTGATGTCGACCAGCTTGCGCCACATTTTCAGGCAGTATTGATCGCCGCCCTGCAGCTTCACGACGTAAGCGCGTGCGCGCTCGGCGAACTCGGCGTCTTCATCGTAATGCTTCTTGGCTTCGCGGTAGAACTGCTCGAGATCGGACAAGCCCATATCGCTGGCGTTTTCATTCTGCATTTTTTCCAGGTAGGCAATCAGCATGCCGAACTGGGTGCCCCAGTCGCCGACGTGGTTGGCGCGGATCACTTTATGGCCCAGAAACTCCTGAGTACGCGCTGCGGCGTCGCCGATGATGGTGGAGCGCAGGTGGCCGACGTGCATTTCTTTCGCCACGTTCGGCGCGGAATAGTCGATAACGATGGTTTGCGGTTCAACCGGCGCAATGCCCAATTTCGGTGCGTTCAGCACCTGGTCGGCCTGGCGGGCGACCCAGTCGCTGTTCAGGAAGATATTGATAAAGCCGGGGCCGGCGATTTCCACTTTACTGGCGACGTCGCCGAGATCCAGCAGTTGCACCACTTTTTCCGCCAGTTGACGGGGCGGCATGCCCAGCTTTTTGGCGACTGACATCACGCCGTTGGCCTGGTAATCACCAAACTGCGCCTTGGCGGATGGGCGGACCTGCGCTTCGCAATCGGCTGGCGCGCCAGCGGCGATCAGCGCCTGGCTGACTTTATCTGAAAGAAGAACCTGAATATTCACCGGGTTACCTTAATGACGAACGAGGGGCCGAAACCAGCCCCCGAGGGATTCAACGGTGGTGGTCAACGGCGCGCGGGCGGCGGCGACCTCCACAAAACAGCCTGCAATTGTAACCGATCTGAGGGAGCCCGTCAGCAGTTGGCGCGACCGCAGCGATGAAACAGTTGCGGAGGCGCGCGTTATTGCCGTGGGGGTAAAAGATGGACAACCGAGAGAAGATATACGGTGGAAAAAATGAGGGGCTAGCGTTTTTTATTGCGGCGACCGGAATCCAGCGTATTGGTGCTGCGAGATTTAAAATGACGGTAGATGGCGTATACGGCGATAATTATCAACACCAAGGATATCGTCAGCAATAACATAATGATCATCTCTAATTTAAATTTCCCCCAAAGTAGCCGAGTTGAGTGGGTGAATCAATTGCCCGGCATTAAATTAAGATAATCCTTACTTTTTCATCATTTTTTGTGCGGCATTCTCTTTGTTTACAATTGGTTAAGCTTGTGGTTTTGTGTGACTTATATAAGTGGGCGAGGTTTGATTAAGCGCAAAAAATCAATCGATTTGGCCCGCAGGTGGCGGAGGGTTTTGTGCAAAATAACTTAAATTTTACTGTCATAAGGAAATGATATAATGGATTGCGAAAAATCCTATTTTTTATTTAATTGCCGAATTAATAAGCTGCCATCTTAATAAGCGCTGGGTTTTTCGTCCTCCATCCAGAACCGAAAATTATGCTGTACTGCCGCTGAAAAATCTCGCCACTCTGGCGAGCGCCGTCGCCACCGTGTAAATTACGGCGTTTAACTTTGCGCTCGTTGTTTTGAGGTTTCTATGACCAATCCCTTGCAGGCCATTGCCGAGCTTGACGATCTGAGGCTCGACCTGCCGCGTTTCGAGCAGGCGTTGCAACAATTCGCCGCCAGATTGCAGCTTGACCTGTCCTCGTTTACCGCCGATCACATTTCCTTGCGCTGTCACCAGAACGCTACCGCCGAACGCTGGCGCCAGGGATTGATGCAGTGCGGGACACTGTTGTCCGAATCGATGATCAACGGGCGGCCTATCTGTCTGTTTGATTTACAGCAGCCGCTGGCCGTGGGGCCGTGGCGGATAGATTGCGTCGAGCTGCCGTATCCCGGGGAGAAACGGTATCCGCATGAAGGGTGGGAACATGTCGAGCTAGTGCTGAGCGGCGATCCGCAGACGTTGCACGCCCGCGCGTTGAGCCATCTCGCTGATGAAGCGTTGCTGGCGCCGGGGATCAAGCTGAAGCAAAGCTCGCCAAAAGGCGAGGGCGAGCGGTTGCCGAACCCGACGTTGGCCATCACCGATGGAACGGTCACGATCAAGTTTCATCCTTACTCCATTCGGGACATTGTCGCCAGCGAGCAAGGCTAGTCGAACAGCGTGGCGCAGGCCCGCGCCATGCGATCGAGCGCTTCATCGAGCAGGGCCCGCCGACAACCGAAGTTCAGTCGTACAAAGCGCCGATCGCCGAAATCCAAACCGGCGCTTAATCCAACGCCCGCTCGCTCGAAGAACTGATGCGGATTGTCCACCGGCAACGCCCCGCAGTCGATCCAGGCCAAATAGGTGGCTTCAATCGGCAACAACTTCAATCCCGGCATGGCGTTGATGCGCTCTGTCACCCGATCGCGATTGGCGCGCAGATAAATCAACTGCTCGTCCAGCCAGGGTTGCCCGTATTGATAGGCCGCTTGGGCGGCGACCAGCGCCAGCAGATTGATCTCCGGCACGATGCCGCTGCGCGCGCGTTTCAGCTTTTGTCGCAGCGCCTCATTAGGGACGATCGCCATCGAGGCGCCCAGCCCGGCGAGATTAAACGCCTTTGACGGCGACATCAGCGTTACGCTGCGCTGGGCCGCGTCTTCGTTCAGGGTGGCGAAAGGAATATGCCGTGCGCCGGGTTCAAGCAGCAATTCGCAGTGGATTTCATCCGAACAGACGATTAAATCGTGCTCGCGGGCGAACTGATGGTGCTGCGACAGCTCTTCTCGACGATAAACGGTGCCTCCGGGATTTTGCGGGTTGCACAGCAGCAGGAGCTTCTCATTGCCGCTGAGCTGCCCATGCAGCGCGGAAAAATCCAGCACCCAACGTTGGCCTGTTGCCGCCAGCGGTACCGAGAGGTGCTTGCGCCCGGCGAATTTGGCCGCTTTGCGAAATGGCGGATAAATGGGGCTGGGCGCGAGCGTGCTCTGATGGTCTTCGGTGAAGGCGCGCACGCACAGGTTCAAGCCGCACACCAGGCCGGGCAGGAAAAGGATCCATTCAGGCTTGATGTGCCAGCGGTAGCGCTCTACCATGCGGCGGGTAAAAACCTCAAGAAGATCGGGGGATGGGTGCGTGTAGCCGAACACGCCGTGCGCCACGCGCCGCTGCAAGGCGTCGATGACCGCCGGCGGGGAGGCGAAGTCGCTGTCGGCGACCCACAGTGGAATGATGTCGCGGTCGCGATATTTATCCCACTTAACGCTGTCACTGTGACTGCGGTCTACCCATTGATCAAAATTGAATGCCATAGTTACAACCCTGAGCCGGTTTATGCCTAAGCATGAGCCTACGTGAGAAATGAAGAAATGAACAATTGCCGCCGTATGTTGGCCGTTATCTGGGGGTGACAATGATAAAACTGGAAGTTTGTTGCTTTAGCGTCGACTGCGCGCTAACGGCCGAACGGGCGGGCGCCGATCGTATCGAGTTATGCGCCAGCCAGAGCGAGGGCGGATTGACGCCGAGTTATGGCACGCTGCGTTTGGCGCGGGAACGGGTTTCGATTCCGGTTCATCCGATCGTACGCCCTCGCGGTGGCGATTTCTGTTATGGCGCGGTGGATTTCGAGGTGATCAAGCAGGATATCCGCCAGATCCGCGAGTTGGGATTCCCCGGCGTGGTCGTCGGCATGCTGGACGAAGAAGGGCATATCGATCTGCCGCGGATGCGCGAGGTAATGACGTTGTGCGAGGGGATGGCTGTCACGTTCCATCGCGCATTCGACATGTGTCAAAACCCGATGGTGGCGCTGGAGCAACTAACCGACCTGGGCGTGGCGCGCATTCTGACTTCCGGTCAACAGCAGAGCGCCGAACTGGGCCTGCCGCTGTTGCGTGATTTGCGTCAGGCCAGCCAGGGTCCGGTGATCATGGCGGGCGCCGGCGTGCGTCTGAGCAATTTGCACAAGTTTGTCGATATCGGCCTGCATGAATTGCACAGCTCTTCCGGCCATCTGGTGCCATCGACCATGCGTTATCGCAAGGCGGGGGTCACCATGTGTTCCGATAACGAGTTTGACGAATTTAGCCATTATTGCGTGGATGGCGAAATGGTGGAGGCGATGAAAAACGCGCTGGCCTTGGTTGACCCCTTGGCGCAAAGCGCATAAACACGCAGCTAACCGCGTTTGATAACCGGTTTCCGGGCCGTAAGACCCCTTTGCGTGTCACTGGCCTTCGGTGATCACGCAAGTACCAGGCCCCGGCGTTTTGCCGGGGCTTTTTTTATGCCTTGTTAAGACACTGCGCCCATTCCTGCACTGTTGCTCGCTCGGTCAGGCGCCATCTCTTCTCTTGCGCTCGTCATGCCCTGCTGATAAGTTTGTGAGTTAAAATCCTTTAAATATCATAATATTAAATGATTTTTTGGTATGTATTGGCGTGGTGAATGATTTGCGCTCTGCCGTTCATCACCGCGTCTGCATTTCTATACCTATTCACCGCCGGTTTTTATGGCCGGAACATCACAGCACCAATGAGGAGAGCCGTCGGCGCAGCCACAGAGCACGTCGACGGCGGACTTTACAAGGAGATAACGATAATGACCCGTACGGCACACTGTTTGACCGCTGCGCTTTTGCTGACCTTGGCCCTGACCGGCTGCCAGACCACCAAGCGGCCTGTTTCAACCTTAAGTAAGCCCCCCAGCGCAGAAGAAATTGCGGAGCAAGACAAACGGCAACGTGAGGCCGAACGCATGCAGCAGTGCCAGCGCGAGCTGGATGCCATGCGCGGCATGGATAACGAAAAATACCAAAAATTCAAACGCGAATTCGATGCTTTGATGGGCGGCGCCGCGCAGTATGCCGGGGTGCGTCAGCGGGTCAACACGGGGACGCAGGAAACCGTTGACGCCCTGTATCGTTATCGCACCAGCCGTCTGTGCGCAGACATCAGTTCTGCCATGATGACCGGTCTGGCTGAGCGTGGAGAGCGCACCCAATGACCCCGCGTGCGAGAAAGGCGTTACTGAGCCTGATGATACCGTTGGCGTTTGCGCCGGCGGTGGCCGCTGCGGATGACGATGTGCCGGCGTTATTGCAGTTTGCCGAGCGCTACCAGCGGCAGGATGCACCGGCAGCGGAGGCTGATGCCGCCGTCACGCAACCCCAGGCCCCCCAGAAGTCGGCATCCCGCCAGCTTCAAACGCGTGAGGCGACGGCGCAGAAGCAGCAGCTGGCGCAGTGGCAAAAGGCGCTGCGCGAGAAAGATGCCCGACTGGAGCAACAGCAGGCTTCCATTCAATCACTGCAGCAGGAGCTGACCGCATTGCGCGTCGCGTCTTCCCTGGCGGCTGCCGATAAACCGGCTCCGGCGCCCGATCTGAGCGCGTTGAGCGACTTTGCCAGCGGCGTGCGGCAGGCGCTGAACCTGACGCCGCAGGAGCGTAAGGCTCAGGCGCAAATCGCCGAGGCGCAAGCGGCGTTAGCGCGGCAAAAGCAGCAAACCGAGGAGCGGGATCGACGCATCGCATCGCTGGAGCAACGGTTGGCGGCGTTGCCAAAACAGTCTGATAACGCGCAGCAACAGGTTTGGCAGGAGAAACTGGCGGCGGCGCAAGCTGCCAACGATAAAGCGCGCCAGCGTTATGAACAGGACCGAAAAGCGGCCGCCGCTGAACTGGAACAGCAGAGGGCCGAAGCCGCCAAGGCGCTCGGCGTACTGCAACAGCAGCTGACGCAGTTGCAAAAAGAGCAGGAAAGCCAACGCCAGCACGGTGGGCAGCAAGAGAAAAACCTGAAGATGGCGCTGGATCAGCAAAAGGCCGAGGCCGCCAAGGCGACGGGTGAACTTCAGCAGCAGCTGGCGCAGCTGCAGGAAAAAAACAAGACGCAAACCGAGCAAGCTAAAGCGTTGGAACAACGTTTGGCGGTGGTAACGGCGGAAAGCGCGCAGGCTGCGCAGCAACGGGATAAAGCGGCGC
Organism: Serratia sp. EWG9; assembly: GCF_019913725.1. NCBI lineage: Bacteria > Pseudomonadati > Pseudomonadota > Gammaproteobacteria > Enterobacterales > Yersiniaceae > Serratia > Serratia sp. EWG9. Next base: position 57,029 of record NZ_JADNRO010000001.1, read on the forward strand.
AACAGGCGGATAAAACGGCGACGGAGCTGGCGGCCGCGCATCAGGCGCAGCAAGCCTTGCGTGAGGAACTGGACGGGCTGAGATCGCGGGCCAAATGGCTGCCGGATAGGCAAGCGCTGAAGAAAAAGCCGGAGCAACAGAGCTATGCCGCCGGTGTCGCTTTGGGGCGCGATATTCAAACGATGCTGGCGGAGCGTAAAAATTGGGGTATCACGCCCGACAAAACCGTGCTGCTGGCGGGCGTGATCGATACCTTCAACGGCCATTACCAGTTGAGCGATGCGCAGTTGACCAGCGCACTGGCGGAGTCGGAAAAAGCGGTGAACGACGCCAGAAACCAGGCGGCGAAGACGCAGGCCAGCAAAGGTGAGGCGTTCGTCGCCGAGTTCCAAAAGAAGAAGGGCACGCAGAAGTCGCCTTCCGGTTTCTGGTATCGCATCGATTATGCGGGTGATGAGGCCATTACGGAAAACGCGCGGGTGGATATCGTGGTGAAAGAAAGTTTAACCGACGGTCGCGTGATTCAGGATATGGATCGCAGTGGGAAGGTGATGTCCCAGCCGCTCTCCGCCTATCCGCCGTTGTTCCGCGAGGCTATCGGCCATCTGAAAAATCACGGCTCGCTGACGATGGTGGTGCCGCCGGCGTTGGCGTACGGTGAAACTGGCTATGCGCCGCAGATCCCGCCAAACGCGACGATGGTTTATGAACTGCGGATTGTCGATGTCAGTAACGGGTGAAGGCGGGCCGGCGTAGGCCGGCCCGATTAGCGTGCGCTAGGGCTTTTTGGCGATCAGCACGGCGCGCAGCGGCGCCGGATAGCCTTCGACCGTTTTGCTGCGATCGTTCGGATCGAGGAATTCGGCCAACGATTCGCTGGTCATCCAGTCAGTGCGTCGCTGCTCTTCGAGGCTGGTGACGCACATATCGGCGATCTTCACGTCGACAAAGCCGCACTTCTCCAGCCAGCATTTCAGCGCTTCGGCGGAAGGGATGAAATACACGTTGCGCATCTGCGCATAACGGTCGCCCGGCACCAGCACCTGGTGACGGTCGCCTTCCACCACCAGCGTTTCCAGCACCAGCTCACCTTCAGCTACCAGCTGATTTTTCAACTGATGGAGATGATCGAGCGGCGAGCGGCGATGATACAGCACCCCCATCGAGAACACGGTGTCGAACGCCGCCAGATCCGGCAACTGCTCGATGCCGAGCGGCAGCAGATGGGCGCGCTGATCGCCGCCCAACAGTTTGCGCACGGCTTCAAACTGGCACAGGAACAGCTGCATCGGATCGATACCCACGGCGAAGTGTGCGCCGGCGCCAATCATGCGCCACAGGTGATAGCCGCTGCCACAGCCGACGTCGAGAATGGTGCGGCCGGCCAGCGGAGAAATGTGCGGCAGTACGCGATCCCATTTCCAGTCGGAATGCCATTCGGTATCGATATCGATGCCATACAGCGAGAAGGGCCCTTTGCGCCACGGCATCAGGGTGCGCAGCATTTTCTCGATGCCTTCAAGCTGGCCCGGCGACAGCCCCGGCTCCATCTCGGCGCGCACGCCGTGCAGCAGATCGAGACGGGTGGGAGTCAGCGTCGGCAAATGCTCCACCGAGTTGAACCACTGCTTGAATTTGCCGTGCAGCGATTCGCGCTGCCAGGCGCTCAGCTGAGCGGGCAACGTATCCAGCCAGTGGCTGAGGGGGCTCTTGGCAATGCGCTGATAGAAGTCACCAAACTCGATCATTGCGCATCCCCCGCTTTCAGAGCGATCAATGAACCGAAGTTGAAGCACTGGAACCACACTTCGGCATGCTCGAATCCAGCCTGTTGCAGACGCGCCTTGTGCGCTTCCACCGAGTCGGTGAGCATCACGTTTTCCAGCATGCTGCGTTTTTGGCTGATCTCCAGCTCGCTGTACCCGTTGGCGCGCTTGAAATCGTGGTGCATGTTGAACAGCAGCTCGCCGACTTCGGCGTCTTCAAAGCTGAACTTTTCCGACAGCACCAGTGCGCCGCCCGGGCGCAGGCCACGATAAATTTTTTCCAGCAGGCGCAGGCGATCGGCAGGTTCGAGGAACTGCAGCGTAAAGTTCAGCACCACCATCGAGGCGTCTTCGATATCGATGTCGCGAATATCGGCTTCGATGACGTCGACCGGCGTGTCGGCGCGGAAGGCGTCGATATGGCGGCGGCAACGTTCCACCATCGCCGGCGAATTGTCGACGGCGACGATAGTGCAGCCGGGCACCCTGATATTCCGCCGCATCGACAGCGTCGCCGCGCCCAGCGAGCAGCCCAGGTCATACACCCGGCTGTCGGGTTGCACAAAACGTTCGGCCAGCATGCCGATCATCGAGATGATGTTGGAATAGCCGGGAACGGAGCGTTGGATCATGTCGGGAAACACTTCGGCGACGCGTTCGTCGAAGGTCCAGTCGCCCAGTTTGGCGATGGGGGCTGAGAAAAGAGTATCGCGGTTTGGCATAGCGGCAAATCAGTTCAGAATTCGAAGCTGCGTAGTCTAACAGAAAAGCGTAAAAAAGCGGAGCGGAAGCAGGCGGCGCGGCCGCCTGATGATAAAACGGGATCAATGCAGGCTGAAAATCAGATCCCAGGGCAGATAGAAGATATTTGCCAGAACCATCAACAACAAAGAGATGTAGGTCGCGGCCATGCCCGAACGACGCCAGCGAACCTCGCGGTTGCGCAAACCGTAGTAATGCACCAGTCGCCCGGCCATCAGCATCAGGCCGCAAAGGTGGATCATCCAGATTTCCGCGCCGTTCATTTCCATAATCACCAGCAATACAGCAGCGATAGGAATGTATTCAACGGCGTTGCCATGCACGCGGATGGCGGTCTGCAATTCGTAAAAACCGCCGTCGCCGTAGGCTACGCGGTACTGCATCCTTAATCTGACAACGTCATAAGAGAGTTTGATCAACAACAATGCGCCGAGCACCACATAAAGCGCGCTTACCATTTTTAACTCCGTTCCCTAACCAAAACTGGCAGCCAGCATCATAGCCGTCATTGTATTCACTGTCGCGGGGAAATATTTGATGTTATTGGTCAGATTAATAGGTCAAAACAGTGCATTTTGCTCTGGCCAGCCCGGCGGCGCAGGCAAATCGGGGATCGCCCGGCGCAGCTGCTGCCAAATTTTTTGTGCTTGCTGGGGCGAATCGCCGTTGTCCGGCGTATGAATAAACAGATACGGTTGATGCTGTTGCTGCCACAGCGGCAGTTTTTGCTGCCAGGCTTCGAACCAGCGCAGGTTGTCGGCCAATTGGTCGCCGCCGATAAAACGCACCAGCGGTTGGTCGGCGGTGACTAACGCGTGCACCGGCAGCTTCGGTTTTTTCTGCTGGGCATCGCGCACGGCGGCGGTATTAGGGGCGGCGTGATGCACCGGGCGGCTGTCGAGGATCACCCGATTGATGCCGCGCTGATGCAGCCCCTGATTCAACGCGCGCTCTTCCTCGCCTTTGGCGAAAAATGCCGGATGACGCACTTCGACGCCGTAAGTGAACTCCTGCGGCAGGCTTTCGAAGAACTGCCACATGCGCGGCAGCTCATCGGGGCCGAAGGCGGCTGGCAACTGCAGCCACAATTGCCCGATGCGTTGATGCACCGGGCTCAGGCAGTGGTAAAACGCCTGCAGCTCGGCGGCGCAGTTGCGCAGGGCGGCCTTATGGCTGATGTCCGACGGGAATTTGAAGCAAAAGCGAAAATCGTCGCCGGTCATGTCGCGCCAGCGCTGCACGATTTCCAGCTTCGGCAGCGCATAGAAGGTGGTGTTGCCCTCCACACAGTTGAAGTAGCGGCTGTAATCCGCCAAGTCGCGCAGCCCGATACGGTTCCAGGCTGCATGTTGCCACTGTGGCAGTCCGATGTAGATCACGGCTTGTCTTCCTTTACTTGTGCTTGGCTTATCAGGCTACAACTTAACGTTACCGGTCGAGCGCGGCAAGAATTTCGCCGGTGTCGCGCACCCGCGCCAAACGCGGGAAGATGTGTTCGAACGCGAAACGGTGCATTTCCGCGTTCTGCGCGCTGCAGACGTCTTCGGCGATCACCAGCTCATAGCCGTGTTCCCAGGCGGCGCGGGCGGTGGATTCCACGCCGATATTGGTGGATATGCCGCCCAAGACTACGGATTTGATGCCGCGACGGCGCAGCTGCAAGTCCAGATCGGTGCCGTAGAAGGCGCCCCATTGGCGCTTGGTGATCAGAATATCGCTGTCGCAGACCGCCAGCGGCGCGGGGAACTCCCACCAGGTGGCCGGCAAACCGCCGGCGGGCGCGGGAGCCGGTTTATCCACCGGTTGTTTCAGCGCCTCGGCGAAGGAGTCTGACCAACCGACGCGCACCAACAGCACCGGCGCGCCCAGCATGCGAAAACGCGCGGCCAGCAGGGCGGCGTTCGCCACCACCTGGTCGGCGCCGTGCGGGCCGCCGGCGTAGGGCAGAATGCCGTTTTGCAAATCGATCAGCACCAGAGCGGTGGTTTGGGCGTCAAGTTTCAGCATGGATTTCATCTCGTTGCGAAGTGGATAAAAACTGTTCGGCGCGTCGGGCGAGCTGCGTTCGGCGCAAAACCGGGGGAGAATCAGGCTACGTGAAAAAACTGTCGCAGGTTAATGGGAAATTTGTTAACCGATGTGTTGATTCGAACAAAAACGCGCCATTTAGTGCAGTAACAATGCTGTGTTCGCACTTATCGGGCGGATGAATTTCCTTTATAATGACTCCCTTTTTTCAACACTCTTTAATCCAACGACCTATGCCGATTTATGAATATGCATGTGGTGCTTGCAACCATCGGTTAGAGAAATTGCAAAAATTTTCCGATGCGCCGCTGGCAGACTGCCCGGCGTGTGGGCAGCCCGCGTTGACCAAGTTGATTTCATCTTCCGGTTTCCAGCTTAAGGGCACCGGCTGGTATGCGACGGATTTTAAACCGGGTAACAAGTAGAATTTATCAGATAACAGCCGCGCGACAGGGGCGCACTAGCCCGGCGCGGCATCGGCTGTGTAAAAGGATAGCGTATGCGTACTGAATATTGCGGGCAGTTGAATCTGTCCCACGTGGGCCAGGAAGTCACTCTGTGTGGTTGGGTCAATCGTCGTCGCGATCTCGGCGGCCTGATCTTTATTGATATGCGCGACCGCGAAGGCATCGTGCAGGTGTTCTTCGATCCGGACGAGAAAGTGGCGTTCGACAAGGCCTACGACCTGCGCAATGAGTTCTGCATCCAGATCGTCGGCACCGTGCGTGCGCGTCCGGACAGCCAGATCAATAAAGATATGGCCACCGGCGAAGTGGAAGTGTTTGCCCACGCGCTCGAGATCATCAACCGCTCCGAGCCGCTGCCGCTGGACTCCAACCAGGTCAACAGCGAAGAAGCGCGCCTGAAATACCGCTACCTGGATCTGCGCCGCCCGGAAATGGCCGAGCGTCTGAAGACCCGCGCCAAAATCACCAGCTTCGTGCGCCGCTTCATGGACAGCCACGGCTTCCTCGACATCGAAACGCCGATGCTGACCAAAGCGACGCCGGAAGGCGCCCGCGATTACCTGGTGCCGAGCCGCGTGCACAAGGGCAAATTCTACGCGTTGCCGCAGTCTCCGCAGCTGTTTAAACAGCTGCTGATGATGTCCGGCTTCGATCGTTACTATCAGATCGTCAAATGCTTCCGTGACGAAGACCTGCGTGCGGACCGTCAGCCTGAATTTACCCAGATCGACGTCGAAACCTCCTTCATGACCGCCGACCAGGTGCGTGAAGTGATGGAGAAACTGGCGCGTGAACTGTGGCTGGACGTGAAGGGTGTGGATCTGGGCGATTTCCCGGTCATGACCTTCGCCGAAGCGATGCGTCGCTTTGGTTCCGATAAGCCGGACCTGCGTAACCCGCTGGAGCTGGTGGACGTGGCCGACCTGGTCAAGGACGTCGAGTTCAAAGTATTCTCCGGCCCGGCCAACGACGCCAAAGGCCGCGTGGCGGCGATCCGCGTACCGGGCGGCGCACAGCTGACCCGCAAGCAGATCGATGAGTACGGCGCTTTCGTCAACATCTACGGCGCGAAAGGCCTGGCCTGGCTGAAGGTCAACGACCGCGCCGCCGGCATGGAAGGCGTGCAGAGCCCGATCGCCAAATTCCTCAGCGCGGAAGTGCTGGAAGCTGTCCTGGCGCGTACCGACGCGCAGACCGGCGACATCCTGTTCTTCGGCGCAGACAGCTTCAAGATTGTCACCGATGCGATGGGCGCACTGCGCCTGAAGCTGGGGCGCGATCTGGGGCTGACCCAACTCGACAGCTGGGCGCCGCTGTGGGTGGTCGACTTCCCGATGTTCGAAGAAGACGAAGAGGGCGGCCTGGCGGCGATGCACCACCCGTTCACCTCGCCGCGCGACATGAGCCCGGAAGAGCTGGCCGCAGCGCCGGTCAACGCTATCGCCAACGCTTATGACATGGTCATCAACGGTTACGAAGTGGGCGGCGGTTCGGTGCGTATTCACCGCAGCGAAATGCAGCAAACGGTATTCAGCATTCTGGGCATCGACGAACACGAACAGCGCGAGAAGTTCGGCTTCCTGCTGGACGCGCTGAAGTACGGCACGCCGCCGCACGCCGGCCTGGCCTTCGGCCTGGACCGTCTGGTGATGCTGCTGACCGGCACCGACAATATCCGCGACGTGATCGCCTTCCCGAAAACCACCGCGGCGGCCTGTCTGATGACCGACGCCCCGAGCTTCGCCAACCCGGCGTCGCTGCAGGAGCTGGCGATCAGCGTGGTAAAGAAAGCCGGTGCGGAACAAGAGAGCGAGTGATGAGTTATAAGCGCCCTGAATCTATCCTGGTAGTGATTTACGCGAAATCCAGTGGTCGGGTGCTGATGTTACAGCGGCGCGACGATACCGAGTTCTGGCAGTCGGTCACCGGCAGTCTGGAGCAGGATGAGTCGCCACCGCATGCCGCGCGGCGTGAAGTCATGGAAGAAGTCGGCATCGATATCGAAGCAGAGCACCTGCCGTTGTTCGATTGCCAACGCTGCGTGGAGTTTGAACTCTTTGTCCATTTGCGACATCGCTATGCGCCGGGAACCACGCGCAATAAAGAGCACTGGTTCTGTCTGGCGTTGCCCGAGGAGCGCGATCCGGTGATTACCGAGCATCACGCTTACCAATGGCTTGAGGCGGCCGAGGCCGTGAAGTTGACCAAGTCGTGGAGCAATCAGCAGGCGATTGAAGAGTTCGTGATCAATTCAGTCCAGTAGTTTTTTTCGGAGATTTTTTATGGCAGGTCATAGTAAGTGGGCCAACACAAAGCACCGTAAAGCGGCGCAGGACGCCAAGCGCGGTAAAATTTTCACCAAGATTATTCGTGAGCTGGTCACTGCCGCGAAGCTGGGCGGCGGCGATCCGGATTCCAACCCGCGTCTGCGCGCGGCGATGGACAAGGCGCTGTCGAACAACATGACGCGCGACACCATGAACCGGGCGATCGCGCGTGGCGTGGGCGGCGATGATGATACCAACATGGAAACCATCATCTACGAAGGCTACGGCCCTGGCGGCACCGCCGTCATGATTGAATGCCTGAGTGACAACCGTAACCGCACCGTGGCGGAAGTGCGTCACGCCTTCACCAAATGCGGCGGCAACCTGGGTACCGACGGTTCCGTTGCCTACCTGTTCACCAAGAAGGGCGTAATCACTTACGCACCGGGCCTGGATGAAGACAGCGTGATGGAAGCGGCGCTGGAAGCCGGTGCGGAAGACATCGTGACCTATGACGATGGCGCCATCGACGTGTTCACCGCCTGGGAAAGCCTGGGCGCGGTGAAAGACGCGCTGACCGCGGCAGGCTTCGAAGCCGAAGCGGCGGAAGTGTCGATGATCCCATCGACCAAGGCCGACATGGACGCGGAAACGGCGCCTAAGCTGCTGCGCCTGATCGATATGCTGGAAGACTGCGACGACGTGCAGGAAGTTTACCATAACGGTGAGATCTCCGACGAAGTGGCGGCGACGCTGTAATCCGGTAAAACGGGCGCCGCCATCAGGCGGCGCCGTGCATGCAAGGTGGATGTAGATATGGCGATCATACTCGGTATCGATCCCGGCTCACGCGTCACCGGCTATGGCCTTATCCGCCAGCAGGGGCGCCAGTTGAGCTATATCGCCAGCGGCTGCATCCGCACGGTGGTGGACGACATGCCGACGCGGCTGAAGCTGATTTACGCCGGCGTCAGCGAGATCATCACCCAGTTTCAGCCCGACTTCTTCGCCATCGAACAGGTGTTTATGGCCAAGAACCCGGATTCGGCGCTCAAGCTCGGCCAGGCGCGCGGCGTCGCGATCGTCGCGGCGGTGAATCAGAATCTGGAAGTGTTCGAGTATGCGGCGCGGCAGGTCAAACAAACCGTGGTCGGCACCGGCGCAGCCGAAAAGGCGCAGGTGCAGCACATGGTGCGCTCGCTGCTCAAACTCTCGGCCAACCCGCAGGCGGACGCCGCCGACGCCCTGGCTATCGCCATCACCCACTGCCACCTCAGCCAGAACGTGCTGCGGATGAGCGAAGGGCGGCTTAACCTGGCGCGCGGGCGTTTGCGCTGACGCGAAGCGATGATTGCTCAGGCTGGATATTCATCCAGCCTTTTTTATGTTATAAGCTTTACCAGCAACGGCATGGCAGGGCGCCATGCCCGGTCATTCTGCAGGAGGGTAAATGATAGGTCGTCTCAGAGGAAATATTCTGGAAAAGCAGCCGCCGCTAGTGTTATTGGAGGCGAACGGCGTGGGCTATGAAGTGCACATGCCGATGACCTGCTTTTACGAGCTGCCGGAACTGGGGCAAGAGGCCATCGTGTTTACCCACTTCGTGGTGCGCGAAGACGCGCAGCTGCTGTATGGTTTCAACGATAAGCAAGAGCGCGCGCTGTTCCGCGAGCTGATCAAGGTCAACGGCGTCGGGCCGAAACTGGCGCTCGCGATCCTGTCCGGCATGTCCGCGCAGCAGTTCGTCAGCGCGGTGGAGCGTGAAGAGATCACCGCGCTGGTCAAGCTGCCGGGCGTGGGCAAGAAAACCGCCGAACGCCTGGTGGTAGAGATGAAAGACCGCTTCAAAGGGCTCAACGGCGATCTGTTCAACAGCAGCGAGATCAGCTTGCCGTCCGCCGCTGAGAAAGCGCCTGAGGCGGATGCGGAGGCCGAAGCGGTCTCGGCATTGGTGGCGCTGGGCTATAAGCCGCAGGAAGCCAGCCGCATGGTCAGCAAAATTGCCAAACCGGGTGCCGACTGCGAGACCCTGATCCGCGACGCGTTGCGCGCTGCTTTGTAAGGCCGCTAAGAGGTAGATAATGATTGAAGCCGATCGCCTGATCTCCGCCGAACCGCTCAACGAGGAAGAAGTCCTCGATCGCGCCATTCGTCCCAAGCTGCTGACCGAATATGTGGGCCAGCCGCACGTGCGCGAGCAGATGGAGATTTTCATCCAGGCGGCCAAGCAGCGCGGCGACGCGCTCGACCACCTGCTGATCTTCGGTCCGCCGGGGCTGGGGAAAACCACCCTGGCCAACATCGTGGCCAACGAAATGGGCGTGAATTTGCGTACCACCTCCGGCCCGGTGCTGGAGAAGGCGGGCGATCTGGCGGCGATGCTGACCAACCTTGAACCGCATGACGTGTTGTTCATCGATGAGATTCACCGCCTGTCACCGGTGGTGGAAGAGGTGCTGTATCCGGCGATGGAAGACTATCAGCTGGATATCATGATCGGCGAAGGGCCGGCGGCGCGTTCGATTAAGCTCGATCTGCCGCCGTTTACCTTGGTGGGTGCAACCACCCGCGCCGGTTCGCTGACCTCACCGCTGCGCGATCGCTTCGGCATTGTCCAGCGGCTGGAGTTTTATCAGGTGGCGGATCTGCAGCACATCGTCTCGCGCAGCGCCGGCTGCCTGGGGCTGGAGCTGTCCGACGAGGGCGCCCATGAGGTAGCCCGCCGCGCGCGCGGCACGCCGCGTATCGCCAACCGTCTGTTGCGCCGGGTGCGCGACTTCGCCGAAGTGCGCGCCAACGGCGTGATCAGCGGCGCGGTGGCGGCGCAGGCGCTCGATATGCTTAACGTCGATGCCGAAGGCTTCGACTATATGGATCGCAAACTGCTGTTGGCGATTATCGACAAGTTTACCGGTGGCCCGGTCGGGTTGGATAACCTGGCGGCGGCGATCGGCGAGGAGCGCGAGACCATCGAAGACGTGATCGAACCGTTCCTGATCCAGCAGGGCTTTATCCAGCGCACGCCGCGCGGCCGTCTGGCGACGCAGCACGCCTACCGGCATTTCGGCCTCGAACGCGAAGCGTAAGTTTTTAATCCGCCAATAAGAAAGGGCCGCAGATGCGGCCCTTGTCATATCCCGGTTTTAATCAAGCCTGCTGTTTTTTAAACAGACTCAGCGTGAACAGCACGGCGGCGCAGAGCACCACCGAAGGGCCGGCAGGCGTATCGTAAAACGCCGAGAAGGTCAGGCCACCGGTAACCGCCACCATCCCGAGCAGCACCGCGATGCCCGCCATCTGCTCCGGCGTGCGCGCGAAGCGGCGAGCGGTGGCCGCCGGAATGATCAGCAGCGAGGTGATGATCAGTGCGCCGACGAATTTCATCGCCAGACCGATGGTCAAGGCGGTGACCAGCATCAGCACGGTGCGCGCCCGCGCCAGATTGACGCCGTCGACGTGCGCCAGCTCAGGGCTGATGGTCATCGACAGCAGATCGCGCCATTGCCACCACAGCACCAACAGCACCACGGCGACGCCGCCGGCGATCATCACGATGTCGCTCAGCGTGACCGACAGCAGATCGCCGAACAGATAGGCCATCAGATCGACCCGCACGTTAGACATCAACGCTACCACCACCAGCCCCAGCGACAGGGCGCTATGCGCCAGAATGCCGAGCAGGGTATCCACCGAGAGCTGCGGGCGGCGCTCCAGCCACACCAGGGCCAGGGCCAGCAGCAGCGTAATGGCGATCACCGCATAGAAGGGGTTAATGTCGAGCAGCAGACCAAAGGCGACGCCGAGCAGCGAGGCGTGCGCCAGGGTATCGCCGAAGTAGGACATCCGGCGCCAGACCACAAAGGAACCCAGCGGCCCGGCGGCGCTAGCCAGCAACACGCCGGCCAGCCAGCCGGGAAGTAACAGTTCAATCATGCTTCGCGGCTCCCGGTTTTCTTCAAGACAATTCTTCCCTGCAGATCATGGCGGTGGTTGTGGTGGTGGCGATACACCGCCAGTTGCTCTGCGCCGCGGTTGCCGAACATCGCGATGAATTCGGGATGCATCGAGACCACCTCCGGCGCGCCGGAGCAGCAGATGTGCTGATTGAGGCACAACACCTCGTCGGTTTTCGCCATCACCAGATGCAGATCGTGCGAGACCATCAGCACGGCGCACCCCAGCTCCTTGCGCAGCTGGTCGATCAGATCGTACAGCGCCAGTTGGCCATTGACGTCCACCCCTTGCGTGGGTTCGTCCAGCACCAGCAGCTGCGGTTTATTCAGCAGCGCTCGCGCCAGCAGCACGCGCTGGTTTTCGCCGCCGGAGAGCTTTTGCATGGGCTGGTTGAGCAGGTGGGCGGCGTGCACGCGTTTGAGCGCCGGCAGAATGTCGGCTTTCTTTACGCCCGGTTTCAGGCGCATAAAGCGGCTGACGGTTAATGGCAGGGTAGCGTCGAGGTGCAGCTTTTGCGGCACGTAGCCGATGCGCAGATCGGGCTCACGCTCCAGCGTGCCGGCGGTCGGTTTTACCAATCCCAGCACTACGCGCACCAGCGTGGATTTACCCGCGCCGTTCGGGCCCAGCAGGGTGAGAATACGGCCGGGCTGCAGGCTGAGGGAAATATTCGACAGCACCTTGCGGCTGCCGAAGGCGACGGAGATATTTTTTAGCGTTATCAGTGTAGACATCTCGAGATTACAGGTTGCAGAACGAAGCGAATGTTATAATATCACGCCTTGTTGATGAAAACGATGGGATTACTGATGATGGCACAGAAAAATAAATGGCTGCAGCGCACGCTGCTGGCCAGCGCACTCGTGATGGCCGGCCCGCTGAGCAGCGCTTCCGCGGCGGTGGTGACGACGATTCGTCCGCTGGGCTTTATCGCTTCGGCTATCGCCGACGGCGTGACGCCGACCGAGGTGCTGCTGCCGGATGGCGCTTCGCCGCACGACTTCGCGCTGCGGCCTTCCGATATTCAGCGTTTGCGTTCTGCCGACCTGGTGCTGTGGGTCGGACCGGACATGGAAGCGTTCCTGACCAAGGCGCTGGTGCCTATCTCGGCAACCCGCAAACTCGCCATCAGCGAACTGCCCGCGGTGAAGCCGCTGCTGATGAAAGGCGAAGATGACGACGATCATGATCATGCAGGCGAGGCGCATAACCATGCTGATGACGATCATGGGCATCATCACGGCGAGTACAATATGCACGTTTGGCTGTCGCCGGAGGTGGCAAAAGTGACCGCGATCGCGATTCACGACAGATTGTTGGAACTTATGCCGCAAAATAAGGACAAATTAGACGCAAACCTGCGCCAGTTCGAGAATCTGCTGACGCAAACTGACAAAAATGTTGGTAACATGCTTACGCCTGTGCAAGGTAAGGGTTATTTTGTTTTTCATGATGCTTACGGCTACTTTGAGAAACACTACGGTTTGAGTCCGCTGGGCCATTTTACCGTCAATCCCGAAATTCAGCCTGGAGCACAGCGCCTACACCAAATTCGAACACAGTTGGTTGAGCAGAAAGCGGTATGCGTTTTTGCTGAGCCACAATTCAGGCCGGCCGTAATCAATGCCGTCGCCAAGGGTACCACTGTGCGTTCCGGAACGCTGGACCCGCTGGGCATCGGCATCGCGCTGGGGAAGGACAGCTACGGGAAATTCCTGACACAGTTGTCAAGCCAGTACGTGAGCTGCCTGAAGTAAGCTTATGAGGATAATATCGAGTGCAGCAGATAGTCCGAACTATCGCTCTGGCGTATAACAACCTGCCACGGCCCCACCGCGTCATGCTGGGGTCGCTGACAGTCGTCACATTGGCCGTCGCTGTTTGGCGGCCTTTTGTTTACCACCCAGAACACAATCCCATCGCCAAGAGCGTCGAGTTAGAATCCAGCCAGTTGCGGTCATTGCTCCCCGAAGCCAGTGAACCGATAGATGCCGACCAACCCACCCCCGATGACGAAATCCCGCAGGATGAGCTGGACCAGAAGGATGCCGGCGATGATGGCGTGCATGAATATGTGGTTTCCACCGGCGATACCCTCGGCAGCATTCTGACGCAGTACGGCATCGATATGTCGGATGTCACGCTGCTGGCTTCGCAAAACCGCGATCTGCGCAACCTGAAGATCGGCCAACAGCTGTCGTGGACCGTGAACGAAGCGGGCGATCTGCAGCAGTTGACCTGGGAAGTTTCTCGTCGCGAAACCCGCACCTACGATCGCGTCGGCAACAGCTTCAAAGAGTCGAAAGAGGCGCAGCAGGGCGAATGGCGCAACAACGTGATCAGCGGCCGCGTTAACGGCAGCTTCGTCAGCAGCGCCGGCGACGCCGGGTTGAGCCGTAACGAAATCAATGCGGTGATCAAGGCGCTGCAATGGCAGCTCGATTTCCGCAAACTGCGCAAGGGCGACCAGTTCTCCGTGCTGATGTCGCGCGAACATTTCGACGGCAAGAAATCGCAAAGCCAACTGTTGGGCGTGCGTCTGCGCACGGGCGGCAAAGATTACTATGCGATCCGCGCCGAGGACGGCAAGTTCTACGATCGCCAGGGCTCTGGCCTGGCGCGCGGCTTCATGCGTTTCCCGACCATGAAACAGTTCCGCATCTCCTCCAACTTCAACCCGCGCCGGGTGAACCCGGTGACCGGCCGCGTGGCGCCGCACAAAGGCGTCGATTTTGCCATGCCGGTCGGCACGCCGGTGCTGGCGGTCGGCGACGGCGAGGTAGTGATCGCCAAGCGCAGCGGCGCAGCGGGCAACTATGTGGCGATCCGCCACGGCCGCCAATACACCACGCGCTACATGCACCTGAAAAAGCTGCTGGTGAAACCGGGCCAGAAGGTGAAGCGTGGCGATCGCATAGCGCTCTCCGGCAACACCGGCCGTTCCACCGGGCCACATCTGCACTTTGAACTGTGGACCGGTCAACAGGCGGTGAACCCGCTGACGGCCAAGCTGCCGCGTTCCGAAGGCCTGAGCGGCAAAGACCGCAGCGATTATCTGGCGCAGGTGAAGGAAGTGGTTCCTCAGCTGCAACTGGATTAACGTCCCCCTTATTCCGGCGCTCCGGCGCCGTTAATTTCATCGGCCTGATTGCGGGCCGATGCTGTTTTATCTGGGCGGTTCGCGGTTGTTAATTGCAAAATTGGTGATGGCAATTATGATTAGCCGAATTGCTAAGCGAAGAGCATGTGCATGCAAAACGAGAAGAAATCGAACGTAGAGTTCATCCCGCAGTTTCAAAAAGCCTTTTTATACCCGCGCTACTGGGGCGTGTGGCTGGGAACCGGCCTGATGGCCGGCGTTTCGCTGGTGCCTGCGCGCCTGCGCGATCCGGTGCTGGGGGCGATCGGCACACTGGCCGGCAAGCTGGCGAAAGGGGCGCGTCGTCGTGCCCGCATCAACCTGCTGTATTGCTTGCCGGAACTGCCGGAAAGCGAGCGTGAGCACATTATCGACCAGATGTTCGCCTGTGCGCCGCAGTCGATGGTGCTGATGGCGGAACTGGCCTGCACCAAACCGGAAAAAGTGCTCAAGCGCGTGCGTTGGCACGGTGAAGAGGTGTTGGACAAGATCCGCGCGGAAGGGCGCAACGTGATTTTCCTGGTGCCACATGGCTGGGCGGTGGATGTGCCGGCGATGTTGATGGCCGCGCGCGGTCAACCGATGGCGGCGATGTTCCACAATCAGCGCAATCAGCTGATCGACTACCTGTGGAATGCCGTGCGTCGTAAATTCGGCGGCCGCATGCACGCGCGTAATGACGGCATCAAACCGTTTATCAGTTCGGTTCGCCAGGGATATTGGGGTTACTATCTGCCCGATCAGGATCACGGCGCTGAGCACAGTGAGTTTGTCGACTTCTTCGCCACCTATAAGGCGACGTTGCCGGCGGTCGGGCGGTTGATGAAAGTGTGTCGTGCGGCGATCGTGCCGTTGTTCCCGGTGTACGACGGCAAAACCAGCATGCTGGATATTTATATTCGCGAGCCGATGGACGATCTGGCCGAAGCGGACGATCCGCGCATTGCCCGCCGCATGAACGAAGAGGTGGAGAATCTGGTGGGCCCGAACCCTGAGCAGTACACCTGGATCCTCAAACTGTTGAAGACGCGCAAGGAAGGGGAGATTGAACCCTACTCGCGCGACGATCTGTATCGTTAATCCTATCTACCGCTAACGCCGGTCGGGCCACACCCTGGCCGGCGTCACTTCAGATGTGCACCATACAGCCGCGCGCCCGCAGGATCTCAATGACGTTGGGCGTGTGGGTGAAATCATTCCAGCGCAGATCCAGCTTGCGCAGCCGGCTCAGTTCACCGAGGCTTTCCGGCAGATCGCTCAGGCGGTTGGCGCGCAGATCCAGACTTCTCAGCGCCGTGAGCTCACCGATATTTTCCGGCAGGCGCGTCAGTTGATTAAAACGCAGGTTCAGCTCGCTCAATCGCGGCAGGCGGCAGAAGGCTGCCGGCAGTTCGGTGATGGCATTGTTGGCCGCATCGAGTATTTCAAGCTCGCCGAGCAGAGCCATTTCCGCCGGCAGCGTGGTCAGGGCATTTTTCATGATATGCAACTCGCGCAGCGCGCGCAGTTGCCCGATTTCGCCGGGCAGGCTGCGGATGCGATTGTTGTATAAACGCAGCTCCTGCAACGCCGCCAGCCTCGGTATTGCCTGCGGCAAGACGGTCAGCTGGTTATCGGTCGCGTTGAGGTAAACCAACTGCTGCAGTTGCGCCAGCGCGCGCGGCAGGTCGCTAAAGCCGTTATCGCTCAGGTAGAGGTATTTCAGCCGGTGCAGTCGCCCCAACGTTTCAGGCAGTTCGCTCGCGCGGTTGTGACCAAAATCGAACATCTCGAGCTGTTGCAACTGACCAATCTCCGGCGGCAGACGGTCGAGCTGATTGCAAGAGATGTTCAGCACCCGCAGATTCTGGTGCCGGAATAGGGGAGTAGGGAAGGCCGTCAGCTGATTGTTGTACAGGCTGACCTTGCGCAGCGCGTGGCCGGCAAACAGCGATTCGTCGAGCTGCGTCAGGCCGCGTCCATCGAGCTCGAGCTCATCATAGGTCGAGGCGGGATTGTGCTGGTGGAGCATGGCGTTCTCCGTCGTAATGGCAGTGTCAGAGCAAAAAAAATGCCGGCCTAGGTGAGCCGGCCGGCATTTCGTCTGCGGCGTGAATTACTCGACGCGCAGGATACGGCTGGTATTGGTGGTGCCGACGGTTTCCATCACGTCGCCCTGGGTGACGATCACCAGATCGCCGGAGACCAGGAAGCCTTTGTCGCGCAGGCGATTGACGGCTTCGTTGGCGGCGATGACGCCGTCTTTGTGGCTGTCGAAATACACCGGCGTCACGCCGCGATACAGCGCGGTCAGGTTAAGCGTGTGCTCATGCCGCGACATGGCGAAGATCGGCAGGCCGGAGCTGATGCGTGACATCATCAGCGCGGTGCGGCCGGACTCGGTCATGGCGATCAGCGCGGTGACGCCTTTCAGGTGGTTGGCCGCATACATCGAAGACATGGCGATCGCCTCTTCGATATTGTCGAACTGCACGTCCAGACGGTGTTTGGAAACGTTGATGCTCGGGATCTTCTCGGCGCCCAGACAAACGCGCGCCATCGCCGCCACGGTTTCCGCCGGGTATTGGCCGGCAGCGGTTTCCGCCGACAGCATGACGGCGTCGGTGCCGTCCAGCACGGCGTTGGCCACGTCCATGACTTCGGCGCGGGTCGGCATCGGGTTGGTGATCATCGACTCCATCATCTGAGTCGCGGTGATCACCGCGCGGTTCAGAGTACGGGCACGGCGGATCAGTTTCTTCTGGATCCCGACCAGTTCCGGATCGCCGATTTCGACGCCCAGATCGCCACGGGCGACCATCACCACGTCGGAGGCCAGAATGATGTCGTCCATCGCTTCGTCGCTGCAGACCGCTTCGGCGCGCTCAACCTTGGACACGATCTTGGCGTTGCAGCCTGCGTCGCGCGCCAGGCGGCGAGCATAGTTCAGGTCTTCACCGGTGCGCGGGAAGGAGACCGCCAGGTAGTCGACACCGATCTTGGCGGCGGTGACGATGTCCGCCTTGTCTTTTTCGGTCAGCGCTTCGGCCGACAGGCCGCCGCCGAGTTTATTGATGCCCTTGTTGTTGGACAACGGGCCGCCAACGGTGACTTCGGTAAACACTTTCATGCCCTGAACTTCGAGCACTTTCAGCTGAACGCGGCCGTCGTCGAGCAGCAAGACGTCGCCCGGCACGACGTCGGCAGGCAGGCCTTTATAGTCGATACCGACTTTTTCTTTATCGCCTTCACCTTTTGACAGGTTGGCGTCCAGCAGGAATTTATCGCCCACGTTGAGGAAGATTTTGCCTTCCTTGAAGGTGGAAACGCGGATTTTCGGCCCTTGCAGATCGCCGAGGATAGCGACGTGACGTCCCAGTTTGGCAGCGATTTCGCGAACTTTGTCTGCGCGAGCCTGGTGATCTTCCGGGCTGCCGTGGGAGAAGTTAAGCCGAACTACGTTGGCGCCGGCGGCAATGATCTTTTCCAGATTATTGTCGCGGTCTGTAGCCGGACCCAGGGTGGTAACGATTTTGGTTCTTCTGAGCCGTCTGGACATGTATTACTCCGTTGACTGGTGAAGCAAATATTGGTGTTGCGATAACGTCGGATAACGAAACCAGGCGTGAAATGTAATTTTACAACACTGATATTTCACCCGGGTTACCCGCATGAGCGTATTAACAGGGTACAGCCTCTGATGTCGCCATTCAAATGTCTGTTGAACGGCGACTTTTTTCTTCGTCGGGTTACGAGTCAAAACTGTTGGGAATGACTACGCCTTTATCAAAGCGCGATTCTTTGAGCGCTTCTTTGACCCGCTTCAAGTTATCTCTGAATTTAGCCCCTCTGCGCAAGGTAAATCCGGTGGCGAGCACGTCAATGAGCGTTAATTGCGCGATCCGCGACACCATCGGCATGTAAACGTCGGTGTCTTCAGGCACGTCGAGCAGCAACGCGAGGGTCGCCGCCTGGGCGAGCGGGGTGTCGCGCGAGGTGATAGCCAGTACCGTGGCGTCGTTTTCTCGCGCCAGGTGGGCCATCTCCACCAGGTTCTTGGTGCGGCCGGTGTGAGAGATCAACACCACCACGTCGCCCTCGCCGGAGTTCATGCAGCTCATGCGTTGCATGACGATGTCATCGAAGTAGACCACCGGAATATTGAAGCGGAAAAATTTGTTCATCGCGTCGTGGGCCACGGCGGCGGAGGCGCCCAGACCGAAGAAAGAGATCTTTTTTGCCTGGGTGAGCAGGTCAACCGCACGATTGATTGCGGCAATATCCAAATTTGCCTTTACTGTATCCAGGCTGGCCATCACCGATTCGAAGATCTTGCTGGTGTAGGAATCGACGCTGTCATCTTCCTCGACGTTGCGGTTTACGTAGGGCGTGCCGTTAGCCAGGCTTTGGGCGAGATGCAGTTTGAAGTCGGGAAAGCCTTTGGTATCAAGGCGACGGCAAAAACGGTTGACGGTGGGTTCGCTGACGTCGGCCATGCGCGCCAGCGTGGCGATGCTGGAGTGAATGGCGGTCTGCGGGGAGGCCAGGATCACCTCGGCGACTTTCCTTTCAGATTTGCTCAGGAGCTCCAGATGGCTCTGGATTTTGTCCAGCGTATTCATATAACGAGAGTCACTCATGGTTTTATCCCTGTGGCTTTCAAGCAACAGCGCCGAATTTCGCCCGTGTTCGCCGTGCAAGCAGACGCCAAACGAGCGGCTGTAACCTGAAATCGATAGGGTATGTCGATTGCAAACAAAGGAGAAATCAATGCCGGTTTAGTGAAAATATACTACGTGCTGGTAACCGTTGGCAGTCTCGACAGGGCGTATGCAGGCTTTTTTCACCAGAATATGACCTGTGTCTAACTTTCATAATGGTAACAGAGCGTCAAAAAAGACGAAAAATTACAGTTTTTCCCGCCTGTGAGGGCGCCGGCGCGCAGTGGCGCTACCACTGAGATCTTAACGTCTTTTTTCTGCTTCTGCGCCGGGTTTGCTGGCCGTAGTCAAACAGAGTACATTAGTAATGTAAGAAAATTACAAATATCCTGCAACGAGGAGATGAACATGGCGGTAACCTCTACAGCCCAGGCGTGTGACCTGGTTATTTTCGGCGCGAAAGGTGATTTGGCGCGCCGTAAGCTGCTGCCTTCCCTGTACCAGTTAGAGAAAGCCGGACACATCCACCCGGATACGCGGATTATCGGCGTCGGCCGCGCGGAGTGGGATAAAAAAGCCTATACCGAAGTGGTCAAGGAAGCGCTTGGCACCTTCATGAAGGAAAAACTGGATGACGAACTCTGGGCCACGCTGAGCGCGCGCCTGGACTTCTGCAATTTGGACGTCAACGACAGCAAGAACTTTACCAAACTGGGTAAAATGCTGGACCAGAAGCACCGCACCACCATCAACTACTTCGCCATGCCGCCAAGCACCTTCGGCGCCATCTGCAAAGGGTTGGGCGAAGCCAAGCTGAACCATGAGCCGGCGCGCGTGGTGATGGAGAAACCGTTGGGCACCGATCTGGCGTCCTCCCGCGTGATCAACGATCAGGTGGCGGAGTTCTTCAACGAGTCCCAGGTCTACCGCATCGACCACTACCTCGGCAAAGAGACGGTGTTGAACCTGTTGGCGCTGCGTTTCGCCAACTCGCTGTTCGCGTCCAACTGGGACAACCGCACCATCGATTCGGTGCAGATCACCGTGGCGGAAGAGGTGGGCATCGAAGGGCGCTGGGGCTACTTCGATCAGGCCGGCCAGATGCGCGACATGATCCAGAACCACTTGCTGCAGATCCTGACCATGATCGCCATGTCGCCGCCGGCGGATCTGACCACCGACCGCATCCGCGACGAGAAGGTGAAGGTGCTGCGTTCGCTGCGCCGCATCGATCAGACCAATGTACGGGAAACCACCGTGCGCGGTCAGTACACCGCCGGTTTCGTTCAGGGCAAGAAAGTGCCGGGGTATCTGGAAGAAGAAGGGGCGAACAAGAGCAGCAGCACCGAGACCTTCGTTTCCATCCGCGTGGACATCGACAACTGGCAGTGGGCCGGGGTGCCGTTCTATCTGCGTACCGGTAAACGTCTGCCGACCAAATGCTCGGAAGTGGTGGTGTACTTCAAGAATCCGCCGCTTAACCTGTTCAGCGACTCTTATCAGCAGCTGCCGCAAAACAAGCTGACCATTCGTTTGCAACCGGACGAAGGCATCGAAATTCAGGTGTTGAACAAGGTGCCGGGGCTGGATCACAAGCACCGCCTGCAGACTACCAAGCTGGATCTGAGTTTCTCGGAAACCTTCAACCAGGAGCACGTGGCGGACGCCTACGAGCGCCTGCTGCTGGAGACCATGCGCGGCATTCAGGCGCTGTTCGTTCGCCGCGACGAAGTGGAAGAGGCCTGGAAGTGGGTCGACTCCATCATGGACGCGTGGAAAGCCGACAATGAAGCGCCTAAGCCTTATCAGGCGGGCACCTGGGGGCCGGTGGCCTCGGTGGCGATGATCACCCGCGACGGCCGTTCCTGGAACGAGTTCGAGTAATGCGCAATGCCGGCAGCCCGTCTGCCGGCTTTTTTTGCCTGCGATCTGCGCGTGGGCCACATCACTTACGGTACGGCCGGACGTTCGCGCGTTTGCGCGGAGCCCTGTGGCAGGGGCGTGCCATTGTTAACCGCGAGTAATGGAGAAAGAATAATGAAAAACTGGAAAACCAGCGCTGAACAGATCCTGACGGCGGGGCCGGTGGTGCCTGTTATCGTGATCAACACGCTGGAACAGGCGGTGCCGCTGGCGAAAGCATTGGTTGCCGGCGGCGTGCGGGTACTGGAGGTGACGCTGCGCACCGCCTGTGCGCTGGAGGCTATCCGCGCTATCGCCAAAGAGGTACCGGAGGCGATCATCGGCGCCGGTACGGTGATCAATCCACAGCAGCTGCGGGAGGTGACCGAGGCCGGGGCGCAGTTCGCCATCAGCCCGGGGCTGACCGACGCTTTGCTGCAGGCGGCGACGGCGGGGTCAATCCCGTTGATCCCGGGCATCAGCACCGTATCTGAACTGATGCAGGGCATGGATTACGGCCTGCGCGAATTCAAATTCTTCCCGGCGGAAGCCAACGGCGGCGTGAAGGCGCTGCAGGCGATCGGTGGCCCGTTCCCGCAGGTGCGCTTTTGCCCGACCGGCGGCATTACGCCGAACAATTACCGCGATTATCTGGCGCTAAAAAGCGTGCTGTGCATCGGCGGCTCCTGGTTGGTGCCGGCCGATGCGCTCGACAGCGGCGACTACGCGCGCATCACTGAACTGGCGCGCAGCGCCGTCAACGGCGCCGCGTTGTAACCCGCGCCAGGCCTGGGGTTGGCGCTTATTTGCTCACCCGCGGATATCGCAAGGCTCAACGCTCCGTTGGGCCTTTTTTAATTTTTATCGCGATTAACTTTCTTATTTTTAACCCGTTTTTTTCTGCTTTTTTATGAAAACGGCAGTTTGCTTTCTTATTTGGGCTGTGGTAAAAATATCTCAGTTGAAAATTTTACTTTTATGAGGATATTGGGCAAATCGCACGGTGTGCGGCTGATAATAGAGAACTATTATGATGACTATTAACGGAACTACCCTCAGAACCTCTACGTGCCAACTCTTCCTGTCTGCGATCCTTGCCAGTGAGCATCACTGGTGCAGCGAGCTATAGCGTCTTTCTCCCTTAACCGGTGCTGGTAGCGGGCTTACGCCTTCGCTCTACCGTTCAGCCGGGCAAACATTCTTTTTGCGTTTGGGTCAGTTTATCCCCAGGGATCTCTGCGTCTTGCGCGCCGTACTGCGGCCGTTCGACGAGATAAATCGGGATAAATATGCCTTGGCGCGCGTTATTCGCCGTTTGGGAGAAAAATTATGATTTATTGGATCTTTTTAGGTTTGGCCATCATGACCGAAATCATCGGCACCTTGTCGATGAAATACGCCAGCGTCAATGGCGGCATGATCGGGCATATCGTGATGTACGTGATGATCACCGCGTCTTATGTGTTGCTGTCAGTAGCGGTAAAACGCGTGGCGTTGGGCGTGGCTTATGCGCTGTGGGAAGGTATCGGCATTCTGTTCATTACCCTGTTCAGCGTGCTGTGGTTCGACGAGCCCATTTCGGCGCTGAAGGTACTGGGTCTGGCTACGCTGATCGCCGGTATCATGCTGGTGAAATCCGGTACCCGCAAAGAGCGAAAACAGGTCAGCCCGCGAGGTGACAACCATGCAACAGTTTGAGTTGTACCACATTGGGTTCCTGGGATTGGCCATCGTGCTGGAAATCATCGCCAACATCTTCCTGAAGATGTCGGACGGTTTCCGTAAAATTTGGCTGGGATTGCTGTCGCTGCTGTCGGTACTCGGTGCGTTCAGCGCCCTGGCGCAGGCGGTTAAGGGCATCGATCTGTCAATCGCTTACGCGTTGTGGGGCGGTTTCGGCATCGCCGCCACCATCGCCGCAGGCTGGATCATGTTCGGCCAGCGGTTGAACGCCAAAGGCTGGATTGGCCTGGCGCTGCTGTTGACGGGGATGGTGATCCTCAAACTGTCCTGATAGCGGGCAATAAAAAACCGCAGGCGTTGCCGTCTGCGGTTTTTTTTCGTCTGCGCGTGGCTTACAGCGCGGCGATGATTTTGATTTCCACCTTGTACTTCGGATTCATCAACTGAGCCTGCACGGTGCAGCGCACCGGCGCGCTGCCGGCGACAACCCAGGCGTCCCAGGCGGCGTTCATCGCGGCGAAGTCGGCGGTATTGGCCAGGAAGATGGTGGCATCCAGAATACGGCTTTTGTCCGACCCTACGCGTTCCAGCAGCACGTCGATGGCGGCAAGGGCGTTGGCGGTCTGCGCGGTCGCGTCATCGTCCAGATTTTCCGGCACGCTGGTGTAGTAAACGGTCTCGTTGTGCACCACGGCTTCGGACCAGCGCTGATCGGGATCAATTCTTTCGATATTCATTTGCTTATCTCCATATCATAGTCCCGCTAAGGGTAGCACAGCCGGTGATGAAAAAGCGCGGCGATAAAGTGGGTGGTAGCCGGGCGGCAGGCTTGGCATAATCACCGCTGAATGACACCGGCAGAGAGACAGCGTGACAGACGATTTTGCAACAGACGGCGCATTGGCGCAGGCTATCAAGGGATTCAAACCGCGTGAGCCGCAGCGGCAGATGGCGCAAGCCGTTACCGAAGCGATCAATTTCAAGCAGGAGCTGGTGGTGGAAGCCGGCACCGGCACCGGCAAAACCTTCGCTTATCTGGCGCCGGCGCTGCGTGCCGATCGCAAAGTGATCATCTCCACCGGTTCGAAAGCGCTGCAGGATCAGCTGTATGCGCGCGATCTGCCCACAGTCGCCAAAGCGCTGAAGTACAAAGGCAAGCTGGCGCTGCTGAAGGGGCGCTCCAACTACCTGTGTCTGGAGCGTCTTGAGCAACAGTCGATGGCCGGCGGGGAGCTGGCGGGGCAGACGTTGATCGATCTGGTGCAACTGCGCAAGTGGTCGTCGCAGACCAAAGAGGGTGATATCAGCACCTGCAGCGAAGTGGCGGAAGACAGCTTCGTCTGGCCATTGGTGACCAGCACCAATGACAACTGTCTCGGCAGCGACTGCCCGCTGTATCAGGATTGCTTCGTGGTCAAAGCGCGCCGCCGCGCGATGGATGCGGATGTGGTGGTGGTGAACCATCACCTGTTCCTGGCGGATATGGTGGTGAAAGAGGGCGGCTTCGCCGAGCTGATCCCGGAAGCCGAGGTGATGATTTTCGATGAGGCGCACCAAATTCCCGACATCGCCAGCCAGTATTTCGGCCAGCAGCTCACCAGCCGCCAACTGCTGGATCTGGCGAAGGACATCACCATCGCCTACCGCACCGAGGTGCGCGATGCCGCCCAACTGCAAAAAAGCGCCGACCGTCTCAGCCTGAGCACGCAAGATTTCCGTCTGAATCTGGGGGAGCCGGGTTTTCGCGGCAACCTGCGGGATGTGCTCGGCGAACCGAACGTGCAGCGCGCGTTGTTGCTGCTCGATGACGCGCTGGAGCTGTGTTATGACGTCATGAAACTGTCGCTGGGGCGTTCGGCGCTGCTGGACGCCGCCTTTGAGCGCGCCACGCTGTACCGCGCGCGTCTCAAACGCCTCAAGGCGGTGACGGAACCGGGCTACAGCTATTGGTATGAGTGCAATTCGCGCCACTTCGTGTTGGCGCTGACGCCGCTGACGGTGGCCGATCGTTTCCGCGAAATGCTGGACGAGAAGCCGGGCAGCTGGATCTTTACCTCGGCGACGCTGTCGGTCAACGATCAGTTGGGTCACTTCACCGAACGGCTGGGGCTGACCAAGGCCAAAACGCTGCTGTTGCCGAGCCCGTTCGACTATGCCAAACAGGCGTTGCTGTGCGTGCCGCGCTTTTTGCCTTCGCCGAATCAGCCCGGCGGGGCGCGCCAGCTGGCGCGCATGCTGCGCCCATTAATCGAAGCCAACAACGGCCGCTGCTTCTTCTTGTGCACGTCGCACCAGATGATGCGCGAGCTGGCGGAAGAGTTCCGTGCCACGATGACGCTGCCGGTCTTATTGCAAGGGGAAACCAGCAAAGGGCAGCTGTTGGCACAGTTCGTCGCCGCCGGTAACGCGCTGTTGGTGGCGACCAGCAGCTTCTGGGAAGGGGTGGACGTGCGTGGCGATGCGCTGTCGTGCGTGATCATCGATAAGCTGCCGTTTACCTCACCGGACGATCCGCTGCTGAAGGCGCGCATTGAAGATTGTCGCCTGCGCGGCGGCGATCCGTTCAATGACGTGCAGTTGCCGGATGCGGTCATCACCCTGAAACAGGGGGTGGGCCG
This sequence comes from Serratia sp. EWG9, assembly GCF_019913725.1. Taxonomy (NCBI): domain Bacteria; kingdom Pseudomonadati; phylum Pseudomonadota; class Gammaproteobacteria; order Enterobacterales; family Yersiniaceae; genus Serratia; species Serratia sp. EWG9. Next base: position 82,255 of record NZ_JADNRO010000001.1, read on the forward strand.
TTTGATCCGCGATACCGACGATCGCGGCGTGCTGGTGATCTGCGATAACCGTCTGGTGATGCGCCCTTATGGCGAGGTGTTCCTCAATAGCCTGCCGCCTACGCCGCGTACCCGCGATCTGAAGCAGGCGATCGCCTTCTTGCAGGCCGCTGATACGTCGGCCACGTGAAAGATGAAGGGCTTACGGGGCTGTGCTACAATGCGCGCCCTGTATGAAAAACCCAGTTTTATTCCCGCCAGAGGTTGGCATGTCCACGCGAATTTTAGCGATCGATACCGCGACGGAAGCCTGTTCCGTCGCCGTCTGGAATCAAGGCGAAATCCACGCCCTGTTTGAGCTGTGCCCACGCGAGCATACGCAACGTATTTTACCTATGGTGCAGCAGGTGCTGGCGGAATCCGGCCTGGCGCTCAACCAGCTCGATGCGCTGGCCTTCGGCCGCGGCCCCGGCAGTTTTACCGGGGTGCGCATCGGCATCGGCATCGCTCAGGGCCTGGCGCTGGGCGCCGATCTGCCGATGATCGGCGTTTCTACGCTGCAAACCATGGCGCAGGGCGCCTGGCGCGTCAGCGGCGCGGAGCGTGTGCTGGCGGCGATCGATGCGCGTATGGGCGAGGTCTACTGGGGGCAGTTCGAACGTCAGGCCGACGGCCGCTGGTTGGAAAGCGAAGGCGAGGCGGTGCTGTCGCAGGCGCTCGAGCGTGCACAGCGCCTGCAGGGCGAATGGGCCCACGTTGGAACCGGCTGGCAAACCTACCCCGATCTGGTCAACGGTTCCACGCTGAGCGTGCGCGACGGCCAGATGCTGTTGCCGCAGGCGGAAGACATGCTGCCGCTGGCGCTGCACGCCTGGCAACAGGGGCTGGCGGTGGCGGTGGAAAACGCCGAGCCGACCTACCTGCGCAATGAAGTGACCTGGAAAAAACTGCCGGGCCGCGAGTAATCGCGGCGTTATTGTGCTGATGTTGATGCCGGGCGATGAAGGCCTGCAACTTGAACGCTGAAACGCGGTCAAAGTTACAGGCATTTCAGGAGATTGCGACCATGTTAATCCGCACTGCAAGTAAAAAGCTGTCGCTGCTGGCCGTCGCCTGCGGCGCGCTGGTTCTGACCGGGTGCGTCACCGTACCGGATGCGATCAAAGGCTCCAGCCCTTCGCCGGTGACTCAGCTTTCCTCGGTACAAAATGCACCGAACCTGTTTACCGGCGCGGAAGCCCGCTTCGGCGGCACCGTGGTGAACGTCGCCAACGAACAAGGGCGCACGCTGCTGGAGATCGCGGCGGTGCCGCTTGACAGCGGTGCGCGGCCGATACTGGGTGAACCGTCGAACGGCCGCTTGCTGGCCACGGTGAACGGCTTCCTCGAACCGGTCGATTTCAAAGGCCAACTGGTGACCGTCGTCGGCCCTATCACCGGCCTGAAAGAGGGACGGATCGGCATGACGCCATATCGCTTCGTAACGATGAACGTGACCGGTTTCAAGCGCTGGCATCTGGTGCAACAGGTGGTGATGCCGCCTGCGCCGATGGGCCCTTGGGGCTGGCGCGGTGGCCCGTGGGGACCTGGCTGGGGCGCCGGCTATGGCTGGTACAACCCCGGCCCGGCACAGGTGCAAACCATCGTAACCGAGTAACATACGCTTGATGTGAACAAATTTGACAGGGCGGCTCAGGCCGCCCTTTTGTTTTTTGGGATAAGGAATATCCGACAATTAGTGACGTACATCGCAACCTGAGTAATGTTTAAAACCCGAACTGGTCTGCTGAGTTAAAATATTGTTATGGTTAGGCTGCGAGTTTGAGGGCTGCGATGATAATTAGTAATGATTTCAGGAGTAATACCTTGGATAAGGTCTGGTTAAAACGGTATCCGGCAGATGTGCCCGCAGAGATTGATGCCGATCGCTATTCGTCGTTGATCGAAATGTTTGAGCATGCCGTGCAGCGCTATGCCGATCAGCCCGCCTTTATCAATATGGGCGAGGTGATGACCTTCCGCAAACTGGAAGAACGCAGCCGGGCTTTCGCGGCTTACCTGCAAAATGAGCTGGGCCTGAAGAAGGGCGACCGCGTCGCGCTGATGATGCCTAACCTGTTGCAATACCCCATTGCCCTGTTCGGCATTCTGCGTGCCGGCATGGTGGTGGTCAACGTCAACCCGCTGTATACCCCGCGCGAGCTGGAGCACCAGTTGAACGACAGCGGCGCCAGTGCCATCGTCATCGTCTCCAACTTTGCCCATACGCTGGAAAAAGTGGTGTTCAACACCCAGGTCAAACACGTGATCCTGACGCGCATGGGCGATCAGCTGTCGGCCGCCAAGGGCACGTTGGTCAACTTCGTGGTCAAATACGTTAAGCGTCTGGTGCCGAAATACAATCTGCCGGACGCCATTTCCTTCCGCAGCGCGCTGCAGCGCGGCCGCCGTTTACAATATGTAAAACCGGACATCATTAATGCCGATCTGGCTTTCCTGCAATACACCGGCGGCACCACCGGGGTGGCGAAGGGGGCGATGCTGACGCACCGCAACATGCAGGCCAACCTTGAGCAGGCCAAGGCCGCCTATTCGCCGCTGTTCCGTGAAGGGCAGGAGCTGGTGGTGACGGCACTGCCGCTGTATCACATTTTCGCGCTGACGGTGAACTGCCTGCTGTTTATCGATCTGGGCGGGCGCAATTTGCTGATCACCAACCCGCGTGACATTCCGGGCCTGGTGAAAGAATTGGGCAAATACCCGTTCACCGCCATGAGCGGGGTAAATACGCTGTTCAATGCGTTGCTGAACAACGAAGACTTCCACAAGCTCGATTTCTCTACGCTGCGTTTCTCGGTCGGCGGCGGCATGTCGGTGCAAAAATCGGTGGCCGAGAAGTGGGAGAAAACCACCGGCAAACACCTGCTGGAAGGTTACGGCCTGACGGAGTGCGCGCCGCTGGTGGCCGGCAACCCTTACGATCTTAAACACTACAGCGGCAGCATCGGTCTGCCGGTGCCGTCGACGGACATTCGGTTGGTGGACGACAACGGCCATGATGTGCCGCCGGGCGAGCCGGGCGAACTGTGGGTCAAAGGGCCGCAAGTTATGTTAGGCTATTGGCAGCGCCCGGATGCCACCGACGAAGTGCTGAAAGACGGCTGGCTGGCGACCGGTGATGTGGTGACCGTGGACGATCAGGGATTTGTACGCATCGTCGACCGCAAGAAAGACATGATCCTGGTCTCGGGTTTCAACGTGTATCCGAACGAGATTGAAGATGTGGTCAGCCAGCACCCGAAAGTGCTGGAATGTGCGGCAATCGGCGTGCCCAGCGAGGCCTCCGGCGAAACGGTGAAGATCTGCGTGGTGAAGAAAGACGCCTCGCTGACCAAGGAAGAGCTGTTGACCCATTGCCGACGCCACCTGACCGGGTATAAAGTGCCTAAAATTGTTGAGTTCCGCGATGAACTGCCGAAGTCGAACGTCGGCAAGATTTTGCGGCGAGAATTGCGCGATGAGCAAAAAGCGCCTAAGCCGGCCGATGCCGCCTAGGTTTTGCTCTCGCGTCAGCCTATCAACAACGCCGGTGAATGCCGGCGTTGTTGTGTTTGAATCCTACAAGAGAATGATGTTTTGAATTATCAGTTGATCACTACCGATGCCGGATTGCAGCAGGTCTGCGAGCAGGCGAGAAAGCATGCCCAGGTTGCGCTGGACACCGAGTTTGTCAGAACGCGTACCTACTATCCGCAGCTGGGCCTGATCCAGCTTTACGACGGTGAACAACTCTCCCTTATCGATCCTCTGCCGATCAAGCACTGGCAACCGTTTGTCGAGCTGCTGGCCGACACCGCCGTGGTGAAGTTCCTGCATGCCGGCAGTGAAGATCTTGAAGTGTTTCTCAACGCCTTTAAAACGCTGCCGACGCCGATGATCGACACTCAGATCCTGGCGGCCTTTACCGGCCGGCCGCTCTCCTGCGGCTTTGCGACGCTGGTGGCGGAGTACATGAAGGTTGAACTGGACAAGAGCGAGTCGCGCACCGATTGGCTGGCGCGCCCGCTGACTGAAAGACAGTGCGTGTATGCGGCCGCCGACGTGTTCTACCTGCTGCCGATGGCCAAACAGCTGGTGCAGGAGACCGAAGAGGCCGGCTGGACCGCTGCGGCCAATAACGAGTGCTTGCTGCTGTGCCAACGCCGTAGCGAGGCGCTGGCGCCGGAAGTGGCCTATCGCGAAATCAGCAATGCCTGGCAGTTGCGCCCGCGTCAGCTTGGGTGTCTGCAGAAGTTGGCGGAATGGCGGTTGCGCCAGGCGCGCGAGCGCGATCTGGCGGTGAACTTCGTGGTTCGCGAGGAGAACCTGTGGCAGGTGGCGCGCTTTATGCCGTCTTCGCTGGGAGAACTAGATTCGCTGGGCCTGAGCGGGCCGGAGATCCGTTATCACGGCAAAACGCTGTTGGCGCTGGTGGCCGAAGCCGAAGCGCTGGAGGAGTCCGATTTGCCGGCGCCGTTGGCTAACCTTATCGATCAGCCGGGCTACAAGAAGGTGTTTAAGGACATCAAGGCCGCTATCGCCACCGTCAGCGAGCAAAGCGGGTTGAGCAGCGAGCTGCTGGCATCCCGTCGCCAAATTAACCAATTGTTGAACTGGCATTGGAAACTGAAGGACGGCGAGAGTCGCCCTGAATTAATCAGCGGCTGGCGCGGCGATTTATTAATGGCGCCGTTGCAGGACATCCTGAAAGATTATTAATCGCTGGTTATCACCAGGGCAGGGTAGGGAAACTCTGCTCGGGTGAATATAGGCAGGAAATAATGCGTTGAAGGTAAATCTGGCCAGAATTTACTTTAAACGAGGTGGCGGCAAAGTTAATTGGGAATTGTCCCAAAGGGAAAAATCGATTTTTTGCTGCCGATAATGCTTAATAACTGGATGCACATACAGTTACCCCCTGCATAAAATATACAGGGGGTAATTAATGCGTCGCAATCATTTAGCTGCTTCTTCCGATTCCGGTAATGTCACGTTAAGTTCAAGTACCGAAATATCGTCCCCTTTCTGCTCGAACTGCACATGCAGCATTTCAGGATCGATCTGAATGTATTTGCAAATAACCGCCAGAATATCGCGTTTCAAATCAGGCAGATACGGGGGCTCACTGTCCCCGCGACGACGCTCTGCGACGATAATCTGCAGCCGTTCCTTGGCTATATTGGCTGTCTGTTTTTTGCGGGACAGAAAGAAGTCTAATAAGGCCATGGTTTATCCCCCAAAAAGGCGTTTCAGGAAACCCTTCTTCTCTTCTTCAATGAAGCGGAATGGGCGTTCTTCCCCCAACAAGCGGCAAACGGTATCGTCATACGCCTTACCGGCGTCTGACTCGGCATCCAGAATGACAGGCTCACCCTGGTTGGAAGCACGCAGTACGGACTGGTCTTCCGGGATCACACCCACCAGTGGAATGCGCAGGATTTCCAGCACGTCTTCCATGCTCAGCATGTCGCCACGGCTGACGCGGCCCGGGTTGTAACGGGTCAGCAGCAGGTGTTCCTTGATAGGCGATTCGCCTTTCTCGGCGCGGCGCGATTTGGAGGAAAGGATGCCCAGGATACGGTCGGAGTCGCGTACCGAAGAGACTTCCGGGTTGGTGGTGATGATCGCTTCGTCGGCGAAATACAGCGCCATCAGCGCACCGGTTTCGATACCGGCCGGTGAGTCGCAGACCACGAAGTCAAAATCCATCTCGCCGAGATCGTTGAGGACTTTCTCAACGCCTTCACGGGTTAACGCGTCTTTGTCGCGTGTCTGCGAAGCCGGCAGGATATAGAGGTTTTCAGTGCGTTTGTCTTTGATCAACGCCTGATTCAGCGTGGCGTCGCCCTGAATCACGTTCACGAAATCATAAACTACCCGACGTTCGCAGCCCATGATCAGGTCAAGATTACGCAGGCCGATATCGAAATCGATCACGACGGTTTTCTTGCCTTTCTGGGCCAGGCCGGTAGCGATGGCCGCGCTCGAAGTGGTCTTGCCAACGCCCCCTTTACCCGATGTAACAACAATAATGCGTGCCATGAAATGGATTCCTTGTCAAAAGGGCTTAATTTAAAGGTTGTATGGTTAAAGCGTTATCCAACAGGCTGAGTCGTACGGCCTGCCCGACGTAATCGGACGGGATTTGGTCGCTCAACCAGTACTGCCCTGCGATAGAGACTAGCTCAGCCGCCAGGTGGGTGCAAAAAATCTGACATTGCGTGTCGCCTGACGCGCCTGCCAGCGCGCGACCGCGCATCATGCCGTAGACATGAATGTTGCCGTCGGCAATCAGTTCGGCGCCGGCGCTGACGCTGCTGGTCACGATAAGATCGCAGTTGCGGGCGTAAATCTGTTGGCCGGAACGGACAGGGGTGCTGATGATACGCGTTTTGGCGGGGGCGTTATCCGCCACCACGGGCGCAGGTGCAGGCTCCGGCGCCGCCATTTTCTGGCCTCTGCCTTCGCTCAGCAACGGCAGCCCGGCACGGGCTATCGCGCGCTTCTGACGCTCATCTCTGCAACCGCTGATACCCACAACGCGCAGACCTGCCGCCGCGACAGCCTGTTGAAGTTCTTTCCAGTTCGCATCGCCATCCAGCGTTGCGACGTTGATAACAACAGGGGCGTTTTTCAGAAAAGCGGGCGCTTGCTCAACTTTTTCCTGTAACGCCTGGCGTATTACCTCGGGCTGCGAATTATGCAAATGAACAACCGATAGGGTAAAACTGCTGCCTTTTAGCTCAATTGGCGATTGTGACATCTATCCTGACTCAGTCTCAGCAACTTTAAATCCCCGGAATACCACTCGGGGTGCGATATTCCGATGTACTATAAGCATGTTATAGTCAGAGTTATATCCAGGCAAGACGCTCCCTCAATTAAATAGAGTTAAAAAAATGCTTTGTGTGATCTATAGAAGCCCGAAACGCGATCAAACTTATCTTTATGTCGAAAAAAAAGACGATTTCTCTCGTGTGCCGGAAGCGCTGATGAAAAGTTTCGGCGTACCGCAATTCGCCATGATGCTTTCACTCGATGAACGCAAGAAATTGGCCTCGGCGGATATCGAAAAGGTGAAACAGGCGCTGAAAGACGAAGGTTATTACCTGCAGTTCCCGCCGCCGGTGGAAAACCTGCTCAATCAGCATTTGGCGGGCGACAAGGCCTGAGACCGCCGCTACGGTCAGGGGAGGCATGATGACACGTTCGGCGAGAAGTACCGCGTTGGCCGTTTGGCTGGCGCTGGGCGGTGCGATGATGCCGGGCGCACCGCAGGCGGCGCAGGAGACGACGCTGGCCACCAGCGGGCGCGATCCGGCGCAGTTCCCGGCGTATGTCGAGCAACTGAAGCGCCGGGCGCGGGAACAGGGCATCAGTCAGGCCACCCTTGACCGCGCCTTTGCGCAAATCCATTTCGTCGATCGGGTGATCAAGGCCGACCGCAATCAGCCGGAGCAGAAGATCACGTTGGACGATTACCTGCGGCGGGTGATGTCGCCCGCCAAGGTGCGGCAGGGGCGCGAACTGTACCGGCAGCGCCATGCGCAATGGCTGCGGGCCAGCGAACGCTATCGGGTGCCGGGGCGCTATATCATCGCGCTGTGGGGCATGGAGAGCGCCTATGGCAAGATCCAGGGGCGGGAGGACGTGGTGTCCGCGCTGGCGACGCTGGCGTTCGAAGGGCGCCGCGAGGCCTTTTTCAGCCGGGAGCTGCTGGCGGCGTTGCAGATAGTCGAACAGGGGCACGTTGGCGATACGCCACTGAAAGGGTCCTGGGCCGGCGCGATGGGGCAATGTCAGTTTATGCCAAGCTCCTTCCTGCGCTATGCGGCGGACGGCGACGGTGACGGACGCATCGATATCTGGAATAACATTGACGACGTTTTCGCGTCCACGGCCAGCTACCTGTCCAAAGAGGGCTGGCAGCCCGGCATCGGTTGGGGGCGCGAGGTCAAACTGCCCGCCGGCTTCAATCGAGCCGAACTGGGCCTGAAAGACGCGCAGGCGCGCAGCGTCAACGACTGGCAGAAACGCGGCGTGCGCCGTGCGGATGGCCGCGCGTTGCCGCACGCCGTGCAGCGCGGCTGGATCATCGCGCCGGATGATCTGCAGGGGCGGACCTTCCTGGTCTATGATAATTTCCGCACCCTGATGCACTGGAATCGCTCTTACTATTTCGCTATCGCCGTGGGTATGATGGCAGACGCGATCGGGCATTGATCCGGCACACCAATAATCGGCTTGGCGCGCCAAGCCTCTACAGTTTGGGAGAAGCGGTATGTATCAACACAGAGACTGGCAAGGTTCGCTGCTCGATTTCCCAGTGAACAAGGTGGTCTGCGTCGGCAGCAACTACGCCGATCACATCAAGGAAATGGGCAGCGCGGTGTCCGTCGAGCCGGTGGTGTTCATCAAACCGGAAACGGCGTTATGCGATATCCGCCAGCCGGTGGCCATCCCTAAAGAGTTCGGTGCGGTGCATCATGAGGTAGAGCTGGCGGTACTGATCGGCACGCCGTTGAAGCAGGCCAACGAAGATCGCGTGGCGCGTGCGATTGCCGGTTACGGCGTGGCGCTTGATCTGACGCTGCGCGATCTGCAAGCCGGTTTTAAAAAGGCCGGTCAGCCCTGGGAGAAGGCCAAGGCCTTCGACGGGTCTTGTCCGATGTCGGGGTTTATCCCGGTGGCGGAATTCGGCGATCCGCAAAACGCCGAGCTGTCGTTGACGGTCAACGATCAACTGCGCCAGCAGGGCAATACGCGTGACATGATCACGCCGATCCTGCCGCTAATCAGCTACATGAGCCGTTTCTTCACGCTGCGCGCCGGCGACATCATCCTGACCGGCACGCCGCAGGGCGTAGGCCCGATGGCTTCCGGCGACATGCTGAAAATCAGTCTGAACGGTAAAGCGCTCAGCACCCGGGTGATCTGATCGCTGTTCGCCGCCGGCATCGTCGGCGGCAAAACTTGCATCTCGCGGCTAAAATGTCTATATAGTCCCCCCTCGAACCTGTGCGCAGGTGAGTTATCCATTTACCGAAACCGGACGCTAACATGTCACAACTCGCTTTTTGGCAACAGAAAACGCTGGCGGAAATGTCAGAACAAGAGTGGGAATCGCTGTGCGACGGGTGCGGGCAATGCTGTTTGAATAAGCTGATCGACGAAGATACCGACGAGATTTATTTTACCAACGTAGCCTGCAACCAGCTCAACATCAAATCCTGCCAATGCCGTAACTACGAGCGGCGCTTCGAGCTGGAAGAGGACTGCATCAAATTGACGCGCGAAAACCTCACCACCTTCGATTGGTTGCCGCCGACCTGCGCCTATCGCCTGATCGGCGAAGGCAAGCCGCTGTTCCCCTGGCACCCGTTGCTGAGCGGCTCCAAGGCGGCGATGCACGGTGAGCGCATCACGGTGCGGCATATCGCGGTGCGCGAGAGCGAAGTGGTGGACTGGCAGGACCATATCCTCAACAAGCCGGACTGGGCCAGATAACGCCGGCCCCCTTGCGCAGCAAGGCGCGTTTTCATGCAAGAGGGCGGCGTGTCAGGACACGCCGCCCTCTGCAATTGCGCTAACCGGCAGGCGTGAGGTTATGGCATAAGCCGTCACTTCACTCTTTTTTGTCGCGGCGGCGCCAGTTGACCAGATTTTTCAGCGGCTGCTTCACGTAAGGGCTGGCTTTAATCAGGCTGAACAGCAGTTTATTTACCGCCGTCCCCACTTTGTCCATCGGCCGGTCGATATCGAGAAACAGCACCGCACGCAGTTCGTCGGTATCATTGCGCACCTCGTGTTCATAAGAGTCATCAAACAAAATGACCTTGCCTTCATCCCAGTGCAGGATCTGATCGTCGACGCGGATCCAGAGCTTTTCCCGATCCTTTGGCACGATCAATCCCAAATGCGCGCGCACCACGGCGCGAGTCGGGCCTTTGTGGGGGACGATGTGATAGTGCGGCTTAAGGATCGAAAACATGGCGGTGCGCATGCCGGGGATCTCGCTGACCGCCTGTGCGGTGTGCGGACAAATGGCGCAGTTCTCATCAACGCGCTGCCCGTAGACAAATAGCCCGAAGGTTTTCCAATTATCCCCTTTGGAGATGCGTTTCTGATCCGGTGATATTTGGTGGAACGCGGGGATGTCCTCCGGGTGCTCCAGTAACCGATCCAACTCCTGGCGAATGGCAGGCCAACGGGCTTCCAGCGCCGCCACCCAACTAAATTCATGATTACCGATCCGCGGCGTAGTGGAGATGAGCGAATGGCGAGTTTGAAATTCGCCGTTCCAGCGCAGGAATTTTTTCCCTGCTTTGAGCAGCATGCGCCGCAGGAACGGGCGCTGAGACGTGGGGGGAAAGGTGCTATCCGGCATAAATCGTGTCCTTGATATCATTGGCCTACTGCATTCAGCATAAGGAAAGAATCACGGACGATTTTAATCATTAGTGCGCGAACGTTGGCCGATGAGTGATACCGCGCAGAGTTAAATTTGAATGATTTATTTAAAGGCAGCGGGGACTGACGGTTGGGGGAGAAGGAAAAAAGCCCCTGCAAAGATGAGGGGCAAGACACACAACAACACCAGGGAAATCGGTAGTACTCACTTTGCCGATACTATAAGGATTTTATGGGCAAACTTCACCAAAATATTGTGCTCTGAATGTGACAAAGACGCAGTCGTTCATAAATAACGGTAATTTATTGATGCCCGCAGGCCGTGAGGAAAGTGCCTGCACAGCATGTATTGGCCCGCTGGCAACGCAGAAGTTTAATGTTATGTAAATTACGCGCTTAATCGAGCCAGGATGCTTCTTTTTAAACGATAAGTTGGGTAATTTGGCCGCTCTCCCGCAAGTTCGAGAGCATAACAATGAAAATGGTCCGTCTGTTTGCCGTAGCTGGGGCACTGATCGTGCTCGTTTACTTCCTTACACATACCTGAAATGGGGTTATCTCTGAATTCAACAGTAATACCCTAAAAAAACGGCGCCCTGAGGCGCCGTTTTTTGTTTGTTGGCCTATCAGCGGCCGAACAAATCGCGGCGGCGTGGGCGAACAAATTGCGCGATCAGCACAATCAGCGCCACCAGCAGATAGGCACCGAAGATGCCCACCAGCCACTGTGGCATTTCCAGCGTCAGGAACTGCCATTGACGCACGGAACAGTCACCGGAAGCGTGGAACACCGCAGGCAGCCATTTATCCAGCGGCAGCCAGGACGGGAAGCTGACGAAGAAATCGCAGGTATTGAACGGCGAGGGGTGCAGTTGGATCATGGTGTGTTTCCACGCCAGCTGTACGCCTTCCCAGGCGCTGTAGATCCACAGCAGGATCGCCACATAGCGCAGCGGCGTTTTCGGCGCGATGGCGCCCACCAGTGAGGCGCCGAGGATGCCGAACAGCGCGCAACGCTCGTAAATGCACATGACGCAGGGCTGCAGCAGCATAACGTGCTGGAAATAGAGCGCGACCAGTTCCAACACCAACGCTGTCAGGGCCATCAGCAGCCAGGCGCCGCGTCCTTGTGAACAGCGGTTAAAGAATTGCAACATATCTAGATTCTTCCATGCAGTAAGCAATTGAACCGGCAGTGTAAACCAATTCCCCCTCGCTGCCAGCCACCTGGGCCGGTTTCAGCGTAAAAATAGTCGGTTTAGCCTGCCGGCGCCGCATCAGTGGCCGATGGCGTCGACAGGCGGCAGCGTCAGCCAGTGCCACTGTGTCAACAGTTCGGTCGCCGGCTCCAGCGTGAACTGTACGCACAGCAGGCCGACCACGGTCAATACGATCGTATAAGGCAGGGCCATCCACACCATGCGGCCATACGACAGACGCACCAGCGGCGCCAAGGCCGACGTCAAAAGGAACAGGAACGCCGCCTGGCCGTTGGGGGTCGCGACCGAAGGCAGGTTGGTGCCGGTATTGATGGCGACCGCCAGCAGTTCGAACTGTTTCAGCGCAATGGCGCCGGTTTCCAGCGCGGTGCGCGCTTCGTTGATGTAAACCGTGCCGACGAATACGTTGTCGGAAACCGACGACAGCAGACCGTTGAACAGGTAGAACAGCGAAAGCTGAGAAGCGGGCTCGGCGCGCAGTACAAACTGGATCACCGGGCTGAACAGGTGTTGCTCAATGATCACGGCCACCACGGTGAAAAATACCGTCAGCAGGGCGGTGAACGGCAGCGCCTCCTGGAACGCTTTGCCGATGGCGTGTTCGTCGTTCACGCCGCACAGCGATGTGGCGAGAATGATGACCGACAGGCCGATCAGCCCGACTTCCGCCAGGTGGAAGGCCAGCGCCAGCACCAGCCAAACGCCGATCAGCGTCTGCATCACCAGCTTGAGCCTTTCTTGCTTGCTGCGGCCTGCGGTGGCCTTGCGATCATACTCTTTCAGCACCTCACGCACCGCTTCCGGCAGTGGCGTGCCGTAGCCAAACAGGCGAAAACGCTCTACCAGCCAGCAGACCAGCAGGCCGCATGCCAGCACAGGCAAAGTGACCGGCGCCATCCGCAGGAAGAAGTCGATAAAGCCCCAGCCCGCGCTTTTGGCGATGATCAGGTTCTGTGGCTCGCCCACCATGGTCATGACTCCGCCGAGCGCGGTGCCGACGCCGGCGTGCATCAGCAGGCTGCGCAGAAAGGCGCGGAATTGCTCCAGCGTCTGCTTGCGCTCTTCGCCGGTGAAATCGCTGTCATCGCCGATGTCGCCGTCGGAGCGGTTCGACGTCACATTGTGATAGATGGAATAGAACCCCGTGGCGACGCTGATCACTACCGCCACGACCGTCAGCGCATCGAGGAAGGCGGAAAGGAAGGCTGCCGCCAGGCAGAACGCCAGCGACAGCAGCGTTTTCGAGCGGATATTGAGTAGCAGCTTGGTGAACACGAACAGCAGCAGTTGCTTCATAAAGTAGATGCCGGCCACCATAAAGACCAGCAGCAGCAGCACTTCCAGATTATGTTCGATTTCCTGCGAAACCTGCGCCGGGCTGGTCATGCCGATGGCCACGGCTTCCAGCGCCAGCAGGCCGCCCGGCAGCAGCGGGTAACATTTCAACGCCATCGCCAGGGTAAAGATGAACTCGATCACCAACAGCCAACCCGCGAGAAACGGGCTGGCGAAAAAGAACACCAGCGGGTTGATCGCCAGGAAAATGAGAATGGTCAGTTTGTACCAGTCGGGAGATTGCCCCAGGAAGTTTTTGAGCAGGGCGCTGCGCAGGGTTGTTTCCATTGTCCTTTATGCATCCTTAAATCAGTCGTAGCACGTACCCTAACAACGCGGCGGGGGCGGGCGCAACCGGAGCTTGTTTTACGGCGGCAAATTTCTCAGGGCCGGTGTTTTTGCGCGTTTTTTGCCACTTTATGCACACTTTCGTTTATTGTTTTTCGCTCACGCTATGTCATGTCTGTGTGATCTGGTATGATGAGCTGATTACTTTTACTGATTTTATCGTCGCAACGGAACGTCAAACACATGGTCATAAAGGCGCAGAGTCCTGCCGGTTTCGCGGAAGAGTACATTATTGAGAGTATTTGGAATAATCGCTTCCCCCCTGGCTCTATTTTGCCCGCGGAGCGTGAGCTTTCGGAGTTGATTGGCGTCACGCGCACCACGTTACGTGAAGTGTTGCAACGTCTGGCCCGCGATGGCTGGTTGACCATTCAGCATGGTAAACCGACCAAAGTGAACAATTTCTGGGAAACGTCCGGCCTCAATATCCTTGAGACCGTGGCTCGTCTCGATCACAAAAGCGTCCCGCAGCTGATCGATAACCTGCTGTCCGTGCGTACCAATATCGCGTCGATCTTTATTCGCGCTGCGGTGCGCAATCATCCTGAGCAGGCGCAGGAGGTGCTGGCGAAAGCCGCCGAGGTGGAAGATCAGGCGGATGCCTTCAATGTCCTGGACTATGAGATCTTCCGTGGTCTGGCGTTCGCTTCCGGCAACCCGATCTATGGCCTGATTTTCAACGGCCTGAAAGGGCTGTACACCCGCGTGGGCCGTTACTACTTCTCCAACCCGGAAGCGCGCAAGCTGGCGCTGACCTTCTACAGCAAGCTGTCTACGCTTTGCCATGAGAAGCTGTACGACCAGGTGATGGACACCGTGCGCAACTACGGTAAAGACAGCGGGGCGATTTGGCAGAGCATGCAGGGCACCATGCCGAGCGATCTGACCGAAGCGCGCCGCTGATGCCGTGCGAATGACATAATAAGGGCGCCGTGTTGGCGCCCTTTGTCGTTATGGCGGTTACAGCGGCGTAGGCCGCGGCGGGCAGCGGTCGAGCAATTCCACGCTGCCGTCTTCGTTTTGCTGCTCGAGGATCACGTCGAAGCCCCACAGGCGATGCAGGTGCTTCAACACGTCGCGGCGGCTCTTATCGAGCGGCGCGCGCTCCTGCGGGATGTAGCGCAGCGTCAGCGAACGGTCGCCGCGCAGGTCTACGTTCCAGATCTGAATGTTCGGCTCGTGGTTGCTCAGATTGTATTGAGCCGACAGCTCCTGGCGGATTGCCCGGTAGCCCGCTTCGTTATGGATCGCGGCAATTTCCAGGTAGTTGTTGCGATCGTCGTCCAGCACGGTAAACAAGCGGAAGTCGCGCATCACTTTGGGCGACAGGAACTGGCTGATAAAGCTCTCATCCTTAAAGTCGCGCATGGCGAAGTGCAACGTGTCCAACCAGTCTTTACCGGCGATGTCCGGGAACCAGTAGCGATCTTCCTCGGTAGGCGATTGGCAGATGCGCTTGATGTCCTGGAACATGGCGAAGCCCAGCGCGTAGGGGTTGATGCCGTTATAGTATGGGCTGTTGTACGGCGGCTGATAAACCACGTTGGTGTGGCTGTGCAAAAACTCCAGCATGAACCGCTCGGTCACCCGACCTTCGTCGTAAAGATGGTTAAGGATGGTGTAGTGCCAGAAGGTCGCCCACCCCTCGTTCATTACCTGGGTCTGTTTTTGCGGGTAGAAATATTGGCTGACTTTGCGCACGATGCGCAGCACCTCACGCTGCCACGGTTCCAGCAGCGGCGCATTCTTCTCGATAAAATAGAGGATATTTTCCTGCGGTTCGCTCGGATATCGGCGCGCCTGCTCAGGCGACTCTTCGCGCTCGACGCGTGGCAGGGTCTTCCACAGCGTATTCACCTGGCTTTGCAGATACTCTTCGCGGCTTTTCTGGCGCGCTTTTTCTTCCACCAAAGAGATTTTTTGCGGGCGTTTGTACCTGTCGACCCCGTAGTTCATCAGCGCATGGCAGGAGTCCAGCAGCCGTTCCACTTCTTCGACGCCGTAGCGTTCTTCGCACTGGCTGATGTAGTGGCGAGCAAACAGCAGGTAATCGACGATGGAGCTGGCGTCGGTCCAACTGCGGAACAGGTAGTTATTCTTGAAGAACGAGTTGTGGCCATAGCAGGCGTGCGCCATCACCAGCGCCTGCATGGTGATGGTGTTCTCCTCCATCAGGTAGGCGATGCAGGGATTGGAGTTGATGACGATTTCATACGCCAGCCCTTGCTGGCCCTGTTTGTAGCGCTGCTCGGTTTCGATGAATTTTTTGCCGAAGGACCAATGGGTATAGTTGATCGGCATGCCGACGCTCGAATAGGCGTCCATCATCTGTTCTGAGGTGATCACCTCGATCTGATGGGGGTAGGTGTCGAGCCGGTAATGCTTGGCGACGCGGTCGATCTGCTCCAAATACACCTGCAGCAGTTCGAACGTCCAGTCCGGTCCATCGCTCAGACGTTTATCATCCTTAACCTTGTCATGTGTTGAAGTAGTCATCAGCGCACCCTCATTATTCACGGGCCTTGCTCAAACGGCAGACCCTGTAACAAGCATAGTTCAAGTCATAATTAACCATTGCAAATCAGTGAAATAAAAATGCCGGTACGCGAAGGGGCGAACGGCGGTCGATCCGGCGCCCGTCCCGGCAGAAGGCGGTGCAACACCGCGCATCTTCTCCGAGTATAGCCCTGCGGCAGGGGCGTGCAACACATTGCCTGCTGTGCGACAGGGATTGAAAATTGTTATGTTATATTGTAACTTTTCATTTTTCTCAACAACGGACAAGGAGCGCGTTTTGACGAGGCATTTGGGCAAATTGGCAGTGGCGCTGGCGGCGCTGTTCATCAGTGGGCAAACGTTGGCTCACGGGCATCATTCACATGGCAAGCCGCTGACGGAAGTGGAAAAAAAGGCGGAGGGAGGCGTGTTCGACGATAAGGACGTCAAAGATCGCGACCTGGCGGATTGGGAGGGCGTATGGCAATCCGTGTATCCGTATCTGATCAATGGGGATCTTGACCCGGTGTTCAAGAAGAAAGCGGCGCAGGATAAGAGCAAAACCTTCGCAGAGATGAAGGCGTATTACCGCAAAGGTTACGCCACCGATGTGGATACCATTGGCATTGAGAACGGTGTCATGGAATTTCACCGTGGCGACCAATCCAGCGCCTGTCAGTACAAGTACGCCGGGCATAAGATCCTGACGTATGTCTCCGGTAAGAAAGGCGTGCGTTATCTGTTCGAGTGCCAGGATGCCGACAGCCAGGCGCCGAAATTCGTACAGTTCAGCGATCACATTATCGGGCCGCGCAAATCGGCGCATTTCCATATCTTTATGGGCAACACGTCGCAGGAGGCGTTGCTGAAAGAGATGGATAACTGGCCGACCTACTACCCGTTCCAGCTGCAGACCAAAGAAGTCGTGGACGAGATGCTGCATCATTGATGCTTCTCTCTTCTGCCACCACAAGCCCGCACGCGTGGGCTTGTGGTCAGTCGAACGACCTGATTTGCAGGTAATCGTCCGTGACCTCCATTTCAAATAGCGTTTCATCCGCCAATAAAGTGGCGCGCATGCGATCCCGAGCCGCTCGGTACCGTTCATCCAGCTGAATATCACCGGCGTTTTCCCATGCCGAGCGGCTTGGCCACTGCCCATAGCCGATATATTTGCCGTTCACCTCCCGATGCAGGCGCGAGCCCAGGCTGCCGCGTTGCTGATAGATGCCCTGCGTCAATTCAAGCCAGGCCTGGCGAAAAGCGTGTTCGTGTCCGGTTTTGACTGAGAACTGATAGAGAGCGATGAACATGCGAGGTTCTCCTGAATAGCGACAGTATGAACTCTGGGCGCGGCTGGGGGCTTGAACGTTCATATCGTGCTGCAGCGAAAACAAGATGGCGCCACAGTGAACGCCGCTTTATTCCAACAGTAAAAATAAGGCTATTAAGGGCTGAAAATTTACGCGATTTTTCTGCTGCAGCGGGTGGTGCCGTTATTTGCCAGTTGTTTTGGTATTTTTTGTTTTTGTGGTTTTTTATTCTATTTATAGGTTAGCTGATATTTTTATATTCTGTTAAATCCATGTTGCTTATCACGCCAATTTTCCATGACATCAATGATAGCAATGCTAGCGAATCAGGGGTGACCTCGCGCCATAAACCCCCTTAAACCGTATCTTATCGCTATTTTCTGGCGGCTATTGCAAATGCGCGGGCCATCGACGATAAATTAATTGTGAATATTGTCACGTTTGATGACGAAGTTGTTGGACGGATTTTTTCACTGAGTTAATTTCCTGTTAGCAGAAGATTGTGCTTTGTGAAGCCTTGGGCTGGAGTCAGCGATGCGAGTGGTAATTTTAGGTAGTGGAGTGGTAGGCGTAGCCAGTGCCTGGTATTTGGCGAAGGCTGGGCATGAGGTGACGGTGATCGATCGTCAGCCCGGCCCGGCACTGGAAACCAGCGCGGCGAACGCCGGGCAGATTTCACCGGGCTATGCCGCTCCCTGGGCGGCGCCGGGCGTGCCGCTGAAGGCCATTAAGTGGATGTTCCAACGCCATGCGCCGCTGGCGATCCGTCTCGACGGCAGCAGCTTCCAGCTGAACTGGATGTGGCAGATGCTGAAAAACTGCAACACCGAACACTACATGACCAACAAAGGCCGCATGGTGCGCCTGGCGGAATACAGCCGCGACTGCATCAAGGCGCTGCGGCAGGAAACCGGCATCCAGTACGAAGGCCGTCAGGGCGGCACGCTGCAGCTGTTCCGCACCCAACAACAGTTCGAAAACGCCGCGAAAGATATTGCGGTATTGGAAGATGCCGGGGTGCCTTACCGATTGCTGGAAGCCGGCCAACTCGGCAGCGTTGAGCCGGCGCTGGCGCAGGTGGCGCACAAGCTGACCGGCGGCCTGCAGTTGCCGAACGACGAAACCGGCGATTGCCAACTGTTTACGCAACAGTTGGCGAAGATGGCTGAGCAGGCGGGCGTGACCTTCCTGTTCAACCGCAGCGTCGACCGTCTGTTGGTGGAGGGGGACAAGATCGCCGGCGTACAGTGCGGCGAGGAAGTGTTCAAAGCCGATAGCTACGTGGTGGCGTTCGGTTCGTACTCCACGGCGCTGCTGCGCGGCCTGGTGTCTATTCCGGTTTACCCGCTCAAGGGCTATTCGCTGACGATCCCTATCGTCGATGAGGCGGCGGCGCCATTCTCTACGGTACTGGATGAGACGTATAAAATCGCCATCACGCGCTTCGACCAGCGCATTCGCGTCGGCGGCATGGCGGAGATCGTCGGTTTCAATACTCAGTTGGAGCAAAAGCGGCGAGAAACGCTGGAGATGGTGGTGCGCGATCTGTATCCGAACGGCGGCAGAGTGGAAGACGCGACGTTCTGGACCGGCTTGCGCCCGATGACGCCGGACGGCACGCCGATCGTCGGCCGCACCTCGTTGAAAAACCTGTACCTCAACACCGGGCATGGCACGCTGGGTTGGACCATGGCCTGCGGTTCCGGGCAGTTGTTGTCCGATCTGATGTCCGGCATTACGCCGGCAATCCCTTCCGATGACCTGGCGGTGGCGCGTTACAGCGCCGGATTTCGCCAGCAACACGCGGTTCCGCTGAACGACGTGCATCCCGCACGTTAATCGTCGACGCTGTCATAGACTTTTTCGGCCACGCGCAGGCGCGCGTGGCCGCTGTACGCTGCCCCAAGGAGAAGCGATGCCCCGTCCGATAACCGCCACGATGCATCTCGGCGCAATTGAAAACAACCTGCAGGTGGTGCGCCGTTTCGCCCCCGGCGCCAAAGTCTGGGCGGTGGTCAAGGCCAACGCCTATGGCCACGGCATCAAACACGTTTGGCGCAGCATGGCGCAAACCGACGGCTTCGCCATGCTGGATCTGGCCGAAGCGGTGTTGCTGCGCGAGTCCGGTTGGCAGGGGCCTATCTTGTTGTTGGAAGGCTTCTTCCAGCGGCAGGATCTGGCCTTGCTCGATCGTTATCGCCTGACGACGGCGGTGCACAGCGACTGGCAACTGGCGGCGATCGCCGACGCAAAGCTGAGTGCGCCGCTTGATGTCTATCTGAAAGTGAACAGCGGCATGAATCGGCTGGGGTTTGCGCCCGAGCGCCTGCATGAGGTGTGGCGCAGGGCGCAGGCTGTCGCCAATATTGCCGAGCTTACGCTGATGAGTCACTTCGCCACCGCCGACGGGCCGGAAGGCGTAACTCAACAGATGGCCACCATCGAGGCGGCGGCGGCCGATGTACCGCTGCCGCGTTGCCTGGCCAACTCGGCCGCTACGCTGTGGCATCCTGCGACCCACGGCAGCTGGGTTCGCCCTGGGATCATTCTCTATGGCGCTTCGCCGAGCGGGTGCTGGAACGATATCGCATCGACGGGGTTGCAGCCGGCGATGACGCTGAGCAGCGAGATCATCGGCATTCAGCAGCTGAAGTCTGGCGATCGCGTGGGCTACGGTGGCCGTTACAGCGCCGCCGGCGCGCAGCGTATCGGCGTGGTGGCCTGCGGTTATGCCGACGGCTATCCGCGTCATGCGCCGACCGGAACGCCGGTATGGGTCGATGGCGTGTTGACGCGCACCCTGGGAACGGTATCGATGGATATGCTGGCGGTGGATTTGACGCCCTGTCCCCACGTTGAACTGGGCGCCGAGGTGGAGCTGTGGGGAAAACGCCTGCCGGTGGACGAGGTGGCCACGGCGGCAGGGACGTTAGGCTATGAACTGTTGTCGGCGTTGGCGGCACGCGTGCCGGTTGTTACCGAAGCCTGAGCTGCGGCTCAGGCGACTTTTCTGATCTGTCCTTTAATCTGCTTGCTGAGCCGCCGCGCGTGCAGCGCCAGCAGGCAGCCCGCCAGCATGACCAAGGCCAGCGACAGCTTCGGTTGCAGCGGCAGCGCCATCGCCAGCAGCCCCAGCGCGGCGCCCCCGGCCATCTGTACGAAACCGACCAGCGCGGACGCGACGCCGGCCTCATTGGAGTACGGTTCCAGCGCATAGCTGGTGGCCGGGCCCATCACGAACGCCAACCCGGCGCAGGCGCTGGCGACCGGCAGCATATACGCCAGCCAGTGCGCTTGCGCCGCCGCGGGAAGCCACATGACGCCCAGCAGCAGGCCCAGGCAGCCCAACCCCATCAAAATGCCGCCGGTCGCCAGACAAACCGGGCGGCCGACTTTGTGGATGATGCGGTTAGCGAAGAAGCTGACCAACATGATCCAGAAGCCGTTGGCGCCGAACACCAACGAGAATTGCAGCGGAGTCAGGCCCGCGGTGCCCATCAGCACGTTAGGCGCCAGAGAAACGTAGGTCAGCGCCATGCCCATCGCCCCGGAGTTCACCACCGCAAAAGAGAGGAAACGCCGTTCGCTGAGGATGCGCGCGTATTGGCGCACCGGCAGCCCTTTGACGGGCACGGTGTCGGCGGGGCGAGTTTCCGGCAGGCGCAGCGCGATGAGCACCAACACCAGCAGCGCGTAACCGGCCAGGAACCAAAAGGGCGCGCGCCAGCCGAAGGCTTCGGCGAGCAGGCCGCCGAGCAGCGGCGCCAATGCCGGGATGATGTTCAGCGTGCCGTTGAGAAAGCCGAAGGCGCGGGCGGCGTCGTCGCCATTCAGCCGATCGCGCACGCCGCTGAAGGCGACGACGGCGGTGCAACAGACCGCTACCCCTTGCAACAGGCGCGACGCGATGAAGATCGTCGGGCTGGTGGCCAGCGCCGCCATTGCCGCGCCGATCGTGTAGAGAATAATGCCGGCCAGCGCCACCGGTTTGCGGCCATAGTTATCCACCAACGGACCGGCGATGATTTGACCGAGGCCGAGCACCAGAATAAACAGCGAAATGGTGGATTGGATCAGCGCTTCACTGCTGCCCAGACCTACGGCGATGGCGGGAATGGTGGGCAGATAGAGATCGATGCCCAATGGGCCGAGCAGCACCAGGCTGAGAAGCAGAAACAGGAACTTTTGCATAGCAGGAAAGGCACGTCCGAGTGACAAAGAGGGCTAGAGTAGAGATTCTGGCGGCAAATGAAAAGGGGCAAAGCGGGTCAGCGCTGCGCTCCCGGGCGGAGATAAAGCGCCGAGACGGTATCGGCCACATAACGAGCCTGATGGCGAGCGTCATCCAACGCGCGATGCGGCATGCCTTCGAACGGACGGGTCTTTTTCGGGTTAAAGCCGTGCAGTTCCGCCAGCGTGATCACCGTGCGCACATCCTGGGTATCCCAGAATTTCCACGGACAGGGCATCTCCAACTGCTGAAAGGCGTGTTCGAGGATCGCGCAGTCGAACTCTTTACCGTTGCCCCAGACCTTTACCGTATCGGTGCTGTTCATATGGATAAAACGGCTGAGACTGCTCAGCACGCGCTTGAGGCTCTCGGTGCCGCCGAAGGCCAGCTTGCGCGCTTCATCGGATTGTTTCGCCCACCAGGCAACCGTGTCCAGGCTTATGGTTCGCCCCGGCTGATCTTTCTGGCTGCTGACGGCGGCCTCGAATTCGGCGCCGAGTTCGCCGGTGCGGGGATCGAAAAACACCGCCGCGACCACCAAAATCACGGCGCTGGGTTTTATATCCAGGGTTTCAAGGTCTAACATCAGATGGTGCATCGGCGTTTCCGGTGGTTGGCGTGGTGGCTTAATGTTACTACAGAACGTGCGTCGATGCGGCCAGTGCGCACATGAAATCCTTTTAAAGCGCCTCGTTCAGGTTATGATGCTGGAGATACTCTTGTCAGGTTGGTCGCTATCGGTGAGAACGCTTATCTTTATTTTGTGCATGGTTGGCTACTTGCTGCTGCTGGGCTACCTTAGCGTGTTCGTCACGGACAAGATCTGTGAGAAGGCAGGCAACTACACCAAAATATGCCGCATCGTAGACATTTCAGAGCCCCATATCCCCAGATAGCACCGCGTTTAGCCGAGGTAATCGGTGGTGATCAGCGGGGTCAGGATTGCCGCCAGCGCCGCGAGCGTCGTCCATTGCCGCCAGCCTAGGCGAGCCAGCCAGTCATGCCGCTGTGGCGGCGTGGCCAGCTGCCCGACGGCCACGGTGCCGGTCAGCAGCAGCGTCAGAATCAGCAGCACCAGGCCACGGCTCACCAGCGTGAACTCAATGTGCAGCACATTGGCGTAATACAGGCGCATCAGAATAAAATAGCCCAACAAGATCCAGGCGAAAACGACGTTTTTCTTGAGCACCTGTTGCAACATCAGCGCGAGAAACAGGCTGTGAAACAGCGATAGCAGCGGGGCTTCGATCGGATGCCGAACGCAGACGTTGTAGACCGCCATGTAAATGTTGAAAACCAGCAGGATATAGATCACGTAAATATACCAGCCGTAGATCACTTTGAGTTTTTTTGCGCTCGGCGGCAGGGAGAGTGCGTCCGGTTTCATTAGGGCCTCCTGATGACGCCACGCAAACGCTGCAGTTGAAGGCGGCGCGTCGGCATCGTAATTTATAATCCACAGGGTATATATCACCCGAGCGCTAAATGAGAATTAAACGCTGAACCGGCTTTATTCCCGCGTTTGCGCGGAACTATTTTTGGCCCGCAGGGTCGATTGGCGAGCGATCGCCAGGCGATTCTCGCACTGAGATGAAGCAAGCAATACGCTGATATGAAAGATTATAAAAACACGCATGGCACCAGGCTGCTGCTAATATTCACCCTGGCGTTTTACATCCTGTTGCCGCCTGTGCTGACCGCCTGCGTCTTCACCCGTTTCAATCTTAATCCCTTCGCGATCGTCAAATTTTTGCACTTTAATCCGTTCTTCGCCGATCGGGGCATACCCGGTTATCAGACTTTCCTCTACCTGCTGATGCTTTGGTTGGGGGGGAATATTTTACTATGGCTGATGGTATGGGGCGTGGGGCGGCTGTACCGCCGTTGGCGATCGCGGCGCGGCGAATAGTCTACCCCCCAAGTAAAACATTACGCGGGGAAATGGCCTTTCATTTAACAATGCGCCGTATCGTCACTTGTTTCGCCGGTGAGGGGGCAGCGTCGTTGGCCGACCCATTACATTAGCACGGCTGTTTAAAAGCATCCGTGGCGGCACAGCCGGTTAGGGCGTTAGAACAGCGAAAACAGCAAGACGACCGGCAGACTCAACGGCCAGGTTAACCCGATGGTCAGCGCGCTGATGCAACGAATTTTGACGGTGTCCCTGCTTACCAGGTAGGTGAAAATCATTGAAACTAACAGACCAATAAAATAACAGTATTGCGTTGCAACCCACAGCGACGACATGAAACTCGATCCCAGTTGTATTTTTACGCGCGAATTTTAGGAGCTTGGCGGGCGATAATCAATGACCGAAGGCCGTTAATTCATGCCTTTATCCATAAGAATGCATAATTTATTTCTATAAAGAATGTAAGGTTATTAACGGCTTTATGCTTATTACGAAAAGAAATCAACAACATAGTTACCGGTAACATTTTGAGATTGTCAGCCTGATTTCAGGCGGGAACGGTGTGAAGAAGGAAAATAGTCATTCAGACGTCCGGAAACGCGACGAGGTTGTAACTCATAAATATTATTGATGTTTTAGTGGGCGGGCAGACGAAGGCGAGATCGCGTTGCGCCGGCGAGCTTTGGGGTCTTTTTAGCTGTCGGCGGGCGAATGATGGGATAGAAACATGCGGGGAGAGGGGTTTTTAGCGCATCGTCCGGATGCGCTGCCGGTCAGCCAGGAAGGGGGGGTGGTGTTGCTGTAGGTTTAATGAATGTTAAGACCGTAGACGAACAGCCACGAAAACAGCAGCGCCAGCAGGCATGTCATCAATACGATGGAGATCATTTCCTTCACAACTTCATTCCTTTTCCCGGTGAATCAAATTTACTTGTCTTTGTTTTTGCGTGGGATTTTAGATCGGTATGGGTAAAAATCCTAGTTTTAATCCCGTTTTTTGCACTGCCGCCACGGCGTACGCTGCCTCGGCAAGTCATGACGACGCCTGAAAACCGAGCGCCTTAACCCGTCGTAGCTATTGCCGAATGCCGCAGTGCTAACTATATAAATGGAGATCGCGCGACGTCGCCGGCTGCAAGGCGCGTCCCTGTAGGGCGGCTGTTGATCTGTCTACAGCGCCTCCAAATGAGATGAAGAGGTCGACAATGAGCACAAAACCAACCATCGTGCTGGTGCACGGATTCTGGGGCGGCGCCGCGCACTGGAGTAAGGTGATTATCGAGTTGTCGCGCAGGGGCTATTCGGCGATTCATGCGGTGGAAATGCCGCTGACCTCACTGGCTGAGGATGCGGAACGGGCGCGCAAGATGGTCGCGCAGCAAGCGGGACCGGTATTGTTGGTGGGGCACTCTTACGGTGGCGCGGTGATCACGGAAATGGGCAACCAGCCTAACGTGGTCGGCCTGGTCTACATTGCCGCGTTTGCCCCGGATGCCGGTGAAAGCCCCGGTGGCATTACGCAAGCGCATCCTCCTGCGGCAGTCGCGAATCTGATTCCGGACAGCGACGGTTATCTGTGGATCAAGAACGACAAGTTTCACGAAAGCTTTTGCCAGGATCTTACCGCCGACGAGGCTCTGGTGATGGCGGCGACGCAGAAGGCGCCATTGGCCGATACCTTCGGCAACCCCCTCGGTGAGCCCGCCTGGAAACATAAACCGTCGTGGTATCAACTCTCCAGCGACGACCGCATGATAGCGCCGGAGAACCAACGGCGTATGGCGCAGCGGCTGCAGGCTAAGAAAGTAATGGTGCTGAAGGCCAGTCATGCCTCGCTGGTTTCCCATGCCGATGACGTGGCGGGATTGATTGACGAAGCGGCCGGTTCAAAATAAAACCCGGGCAGAAACGCGCTTCGGGCCAAAAAAGAGGCACCTTGCGGCAAAGGAGTGCTGCGCTTCACATTAGGGATAAGCGCTGATATCGCTGCCGGAGTTCATTATTAACAGCATAATCAACACCACGACGGCGGCAATAATGGCGTAGATTTCCGCCTTGCGCATATCGATCTAGCGCCCGTTAACGCCGATCATTTCTATTGCCGCGCGATGCAATTTTTGAAAATACTCGTCGTGCTGTTGTTCAACTTCCTGAATAAGACTGGCCAGCAGATTCTGTTTGGTGATCGGTTTGTTGGCGATGAGCACCAGCAGCACGCTTTTGCCGAGCAGGCAGCAGATTTGCTTATGGTATTCATCAACATCATTCTTGTTGAGGCCATAGAGGGTGTAATCGATCATGGTGTCTAACCTGCTGACAGGTAAATTGCCCGCCGAAGCGGGCTGAGAAGCCATAGAAAATAAAATGAGTCAAATTTCGCTTAGGGTAGAACCCGATGCGTGTGTTAACGATAACTGAATGGGAATATTCCCATCAAGACGCATGAGGGAGGATGTGAAGGTTTAGGAATAACCTCATAAGAAAGCGCGGAAACGGGCGGCCATCACGGCGTGCTTATTTGTCTGTCACAGCGTTCGTTCTCTCTACATTATTTTTTTCGACCCGTGCATCCACTTGGAGAACCTCATACGTATATCAGGAATGAGCAACACTTACGCTCAGCTTACGGAGAGGACTTCATCATGAAAACACTTATCGTTACTCTGGTTACCGGCTCATTACTTTTCGGCGTCGCCACTTATGCGGCGAGTGGGGACACGTCATCCGTAATGGTTGGCGGCGCGGCGATGTACCCCTCAAAAAACATTGTGCAAAATGCGCTGAACTCAAAAGATCACACAACGTTGGTCGCGGCCGTTAAGGCTGCCGGCTTGGTTGATACTTTACAAGGCAAAGGTCCTTATACTGTTTTTGCGCCGACGAATGCCGCATTCGCCAAATTACCGGCCGGCACCGTTGAAAATCTGTTAAAACCCGAAAATAAAGCGCTGTTAAGCAGTGTATTAACCTACCACGTTGTGGCTGGGAACTACGACATGCGGGCGCTGGAAAGAAAAATTGAGCAGGGCGGCGGACGGGCGGAACTCAAAACCGTCAACGGTCAGTCGCTATGGTTTATGAATAATGGCCCGCATAATATTCAGATCAAAGATGCTAAAGGCGACGTCGCCAACATCAGCACCTATGATGTGCGGCAGCAAAACGGTGTAATCGACGTTATTGATACCGTGCTAATGCCCAAGTAAGGCCTATACTCGGAATGGGCAAAGCTTAACAGCTTTAGGGATGGTATGGATCACTCGTTGAAAGAAAACCAGGTAATGTGCTTAAAGGCGATCGCTAATGGCGATCGCCGAGCATTTGAACGCTTGTACAGATCGACATCCGCAAGTTTATTCGCCATTGCGCTGCGCATGTTACGTAATCGCCAGTGGGCGGAAGAGGTTCTGGTCGACGGCTTTCTTGCCGTGTGGCAGCGTGCCGGAGATTATGATCCGACCTTGAGTTCGCCTATGACATGGCTTACTCACATTATAAGGAACCGATGTATAGATGGATTGCGTAGCCGGCACGGACGCCATATCGGACTGGAAGAAGAATATAGCGATCAAATCCCTCAGTCGGAAAATGAAAGCCAGGGTGATGAGGGGGAGCTGGCTAAAAAGTTAAATGACTGTTTGAAGCATCTGACGTCTGAACAACGGCAAAGTATTGCTTTGGCATATTATCAAGGGATGTCGCACGCGGATATCGCTGATTGGTTGCAGCAACCGCTTGGTACGGTAAAAAGCTGGGTCCGCAGGGCGCTAGCACATCTAAAGGATTGCCTGGGCCTATGAACAGACGCGAAAGTGATGACATGTTGGCTGCAGAATATGCTCTTGGCACGCTCAGAGGGAATGCCCGGCTGCATTTTGAGCGCCGTCTGAAAACGGACAGCATTTTGGCGACCCAGGTTGGAAAGTGGCAAAATATGTTGTCGGGGTTGGATATCGATATAATGCCAATACCGCCCCCTGAAAGCGTTTGGAAAAAAATTGAATTAAATCTGCCTCAATACGCTTCGCCTCGACGGCGCGTGCGAAACTATATTGCATGGGGGCTTGCTGCGGGATTGGGCGCATTGAGCCTGAGCTCGTGGTTTTATTGGCGTGCGCCAGAGCTGAAACCGTTAGTGGTCCTGAACGGAGCGCATCAAGGGACGTGGGTCGTAAGTTCAGACGGTCAAAGAAAAATTGTTCGTATAACCCCCTTAGGCTTGGCCGCTATTCCGGATGGAAAAAGTCTTGAGCTGTGGCTGATCCCCGTTGGACATAAGCCCGTTTCAATTGGACTCGTGAACGTGAAAGGCGTGAGCCAGTTTTATTTGGCAGATGCAGATTTAGTTAAAGGAACAACGATTGCCATTAGCCTGGAGCCATTAGGCGGCTCACCGAGCAAGCAACCGACCGGCCCCGTGTTGTATTCAGGTGAGTTGGTTCTATGATTGACGCCGGATGCGGATGCATCCCGCAGAAATAGCATTTGAATTCGTTGAGAATAAAAACGGCCGGGCAGGTATTCTCCGGCCGTTTTTATGATTATGCGGTCTGTTTGCGGAACAGTTCGCGGAATACCGGATAGATATCGTCCGGTTCGCGGATATGCTGCATGGCGAAGTTGTCGAATTTCGCTTGCAGATCTTCGTATTCGCGCCACAGCGTTTGGTGAGCGCGGCGAGTGATTTCGATGTAGCTGTAGTACCGCACCATTGGCAGGATCTTCTTCGCCAACAGCTCGTGACACAGCGGTGAATCGTCGGCCCAGTTGTCCCCGTCCGACGCCTGCGCGGCGTAGATATTCCATTGCGCCGGGTCGTAACGCTCTTCGACCACCTCGTTCATCAGTTTCAATGCGCTGGAGACGATGGTGCCGCCGGTTTCCTGCGAATAGAAGAACTCCTGCTCGTCCACTTCTTTCGCCTGGGTGTGATGGCGAATATAGACCACCTCGACGTTTTTGTAGGTTCGGCTCAGGAACAGATAAAGCAGAATGTAAAAACGTTTGGCCATGTCTTTGGTGGCCTGATCCATCGAACCGGATACGTCCATCAGGCAGAACATCACTGCCTGGCTGGAGGGCTCCGGCCGGCGCTCGTAGTTTTTGTAACGCAGATCGAAGGTGTCGATAAACGGCACGCTTTCGATTTTCTTGCGCAGTTCGGCAATCTCTTTGCGCAGCCGCTCTTCTTCCAGCAGTTGCACCGGCTCGGTGTTTTCCAACTGGGTCAGCGCGTCTTCCAGTTCGTGCAACGCGCGCCTTTTACCGGCGGTCATGGCGGTACGCCGCGCCAGCGAGTTTTGCAGCGAACGCACGACGCTGATGTTGGCCGGCACGCCATTGGCGGTGTAGCCGGCGCGGTGGGTTTTGAACTCGGTCAGTTGCTTGTACTGATTCTTTTTCAGGTTGGGCAGGGCGAGATCCTCGAACAAAAGATCGAGGTACTCGTCTTTGGATATCTGGAAGACGAATTCATCCTGGCCTTCACCGTCCTGGCTGGCGTTGCCCTGGCCGCCGCCACCGCCTGCGCCGCCCTGAGGCCGTTCGACGCGATCGTTCTGCACGAAGTGGTCATTGCCTGGGTGAACGCGATGGCGCGTGCCGCCGCGCCCCTGATGAAACATCGGTTCGTTGATATCGTCAGTGGGGATAGAGACTGACTCCCCGCTGTCTACGTCGGTGACCGAACGCTTGTTGATGGCTTCGGCAATCGACTGTTTGATTTGCGACTTGTAACGGCGCAAGAAGCGCTGGCGGTTCACCGTGCTCTTGTTTTTGCCGTTCAGCCGCCGGTCAATGAAATAGGCCATACTTCCCCCAAACGACGTTGCCAACTCTTCATGTCCCGGCCGCGGCAGCGCAATGTGTCAGCCCCTCCGTGGGCTGCGCTGCAACGTCCATGACTGTGGACATGGCCCTGATAATGCCGCTTACCTGAGGCGTTATGAGGATTTTCTGACCCGCAGATACCATTCACACAGCAGGCGCACCTGCTTGCGGGTATAGCCTTTCTCCATCATGCGATCGACGAAGTCGTCGTGTTTTTTCTGCTCGTCCGTCGATGTTTTGGCGTTGAACGAAATCACCGGCAACAGTTCTTCGGTATTGGAGAACATCTTTTTCTCGATCACGGTGCGCAGCTTCTCGTAGCTGGTCCAGTTCGGATTGCGGCCGTTGTTGTTGGCGCGGGCGCGCAGCACGAAGTTCACGATTTCGTTGCGGAAATCTTTCGGGTTGCTGATGCCGGCCGGTTTTTCAATTTTCTCCAGTTCGGCGTTCAGGGACTCGCGGTCGAACAGCTGGCCGGTGTCGGGATCGCGATACTCCTGATCCTGGATCCAGAAGTCGGCATAGGTGACGTAGCGATCAAAAATGTTTTGTCCGTATTCCGAGTAGGATTCCAGATAGGCGGTCTGGATCTCTTTGCCGATAAACTCGGCGTATTTCGGGATCAGATAGCCTTTCAGGTGCTCCAGGTATTTCTCCGCCAAATCCTGCGGGAACTGTTCGCGCTCGATCTGCTGTTCCAGCACATAGAACAGGTGCACCGGGTTGGCTGCCACCTCGGCGTGATCGAAGTTGAATACCCGCGAGAGGATTTTAAAGGCGAAACGGGTGGAGAGGCCGTTCATGCCTTCGTCAACCCCGGCGTAGTCGCGGTATTCCTGATAGGACTTGGCTTTCGGGTCGGTATCTTTGAGGCTTTCGCCGTCATACACGCGCATTTTCGAGTAGATGCTCGAGTTTTCGGGCTCTTTCAGCCGCGACAGCACGCTAAAGCGCGCCAGCGTTTCCAGCGTGCCAGGCGCGCAGGGCGCATGGGTCAGCTCACTGTGATCCAGAAGCTTGTCGTAAATTTTGATCTCTTCCGACACGCGCAGGCAGTAAGGTACCTTGACGATATACACGCGGTCGAGGAACGCTTCGTTGTTCTTGTTGTTACGGAAGGTCACCCACTCGGACTCGTTGGAGTGCGCCAGAATAATGCCGCTGAACGGCAGGGCGGAGATGCCTTCGGTGCCGTTGTAGTTGCCTTCCTGGGTTGCGGTCAGCAGCGGATGCAGCACCTTGATCGGCGCTTTGAACATCTCGACGAATTCCATAATCCCCTGGTTGGCGCGGCACAGGGCGCCGGAATAGCCGTAGGCGTCCGGGTCGTTCTGCGCGTGGTTCTCCAGTTTACGGATGTCCACTTTACCGACCAGCGCCGAGATGTCCTGGTTGTTCTCATCGCCCGGCTCGGTTTTGGCGATGGCGATCTGTTCCAGAATGGAAGGGCGCACTTTCACGACTTTAAACTTGGTGATATCGCCACCGAACTCATGCAGGCGCTTCGCCGCCCACGGCGACATGATGGTGCCGAGATAGCGACTTGGGATATTGAACTCTTTTTCCAGGATCGTGGCATCTTCCTGCGGATTGAACAGGCACAGCGGATGATCGTTGACCGGGCTGCGTTCGCCGTTGGCGCTGAGGGTGTAGATGGGCACGCGCTGCATCAGCGCTTTCAGACGTTCCGCCAGCGAGGACTTGCCGCCGCCCACCGGGCCCAGCAGGTAAAGGATCTGTTTCTTCTCTTCCAGGCCCTGAGCAGCGTGTTTCAGGTAAGAGACGATCTGTTCGATGGCCTCTTCCATGCCGTAGAACTCTTCGAAGGCCGGATAGCGTGCGATCACGCGGTTGGAGAACAGGCGCGACAGGCGTGATTCCAGCGCAGTGTCGACCATCACAGGTTCACCGATAGCCATCAGCAGACGTTCGGCTGCGTTGGCATAGGCACTGCGATCTTGCCGGCAAATGGTAAGAAATTCCTGCAGTGTGAACTCTTCGTCCTTGGCAGCTTCGTAGCGCTGGCGATAGTGGTCAAATATGTTCATGATGCCCGTCCTTTCGTTATTAGCACAGGTTAAAGAGAGCGTGTGATAGTGTTCTGGCTCCCGAAAGATGAGAATACGCCTGAGTACAGCAACCCGTATGCCAACTTGGTGCGCTTATTATCGCGAGTTGCGCTGTATGCCACTGGGCCCAGGATAAATTCACCTTCTGATTTAAGCTTAGTTTGCTTGCCGGAAAATTTCCTGCCGTAGAAAAAGCTTTTTTTAAGTCATATCAATGACTCAGTTATTGCCGGGATAACCAAATGCCTTGTCTGGCGCGGCCTGCGGCATGAATCGTCATCGTTCCGCCATGATTAATTCATAATTCCGCTA
The DNA here is from genome assembly GCF_019913725.1 of Serratia sp. EWG9. NCBI lineage: Bacteria > Pseudomonadati > Pseudomonadota > Gammaproteobacteria > Enterobacterales > Yersiniaceae > Serratia > Serratia sp. EWG9. The sequence goes on from NZ_JADNRO010000001.1 coordinate 113,748, forward strand.
TAAGTTATTCGATCTTGGTCGTTTTCTATTGTAAAGATTAGGCGCGTAACTAAATTTTCACATAAACTATTGCGGCTATTAACCCTGTAATTTATGGAAAAAGAACCAGTGAAGATTTCAAAACTCAAAACGCTAGCAATTATCGCTTCCGCAATGGTTTGTGCGCAAAGTGCCCAGGCGGGAACCTGGTCACTGGGTGCTGCCGCGCTGGTTAGCCCGGACCCGTATCGCGGTTATCAGGATCGCGTTTATCCGGTGCCCGTCATCGACTATGAAGGTGACGACTTCTACTTCCGTACTCTGACCGCCGGTTACTACCTGTGGAAAGATCAAGAAAATCAGCTGAGCATCATGGGGTATTACACGCCATGGGGCTACCGTCCGGGCGACAGCGACGACGATCGCATGAAGCGTCTCGACAAGCGTCGCGGCACGCTGATGGCCGGCCTGGCCTATTCACACAACGCAGAGTGGGGCACCATTCGCACCACCTTCACCGGCGACACGCTGAACTACAGCAACGGGCTGGTGGGCGATGTGGCTTATCTGTACAAGTTTGATCTGGACGCGTTGACGCTGGTTCCGGGCGTAGGCGTGATGTGGAACAGCAAAAACCAGAACAAATATTACTATGGCGTCAGCGCCAATGAATCGCGCCGCAGCGGTCTGGACAGCTACACCCCGAGCGATAGCTGGGCGCCGTATCTCGAGCTGAGCGCCAATTACCAGATCAACAAGAGCTGGAACGCCTTCTTCCTCGGCCGCTATGTGAAGTTGTCGGATGAAGTGAAAGACAGCCCGATGGTGGATAAATCTTACACCGGTTTGCTGATGACGGGTGTGAGCTACACCTTCTAATCGCGCATTGCACGATAAGCGTGCATGGCGTGCATCAAAAAGGGGCGCGAGCGCCCCTTTTGCACATCCGTAGTGCGCTGACGCGCACGGGGTTTCAGGCCTTTTTACGGCTGCGGAAGGTCACACCCAAACGGGCGGGTTGTTCGCCGGCGGCGACCAGTGGTTTGCTGACGCGCCCGGTCTCAACGCAGACCATGGTCTTGTAACCGTCGTTCGGCATGTCTCCCATGCTGCAGGACAGCTCTACGCCGGGGTTCCAGGCGATAACGTCGCTCATATGATGGTGATGAACCTCGATGGTGCGTGCGAGCGCCGGATCGCGGATCAGGCTGAAGGCCTCCGGACGGGTATAGACGCGGTCAGTTTGGCCGACGAAGGTCACTTCGCCCGTCTGACGCGCTTCGACGCCGCCCGCCACCTTATCAATATAAGGTTCGCCCAGGCCCGCCACGCTGACCCGATCGATATCGCCAACCTGGAAGTAGCTGTGCAGCGCCGCCGTGGCTTGATAATCGCCGTGCGATTCCAGTTCGATCTCGCACTCTTCACCCAGCTTGAAGCGAGCAATCAGCGTGAAGGCGTGCGGCCACAGCTTGCGGGTCTGCTCATTGTCTTTCAGCGTAAAGGTCAGGATGACGCCGTTGTCATCTTCATCGTGCGCCGTCAGGCTCCAGGGCTGGTTGCGGGCGAACCCGTGGGAGGGTTGCGCCACCGGGCCGAACCACGGCCAGCAGATCGGCACGCCGCCGCGGATGGCCTTGCCTTTGGCGAAAGGCGTGTTGTTGCTGAGCCAAATCACCGGCTGCTCACCGCTAGGCTGCCAGGCCAGCAAATGCGCGCCCTGCAGCGCGACCGCCGCGCGCACTTTCGGGTGCGACACGACCACCACGCCCAGCTCATCGAGTTGGCGCTGGCTGATATAAGGAGAAATCTGTTCGGAAACGGGCAGGGTGAAAATTTTCTCGTTCATTTCATAACCTATTGTTTGCCGGAAATAGAAATGGACCCTATTAGCTTTCGGGTCACAACCAGGCCCTCAGGCGCATGCTTAGACAGTGACTGAGGTGAGTGTGTGCAGCGAACAACGCTGTGACTCGAAAGATGACGGGTAAAAAAAGGGCGACAAAAAAATGTCGCCCTCATTATCAGCTTAACATCATGCCATTACTTGGAGATGTGAGCGATCAGATCCAGAACCTTGTTGGAGTAGCCGGTTTCGTTGTCGTACCAGGAAACCAGTTTCACGAAGTTGTCGTTCAGTGCGATACCGGCTTTGGCATCGAACACGGAAGTCAGCACTTCGCCGTTGAAGTCGGTGGAAACCACGTCGTCTTCAACATAGCCCAGAACGCCTTTCATAGAGCCTTCAGCGGCGTCTTTGATGGCTTTCTTGATTTCTTCGTAGGTAGCCGCTTTTTCCAGACGCACGGTCAGGTCAACAACGGACACGTTAGGGGTCGGTACGCGGAACGCCATGCCGGTCAGTTTGCCTTTCAGCTCTGGCAGAACCACGCCAACCGCTTTCGCTGCGCCGGTAGAAGAAGGGATGATGTTCTGGGATGCGCCGCGGCCGCCGCGCCAGTCTTTGTGAGACGGGCCATCAACGGTTTTCTGAGTAGCGGTGGTCGCGTGAACGGTGGTCATCAGGCCTTCAACGATACCGAAGTTGTCGTTGATGACTTTAGCCAGCGGCGCCAGGCAGTTGGTGGTGCAAGAGGCGTTGGAAACGATGTCCTGGCCGGCATATTTGTCAAAGTTGGCGCCGCGAACGAACATTGGGGTCGCATCTTTGGATGGGCCAGTCAGAACCACTTTTTTAGCGCCGGCGGTGATGTGTTTACGCGCGGTTTCGTCGGTCAGGAAGATACCGGTCGCTTCAGCAACCACATCAACGCCCACTTCGTTCCACTTCAGGTTAGCCGGGTCTTTCTCTGCGGTAACACGGATGGTTTTGCCGTTAACAACCAGGTGGCCGTCTTTAACTTCTACCGTACCGTTGAAACGGCCGTGAGTAGAGTCATACTTCAGCATGTAAGCCATGTACTCTGCGTCCAACAGGTCGTTGATTGCAACGATCTCGATGTCAGAACGCTCTTGAGCAGCACGGAAAACAATGCGACCGATACGGCCAAAACCGTTGATACCTACTTTGATAGTCATATATTCCACCAGCTATTTGTTAGTGAATAAAAGGTTGGTTGTAAAATTACAAAAACCTTACCCAGCGTCAAGCGGAATCGTGTCAATACTTGCGGCAAGTCAAACCGGAAGGGTGGTTTTGCACGCTTATTGCACAGTCCATTTGCGCTCGGCCTCATCCGTTATATGGGGACAAGCCGCCAAGTATAAAGTCAGCATACGCAAGATGTGTGATCGCTATCACATATCATCGTGACGTGGCCTTTATGGGCTACAGTTTAGGCCAAAAACCCCTGCAGCGGTGTTAATTTTTTGTTATTATTAATCATTGTTTTCGTTGACATTATCCACATTCAGAGATAAGCACAAATGGCTAAAGAGACAACCCCCGCTCATCCGGTCACGGAACTGAATGAAATCCAACGTTATGTCACGCAACAGCGTGGCACCGAAGCGCCGTTTAGCGGCAAATTGCTGCATAACAAGCGTGAGGGCGTGTACCATTGTCTGTGCTGTAACCAGCCGCTGTTCTATTCCGAAACCAAATACGATTCCGGCTGCGGCTGGCCCAGCTTTTACGAGCCGGTTTCCGCCGATGCAATCCGTTATCTTGATGATAATTCACATAATATGCATCGTGTTGAAATCCGCTGTGGCCACTGCGACGCGCACCTGGGGCATGTATTCCCCGATGGCCCGCAGCCGACCGGTGACCGTTACTGCGTCAATTCCGCCTCGCTGAGTTTCACCGATGGCGAAAATGGCGATCAAACGGCCGGTTAAGCGGTAATTTAACCAACAAAATCGATTCAGCTAATTATTCTTCCGTAAGCGAGAAGGGCCCTGATGGACGTGAAAGATCTGATTGCGGCGATGACGCCCGAGATATACCAACGCCTGGTGCAGGCGGTTGAACTGGGCAAATGGCCGGACGGCGTGGCGCTGACGCCGGAGCAAAAGGAAAACAGCCTGCAGGCGGTGATGCTGTGGCAGTCGATGAACAACGTCGATCCGCAGCATATGAGCATCGGCACCGACGGGCAGATCGTGATGAAGAGCAAACAAGAGCTGAAGCAGCAGTTCGTTGCCGAGCCGCTGGTGAAACTCAAGCCGCAGTAAGGCTCCACCCCTAAAGCGGGGCGATGTCGCCATCGCCCCGTCGATTCAACGTTTCTCGCCCTTTATGCCCAGCGATTCCGCCAGCTGCTGCGCCAGCCGGTTATTGTCGTCTGCGCCGTATTCCCAGAACATCGCACCGCCCAATCCCTGGCTTTTGATGTAATCGGCCTTGATGGCCACCGAACGCGGGTTCTCGTACGAGATGGCGAACAGCGGCTTGCCCTCGGCGGATTGCAGCGTCAGGTATGGCACTTTGGCGTCGTCATCCCAGTGCTCGCGGAAACGCTGCTGCGGATCGTTGAGCAATTTGTTGACGATATCGCGGTATTTAAAATAAGTGTCTTTGCTGAGATCCAATCCCAGCGTGCGGAACAGGGCGATTTCTCGCGCGCTGAAGTAAGGCTGCGTCACCGGATGCTTGGCGGCGTCCGGCTTGTCCCAGTCGATGCCCGCCTCGGTCGCCCGTTTCGGCACCCGGCCGTAGAAACCGATGCCCAGGTTCATCTGCGCCGGTTTCAGACCGGCGGCCAGATAATGCTTTACTACGTTATCGGCGCTGTAGCGATCGGCGGCGGCTACGGTTGGCCAACGCGTTGAATCGTACAGGTTGGCATTGAAGTACTGCGTGCCGTAAGCCATGTCGTAGGTCATCAGATTGATGTAATTGAGGTAGGGCGCAATATTTTTCACATCGACCCATTCACGTGGGCTTTTGACGTTGGCGCCAACGGCGATGGTCAACAGTTTGCCTTTACCCAGCGCCTGGTGAAGCTCTTTCAGCAGCAGGGTGAAGTTGTCGCGGTCTGCCGGTTGGCTTTCCACCAAACCCCAGGCGCCGTTTACCGGGTATTCCCAGTCCAGATCGATCCCATCCAGCCGGTACTGCTCGATCACCTGCAACGCGGAGCGAATGAAAATCGCCCGGTTTTCCGCGGTGGCGGCGGCGCCGGAGAAACCGCGTGCGCCCCAGCCTCCGACCGACAACAGCACTTTCAGCTCGGGGTTCTGTTTGCGCAGCACCGGCAGACGTTGCAGATCGGCCGTGACTTTCGGCGACAGGTAGATCTGGTGGCGGCGAGCGGGGTCTTTCAGCGCCGCATTGGTTTCGTCTTTCTCGTCGTTGTAGATCAGGCCAAACGAATAGTTGAGGTGGGTGATTTGCGTCACGTCCAGCTTGTCGATGTCACCACCGAGGCCGGTGGTGACGTCGCCGCCGCCGTTGAAGTAGCCGACGGAGAGATAGGCCGCCTGAGCCGCGCCGATACCGGCGATAGCCAACTGCACCGCTGCCAGCAAAGGCAGCAGTTTTCGGGTTATTTTCATGTTTGTCTCCTTGGGATCGGCAAGGCCGACCGTACCGCCAGTAGCGGTCACAATAAAGCCGGGCTCAGCGGGCCCCGGATGCGTATAACCGTTTGACGCCAAAAGCGTCGCTGCCATAACAGCAAAAGCGCCTGCCGGTCACAAGCGGCTGGAGGAGAAGAAGAACAGCATTGTGAGCGGCGTCGATATTTTCGCCGCCGCCCAGAGAGGGCGCCGATAGCGCCCGGCAGGATTTAATTGGTGAGAAATTGTGACAGGGTAACTAGCTGCGCGCCGGCGCGCGCCATCTCCTGCAGCGCCCGCTCACTGTCGTCCGGCTGCAGATTCACGCCGCGGCAGCCGTCGACGATCACCTGCGTCGGATAGCCGGCAGCCAGCGCATCCAGCACGCTGAACTTCACGCAATAGTCGGTTGCCAGGCCCATGATCGCCAGCCGCTGAATGCCCTGCGATTGCAGCCAGCCGTGCAGTTCGGTCTGCGCCCGGTGGCCGTTATCGAAGAACGCGCTATAGCTGTCGATGTCCGTATCCTGTCCTTTGCGAAAGACGGCATTGATGTGTTGCCGCTGCAGTTGAGGATGAAAATCGGCGCCGAGGCTCCCTTGCACGCAGTGCACCGGCCACCACACCTGCGGCAAACCTTCCAGTTCACCGAGGGTGCCGACTTGCGCATCGGAGTTCACCGCAAAGCTGCGGTGATTGGCGGGATGCCAGTCCTGGCTGGCCACCACCGGTTCGCCGCGCGCCAGGCAGGCGGCGATCGCCTGATTGGCGACCGGGATGACGGCGTCGCCCTCCGTGACCGCCAGCGCGCCGCCGGGGCAGAAATCATTTTGCAGATCGATCAACAACAGGGCCGTTTTCATCGCCGCTCCAAAGATCGGTAGGTTAACCGTTGATGCTCAGCTCGCCGCGCAGATCTTGCTGCATCAGGGCGCGGATTTGTTCCGGCGTCAGCGGCTGGCTCAACAGATAGTGCAGCTTGGTCAGAGCGGCTTCCACCGTCATGTCAAAACCGCTGATCACCCCGGCGTGCGCCAGCGCGTTGCCGGTGGCGTAGCCTTCCATATTGACGCGCCCGGAGATGCACTGCGTCAGGTTGACCACTACGATGCCGCGTTCGGAAGCCGCGCGCAACTCGTCGATCAGCTCGGCCTTCTGAGGCGCGTTACCGACGCCGTAGGAGCGTAAGATCAGCGCCTTGACCGGCTGCAGCAGGAAGTTGCGCACCACCGCGCCGGAAATGCCCGGATAGATGGTGACGACGCCGATCGGTTGTGGCGTGATGTCATGTACCTGCAACGCGCCGTTGCAAACCGGGCTGTCGATGCCGTGCTGGCGACGAATGTGGATGCCGGCTTCCAGCAGCGGCGGCAGATTCGGGGAGGCGAAGGCATCGAAGCCGTCGGCGTGCGCTTTGGTGGTGCGGTTGCCGCGGAACAGCTTGTTGTTGAAGAACAGGCTGACTTCGTTCACCGGATGGTTGGCCGCCAGGTACAGTGCATTCAGCAGATTGGTTTGGCCATCGGAGCGCAGCTCCGCCAGCGGAATCTGCGAGCCGGTGACGATCACCGGTTTGGCCAGGTTCTCCAGCATGAAGGAGAGCGCCGAGGCGGTGAACGCCATGGTATCGGTGCCGTGCAGGATCACGAAGCCGTCGTAGCGATCGTAGTTCTGTTTGATGTCGTCGGCGATGTGCTGCCAGTCTTCCGGCGTCATGTCCGAGGAATCGATGAGCGGCGCGTATTCATGAATGGTGAAATCCGGCATCTCCGGCCGATGGAATTCCGGCATCAGCGCCAGCTGACGCTGCAGGTGGCCGGAAACCGGAATATAGCCGTGCTCGGAACGCTGCATGCCGATGGTGCCGCCGGTGTAGGCGACGTAAATGGATTTCTTTTGCATGGTTATGATTTTAACAAAGATAAGATGGGCTGAATTATAGGGACATGGCGGCAGAAAAAAAGCCCGGCGGAGGCCGGGCTGCAGAATTATTTGTTAGCGGACTTCTCCGCAGGTCAGACAGATCGCGTAACGGTTCTGCGGATCGTTCAAGTTATTGAACAAACCCGGCTGCTCTTTCACCGCATTGGCGACCGAGGCCAGCGGGGCAGGCAGCATGGCCTGAATCGCCGCCGGCAGCATGGCGTGAATGGAAACGCCGAACTGGCTGAGCACCATATCGCTCAGGCTCGGGGTGTCGACGAACCAGTCGAGCTGCCACTGTTGCAGTTTCGCCAGCTCAGCGGCTTTCTTCACCGCATCGTCGAAATCGCCCAACTGATCGACCAGGCCGTTGGCCTTGGCGTCGCTGCCGAGCCACACGTGGCCCTGCGCGATTTGGTCAACCTGCTGCGGGGTCATCTTGCGTGATTTGGCGACCAGATCGAGGAAGTTCTTATACCCGTTTTCGATATTCAGCTGCATCATCTGCGAGAACTCCTGCGGCAACGCCTTGGTGACCGCGATATCGGCCAGTGGCGATGTCGCCACGCCGTCGGTGTGCACGCCCAGCGTATCCAGGGTTTTCTCGTAGGTATTGATGATGCCGAAAATACCGATGGAGCCGGTCAGCGTGCTCGGGCTGGCGATGATGTAGTCGGCCGGCGTCGAGACCCAGTAACCGCCCGACGCGGCCATGCCGCCCATCGACACCACCACCGGTTTGCCGGCGGCGCGCACGGCGGCCAGCTCGGAGCGGATCACTTCGGACGCGCTGACGCTGCCGCCAGGGCTGTTGACGCGGAACACCACGGCCTTGACGGCCGGATCCAGACGGGCCTGACGCAGCTCGGCGGCGGTGGTGTCGCCCCCGACGTTGCCCGGCGTCTGCGGGCCGTCCATGATGGCGCCGTTGGCGAACACCACGGCGATCTTGCCACCCTGGTTGGCGTCCGGCTTCGGCTGGTAGTCGTAGATGCTGATGGCGTTAAAATCGTTCGCCTGTTTGTCCCAGCCGAAGGTTTTGACCAGCTGATTTTCGATCGCGGTGCGCGACGCCAGCTCGTCCACCAGCTTATTGTCCAGCGCATAGCGGGCGGTGTCGCCGCCTGCCGCCTGCAGGCCGCTCAGCACGCCGGCGGCGCCGGGGAACAGCTGCTGCGGCGTCAGCTGCCGGTTGGCCGCCACGGTTTCCAGATAGTTCTGCCACAGACCGCCAATCCAGCGGCTGTCCGCTTCGCGCGCCGCCGGGGACATGTCGTCGCGGATCAGCGGTTCGACCGCCGATTTATAGGTGCCGACGCGGAAGATATTGGTGGTGACCTTGAGCATGTCCAGCAACGACTTGTAATACAGGTTGTTGGTGGCGAAACCGTGCAGATCGACCGCGCCCTGAGGCGACAGGTAGACCTTGTTGGCGTAGCTGGCCAGGTAGTATTGCGTTTGATTGTAACTGTCGCCGATGGCGAAGATCGGTTTGCCGCTGTCGCGGAACTCGCGCAGCGCTTTGCCGATATAGCGCAGCGAGGGCTGATCGGCGCCGGCGAAGTCATTCAGCTGCAACACCATGCCGGTAATGTTTTTGTCGTCTTTGGCCTTGCGGATGCTGTCCACCACGTCGAACAGCGAGTTCTCCTGCAGGCGGCTGCTGGAGGCGCCCAACAGTTCACGGCCCCATTGCCGCACCCGGTTGTTTACCGAAGGCTGATCGACCACCACGCCGCTTAAATCGACCAACAGCGCGCCGCGCGCCGGGGCCGTCGAGGTGGAGGAACTTTGGAAGGACAGATAGATGCCGACCCCAACCAGGATCAGCAGGACCAGGAACAGGTTAAGGATCAGTTCCCTGATAAAATTCAGCAGACGCCATGTCCACCGGAAAATGCCGGCAATAATTTGCCACAATGTGCGCATGTGCTCTCCAACAAGAGTCGAGAATGTTCCGCTATCCTAATGAGCGGCCGGGTAAATGTCAGCTTTAAATCGTGGCACACAGACGCTATCGCCGAGGCTGTAACTCGCCGTTTAGCTATGTTAACGTGGCCGGAATGAAAATTGTTATCAGGAGTTTACGATGGATGCTCTGGATCTTTTATTGAATCGTCGCTCGGCTTCGCGCCTGGCGGAACCGGCGCCGGCGGGGGAAGTGCGCCAAAACATCATCAACGCGGGCCTGCGTGCGCCCGATCACGGCGCGCTGCAGCCGTGGCGTTTCGTGATGATCGAGAATCAGGGCCTGGAGCGCTTCAGTCAGCTGCTGCAGGCGGCGGCGAAGCAGGGTCAGCTGGATGAGGCGGCGATCGAAAAAGCCACCAAGGCGCCGTTCCGCGCGCCGCTGATCATCACCGTCATCGCGCATTGCACTGAAGAGACCAAGGTGCCGCGCTGGGAGCAGGTGGTTTCCGCCGGTTGCGCCGTGCAGGCGATGCAGATGGCGGCGCTGGCGCAGGGCTTTAACGGCATCTGGCGCACCGGCGCCTGGACCGAGCATGCGCTGGTGCGTGAAGCCTTCGGTTGCCGCGAGCAGGACGAGATCGTCGGTTTCCTCTATCTGGGCACGCCGCAGCTGAAGGCCGCCACCAAAGTGACGCCGCCGGACAGCACGCCTTTCGTCAGCTATTTCTAAGTATTATCCGACGGGGCGCGGCGAAAATGCGCCAAACCCCGCAAAATTGCATGGTTTCTGAGCAGGCCGTTCGCTTATCGGCGGCCCGCTCTTATCAATCCCCTCGGCAAGCGCTACCCTATGTTATCTTGAGTGCCGTTATCGAAGGGAGTGGACTATGACATCGCCAGCGATCCGTTTAACCCAGTACAGCCATGGCGCTGGCTGCGGCTGCAAAATCTCACCGAAAGTTCTCGAAACCATCCTGCACAGCGAGCGGGAGAAATTTGTCGATCCGCGTCTGCTGGTCGGCAATGAAACCCGCGACGACGCGGCGGTATATGACATCGGCAACGGCGTCGGCATTATCAGCACCACCGACTTCTTCATGCCGATCGTCGACGATCCGTTCGATTTCGGCCGCATCGCCGCCGCCAACGCCATCAGCGACGTGTACGCCATGGGCGGCAAACCGATCATGGCGATCGCCATTCTCGGCTGGCCGATCGCCAAACTGCCGCCGGAGGTGGCGCAGCAGGTGATCGACGGCGGGCGTTTCGCCTGCCAGCAGGCGGGGATCGCGCTGGCCGGCGGCCACTCCATCGATGCGCCTGAACCTATCTTCGGCCTGGCGGTCACCGGCGTGGTCAATACCGAGCGGGTGAAGAAGAACAGCGCCGCGCGGGCCGGGGCTAAACTCTATCTGACCAAGCCGCTGGGCATCGGCGTGCTGACGACCGCCGAGAAGCAAAGCAAGCTGCGCCCTGAGCATCAAGGGCTGGCGACGGACGTGATGTGCCGCCTGAACAAGCCGGGCGCCGACTTTGCCGAGGTGGCGGGCGTCACGGCGATGACCGACATCACCGGCTTTGGCCTGCTGGGCCACCTGAGCGAGGTATGTCAGGGCTCCGGCCTGCAGGCGACGGTCTGGTTCGATCGGGTGCCGAAGCTGCCGGACGTCGAGGCGTATATCGCCGAGGGCTGCGTGCCGGGCGGTACCGGGCGCAACTTCGACAGCTATGGCCATCTGGTGGGCGAGATGAGCGATCTGCAGCGCCAGTTGCTGTGCGATCCTCAGACTTCCGGCGGTTTGCTGTTGGCGGTATTGCCGGAGGCGGAAGCGCAGGTGCTGGCGATTGCCGAACAGCATGGCATTACGCTCAACGCCATTGGCGAGCTGCATGTGGCATCGGCCGATAAGCCGCTGATCGAGGTCGTGTAGTGTCCAACATGCAAGGAAGGCCGGACAGCGACGATTACCAACGCATTTTCCTGCAGGACGTGCCGCTGATTGACGTGCGCGCGCCGATCGAGTTTCAGCAGGGCGCCTTCGCTCATGCGCTGAACCTGCCGCTGATGATCGACAGCGAGCGGCAGGCGGTGGGCACCTGCTATAAACAGCATGGGCAGCAAGCGGCGATAGCGCTCGGCCACAGTCTGGTGAACGGCAAACTGCGCGAACAGCGCACCACCGCCTGGCTGGCGGCCTGTGCGCAGCGGCCCGAAGGCTATCTCTATTGCTTCCGCGGCGGTCTACGCTCGCAGCTGGTGCAGCAATGGCTGCATGAGGCCGGCGTCGAGTACCCGCGGATCATTGGCGGTTACAAGGCGCTGCGCAATTATTTGCTCGGCGTGCTGGCGCAAAGCGCAGCATTGCCGATGGCCCTGGTGGGCGGCAATACCGGCAGCGGCAAGACGTTGCTGGTCAACGAACTGGCCGACGGCGTCGATCTGGAAGGTGCGGCGCGCCATCGCGGTTCATCTTTTGGTCGAACGCTGGCGGGCCAGAGCTCGCAGATCGATTTTGAGAATCGTCTGGCTGTGTTATTGCTGAAAAAACAGCATGGTGGCAGCCGCCGTTGGGTGCTGGAAGACGAAGGGCGGATCATCGGCAGCAACAATTTGCCGCTGCCGTTGTTCAATGGGATGCAGCAGGCGCCGGTGGCGGTGATCGACGATCCGTTTGACATTCGCCTGGCGCGTTTGCAGGCGGAATATATCGACGGCATGCGCGAACAGTTCGAACAGGCCTATGGCATGGAAGAGGGCTGGCGACAGTACGACGACTATCTGCACCACGGCCTGTTTGCCATACGCCGCCGCCTGGGGCTGGAACGCTTCCAGCAGCTGACGCAACGACTGGAAGCGGCGCTGCGGACACAGCGGCTCAGCGGCCAGGGCGAGGCGCACCGCGAGTGGTTGGCGCCCCTGTTGCAGCAGTACTACGATCCGATGTATTGCTATCAGTTGGAAAAGAAAGCCCAGCGGATTGTCTTCCGTGGGAACTATGCAGAAGTAAGAGAATTCTTGATGACGTTCAGCCAGAAAAACGGTGAATAATGCGACTGTTCATAGCCGAGAAACCGAGTTTGGCGCGCGCCATTGCCGACGTATTGCCCAAGCCGCATCGCCGCGGCGACGGGTATATCGCCTGCGGCAACAACGATGTGGTGACCTGGTGCGTAGGCCACCTGTTGGAGCAGGCTCAGCCTGACGCTTATGACAGCCGCTATGCGCGCTGGTCATTGGCGGATCTGCCGATCATTCCCGAAAAATGGCGGTTGCAGCCGCGGCCTTCGGTCAGTAAACAGCTCAACGCCATTAAAAAGTTGCTGCTTGAAGCCGATGAAGTAGTTCACGCCGGCGACCCGGATCGTGAAGGGCAGCTGCTGGTGGATGAGGTGCTGGACTACCTGGATCTGACGCCGGAAAAACGCCAGAACGTGCGCCGCTGTCTGATCAACGATCTCAACCCGCAGGCGGTGGAGCGCGCGGTTGAACGCCTGCGCGACAACCGTGACTTCATCCCGCTGTGCGTGTCCGCTCTTGCGCGCTCACGCGCCGACTGGCTGTACGGTATCAATATGACCCGCGCTTATACGCTGCTGGGCCGCAACGCCGGTTATGACGGCGTGTTGTCGGTGGGCAGGGTGCAGACGCCGGTGCTGGGGTTGGTGGTGCGGCGCGATGAAGAGATCGAAAACTTCGTGCCGAAAGACTTCTTTGAGGTCAAGGCGCACATCGTTACGCCGAAAGAAGAGCGTTTCGTGGCGCTGTGGCAGCCCAGCGAGTCGTGCGAGCCTTATCAGGACGAAGAGGGGCGCTTGCTGCACCGGCCGTTGGCGGAGCACGTGGTCAAGCGCATCGAGGGCCAGCCGGCGCTGGTCACGTCCTATAACGATAAACGGGAATCAGATACCGCGCCGCTGCCGTTTTCGCTCTCCACGCTGCAAATCGAAGCGGCCCGGCGTTATAACCTCAGCGCCCAACAGGTGCTGGACGTTTGCCAGCGGTTGTACGAAACCCATAAATTGATCACCTATCCGCGTTCCGACTGCCGCTACCTGCCGGAAGAACATTTCGCCGGCCGTCACGCGGTGCTGAACGCCATCAGCGTGCACCAGCCTGAACTGTACCCGCAGCCGGTGATCGACAGCGATCGCCGCAACCGTTGCTGGGACGATAAAAAAGTCGATGCGCACCACGCTATCATTCCCACCGCCCGTGCCGGCAAGATTAATCTGACGCAGGATGAACGGAACGTGTATGGGCTGGTGGCGCGCCAGTATCTGATGCAGTTTTGTCCGGATGCGGTATTCCGCAAATGCGTGATTGAGCTGGATATCGCCGGCGGCAAATTTATCGCCAAGGCGCGTTTCCTGGCGGAAGCCGGTTGGCGTACGCTGCTGGGCAGCAAGGAGCGCGACGAAGAAAACGAAGGCGCATCGCTGCCGGTGGTGGCTAAAGATGATGAGCTGCTGTGTGAGCGCGGTGATGTGGTGGAGCGCCAGACGCAGCCCCCGCGGCCGTTTACCGACGCCAGTCTGTTGTCGGCCATGACCGGCATCGCGCGCTTTGTACAAGATAAAGCGCTAAAGAAAATCCTGCGGGCGACCGATGGTTTAGGTACGGAAGCGACGCGAGCGGGGATCATCGAATTGCTGTTCAAACGGGCGTTTCTGTACAAGAAGGGACGCTATATTCACTCCAGCGAAACCGGGCGCGCGTTGATTCACTCGCTGCCGGATCTTGCTGCGCGTCCTGATATGACGGCCAACTGGGAGGCAACGCTGACGCAAATCAGCGAGAAATCCTGCCGTTATCAGGACTTTATGCAGCCGTTGGTCGGCACGCTGCAAGAGCTGATTTATCAGGCTAAGCAGAGCCGGGCGAGCATGGCGTTTCGTGGGTTGCCGCCGCCGCCTTCCAGCGGAGGCAAAAAACGCAGGAAAAGCGCCGGTAAGGCGCAGGAGAAGAGTGAATGAAGCACGGACTCAATGGGGTGCTGGCTGCCGCTGCCTTGGCGTACTGCGGCCTGGCGGCCGCCAACCGGGGCGATGTGGACGTGGTGTTGCCGGTTTCGCCGGAGATTTGGGGCACGGCGAAAAACGGCGCCAATTCGCCACCGGCGCAACCCTGCAACCGCTGTTGCGTCTACCAGAATCAAAACTATTCCGAAGGCGCGGTGCTCAAAGTCGAAGGAGAAGTGCTGCAGTGCGTGCGTGAGCCTAACACCATCGGCACCAACCCCTTGATTTGGGTGCGATTGAAGAAGTGACCATGTAACCTATCGCCGCGCTCAGCGTGCATCGCCTTGCGCGGCGATATAGTCCGCCAGCAGTGGAACGTCGGCCGGGGCCAGGGTATATTCCTGCGCCTGTTGCGGCGTGACCCACACCAGCGCTGAGTGACAATGCAGCTGCAATTCACCGGAGAACTCCGCGACTCGCCAGGCGTGTAGCCGGATGAGGCGTTCGCCTTGCTGCCACTGATTGCTGCCCACATAGTTGCCGATACGGGCGCAAATCCCCAATTCTTCATCCAGTTCGCGCGCCAGCGCCTGCGGTTGGCTTTCACCTGGCTCAACTTTGCCGCCGGGAAACTCCCACAGACCGGCCTGATCGCTGTCTGCGCCGCGCTGGGCCAGCAAAATGCGGCCATTTTTTTCCAGAATGGCGGCTACCACGTCGATAATTTTCATTGGCTTCACAGAGTAAAACCCCGGCGGACGCCGGGGTGATGGGGTTACAGCGTAAATTCCGCCCAGACCGGCGCATGGTCGGAAGGTTTCTCCATGCCGCGGGTTTGGTAATCGATGCCGGTGGCGATGCAGCGCGAAGCCAGCGGGGTGCTGGCCAGCAGCAGATCGATACGCAGGCCGCGGTTGTCGTCGAACCCTTTGGAGCGGTAGTCGAACCATGAGAACTCGTCGTTGCGCCCCGGGTTGGCGTGGCGGTAGGTATCGACCAGGCCCCAGTTCAGCAGGCGATCCATCCATTCGCGCTCTTCCGGCAGGAAGGAGCATTTACCGGTGCGCAGCCAGCGTTTGCGGTTGTCTTCGCCGATGCCGATATCGTAATCGCTGGGGCTGATATTCATGTCGCCCATGATCAGCACCGGGGATTCCGCCGACAGCTGCTGCTCCAGGTAGTTTTGCAGATCCTGATAAAAGCGTGTTTTAGCCGGGAATTTGATCGGGTGGTCGCGGCTTTCACCTTGCGGGAAGTAGCCGTTGATCACCGTCAGCGTGCCCTGCGGCGTAGCCAGATCGGCCATGATGATGCGACGCTGCGCGTCTTCTTCATCGGTCGGGAAGCCGCGGCGCACGGCCAGGGGCTCCGCTTTGGTCAGCAGCGCCACGCCGTAATGGCCTTTTTGCCCGTGATAGAACACGTGATAGCCGTGCTGGCTGACTTCTTCCAATGGGAACATGTCATCGTGAACTTTGGTTTCCTGCAGACCGATCACGTCGGGCTGGTGCTGTTCGATAATTGCCGCCAGCTGATGCGGACGCGCGCGCAGTCCATTGATATTAAAAGAGACAAACTTCATGAGCGGTGCCGTTTTCACGAGAAAAATGTGCTGTGATAGTAGCAGAGTTTGGCGGGAAATGTAACGCAGACAGCGGCGAGCCCGCTGACTGCGCAGCCGGCATTATTTCGCCCAGCGGTCGTAATTTTTGGGTTGATAGTCGTCAAACTGTTGCAGCAGCGTTTGCGCCGATTCGCTGATGTGCAGCGTACCGAGATAGTCGTGGCGCATGAAGCCCTGATCGGCGACGTGTTCGAGGAACTGGCTCAGTGGGCGGTAGAAACCGTTGACGTTCAGCAGGCCGACCGGTTTGTTGTGATACCCGATTTGCCCCCAGGTCCAGATTTCAAACAGCTCTTCCAGCGTGCCGATGCCGCCGGGCAGGGCGATAAAACTGTCCGCCAGCGCCGCCATACGGGCTTTGCGCGTATGCATGTCTGGCACCACTTCCAATTCAGTCAGGCCGCGATGCGCCGTTTCCGCTTCAACCAGGCGCTCGGGGATAATGCCGACAGCTTCACCGCCCGCCGCCAACACCGCGTCCGCCACAATCCCCATCAGTCCTTTTTTGCCGCCGCCGTAGATTAAACGGCGTCCCTGTGCGGCCAGCAATTGCCCCAGTTGGCGAGCCTGCTCGGCATAAGCGGGATTGACACCTTCGCTGGCGCCACAAAAAACGCAAATATTGTTTCGCATCCACCTGTTCCTTACTGCACTAAAGAAGCCAGTGGTATAGCGAATTGTCGGCCGGAGTTCAAGTTACGGGCGGAGGAGAGAAATAAAACGTCTGGATGAAAGCGGTTAATAAGGGGAGATAACTTGATTTATTGATACGAGAACATTGGATGCAACGTGTTGGATGCGATGTGCTTTAAGTGGGTTTTGGGATTTTCTGTAAGAGATGGTGGTGGGGGAAGGATGATTCGTCGCTGCGCGACTCACCCTGCGGGCCGCGCTGAAGCGCGTTGTCTCACTGCGTGAGACTCGAACCTTGGTCGAAGCTTCTCATCCCTCCCCAATACGGAGCATTATGGATGCGATGTGCTTTTAATTCGGTTTGGGGGTTTCTGCAAGGGATGGTGGTGGGGGAAGGATTCGAACCTTCGAAGTCAGTGACGGCAGATTTACAGTCTGCTCCCTTTGGCCGCTCGGGAACCCCACCATGGTATTCATGGATTCGCTGATTTTTTTAAGGAATGGGCTAAATTCCTATTGTGCGCTTCTAAGGATTACCGCGCTAAAGCGCGTTGTCTCGCTGCGCTCGGCTCGAACCTTGTCGAAGCTTCTCATCCTCCCCCTCGGCGTTTAATGATATTTCAGCTTTCGCTTCAAGTTCATCAACAGAGAGAAGATGGTGGTGGGGGAAGGATTCGAACCTTCGAAGTCAGTGACGGCAGATTTACAGTCTGCTCCCTTTGGCCGCTCGGGAACCCCACCATATACATGGCTATTTAACTGGCCTTGCTTGCGAGAGCGCTGTCTCGGTAAGCGGGGCGCATCATATCAAATGAAGCGGATGTGTAAAGCATTGAAATGCAGAAAATGAATCGTTTGCCGTTTTTTTATTCTTGGCGGTGCATCCCTGAACGAAATGCACCGATTTATTGAGCGATTACAGAATAACGGTGCGATTGCCGTAGACGAAGACGCGCTGCGCCAACACCTGATACAGGGCTCGGCTGAGCACGTTTTTCTCTACGTCGCGGCCGGCGCGCATCATATCCTCGGCGGAATAGGTGTGATCGACGTGGATCACGTCCTGCATGATGATCGGGCCTTCGTCGAGATTGTCGTTAACGTAGTGAGCCGTGGCGCCGATGATTTTAACTCCGCGTTCGTAGGCCTGGTGATAAGGCCGCGCGCCGATAAACGCCGGCAGGAACGAATGGTGAATGTTGATCACCTGATTCGGATAATGTTGCACGAAGGCCGGCGTCAGCACGCGCATATATTTGGCCAACACCACGTAATCCGGCTGATATTGATCGATCTTGGCCGTCATTTCGCGGTCGTGCTGTTCGCGCGTCAATCCTTCGTGGCTCACCAGATGGAAAGGAATATCGAAACGCTCCACCAGCGTTTGCAGCGTGTCGTGGTTGCCGATTACGGCGGCGATCTCAACGTCGAGGCCGCCATAGGCGCTTTTCATCAACAGATCGCCCAGGCAGTGCGCCTCTTTGGTGACCAGCACCACGATGCGCCGACGTCCGGTGCTGTGCAACTCACGCAGCGAACCTTCCGGCAGGGCGCTGTCCAGATCGGCCAGCAGCGTGTTGTCGTTGAAAATGCCTTCCAGCTCGGTACGCATGAAGAAACGCCCGGTGCGGTGATCGACGAACTCATTATTCTGGACGATATTGAGCTCGTGCTTGTAACAGATGTTGGTGATCTTGGCGATCAGCCCTTTGGCGTCCGGGCAGATGGTGCGTAACACTTTTCGTTGTACATTTTGGTGTGGCATGGGTTTGAGGATCCTGTCTGATACTGAACGGCCTGTCTGCGCAGGCGTTAACGTGAAGCGCCGGCCGGCTAGCGCCCGCAGCACTTCTTATATTTTTTCCCTGAGCCGCAGGGACATATCGCATTTCGGCCGGGCTGGGGTTTGCTGCCGTCGATATAATACCAACGTTGATCGCGACGAAGGAAGCGTGAGCGCTCATGCATCGCCTGGGGCTCACCGCTTTCACCATCGGTGAAGCGGGCGATGAATTCGACGAAGCCTTCGTCCGGCTCATGGCCGGTTTGCTCCTCGACGATCGTCAAGCCCAGCCATTCGGTGTTTTTGAAACTGTCGACGATCGCATTGCGCCATGCTTCGGCGCCGCAGTCGGGGTGCCAGGTGGCGATCAGATAGTCGACGTTATGATTCACGTAGGCGGTGAAGCGTGAACGCATCAGTTGGCCGGGCGTCGGCGCCGGCTGACTGCCGCTGATAAAAGGGGCGCAGCACGCGTTATACGCCAGTCCGCTGCCGCATGGGCATGATTCGGGCAAAATAACTCCTGAGAAAACGAGGCTGAAAATGAATTTAGCGCATATGTTACCTAACAATATTCGTCAGTGACAATCTACCCTGAAAGCAGAGAACACCTTTTACCGAGAGGATGGCGCTATGCGGCAAATCAAGATCGGACTGGCGCTGGGGGCGGGCTCGGCTAAAGGCTGGGCGCACATCGGCGTGATCAATGCGTTAAAGAAACTGGGGATTGAGGTCGATATCGTTGCCGGCTGCTCTGTCGGTGCGTTGGTGGGGGCGGCATTCGCCAGTCACCGTTTGCCGGTGATGGAGCAGTGGGTGCGGTCGTTCAGCTATTGGGACGTCATTCGTCTGATGGATTTTTCCTGGCAGCGCGGCGGTTTGTTGCGCGGCGATCGGGTGTTCACTGCCGTCGGGCAACTGTTGAAGATCAATGATATTGCCGAATGTGCGCTGAAGTTCGGCGCCGTGACGACCAATCTCAGCACCGGCCGCGAACTGTGGCTGACCGAAGGCGATATTCATCAGGCGGTGCGCGCTTCTTGCAGCATGCCCGGCCTATTGGCGCCAGTGTGGGCCGACGGCTATTGGCTGGTGGACGGCGCAGTGGTCAATCCGGTACCGGTGTCGCTCTGCCGGGCGCTGGGCGCCGATATTGTCATTGCGGTCGATCTGCAGCATGACGCGCATTTGATGCAGCAGGATCTGTTTTCGATACGCGGCGAGGACGAAAGCCCGGACGATACGCCTGCGGAGACCTGGCGCGGGCGCCTGCGGGAGCGCGTCGGCAGAATGCGCAAGCGCAAACCGACGACGGCGCCGACGGCGATGGAGATTATGAGCACGTCGATTCAAATGCTGGAAAATCGCCTGAAGCGCAACCGGATGGCGAGCGATCCGCCGGACGTTTTGATCCAGCCTTTTTGCCCGCAGATCTCAACGCTGGATTTCCACCGCGCCGATGAAGCGATCGAGGCGGGGTTGCTGGCGGTTGAAAAACAACTGGATCGGTTGTTGCCGTTGATAAAAAATAGATAATTCTCGGTTCTTGGTTGGCAATGCGCGGTTGGTCTGTTTCAGACGAGCATAAGTGACCTTTTTGAGCCACTATTACACTATGGAAAGGGACGAGGCTCGGCTGATGGCATTACCACTCACTCACAAGCGTATCTTGATCGTTGAGGACGAACAGGTTTTTCGTTCCGTGCTGGTCGGTTATCTGACCTCGCTGGGCGCTGAAACCGGCGAGGCGACCAACGGTTTACAGGCGCTGAGTGCCGTCGATGACTTCAAGCCGGATCTGATTCTGTGCGATCTCGCGATGCCGGAAATGGGCGGCATCGAATTCGTTGAACACCTGCGTCTGCAGGGGCTGCAGATCCCGGTGCTGGTGATCTCCGCTACCGACAAGATGGCGGACATCGCCAAGGTGCTGCGTTTGGGCGTACAAGATGTGCTGCTGAAGCCGCTGACCGATCTCAATCGCCTGCGTGAGGCGGTGCTGGCGTGTTTATACCCCAATATGTTCACCTCCCAGGCGATTGAAGAGGTTGAGCTGTTTCAGGATTGGGACGCGCTGAGCAAGAATCCTTCCGAAGCCGTCAAACTGCTTAAGCAATTGCAGCCGCCGGTGCAGCAAACCATTGCGCATTGCCGGATCAACTATCGCCAGTTAACCACGGGCGAAAATCCCGGGCTGGTGCTGGATATCGCGGCATTGTCAGAAAAAGACCTGGCGTTCTATTGCCTGGACGTCACGCGCGCCGGTGATAATGGCGTATTGGCGGCGCTGCTGTTGCGCGCATTATTTAATGGGTTGCTGCAAGACCATCTGGCTAATCAACAACATCGCCTGCCGCAAATGTCGGCATTGTTAAAGCAGGTTAATCAATTATTGCGGCAGGGGAAATTAGAGGGCCAATTCCCGCTGTTGCTGGGATATTATCACGCCGAAAATAAAAACCTGATTCTGGTTTCCGCCGGGCTGCATGCCAACGTCAATACCGGCGACAATCAAATTCAGCTGAGCAACGGCGTGCCGCTGGGCACGCTGGGCGCTACCTACATGAACCAGATCAGTCAACGCTGTACGGCCTGGCAATGTCAGGTATGGGGCAGCGGCGGCCGATTGCGGCTGATGCTCAGCGCCGAATAATGGACGTTGATCGGCGATATCTTAAGCTATTCACTTATCGGTAATTAAACCGTTTATTTTTTCTCCCGATTATCAGAACGGGTAATAGTCCTAAATGTTTTCTATTTGTGTTCTGGTTAATGCCAGGCGCGCATAAGCTGGTATACTCCGAAGGTTTTTTTATATCGAGCCCAAGCTCATAAAATGAGCGCTTCAGCTTTAAGAGAGGAAATAATGCCTGCTGTAAATCGCAAAGTCAGAAAAGCCGTGATCCCGGTTGCAGGCTTGGGTACGCGGATGTTGCCGGCCACCAAAGCCATTCCGAAAGAAATGTTGCCGCTGGTTGATAAACCGCTGATCCAATACGTCGTCAATGAGTGCATTGCGGCAGGGATTAACGAGATTGTGCTGGTCACCCACTCCTCCAAGAACTCGATCGAAAACCATTTTGATACCAGTTTCGAACTGGAAGCGATGCTGGAAAAACGCGTCAAGCGTCAACTGCTCGATGAAGTGCAGTCAATCTGCCCGAAGGGCGTTACCGTGATGCAAGTCCGCCAGGGGAATGCCAAAGGCTTGGGGCACGCGATTATGTGCGCCTACCCGATGGTGGGCGATGAGCCGGTCGCGGTGGTGTTGCCGGACGTGATCCTTGACGAATACAGTGCCGATCCGAAAAAAGACAACTTGCACGACATGCTGCAGCGCTTCGAAACCACCGGCATCAGCCAGATCATGGTTGAACCTGTGCCGCATAAAGATGTTGGCAACTACGGCGTAGCCGACTGTAAGGGCGTCGAATTGCATCCGGGCGAAAGCGCACCGATGGTCAGCGTGGTCGAGAAGCCGTCGCCGGAGAAAGCGCCTTCCAACCTGGCGATTGTCGGTCGTTATGTCCTCTCCGCCGATATCTGGCCGCTGTTGGCGAAAACGCCTCCGGGCGCCGGCGACGAAATTCAGCTGACTGACAGTATCGAAATGCTGATGCAGCAGGAAACGGTG
Organism: Serratia sp. EWG9; assembly: GCF_019913725.1. Classification (NCBI taxonomy): domain Bacteria; kingdom Pseudomonadati; phylum Pseudomonadota; class Gammaproteobacteria; order Enterobacterales; family Yersiniaceae; genus Serratia; species Serratia sp. EWG9. The sequence continues at coordinate 135,657 of NZ_JADNRO010000001.1, forward strand.
GAGGCGTATCACCTGAAAGGCGTGAGCCATGACTGCGGTAACAAACTGGGTTACATGCAGGCCTTCGTGGAATACGGCATGCGCCATGCCAGCCTGGGCAAAGAATTTTCTCAGTGGCTGCAACAGGTTGTTGCCGCTGACAAGAAGTAATTGAGTGATCTTTCGTCTTAATTTGAAAAACTAGGATTTTCACATGAAAGTAACAGTTTTTGGTATTGGTTATGTGGGTCTGGTGCAGGCCGCCGTACTGGCTGAAGTAGGCCATGACGTTATGTGTATTGACGTCGATGAGCGAAAAGTCGAAAACCTGAAAAAAGGGAATATCCCGATTTTCGAACCGGGTCTGACGCCGCTGGTGCAGCAAAACTATGAGGCCGGCCGTCTGCATTTCACCACCGATGCCAAAGCGGGCGTGGCGCACGGGACTATCCAGTTCATCGCCGTCGGCACGCCGCCGGATGAAGACGGTTCCGCCGATCTGAAGTACGTCACCGCGGTGGCGCGCACTATCGCCGAGCACATGACCGATCGCAAAGTGGTGATCGACAAATCCACCGTGCCGGTCGGTACGGCGGACAAGGTGCGTCAGGTGATGGCTGAAACGCTGGCGAAACGCGGCAGCAACGTGCCGTTTGACGTGGTATCCAACCCGGAATTCCTGAAGGAAGGCGCGGCGGTGGCAGACTGCATGCGTCCTGAGCGCATCGTGATCGGTACCGACAATAAAGATGTGATCGAGCCTATTCGCGAGCTGTACGAACCGTTTAACCGCAATCACGATCGCATGATCATGATGGATATCCGCAGCGCGGAGCTGACCAAATATGCCGCTAACTGCATGCTGGCGACCAAGATCAGTTTTATGAACGAAATGTCCAATCTGGCGGAAATGCTGGGCGCGGACATTGAGAAAGTGCGTCAGGGCATCGGTTCCGACTCACGCATCGGCTATCACTTCATCTACCCGGGTTGCGGCTACGGCGGCTCTTGCTTCCCGAAAGATGTCCAGGCGCTGATCCGTACGGCGGAGCAGATCGGTTACCAACCGAAGCTGTTGCAGGCGGTAGAGCAGGTCAACTATCAGCAGAAAGACAAGCTGAACAGCTTTATCAACGACTACTTCGGCGGCGATCTGAAGGGCAAAACCTTCGCGCTGTGGGGGCTGGCGTTCAAGCCGAATACCGATGACATGCGTGAAGCTTCCAGCCGCGTGCTGATGGAACAGCTGTGGGCCGCAGGCGCCACCGTTCAAGCCTACGATCCGGAGGCGATGAACGAAGTTCAGCGCATCTATGGCCAGCGTGACGATTTGAAGCTGGTGGGCACCAAAGAGGCTGCATTGCACGGCGCCGATGCGCTGGTGATCTGCACCGAATGGCAGAACTTCCGCGCGCCGGACTTCGATGTGATCAAGGGCGCGTTGAAGCAGCCGGTGATCTTCGATGGCCGTAACCTGTACGATCCGGAGCGTTTGGAAAATCGCGGTTTTACCTATTACGCAATTGGCCGCGGCGCCTCGATTAAACCGGTTATTTAAGGAGTGAGCATGAAATTCCTGGTTACAGGCGCCGCAGGGTTTATTGGCTATCACGTTGCAGAGCGTTTGTTGACCGCCGGTCATCAGGTTGTCGGCATTGATAACCTGAATGATTATTATGACGTGGGCCTGAAAATGGCCCGTCTGGATAGACTGGCGGATAAGCCGGGATTCCGCTTTATCAAGCTGGATTTGGCCGATCGTGAAGGCATGGCGGCATTGTTTGCCGAGCATCAGTTCCAGCGAGTCATTCATTTGGGGGCTCAAGCCGGCGTACGTTATTCGCTGGTCAATCCGTTGGCTTATGCAGATGCCAACCTGATCGGTCATTTAAACGTTTTGGAAGGCTGCCGTCATAATAAGGTTGAGCATTTACTTTACGCCTCCTCCAGCTCGGTATATGGCCTGAATCGCAAGCTGCCGTTCGCCACCGAAGATTCTGTCGATCATCCGGTGTCACTGTATGCGGCGACTAAAAAAGCCAACGAGCTGATGTCACACAGCTATTCCCATTTATACGGTCTCCCGACGACCGGACTGCGGTTCTTTACGGTATATGGTCCCTGGGGGCGCCCGGATATGGCGCTGTTCAAGTTTACCAAAGCCATATTGGCCGGGGAGAGCATCGACGTATATAACCACGGTGAAATGCACCGAGATTTTACTTACATCGATGACATCGCCGAGGCGATAGTGCGGTTGCAGGCGGTTATTCCGCAGGCGGATCCGTCATGGACCGTTGAACAGGGATCGCCGGCAACCAGTTCAGCGCCGTATCACGTTTATAATATCGGCAATAACACCCCCGTTAAACTGATGGAATATATCAGTGCGTTGGAGCAGGCATTGGGGGTGACGGCCCGTAAGAATATGCTGCCGATGCAACCGGGCGATGTGATGGATACCAGCGCGGATACGGAAGAGCTTTATCGTGACATCGGCTTTAAACCGGAAACCAGCGTTGAAGAGGGCGTGAAGCGCTTTGTTGACTGGTATAAGGCATTCTATCAGGTTCAATAATTGAACGCGGATAAATGCAATAGAAGGGGCCTTTGGGTCCCTTTTTTTTCGCTGCGATCTCATGTACGGCGCAAAAGCGAATTAGGATATTTACTAAAAGGAGAGAGGAATGACGGGAGCAGGGTTATACGCTCTAAAAATGAAAAGGCCCCCCGCAGGGAGCCTTTCAGATACGGACTGAATCGCTATTACAGCAGGAAATCATCCAGAGATTTACCTTGCTCTTCGATTGCTTTCTTAATCACCGCAGGAGTACGGCCTTGGCCGGTCCAGGTTTTCAGTTCGCCGTTTTCGTCTTTATATTGGTATTTAGCTGGACGTGCTGCACGTTTTGCTTTGCCGGCAGCCTTGTTGGCAGCCATGGTTTGCAGCAGTTCATTTGGATCGATACCGTCAGCAATCAGCATTTCGCGGTATTGCTGCAGTTTACGAGTGCGTTCTTCGATTTCTGCTTGAGCCTGGCTGTCTTCTTCGCGACGTTCGTTCACAACAACTTCCAGTTTCTCGAGCATTTCTTCCAGCGTTTCCAGTGTGCATTCTCTTGCCTGGGCGCGCAGAGTGCGGATGTTGTTCAAAATCTTTAATGCTTCGCTCATTGTCCTAGTCTCAAATTATATTGGTGGGGGGCGTCTCGATAATAATAGAGTGCTCTTTTCTTTTCTGCAATAGCCAAATTGGCTTGAATACTCAAATTTACCTTTAAAAAAACCGTTAATCGGATCAGTCCGACTAATAATAGGAAGGGCTGTTAACTATTACCCTTGGCACGCTTAAGTCAAAATTTCAGCAGACAGGCTTTAAAAGGCGCGTATCACAAGGCTTTCATCGATAAGTTATCGTAGTAATTTATATCAATATTACAATGAGTTCTGTGGGCTTAATCACGCCACGGCAGGCCAGACATTGTAAACAATAGGGGTATATAGGTAAAGATTGCGTCAGTAAACCTTGGCGCGTCGGCGCAGGTGATTAAATGCCCGGTATTGGGCTCGCGTATAATAGACGGGGGCTCCGCCGCGGCTGCAGCGCCAGCGAGAGGGAATGGGCAAGTCGGCATTAATGGGCAAATCACCGGGCTTAACCATTAGCAAGAATTAATAGTGATGACAGGCATACATTATCCTGTAAATAGCTGTAAAAAGAACAGGCCGACAGAACGATATGTTTCGCTTGAAAGCGCATTATTACGGCGAACGCAATATTCGTTCGCTTTGGGCTGAGCCGGGGGGCGGGTTATGGTACACTTACCGTCCTAATCAACATTTTGAATATTTCTTATACCATCGGAGTTGCGGGGCCATGGCTCAACTTTATTTTTATTACTCTGCGATGAATGCCGGCAAGTCCACCGCGCTGCTACAGTCTTCATATAACTATCAAGAGCGCGGCATGCGCACGCTGGTGTTCACCGCGGAGATCGATCACCGCTTTGGCGTAGGCAAAGTCAGTTCGCGCATTGGTTTATCCTCGCAGGCGCAGCTCTATAACAACGACTCGATGCTGTACGCCATGATCCAGCAAGAGCATCAACAGCAGCCGGTGCATTGTGTGCTGCTGGATGAAAGCCAATTCCTGACCAAAGCGCAGGTTGAGCAATTATGCGATGTGGTGGACCAACTGGACATTCCCGTATTGTGTTACGGCTTGCGTACCGATTTTCTCGGCGAGTTGTTTACCGGCAGCCAATATTTGCTGGCCTGGGCCGATAAACTGGTGGAATTGAAAACCATCTGTCACTGCGGGCGTAAAGCCAACATGGTGTTGCGGTTGGATGAGAATGGCAAGGCGATGCACGCCGGCGAGCAGGTGGTGATTGGCGGTAATGAGAGCTATGTCTCCGTCTGTCGCAAGCATTATAAAGAGGCGATTCACTCCCTGGAGTAGGGGCGAAAATGCCGCCAGCGCCCGCTGAGGCGTTTTGGCGGCGGGATAAGAAAAACCGCGCGCCAGGCGCAATAAAAAACCCGCCATTCGGCGGGTTTTTTCATCGGTTCACGGAACCGTTATTTCTTGGGCTTCTTTACTGCGGTTTTGGCTGCGACCGGTGCAGCCGCTTCCTCTTCCACCGTTTCGCTGAACTCGCGGCCATAGAAGGTATCCAGCATGATTTGCTTGAGTTCGGCAATCAGCGGATAGCGTGGGTTGGCGCCGGTGCATTGGTCGTCGAAAGCGTCTTCCGACAGCTTGTCGACTTTCGCCAGGAAGTCGGCTTCCTGCACACCCGCCTCACGGATGGAAGCTGGGATGCCCAACTCGGTTTTCAGCTCGTCCAGCCAGGCCAGCAACTTCTCAATCTTCTGCGCGGTGCGGTCGCCCGGTGCGCTCAGGCCGAGGTGGTCGGCGATTTCAGCGTAGCGGCGGCGCGCCTGAGGGCGGTCGTACTGGCTGAAGGCCGTCTGCTTGGTCGGGTTGTCGTTCGCGTTGTAACGAATGACGTTGGAAATCAGCATCGCGTTAGCCAGGCCGTGCGGAATGTGGAACTCCGAACCCAGTTTGTGCGCCATGGAGTGACAAACCCCGAGGAAGGCGTTGGCGAAAGCGATACCGGCGATGGTGGCGGCGTTGTGCACGCGTTCACGGGCAACCGGGTTCTTCGCGCCTTCTTTATAGCTGGCCGGCAGATACTCTTTCAACAGTTTCAACGCTTGCAGCGCCTGGCCGTCAGAGTATTCGTTCGCCAGCACCGACACGTAGGCTTCCAGCGCGTGGGTCACCGCATCCAGGCCGCCGAAGGCGCACAGGGATTTCGGCATGTTCATCACCAGGTTGGCGTCGACAATCGCCATGTCCGGGGTCAGCGCATAGTCGGCCAGCGGGTATTTCTGCCCGGTGGCGTCGTCGGTCACGACGGCGAATGGCGTGACTTCCGAACCGGTGCCTGACGTCGTGGTGATAGCGATCATCTTCGCTTTGACGCCCATTTTCGGGAACTTGTAGATACGCTTGCGGATGTCCATGAAGCGCAGCGCCAGATCCTCGAAGTGGGTTTCAGGATGTTCGTACAGCACCCACATGATTTTCGCAGCGTCCATCGGCGAACCGCCGCCCAGCGCGATGATGACGTCCGGTTTGAAGGAGTTCATCTGCTCGGCGCCTTTACGCACGATGCTCAGCGTCGGATCGGCTTCCACTTCGAAGAACACTTCGGTTTCGATGCCGTGTGACTTGAGAACCTTGGTGATCTGGTCAGCATAGCCGTTGTTGAACAGGAAACGGTCGGTCACGATGAAGGCGCGTTTCGCCCCGTCGGTCGCCACTTCTTCCAGCGCGATTGGCAGCGAGCCACGGCGGAAGTAGATCGATTTCGGAAGTTTATGCCACAACATGTTTTCTGCTCGCTTCGCTACAGTTTTCTTGTTGATCAGGTGCTTAGGTCCGACGTTTTCAGAGATGGAGTTACCACCCCAGGAACCGCAACCCAGCGTCAGCGAAGGCGCGAGTTTGAAGTTATACAGGTCGCCGATACCGCCCTGAGAAGCCGGGGTGTTGATCAGGATGCGAGCCGTTTTCATTTTATCGCCGAAGTAGGCGATGCGAGCCGTTTGGTTATCCTGGTCGGTATACAGGCAAGAGGTGTGGCCGATACCGCCCATGGCGACCAATTTTTCGGCTTTGGCGACGGCGTCTTCGAAGTCTTTGGCGCGGTACATCGCCAGCGTTGGCGACAGTTTTTCATGGGCGAAAGGTTCGGACTCGTCGACCAGCTTCACTTCGCCGATCAGCACTTTGGTGTTGGCCGGCACTTTAATGCCCGCCATCTCGGCGATTTTCGGCGCGGATTGCCCGACGATGGCCGCGTTCAGGCCGCCGTTTTTCAGGATGATGTCTTGCACCGCCTTCAGTTCTTTGCCCTGCAGCAGATAGCCGCCGTGGGAAGCGAAGCGCTCGCGTACCGCATCATAGATAGAATCAACGACGATGACCGACTGTTCGGAAGCGCAGATAACGCCGCTGTCGAAGGTTTTGGACATCAGGATAGAGGCGACCACGCGTTTGATGTCTGCGGTCTCGTCCACCACGACCGGCGTGTTACCGGCGCCTACGCCGATTGCCGGTTTGCCGGAGCTGTAGGCGGCTTTCACCATGCCCGGGCACCGGTGGCCAGGATCAGGTTGATGTCAGGGTGGTGCATCAGCTGGTTGGACAGCTCGACGGTAGGTTGGTCGATCCAACCGATGATGTCTTTCGGCGCGCGGCGGCGATAGCGGCTTGCAGCACGATGTCGGCGGCTTTGTTGGTGGCATTCTTCGCACGCGGGTGCGGCGAGAAGATGATGCCGTTGCGGGTTTTCAGGCTGATCAGCGCTTTGAAGATCGCGGTAGAAGTTGGGTTGGTGGTAGGAACGATACCGCAAATCAGGCCGATAGGTTCGGCGATGGTGATGGTACCGAAAGTGTCATCTTCAGACAGGATGCCACAGGTTTTTTCATCTTTATAGGCGTTGTAGATGTACTCGGAAGCGAAGTGGTTTTTGATCACTTTGTCTTCGACGATACCCATTCCGGATTCTTCCACGGCCATTTTGGCCAACGGGATACGGGCATCAGCAGCGGCGAGGGCGGCAGCGCGGAAGATTTTATCCACTTGCTCTTGAGTGAAGTTGGCATATTCGCGCTGGGCTTTTTTGACACGTGCGACAAGCTCGTTCAGTTCAGCGACATTCGTTACAGCCATAATGCTCTCCTGATAATGTTAAACTCTTTCAGTAAATAAGCCGTGCGAGCCACTAGTATAGTCGTAACGGGGATAAGCGGTGATGAGAATACCGGGGTCTTCCCGCGTTATTTCTTCGCATGCTGCTGATTTGCTTAAAGAGCTTTACCCTACGCCAACCGGAGGGGCAGGCAGTGAGGAGAACGGAACCGGCGATGCCGCGGCCTACTTTGTTCTACTCCCTGACTACGACTAAGAGCTTACCCACTGTTGGGTAGTTGATTTGTGATCTAAATCATGAAAAGTGCAAGCTGACACCTTTCAGCTTGGTGTTTTTGAGAGTGATTCTCAATAACTGTGATCGGTGACTCTTTTTTCAACATAAAAAATCAAAAGGCCATACATTACTTTAACAAAGGGCATTTGTTTTGTTGCCTAACTTGCTGGTAGTCAAAAATGCTGCTCTGGCCGGATGGATTACCCGCGGCAATTCCATTACATTAGCGCGCATAGTCAGCACACCTTTACAGCAATTAACGCGGAGCCATCTGTGGGCCAATCTCTGTTGGATCTTTCCGGCTTTATCAAGTTCTTTGTCGGTCTGTTTGCGCTGGTCAACCCGGTGGGCATCTTGCCGGTGTTTATCAGTATGACCAGTTACCAGGCGGAAGCGGGGCGCAATAAAACCAACCTGACCGCCAACCTGTCGGTTGCCATCATTCTATGGACATCGCTGTTCCTGGGTGAAGGGATATTGCGGATGTTCGGCATCTCCATCGATTCGTTCCGCATCGCTGGCGGTATTTTGGTGGTGACCATCGCCATGTCGATGATCAGCGGCAAGCTGGGTGAAGATAAGCAGAACAAACAGGAGAAATCGGAGAGCGCGATCCGCGAAAGCATCGGCGTGGTGCCGTTAGCGCTGCCGTTGATGGCGGGGCCGGGGGCGATCAGTTCCACCATCGTGTGGAGTTCCCGTTATCACAATTGGCAAAGCCTGCTCGGCTTTACGGTGGCGATCGCCTTATTCGCTTTTTGCTGCTGGTTATTGTTCCGCGCCGCGCCGCTGTTGGTGCGTTTGCTTGGGCAGACCGGCATCAACGTGATCACCCGTATCATGGGCCTGTTGCTGATGGCGCTCGGGATCGAATTTATCGTTACCGGCATTAAGGCGATATTCCCCGGCCTGCTGTAATCGCTCTCGCTTGGCCGCGCCTCTGACCTTGAGCGCGGCTAAAATTAATTTTAAAAGTTAAATTATTTATTGGTTCGCATTATTATAGTGCACAAGATGAATAAAATTTATGCCATTGCACTCTTATGTTGCATAAATCTCATGTTGCTGCTTAAAAAAAAGGCTAAGCGTTATTTCAGACACTTTTCTTTCCCCATTTCCGCGCGTTTTCTCCTCGTTAAACGGTAAAGCTGTTGTTAAATTAATCACATCATTCTGTGGGGCTTGTCTCACTTTCATCCAGGTGTTATTAGTGATTAACCGCCTGTAGGCAGGTGTTTGTTCTTTGAATGGCTGGTTTGTTAACTGAATGTTTCTTTGTGCGGCAATGGGATTGCGTCGACAGTTTCAAATGAAACTAATTTTGAGTTTTCTCCTTTAAAATCAAGGTTGTTTTCATGTTTTCCTTTGCCCTTCATCACAAGGGCTGGATCGGGCTTGGTGCGATAAAAGAGAATTGCTTAACATTTTTGTAAAATTTATTGGCTATGGAATTTGGCTTCTGCTAATTTCCGAGCAACTTTCCCGTGGTCAATTAACTGAAATGCGCCATAAAAACGGGAATGATTTTTGCTGGTATCCGTTTATTTAGAATTCTTATAAACACTTCACAAACTTCGATAAGCGATGCTTGTCGGTGAAAAGGAGCCTCGATTATGCAGCAAACCCTGAAGCGCACTTCTTTGACCTTGTTGATTAGCGGCGCGTTGAGCGTCATTGCCGTAAATAGCAGTTTGGCGGCAGAGGTTCCGGCCGGCGTCCAATTGGCGCAGCAGCAGAATATTGTCATCAACAACGGCAGCGAAGTGGCTTCATTGGATCCGCACAAGGTCGAGGGCGTGCCCGAAAGCAATATCATTCTTAACCTGCTGGAAGGGCTGGTGAGCACCGACGCCAACGGGCATGTGGTACCGGCGGCGGCGGCGAGCTGGGAACACCAGGATTATCGGCAGTGGACCTTCCACCTGCGCCCCGGCGCGGTATGGAGCGACGGCAGCCCGGTCACCGCGCAAGACTTCGTCTACAGTTGGCAGCGCCTGGCCGATCCGAAGATCGCTTCTCCCTACGCCAGTTACCTGCAGTACACCAAAGTCGAGAATATCGACGACATCCTGACCGGCAAAAAGAGCCCGCAGACTCTCGGCGTCAAGGCGCTGGACGATCAAACGCTGCAGGTGACCCTGAGCGAACCGGTGCCGTATTTCATCAGCATGCTGAGCCACACGTCGCTCAAACCGGTCAAACGCGCAGTGGTGGAGAAATTCGGCGATAAATGGACGCTGCCCGCTAACTATGTCGGCAACGGCGCTTACCGCCTGAAAGAGTGGGTGGTGAACGAGCGCATTGTGCTGGAGCGCAGCCCGAGCTACTGGAATAACAAGCAGACGGTGATCAACCAGGCGACCTTCCTGCCGATCGCTTCTGAAGTCAGCGACGTCAATCGCTTCCGCAGCGGCGAGATCGATATCACCAACAGCGCCATTCCGCCGTACCTGTACGTCAAAATGAAGCGCGAAGTGCCCGAGCAACTGCACGTTAACCCTTATCTGTGCACTTTCTATTACGAACTCAATAACCAGCGGGCGCCGTTCACCGATCCGCGGGTGCGTGCGGCGGTGAAGATGACGCTGGATCGCGACATTATCGCCAACAAAATCATGGGCCAGGGGCAGATCCCGGCCTACAGCTTCACGCCGACCTTCACCGAAGGCGCCAACTTCACGCAGCCCGCGTGGGCCGGCTGGAGCCAGGAGCAACGCAACGCCGAAGCCAAAAAACTGCTGGCGGAAGCGGGTTACAGCGCCGCCAAGCCGCTGAAGTTCTCGCTGCTGTACAACACCTCCGATCAAAACAAACAGCAGGCGATCGCCGCCGCATCGATGTGGAAGAAGAACCTCGGCGCCGACGTCACGCTGCGCAACCAGGAGTGGAAGACCTCGCTGGAAAGCCGCCATCAGGGGCAGTACGACGTGGCGCGCGCCACCTGGTGCGGGGATTACAACGAGCCGAGCGCCTTCCTGAACCTGGTGCTGTCCAACAGCAGCATCAACACCGTGTTTTACAAGAGCCCGGCGTTCGACGCCATCATGGCCGCCACGCTGAAGGCGCCGGATGAAGCCGCGCGCGCCGCGCTCTACCAACAGGCGGAAACGCAGTTGGACAAAGACTCCGCATTGATTCCGGTGTATTACCGCGTCAGCGCGCGTTTGATCAAACCGACGGTAGGCGGGTTCACCGGCAAAGATCCGCTGGACTATACCGACGTTAAAAATCTGTACATCATCAAGCAGTAAAAGGGGTATTCCTCACGCTGAACCGCAGGGGAATATGGGGAAGGCCCGCCGCCGCATTCGTTCCGCAGCGGCGGGAAAACAGAGTCCGCTTACGGGCAACGCAGGTTCCACGAAGAGCCTGTGATAATAAAAAACTGGAGTCGATAAGTATGACCAACATCACGAAGAAAACCCTCATTGCCGCCGGCGTCATCGCCGCGCTCGGCATCACAGCAACCACCTCCGCCTTCGCGGCCGACGTTCCTGCAGGCGTGCAACTGGCCGACAAGCAAGAAATCGTCAAAAACAACGGTTCCGAAGTGCAGTCGCTTGACCCGCATAAAATCGAGGGCGTGCCGGAAAACAACGTGACCCGCGATCTGATGGAAGGCCTGGCGAACAACAGCCCGGACGGTTCCATCGTGCCGGGCGTCGCGGAAAGCTGGGATAACAAGGATTTCAAAGTCTGGACCTTCCACCTGCGTAAAGACGCCAAATGGTCCAACGGCAAGCCGGTGACGGCGCAAGATTTCGTCTACAGCTGGCAGCGCGTGGTGGATCCGAAAACCGCGTCGCCTTACGCCAGCTACCTGCAGTACGCCCATGTGGAAAACGTCGATGACATCATCGCCGGTAAAAAAGACAAGTCGACGCTGGGCGTGAAGGCCATCGACGACCACACCTTCCAGGTGACCCTGAGCGAGCCGGTGCCTTATCTGGTTGAAATGACCCCGCACTACGCCATGAAACCGGTCTATAAGGACGCGGTAGAGAAGTTTGGCGAGAAGTGGACGCTGCCGGCCAACTACGTCAGCAACGGCGCCTACAAACTGAAAGACTGGGTTGTCAACGAACGCATCGTACTGGAACGTAACCCGGAATACTGGGATAACGCCAAAACCATCATCAATAAAGTGACGTTCCTGCCTATTTCGTCGGAAGTGACCGACGTTAACCGCTACCGCACCGGTGAAATCGACATGACCTACAACAACATGCCGATCGAACTGTTCCAGAAGTTGAAGAAAGAGATCCCGAAAGAGGTGCACGTCGATCCTTATCTGTGCACCTACTACTACGAAATCAACAACCAGAAGGCGCCGTTCACCGATGCGCGCGTGCGTGAAGCGCTGAAGCTGGGCATGGACCGCGACATTATCGTCAACAAGGTGAAAAACCAGGGCGATCTGCCGGCCTACAGCTTTACGCCGCCATACACCGACGGCGCCAAGCTGACCCCGCCGGAGTGGTTCGGCTGGACGCAGGAAAAACGCAACGAAGTGGCGAAGAAACTGCTGGCGGACGCCGGCTACGGCCCGGGTAAACCGCTGACCTTCTCCCTGCTGTACAACACCTCCGACTTGCACAAGAAGCTGGCGATCGCCGCCGCCTCCATCTGGAAGAAAAACCTGGGCGTGGACGTGAAGCTGGTGAACCAGGAGTGGAAAACCTTCCTGGATACCCGCCATCAGGGCACCTATGACGTATCGCGCGCCGGCTGGTGCGCCGACTACAACGAACCGAGTTCGTTCCTGAACATGATGCTGTCCGACAGCAGCAGTAACACCCCGCACTACAAGAGCGCCGAGTTCGACAAGCTGATGGCCAACGTGTTGACCGCGAAGACCAAAGACGAGCGCGCCGATCTGTATCAGAAAGCGGAAGTTCAGCTGGATAAAGATTCCGCCATCGTTCCGCTGTATTACTACGTGAACGCCCGTTTGGTGAAACCTTACGTCGGTGGCTACACCGGCAAAGACCCGCTTGATAACGTGTACGACAAGAACCTGTACATCATCAAGCATTGATACGGTAAGAGCCGGCGGCGCAGGCCGCCGGCCCATGTTGAGAATAATAAGCCGTCATCAGGCTGTCGCACAGGGTTAGGGCAATGCTGAAATTTATACTTCGTCGCTTGTTGGAAGCGATCCCGACACTATTTATCCTTATTACCATCTCATTTTTCATGATGCGCCTCGCGCCCGGCAGTCCATTTACCGGGGAACGCGCATTACCGCCGGAAGTCATGGCGAATATCGAAGCCAAATACCATTTGAACGACCCGATCTGGAAACAGTACGGTCATTATCTGGCGCAGCTTGCGCAGGGAGACTTCGGCCCGTCCTTTAAATACAAGGACTATTCGGTCAACGATTTGGTGGCCAGTTCTTTCCCGGTGTCCGCCAAGCTCGGTCTGGCCGCGTTTCTGTTGGCGGTGGTGCTGGGCGTTAGCGCCGGCGTGATCGCGGCGTTGAATCAAAACACCAAATGGGACTATACGGTGATGGGGTTCGCCATGACCGGGGTGGTGATACCCAGTTTCGTGGTGGCGCCGCTCTTGGTGCTGATCTTCGCGATTACGTTGAAATGGCTGCCGGGCGGCGGCTGGAACGGCGGCGCGCCTAAGTTCATCATCTTGCCGATGGTGGCGCTGTCGCTGGCCTATATCGCCAGCATCGCCCGTATCACGCGCGGCTCGATGATTGAAGTGTTGCACTCCAACTTCATTCGCACCGCGCGCGCCAAAGGTTTGCCGATGCGCCGCATCATTTTCCGCCACGCGCTGAAGCCGGCGCTGCTGCCGGTACTGTCCTACATGGGCCCGGCGTTCGTCGGGATCATCACCGGCTCGATGGTGATCGAAACCATCTACGGTCTGCCGGGGATCGGCCAGCTGTTCGTTAACGGCGCGCTGAACCGCGACTACTCCCTGGTGCTGAGCCTGACCATTCTGGTGGGCGCTCTGACCATTCTGTTCAACGCGATCGTCGATGTGCTGTATGCGGTCATCGATCCGAAAATCCGTTATTAATCTGGAGCACGCGAATGATGTTGACTAAAAAGAACAGCGAAGCTCTGGAGCACTTCAGCGAGAAGCTGGAAGTGGAAGGGCGCAGCCTGTGGCAAGACGCGCGTCGGCGCTTTATGCACAACCGCGCGGCGGTCGGCAGCCTGTTCATTCTGGCGCTGATCACGCTGTTTGTGGTGCTGGCGCCGATGCTGTCGCAATTTGCCTACGACGATACGGATTGGGCGATGATGTCCGCCGCGCCGAGCATGGAATCGGGGCACTACTTCGGCACCGACTCCTCCGGGCGTGATCTGCTGGTGCGCGTGGCGATCGGCGGGCGCATCTCGCTGATGGTCGGCGTGGCCGCCGCGCTGGTGGCGGTAGTGGTGGGCACCCTGTACGGCGCGATGTCCGGCTATCTGGGCGGTAAGGTCGACTCGGTGATGATGCGCCTGCTGGAGATCCTCAACTCCTTCCCGTTCATGTTCTTCGTTATCCTGCTGGTGACCTTCTTTGGTCAGAATATCCTGCTGATCTTCGTGGCGATCGGCATGGTGTCGTGGCTGGATATGGCGCGTATCGTGCGCGGGCAAACCCTTGGCCTGAAGCGCAAGGAGTTCATCGAAGCGGCGCTGGTGTGCGGCGTCTCCACGCGCAATATCGTGCTGCGGCATATCGTGCCTAACGTGCTCGGCGTGGTGGTGGTGTATGCCTCGCTGCTGGTGCCGAGCATGATCCTGTTCGAATCCTTCCTCAGCTTCCTGGGGCTGGGCACGCAGGAACCGTTGAGCAGCTGGGGCGCATTGCTCAGCGACGGCGCCAACTCAATGGAAGTTTCACCGTGGTTGCTGCTGTTCCCGGCGGGTTTCCTGGTCGTCACTCTGTTCTGTTTCAACTTTATCGGCGATGGCCTGCGTGACGCCCTCGACCCGAAAGATCGTTAAGGAGTGCAACCATGAGCACCATTGAACATCCTCAACTGCAAACCGCCGCCGGCGTCAAAGCGTCGCCGCTGCTGGACGTGAAAGACCTGCGTGTCACGTTTTCCACCCCGGACGGCGACGTGACGGCGGTGAACGATCTGAACTTCGATCTGCGCGCCGGTGAAACGCTGGGCATCGTCGGTGAATCCGGCTCCGGCAAATCGCAGACCGCGTTCGCCCTGATGGGGCTGCTGGCCAGCAATGGCCGCATCGGCGGCTCGGCCAAATTCAACGGCCGTGAAATCCTCAACCTGCCGGAAAATCAGCTCAACAAGCTGCGGGCCGAGGAAATCTCGATGATCTTCCAAGACCCGATGACCTCGCTGAACCCTTATATGCGCGTTGGCGAACAGCTGATGGAAGTGCTGATGCTGCATAAGAAAATGAGTAAAAGCGAAGCCTTCGAAGAGTCGGTACGCATGCTTGACGCGGTGAAAATGCCGGAAGCGCGCAAGCGCATGCGCATGTACCCGCACGAGTTTTCCGGCGGCATGCGCCAGCGCGTGATGATCGCCATGGCGCTGCTGTGCCGGCCGAAGCTGCTGATCGCCGATGAACCGACCACCGCGCTGGACGTGACCGTCCAGGCGCAGATCATGACGTTGCTCAACGAGCTGAAGCGCGAGTTCAACACCGCCATCATCATGATCACCCACGATCTGGGCGTGGTGGCCGGCATCTGCAACAAGGTGCTGGTGATGTACGCCGGGCGTACCATGGAATACGGCAGCGCGCGCGAGGTGTTCTACCAGCCGAGCCACCCGTATTCCATCGGTCTGTTGAACGCGGTGCCGCGTCTCGACGCCGAAGGCGAGGCGTTGCTGACCATTCCCGGCAACCCGCCGAACCTGCTGCGGTTGCCGAAAGGCTGCCCGTTCCAGCCGCGCTGCCCGTACGCCATGGAACAGTGCGCGAGCGCTCCACCGTTGGAGCAATTTGGGGAAGGGCGCCTGCGCGCCTGCTTTAAACCGGTGGAGGCGTTGGTATGACAGCAGTAACCGACAAGAAAGTGCTGCTCGAAGTGGCCGATCTGAAAGTGCATTTCGACATTCATGACGACAAGCAGTGGTTCTGGCAGCCGCCGAAAACCCTGAAGGCGGTCGACGGCGTTACGCTGCGGCTGTTCGAGGGGGAAACCCTGGGCGTGGTCGGCGAATCCGGCTGCGGCAAATCCACCTTCGCGCGCGCCATCATCGGCCTGGTGAAGGCCACCAGCGGGCGCGTCGCCTGGCTGGGTAAAGATCTGCTGGGCATGAGCGACGCCGACTGGCGCAAAACCCGCAGCGATATCCAGATGATCTTCCAGGATCCGCTGGCTTCGCTCAACCCGCGCATGACCATCGGCGAAATCATCGCCGAGCCGCTGCGCACCTACTACCCGAAAATGCCGCGTCAGGAAGTGAAGGACAAGGTCAAGGCGATGATGCTGAAGGTCGGCCTGCTGCCTAATCTGATCAACCGTTATCCGCACGAGTTCTCCGGCGGCCAGTGCCAGCGTATCGGCATCGCGCGCGCGCTGATCCTCGAACCGAAGCTGGTGATCTGCGACGAGCCGGTCTCCGCGTTGGACGTGTCGATTCAGGCGCAGGTGGTGAACCTGCTGCAGCAGCTGCAGCGCGAAATGGGGCTGTCATTGATCTTTATCGCCCACGATTTAGCGGTGGTGAAGCACATTT
The DNA here is from genome assembly GCF_019913725.1 of Serratia sp. EWG9. Taxonomy (NCBI): domain Bacteria; kingdom Pseudomonadati; phylum Pseudomonadota; class Gammaproteobacteria; order Enterobacterales; family Yersiniaceae; genus Serratia; species Serratia sp. EWG9. The sequence goes on from NZ_JADNRO010000001.1 coordinate 151,824, forward strand.
CCGATCGCGTGCTGGTGATGTATCTGGGCCATGCGGTGGAGCTGGGCACCTATGACGAGGTGTACCACAATCCGCAGCACCCTTACACCAAGGCGCTGATGTCGGCGGTGCCGATCCGGATCCGGACAAGGAGAAGGAAAAGCAGATCCAGCTGTTGGAAGGGGAGCTGCCTTCGCCGATCAACCCGCCGTCCGGCTGCGTGTTCCGCACCCGCTGCCCGATCGCCGGGCCGGAGTGCGCCAAGACGCGCCCGCTGCTGGAGGGCAGTTTCCGCCATGCGGTTTCGTGCCTGAAGGTCGATCCGCTGTAATGCGCCGCTAGCCGGCAACAAAAAGCCCCGCTTATTCAGCGGGGCTTTTTTTATCCGAAACGTTAGCGGTGAATCACTCTTTCCACAGAATGTGGCACAGCTTGTGGTCTTTCTCGCGGCAGATCAGCACGCGGGCGAACACGTCGTTGATCGGCTCGCCGTCGCTGTCCGCCAGACCGATCACCACTTCCGCGAAGAAGTCCGGGTTCAGGTCGTAATCCACGTGCTCGCTCCAGTCTTCGGAGGGGTCGTACAGTTCTGCGCCGCCGCGCTCTTCAAACTGCAGATTGAACAGCAGAATATCCGCCGGATCCAGATTGTCGCCGGCCAATTCGAGGAAGATGTCGTAGGCCTGTTCCAGCGTTTCGTCTTCGGTAAGGCGGTTATTCAAATCCATAAAAAAATCCTGATAACAAATGATTTGGCGCTATTAAAGCACGCTCGCCGCGGCTTTTACAGCAACGGGCTGAAAAAGTAGAACAGGCGCTCGACCAGGCGGTGCCAGAACGGCCGCTTCAGCCACTCTTTGGCGTTCAGCAGCTTGGAGCGAGCGATGTAATCTTCCTGCACGCAGGCCAGATCGCTGCCGAAGCCGTCGTCGTCGATCACCAGGGTGATTTCGAAATTCAGCCACAGGCTGCGCATATCCAGATTGACGGTGCCGACCAGGCTGAGCTGGCCGTCGACCAGCACGCTCTTGGTATGCAGCAGGCCGCCTTCGAACTGATAGATTTTCACGCCGGCTTCCAGCAGCTCGGAGAAGAACGCCCGGCTGGCCCAGCGCACCATCATCGAATCGTTGTCGCGCGGCACGATGATGCTGACCTCGACGCCGCGCAAAGCGGCGGTGCAGATGGCGTGCAGCAGATCGTCGCTCGGCACGAAGTACGGCGTGGTCATGATCAGCTGTTCGCGCGCGGAATAAACCGCGGTCAGCAGCGCCTGGTGGATCATTTCCTCGGGGAAGCCGGGGCCGGAGGCGATCACCTGAATGGTGTGGCCGCTTTCCTGCTCGAACGGCATGATGTTGACGTCCGGCGGCGGCGGCAAAATGCGCTTGCCGGTTTCAATTTCCCAGTCGCAGGCATAGACGATGCCCATGGTGGTGGCCACCGGGCCTTCCATGCGCGCCATCAGATCGATCCATTGACCGACGCCCGCATCCTGTTTGAAATAGCGTGGATCGACCATGTTCATGCTGCCGGTATAGGCGATGTAGTTGTCGATCAGCACCACCTTGCGGTGCTGGCGCAGATCCATGCGGCGCAGGAATACGCGCAGCAGGTTGACCTTCAGCGCTTCGACCACTTCGATGCCGGCGTTGCGCATCATCGCCGGGTAGGGGCTGCGGAAAAATTGCAGGCTGCCGGCGGAGTCCAGCATCAGACGGCAGTGTACGCCGCGCCGCGCGGCGGCCATCAGCGATTCGGCCACCTGATCGACCAGGCCGCCGGGCTGCCAGATATAGAACACCATTTCGATGTTGTGGCGCGCCAGCTCGATATCGCGGATCAGCGCTTTCAGCGTGTCGTCGGTGGTGGTGAGCAACTGCAGCTGGTTGCCCTTGACGCCGTCGATGCCCTGGCGGCGGTTGCACAGCTGGAACAGCGGTTCGGCGACTTTACTGTATTCGGTGGCGAAGATGCGGCGACTCTCTTTCAGCTCTTTCAGCCAGCGCGCGGTCGACGGCCACATGGCCTTGGCGCGCTCGGCCCGGCGCTTGCCCAGATGCAGCTCGCCGAACGATAAATAGGCGACGATGCCGAACAGCGGCAGAATATAGATAACCAGCAACCAGGCCATGGCAGAGGGAACCGCACGGCGTTTCATCAAAATGCGCATCGTCACGCCGGCGATCAGCAGCCAGTAGCCGAACACCATGAGCCAACTGATTACGGTATAAAATGTTGTCATAAAGGCGAAAAATCCCGTTCGCAAACCACCAATGATGAGTGTACGCACAGATCGGTCAAGGCGAAACCTTTTATCGGCGCTTATGTTACATAAATATGATGAAGTTAAGGCACTTGCCGAAATCGAAAGGGCGGCTTTTAGCGGCGCGGCGCCTGCGATGTCGCCGATAACGGCGACTTGGATCGCGGGCTGAAAGGGCTATAATGCCCGCGGTTGGCATTAGACGAACGAGTGACGGAATTATGAGACGCAGTAGAAATGAAGTGGGCCGTTGGCGAATGTTGCGGCAGAGCCAACGCCGTCGGCATCGTTGGCTGGAGCGCCAGTCTTGCAGCAATCGCCATATTATCCGGGTGCGCCGTCGCCTGGACGATCAGCATCGGCGCGCGCTGCTGTTTGCGGTATCCTGCGAGTGGTAAAACGAAAACAGTCCCGTGAGGGACTGTTTTGTTATGGCGCCTGGGTTTATTTGCCGAGGTAGGCGTTAAGCATCCAGACCTGTTTTTCCTGCTCTTTGATGTAATCGCTCATCAGCGACGCGGTGCCTTCGTCGCCGGCGTCCGCCGCGACCGTCAGCAGTTCACGCTGCTGTTGCAGCAAGATTGAATACCCTTCCAACAGGCCGCGCAGCGTGCCCTTATCATCGGTCACATTGGTGTGTTCCTTGATATCGGCGGTTTTCAGATAGTCGCTGTAAGCGTGGCGCGGCTGCGAGCCCAGCGTCAGAATGCGTTCCGCCAGCTCATCCACCTTGGTCAGCAGATCGTTGTAAGTTTCTTCGAATTTCGCGTGCAGCTCAAAGAATTGCGGGCCGGTAATATTCCAGTGATAGCCGCGCACATTCATATACAGCACCTGATAATTCGCCAACAGCGCATTTAGCGCTTCGGCGAGTTTTGCCGATTGTTTACTGTCGAGGCCGATATGGGTTTTCGCTGCTTTCTTCGCCGTTGCCATAATAATCTTCTCCTGATTATTCGTTCCAAGGGTAGACAGAATCAATTTCCATAGCTGTTACAGTAACCGGATTTATCGCAGGGTTAAACACGATAACAGGCATCATTGCCATCGCTCAAACCGATGACGATAAATCCGTCGAGCAAATTGCCGAATCAGTTTACGCAGGATCCGCAGGCGAAAAAAGCCGCTTTTATCGGTTACTTGCGCAGCGCCAGTTTTACCACGCCGGCGCCCAGCGCCATTAACAGCGCGGCGGCGATCAGCACCATGATAAACGCGCGATCGAAGGCCAAACGGGCCAACTGCGTCAGCTGCTGCGCGCGATCGGCCGCCATCCCGGCCGCCAGGCGCAACGCCTCGTCGATGCTGTCGTAGGCCAACTCGCTGACCGGCAGCTCCGCCGGCAGCGCCAGACTATGGCTGTAGACCGCCGTCATCAGCCCGCCGAGCAACGTCACGCCCAGTACGCCGCCCAGCTCGTAGGAGACGTCTTCGATAGAGGCCGCCATGCCGGATTTCTCCTCCGGCGCGTTCAGCATGATGGCGGTGGACGCGGCGGTGATCACGCCGCCGAGACCAAAGCCCACCAACGCCAGGCTCACCAGCTGCAGCGCCATGCTGCTTTGATACAACAGGGCGAGGGCGGCGATGCCGAAGGCGGTCAGGGCGAAACCGCCGAGGATGATGCTGCGTTCGCCATAGCGCGGCAACAGTAAACCGGCCATCGGCCCCGCCAGCGCCGAGGCCAGCGGGATCGGCAAAATAAACAGCGCCGCCTGCAGCGGACTGAGGCCGAGCACCAGTTGCAATCGCTGGCTGAGCACCAGCTCGACGCCGATCAGGGCCACCATCGACAGCAGCGCCACGCCGATGCCGCCGGCGAACAGCCGGTTGCGAAACAGGGAGAAATCGATCATCGGGTGGGCGCTGCGCTGCTGGCGACGCACGAACAGCGCCAGGAACAGGATGCCGATCAGGGCCGCTGCGAGCAACGCGCTGACGTCAGGCGCCGGCTTACTCAGTTCCTTCAGCGCATAGATAGCGCCGACCAGACCGATCATGATCTGCACCGAGCCGACGATATCGGCGGGGCGCGGGTTATCGCCGCCGCAGCGGGGGATCAGTTTCCACGCCAGCGGCCAGACCAGCAACACCACCGGTACGTTGATCAGGAACACCGATCCCCACCAGAAATACTCCAGCAGCAGGCCGCCGACCACCGGGCCGATGGCCGCGCCGCCCGAGGCCACTGAAGCCCAGATGCCGATCGCCAGCGCGCGTTCGCGTTCGTCGGTAAAGACGTGGCGCACGATGGACAGCGTGGCGGGCATCATCATTGCCGCGCCAACGGCGAGGAACACCCGTGCAGCGATCAGCCATTCGGCGGTTGGCGAAAACGCGGCGCACAGCGAAGCGACGGCAAACACCGGCAGCCCGGCGAGAAACAGCCGTTTATGGCCGACGCGATCGCTCAGCATGCCGGCGCCGGGCAGCAGCCCGGCGACCACCAGCGGGTAGGCGTTGACGATCCAGAGTTTTTGCGAGGCGCTGGCGTCCAGCGCCTGGGTTAAACGTGGCAGAGCGGTATAGAGCACTGTCATGTCGATAACAATCAGGAAAAGGGCGCTGGCGACCATCGTCAGGATCAACCAGCGGTTCTTGGCGTACATAAGTCATAATCCAGTTTACGTGGGCGGCGCGAAGGCGCAGCCATTGCGGTAACCCTCCGGCGATGCCGGGTGGTATACTGGTGATAATATATATCCATACGTTCGTATTGAAAAGAAGGGTTTCTTAATGGGACGTCAACGCAGCATCGATCGCGACAAGGTTTTGGACACCGCCGAAGAGATCGTCGCCACCCAGGGCGCCGCCGGTTTGACCATCGACGCCGTCGCCAAAGCGATGGGGATCTCCAAGGGCGGGGTGCAGTATTGCTTCGGCAGCAAAGACGCCCTGATTGACGCGATGTTCGATCGCTGGGGCAGCGCCTATGAAACGCTGTTCGCGGAGATCGCCGGCGACGATCCTTCGCCGCAGACCGGCGTGCGGGCGCATATGTTGGCTACCCAAAGTTCGGATCAGACCGCCAGCGCCAAGGCCGCCGGGTTGATGGCGACGCTGATTCAAACGCCGGAGCATCTGGCGAGCACGCGCGAATGGTACCGCAGCCGCATCGCCGGTTTGGATTTGACGACGGAAGAAGGCAAGCGTGCGCGCCTGGCGTTTCTCGCCACCGAAGGCGCCTTTATGCTGCGTTACTTTGGTTTGATGGATATCGACCAGACGGAATGGGAAACGATGTTCGCCGATATGCAGGCGTTGATTTTAACGGGCAGCGCCTATCGCACTGATAGCTAGTAAAGCGTGCGGCGAAAGGCGTATGTTTATCACACAAGATATTCCCTCGAAGAACTTTTTAGCCAGCCCCTCCGTGCTGGCTTTTTTTTGCCTGCGGCAAGCTTCGGAACAAAGGCCCCCTGAGGGCAGGGGGCGCCGGACATTACTTGCGCGCGTCCAACAGTTGCTGGGCATTCTCTGCGGTGACGACGGTCCACGGAATATAATAATGCTTCTGCGTGCCGCCCTCCCATTTCAGATCTTTGGCGTACTGTTTCCAGATATCCGACTGTGGTTGATAACTTTCCCCTTTCACGGCGCGCAGCGCGACGTCGATGGAACCCTGCATCTGGCCTTTGGCATCTTGCAGGATAGAGACCATTTCACCGGCCTGCACCGCATGAATCGCGTCGGAAACGCCGTCGACGCCCGCAATGGCAAAGTCTTTCACGTTCAGGCCGGCCCCTTTAATCGCTTCGATGGCGCCCAGCGCCATCTCGTCGTTCTGGCCAATCACGCCGTTGATTTTGCCCCGGTGTTTCTGCAGCCAGTTTTCCATCAGCGGCTGCGCTTCAGCGCGTGACCAGTTGGCCGTTTTACGTTCAAGCACGGTCACCTGGCCGGCGCCGCACTCGGCAATCGCTTTATCATTGCCCTTGCCGCGCTGGATCTCGCCGCTGCCGCCTTTCGGGCCTTCGATAATCACCACGTTCACCTTCTGGTTCTTGCAGTCGAGTTTGTCCAGTACGGCTTTGGCTTCCAGGTATCCCCCCAACTCGTCATTAGACACCACTTCAGACGTCATCGCGTCCGTGTTCAGGCGCGCGTTGGTGACCACCACCGGGATTTTGGCTTCGTTGGCATTAGTGACGATATCGATATTGGCCTCAAAATCCATCGGGTTGACGATAATGGCATCGGCGCGCGTTTGGATAGCGGTGGCGGCCTGATCGTTTTGCACCGATGCATCATAACGCCCATCGTAGAAGGTCAGCACCGCTTCGCCGCTTTTCACCGCCGGGTGTTCTTTCCCGAACCTTTCCATCAATTGCACGAACTCGGCTTTGTTGCCGTACATCAATACCGCGATTTTAACCGGGGCGGCCTGAGCCGCCGACAGGCTGCCGAACAGCATGGCAGAGGCAAACAACGCTATCTTGGTCTTATTCATGGTTTTCTCCTGGTAGAGTTGGGTCTGATGTTATTAATCGCGCTGTTGCTTACGCGATGGGTCGAGCAAGACGGCAAGAACGATCAATGCGCCTTTGATAATTTGTTGGTAGTACGATTGCACGCCGAGCAGATCGAGGCCGTTATTCATCACCCCGATAATCAGCACGCCGAAGAAGGTGCCGACCAGCGTACCGACGCCGCCGGCCATGCTGGTGCCGCCGATCACCACCGCCGCGATGGCGTCCAGCTCATACCCAGCGCCGGCGTTGGTTTGCGCCGAACCGGTGCGCGCGGTGAGGATCAGGCCGGCGATGCCGGCCAGCGCGCCGCACAGCGTATACACCAGTATTTTGATGCGCGTGACGTTAATCCCCGAGGTGCGCGCGCTTTTCGGGTTGCCGCCGACGGCGTAGATGTAGCGCCCGAAGAGGGTTTTATTCAGCACGAGCCAGGCGAGGGCGAACAGCACGATGAAGATGATGACGGGCACCGGAACGCCGCCGACATAGCCATTGCCTAACCAGCGGAAATCGCTGTTCAATTGCGATACCGGATTGCCGTTGGTGGTCAACATGGTTAACCCGCGCGCCGCGGAGAGCATGCCCATGGTGACGATAAACGGCTGCAGCCGGTAGCGAGCCAACACGGTGCCGTTCACCAGGCCGCAGACGATGCCGATCCCCAGCGCCACGATCAGCGGCGCCATAACGGCGGTCGCGGTATCGCCGATAGCCAATCCGCTGTTGTTGGTGGCGAAGCGGGCGGCGACGATGCCGCTTAACGCCAGCACCGAGCCGACGGAGAGATCGACGCCTGCCGTGATGATGACGAAGGTCATGCCTATCGCCAGAATGCCGTTGATCGAGACCTGGCGCAGTACGATCAGGGTGTTTTCATTGCTGAGAAAATAATTGCTGCTCCAGGCCCCCTGGGCGACCTGATATTCGCCAATCAGCGCCACGATCAGGCACAGCGCGATGAAGGCGATGATAATGCCGTATTTGTGCATACGGCGCTTATTGCGGGTGAAAAATGACATTCCTGGTGATAAGGAGTGGGCGCTGCTCATTTGTTTTTCTCTCTCTGTTAAACCGCAAGTTTCATCAGTGCTGCCTGAGTCGCATCGGCTGCCGAAAGCTCGCCGGCCAACTGCCCGTCACGAAACACCAGGATGCGATCGCTCATGCCGATAATTTCCGAAAGCTCGGAGGAAACCATGATGATCCCTTTGTTTTGCAAGGCGAACTCCGACATAAATCGATAGATCTCTTTCTTGGCGCCGCGTCGATACCGCGCGTCGGTTCGTCGAGCAGCAAAACCTCCGGATCCAGCAGCGCCCAGCGGCCCAGCACCACTTTTTGCTGGTTGCCGCCGCTCAGGTTGCCCACGGGCTGTTCACCATCGTGGGTTTAACGTTAAAGCGCTGGATCATGTCGCGGGTTCGCGCCTGCTCCCGTTTCTCGCTGACGAACCCCATTCGGCTGATGCCGGCAAAAGAGGCGATATTGATGTTTTCACTGACGGAACGGCACAGCACCAGGCCGGTTTCCTTGCGATCTTCCGTCACGTAGGCAATGCCGCTATCGATGGCCTCTCTCGGAGAATGGCGGTTCAGCGTCTTGTCGCCCAAGCGAATCGTGCCGGCGTCGGCATGCTGAATGCCGAAGATAAGATCGAGAAACTCGCTGCGGCCCGATCCCACCAGGCCGTAGATGCCCAGGATCTCGCCGTGCTTAAGCTGCAGGCTGATATCCTTTATCTTGCTGCGCCAACACAGGCCGTTGACCTCCAGCAAGACCTCTTCGCCGGGTTGATTGAACTTGGCGAACTCGCTGTCGTACTCGCCGCCGATAATGTGTTCGATCAACTGCTCGCGGGTAATGTCGGCGATATAGCCTTCATGGATATAGGCGCCATCGCGGAAAATGGTGTAGCTGTCCGCGATTTGGAATATCTCGGACAAACGATGGGAGACGTAGATAATGCCTTTACCTTTCGCCGCCAGTTGCTGAAGCGTCTGAAAGATTTTTTGCGCATCCTCTTCGCCAATCGCCGAGGTGGGTTCATCCATGATGATGATGTCGGCATTGGCGTGCGACAGCGCTTTGGCGATCTCGACCAGTTGCTGCTCGGCGACGCTCAGGTTGCGCATTTTTTCTCGGGCGTCGATCTTGAAATCAAGTTCCTCGAGCAGACGGGTGGTGCGTTGGTTGAGCGTCGCAAAGTCGACGAAACCCAGGCGTCTCGGCTCGCGGCCCAGCCAAATGTTTTCGGCCACCGTCAGATCCGGGATCGCGCTCAGCTCCTGCTGCACGATGGCGATGCCGGCATTGAGGGCTTCCCGGGGATGATGAAATTCACAGCGTTGACCATTGATAAAAATGTCGCCGCCATCGGGTTGAATAAAGCCCATCAGAATGCTGAGAAAGGTGGATTTCCCCGCGCCGTTGCCGCCGCACAGGGCATGGATGGATCCGCGCCGCAGGCAAAACTCGGCGTTCTTGAGCGCCACGACCGGGCCAAAGGCTTTCCTGACGCCGCTGACTTCCAGCAGGTAGGCAGGGGCTTGCGTATGGGGATCTCGCGTCACGATTGAACCTCCGGGTATGTCCGCTGCAAACGCTGCAGGTACCGTTGATAAAGCGTCTCGTATTGCGTTTGCCTGTCGGCGTTTGGCGTCGTGCGCGTGGCTTCATCCAGGGAAACGAAGCGTTGGCACAGTTCTGCCAAGAGCCCGGTGGCGTCCTGGTGCGGGCGATCGGCCAACGACGTCGCCCACATCGCCTGAATGGCGCCGCCCAGCGCGGCGGTCTCTTTGACGTTCAGGCAGACCACCGGGCACCCCATCACGTCCGCGACGATTTGTCGCCAGGCGGCGCTGCGGGCGCCGCCGCCGGTGAGGCGGATCTCGCGCGTTTCGATGCCCTGGCGGCGAAACAGCTCGATGCCATAGCGCAGGCCGTAGGTGGCGCTTTCAACCACCGCCAGGCAGAGATTGGCGCGAGTAAAATTGTCGCTATCGAGGTTATGCAGGCTGGCGCGCGCGTGGGGCAGCGGGGGAACGCGTTCGCCGTTGAAGAACGGCAGCATCTCGACGCCGCCGGCACCCGGCGCCGCCTGCGCCAATAAGCGGTTAAAGCCGTCAAGATCTTCGTCCAGCAGCGTCTGCATGGCCGTGGTGGCCGAGGTGACATTCATGGTGCATATCAAGGGCAGCCACCCGTTGGTGCTGGAGCAGAAACCGGCAATCATGTCGGATTCCGCCACAACGGGCGCGGCGGACCAGGCGAATAGCGTGCCGGAGGTGCCGAGGCTCAGGGTAACGGTGCCGGCCTCGATGTTGCCGGAACCGATAGCCGCCATCATGTTGTCGCCGCCGCCGGTCGAGACCCGAACGGCCGGGCCAAGGCCGAGCTTTTCCGCCGCGAAGGGGCGCACCGTGCCGATGCAGCATTCCGCGCTTTTGAGCGGCGGCAGGGCATGCCATAAACGGCCGCTGTCATCGATAAGATTGACGGCGGCTTGACTCCAGCTACGGGCGCGCACATCGAACAGCCCGGTGCCGGAAGCATCGCCATATTCCGCTACACGCTCCCCGGTCAACCAGAAGTTCAAATAATCATGCGGCAGCAGCACGGTGTGCAGTTTTGCCCAGAGCGCCGGATGGTGCGTCTTGAACCAAAGGATTTTTGACGCGGTATAACCGGTGGCGAGCCGCAGGCCGAGCTTGTCCAGCGAACCCTTGGCGCCGCCGAGCCGCTGCAGCAGCAGTTCGTTTTCCTCCGCGGTTTCGGTATCGCACCACAGCTTGACGCTGTGCAGCACGTTGCCGTCTGCGTCCAGCGGCACAAATCCATGCTGTTGGCCCGAGACCCCGAGAGCGTTAATTTCCCCGGCATCAATACCGGCGTTAGTCACGGCTTGATGAAACGCGGTGACCAACGCCTCAATCCACCAGTCGGCCTCTTGTTCGCGCCGGCCATTGGCTTGGCTGATGAGGCGGTGAGGGGCGCTGCCCTCACCGAGGATCACGCCCTGTGTGCTGTCGACAATCACGACTTTCGTGCCTTGCGTACCGCAGTCTATGCCAGCATAGAGCGCCATAGGATCACTCCATTTCCAGCATGATTTTGATGTCCGAGGCATGTCCCGCCGCCGCGCGCTCGAAGGCGGCCACGCTGTCGGAGAATTTGTAGGTTTGGCTTATCAACGGTTGGACGCGCAATTTGCCGCTGCTCAACAGCCGCAGTGTGCGCGGATACATGTTGGCGTAGCGGAAAATGGTCTTGAAGGTGATCTCCTTGGCCTGTGCGGCGACGATATCCATCGGCGCGACGTCGATCGGCATGCCGACCAGCACGGCGGTCGCCCCTGGCGCCGCATGTTCGGCCAGCGTAGCGATAGCCGGTTTTGCGCCGCTGCATTCAAACACGATATCGACGCCGTTGCCGCTGGTGAACGCAGCCACTTTACCCGCCAGGTCGCCGGTTTTGATATTGACGGCGTGCAGCCCTTCATAGCTGGCCGCCACGGCGAGTTTCTCGTCAAACAGGTCGCAGATAATGACGTCCGAGCAGCCACCCGCCAGCGCCGCGAGGGCGGTGACCACGCCGATCGGCCCAGCGCCGATCACCAGCGCGATATCGCCGGGTTTGATCCCGGCTTTGGTGGCCGCTTGCATGCCGATGGCCAGGGGTTCAACCATGGCGCCTTCAGCGAAACTGACGTTGTCCGGCAGTTTGAACGTGAATGCGGCGGGGTGGATGACGGTTTCGCGCAAACAGCCGTGCACCGGCGGCGTCGCCCAGAAGCGAACGGCGGGGTCCAGGTTGTAAATCCCGGCGCGCGTCTGCGCCGAGTTGAGGTCGGGAATGCCGGGCTCCATGCAAACGCGATCGCCGACGCTGAGGTGAGTGACGTTTTCACCTGTCGCGAGCACCACGCCGGCGGCCTCATGGCCGAGCACCATCGGGGCTTTGACCACAAACGGGCCAATGCGGCCATGCTGGTAATAGTGCACATCGCTGCCGCAGATGCCCACGGAATGAATTTTTATCTTTACATCGTCGGGCCCCAGCGTTTCGGCCAGTTGGACGTCCTCGATAGCGATTTCCCCCGCTTTGGCCAGCACTAATGCTTTCATATTGCCTCCTGGTGAATCATTTTTATGGTAACGGTATCATTTCAATGCGGCGATAGTGAGCCAATGCGGGTGGTTAAACTGTGATCAATGTTGGAATTACTCGACGAGAGTTAATTTTGCTGGCGGGTTGTTATTCAATATAGCGATGGTGGTCACAAAATCGGCGTGGCAATGACGGTTTTAATATCGGCCTGTTGATATCGATACCGTTACTTTACCGGGGGAATGATGAACAAACAACAAAGCGCCAGAGCCGCTACGCTGGAGTATTTGCGCCAGGCGGACATTATCTTGACCGAAGAAGAACAGCAACGCATTGAAATTGCGACGTTTGGTCTGGCCGACTATCCCGCGTCCGGGTTGCAGCTGCTGACCTACGTCAACTCACCTCGGTATTGCGCGAAAGAGCTGGTGCTGTTTCCTGGGCAGACTTGCCCGGAACATTTACACCCTCCCTTTGCCGGCACGCCCGGCAAGCAAGAGACGTTCCGTTGCCGTTGGGGAGAGGTGTTTTTGTTTGTCGATGATGAAAATCTGACGCCCAACGATCGCGGCGGCCAACCGGTATGCCGGGTGCCAGAGGGCGCGGAGCAGTGGTATACCTGTCATCGCTATATCCTCTTGCGGCCGGGGGAACAATACACCATTGCGCCCAATACCCGTCACTGGTTTCAGGCGGGGAAGCAGGGCGCGGTGGTGTCCGAGTTCTCTTCCGAGAGCCGTGACGAGTTGGATATTTTTACCGATCCGCGAATTAACCGTCTTGCCGGCGTAAACCATTAGCGCCAAGAACAAAGTTCTGTCATGATGCCGGGAATGATACAAAATGATACCTTCAAGCTAAGGAGCTGCATTTGGCCGTGGGTCGAGGACGGAAAGCGACGCTGGCTAGCGTCGCCGCACAGGCGAACGTCAGCAAAATAACCGCTTCGCGGGCATTTTCACAGCCGGACAAGGTCCATCCGGAAACGTTGAGGAGAATTCGGGAGACCGCCGCCGAACTCGGTTACGTGGTCAATGCCGCGGCGCGCAATCTGCGGGCGAAAAGCAGCAGAACCATTGGCATCGTCAACCCGGACATGGCCAACCCATTCTTTGGCGGCCTGACGCGCCTGATGACGCTTGAAGCGCAAAAGATGGGGTACGACACGCTGGTGTTCGACTCCTATGAGTCTCAGGAAAGCGAAGACAGGATCATCGACAAACTCATTGGCTACAACGTCGATGCGATCATTCTCTCGGTCATTTCCAACGATCATCTGTACCGGCCTTCCTACCTCAAACGTCTGGAAACGCTTAATATACCGGTGGTGTTGATCGATCGGGAATTGGAGAGTCACCACTGCAGCGGGGTGTATATTGATAATCTGGATTGCGGCCTTCAGGCGGGGCGTTGGCTTCTGGAACAGCAGGCGCAGCGGGTGGTGGTGATCTCCGGGCCGGAGAATTCCAACGTTGCGCGTGACAGGGTCACTGGCTTGCAGGCGGCATTGCAAGGGAAGGTGGCTTCGCTCGACGTGCGGTATGCCGATTTCTTTATGGATGCCGCCTGGCAAGAGACGAGCCGCTGGCTGGCCAATAACCCCGCCCCCGATTTTTTCGTCGGCTGCAATAACCAGATCTCGCTGGGCATCATCAAGGCCTGTATCGAACATCGGTTGCCGTTGATGCAGGACGTGTCGCTGTTCAGCATTGATGAGGTTTCACATGCCGAGATCTACGGTTTCCATTTCCCCTGCGTGTCACACGACTTGCAAGAGATCGCCTGGCAAGCGTTGAATCTGGCGATCCGCCGTATTGCCGATCCCGAGATAAAACCGGGCAAGGTGGTGGTACGGGGAAAACTCGTCGTGTAACGGTGCCCGGCAACGTGTAGCCGGCATCTCCGTTAACATTATCTGCCATTATTCATTTCAGCGCGTTCAATCCGGCCCCTCATCGGGGGGCGGATAAGCAGCCACAAGCCGCTCCCCGCCGTTGCTGCGCCCAGGAGCATAGGCCAGGAAAGGGGCTCATCGAACATTAACCATGCCCAGCAGAAGGTGACGAAGGGGCTGAGGAACAGCAGGCACGTCACACGCAATGCAGAGGTATGCCTAAGGCAGAACCAATACAAACCGTAACCGGCCAGGGTGGCCAAAAGCGCGGTCCAAAGCACGCCAATAACCAACCCTGTCGTCATGGTTGGCAGCAGCGGGCTTTCTGCGCCTGCCAGTGGGGCAAAAGCCAGCGCTGAAATCGCGCTTTGTATCCCCAACCTGGCGGGCAGGCTCACCGCTTGCGCCTGCAGCAGCCGTTGCTGCCACAGCGTCGCCAGTGCCAGTGACAGCATCCCCGCCAGCGGCAACAGGTAGCTCCACAATGGCGCACTTCCCCAGGAAATAGCACCGCCCGTCGCCAATATCACCCCGAGAGAGCCTAATGCCAGGCCGAGCCAGACGCGGCCATCGGGCAGCCGGCGTAGAAACAGCATGTTCAAGAGTGCGGTGCCGAGAGGGAGCAAATCGGCGATGAGCGCGGCCAACCCGGTCGGCACGCCGTACTCGATGCCTTTACTGACGCCGGTCAGGTATCCGGTCATGGCAAGCAGCCCGATCCCGGCATGAGCGGCTACCGACTGCGGCGAGGAGTGCCTGATGGCGCGAAGGCTAAACGGCATCAGCAGTAAAGCGACCACGACACAGCGCCAGAACGCCACCAGCAACACTGGCGCGTAATCGGCGGCGAAACGGATGCCGACAAAGCCCGAGCTCCAGGCGACGATCAGCAGGACTTCCGCTGCCGGCAACCAGACGGCGGCTTTGTCGCCCACCTTATCGCGGCAGGAAGGTGGACGAAATTCTGACAGGGGCATGGTGATCTTCTCCTTTTTCCCCAAGGGTAGTGAGCCGCTATAATTTAATAAATCGAATAATTTTCGTTCAGTTGTTTAATGGAGTTAAACCATGCGGCCAACCCTGGACATTAATCTTTTGCGCACTTTTCACGCCATCGCCCGTTTGGGGCAATTTCGTGCGGCGGCGGCCTTTGTTCATCGCAGCCCAGCCGCGGTGAGCGTTCATATTCAGCGTCTGGAACAGGTCGTGGGCGGCCGCTTGCTGGAGCGCGACAATCAGTCCGTCGTGTTGACGCCCTTAGGCGACAAACTGCTGGCCTCGACGCTCGGGCTGTTGAATGCCCACGACGATATTCTGCGTGAGCTGCAGGGCGCACCGCTGAGTGGGCACATCAAGCTGGGAGTGCCTGATGAATACGCATCACATGTCATGCGCGATGTGCTGCCGGCGTTTGCCACCCGTTTTCCTGCGGTGATGCTGGAGGTGTCTACGGCCGCCAGCCAGGCGTTGGTTGAACAGATTGGACGCAACCGGCTACAGCTGGCGTTGGCGGTGCTGCCGATGGGGGGACTGCGCCAGATGCCGCTTGCGGTGACTGCGCCGGTTTGGGTTGGCGGCCGCCGGTTGGCGCTGGATGTGGCCCAACCGATACCATTGGCGTTGCATGCCGCCGATTGCCCTTACCGAGAGGCTATGATCGATGCATTGAGCGGGGCGGGAAGGCATTGGCGAGTGGTTGTGAGCAGCCCTTCGGCCAGCGTGGTGGCTGCCGCCGTCGAGGCAGGATTGGCCGTCACGCTGCTCGACCGCGCACGCGTGACGGCGGCGATGCGGATCCTCGACGAATTGCCGTCGGTCGCTCCGCACGAAGTGCAGCTGCTGCGCTCTGCCGCTGCCGCCGGTCAATCGGCGGTGGCGATGCTGGAAAGCGTTATCGGTGAGTATTTCCGGGGCGGAACATGAATATCGACCGCGTGGGGAAGACGACCCGAGCGCGACGGTCAAGCAGAGGTGTGGCTAGCGCCGGAAACGCCGTATAGCGGGGCGTTCCCGGTATTCGGAGGGCTGGAGATCAGAACACCTGTTTGAACGGCTTCACCGTCACGTCGGCGTAGACGCCGGCGGCGACGTACGGATCCTGCTGCGCCCAGGCCTGGCTTCCGCCAGTGAGGCGAACTCGGCGATCACCGTTGAACCGGTGAAGCCGGCGGCGCCGGGATCGTTACTGTCGATGGCCGGGTTGGGGCCGGCGACCACCAGACGGCCGGCATCACGCAGCGCCTGCAGGCGCGCCAGATGTGCCGGGCGCACCGCCAGACGGTTTTCCAGTGAGTGGGGAACGTCTTGCGCGTAGATCAGATAAAGCATATTTCACCTGTAAAATCATGGCTATAAAACGGTGCTACCAAGGTAGCGCAAAAGGCGCGGCAGGGGAACGGCGCGCGGTGAATTTATGGGGGGGATTGGCGCTTATGCCTTGAAGCCGCTACTTTTTATTCGTATAGTGCGGCGCGCTTAAACAGATATGCCATTGAGGTGAGGACATGACGGAACTGGTAAGGGAAAAACTCGATTTGCCTGCGGGCAAAAGCAAACTGCTGCTGCATTCTTGCTGTGCGCCCTGTTCCGGCGAGGTGATGGAAGCGATCCAGGCGTCCGGCATCGAGTACGCTATTTTCTTCTATAACCCCAACATTCACCCGCAAAAAGAGTATTTGCTGCGTAAGGAAGAGAACATCCGTTTCGCCGAAAAGCACGGGGTGACGATCATCGATGCCGATTATGACACCGACAACTGGTTCGAACGCGCCAAGGGCATGGAACATGAGCCGGAGCGCGGCATTCGCTGCACCATGTGCTTCGACATGCGTTTTGAGCGCACGGCGCTGTATGCGCATGAGCACGGTTACGACACCATCTCCAGCTCGCTCGGCATCTCGCGCTGGAAGAACATGCAGCAGATTACCGACTGCGGCATTCGGGCGGCGGAAAAGTATCCCGATCTGGTGTATTGGGATTACAACTGGCGCAAGAAGGGCGGCGCGGCCCGCATGATAGAGATCAGCAAGCGCGAACGCTTCTATCAGCAGGAATACTGCGGCTGCGTCTATTCGCTGCGCGACACCAACCTGCACCGCAAAGCGCAAGGGCGGCCGCTGATCAAACTGGGCGTGCTCTACTATGGTGATGAAGAATAACGCTTAATTACTGCAATCCACCCGCTACGGCGGGTTTTTTATTTTTTAGCGCCGTCTGAACGTTAACGAAGCGTGTTGATTCGGCGGTAAAAAAGCAACGTTCAGGTTAATATCCTTATGAGTTTGCTGGTTTTCGCCGCGGAGACTGACGATTAAAGCGATAGTTTGCCTTTCGTTATTGAATATGATTGCTATTTGCATTTAAACTTGGCGAACCAGAGGAAACAGAATCATTATGCCGCTAAAAAAGATGTTCCTTAATCGCCGTATATCCGTGCCTTTCGTCTTGTCCGTAGGCCTGCACAGCGCCCTGGTGGCGGGACTGCTTTACGCTTCGGTAAAAGAAGTGGTTGAGCTGCCAAAGCCTGAAGAGGCGCCGATCAGCGTCATGATGGTCAACACCGCCGCGATGGCTGAACCGCCGCCGCCTGCTCCGGCAGAACCGGAGCCGCCGCAGGTGGAACCTGAGCCGGAACCTGAACCAGAACCTATTGTGGAGCCGCCGCCGAAGGCGATTGTAAAACCGGAGCCGGTCAAGCCGAAACCGAAGCCCAAGCCAAAGCCGAAGGTAGAAAAACCGGTGAAACCGGAGCCGAAGAAGGTCGAGCCGCGCGAGCCTTCGCCGTTCAATAACGACTCGCCGGCCAAACCGATCGATAAAGCGCCGGTGAAACAAGCGCCCGCCGCGCCGGTACAGGGCAACTCGCGCGAAGTCGGGCCAAAACCGATCAGCCGTGCGGAACCGATTTATCCGCCGCGCGCCAGAGCCTTGCAGATCGAAGGCAACGTGCGGGTGCAGTTCGATGTCGACAGCGATGGCCGCGTGACCAACGTGCGCATCTTGTCGGCTGAGCCGCGCAATATGTTCGAGCGAGAAGTGAAACAGGCGCTGCGCAAATGGCGGTATCAAGCCAAAGAAGCGAAGGATCTTATCGTCAATATTCGTTTCAAGCTGAACGGCACCACCGAAATGAACTGATTTCGGTTTGCGCCAAGAAAAAAAGGGTCGCCTCGGCGACCCTTTTTGCATTTGCGGCGCAGCCGCAGGCTTACTCTTCGAAGCCGACGCGGAAATTCATTTTACCCTCAGGCAGCGCGCGCGAGTTGCCTTCCGCATCGACCGCCACGTAGGTGAACACCGCTTCGGTCGCCCGGTAGCGTTGGCCGATTGGGGCGGAGGAGACTTTCTTTACCCATACTTCGATATTGATGGTGATCGAGCTGCGCCCGGTGCGGATGCAGTGCGCATAGCAGCAAACCACGTCGCCTACCGCCACCGGTTTCAGGAAGGTCATGCCGTCTACGCGTACCGTCACTACGCGCCCCTCGGCGATCTCTTTTGCCTGGATGGCGCCGCCGATGTCCATTTGCGACATCAGCCAGCCGCCGAAAATATCGCCGTTGGCATTGGTATCGGCCGGCATCGCCAGCGTGCGCAGCACCAGCTCGCCGCTGGGTAAAGGTCGTTGTTGTGTCATAGCAGTCTGCTTTTAAAAGGAGGGAATCACATCATACTGCCCGCGGCAAGCGCCGCAGGCATTAACAAATTTGTAACTATTTTTTCTGTTCTGCCGGCATGTGCCGGTAAATATAGATGCCGCTGAGCAGGGTGAATACCAGCGTCAGCACCGTCAGGCCAAAGACTTTGAAATTGACCCAGACGCTTTGCGGCAGCCAGAAGGCGACATAGATGTTCGCCAGGCCGCAGGCCAGGAAGAAGAGGGCCCAGGCCAGGTTGAGGTTGCTCCACACTTTGTCCGGCAGCGTCAGCTCTTTGCCCAGCATGCGCTGAACCAGCGGCTTTTTGAGCACCCACTGGCTGATCAGCAGCGCCAGCGCGAACAGCGCGTAAATCACCGTCACTTTCCACTTGATGAATAAATCGTTGTGGAACACCAGCGTCAGGGTGCCGAACACCAGCACCATCAGGAAGGTGATCAGCGTCATCTTCTCGACCTTGCGGTATTTCACCCAGGTGAACACCAGCGCCAGCGCGGTGGCGACGATCAATGCGCCGGAAGCGACGTAAATGTCGTACAGCTTGTAAAAAGCGAAAAAGACAATTAACGGGAGGAAATCAAGAAACTGCTTCATAAATCAATCCATCATCTGTTCATCGGCCGACTATACCGGATTCGGCGAGTTCTGTGTACCGCCGGGCGCTGCCGATTATCGGCGTTTGGCCGGCGGATTTCTGCCGCGAAAGCAGGAATTTGCATAAACTTACGCAAGAAAGCACGGGCGCATTGCCAGCGCTGGCCGCAGATCGCATAGTAAGTGCCATAATAACCAGATAATTTACCGCGGAAAACAGCATGCAGTGGAAATCTCTCCAGGCCCTGACGCCTGGTTTGACGCATTTATTGGGCTATCAACGCAGTTGGCTCAAACCGGATATGCGCGCCGGTCTTTCCGTCGCCGCCGTCGCCTTGCCGGTGGCCATCGCCTATGCCGAACTGGCCGGGGTTAGCCCGGTGGTGGGGCTTTATTCCTGTATCTTGCCGATGGTGGCCTATGCGCTGTTCGGTTCGTCACGCCAGCTGATCGTCGGGCCCGATGCCGCCACCTGTGCGGTGATCGCCGCGGTGGTGACGCCGCTGGCGGCGGGCAATATGGAACGCCATTGGCAGTTGACCATCATGATGACCGCGATGATGGGCGGCTGGTGCCTGTTGGCCAGCCGGTTCAAGCTGGGGGCGCTGGCGGATCTGCTGTCGCGGCCGATCCTCAGCGGGCTGCTGAACGGCGTGGCGCTGACCATCATCGTCGATCAGATCGGCAAGGTGTTGGGGTTCACAGTGCGCCCGGCGCAGCTGATCGAGCGCATCTACGCGCTGCCGGCCAACCTGTTGCACAGCGACTGGCTGACGATGGCGGTGTCCTTGCTGACGCTGGTGACGCTGCTCGGATTTAAAAAATGGCGGCCTAACTGGCCGGCGCCGCTGTTCGCCATCGTGCTGGCGGCGTTCGTCACCTGGGCGGGCGGATTGCAGCAGTATGGCGTGGTGACGGTGGGCGGTTTCAGCGGCGTGTTGCCGATCGTCCAGTGGCCGGACTTTCAGCCCGGGCTGCTGCGCGACATGGTGATCCCGGCGCTCAACCTGGCGGTCGTGAGCTTTGTCAGCATGATGCTGACGCCCGCAGTTTCGCGGCCAAAAACGGCTATGAGGTCAACGCTGACGCTGAGTTTCGCGCGCTGGGGATGGTGAATATCGTCTCCGCATTGTCGCAAGGCTTCGCCATCAGCGGGGCGGATTCGCGCACCGCGGTGAATGACGCCAACGGCGGCAAGAGCCAGCTCGTGTCGATCATCGCCGCCGCGGTGATCGCTTTCGTCTTGCTGTTCCTGATGGCGCCGCTGCAGTTTATTCCGGTGGCGGGATTGGGCGTGGTGCTGATGTATGCGGCTTGGTCGCTGCTGGATTTTCGCGGCATCTGGATCTTGCGCCGCCGCAACGCGCAGGCTTTCCGCCTGGCGATATTTACCTTCCTCAGCGTCTTGTTGGTCGGGGTGATCAGCGGCATCGGGCTGGCGGTGTTGCTGGGGCTGATGCAGTTTCTGCACACCGTCTTTCGGCCGACGGAACAGCTGCTGGGCGTTAACGACGAAGGCATGATCCATTCCATGGGCAACAACAATGGGGTGAAGGCGGTGCCCGGCGTCATGATGTATCGCTTCAATTCGCCGCTGACCTACTTCAACGTGGCCTACTTCAAACGCCGCATTCTCAATTTGGTCGACAGTACGCCATTCCAGCCGCGCTGGGTGGTGGTGGACGCGGTGGCCAGCTTTACCCATGCCGATATCAGCGTGCTGGCGGCCATCGACGAACTGAAACGCGATCTGTTGCAGCGTAACGTCAAACTGGTGCTGGCCGGGCGCCGTACTGAACTGACGCGCTGGTTCCGCATCAATCGGTTGGGACGGGACAAGGAGCTGATTTTGGTGCCGGATCTCTATCTGGCGCTAAAGCTGATTCAGAGTAAGGAACAGGCGGAAGCCGCGGCGGTGGGGTAAACAAAAAGGGGCGCGCCGAAGCGTGCCCCTGGGCATTTGTTGCGCCGGCGTTAGCCGCGCAGCAGCATATACAAACGGAACAGATAGATCAGCAGCAGGGCGGAGACCAGGTTGCTTAACGCGGTCAGCACGACGCTGGCCACGTTCGGCGTCAGCACTGACAGATGGCTCACTAAAAACAGCACCAGCAGCTTGGCCGCCAACCACAGCATCATTGCCGGCACAATCACGCGCGCATTGGCGAAGGCCAATTTGCTGCTCAGCTTGAGTGAAGCGAAGACGCCTTTCTTGTCGACGGAGGCGATCACCGGCGCCAACGCGAAGGCGATAGCCATGATCACGCCCGGCACCACGAACAGCGTCAGGCCGAGCTGGATCAGCAAGGTGCAGATAAACAGCAGCAGCAGCAGGCGCGGCAGATCGGGCGCCGAGGCGCCGAGCGCGCGCAGGGCGCTGGTGCGTTGCCCCTGAGACACCAGACGGATCAACGTCAGCATCCCACCGACCAGCAGCACGTTGCCGACCAGCGCGGAGAACGTGGCGGCGGCCGACACTTTCAGCAACACCATCTGCTGTTCCGGCGTCATCTGCTGGATCACGTCCTGAATGCCCATGCCGGTCGACGACGCGAAATCGCTGGTGGAGGCGGCCAGCGTCGCCAACTGTTCGGCATCGGGGCTGAAAGCTTGGTTCAGCAGCACCGAGATAAACGCCGTCAACAGCGCCAGCATCAGGATGCTGGCCAGTTGATTGCGTAAAAAGTTAAAACTGTCACGGTACAAAGCGTTGGCCGTGATAGGCATGCAGACTCCTTGGCGTCGAGAAAACAGAGATAAATCAGTGGGTGATTGTACCCTGTTCCACGCCGCTGTGGCACCCCGCGAATTGCACTACGTCTATTTCTTCAACGATCGTCGTCTCAGGCAACGACAGCGGCAAGGGCACCGGCAAGGGGGGCAGGCCGTAGCGTTCTCGAGCGCGATCGCAGGCTTCGTTGCGCAGGCCGTTTTCACCGGACTGATCGAACTCTCTGCACGGGCTGGGCCGATTAAGATAAATCGAGCACGACACGGCTTTGCCAATCTCGCCGTCCAGCGCGGTGCAGCGCGGAGACTTGCTGTTGGTCCCCTGCATGCAGCGCAGGAACGGGGTCAGAGGCTCCGTCAGGGAAAGGGGAACGGCGCCGCCGCCGTCTTCGGCTTCGGCCCAATAGAATGACACTCGAAAATAACCGCAGCATGCGCCGCAGCTGACACAGGGATTAAGGATTTCGCTCATCTTGATTGCCCGCCGACTCCTCACGGCACCAACCAAAACCAACACGGAAGATGAAATTACCTCAGCCGTATTTTTTTCCGCAACTGAAATTTGAACATGTAGATAATTTGCAACAAAATCGTTTTTTTGATGCAGATCAATCCTTGATTTATTAAGCGGTTAGGTAACCTTGTTTTTGGTGGGATTTTAAAATTTTACACATAAGATGTGATCTCGATGGGATCACAAATACCCGAAAGTAGGTATATTCCCCCTCGAGAGATTAACCACACAAATGGAATGGATAATGAAAAAGACAACTCTGGTGGTATTGGCGACGATGATGGCGCCTATGTTGGCAAGTGCGCATCAGGCCGGTGATTTCCTGTTCCGTGCGGGCACCGCGACGGTGCGTCCAAATGCGGGCTCGGACAACGTATTGGGTTTGGGATCGCTGGATGCGAAAAACAATACCCAGCTCGGTTTGACCTTCGGTTATATGGTGACGGACAACATCGGCGTTGAGTTGTTGGCCGCGACACCGTTCCGCCACAAGGTTACCCTGGGCGGCACCGATCTGGCGACCGTTCATCAACTGCCGCCTACGCTGATGGCGCAATACTACTTCGGCGACAAGCAGGACAAACTGCGTCCTTATCTGGGCGTCGGCGTTAACTACACCACTTTCTTCGACGAGAAGTTCAACGACTACGGCAAAAGCGCCGGGTTGAGCAACCTCGATCTGAAAGACTCCTGGGGCGTGGCGGCGCAGGCCGGTCTGGATTACAACCTGGATGAGCACTGGATGCTGAACATGTCGGTGTGGTGGATGAACATCGAAACCAAAACGCGTTTCAACGACGCGAGCGGTGGGCACCACAGCTTCGATACGCGGTTGGATCCGTGGGTGTTTATGTTTGGGGCGGGTTACCGCTTCTGATGAAGGCCGCAAACAGGGAGGCATTGCGCCTCCCTGTGTCGGTATTATTTAACCTGCATGACGTTTTCAACAGATTTCACGCCGGCCACGCCGCGTGTGACCTGCACCGCACGGTTGGCGTCATCGCTTGACGTCACGAAGCCGCTCAACTGCACGCGTCCTTTAAAGGTTTCCACGCTGATTTCGCGCGACTTAATGTTTTTATCCGCCAGCAGCGCCGATTTCACTTTGGTGGTGATCACGGTGTCATCGATATAACCGCCTGTTCCCTCCGATTTCGCCGTCGGTGCGCAAGCGCTCACCGCGACCGCCACAACGGCTGCCATGCACAAGGCCGAAAGGGTTTTAAACAGCTTCATAAATTACTCTCCATGCAATGTTATGGTTGAAATTCGATGCGGTTTTTTCGCCGCAGCGAGCGCATTCCCCAAATCAAATGAAGAAATGCATAGCGAACAATGTTTATTGTGAGACAAGACGCGGGTTTGTTCAAATTTTTGCTGTAAATAAATAGAACAAACTTTGAGGGGAAACAAGCTGTTAAAGCGAGCGCCGGCAAGGCGCTCGCCGAAGGGGATCACGCGCGGGTCGCGTGCTTCATCGCGCTGACGAAGGCCGCCAGCTTGGTCAGCATTTCCGCCGGGTTGGCATGGTGCCGTTCGATGATTTTGACGATTGCCGATCCGGAGATGGCGCCGGCGGCGCCGGCCTGCAGCGCAGCCTTCACCTGCTCGGGCTCGGAGATGCCGAAGCCCTGCAGCGGCGGCGCGGCGTGATACTCGCGCAGTTTGTTCACCAGGTGATGCAGCGGCAACTGCGCCCGGCTTTCGGTGCCGGTGACGCCGGAACGCGACAGCAGGTAGGTGTAGCCGCGACCGTGTGAAGCGATCTCTCGCAGCAGATCGTCGTCGGCGTTCGGCGGGCAAATGAAGATGGGCGCGATACCGTGGCGCACGGCCGCGGCGCGGAACGGCGCCGATTCTTCAAACGGCACGTCGGCGACCAGCACCGAATCCACGCCCACTTCCGCACAGCGTTGGTAAAAGGCATCGATGCCCTTATGGAACACCAAATTGGCGTACATCAGCAGGCCGATGGGAATGGTCGGGTGCTTCTGACGAATGGCCGCCAGCAGCTCGAAACACTGGGTCGGCGTAACGCCGGCGGCGAAGGCACGCAGCGTCGCGCTCTGGATGGTTGGGCCATCCGCCAACGGGTCGGAGAAGGGGATACCCAGCTCCAGCGCGTCCGCGCCGGCTTCGATCAGGGTGTCGATAATCTGCAGCGACAGCGCCGGATTAGGATCGCCCAGCGTCACGAACGGGACGAAGGCGCCTTCCTTGCTGCTTTCCAGACGCGTGAACAGTTGCTGATAACGTTCCATCAGATTTCTCCCCGTGCTTTCAAAATGTCGTGAACGGTAAATATGTCTTTGTCGCCGCGGCCGGACAGGTTGACCACCAGGATTTGCTCTTTTTGCGGCGTTTCACGGATCATTTTCAGCGCGTGCGCCAGGGCGTGTGAGGATTCCAGCGCCGGGATGATGCCTTCATGGCGCGACAGCGCCTTGAACGCTTCCAGCGCTTCGTCGTCGGTGATCGACACGTATTCGGCGCGACCGGTGCTGTTCAGGTAGGCGTGTTGCGGCCCGACGGACGGGAAGTCCAGCCCGGCGGAGATTGAATAGGATTCTTCAATCTGGCCTTCGGCGGTCTGCATCATCGGCGCCTTCATGCCGAAATAGATGCCGACGTGGCCATGCTTGAGCGGCGCGCCGTGCTGGCCGGTCTCGATGCCCAAACCGGCGGGTTCCACGCCGATCAGCCCAACGTCGACGTCATCGATAAAATCGGCGAACATACCGATGGCGTTGGAGCCGCCGCCGACGCAGGCGATGACCGCATCCGGCAGGCGGCCTTCGCGCTCCAGCACCTGCGCTTTGGTTTCTTCGCCGATCATGCGCTGGAATTCACGCACGATAGTCGGGTACGGATGCGGGCCGGCGGCGGTGCCGAGCATGTAGTGCGCGGTTTCATAGCTGCCGGACCAGTCGCGCAACGCTTCGTTGCAGGCGTCTTTCAGGGTGGCGGAGCCGCTGTGCACCGGGATCACTTCCGCGCCCATCAGCCGCATGCGGAACACGTTCGGCGACTGACGCTCAACGTCTTTGGCGCCCATATAGATGCGGCATTTCAGGCCGAGCAGCGCGCAGGCCAGCGCCGACGCGACGCCGTGTTGGCCGGCGCCGGTTTCCGCGATGATCTCGGTTTTGCCCATGCGCTTGGCCAGCAGGGCCTGGCCCAGTACCTGGTTGGTCTTGTGCGCGCCGCCGTGCAGCAGATCTTCCCGCTTCAGATAGAGCTTGGTGTTGCTGCCGGCGGTGAGATTTTTGCACAGCGTCAGCGCCGTAGGGCGGCCCGCGTAGTTCTTCAACAGATCGATGAATTCCGCCTGAAACGCCGGATCGCGCTGAGCGCTGACAAAGGCTTCTTCGAGTTGTTTCAGGGCCGGCATCAGAATTTGCGGTACGTATTGACCACCAAATTCGCCGAAGTAGGGGTTAAGCAGCGTCATGAGAGTTCCCGTCATTATCCGTTATTAATGTAGAGCCGTATTCAGTAAGCGCGCAGGGTTTGGAAGACCGAGGCCAGGCGCGCGGGATCTTTGATACCCGGTTCGCTTTCCACGCCGGAATTGAAGTCCAGCCCGGCGCAGCCGAGCTTGGCCGCTTCGACGCAGTTGTCGGCGCGCAGACCGCCCGCCAGCATAACGTTGGTCAGATCTTCGCCTTGCAATACCGACCAGTCGAAGCGTTGGCCGGTGCCGCCTGCGCCGTTGTCCAGCAGATAGCGATCGACATGCTGCAGATCGCGCGCCGGCACCCGTTCTTTCACGCTCAGCGCTTTCCAGATGCGGCAATCGGCCGGCAAGCGGGCGCGCAGGGCGCTGATATAGGCCTGGTCCTCCGCGCCGTGCAGTTGCACCGCCTGCAGACCGAGGCGCTCTACGGTCAGCGCCACGGTATCAAGCTGGGCGTCGCAGAAGACGCCGACGTACTTCAGCGGCGCGCCGGAAATGACTTCGCGGGCGCGGACGATATCCACATAGCGCGGCGAGCGGCCGACGAAAATCAATCCGCCGTAGATGGCGCCGGCCTGATACGCGGCGGCGGCGTCCTGTGGGCGAGTCAGGCCGCACACTTTATTGTCGCCCAGGATCACACGGCGCACGGCGGCGCGCAGATCGGGTTCCGACATCAGCGCGCTGCCGATCAGGAAACCGTTGGCGTAGTGGCTGAGCTCGCGGATCTGCCCGTAATTGTTGATGCCCGACTCGCTGATCACCGTCACCCCATGCGGCACGCGCGGCGCCAACTGCCGGGTGCGGTCCAGATCGATGCTCAGATCGCGCAGATCGCGGTTATTGATGCCGACCACGCGGGCTTCCAGCGCGATCGCCCGCTGCAGCTCCTCTTCACTGATCACTTCGGTCAGCACGCCCATATTGAGGCTGTGGGCCACCGCCGCCAGCTGGCGGTACTGTTCGTCGGTCAACACCGACAGCATCAGCAGGATAGCGTCGGCCTGATAGTAGCGCGCCAGGTAAATCTGATACGGGTCGATGATAAAGTCTTTGCACAACACCGGTTGGCTGACGGTTTTGCTCACCAGCGGCAGGAAATCAAAGCTGCCCTGGAAGTATTTCTCGTCGGTCAGCACCGAGATCGCCGAGGCGAAATCTTTATAGACCGTGGCGATCTCCACCGGATCAAAGTTCTCGCGAATCAGCCCCTTGGAAGGCGAGGCCTTCTTGCATTCGAGAATGAAAGCCGTACGGGTGCCCTGCAGCGCGTGGTAGAAGCTGCGTTCGCTCGGTACGATGTCATTCTGAAAGCCGGCCAGGGGCTGTTGCTGTTGTCGCGCCGCGATCCATTGCGCTTTGTCGCGGACAATCTTGTGTAGCACGGTTTCCTGCATTATTTATCCTCTTGCCGCCAGTGCGATGACACGCTCATAGGCCTGCCCGCTGTTGATCATATCCAGTGCCTGCCGCGCATTTTGGCGCAGGTCTTCATGTCCGAATAACTTCAGAAGCAACGCGACGTTGGCCGCGACCGCCGCAGCGTGCGCCGGCTCGCCTTTACCTTGTAACAGCCGCGCCAAAATGTCACGGTTTTCTTCCGGCGTGCCGCCCAGCAAGGCCTCCAGCGGATAGGTTTCCAATCCGAAGGACTGCGGCGTGAGCTGATAACTGCAGATTTCGCCGTTGTTCAATTCCGCCACGTGCGTTGGGGCGTGGATCGCCACCTCGTCCATGCCGCCGCCGTGAACCACCGCCGCGCGCTGATAGCCCAGCACGCGCAGGGTTTCGGCGATCGGCAGCACCAGTTCCGGGCTGTAAACGCCGATCAGCGCCAGCGGCGGACGCGCCGGGTTGATCAGCGGGCCGAGCACGTTGAACAGCGTGCGGGTCTTCAACTGCTGGCGTACCGGCATGGCGTGACGGAAGCCGGTGTGGTACTGCGGCGCAAACAGGAAGCACACGCCAAGATCGTCCAACGCCTTGCGCGCCTCTTCCGCCGGCAGATCCAGACGGATACCGAATGCCGCCAGCAGATCCGAAGAGCCGGAGCGGCTGGAGACGCTGCGGTTGCCGTGTTTGGCGATTCTCGCGCCGCACGCCGCCGCCACAAAGGCGCTGGCGGTGGAAATATTGATGCTGTTGGTGCCGTCGCCGCCGGTGCCGACGATATCGGCAAACAGATAGTCAGGGCGCGGGAACGGTTGAGCATCTTCCAGCAGCGCTTTGGCGGCGCCGGCGATCTCTTCCGGGCGCTCGCCGCGGACTTTCATGCTGATCAGCGCCGCCGCCAGTTGGCTCGGCTCCAGTTCGCCGCGCACGATGGCGCTGAACAGCTGTTGGCTTTCCTGCTGGCTCATCGATTCAGCGCGGTACAGTTTCTCAAGGATAGGTTGCATCGTCGTGTTCCTTTTATGACTTCGCCAGCGCCCAGGCCAGGGTCTGCTCAAGCAGGCGCGCGCCATGGGTGGTCAGAATCGATTCCGGGTGGAACTGGAAGCCGCATACGCGGCGGCGATCGTCGCGTACCGCCATCACCATCTCGCCGAATCGGGCGTTGACGGTCAGATCGGCCGGGATGTTGCTGCCGACCAGCGAGTGGTAACGCGCCACCGGCAACGGGTTGGCCATGCCGGCGAACATGCCTTCACCGTCGTGAACGATCGCCGAGGCTTTGCCGTGCAGGATTTCCCCCGCCTGGCCGACCTGGCCGCCATAGGCTTCGACGATCGCCTGGTGGCCGAGGCAGATGCCGATGATCGGCAGCCGGCCGCGCAGGCGTTGCAGCAGTTCCGGCATGCAGCCCGCTTCGGAAGGGGCGCCGGGGCCCGGCGACAGCATCAGCACCGGCTGTTCCATCTGCGCCAGACGCTCGATGATCACCTCGGCGGCGATCTGGTTACGATAAATCACCACCTGGTGGCCGCTGGCGCGCAGCTGATCGACCAGGTTGTAGGTAAAGGAGTCGACGTTGTCGAGCAGCAGGATATCGGCCATCAGAACACCTCCTTGGCATGGTGCGCAGTGGCGATGGCGCGCAGCACGGCACGGGCTTTATTACGGGTTTCGTCGGCTTCCGCCTGCGGGATGGAGTCCAGCACGACGCCGGCGCCGGCCTGCACGGTGGCGATGCCGTCTTCGACGTAGGCTGAGCGAATGACGATGCAGGTATCCAGATCGCCGGTGGCGGTAAAGTAGCCTACCGCGCCGCCGTAGCTGCCGCGGCGCGTGCCTTCGGAGGCGGCGATCAGCTGCATCGCCCGCACTTTGGGCGCGCCGCTCAGGGTGCCCATATTCATGCAGGCCTGGTAGGCGTGCAGCACGTCGAGATCGGCGCGCAGGGTGCCCACCACGCGGGAAACCAGGTGCATGACGAACGAATAGCGATCCACTTTGGTCAGGTCGGCCACGTAGCGGCTGCCGGCCTGGCAGATGCGCGCCAGATCGTTGCGCGCCAGATCGACCAGCATCAGGTGCTCGGCCAGCTCTTTGTGGTCGGTGCGCATTTCCAGCTCGATGCGGCTGTCGAGATCCAGATCCAGTGAACCATCGGCTCGGCGGCCGCGCGGGCGGGTGCCGGCGATCGGGTAGATTTCGATCTGGCGATTGCCCGCGTCGTATTTCAGCGCGCTCTCCGGCGAAGCGCCGAACAGGGTGAACTCGTCATCTTGCATGAAGAACATGTACGGGCTGGGATTGTTGTCTTTCAACGTCTGGTAGGCCGCCAGCGGCGCCGGGCACGGCAGGGAGAAGCGGCGCGACGGCACCACCTGGAAAATCTCGCCGTGACGGATCGCTTCCTGCAGCCCGCTGACCACCGCGCCGTACTCTTCGTCGCTCTGGTTGCAGCTCAGCTGCATGTTTTCCAGCTTTTGGTGCGGGATTGGCTGCGGGGTTTGTTTCAATTCGGTCTGCAATTGCGCCAGACGCTGCTGCAGGCGTTGTATTTCACTCGCTTGCTCGCTGAAGACGCTGGCCTGCAATCGGGCGGAACCGCGTTGATGATCCAGCACCAGCAGGGTTTCCGCCAGATAGAAGCAGAAGTCCGGGCAACGTTGATCCTGGCGCAGCGCCGGCAGGTTTTCGAAACCGGCGACCAGATCGTAGGCGAACAGGCCGCCCAGCATCACGGCTTCACGCTCGTCCGCCGGGGAGTCGACCAGGGTCAGCAGCGTGCGCAGCGCGTCGAATACCGACAGGGAGCGCAGGCGCGCGTCTTCGTCCTGCACCTCGTCGATCGCCGGGAAGGTCAGCTCGCGGCCGTTTGGGCGCGCCTGAATACTGACCTCGGGCGGCAGCGCTTCGTCCAGCAGCGGCAGCAGCGCCGCGCCATTGGCGGTGAGCGCCTGCACGCTGACGGTGTGACCCAGCGCGGTGATGCGCAGCGCGCTGTCGATCACCAGCAGGCTCTGCAGATTCTGTTTACTGTTGATTTCCGCCGATTCCAGCAGCAGGGTGGCCGGCCGGGCGCCGCACAGCTGGTGGAAAAGGGTGGTGGGATCGCCCCGGTAACTGGCCTGCGCCTTCAGTAATGTCAATTGTGGTTTGATGTTCATCATCGGTGGTTCCAGTGAATTCTGTCCATAAAAAAGCCCGCATCAGGTGCGGGCTCAGGAAATCTGCATTGTCAGATGACAGCTATGCGCGATTACACCGCCCGCAAGAGGGAGGTACGCCACCAACCGTGAAGAGAAATGTATGTGTTCATTTGCAGACTCTCTTTGTTAACTCTCATCCGACACGGCCACTGCCGTGAACTTGTGTACTAGTTAACTGGTTCGCGAGGGCAAAGTCAACCCCCTTTTTGTACAATGTTTTAGCGGTCAGCGTGAATTCTGTTCATCATCCCGCCCGCGCGCCCAACCGGGGCAGAATAGATTTCCGTCCGGCCGCCGATCGCAGGTATGATAGAAAACCAAGCCATTGCCGGATAGCCGTTTTGACAGACAGTAACCCTCAATCCACCGCTTTTACCCTGTACGATCTCCACAGCCATACGACCGCCTCCGACGGCTACCTGACGCCGACGCAGCTGGTGCAGCGGGCGGTAGAGATGCGCGTGGGGGTGTTGGCGATCACCGATCACGACACGACCGCCGGGCTGGCCGAGGCCGCCGCCGCCATCGCGGAGCAGGTGTTGCCGTTGCGGTTGGTCAATGGAGTGGAAATCTCGACGCTGTGGGAAAATCATGAAATCCATATTGTTGGGTTGGGTATGGACGTCGCGCATCCGGCGCTGGTGGCGCTGTTGGCGGAACAAACCGAACGCCGCAACCGGCGGGCGCAGGAGATCGGCGTGCGGCTGGGCAAGGCGCGTATTCCCGACGCCTATGCCGGCGCCCAGCGCCTGGCCGGAGCCGGCGCGGTGACCCGCGGCCATTTCGCCCGTTACCTGGTGGAGATCGGTGTGGCGGACAATATGGCTCAGGTGTTCAAGAAATACCTGGCCAAGGGGAAAACCGGCTATGTACCGCCGCAGTGGTGTACAATAGAACAAGCCATTGATGCGATTCATCAATCGGGCGGCCAGGCGGTGATGGCGCACCCGGGCCGTTACGATTTGACCGCGAAATGGCTGAAACGCTTGCTGGCGCATTTCGCCGAACACGGCGGCGACGCCATGGAAGTGGCGCAGTGTCAGCAGGCGCCGCATGAGCGCACTCAGCTGGCGAAATACGCGCAAAACTACCGCCTGTTGGCCTCGCAAGGCTCTGATTTCCATCAACCTTGCTCGTGGATCGAACTGGGGCGCAAGCTGTGGCTGCCGGGCGGCGTCGAGCCGGTGTGGCGCGATTGGCCGCAGCCGGGCCAGGCGGTCTGATTTTACGCGCGTGGCAACGCGCGCGGGCATTATTTTAGGAGCAAGTCATGAGTCAGCTTTTTTATATTCACCCGGACAACCCGCAGCCGCGCCTGATCAACCAGGCGGTAGAGGTGCTGCGCAAAGGGGGGGTGATCGTCTATCCCACCGATTCCGGCTATGCGCTGGGCTGCATGCTGGAAGAGAAGGCGGCGATGGAGCGCATTTGCCGCATCCGTCAGCTGGACGGCAACCACAACTTTACCCTGATGTGCCGCGATCTGTCCGAGTTGTCGACCTATGCTCACGTCGATAATACGGCGTTCCGTCTGATCAAAAACAATACGCCGGGCAACTACACGTTCATTCTGAAAGCGACCAAAGAAGTGCCGCGCCGCCTGATGAATGAAAAGCGCAAAACCATCGGCCTGCGCGTGCCGTCGAACCCGATCGCGCTGGCGCTGTTGGAGGCGTTGAACGAACCGATGATGTCCACCACGCTGATGCTGCCGGGCAATGATTTCGCCGAGTCCGATCCGGAAGAGATCAGCGATCATTTGGGCAAGGTGGTCGATCTGGTGATCCACGGCGGCTTCCTCGGCCAACAGCCGACTACGGTTATC
Organism: Serratia sp. EWG9; assembly: GCF_019913725.1. Lineage (NCBI taxonomy): Bacteria > Pseudomonadati > Pseudomonadota > Gammaproteobacteria > Enterobacterales > Yersiniaceae > Serratia > Serratia sp. EWG9. Next base: position 183,917 of record NZ_JADNRO010000001.1, read on the forward strand.
GATCTGACCGAATCCTCGCCGGAAGTGGTGCGCGAAGGCGCCGGCGACGCGGCGCCTTTCCGCTGATGTAAAATGTTGCCACCTTGCCCATTGTCTGAAAAACGGCTGAAGCGACGCTGTTTCGCGTGAAAGCCGCTATTCTTGAAGACTTCAGAATTGATAATGGGCAGGATGCGCAGCAATGATTAAACAGGTTTCTTTTTTAGCGGCCTTATTATTTTCCTCAATGGCAAATGCGGGTTTTTATTCGGGCAGCGGTTTGCTGGCGGAATCCGGCGGTTACGTAAAAAATAAAAGCGGTGAAGCCACCGTGGCCGAAGCGCTGAATGGCGGCATGTTTATGGGATACGTCGCCGGCGTATTCGATACCTATTCCATGCAGGGCAATCGCAATATCTGCCCAGAGGCCGGAATGAGCATCGGCGTAGCCGCCGACGCGGTAATGCAGTACTTGAACGAACATCCCGAGCAACTGCATTATTCCGCACCGTCGGTGATTATGCTGGCGTTGAGCGCCGCCTATCCCTGCGTGCGCCATTAAATTCCCATTCCAATAAGTGCGCATTTTTTCATAAGGTGCGCTCGGGTCTTTTCCGCACGAACTTCAATAGATCACGACCTGCTGCGCTGTCACCCTTAGCCCGTCGGTAATTCCCGAACGGGTCGGGGAGAGACGCGCAGGAGGTAATATGACCGCATTTCACAGTGCCAACATGACGCTCGATTATCAGGATATCGGCTCAGGGCCGCTCACGTTGGTGTTGCTGCCCGGCTGGTGCGAACCGAAAACCGTGTTTGAGCCGTTCATCGCGCTGGCGGCCGACCGTTATCGGACGATCAGCATCGATTGGCGTGGCCACGGCCTGTCGTCAAAAGCGGCGGAGATGTCGCTGACGGGGGACGATTTGCTGGAGGATGTGCGCCAACTGCTGACGGCGCTGCGTTTGGACAACGTGATCACCCTGTCGGTGGCGCACGCCAGTTGGTTGGCGGTGGCGTTGGCCGAGGCGTTGCCGCAGCAGGTGCAGGGCATGGTGTTTCTCGATTGGATCATGACGCAGCCGGAGCCGGCGTTCTTTGCGGCGGTGAGCCGCATGCAACGGCCGCAGCAGTGGTTGGCGGCGCGCGACGCCTTGTTCGACTTCTGGCAGGGCGGCATCCGCCACGATCGGGTCAAACGCCATCTGGAGGTCGAGATGGCGCAGGAGGATGACCGGCTCTGGCGCGCCGCCGGCGTGGCCATCGAACAGGCCTACCGGCAATTCGGTTCGCCGCTGCAACGCCTGGCGGGGATGAGCGCGCCGCCGCCGTGCCGGCATATTTACTCGCTGGATCGCCGCGATGACTATCTGCGGCAACAGCAGGAATTTGCCGCCGAGCGGCCGTTTTTCTCCGTGGCGCGTTTAGAAGAGGCCCGCACTCACCTCGGCATTCTGGAACGGCCCGACGCGGTGCTGAGGGCGGTGGAGGACTTCTTGGCGCCGTGAACGCCGCTTGGGGTCACCGCCGATAAAGTGGGTTTCAACACCTTAGAAAGCCTGTATAATGCGCGGTTCGATCCTGATAAACGTATTATTACCGTTGCGGCGATTGGCCGCGGCGGTTATCCCCCCGACGCCTGTGAAGGCGACATTAGAGGTTGCTCAATGAGCGAAAAGTTACAGAAAGTATTAGCGCGCGCCGGGCACGGCTCGCGTCGTGAAATCGAAACCATGATTGAAGCCGGGCGCGTCAGCGTCGACGGCAAGGTCGCCAAGCTGGGCGATCGCGTTGAAGTGACCCCGGCGATGAAAATTCGTCTGGATGGTCATGTCCTGTCGATCAAAGAGTCCGAAGAGGTGGTCTGCCGCGTGCTGGCTTACTACAAACCGGAAGGTGAGCTGTGTACCCGCAGCGATCCTGAAGGCCGCCCGACGGTGTTCGATCGCTTGCCGAAGCTGCGCGGTTCGCGCTGGGTGGCGGTAGGGCGACTGGACGTCAACACTTCCGGTCTGCTGCTGTTCACCACCGATGGTGAACTGGCCAACCGTCTGATGCACCCAAGCCGTGAAGTGGAACGCGAGTACGCGGTGCGCGTGTTTGGCCAGGTCGACGATGCGAAAGTGAAGCAGCTGAGCAAAGGCGTGCAACTGGAAGACGGCCCGGCCGCGTTCCGCACCATCAGCTTCCAGGGCGGTGAAGGCCTCAACCAATGGTACAACGTGACCCTGACCGAAGGCCGCAACCGTGAAGTGCGTCGCCTGTGGGAAGCGGTGGGCGTGCAGGTGAGCCGCCTGATCCGCGTACGCTACGGCGATATCGATCTGCCGAAGGGCCTGCCGCGCGGCGGCTGGGCCGAACTGGATCTGCCGGCGATCAACTACCTGCGCGAGCTGGTTGAATTGAAACCGGAAACGGTCAGCAAGATGCCGGTGGAGCGTGAGCGCCGCCGCGTGAAGGCTAACCAGATCCGTCGCGCGGTCAAACGTCACTCGCAGGTGGCCGGCAGCGGCCGTCGCAGTGCGCCGGGCAGCAAACCGAGTAAATCGGGCAAACCGAGCAAACGCAGCTAATCCGTCATTCTGGCCCCGTTCGGGGCCAGAACGTTTTGTTACCAATCAATCCCCTGTTGCGCCTTGATGCCCGCGTCGAACGCGTGTTTCACCGGCCGCATCTCCGTAACCGTATCCGCCATTTCCAGCAGCTCGCGATGGCAACCGCGCCCGGTCAGTATCACCGTTTGGTGCGCAGGGCGCTGCCGCAGCGCTTCTTTGAGCTCTTCCAGCTCCAGATAGCCGTAGGTCAACATGTAGGTCACTTCGTCCAGCAGCACCAGATCCAGGCCGCTGTCGGCCAGCATGCGTTTGCCGTGCTGCCACACTGCCTGGCAGGCGGCGGTGTCGCCTGCCTTGTTCTGCGTCTCCCAGGTGAAGCCGGTAGCCATCACCTGAAATTCAACGCCATGTTGCTGCAGCAGATTCTTTTCGCCATTGGGCCACTCGCCCTTGATGAACTGGATCACCCCGGCGCGCATGCCGTGACCGACCGCGCGGGTGACGGTGCCGAAGGCGGCGGTGGTTTTGCCTTTGCCGTTGCCGGTAAACACCAGCAGCAGGCCGCGGGTGTCCTGCGCCGCGGCGATGCGTGCATCGACCTGTTCTTTCAGGCGCTGCTGGCGCTGTTGATGACGATCTTCCGCCATGAAACGCTCCTTATTATTCGGCCGCGCCGGGTTTGCGGTTCGGCTGGGCGTCGAAGCTCATGCCGGTTTTTCGCCGGCTGTCCTCGCCCATCAGATACAGGTACAGCGGCATGATGTCAGCCGGGGTTTTCAGCTTGTTTTTGTCTTCGTGCGGGAAGGCGGATGCGCGCATTTTGGTGCGAGTTCCGCCCGGATTGATGCAGTTTACCCGCAAATTACGATTTTTGTATTCATCGGCCAATACCTGCATCATGCCTTCGGTGGCGAACTTCGACACCGCATAAGCGCCCCAGTCGGCGCGGCCGGTGCGCCCGACGCTGGAACTGGTGAACACCAGCGACCCGGCGTGGGATTTCAGCAGCAGCGGCAGCAGCGCCTGAGTCAGCATAAAGGTGGCGTTGACGTTAACCTGCATCACCTCTTGCCACATGGTTATCGACAGGTCGGCCATCGGCGCAATGTCGCCCAGCAGGCCGGCGTTGTGCAGCACGCCGTCCAGGCGCGGAATTTGGCGCGCCAGATCGTCGGCTATCTGCCGGCATTGCTCCGGCGTGGCGTGCAGCAAGTCGAGCGTGACCACCAGGGTCGGGGCGCCGCCCTGGGCCGCGATCTCTTGTTGTACCGCCAGCAGTTTGCTCTCGGTGCGTCCCAGCAGCACTAACTGGGCGCCGAAGCGAGCGTAGGTCAGCGCCGCTTCGCGGCCGATGCCGTCTCCGGCGCCGGTGACCAAAATAATGCGTTGTTCGAGTAGATCTTGTTTGGGTTGGTAATGCACGATAAATCCTCGCCTGGGTGGCTGTTCTCCCGCGTATCGTGGGGAGCAAGGGTGAAACGCGCGGCCAGGGCGGGAGCGAGAGCTCGACCTTCTGCGGGCCGCGCAGCGAATCTGTCTCATCATATTGATGAATAATGGGTGTTATATGCCTTAATCCGTACGCATTTTCAATGCGTAGCAGGCTGAAATGGCATTCTTTTGTAACAAAAGCGGCGCGGCGGCGGCTTGGTTCGGCCTTGAATCGTCCCCATAGTGACGTGCAGAACGCAATGAATTTTCATTTAGCCGCGACAGCAGGCGCTGCGGTTGGCTAAAATGGAAAGAATCATACTAACAACCTGTAAATAAAGGCGGAATCTGTGGAGTTTATATCTGTTTATGGCCTGTTTCTGGCCAAGGTCGCCACGGTGGTGCTCGCCATCGCCGCGTTGGCCATCCTGGCGGTCAGTCTGGGGCAACGCAAGAGCCGCCAGAAAGGGGAGCTGCAGCTGACCGATCTCGGTGAACAGTATCGCGAAATGCAGCGCGATATGCGCCTGGCGCGTATGGATACTGCCGAGCAAAAGGTTTGGCTGAAACAGTTCAAGAAGCAGACCAAATCTGATGACAAATTGAAGAAGCAGCGCGCCAAATCTGGCGCGGTGGAAGTGGCCAAGCCGTGCCTGTACGTGTTGGACTTCAAGGGCAGCATGGATGCGCACGAGGTGACGTCGCTGCGCGAAGAGATCTCCGCGGTGCTGGCGGTGGCCTCGGCGCAGGATGAAGTCCTGCTGCGTCTGGAAAGCCCGGGCGGGGTGGTGCACGGCTACGGCCTGGCGGCTTCGCAGTTGGAGCGCTTGCGCAAAGGCGGCATCCGCCTGACGGTGGCGGTGGATAAAGTGGCGGCCAGCGGCGGCTACATGATGGCCTGCGTCGCGGATCGCATCGTGGCGGCGCCGTTCGCCATCATCGGTTCCATCGGCGTGGTGGCGCAGATCCCGAATTTCCATCGCCTGCTGAAGAAGAACGACATCGACGTGGAGCTGCATACCGCCGGGCAGTTTAAACGTACGCTGACGCTGTTCGGTGAGAATACCGAGCAGGGGCGCGAGAAGTTCCGCGAAGATCTGAACGAAACACACGAGCTGTTCAAACGCTTCGTGCACGAGCAGCGCCCGTCGCTGGACATCGACAACGTCGCCACCGGTGAGCACTGGTTCGGGACCCAGGCCAAAGAGAAAGGCCTTATCGACGCCATCGGCACCAGTGACGATTTGTTGATCGCCGAGTTGGATAACCACGAAGTGATCGCCGTGCGCTATGCACGTCGTAAACGTTTGATGGATCGTTTCACCGGCAGCGCGGCGGAAAGCGTCGATCGTTTGCTGTTGCGCTGGTGGCAGCGCGGGGAAAAGCCGTTGTTGTAAGGCGAGAAGAGCAGGAATCAACGGGGGCCAGGTGCCCCCGTTTTGTTTTCTCAATCGACCAAATGGTATTTTTCCGAAAGCAGGTGAGCCAAATGTTTAAACATATTAAATACGGCGGTGGTTTTGGCGGTGGGCAATCCATCGGCATCTAAAAAGTATTCGCCGCGAAAAACTAAAACGCCGCTTTTTTGTTCAACGTCGGTGGCGATCATGCCGTGCAGATAATCTTCGTGTTGGCGGATGATGTTATTTGCTTCCGCCAGCAGGGCCTCGCGGCCGATAGGTGCAGTATTCTTGTACATTTATTAGACTCCAAACAAAAAACGCTGCGCATATTCTAACGCCGGTTCGCTTTTATCCGCAAACCGACTAAGGTTTATTTGCCGTCTGGATGGCCATGGGCGGCGGCCGGTTGGCGAAATCTGCCTTTCCGTGCTAATTAGGTTGCGTGACGCTTTTTATCAGGTACAGTGTGGGATTTTGCGGCGTCGGGTGGAAGGTTTTGTTTACGCCATGAATAAAAATCACGCAGCCATACTTCTGGGGCATGGGTGAATAGCAGGCAGGATCAACAACTTGCGTTCAGGTTGAGCAGTTGGGCAACCAAAAGAAAAAAATCTGTTGATCTCTTGCCAGACTGCCGCAATATAAAAAAAGAGACACGAATTGCCGCGGCACGGCGAGATAAAAGACTTCTTTTTAGAAGAAATAAATTAGGTAAAGGTAAATATGGGTAAAGCTCTCGTAATAGTTGAGTCCCCGGCAAAAGCCAAAACTATTAATAAATATTTAGGAAGTGACTACGTGGTGAAGTCCAGCGTCGGTCATATCCGTGATTTGCCGACCAGTGGCTCAGCCAGCAAAAAGAGCGCTGACTCAACCGAAGACAAAGCCAAGAAAAAAGTTAAAAAAGATGAGAAGGCGGCGCTGGTAAATCGCATGGGCGTCGACCCTTACCACGGCTGGAAAGCGCATTATGAAATCCTGCCGGGTAAAGAAAAAGTGGTCGCCGAGTTAAAATCGTTGGCGGAAAACGCCGACCACATTTATCTCGCAACCGACCTTGACCGCGAAGGGGAAGCCATCGCCTGGCACCTGCGGGAAGTGATCGGTGGGGATGACAAACGCTTTAGCCGCGTGGTGTTTAACGAAATCACCAAAAACGCGATCCAACAGGCGTTCAAACAGCCGGGCGAGCTGAACATTGACCGCGTCAACGCGCAGCAGGCGCGCCGGTTTATGGACCGCGTGGTGGGCTATATGGTCTCGCCGCTGCTGTGGAAAAAAATCGCCCGCGGCCTGTCCGCCGGCCGCGTGCAGTCGGTGGCGGTGCGCCTGGTGGTTGAGCGTGAGCGCGACATCAAGGCGTTCGTGCCGGAAGAGTACTGGGAGCTGCATGCCGATCTGCTGGCGAAGGGTGACACCGCGCTGCAGATGGAAGTGACCCATGCGCACGACAAACCGTTCAAGCCGGTCAACCGCGAGCAGACGCACGCCGCGGTCAAGTTGCTGGAAAAAGCCCGCTACACGGTGCTGGATCGCGAAGACAAACCGACCAGCAGCAAGCCGGGCGCGCCTTTCATTACCTCCACGCTGCAACAGGCCGCCAGCACCCGCCTGAGCTTCGGCGTGAAGAAAACCATGATGATGGCGCAACGGCTGTATGAAGCCGGTCACATCACCTATATGCGTACCGACTCCACCAACCTGAGCCAGGATGCGCTCAACATGGTGCGTGGCTACATCGGCGACAACTTCGGCGATAAATACCTGCCGAAGGCGCCGAATCAGTACAGCAGCAAAGAGAATTCGCAGGAAGCGCACGAAGCGATCCGTCCTTCGGACGTGAACGTGCTCGCCGAACAGCTCAAAGACATGGAAGCGGACGCGCAGAAACTGTATCAGCTGATCTGGCGTCAGTTCGTCGCCTGCCAGATGACGCCGGCGCAATACGATTCCACCACGCTGACGGTGAAAGCCGGCGATTATCAGCTGCGCGCCAAGGGCCGTACGCTGCGCTTTGACGGCTGGACCAAGGTGATGCCGGCTCTGCGCAAAGGCGATGAAGATCGCACGTTGCCGTTCGTCGAAATCGGCAGCGAGCTGGATCTGCAGAAACTGATCCCGAGCCAGCACTTCACCAAGCCGCCGGCGCGCTACAGCGAAGCCTCGCTGGTGAAAGAGCTGGAGAAACGCGGCATCGGCCGTCCGTCCACTTACGCCTCCATCATCTCGACCATTCAGGATCGCGGTTATGTGCGGGTGGAAAGCCGCCGTTTCTATGCCGAGAAAATGGGTGAGATCGTCACCGATCGCCTGGAAGAAAACTTCCGCGAGCTGATGAACTATGACTTCACCGCGCGCATGGAAGACGGCCTCGATGAGGTCGCCAACAACCAGGCCGAGTGGAAAGCGGTGCTGGACGAATTCTTCGTCGACTTCAGCGAGCAGTTGGAAACGGCGGAGAAGGATCCGGAAGAAGGCGGCATGCGGCCTAACCAGATGGTGATGACCAGCATCGACTGCCCGACCTGCGGTCGCAAGATGGGCATCCGTACCGCCAGCACCGGCGTGTTCCTCGGCTGTTCCGGCTACGCGCTGCCGCCGAAGGAACGTTGCAAAACCACCATCAACCTGGTGCCGGAAGCGGAAGTGCTCAACATCCTCGAAGGCGACGACGCGGAAACCAACGCGCTGCGCGCCCGCCGCCGCTGCCAGAAATGCGGTACGGCGATGGACAGCTATCTGATCGACAACCAGCGCAAGCTGCACGTCTGCGGTAACAACCCGGCGTGTGACGGCTATGAGATCGAAGAGGGCGAGTTCCGTCTGAAAGGCTATGATGGCCCGGTGGTGGAGTGCGACAAGTGCGGCTCGGAAATGCACCTGAAAATGGGGCGTTTCGGCAAGTACATGGGCTGCACCAACGAGAACTGCAAAAACACCCGCAAGATCCTGCGTAACGGCGATGTCGCGCCGCCGAAGGAAGATCCGGTGCCGTTGCCGGAGCTGCCGTGCGAGAAGTCCGACGCCTATTTCGTGCTGCGTGACGGCGCTGCCGGCGTGTTCCTGGCGGCCAACACCTTCCCTAAATCGCGCGAGACCCGTGCGCCGCTGGTGGAAGAACTGGCTCGCTTCAAGGATCGTCTGCCGGAGAAACTGCGCTACCTGGCCGATGCGCCGGTGGCGGATGCCGAAGGCAACAAAACGCTGGTGCGTTTCAGCCGTAAAACCAAGCAGCAGTACGTCTCCTCTGAAAAAGACGGCAAGGCGACCGGTTGGTCCGCGTTCTACGTGGACGGCAAGTGGGTCGAAGGCAAGAAGTAAGGCCGATGTCCTGACCGCAAGATGAAAAACCAGCCCTGGCGGCTGGTTTTTTTATTGGTGAAAAGGGGCAAACGGATCTATCCTTTGCTGTTTTTATCCCTCCGACACCGCCGTTTCACGTTGATACCCATGCAAAATAATCGTTATCATAGTGTGACGCGGATCTATACTTGAAGCTGCATCGTGGTATAGTGGTTATATAAAAAGTTTTTTTATTATTAAAGCTTATTAACAACGGCGTTTTCTTCACCATCAGGGTAGAACACGGGGTTTATGGCTTGTGAGTTTCAGCATACCGGGGCGACACCGATATACCTGGCTGCGGGTAAGCCGCAGTGTTTAACCTAGGATGGTATAAGATATGAAATTGCAGCAGCTTCGTTACATTGTGGAAGTGGTTAACCACAACCTGAATGTCTCCTCGACGGCAGAAGGGCTCTATACCTCTCAACCCGGCATCAGCAAACAGGTGCGCATGCTCGAAGATGAGCTGGGCATCCAGATTTTCGCCCGCAGCGGCAAGCACCTGACCCAGGTCACCCCCGCCGGCCAGGAAATCATTCGCATCGCGCGTGAAGTGCTGTCCAAGGTAGACGCCATCAAGGCCGTCGCCGGTGAACACACCTACCCGGATAAAGGCTCGCTGTACGTCGCCACCACGCATACCCAGGCTCGCTACGCCTTGCCCAACGTGATCAAAGGCTTCATTGAGCGTTACCCGCGTGTCTCGCTGCACATGCATCAGGGCTCGCCGACGCAGATCGCCGAAGCGGTCTCCAAGGGCACCGCTGATTTCGCCATCGCCACCGAAGCGCTGCACCTGTATGACGATCTTATCATGCTGCCGTGCTACCACTGGAACCGTGCGGTGGTGGTGAAGCCCGATCATCCTTTGGCGGGCAAAAGCAGCATCAGCATTGAAGAACTGGCGGCTTACCCGATCGTCACTTACACCTTCGGCTTTACCGGCCGCTCGGAGCTGGACACCGCCTTCAACCGCGCCGGCCTGACGCCGCGCATCGTCTTTACCGCCACTGATGCCGACGTGATTAAAACCTATGTGCGTTTGGGATTGGGGGTAGGGGTGATCGCCAGCATGGCGGTGGATCCGGTACAGGATCCGGATCTGGTGACGGTGGATGCGCGCGATATCTTCACCTACAGCACCACTAAAATCGGCTTCCGCCGCAGCACCTTCCTGCGCAGCTACATGTACGACTTCATTCAGCGCTTCGCGCCGCACCTGACGCGCGACGTGGTCGACAGCGCAGTGGCGCTGCGCTCCAACGAAGAGATTGAAGCGATGTTCAAGGACATCAAGCTGCCGATTAAGTAATCGTTGACGATATCAAATCAAACCCGGTTAGGCGCCTGCTAAACCGGGTTTTTTTAGCCCGGAAACCCGCACCTTCCTTGTTTCTCAGGATCATCCTGAAAAGCCGCCGTCCTCTTTTCAACCCGTTAGCCTCTAAGTAGACTGCAAAACGTTCGGATAATTGAGTATGGAAATTCAACGTTATGCAGATATGCAGGCTTAACTACGCTGATTTATCGAGTGATTTCCAGATCCTTCGGGATGCGCTGCTAAGGCGTAGAAAGGTGAGAGTGCCTGGAGGTCGAGGGCTGATGGCGTACGGTCGTATAGATGTTCAAGGCGAGCCTGATTACAGTAAATGCGTGGTATCACAATGAAAAAAAGTCTCTGGATTGTTCTGTTCTTGTTGCTAACCCTTTTGTTGTTGCGCTACCTGCCAGACGGAATTTTCGACAGCTTCGTTTCCAACAACATAGAAATTAACGGTGATGGTGAAATAGGGATGAATAATTTCGACTCGGCTGTCATTGCCATTAAATTGGGTGTCTCTGCCATCATTGCTGCAGTTGTGCTCACAGTATGTCGCCGCCTGGTGCGCAAACCCCGCTAAAGCCGCGAGATTTTCCCTGCCAAAACGCCGCCTCGTTGCGGCGTTTTCGTTGACGCGTGGCCTAACCCCTTGGCTGCGCTCGCACTTCCTTCTTCTTGATTGTTCTCACCTATCGCTGTGATCAAATCGTGTTGTTATCAAAACGTTAACTTATCTTTGTGGTATCTTTAAACAAGACCTCACTGATTACCCTGTTTTAATCACAATAAGAAATGGAGGAGCTATGTCGTCCGATCTTCGTGAAACAAGTCTGGATAAGCTGGTTGCGCTGAATAGCGAATATTACTACTACAGTCTGCCGTTGGCGGCGAAGCAGCTGGGTGATATCGACCGGTTGCCGAAATCAATGAAAGTGCTGTTGGAGAACCTGCTGCGCCATGTGGATGGCGATACCGTGCAGGTTGACGACCTCAAGGCCATCGTCGCCTGGTTGCAAACCGGCCATGCTGACCGTGAGATCGCCTACCGTCCGGCGCGCGTGCTGATGCAGGATTTTACCGGCGTTCCGGCGGTGGTGGATCTGGCGGCGATGCGTGAAGCGGTGCGGCGGCTGGGCGGCAATGTCGACCAGGTGAACCCGCTGTCACCGGTGGATCTGGTGATTGACCACTCGGTTACCGTCGATGAATTCGGCGATGACAACGCCTTCGAAGACAACGTTCGTATCGAAATGCAGCGCAACCACGAGCGCTACACCTTCCTGCGCTGGGGGCAGAAAGCCTTCAACCGTTTCCGCGTGGTGCCGCCGGGCACCGGCATCTGCCACCAGGTCAACCTCGAATACCTCGGCCAAACGGTGTGGCACAGTGATGAAAGCGGTCGCCGCGTGGCCTATCCGGATACGCTGGTGGGCACCGATTCTCACACCACCATGATCAACGGCCTGGGCATTCTCGGCTGGGGCGTCGGCGGTATCGAAGCGGAAGCGGCGATGCTGGGCCAGCCGGTGTCGATGCTGATCCCGGACGTAGTCGGCTTTAAGCTGACCGGCAAGCTCCGCGAGGGCATTACTGCCACCGACCTGGTGCTGACCGTCACTCAAATGCTGCGTAAGCACGGCGTTGTTGGCAAGTTCGTCGAGTTTTACGGCGACGGCCTGGCCGATCTGCCGTTGGCGGACCGGGCGACCATCGCCAATATGTCGCCGGAGTTCGGCGCCACCTGCGGTTTCTTCCCGGTAGATGACGTCACGCTCGGCTACATGAAACTCAGCGGCCGCAGCGCCGAACAAATCGCGCTGGTGGAAGCCTACGCCAAGGCGCAGGGCATGTGGCGCAACCCGGGGGATGAGCCGGTATTCACCAGCTCGCTGGCGCTGGATATGTCGACGGTCGAGGCCAGCCTCGCCGGGCCGAAACGCCCGCAGGATCGCGTCGCGCTGCCGAATGTGCCGCAGGCGTTCAAGGCCGCTACCGAGTTGGATATCGGCGGCCACAAGACCAAGGCAGACAGCAAACCCTTTACGCTGGATGGGCAGCAGCACGAGCTGCACGACGGCGCGGTGGTGATCGCGGCGATCACCTCCTGCACCAACACCTCCAACCCGAGCGTGATGATGGCGGCCGGCCTGCTGGCGAAAAACGCCGTCAAGAAAGGGCTGCGCAGCAAGCCTTGGGTAAAAACGTCGTTGGCGCCGGGTTCCAAAGTGGTGACCGACTACTTCGACAGCGCCAAGCTCACCGCTTATCTGGAAGAACTGGGGTTCAACCTGGTGGGATATGGCTGTACCACCTGTATCGGCAACTCCGGGCCGCTGCCGGATCCTATCGAGCAGGCGATCAAAGAGGGCGATCTGACCGTGGGCGCGGTGCTGTCGGGCAACCGTAACTTCGAAGGGCGCATCCACCCGCTGGTGAAAACCAACTGGCTGGCCTCACCGCCGCTGGTCGTGGCGTATGCGCTGGCGGGCAGCATGAAGATCGATCTGACCAAAGAGCCGCTGGGCGAGGGCAATGACGGTCAACCGGTCTACCTGAAGGACATCTGGCCGAGCAGCCAGGACATTGCTCAGGCGGTGGAAGAAGTGCGCACCGAGATGTTCCACAAAGAATACGGCGAAGTGTTCGATGGCGACGCCAACTGGCAGGCGATCCAGGTGACCGGTTCGGCGACCTATCAATGGCAGGAGGATTCTACCTATATCCGCCATCCTCCGTTTTTCAGCACCATGAAGGTGAAGCCGGATCCGGTGCAGGACATCAAGGACGCGCGCATTCTGGCGATTCTGGCCGATTCGGTGACCACCGACCACATCTCGCCGGCGGGCAACATCAAGCGCGACAGCCCGGCGGGGCGTTACCTGAGCGAGCACGGCGTGGCGCCGCAGGACTTTAACTCCTACGGTTCGCGCCGCGGAAACCATGAAGTGATGATGCGCGGCACCTTCGCCAACATCCGCATCCGCAACGAAATGGTGCCGGGCGTGGAGGGGGGCTATACCCGCCATATTCCGTCGCAGCAGCAACTGTCTATCTACGACGCCGCCATGCAGTACCAGCAGGAGAAAGTGCCGCTGGCGGTGATCGCCGGTAAAGAGTACGGTTCCGGCTCCAGCCGCGACTGGGCGGCGAAAGGGCCGCGCCTGCTGGGCGTGCGGGTGGTGATCGCCGAATCCTTCGAGCGTATTCACCGCTCCAACCTGATCGGCATGGGTATTTTGCCGCTGGAGTTCCCGCAGGGCGTGACGCGCAAAACGCTGGGGCTGACCGGGGACGAGCAGATCAGCGTCGGCGGCCTGCAACAGCTGCAGCCGGGCCAGACGGTGCCGGTACATATCACCTATGCCGACGGGCGCAAGGAGGTGATCGATACCCGTTGCCGCATCGATACCGGCAATGAGCTGACCTACTACGAAAACGACGGCATCCTGCACTACGTAATCAGGAAAATGCTGTAAATCGGGCAGTAAAAAGGGCGCCGCAAGGCGCCCTGATGGTTTTCACCGTGGCGGCGATCACTTCTGGTCGAGCAAATGGCCCATTTTGGCGGCCTTGGTGGCCAGATAGTGTTCGTTCTTCGGATTGCGGCCGACGATCAGCGGCACGCGCTCGCTGATATTGATACCGGCTTCGGTCAGGATCTCGACCTTTTTCGGGTTGTTGGTCAGCAAGCGCACCGCGTCGACGCCCAGCAGTTTGAACATGTCGGCGCACAGGGTGAAGTCGCGTTCGTCGGCGGCGAAGCCGAGCTGATGGTTGGCTTCCACGGTGTCTGCGCCCTTATCCTGCAGGGCATAGGCGCGGATCTTGTTCAACAGGCCGATATTGCGGCCCTCCTGGCGATGATAAAGCAGGATGCCGCGGCCTTCTTCGGCGATCTGCTCCAGCGCGGCTTCCAGCTGAAAACCGCAGTCGCAGCGCAGGCTGAACAACGCGTCGCCGGTCAGACATTCGGAATGCACGCGTGCGAGCACCGGCGCTTCACCGGAAATATCACCGAAAACCAGCGCCAGATGATCGTGCCCGGTCGCCAGTTCTTCGAATCCTACCATCAGGAAATCGCCCCAAGGTGTCGGCAGTTTAGCCTCTGCCACCCGTTTAAGCTGCATGTCACTCTCCACAAAAACCTACGATTCAATCATTGTCGCGCATCCTAAGTCCGGTCAGTGCATTGACCAAGACTAAAACGTGCTACGCCGATCTCTATTTCGTTAATTATCGGCTATTTTGCCACAACTTCTTGCCGGGCGGTGCTCAGCAAACCAGCAGATGGCGTTTTCTGGCCACCTATTATTGCGATAGGTTGTCTATCTGTTTAATTTTTCGCGTGTTATCAAGATTGCACTCTTGTTACACTGCAGCCTGATTCACGCAGAGGAAAACGGGAATGTATGAGATAGCAAAACGCACGGCGGGCGGCGCGTTGCTGCTGCTGTTGATGCCGCTGGCGGTCTGGGTATCCGGCTGGCACTGGCAACCCGGCGGCAATGACCGGCTGCTGAAAGCGCTGTACTGGGTGACCGAAACCGTGACCTCGCCGTGGGGCATTCTGACCAGCGCGATCCTCTGCGGTTGGTTTTTGTGGTGCCTGCGCTTTCGGCTGAAGCCGGCCATCGGTCTGGCGATGCTGCTTTTCGCCGCGCTGTTGATTGGGCAGGGCGTGAAGTCGTTGATCAAGGATCGGGTGCAAGAGCCGCGTCCTTTCGTGGTGTGGTTGGAGCAAACCCACGGCGTGGACGGCAAGTATTTCTACTCGCTGCAGCGCAAAGAGCGCAGCGCGCTGGTGCGCGAGCAACTGCAAGACCAGACGCTGGTGCCGAGCTGGCTGCGCAAGCACTGGCAGTTTGAAACCGGCTTTGCTTTTCCGTCGGGGCACACCATGTTCGCCGCCACCTGGGCGCTATTGGGCGTAGGGCTGCTGTGGCCGCGCCGCCATTACAAAACCGTCGCGATCCTGATGGTGTGGGCGGCCGGGGTAATGGGCAGCCGCTTGCTGCTGGGCATGCACTGGCCGCGCGATCTGGCGATGGCCACGTTGATCAGCTGGTTGCTGGTGGTGATCACCTGCTGGCTGGCGCAGCGCTGGTTCGGTCCTCTGACGCCGCCGCCGCAAGAGCAGCAGGAAATCGCGGCGCGCAAGCCGGAGAAATGAACGTTATGTGACCATGTCACAAAAAGCGCGGCGCCAGATCGGCGCCGCATTAACCGCTTACATTTTCCCGCCATTGCAATCCGCGCCGTCGCCCCCATATCCTTATAAATTCGACGTTTTGAGAAGCTTTCTCATCAATTTGTTCGTTAAAGCCGTTTACTGCCGAATATGCCAGCAGATATGTGGTTTTATCGTGCCGCAGGGTTTCCCTGCCGCAACGGGAAATGCTAACTTAAGGGTTAGGGACGCCACGTTTTGGCATCGTTCATCCGATTCACTCGGCATCGCGGGAAAGAATGTGAAATATTTGCTGATTTTTTTGTTGGTTCTGGTGATCTTCGTGATTTCCGTCACCCTGGGCGCGCATAACGATCAGGTGGTCAATTTTAACTATCTGGTTGCGCAGGGCGATTATCGCGTATCGACCCTGTTGGCCACGCTGTTTGGCGCCGGTTTCATTCTCGGCTGGATCATTTGCGGTCTGTTCTATCTGCGTACGCGCATTGCGCTGGGCCGTGCCGAGCGCAAGATCAAAAGGCTGGAGCTGCAGCTTGAGCAGCCCGCTGAACCGGCGGCTCAGGCCGTTGTCAGCAAGGAATAACCCTCTATGTTAGAACTGCTGTTTCTGTTGCTGCCCGTGGCTGCCGCGTACGGTTGGTACATGGGGCGCAGAAGCGCTCAGCAGGATAAACAGCAAGAAGCCAACCGCCTGTCGCGTGAATACGTGGCAGGGGTGAACTTTCTGCTTTCAAACCAGCAGGATAAGGCGGTCGATCTGTTCCTCGACATGTTGAAAGAGGACAGCAACACCGTTGAGGCCCACCTGACGTTGGGCAACCTGTTCCGCTCGCGCGGCGAAGTCGACCGCGCTATCCGCATCCATCAGGCCTTGATGGAAAGCGCTTCCCTGACCTTTGAGCAGCGCCTGTTGGCGGTGCAGCAGCTGGGCCGTGACTATATGGCCGCCGGGCTTTACGACCGTGCGGAAGACATGTTCAGCCAGTTGACTGACGAAGCGGATTTTCGCGTCTCGGCGCTGCAGCAATTGCTGGTGATCCATCAGGCGACCAGCGACTGGCAGAAAGCGATCGACGTGGCGGAAAAGTTGGTCAAGCTGGGCAAAGAGAAACAACGCGTCGAGATCGCGCACTTTTATTGTGAACTGGCGCTGCAGGCGATGGGCAGCGACGATCTCGATCGGGCGATGAGCCTGCTCAAGCGTGCGGACGCGGCCGATAAACAGTGCGCGCGCGTGTCCATCATGTTCGGGCGCATTTACATGGCGCAAAACGATTACGCCAAAGCGGCGGAGTCGCTGCAGCGCGTACTGAGCCAGGATAAAGAGCTGGTCAGCGAAACGCTGCCGATGCTGCAGGAATGCTACACGCATCTGCCGGAACAGCAGCACAACTGGGCTGATTTCCTTAAGCGCTGCGTGGAAGAGAACACCGGCGCAACCGCCGATCTGATGCTGGCCGAAATCATCGAGCAGCACGAAGGGCGCGACGTGGTGCAGGTCTATATCAACCGTCAGCTGCAGCGTCACCCCACTATGCGGGTGTTTTATCGGCTGATGGATTATCACCTGGCGGACGCTGAAGACGGCCGTGCGAAAGAGAGTCTGCTGTTGTTGCGCGATATGGTCGGCGAGCAAATTCGCACCAAACCGCGTTACCGCTGCCACAAATGTGGCTTCACCGCGCACTCGCTCTATTGGCATTGTCCGTCGTGTCGCGCCTGGTCATCGGTTAAACCGATCCGCGGTCTGGACGGACAATAGCGTGGCGGCGAGACAAAACAAAACGGGGCGATTGTTCGCCCCGTTTTTTTATGTTCATCGCTTACTTTTTCTTGCCGCCTTTAGCGCCGGTTTTCAATAGCTGACGCAGCTTCTTCAGCTCTTTCTGGCTCAGAGGCTGTTCGATTTCTTCTTCGGTGCTTTGATTGTCGATCTCGCCGTGGTGCAGGTCGTCCGCTTTCTTGGCCGGTTTTTCTGCCTTGACGACGGGCGCGTTGAAGCTGCTTTCCAGGCGCTGGCACACTTCCACGCTCAATGAAAATTCGTTTTCAGCGGCGGCGGCGCGGATTTTCTCCTTCAGTGCCAGAGGAATTTTAATGGTAAGTGTCGATATCTCGCTCATTTTGAAAGCCTTTCTGCAGGAAGATGCCTTCAAGCTAAGCCACTGGCGATCGGGTGTCTAGTGTGTAATAAAAATTTAATATTTTTGTAACAATAAAGAGCGGGGCAAAGGCGGGTTTTTAAGCGGGAAATAGAGGCAGGGCCCGAAATCTCGGGCCCTGTACCGGAAACCTTATTTGTAGATGATCGCGGTGCCGCTCAACATGTTGTTACCGCCGGCGGAGATAATGCGGTAGCTGCTGGCGCCCTGAGCATCTGCTTTAGCGGCCAGTTTTTTCTCCAGGCTGCTGAGGGTGGTTGCGTGGCCTGCGGAAACGACGCCGGTCGCGGTCAGGCTATCGGCCTGCTGGCTGTTGATAGGCTCAGCGGCCAAAGTGGCGAAAGAGGTCAGTGCGATAGCGGCAGCGGCTGCAAAATATTTGATGGTTTTCATGGGTGACTCCAGTCTGTTTATTTAGGAAGGAAGCCATTCGCTTCCGATGTGGTGAATAATAAAGCATCTGGGCCGATTGAAAATCTGATAATGCTGAGCAAGTTGTTCAAAATATTTGATCTATAATTTACGCATCTTTACGGCGTTTTACGCTGCGTGGTTTATTGCTGACGCGCTTACGTTGACGCGCCATGACAAAGACGCAAGGTAACATGACAGAGCGCCGGTGCGCGCTGTGGCTGGGATTTCTGGCCCCTGGCATGTAGAATGCGGCGGTCAGTTTCGCGGGTGAGTCCCTGATTATCTCCATTTTACAGAAGGTAGAAGAAATGAAGTCTGAAAATAACGCTAATAACAATGACTTAAAATCATCTCCAATCGTTGTGGCGTTGGATTACGCCGATAAGAACGCTGCGCTGGCGTTCGCCGACCGTATCGATCCGCAAGACTGCCGGCTGAAAGTGGGCAAAGAAATGTTCACGCTGTTTGGACCACAGCTGGTGCGCGATCTGCACGGGCGCGGCTTCGACGTATTTCTTGACCTGAAATTCCACGATATTCCCAATACCACGGCGCATGCGGTAGCCGCAGCGGCCGAGCTGGGCGTTTGGATGGTCAATGTGCATGCCAGCGGCGGCGCGCGCATGATGACCGCCGCTAAAGAAGCGCTGGTGTCATACGGGGCGGATGCGCCGCTGCTGATCGCCGTCACGGTGCTGACCAGCATGGAAGCGGAAGACCTTCGCGGCATCGGCATCGAGGCGAGTCCGGCAGAACACGCCGAGCGCCTGGCGCGCCTGACCCGCGACTGCGGGCTGGACGGCGTGGTGTGTTCGGCACACGAAGCGCAGTGCCTGAAGGCCGCCTGCGGGCAGGCTTTCCAACTGGTGACGCCGGGGATCCGCCCTGAAGGCAGCGCGGCGGGCGATCAGCGTCGTATTATGACGCCGGTGCAGGCGCAGGCCGCCGGCGTGGACTATATGGTGATTGGGCGTCCGATCACCCAATCTGCGGATCCGGCCGCGACGCTGCGCGCGATCCGCGCCTCTTTGGCCTGAGGAAGCGATGATGAATGACGATAACAGCCGTCTGGTGTATTCCACGGACACCGGTCGCATCAAGCAGGAAGAGGTTAAACCGCAACGCGCCAAGGGCGATGGCGTTGTGCGCATCCAGCGCCAGACCAGCGGCCGCAAGGGGAAGGGCGTGTGCCTGATTACCGGCGTCGATCTGGATGATGCCGCGCTCGACAAACTGGCGGCCGAACTGAAAAAGAAATGCGGCTGCGGCGGCTCGGTGAAAGAGGGAGTCATCGAGATCCAGGGCGATAAACGCGATCTGCTCAAACAGCTGCTGGAAGCCAAAGGCATGAAGGTCAAACTGGCGGGCGGTTGAGGCGAATCGCCATGCCGCAGTGCAATGCTGCGGCATGGCTAGAGGTTGTTGCTGCCGGGGGTTAACCCGTTAACGGCGAAAGAACCATAGACTTAAAGTAAAACAGACCTGAAATCATCGTTATTGGTTAATACGTCAAAGCGCCGAGGCGCTTTTGCCCGCCTGTCGGCGGAGGAGCATCGGGCAGGTTATTTGCCAACCTGGTGACCGATGATGCCGCCCACCGCAGCCCCACCCAGCGTGCCCAAAGCGCTGCCGTTGGTCAGCACTGCGCCGCCGACTGCACCGGCGCCGCGCCGATAGCGGTGTTGCGATCGCGTTTGGACATGTTGGAACAGGCGCTCAGTGAAAACGCCAGAGTCAGAGCCAGAGCGGCGGTGGCGAAACGTTTATTGATAATCATCATAATGACTTCTCCTTAGCATTGGCTATATGGAAGTGCCCTATAAGTATAGGCGTTAACCATAAATCAGGCCTGCTGTTGATTCCCATACGGTATCGATATAAAAAATGGCATTTTTTGTTAACGGCCGAATAATTAGCGGGTTACGGCCCAAAAGTTACCGAAGCTGAGTATAGGTTTCTCGGGAAGGATAAACAGGTAAATAGTCTTAAAATCCCGCTGCGCAAGGGAAACGGCGGGCGGCGTGGCCCGCGCGGCGCGTTATTCGTTGACCAGCTCCACCTGTACGCCCTGACGTTTCAGCTGATGCTGATACTCCAGCGCCAAACGTGAATCGGTGATCACCCGGCTGATTTGCCCCGGCTGCGCCAGCGGGTTAGGCTGGATCTGGCCGAATTTGCTGGAATCCGTCAGCACGATATTCTCCACGCCCTTGGCCAGCACCGCGCTGACCACATCGGCGCGCATCATGTCGCGGCCGGTAAAGCCGGTTTCGGCCTGAAAGCCGTCAATGCCGATAAACGCTTTGTTGAAATGCACCTGCTGAATGCACAGCCGCGTGAGCGGGCCGACCACGGTCTCGCTTTTCTTCTGGTACATGCCGCCCAACACAATCACGTCGCAGTCGGTTTCTTTGAGCAGGTTGGCGATGTAGTGGCTGACGGTGATCAGCGTAATGCGCTTGCGTTCGGCGATGTAGCGCGCCAGCAGGGCATTGGCGCTGCCGCTCTCGATAAAAATCGTCTCGCCGTCGTTGACCTGCGCGGCGGCGTACTGCGCCAATCGTTGCTTAAGGGTGAAATTGGACATCATGCGGGCGTCGACGTCGTCGCTTTCCAACGCCACGGCGGAGCCGTGCACCCGCTTCAGATAACTGCGTTTTTCCAGCAGGTTGAGATCCTGCCGGATGGTGACTTCCGAGACGCCCGAAGCGCGCGCCAGCTCATTGACGCTGATCCGGCGGCGATCGTTAACCAACTGCAATATGGTCTGTTGTCGTAAATTCATATCGGCCTGATGATGCGGCCGCCAAGGTGCGGCCACTAAGAGTCAAAGGTTTAAAGAGTATGTTCTGTGCGCGCAATAATATCATCCTGCGCCTCAGGGGATAATGCGGTAAAGAAGGCGGAATAGCCAGCTACGCGAACCACTAAATCACGATATTGGTCAGGGTGTTGCTTCGCCGCCAGCAGCGTGTCGCGCGACACGATGTTGTACTGCACATGCCAGCCGCGATAGCTCTCGAAGAAGGTGCGCAACATCAGCATCAGCTTCTCCCGATCGCGCGGGTTGTCCAGCGTCGCCGGGTTCAGCTTTTGGTTGAGCAGCACGCCGCCGAGGATCGCCTCGGTCGGCAACTTGGCGAGCGAATTGAACACTGCCGTCGGCCCCAGGTGGTCGGTGCCGGACGCCGGGCTGGCGCCTTCCGCCAGCGGCGTGTGCGCCTTGCGGCCATCCGGCGTGGCCAGGGTGGCAGCGCCGAACGGCACGTTGGCCGAAATCGACGAGGTGCCGGCGTAATAGCCGCCGCCGATTGGCCCACGGCCGAAGCGGGTGTTGCGATACTGCTTCAGTTCTTCGATGTAGGTTTGGTAGGCGCGCACCAGCAGCCGATCGACCTCGTCCACATCGTTGCCGTATTTGGGCGCAGCGTTAAGCAGCCGCTGACGCAGCTGTTCGCCATCCAGCCCGGAGAAGTCTTCGGCCAGCGCCGTCGCCAACTGCTGCTGGCCGATCGCCCCTTGGTCGAACACCAGTTTGCGCACCGCCGCGAGGCTGTTGCCCAGGTTGGCGATGCCGACCTGCAGCCCGGAAACCCAATCGTATTTGGCGCCGCCTTGTTTGATGCTTTTGCCGCGTTCAATGCAGTCATCCACCAGCGCGGAGCAGAGGATATCGTGGGCGTTCTCCTCCAGCACGCTGTCCACCACGCACTCGATCTCAATTGACTTGCGCGTGTAGTAGCGGATTTGCCGATCCCAGGCGGCCATCACCTGCTCGAAATCGGCGAAGTTTCCTTTGGACAGCGCCTGTTCCTGCGGCAGGAAGATCTGCCCGGACGTGGCGTCGCGGCCTTGTTCCAGCGCCGCCAGCAGCACGCGGGCGAAGTTGATGAAGCTCATGCCGGTGCAGCGATAGCCCCATTTGCCGCCGACGGCGGTCTCGATACAGCCGATGGCGGCGTAGTCGTAAGCGTCCTGCGGTTCGACCCCCAGCTTGATGAACTCGGGAATGACAATTTCGTCGTTATTGAATGCCGGCATGCCGAAACCGCAGCGGATCACCTGTACGCAGGCGTCGAGGAAATCGGCGCTCATCCCGGCGTGGTAACGCACGCTGAGGTTGGGCTGTGTGGAGCGCAGGCGGCCACAGGATTCGAGAATGGCGTAGGACAGCGGATTGACCGCGTCGCACGGCCGGCCATCGACCAGTTTTTGCCCGCCGATGGTGACGTTCTGGTACAGCGGGCTGCCGGCGGAGGCCTTGGAGTGTGAGCCGGAGCGGATCTTGTTGACCTCCAGCAGCTTCAGCCAGCAGCTGTGCAGCAGCTCAATGGCGTTTTCCCGCGTCAGGTTTTGCTCCAGCTCCACGTCGCGCCGATACCAGGGATAGAGATACTGATCGAGGCGGCCAAAGGAAACCGAATGGCCGTTGGATTCGATCTGCAACGTCAGCTGGATGAAATAGCACAGCTGCAGCGCCTGCCAGAAGGTTTGCGGTGGGCGATGGGCGATCCGGTCGCAGTTGTCCGCGAGGGTCTGCAGCTCGGCGCGCCGCCAGTCGCGGGCTTCGTTTTGCGCCATGTCGCGTGCCAGGCGGGCGAAGCGCAGGATGTGCCCGCTCAGCGCCGTCAACACAATATCGATAGCGTTGAGAAACTGCGCCTTGTGCAGATCTTCCCACTCGGTCAGACGCAGGCGGCTGCGGCGCGCGCGCACTTTTTCACGCAGGCCATCGAGGCCTTGTTCCAGCAGCAGCGGGAAGTTGACCGCCAGATGGGCGTCGCCGGAGGTCATGTTGCCCTCGGCCTTGATGATGCCGGTGGCCAGCAGCGCCTTCTGTTCGTCGGTGAACATGCCGTAGCAGCGATCCTGCACCGTTTGGCCGCGCCACCAGGGGCACAGACGATGCAAAATTGCCTTGTTCTCGTCGCTGACCGAAAAACCGGCGCCCGGCCGGTCGGCCAACTGGTCTATTTCGTTTTCTATCCAGCCGACGGTGTATTCGGGGAAGATCGGCGCGGCGCGCAGCTCGCTGGCCTGGTTGCCGACGATCAGCTCGTCGTTGGCGATCCAGATGCTGCGTTTCGCCAGATGGTTGGCCAACGCCAGGGCGCGGCGCACCGGCAGCGGCTTGTCCTGATGCTGCTGATAGGCCTCGGTATAGTGCTGCGCGCGTTCGGTGCACACCGGCGGTTTGACGATGTGAATCAGCGCATTCTTATGCGCCTGGATACGGGCGCTCAGGGTAGTCAAATCCAACGTGGTCATGGTGTTATCCTCGCAAAATGGCGGTCAGGCCCTTGGCGCCGGCATAGTCTTCGGCGAAGGCCAGCAGGTCGGGTGCGTCCAGTGGCGTGCGGGCGGCACGGTAGGGTTCGCCGAGCAGGTGGTACTTGTTGATGCCGAGCGTGTGGTACGGCAGAAAGTGGATCTCCGACACGCCGATCTCGTCGGCGGCGAAGTCGACGATGGCACGGACAGAGCGGCGATCGGCGTTGAAATCGGGGATCAGCGGCACGCGTACGGTCATTGGTACGCCGTGCGCCGCCAGCCGACGAAAATTGCTCATCACCCGGCGGGCGGAACCGCCGGTCCAGGCTCTGAAGCGCGCTTCGTCGGTGTGTTTGAGATCGGCCAGCAGCAGATCCAGCCACGGCAGCGAAGGGGCGATATAACGCCACGGGACGTGCAGGCAGGATTCGACGGCGGTGTGGATGCCGGCCTCGCGGCCGCGCCGCAGCAGCTCCGCCGCGATGTCCGGCTGCATAAAGGGTTCGCCGCCGGACAGCGTTAAACCGCCGCCGCTGCGCAGGTAGAAAGGCTTATCCCGCATCACCTCGGCCATGATATCGTCGGGGTTGATCGGGCTGCCGCACAGGCTGAGCGCGCCGGTCGGGCAGGCGGCGGCCAGGGCGGCATAATCGTCTGCGCTAATCAGCTCGCGTTGCAGCGTCAACGGCCCGGCGGTGCGTTGCAGCCCTTGCGGACAACGCTCGGCGCACAGCGTGCAGCCGCTCAGGCACAGGCGTTCGTCAAACAGCAGGTCTGCGTGGCGCGAGCGGCTTTCCGGGTTCTGACACCACCGGCAGCTCAGCGGGCAGCCTTTTAAAAAGACCACGCTGCGGATGCCCGGGCCGTCATGGGTCGAGTAGCGCTGCAGATTGAAGATCATGAGTCACCCGTTTGGCGTTGCTGTATCTTTCGCCATTAAAGATGTTTCGAATGAAAGTTGAATTGATTTTGATCAAAAGTTAGCGCGGTTTTTGCCCTATGATGATCAGAGTTTGAATCCGCCTACAGAACATGACACAGGAGTCCGTGATGGAGCTTTATCTCGATACCGCCGATGTGACCGCGGTAAAACGCCTGGCGCGCATTCTGCCGCTGCACGGCGTCACCACCAACCCGAGCATAGTGGCGAAGGAAGGCAAGCCGATCTGGGAAGTGCTGCCCGCGCTGCGCGACGCCCTCGGCGGCACCGGCAAGCTGTTTGCACAGGTGATGGCGACCGATGCGGAACGTATGGTGGCGGAGGCGGCGCTGCTCAGCCAGCGGGTACCGGGGCTGGTGGTGAAAATCCCGGCGACCGCCGAAGGGCTGGCGGCGATCAAGAAGCTTAAAACGATGTCCATTCCGACGTTGGGCACCGCGGTGTACGGCGCTGCACAGGGGCTGTTGGCGGCCTTGGCCGGGGCGGAATATGTGGCGCCTTACGTCAACCGGGTGGACGCGCAGGGCGGCGACGGCATCGAAATGGTGCACGAGCTGCAGCAGCTGTTGAGCCTGCATGCGCCGTCGGCGCAGGTGCTGGCCGCCAGTTTCAAAACGCCGCGCCAGGCGCTGGAGTGCCTGTTGGCGGGCTGCCAGGCCATCACGCTGCCGGTGGACGTCGCGGAGCAGTTCCTGAACGCGCCGGCAGTGCAGGCCGCGGTCGAGAAATTCGAACAGGATTGGCAAGGGGCGTTCGGCTCCACGCTGTTAGGCTAAAGCCAGTAAAAAGGGCGCCGCGGCGCCCTTGCTTGATGCTCGGTTCGTTTAGCTGCGGCCGGCCTCTTCCCTCAGCGCGGCGCCGACCTCGTGCGCCGTCGGCTGTTCGGCGCGCAGCGCCCGGCGGATCGCGAAGAAGGCGGCGATCAGCATGGTCACCGCCACCAGCATAAAGAACCCGCACAGCGCGGCGTTAATCTGGTTGCTGAACACGATGGTTTCCATGTCTTTCAACGATTTGGCCGGCGCAATGATCGTGCCTTGCTCGATGCCGGTGGAGAACTTCTTCGCCTGCGCCAGGAAGCCGATGCTCGGTTTTTCGTGGAAGATCTTCTGCCAGCCGGCGGTCATGGAGGTCACGAACAGCCAGGCGGTCGGCAGAATAGTCACCCAGGCGTAGCGCTGCTTTTTCATCTTGAACAGCACCACGGTGCCGAGGATCAGCGCCATCGACGCCAGCATCTGGTTGCCGATACCGAACAGCGGCCACAGGGTATTGATGCCGCCGAGCGGATCGACCACGCCCTGATACACGAAGAAACCCCAACCGGCCACCGCCACCGTGGTGCCCGCCAGGTTGCCGAACCAGGAGCGGTTATTGGCCAGCTGCGGCACCGCCACGCCCACCAGATCCTGCACCATAAAGCGGCAGGCGCGGGTGCCGGCGTCGACGGCGGTCAGGATGAACAGCGCTTCGAACAGAATGGCGAAGTGGTACCAGAACGCCATCATCGCCCGGCTGTTGAACACCTCACTGATGATGTGCGCCATGCCCACGGCGAAGGTCGGGGCGCCGCCGGCGCGCGACAGGATGGCGTTCTCGCCCACCTCTTTGGCGATCAGCGCCAGCGTCTCCGGCGTGACGATAAAGCCCCAGCTGTTAATGACCTGCGAAGCATTTTCCACCGTGGTGCCGATCAGCGCCGCCGGTGAGTTCATGGCGAAGTAGACGCCCGGATCCAGCACCGAGGCGCAGATCAGCGCCATGATGGCGACGAAAGACTCCATCAGCATGGCGCCGTAACCGATAAAGCGGATGTGGCTTTCGCGCTCCACCAGCTTCGGCGTGGTGCCGCTGGAGACCAGCGCGTGGAAGCCGGAAATGGCGCCGCAGGCGATGGTGATGAACAGGAACGGGAACAGGGCACCGGCGAACACCGGGCCGCTGCCGTCGATAAAGCGCGAGACCGCCGGCATTTTCATCTCCGGCATGGCGAAGACGATGCCGATGGCCAGGCCGATGATGACGCCGATTTTCATAAAGGTGGAAAGGTAATCGCGCGGCGCCAGCAGCAGCCACACCGGCAGCACCGAGGCGACGAAGCCGTAGATCACCAGCACCCAGGTCAGGGTGGTGCCGTGCAGCGTGAAGAACGGCCCCCAATAGGGATCTTGCGCCACGTTGCCGCCGTAAACGATCGCCAGCAGCATCAGCACGAAGCCAATCACCGAAATTTCAGCGATCTTGCCCGGCCGGATAAAGCGCATGTAGATGCCCATGAACAGGGCGATCGGGATGGTGGCGGCGATGGTGAACAGCCCCCACGGGCTGTCGGCCAACGCTTTTACCACCACCAGCGCCAGCGCCGACAGGATGATGATCATAACGCCCAACGCGCCGAGCATGGTGATCACCCCGGCGAACGCGCCCAGCTCTTGCTTGGCCATTTCCCCCAGCGAACGCCCGTCGCGGCGCGTGGAGATGAACAGCACCAGAAAATCCTGCACCGCGCCGGCCAACATAACGCCGACCAGGATCCAGATGGTTCCCGGCAGGAAGCCCATCTGCGCGGCCAGGATCGGCCCCACCAGCGGCCCGGCGCCGGCGATGGCGGCGAAGTGGTGGCCGAACAGCACCCATTTGTTGGTGGGCACGTAGTCCAGGCCGTCGTTGTGGCGTTCGGCCGGGGTCAGACGGCGAGCATCCAGTTCAAAGACCTTGTCGGCGATGAACCGGCTGTAGAAGCGGTAGGCGATGCTGTAGCAGGCGACGGCGGCGACCACCAGCCAGACGGCGTTGACGTGCTCGCCGCGGCTGAGCGCCAGCATGGCGAAGGCGAAGGCGCCGACCAACGCCACCAGCAGCCAGATAAATCCGGACCTGATGTTTCTCATGAAATAACTCCTTGGCGTGCAGAGGTAAAATCGACGTTGTTATTAGGAATGACGTTTTAACAGTAGAAGTTTTGCCGCCGAACCGCGGCAGGTCGGATGAGAAATGTGAAGCAGGTGGGGTTTTAGTGTAAAAACAATGTGATGAAACACCGCTGGCGCAGGCTGCGGCCCATGTGCTTTCCGGCAGAAGTTCATTCTGCACTTTCACTTCGCATACAGCGAATCATCGCCGTTTTTTATCTGAGCACGGCGTCTGGCGGCCTATTATTTTATCTGGCGAGGCGCGCCGAAATAAAATTACTCATGCCGTGTTATACCTTTATTTCAATTCGCACTTTTATTCATTCATTAAATAAATAATAAAGCTACGAAAGGAATTTAATTATGATAAATAAAGTCATTGAAGGGTATTTACCGCAGCTTACGGCCATCCGGCATGATATTCACCAGCATCCCGAGTTGGGTTTTGAAGAATTTCGCACCAGCGATCTGGTGGCGGATTATCTAAGCTCGTGGGGCTATGAGGTACACCGCGGATTGGCGGGCACCGGCGTAGTGGGGACGCTGCGGGTGGGCGACGGCGTTAAACGCCTTGGCCTGCGCGCCGATATGGACGCCTTGCCGATCGAGGAAAACAACGGCAAACCCTGGAGCAGCAGCGTGGCCAACCGCATGCACGCCTGCGGCCATGACGGCCATACCACCATGCTGCTCGGCGCCGCGCGCTACCTGGCGCAAACCCGCCGTTTCAACGGCACGCTGCATCTGATTTTCCAGCCGGCGGAAGAGATGCTGAACGGCGGCGCGCGCATGGTGGAACAGGGGCTGTTCGAACGCTTCCCCTGCGATGCCATCTTCGCTATGCACAACATGCCGGGGATGCCGCTCGGTGAGTTCTTCTTCCAACACGGTCCGTTTATGGCCTCGATGGATCAGTTCAACGTGCGGGTGCAGGGGCGCGGCGGCCACGGCGCCATCCCTCAGCTGGCGGTTGATCCGGTGTTGGTGGCCTCGCATATCACCGTCGCGCTGCAGAGCATCGTCTCGCGCAATATCGATCCGCTGGAAGCGGCGGTGATCACCGTTGGCAGCATCAAGGCCGGCGAGGCGGCCAACGTGATCCCGGACAGCGCGGAGATGAAGCTCAGCGTACGCTCGCTGGATCGCCAGGCGCGCGCTACGCTGCTGGCGCGCATTCCGGCGCTGATCGAAGCGCAGGCGGCAAGCTTCGGCGCCCACGCGACGGTGGAACACGTTAACGGCACGCCGGTGTTGGTCAACGACGAAGCGATGACCCGTTTCGCCCATCGCGTGGCGCAGCAGCAGTTCGGCGCCGCCCGCGCACACTACGGCGCCAGGCCGCTGATGGGCAGCGAAGACTTCGCCTTTATGCTCGATGCGCATCCGCAAGGCTGCTACCTGATCATCGGCAACGGCGACGGCGAAGGGAGCTGCATGGTGCATAACCCGGGATATGACTTTAACGATGGGTGTCTGGCGGCCGGCAGCCAGTATTGGGGAGCGTTGGCGGAAGCGTATTTAAAATAAATTCGAAGAATAATAACAGGGAAGATAATAATGAGTGAAAATACGGCGGCGACGCAACCAACAATAAACGCGCCTGCGAGGGTAGGCGGCAAGAAAGTGATATTTGCCGCCTCCTTCGGCAATGCGCTGGAGTTTTTCGATTTCGGTATCTATAACTTCTTCGTTATTTATATCAGCGTATTGTTTTTTCCCCCCTCGAGCGATCCCAATTTGGCGTTGCTGTTGGCGTTCGCCACGTTTGGCGTCAGTTTTTTCATGCGGCCGCTGGGCGGCATTCTGATCGGCGCCTATGCCGATCGCCATGGCCGCAAGCCGGCGATGATCCTGACGATTTCACTGATGAGCCTCGGCACGGCGATGATCAGCTTTGCGCCGACCTACGCCAGCGCCGGTTATTGGGGAACCGTCACGCTGGTGGCGGCGCGTTTGATCCAGGGCGTGGCGGCGGGCGGCGAGGTGGGCGCATCGATGTCGTTGCTGGTGGAGTCGGCGCCAGCTAACCGGCGAGGCTTCTATTCCAGCTGGTCGCTGGCGACACAGGGCATCGCCACCGTGGTCGGCGGCGTCACCGCGCTGGCGCTCAGCACGGCGTTGCCGGCGATCTCCGGCGAGCCGAATGCCATGGCCGAGTGGGGATGGCGCATTCCGTTCTTTATCGGTGTGGCGCTGGCGCCGCTCGGTTGCTGGCTGCGTCTCGGATTGGAAAGCGACCGGCTGCCGGTGTCGCGGGCCCATGAACCGCCGGCGCAGCTGCGACGGCACTCGCGGGCGGTGGTGCTCGGCGTGATGCTGACCATTGGCGCCACCGTCGCCACTTACATCTCGATGTATTATCTCGGCACTTACGCGGTGAAATACTTAGGCATGCCGCAGGCCTACGGCTATGCCGCGATGCTGCTGGCGGGGCTGGTGACCTTCGGCGGCAGCCTGTTGGTCGGGCACTGGTGCGATCGCTATGGCCGCTTGCCACTGATACGAGGCTCGCGCATCGCTATCTTGATCGTGGCCTTGCCGGCGTTTTGGTGGCTGAGCGCCGCGCCGCATCCGGCGGTGCTGCTGCTGATTGTCGCGATATTGGTCGGATTGACCACGCTCGGCTCGGTGCCGACCATGCTGATGATTTCGGAGCTGTTTCCGCAGCGCATTCGCGCATTGGGGTTTGCGTTGGTCTACAGCCTCGGCGTGGCGATTTTCGGCGGCTTCGCCCAATATATCGCCTCGCAGTCGATCGCGTTGAGCGGCTCGCTGCTGGCGCCCGCCGTCTACCTGATGCTGGCGACGCTGGCTTCGTTGGCGGTGCTGCCATTGCTGCGTGAAACCGGCGGTGACCCATTGCGTTAGCGAGCGCGGACGAAAAAAACGCCGGCGGTTTTCACCGTCGGCGTTTGGCGTCGCTACCATTTCAGGCTGGCGTTCAGGCTGCCGGCCGGGCGATCACGCTGCGGGTTTCCATACGCACTTCGGCGATGGTGACCTGCAAGGTATCGCTCTGGCGGTAAACCACTTCGCCTTTGATCTGCACGGTGCCGGTTTCCTGGCTGCACTGCATCTCGTCTCGCACCGCGTGAATAAACGGCGCCGGGATGAAGGCAACCGCGCCGTTGTCCAGCAGGCGCACGCGCAGGCCGCCGCGTGTCACGTCGATAATCTCGGCGTTGAAGCGGGTATCGGTACCGGCCTTGTCCTGCAGGAAACGGGCGTACAGCCAGTCGCCGACGTCGCGTTCCGCCATGCGGTTCAGGCGGCGGCGTTCCGCCAGCTGCACCGTCACGTCATCCTGCGGTTTTTCCGCCGGCTGCTGGTTGATGATCGCCTTCAGCAGGCGATGATTGACCATATCGCCGTATTTACGGATCGGCGATGTCCAGGTGGCGTAAGCCTCCAGCCCCAGACCGAAGTGTGGCCCCGGCGTAGTGCTGATCTCGGCGAAGGTCTGGAAGCGGCGGATGCGGCTGTCGAGGAACTGGGTCGGCTGCGCATCCAGGTGGCGGCGCAGTTCGCAGAAACCGTCGAGGGTCAGCAGCTTCTCGGCTTCGGCTTCGACGCCGTTGGCCTGCAGTACGGTGACCGCTTGCTCAACCAGCGCAGGATCGAAACCGGTGTGCACGTTGTACACGCCGAAGCCCAGGCGATCGCGCAGCACGATGGCGGCGCAGACGTTGGCGGCGATCATGCACTCTTCAACGATGCGGTTGGCGCTGCGGCGCTGCTCGGTAACGATCTCCAGCACGTCGCCTTTTTCACCCAGCACGAAGCGGTAGTCCGGGCGATCTTTGAATACCAGCGCATGCTGGTGGCGCCAGGCGTTGCGCGCGTCGCAAACGCGTTTCAGCAGGGTGATCTGTTGCGCGATGGCGTCGCTCGGCGGTTGCCAGCCGGCAATGCCGTCCAGCCAGTCGGAGACTTCGTCGTACACCAGTTTGGCTTTGGACTCGATCTCGGCGGCGAAGAACTGAATATCTTCGCCCAGCGCGCCGTCGGCGGCGATGGTCACGCGGCAAGCCAGCACCTGACGGCGCTCGTTAGGGCGCAGCGAGCACAGGTTGTCCGACAGATCGCGCGGCAGCATCGGGATGTTGAAGCCCGGCAGATAGTTGGTGAAGGCGCGCACGCGGGCGATGTCGTCCAGCTTGCTGCCTTGTTCTACGTAGGCAGTAGGATCGGCGATGGCGATGGTCAACTGCAGCGAACCGTCACCGTTGTCGGTCACGTACAGCGCATCGTCCATGTCTTCGGTGCTGGCGCTGTCGATGGTGACGAATTCGAGCGCGGTCAGATCTTCACGCACCAGCGCAGCGTCCGGCTCGCTGAGGGCCTGCATCTCCGGCGCCTCTTTTTCCAGGTTGTGACGCGCCAGCGTCACCCACCACGGGGCGAAATGGTCTTCACCGTCGGTGATAAACTGGGTCAGGTCGGCGTTGAAGCCGCGATCGCCTTTCAGCGGATGGCGGCGCATTTCCGCCACCGCCCAGTCGCCGGCCTGGAAGTTGTGGGTCAGTTCACGCACCGGGCGGCACGGAATCGCGTCTTTCAGCAACGGATGATCGGGCACGATGGACAGACGATCGTCGCGCTTTTGCACGCGGCCGACAAAGCGTGACAGGAACGGCTCGACCAGGGTTTCCGGCTCGGCGATTTCGCGCTCTTTCTCGGTGTGCAGGGTGGCGATAATGCGATCCCCGTGCATGACTTTCTTCATGTACGGCGGCGGAATGAAGTAGCTTTTTTGACCGTCTACTTCAAGAAAGCCAAAGCCTTTCTCAGTCCCTTTCACTACGCCTTCAACGCGCGGGGTCTGAGAGTGAAGTTGCTGTTTTAGCTGCGCCAGCAGCGGGTTATCTTGAAACATATCGTCCAGTGAATGGGTTGTGAGTGGCAAGATTTGCGGCTGACAGTTTTACGCGAATCACCCGCTGCGAGCAAGCCTAACGTCACGGAACCCCGCGTTGCCGCTCGATTTTGCGCAAGATTGGTCAATCGAAGGGCGAACGATGAAAAACCCCGGCGCGCAGGCCGGGGTGAAGGAGGGAGGTAATCAGTCCTGCAGCGGCGTCGGCTGCAGGATTTCAATCCAGTAATCGTCCGGATCGCGAATGAACGCGACGTAGTTCATGCGGCCTTCATGCAGGCGTTTCTGGAAGGTGACGCCCAGGCGCTCAAAACGCTCGCAGGCGGCGCGCACGTCCGGCACCGTGACGCACAGGTGGCCAAAGCCGCGCGGCTCGCCGTTGCCGTTGTGGTAATGGAAATCCGCCTGATTTTCGGTGCCGTGGTTATGGGTCAGCTCGAGAATGCCCGGTTGGCTCAGCGCCCAGCGTTTGCGTTCGTCGTCATCCTGCGGGATCTGCTCGCGCGGGCTGCGCGTCAGGTAGCAGATGGTGAAGGCGGCCTCTTTGAATTCTTCCAGATAGACCGGGGTAAAACCCAGTACGCGAGTGTAGAAATCCAGCGCTTTGGTCAGGTCTTTCACGCGGATCATGGTGTGGTTGAACACGTAACCGTCGGTTACCGCGTCCGGTTGGGCCGCCACGCCGGGCAGCGTCAGTAAATCATTCAGTGGCATCAGTGCTCCTCCTCAAGGTGTCGACAGACTGTAGGTGAAATCGATGCTAATCTAAAGTGATTGTTTTTAACTAAAACACTAACTAAAAGTGAATGATAGATGAAGCTGAGCCAGCTGAAGTTTTTCTGCACCGTGGTGGAACACAAAACCATCGCCGCCGCCGCCCGTGAGCTGCACTGCGTGCCTTCCAACGTCACGCTGCGGCTGCGCGAGCTGGAAGAGACGTTGGGCGGCGAGCTGTTTTCCGCGATAAAAACCGGCTGTATGTCAATCCCAAAGGCCGGCTGTTCTACCAACAGGCGCGCGACATCGTGGCGCAGGCGGAGCGCAGCAAGCAGCTGTTCGCCGGAGAACATCAGCATGGGCTACTGAACCTCGGAGCGCTGGATTTCTCGCTGGTCAGCCATTTGCCGGCGCGCATCGCCCGGCTGCGCCATTTACAACCCCATCTGCAGATCAACGTGCTCAGCCGCGATTCATTGGTGCTGGAGCGCATGCTGATCGATAGTACCCTCGATCTGGCGATCACCGACGGCCCGATTGAACATCCGTTGCTGGCCAGCCAAAAGGCGTTTGACGAACGGCTGGTGATGCTGATGCCGGCTGATGCCGGGCAGCCCGATGCCGCCACGCTGGCGGCGCTGGAATTTTACACGTTCAGCCGAGAATGCTCGTTCCGCCTGAAGGTGGATCACTGGCTGGCCTCGCGCGGGCTGAAACCGCGCATGACGCTGGAAATGGAGTCTTATGCCGCGATGGCGGCCTGCGTGCAGGCAGGTTGCGGCGTCGCCTGCGTGCCGGGTTCTTTGCTGCCGCAGATTTTGCCCGCTCCGGGGCTGAAGGTGGTGGAAATGGGCGAGGAGGGCGTGAGCGATCTGTACTTCGTCTGGCGACGGCATCAGCTGTCCGACGAATTACAGACCATCCTGGCGATATTGAAGCGCCCGGCGTGAACCGGGCGCGCGTTTTCAGGCAATGCGCAGCGAGGGATGCTGTTCGCTGCGGCGAATCGCCACCGGGATCGACTTCGACGTCGGGGTGCCGGTGCCGTCGCCGAAGCTGGCCAGCGGCACCAGCGGGTTGGTTTCCGGGTAGTAGGCCGCCAGGTTGCCACGCGGAATGTCGTAACTCACCAGCTTGAATCCGTCCACTTTACGCACCACGCCATCGTTCCACAGAGTCTCTATCTCAACCCGTTCGCCATCCTGCAGGCCTAGCGCCGCCAGATCTTCCGGATGGATGAACAACACTTCGCGCTGGCCGTAAACGCCGCGGTAGCGGTCATCCAGGCCATAGATGGTGGTGTTGTACTGATCGTGCGAGCGCAGCGTTTGCAGGGTAAACGGCGCTTGCACGTCGCCCAGTTGCGGGAACAGGGTCGCCGGCAGCGCGGCGGCGCTGAATTCCGCCTTGCCGCTCGGCGTGGCAAAGCGCAGTTCGGCGGCGGCATTGCCCAGGTAGAATCCGCCGGGCTGCTCGCAGCGACGGTTGAAATCCTCAAAGCCGGGAATGGTGGCGGCGATATGATCGCGGATCAGCGAGTAGTCGTCGGCCAACTCCAGCCAGTCCAGCTGCTGCGTGCCCAGCACCGCGTCGGCGATGCCGCAGACGATCGCCGTTTCCGAACGTTGGGTATCCGCCAGCGGTTTGCCGATGCCTTCCGAAGCGTGAACCATGCTGAAAGAATCTTCGACAGTGATGTACTGCGAGCCGCTGGCCTGCATGTCCAATTCGGTGCGGCCCAGCGTCGGCAGGATCAACGCGTCTTTGCCGGTCACCAGGTGGCTGCGGTTAAGTTTGGTGCTGATGTGTACCGTCAAATCGCAGTTGCGCAGGGCGCGGGCGGTGCGCTCGGTGTCCGGCGCCGCGGCGGCCAGATTGCCGCCCAGCGCGATCAGCACTTTCACTTCGCCGCGCAACATCGCTTCGATCGCTTCCACCGTGTTGTGGCCCACCGCGCGATTGGCGGTGAAGTTAAAGTGGCGTTCCAGGCTGTCGAGCAGCGCCTTGGGCGACTTCTCGTCAATCCCCATGGTGCGGTTGCCCTGGACGTTGCTGTGGCCGCGCACCGGGCACAGACCGGCGCCCGGTTTGCCCAGTTGCCCGAACAGCAGCTGCAGGTTGGTGATTTCACGCACCGTCGCAATCGAGTGCTTATGCTGAGTCACGCCCATCGCCCAGGTGCAGATCACCCGCTCGGCGCCCTGGTAAGTGGCCGCCGCCTGGCGCAATTGCGCTTCGCTCAGGCCCGATTGCGCGGTAATGGCCCGCCACTCGGTCGCATCCACCTGCGCCAGGTATGCCTCCACGCCGACGCTGTGCCGTTCGATAAACGCCAGGTCGAACAGGGGGGGCTCACCGGCGGCCAGCCGCTGGCGGTGGGTTTCCAGCAGCGCTTTCACCATGCCGCGCACCGCCGCCATATCGCCGCCCAGATTCGGTTGGTAATAGGAGGAGCTGATCGGCGAGGATTTTGGCGTCAGCATCTGCACCGGATCCTGCGGATCGGCGAATCTTTCCAGCCCGCGCTCGCGCAGGGTGTTGAAACTGACGATGCGCGCGCCGCGTCGGGCGGCGTTTTTCAGGCTGTGCAGCATGCGCGGGTGGTTGGTGCCGGGGTTTTGACCGAACACGAAGATGGCGTCGGCTTTTTCGAAGTCATCGATGCGGATGGTGCCTTTGCCGACGCCGATGCTTTGCTTCAGCCCGACGCCGCTCGCCTCGTGACACATGTTGGAGCAGTCG
The DNA here is from genome assembly GCF_019913725.1 of Serratia sp. EWG9. Lineage (NCBI taxonomy): Bacteria > Pseudomonadati > Pseudomonadota > Gammaproteobacteria > Enterobacterales > Yersiniaceae > Serratia > Serratia sp. EWG9. Next base: position 219,173 of record NZ_JADNRO010000001.1, read on the forward strand.
GGGAAATTGCTGGTGCCGAGCATGCGGCCGAACAGTTGATAAAGGTACGACGCTTCGTTGCTGGCGCGGCCCGAGGTATACAGCTCGATTTGGTTCGGGTTGTCCATTGCGTTGATGTGCCTGGCGATCAGCGCCAGCGCGTCCGGCCAATGAATAGGCTCATAGTGGTCGGTTTCGGCGTTGTAGCGCATCGGATGCGTGAGGCGCCCCTGATATTCGAGGAAATAGTCGCTCTGCTGCTGCAGGGTGCTGACGCTGTGCGCGGCGAAGAACTCTGGCTCGACGGCGCTGCGCGTCGCTTCCCAACTGACTGCCTTGGCGCCGTTTTCACAGAAGCTGAAGGTGCTGTGGTTGTCGTCGCCCCAGGCGCAACCGGGGCAGTCGAAGCCGCGCGCCTTGTTGACGCGCATCAGGTTGCGCATGTTTTTTAGGGTTTGTTTACTGTCGAGGACAAAGCGGGTGGTGGCTTCAAGCGAACCCCAGCCGCCCGCTGGGCCGGTATAAGGCTTGATTGACGGTTTGAATTTCATGGTGACACTTCGCAGGTGGTTGTAGCTAAAAAGTAAACGCTTTTTTATGCGTCTTGCGTATTTATGTCACAAGTTTAGGGGCGCGGCAGGCAGGCGTCTAATCGAATGGGGCAATGGCGGCATAGAGCATATCTATCGCAGGCGGACGCTGACCTAAACAAATGGTTGCATAAAGACACCCGCTGCAAAAGAGTAATGGTTTCGCCTGAAAGTGAATTCATGCAGTCTATCTCGCGGATTATATTGGCATTTTATTTAGCCTGCGGGCCTGAGGAACACAGCGTGAAGCGTTCAGTATCAGTGGTGATCGGCGGTATCTTACTGCCTTTAGCGGCGCAGGCGGCGGAAACGGCGTCCCATTTTCCCACCATGACCCCACCGGCGATAGACGCCGCCTCTTACGTATTGATGGATTACACCACCGGCCAGGTGCTGGCTGCCGGCAATGCCGACGAGCGGCGCAATCCGGCCAGCCTGACCAAACTGATGACCGGTTTGGTGATCGATCATGCGCTCGATGAGCATAAGATTGGCCTCGATGATGTCGTTACGGTGGGCAAGGACGCCTGGGCGCAGGGCAACCCGGTGTTCAAAGGCTCCTCGTTAATGTTCCTGAAGCCTGGTGACAGGGTCACGGTGCGCGATCTCAGCCGCGGCATCATCATCGATTCCGGCAACGACGCCTGCGTGGCGATGGCGGACTATGTGGCGGGCAGCCAGGCCAACTTCGTCAAGCTGATGAACGAGAAGAGCGCGCAACTGGGCCTGCAGAACACCCATTTCGAAACGGTACACGGGCTGGATGCGCCGGGGCAGTTCACCACCGCCGGCGATCTGGCGGTGATTGCGCGCGCCATCATCATGAGCGAGCCGGCGGAATACCATATGTACAGCGAGAAATCGCTGACCTGGAACGGCATCACGCAGCAGAACCGCAACGGCCTGCTGTGGGATAAGACCCTGCACGTCGACGGCCTGAAAACCGGACACACCGCCTCGGCCGGCTTCAACATCATCGCTTCCGCCACCGAAGGAGATCGCCGTCTGATCGCCGTGGTGATGGGCGGCAAAAGTTCAAAAGGCCGCGAGGAACAGGCGCGCAAGCTGCTGAGCTGGGGGCTGCGCGACTTTAGCACGGTACACCTGTTTAGCGCCGGCCAGAGCCTGGGGGAAGAGCCGATCTGGTACGGCGAAAGCCACCGCTTGCCGGTCGGCAGCGCGCAGGACCAGTCGCTCAGCCTGCCGAAAAACGAGGCGGACAAGCTGAAGGCGCAGTACGTGCTCAACGTTGCGCGGCTGGAAGCGCCTGTCAACAAAGGACAAATCGTCGGCGAGATCCGCATCAGCGACAATGGCCAGGTGGTGAAAACCCTGCCGCTGGTGGCGCTGCGGGCGGTGCCGCAGGGCGGCGTGTTCTCGCGCCTGGCGGATTACGTGAAGCTCAAACTCTGACTCACCGGGCGGGCGGCGGCGCCCGGTGGTATACTGGTGCGAATGCCGATCATTGAGCCGCGCTATGGATATTAAACAACTGATTTATCTGTGTAATTTAGAACGGGAGCGCCACTTCGGCCGGGCGGCGGAAGCCAGCTTCGTCAGCCAGCCGACGCTGTCCATGCGATTGAAAAATCTGGAAAAAGAACTGGGCGTTTCGCTGATTAACCGCGGCAACCATTTCGGCGGCTTTACCGCCGAGGGAGAACGGGTGTTGGCGTGGGCGCGCGAGATCGTCTCGGTCTACCAAGGGCTGAAACTGGAGGTGGAGTCGCTCAAGCACGGCTTGCACGGCACGTTGCGCCTCGGCGTGGTGCCGCAGTGCAGCATCTCGGTGGCGGAAATGCTCAAGGCGGTCAGCGAACGTTATCCCCATCTTGATTATCGGCTGGCGGTGCTGAGCGCCGATCAGCTGCTGGAGGCGCTGACGGCGCACACCGTAGATATCGGCATCGGCTTTTTCGAGCTGTCGACCTTGAAAGAACTGCATTTCCAATCGCAGCCGCTGGTGGAAACCGGCGTCGAGCTGGTGTTTCATCCGCAGCATTTCCCTAAGCTGGTGGGGGATGCGCCGTTGCCGCTGGAGGCGGTGGCTGCCTTGCCGCTGTGTCTGGCCGAGCCGACGCGTTATTTCCGCCGCTATCTCGATCAGCATTTCCGCGACGCTGGATTGACGCTGCACCCGCGGCTGGAAACTACCTCTATCTTCCAACTGCTGGAGGGGATTTTCGTCGGGTTGGGCTGCGGGTTGTTCCCGCGCGGCCAACTGCAATCGCCGCTGATGCCGGCATTGCAGCGGCGTCCGGTGGCCATCGCCGCCATGCCGCGTCATGCGGCGGTGGTGGTCGATATGTCGGAGCGCGCCACGCCGTTGGCGCAGAAGTTTTTCGATGCCGCCAGCGAGTGGTTGCGGCGGCAAAATATCTGAAGGAAGAATGTATTGCGGCCAGTATTAGCCGCGTAGTGGTATTCAGTCGATAGCGCTGAAAGATTCCGCATCGCCCAGCGTTTGGCGCAGGCGGTTTTCCCAGGCGTAGAGCGCGACGGTGAGGATCACCTCCAGCGCCTGCGCCTGATCCAGGCCGCTGTTGAACAGCGGCTGCACGCTCTGCGGGGTGAACTTCTCAGGTGCGCGAGTCAGCTCGGCGGCGGTGCGCATCACTGCGAGTTTTACCGAATCTTCGGTATACGCCAGCCCCTGAGGCAGCCCGGCGAACAGCGCCTGAACCAATCCTTCATCCTGCAATTCTTGCGCGACGGTGGCCGCGCAGTAACGGCTGCCGTTGATGCGCGAGACCGCCAGCGTCGCCAGCGCCTTGAGGCGACTCGATAACCCATATCCTTCGGCATTGATGCCGTTGAACACCCCGTTGCGCTCGCGCAGGGTGGCGGCGTCGTGGGCTAACAGCAAATAATAAGATTCGGCGCGCGCCTGCGGGTGACTTTGATCCAACACATCAAGCTGTTCGGCGGCGGCGGTTTCCGCGTCGATCGGCGGCAGGCGGGCAGACCAATTCAGTTCGTCGGCGCTGAAAGCGATGCCATCGGCGTCTTCGACGTTAGGAAAGCCGGGCACCACCACCGCCGGCCGGCCGGCCAACGCCGCGACGCCGGCGACCACGCGCGCCTGATAGCTGACAAAACCGATCACCTGCGAAAAGGTGACAATATCCGCCGGGCTCAGCCCGACGTCGGCGAGCTGTTGCAGCGCCTTGCGGCAAATCAGCGTGGGCTGGCTGGCAAGCTGGCGGGCATATTGGGTGATCTGAGCAAGGCGGATATTGCTTTCCCGGGAGGCGTCCGGGCTGTGCAGCGGGGTGAGGCGGGCGGCGTAGTGGCTACAAAGCGATTGCACGCCCGTCACCTGAGCGACGGTCAACGCGGTGCTGAGGCGATCGTAGGGTGACAATGTCACGTATCGTGACAGCGGCACCTGGTCGGGAAACAGCGCGTGGTAACCGGCCAACGAGGCGCTGAACACCCCGGCGTGAGCGCTGAGCGCATTGTTTAAGGCTTCATCGGCGAAGGCGCCCAGCCCCAGCAGAAAGCGATCGCGAAGGGTGGCCGCCTGGGGTTCCAGCGGCGCATCGCCCCGCACGCTGCTTTGGGTTTCGTGATACCACTGGGCATTATGTTGTCGACGGAGTCGTTCCATAGGGTCAATCCTTAATCATGATCAACAACCGCCGCTGCGCGCGGCAGCGTCGGCTGGACAAAGAGGCAACATGCCCGCAGGCGGGGCGAAAGGCGGTTTTAGCGCAGCTCATCACAGCAGAGGGCGTGGCCGTAAACAGAAAAACCGGCTGCCAGCGTGAGCAGAAACTGCGTAAGGCGGCGATGGCGAATGCTGTTCATCAGTGCGATATCCTGTCGTATGAGAAGTGCAACGTAGGGGATATCCTCACCGATCGCCCTGGCGAGATAAAATAATGTTACGGACTAATCAATAACTGAAAGGAATAAAATATAAGGATATATAACAAGAATGTAATTTGCATGTGCGCTTTCTTGCTAAGCGGCAGGCGTGCAAGGTGATAAAAAACCCGCCGCAGCGGGTTTGGAGGTGAAAGTGTGACTCAGAAGCGGCCGCCGTCGCGCCGCCAGGCATCGGCGGTCAGCGCCTCGCCGAAGTGGCTGGCGATAAGGCGCTTGGTCAATTCGTGCAGCGGCGCCGCCAACACCTCCGCGGTGCTGCCGCGTTCGACGATTTCCCCTTCGTGCATCACCAGCACCTGGTCGCTGATATGCTTCATCATGCCGAGGTGCTGGGTGACATAAATATAGGAAATGCCGTGTTTTTCCTGCAGCTCCAGCATCAGGTTGATGATTTGCGAGCGCATCGACATGTCCAGCGAGGCCAGCGCCTCATCGGCGACGATCACCTTCGGTTGCAGGATCAGCGCGCGGGCCAGCGCGACGCGCTGTTTTTGCCCGGAGGCCAGCATGTGCGGATAGTAGTAGGCGTGATCCGGCAGCATGCCGACCTGGCGCAGCGTTTGGTTGATACGCTGCTCGCGTTCGGCTGGCTCAAGATCGGTGTTCAGCCGCAGCGGCGCATCCAGCAGCTGGCCGATGCGCTGGCGCGGGTTGAGCGAGGTGCTCGGATCCTGAAAAATCATGCGAATACGCTGGCTGCGGTAACGATAATCGCCGAACGCCAGCGGATGATCGTCGATCAGCAGCTCGCCGGCGGTGGGTTCCACCATGCCGGAGAGCATCTTCGCCAGCGTGGATTTGCCGGAGCCGTTCTCGCCGATCACCGCCAGCGTCTGGCCTTCGCGCAGGGTAAAGCTGACCGATTTCACCGCCTCGACGTGCTGGCGGCGAAACAGCCCGGTGCGGTAGCGGTAGGTTTTGCTCAGGTTGCGCACTTCCAACAGCGTTTCCATGTTATTGCTCCTCCATGTTCAGCGGGAAGTGGCAGGCGAAGAAGTGGTTTTTGACCGGCCGCAGGCGCGGCGTTTCGATGCACTTCTTCTGTGCGTAAGGGCAGCGCGGCCCCAGGCGGCAGCCGATCGGCAGGTGTTCCAGCGAAGGAATGGCGCCCGGCAGCGTATTCAACCGGCTTTTGTGCGGCAGCGAGCGGCCGAAGTCCGGCATGGCGCGGATCAGCGCCTGGGTGTAAGGGTGGTGCGGCGCCGCCAGCAACTCTTCGCACTGGGCGCTCTCCACCGTTTGCCCGCAGTACAGCACGTTCACTCGATCGGCCCACTTGCTCATCATCTGCAGGTCGTGGCTGATCAGCAGAATGGTGGTGTTGTTGTTCTGGTTGAGGCGCGCCAACAGACGGAAAATCTGCGCCTGCGTGGTCGGTTCCATGGCGTTGGTCGGCTCATCGGCGATCAGCAGGCGCGGTTGGTTGGCCAGCGCGATGGCGATCATCACTTTCTGGCACTCGCCTTCCGTCAGCTCGTACGGGAAGCTGCCCATGATGTCGTCATGATCCTTGATGCCGACGCGGTGCAGCAATTCGATGGCGCGGCGTTTGCGCCAGTTGAAGCGCTGCCACCAGTGGCCCTTATAGGTCCAGCCCGGGATGGCCTGCGCAAGCTGACGGCCGATGCTCTCGGAAGGGTCGAGACAGGACTGCGGCTCCTGGAAGATCATTGAGACGTTGTGGCCCACCAGCTTGCGCCGCTCGCGCGGGCTCAGCTGCAGCAGATCGATGTCGTCGAAACGAAAGCGATCGGCGGTAACGCGCCAGTTGTCTTTGGTTACGCCGCAGATGGCCTTGGCGATCAGGCTCTTGCCGGAGCCCGATTCGCCCACCAGCCCGCGCACTTCGCCCTCGGTCAGCGTCATGCTGACGCGATCGACCGCCTTGACCGGCCCTTCGGCGGTCATAAATTCAATCGTCAAATTGCGGATATCGAGTAACGGCATTATTCCACCCCGGCATTGATTGCGCGGCGCATACCGTCGCCCAACAGGTTAACCAGTAGCACGCTGACGAGGATGGCCGCGCCGGGCAGCATCACCGTCCAGGGCGCGACGTACACCAGCTCGAGCGAATCGCCGAGCATCGCTCCCCATTCCGGCGAAGGCAACTGCGCGCCGAGATCGAGGAAGCCGAGCGCGGCGATATCCAAAATGGCCATCGACAGCGCGCGGGTGAACTCGGTCACCAGCACCGCCGCGATGTTCGGCATGACCGCGTACCACAGGATCTGCAGCGTGGAAGCGCCGTCAAGCCGGGCCGCCACCACGTACTCTTTCTCCAGTTCGTCGTGCACCGCGCTGTAGATGGTGCGCACCATGCGCGGCAACAAGGCGAGCCACACCGCCAGCATGGCGTGTTCAAGCTTGGGGCCGATAAACGCCACCACCACGATCGCCAGCAACAGCGACGGAATCGACAGCAGGGTATCGAGGATGTGGTTGAGCACCGCCGAGCGTAGCCCGTGGGTGACGCCGGCGAACACGCCGAGGATCACGCCGCAGAACGCCGCGGCCAGCGTCACCGCCAGCGCGGAACCGAAGGTGGCGGCGGTGCCGGTCAACAGGCGGCTGAGGATGTCGCGCCCGAGATCGTCGGTGCCGAGGAAGAACGACACGTTGCCGTAGCGCGACCAGGACGGCGGCAGCAGTTGATAGCCGAGGAACTGCTGATCCAGCGCGTAGGGCGCCAGCAGGCTGCCGAACAGCGACAGCAGCAACAGGGCGATCACGCCGTAAAAACCGATCATCGCCAGCGCGTCGCCGTAGAAAATCCGCCAGGTGTAGCGCAGCGGGCTCGGCATCTTTTTCTCGCGGTATACGTTATCGAAGGGCATACCATTCCTTATGTTTCAGCGGGTTGGTTGCCGCACCCAGAATGTCGGCCAGAACGTTAATGGTGATCACCAGCGTGCCGACCACCATCACGCCGGCGGAGATCGCCGCATAGTCCTGTTGGCGAATGGCGTTGATCAGCCACCGGCCGAGGCCCGGCCAGCTGAACACCACTTCGGTGATCATCGCCAGCGTGAGCATGGTGGAGAACTGCAGCCCCAGTTTGGGCACGATCGGCGGCAGCGCGTTGTGCAACACGTGGCGACGAATGATGGTGAAGCGCGACAGGCCGCGGGTGGCGGCGGCCTTGATGTAGTTTTGGCTCAGCACGTCGTCGGTGCTGATGCGCATCAGCCGCACCACTTCGGTGGTGGGCGCCACCGCCAGCGCGGCGATCGGCAGGATCATGTGACGCAGGGCGCTGCCGATCATCTCGGCGCGATACGGCGAGTCCGACAGCCAGGCGTCGATCAGCGCGAAACCGGTGATGGGCTTCACCTGATACAGCAGATCGAAACGGCCGGAAACCGGCAGCCAGCCGAGATGCAGCGAGAAGAACAGCATCAGCAGCAGCGCCAGCCAGAACACCGGCATCGAAAAGCCCAGCAGCGCGAAGGTGCTGATGGCGGTGTCCTGCCACTTGCCGCGCAGCACGCCGGCGATGATGCCCAGCGGAATGCCGATAAACAGCGCCAGGGCGAAGGCCAGCAGGCACAGTTCCATGGTGGCCGGGAACACTTCGCGCAGCTGTTCGCTGATCGCCTGGCCGTTGATGCTGGAGACGCCGAAGTCCCAGTGCAGCAGGCTGACGAAGTAGAATTGATAGGCGTCCAGCAGGGCGGCGCCGTTCAGCGGCGCGCGCGGCGTGAAATAGCTCAGGCTGAAGCTGACCAGCGTCAGGAAGAACAGCGTGATCAGCAGCAGCAGAATGCGGCGCAGGGTAAAGATAATCACTTTTTCACCTCCGGCGCGGATTCACGGTACACCCCGGCGAACGAGGCGTTGCCGAACGGGCTCAGCACCAATCCCTTGATGTCGTAACGATAGGCCTGCAGGCGCAGGGAAGACGCCAGCGGCAGCACCGGCAATTGCTGCTCGAGGATTTTCTGCGCCTTGCGGTAGTTGTCGATGCGCTGAGACAGCTGCTGCGACAGCAGCGCGTTCTGCAGCACTTCGTCGAAGCTCGGGTCACACCAGTGAGCATAGTTGGTTTGCGAACGGATTGCCGCGCAGCTCAGCAGCGGCCGGAAGAAGCTGTCCGGATCGTTGCTGTCGGTGGCCCAGCCGGTCAGGGTCAGATCGTGGTTCATCTCCATCAGGCGCGCTTCCTGGAAGCGACCCTCCACCGGCACGATGGTGACGTTGATGCCCACCTGGCCGAGGTCGGCCTGGATCAGCTCGGCGGTTTTCAGCGGGCTCGGGTTGTAAGACTGGGAGGCGGTCGGCACCCACAGCTTCAGGTTCAGCTGGCCGACGCCGGCCTGCCGCAGCATCTCGCGAGATTTGGCCGGATCGTACTCGGTGACGTGCGCGTCGTTGTCATAGGCCCAGGAGGCGCGCGGCAAGATCGAGGCGGCGGTTTCCGCCGTGCCGTAATAGATAGACTGCATCAACCGCTGGTTGTTGATCGCCAGCGAGATCGCCTGGCGCACATTGAGGTTGTCGAGCGGCGGTTTGCGGGTGTTGAACGCCAGATAGGCGATATTCATCCCCGGACGCAGCGTCAGGCGCAGGCGCGGATCGTCGCGCAGGATAGACAGCTGGCTGGCCGCCGGATAAGCCAGCACGTCGCATTCGCCGGTCAGCAGCTTGGAGAGGCGGCCGGTGCCGCCGGCGCCCAGATCGATCACCACCTGCGGCATGCGCGGCAGCCCTTTCCAGTAGGCGGCGTTGCGCGCCAGGCGAATATATTGCCCCGAGCGGTATTCGTTGAGCAGGAACGGGCCGCTGCCGACCGGCTCGCGGTCGATCAGCTCCTGATGGCCCTCACGCGTCAGCAGATCGGCGTACTCGGCGGACAGCACCGGCGCGTAGTGGGTCGCCAGGTGCCACAGGAACGAGGCGTCCGGCGACTGCAGGCGAATCTCCACCGTATAGTCGTCGAGCTTTCTCACGCTCTGCACCGAATCGCCGAACTGCAGACTGTCGAAATAGGGGTATTCGCCGCCGTTCACGTCGTGATACGGGTGTTTCTGATCGAATACGCGGGCGAAGCTGAATACCACGTCGTCGGCGTTCATCTTGCGGGTGGGCGTGAACCAGGCGGTGGTCTGAAACGGCACGTCCTTGCGCAGATGGAAGCGGTAGGTGGCGCCGTTGTCCAGCACCTCCCAGCTCTGCGCCAGCTCGGGGATCAGGCGATAGGTGTAGGGGTCGACGTCCAGCAGGCGATCGTACAGCTGGGCGGCCAGGGTATCCACCGTCAGGCCGCTGCTGGCCATTTGCGGGTTGAAGGTATTCAGTATGCCGCTGACGCAATAAACAAAGCCGCTCTGGCGAATGTCCGGCAGCGGCGCCGCGCTGGGCGCGGGCGGTGTTGTCGCGGCCAGGGCAGAGCCCGTCAGGCACAACGACAGTATCCAAAAGGGTAAACCACGCATAGAGGCTCATGGGTTAATCAGCAATAGCGTTAGTGTATCGCACTCTGACCAGCAGCCCAATCCATTGAGCAAAATCGCTGAGTTTTCTGCGACTTGATTAATCAGCCCGTTCAGCGGCAAGAAAAAAGTTTTTTATGTTATGTTATAATATAACAAAATCATGTTACCGTTCCCCGGCAAAGTCACAATAACGCAAGGGGATGTATGAACGAAGTTGCACTTCCACCACGCCGTTCGCTGCCGGATGCTCAGGCATGGCGCGGCGAAATGAGTGATGTCGGGCTCGATTGGGTCGGGATGCAAGGGATCGCGCTGCCGCTGGAGCTGGCCGGCAAGCCATTGATGGCGAAGGTCGACGCCGGTATCAACCTGCGCGCCGAAGCGGCGGGCGAGCGCGGCATTCACATGTCGCGGCTGTATCTGGCGCTGGACGAGTTGACGCAGGGCGAGCTGACGCCGCAGCGCATCGGCCTTACGCTGCAGGCCTTTTTGGCTTCGCAGCCGGAACACAGCGATCGCGCCAGCTTGTCGATCAGTGGCGAGCTGTTGCTGTCACGCCCGGCGCTGCTGTCGCCGCAGCGCGGCTGGAAAGCCTATCCGCTGCGCATTGAGGCCACTCTGACGGATACGCTGACGCTGGCACTGACCGTCGGCGTGCCTTATTCCTCCACCTGCCCGAGTTCGGCGGCGCTCAGCCGTCAGCTGGCGCAGCAACAGTTCCAGTTTGATTTTGAACAGGCGGTGGAGCGGGTCAGCCAACGGCAGGTGAGCGAGTGGCTACTGGAGCAAGGGATGCCGGCCACCCCCCACAGCCAGCGCAGCTGGGCCTGGATCACCGTGACGCCCGAGAATGAACGGGCGTTTGAGCCGGTGAAACTGATTGATCGCATCGAACACGCGCTGGGCACGCCGGTGCAAACGCTGGTGAAACGCTGCGACGAACAGGCCTTCGCATTGGCCAACGGTCAGAATCTGATGTTTTGCGAGGACGCGGCGCGCCGTCTGTATCGCATGCTGCGCAGCCAGTGCGACTACCGCGCTTTTTCGCTGCGCGTCGAGCATCAGGAGAGCCTGCATGCCCACAATGCGGTGGCGGAGCTGAGCTGGCGGGGAGAACACCATGCTGCGTAAAAATCCCAGCGGCCATCTGCCGCAGGTCTCGCCGCTGGCCTACATCGATCCCACCGCTATTATTTGCGGCCGGGTGATCGTTGAGGATTTCGTTTACGTCGGCCCTTATGCGGTAATTCGCGCCGATGAGTTGAACGCCGTCGGCGACATGGAGCCGATCGTCATCGGCTCGCACTCCAATATTCAGGACGGCGTGGTGATCCATTCCAAGAGCGGGGCGGCGGTGACTATTGGCCGTTACAGCTCGATCGCCCACCGCGCCATCGTGCACGGCCCGTGCCGCATCGACGATCGGGTGTTTATCGGCTTCAACAGCGTGCTGTTCAACTGCCACGTTCAGTCCGGCTGCGTGGTGCGCTACAACGCGGTGGTGGACGGCGTAACGCTGCCGGAAAACCGCTATATCCCCTCGACCGAGCGCGTGGGGCCGGACAGCGACCTGTCGCGCTATCGCCAGGTCGATCGCGGCGCGCTGCAGTTTTCGGAAGAAGTGGCCGCCACCAACGTCGAGCTGGTGCGCGGTTACCAGGCATTACGCAATGAATTTTAATGAGGTCCCCATGAAACAACTTCCCGTGACCGTGCTTTCCGGCTTTCTCGGCGCCGGCAAGACCACGGTGCTGAACCACATCCTGAACAACCGGCAGGGCATGCGCGTGGCGGTGATCGTCAACGACATGAGCGAGGTGAATATCGACGCTGCGCTGGTGGAGAATGAAGTGCGCCTCGATCGCCAGCAGGAGAAGCTGGTGGAGATGAGCAACGGCTGCATCTGCTGCACGCTGCGCGAAGACCTGCTGGTGTCGGTGCGCGAGCTGGCGCAGGACGGGCGCTTCGATTATCTGTTGATCGAATCGAGCGGCATCTCCGAACCGCTGCCGGTGGCGGAAACCTTTACCTTTGAGGATGAAACGGGCGAAAGCCTGTCGCAGTTCGCCCGGCTGGATACCCTGGTGACGGTGGTCGACGGGGTGAATTTCATCCGGCAATACCAACAGGCGCAAAGCCTGCAGGAGGCCGGCCAAAGCCTGGGCGAGGACGATCTGCGCAGCGTGGCGGACCTGTTGATTGAACAAATTGAATTCTGCGACGTGATCCTGGTCAGCAAGACCGATCTGTTGACGCCAACGCAGCAGGGCGAAGTGATGGCGCTGCTGGCCAGCCTGAATCCCGACGCCCGCATTGTGCCGATCGCGCCGGGCAAACTGCCGCTGGAGGCGGTGCTGAATACCGGCAGCTTCAGCTTTGAAAAGGCGCAGCAGGCGCCCGGCTGGCTGAAAGAGCTGCGCGGCGAACACGTGCCGGAGACGGAAAGCTACGGCATCAGCAGCTTTGTCTATCAGGCGCGGCGGCCGTTTGCGCCGGACAAGTTCTACCGCGTGATCAACGGCGACTGGGGCGGCGGTAAGCTACTGCGTTCGAAAGGCTTCTTCTGGCTGGCGACACGGCCGCGGCAGGCCGGGCAGTGGAGCCAGGCCGGCGGCATCGCCCATTACGGCCTGGCGGGCACCTTTTGGCGCGCGATCCCGCAAGACAATTGGCCGCAAGATCCGCAAACGCGGGCGCATATACAGGAGAAATGGGTGGAGCCGTTCGGCGACATGCGCCAGGAGCTGGTGTTTATCGGCCAGCACTTGCAACAGGCGGCGATCGTGCGTCTGCTGGACGACTGCCTGCTGAGCGACGACGAAATGGCCGCCGGCGTGGACTATTGGCTGGAGATGGCAGACCCGTTCCCTGAGTGGTAATTGCGCAATCTTCGTATGGTAATGAGAAAAATTCTCAACAAAGTGCTTTACAGACGATACTGATAACTATTATCATCACCTGGCAGTTCACGGAAGGCCACAGTTTGCGGCTCTGATGTGGAAGGCACGACATTGCTCACATTGCTTCCAGTGTTTTTTAAGCCAGCTCGGGTGCTGGCTTTTTTTTGCCTGTTATTCCTCGTCTTGCTCGCCGTTTTGCAGCAGCGCATGCTTTTTCAGCATACCGCGTAGCTGATGGTAAGTGAGCCCCAGCAGCTGCGCCGCCTTGCGCTGGTTGAATCGCCCTTGCTGCAGCGCTGCTTCGATCAGCGCCTTCTCTTGCTCCAACTGCCAGTTTTTCAGCTCGAGCGGCAGCGCCGGCAACGCGCCGGCGCCTTCAGGGGCAGGCGTAAGCGGCGTGGCCTCGCGTGGCGCAAACGGGTTGATGACGATCTCATCCAGCGGGTTGTCGCTGTCGCCGTGACGATAGACCGAACGTTCCACCACGTTTTTCAGTTCGCGCACGTTCCCCGGCCAGCCGTAGTTGAGCAACGTCTGCCTGGCGCGTTCGGTAAAGCCGGGAAACAGCGGCAGCGCCAGCTCACGGCACATTTGAATGGCGAAGTGCTCGGCCAGCAACATGATATCGGGCCGGCGTTGCCGCAGCGGCGGCAGCTGCACCACGTCGAACGCCAGCCGATCCAGCAGATCGGCGCGGAACTTGCCCGCCGCCGCCAGCGCCGGCAGATCGTCGTTGGTGGCGCACACCAGGCGCACATCTACCCGCAGCGGCTGGCTGCCGCCCACGCGTTCCAGTTGGCCGTATTCGATCACCCGCAGCAATTTCTCCTGCACCAGCATTGGCGCGGTCGCCAGCTCATCGAGGAACAGCGTGCCGCCGTCGGCGCGCTCGAAGCGGCCCAGATGACGTTTCTGCGCACCGGTAAAGGCGCCGGCCTCGTGGCCGAACAGCTCGGAATCCAGCAGGTTTTCATTCAGCGCCGCACAGTTGAGCGAGATGAACGGCCCTTGCCAACGGTTGGAGAGGTAGTGCAGACGATGGGCGATCAGCTCTTTACCGGTGCCGCGCTCGCCGATCACCAGCACCGGTTTGTTCAGCTTTGCCACCTGGGAGACTTGCTCCAATACTTCGACAAAGGCGTTTGCTTCGCCCAACAAATTCTCTGGCTGTTCGTTCATGATGAAATTCGCCAATGTTTGGTGAAAATAATCACTCTACAGCAAGCGCGCAGAGAGTCAAAAATAAAGAGTTGTTGTTTTTCAATTAGATAAAAGTTGGCACGGGTTTTGATTATCTCTTTGGGCAAGCTGTACGACTTAACGCGGCGCTTCAGACGCCATCAGAACCAAGAGGAAGTGAATTATGGGTATTTTTTCTCGTTTTGCCGACATCGTGAACGCCAACATCAACACCCTGCTGGACAAGGCGGAAGATCCGCAGAAGCTGGTGCGGTTGATGATCCAAGAGATGGAAGACACGCTGGTTGAAGTCCGTTCTACGTCGGCGCGCGCGCTGGCGGAGAAAAAGCAGTTGCTGCGTCGCATCGAGCAGGGTGAAAGCCAGGTAAGCGACTGGCAGGAAAAAGCCGAGCTGGCGCTGCGCAAAGATAAAGAAGACTTGGCCCGCGCGGCGCTGATCGAAAAACAAAAGGTTGCCGACCTGATCGCCACGCTGACGCAGGAAGTGGCGACCGTAGAAGAAACGCTGGCGCGCATGAAGAGCGAAATCGGTGAGCTGGAAAACAAGCTGACCGAAACCCGCGCGCGGCAGCAGGCCCTGGCGCTGCGCCATCAGGCCGCATCTTCTTCGCGCGAGGTGCGCCGTCAGCTCGACAGCGGCAAGCTGGATGAGGCGATGGCGCGTTTCGAACAGTTCGAACGTCGCATCGACCATATGGAAGCCGAAGCGGAAAGCATCAGCATCGGTAAAAAGAAGTCGCTGGACCAGGAGTTTGCCGAGCTGAAAGCCGACGACGCCATCAGTGAGCAGCTGGCGGCGCTGAAAGCCAAGATGAACCGCTCCGAGTAAGGCGAACCGCGGCCACACGCCGGAGGTGGCCGCCTATCCAGGATCCGATAAGAAGGAATAACAATGAGTGCTTTATTACTTGCCATTCCGCTGACAATTTTCGTGCTGTTTGTCGCGCCGATTTGGCTTTGGCTGCATTACAGCAATCGGCAACAGACCGGCATCCAGCTGAGTCAGCAAGAAATGCAGCGCCTGGCGCAGCTGGCGGAAGACGCCAAACGCATGCGTGAACGCATTCAGGCGCTGGAAGAGATCCTCGATGCGGAACACCCGAACTGGAGACAGTCCTGATGAGCATGACGCTGGGCAGTAAAAAGCTTTATCGCGTACCCGAAGAAGGCATGGTAAAAGGCGTCTGCGCCGGTCTGGCCCACTATTTCGACGTGCCGGTGCGCCTGATCCGCGTGATGGTGGTGCTGTCGCTGTTCTTTGGGCTGTTTTTCTTCACGCTGGTGGCCTATATCGCGCTGGTGTTCGTGTTGGACGAAGCGCCGGCCAGCCGTTTCGAGGGCGAGCATCAGAAGACGCCGCGCCAGTTGCTCGATCAGCTGGAATATGAGCTGGGCAGCGGCGAACAGCAGCTGCGTCAGGTCGAGCGTTACGTGACGTCCGACACCTTCGGCGTTCAGAGCCGCTTCCGCAAGCTGTAACTCTTCTTGCGATATCCGGCCTGTGCAGGCCGGGTATCTCGCCGCCGTCATCCCGTTGAAGGTTATCTTAATCGTCTTGTGCCGGAGGGCATTGTCATGAATAAAATTGATGTCGCGAACGCCACCAGAACGGGTGGATTTAAATCAGGAGCGGCGGCAATGTTGAAGACATTGGCTAAAGTCATCATCATAGCGTTATTGAACTATGGCCCGGCGGGCGCCGCCGGCTGGCTGTTGAAGACCGTCGGCCGCAAACCGGTGCGCTTCGTGCTGGCGCTGGTGCTGGAACCGCTGTTCCGTAAAGGCCTGAACAAGGCATTCGGGCGTTACGTCAAGGAGAGCAATGAAACGACTGCAAAATGAGTTAACCTCGCTGGTCAACCGCGGAATGGATCGCCATCTGCGCCTGGCGGTGACCGGCCTGAGCCGCAGCGGCAAAACCGCCTTTATCACCGCCTTCGTCAATCAACTGCTGCATGTGCACAGCGGCGCGCGCATGCCGCTGTTTTCACCGGTGCGCGAAGAACGCCTGCTGGGCGTCAAGCGCATCCCGCAGCGCGATCTCGGCATCCAACGTTTCACTTACGACGAAGGGTTGGCGCAGCTGTACGGCGCGCCGCCGGCCTGGCCGACGCCGACGCGCGGCGTCAGCGAAATCCGACTGGCGCTGCGTTACCGCTCCAACGACTCGTTGCTGCGCCATTTCAAAGACACCTCGACGCTGTACCTGGAGATCGTCGATTATCCGGGCGAATGGTTGCTGGATCTGCCGATGCTCGAGCAGGATTACCTGGCCTGGTCGCGGCAGATGACCGGGCTGCTGCAGGGGGAACGCGCCGAATGGGCCAAGCCCTGGCTTGACCTGTGTAAAACCTGCGATCCGCTGCTCCCGGCCGACGAAAATCGCCTTGCGGCGATCGCCCAGGCCTACACCGATTATCTGTTGCGCTGCAAAAGCGAAGGTCTGCACTTCATTCAGCCGGGCCGTTTCGTGCTGCCGGGCGACATGGCCGGCGCGCCGGCGCTGCAGTTTTTCCCGTGGCCCGATGTTGCCGCGGTGGGCGAGTCGAAACTGGCGCAGGCCGACAAACACACCAATATCGGCATGCTGCGCGCTCGGTTCAATTATTACTGCCAGTCGATCGTCAAAAACTTCTATAAAGAGCATTTCGTCCGTTTCGATCGGCAAATCGTGCTGGTTGACTGCCTGCAGCCGCTCAACAGTGGCCCGCAAGCGTTCAACGACATGCGCCTGGCGCTGACCCAACTGATGCAGAGTTTCCATTACGGCAAACGCACGCTGTTTCGCCGCTTGTTCTCGCCGACCATCGACAAACTGATGTTCGCCGCCACCAAGGCGGACCACATCACCGCCGATCAGCACGCCAATCTGGTGTCGTTGCTGCAGCAGCTGGTGCAAGAGGCGTGGCAGAACGCGGCGTTCGAAGGCATCAGCATGGATTGCGTCGGCCTGGCCTCGGTGCAGGCGACCGAGAGCGGCATTGTCGATCATCAGGGGCAGCGTATTCCGGCGCTGAAGGGCAATCGCCTCAGCGACGGCGCGCCGCTGACGGTGTTCCCCGGCGAAGTGCCGGCCCGTTTGCCGGGGCCGGCGTTCTGGCAGAGCCAGGGATTTCACTTCGATGAGTTTCGCCCGCGCGCCATGAGCGTGGACAGCCCGTTGCCGCATATCCGTCTGGATGCGGTGATGGAATTTTTACTGGGAGACAAATTGCGATGAGCGAGCCGATCAAACCGCGTATCGATTTTGACGAGCCGTTGCAGCCGCCGCAGGAACCGGCGTTGCGCGCCGGCGTCGCTTTCGACGCCGAGCAGGCGGAGAGCTTCTTTCCGGCGGCGCCGGAGCTGCAGCAGGAGGAGGAAGAAGGGCGCGCCGAGGGCATCATTAACGCTGCGCTGAAGCCGAAACGCAGCCTGTGGCGCAAAATGGTCACCGCCGGGCTGGCGCTGTTCGGCGTCAGCGTGGTGGCGCAGGGCGTGCAGTGGGTGCATACCGCCTGGGTGCAGCAGGACTGGATCGCCATGGGTGGCGGCGTGGCCGGCGGCCTGATCGTGTTCGCCGGCGTCGGTTCGGTGGTCACCGAATGGCGGCGTTTGTATCGGCTGCGCCAGCGTGCGGAAGAGCGCGACGTGGCGCGCGAGCTGTTGCACAGCCACGGACTGGGGCAAGGGCGCGAATTCTGCGAGAAACTGGCGCGCCAGGCCGGGCTGGATCAGGGGCATCCGGCGTTGCAGCGTTGGCAGGCCTCGCTGCATGAAACCCAAAATGACCGTGAAGTGGTGGAGCTGTACGCCAAACTGGTGCAGCCGGTGCTCGACAATCAGGCGCGGCGCGAAATCAGCCGCTCCGCCGCCGAATCGACGCTGATGATTGCCGTCAGCCCGTTGGCGCTGGTGGATATGGCGTTTATCGCCTGGCGCAACATCCGTTTGATTAACCGCATCGCCGCGCTGTACGGCATCGAACTGGGCTACTTCAGCCGCATTCGTTTGTTCCGGCTGGTGCTGCTCAACATCGCCTTCGCCGGCGCCTCCGAACTGGTGCGCGAAGTGGGCATGGACTGGATGTCGCAGGATCTGGCGGCGCGGCTGTCGGCGCGCGCGGCGCAGGGCATCGGCGCCGGGTTGTTGACCGCGCGGCTGGGCATCAAGGCGATGGAACTGTGTCGCCCGCTGCCGTGGCTGGAAGGGGAAAAACCGAAGCTTGGCGATTTCCGCAGCCAGCTGATCGGCCAATTGAAAGACACGCTGAAAAAGAGCGACGGCAAGGCCAAATAACCCCGCGACGGCGCTCCTGGCAGCGCCGTTATTTCACCGGCGCCAACGCCGGACGTAATCGAGACTTGACGATAGTCGATCCCCCTGTGCTTGCGTGATAAATATCTGCAAAATTAAATCTGTTTGTGATAACTCTCTGTTTGTGGGCTAAAATGACGCCGATGCTGTTATTCGCTTGCGTTTAAAATCAGCAACCACGGCAATAAATCAGAGTTCTGTCAACTTTTGCTGACAGATCGCTTCTACCGCCCGGTGCGAGGGAGTATCATCATCGCTAACGATCCCCGCACCTGCAGAGATAAGGCCAACACTGATGCGTTTGGAAGTATTTTGCGAAGACCGCCTCGGTCTCACTCGAGAATTACTCGATCTTTTGGTATCGCGCAGCATTGACTTACGTGGCATCGAGATCGATCCCATCGGCCGCATTTACCTCAATTTCTCCCAGCTGGACTTCGATACTTTCCGCGCGCTGATGGCGGAGATCCGCCGCATCGCCGGCGTGACCGACGTGCGCACCGTCAGCTTTATGCCTTCCGAACGCGAGCATCGCGCGCTGCGTGCGCTGCTGGAGTCGATGCCGGAGCCGGTGTTCTCTATCGACATGAAGGGCAAGGTCGAGCTGGCCAATCCGGCGGCGCTGGCGTTGTTCAGCCTGAACGAAGACAAGATCCGCAACCAGACCGCCGGGGCGTTGATCGGCGGCTATAACTTCAGCCGCTGGCTGGAGAGTGAGCATACGGCGCCGCACTCAGAACGGGTGGTGATCCGCAGCCAGGACTTCCTGATGGACATTACGCCTATCTATCTGGAGGACGAACAACAACAGCCGGCTGCGGTCGGCGCGGTGGTGATGTTGAAGTCCACCGCGCGCATGGGCCGCCAACTGCAAAATCTGTCGGTGAACGACGATACCGAATTCGATCACATCGTCGCGGTGAGCGCCAAGATGCGTCACGTGCTGGAGCAGGCGCGCAAACTGGCGATGCTCGATGCGCCGCTGCTGATCGTGGGCGATACCGGCACCGGCAAGGATATTCTGGCTCGCGCCTGCCACCTGCGCAGCCCGCGCGGCAAACAGCCGTTCCTGGCGCTGAACTGCGCCGCGCTGCCGGATGACGTGGTGGAGAGCGAGCTGTTCGGCCATGCGCCGGGCGCTTATCCCAACGCGCTGGAAGGCAAAAAGGGCTTCTTCGAGCAGGCCAACGGCGGTTCGGTGCTGCTGGATGAGATTGGCGAAATGTCGCCGCGCATGCAGACCAAACTGTTGCGTTTTCTCAATGACGGCACGTTCCGCCGGGTCGGCGAAGAGCATGAGGTGCACGTCGACGTGCGCGTGATCTGCGCCACCCAGAAGAACCTGACCGAGCTGGTGCAGCGCGGCGAATTCCGCGAAGACCTCTATTATCGCCTCAACGTGCTGACCATCACCATTCCGCCGCTGCGCGAACGCCCGCAGGACATCATGCCGCTGACCGAGCTGTTCGTGGCGCGCTTCGCCGATGAGCAGGGCGTGGCGCGGCCCAAGCTGGCGAACGATCTGGGCAGCTTCCTCAGCAAATACGGCTGGCCGGGCAACGTGCGCCAGCTGAAAAACGCCATCTACCGCGCGCTGACGCAAACCGAAGGCTACGAACTGCGGCCGCAGGATATCGTGTTGCCGGAGTTCGAGGTGGAGATGTCGCTGGGCGACGAGGTGCTGGACGGTTCACTGGACGACATCAGCAAGCGTTTCGAGCGCTCGGTGCTGACGCGCCTGTATCGCACCTATCCCAGCACCCGCAAGCTGGCGAAGCGGTTGGGCGTTTCCCATACCGCCATCGCCAACAAGCTGCGCGAGTATGGCCTGAGCAGCCGCAAAGGCGGCGCTGAGGGCGAAGAATAAAAAAGGCGCCTTGCGGCGCCTTCCCGTGTATCCAAAGCCGGCGTTCGCCGGCTTTATTATTTCAGCGCTGCCAGCGCCGCGTCGTAATCCGGCTCGGTGGTGATTTCGTTCACCAGCTCGCTGTACAGCACGTTGTCCTGGCCATCCAGCACTACGACCGCACGCGCGGTCAGGCCCGCCAATGGACCTTCGGCGATTTCAACGCCGTACGCCTGTTTGAACTCGGCGCCGCGCAGGGTGGACAGCGTGACCACGTTGCTCAGGCCTTCCGCGCCGCAGAAACGAGACTGGGCGAACGGCAGATCGGCGGAGATGCACAGCACCACGGTGTTATCCAGGCCGCTGGCCAGCTGGTTGAATTTACGCACCGACGTCGCGCAGACGCCGGTATCGATGCTTGGGAAGATGTTCAGGACTTTGCGTTTACCCGCGAAGCTGCTCAGCGCTACGTCTGACAGGTCTTTGGCAACCAGCGAGAAGGCCTTGGCCTGTTCGCCCTGCTGTGGCAGTTTGCCCGCTACGCTGACCGGATTGCCTTGAAAATGTACTGTCTGAGTCATTGCTAGATTCCTTTTACAGGTGTTTATACAAAGGGTATGAACCTGATAAAACGGCGCGCCGGCGACGGCTGTTAACATCAGGTTCACACCCTGACGCCAGTTTATGACAAGCGGGGCGGATTGGATATCAAAGTTTGCTAAATAGTTGTATATATTAGGCTGTTCTATAAAACATCACCGGCGCATCAGCCTGCCTGGATGCGCAGTTTTCGCTCAGGAGCCGTTATGAGAGACATGCGTTTTTACCCGGAAGCCTGGCCGCTGCACACCGCCTTCGTGATCGCGCGCGGCAGCCGCACCGAAGCCCGGGTGGTGGTGGTCGAAATCGAACAGCAGGGCGTGCGCGGCGTCGGCGAATGCACGCCGTATCCGCGCTATGGCGAGAGCGAGGAATCGGTGATGACGCAGCTGGCTGAGATGGCGCCGGCGATCGCGCAAGGCATCACCCGCGAACAGCTACTGATGCAGATGCCGGCGGGCGCGGCCCGCAACGCGCTGGACTCGGCGCTGTGGGATTTGGAGTGTGGTCTGCACGGGCAGAGCCTGTGGCAGCGCAGCGGCGTGACGGCGCCGGCGCAGATCCGCATGGCGCAGACCGTCAGCATCGGAACGCCGGAAGCGATGGCCTTCGCCGCGCGTGAGCTGGAGCGGCAGGGCGCCACGCTGCTGAAGATCAAACTCGACGATCACTATATCAGCGAGCGGCTGGTGGCGATCCGCGCCGCGGTGCCGCAGGCGACGCTGATTGTCGATGCCAATGAATCCTGGCAGGCGGAAGGGCTGGCGGCACGCTGCCAGCTGTTGGCCGATCTCGGCGTAGCGATGCTGGAGCAGCCGCTGCCGGCCGGTGACGACGCCGCATTGGAACACTTTATTCATCCGCTGCCGATCTGCGCCGATGAGAGCTGCCACACCCGCGCCGATCTGCCGCGGCTGGCACAACGCTATCAGATGGTCAACATCAAACTGGACAAAACCGGCGGCTTGACCGAGGCGCTGGCGCTGGCGCAGGCCGCGCGCGAACAGGGATTCGCCATCATGCTCGGCTGCATGTTGTGCACGTCGCGGGCGATATCCGCCGCCTTACCGCTGGCGCCGGCGGCGCGCTTCGTCGATCTGGACGGCCCGACCTGGCTGGCGCGGGACGTCGAACCGGGTCTGGCGTTCGAATGCGGGGCGATCGTCGATCTCGCCCCGTAGGGATTAATTCGGGTAGGTCAGCAGTTCGGTCATGGCGTCGATGTAACGCTCGCTGGCGGCATCGGCGGAGATCGGCGGGAATTCGGCGGTGATGCACGGCAGCGACAGATCCGCGCACCAGCTGCCGAACGAACCGGGCGTTTCATAGCCGACGCTGGTCACCAGCGGCAGCTCGAACTTGTGCGACAGCCAAACGCCGAGCCGCGAGCTGGCGGGATCTTCGATGCAGGCCAGCGGCTCATGGAACGACACCACCCAATGCGGCTTCAGGCGATGGATCAGATGACACAGCGCCTGGGTTTCCGGTTCGGAGCCGGGACGCCCGCCGGTGGAGAGCCTGACGTCGCGCACCGGCGCCGCGCTGTTCCAGCGATAGACGGTGTCCCCGGAGCGCCAGTTGGCGGCCGGGAAGTTGCGGTTCAGATCGACGCCGTTGGCATTGGCGCGCAGCCCCAGCTGACAGCCGTCGGGGTTGACCGCCAGCACCACGTGGTGGCGCAACTGTTCGGGGGCGATGCTGCGCAGCGCGCAGGACAGGGTTACGATGGCGGCGCTCTCATCGCCGTGGGTGCCGGCGATGATCAGCCCGGTTTCCGGGCCGCTGACCGCCGCCGGGAAATAGAGCAGCGGCGCGCCCAGCAGCGAGCTGCCGTAGTTCTCTCCTGCGACGGCCAACTGGCCACGTTCACTGCGCGGTCGATGTTCGGTCATGGTGTTGTCCCTGAGTTAAAGGCCGAGAGTCATTGTCATTTTATTCAGTGTATTACGCTTTGAGACATCTTTCCCATCGCAATTGTGCGGCGTTTGCGCGATCTGTGATGCGGTAGCGGTGAAAACGCCAATTAAACCGCACCTGGCCTGAGGCTGTTGTTATACTAACGGCAGAGCTAAGCCAATCACCCGCAAGAGGATTTAACATGCCAGTAGCCAGAATCATCGCCAGCTATAGCGAAAATGAAAATGACACCATCACGCTGCTGTGCGGCGTAGACGCTGAAAACCAGATCCGTCAGGGGGAATGGTTCGGCGTGGTGAAAAATGACGACGGGCGCGGGGACGAATCGAACTATCCGTTCACCCTGCATATCGATTACCAGAAAGATGTCTTCTATCTCGACTACGGCTACGACGACGCGGATGCGCGTCAGCTGCAAAAAACCGATATCTCGGCCCGTCCGCTGGCTGAGAAAGGCTTTTTCACCGTGTTCGATGAAGAAGAGGGTGAAGAGTTCAGCTACCGCATCAACAGCATCCACCTGTACGACTGACGGTCGCTGCCGTAATCCCACCCGTGCCGCCCTGCGCCGCACGGGTTTTTTATCGCCTGAATCGCACTTTTTGCAACTTCTCGCCCGCGGGCTCTAGGCCGGATGGATCTTGTGCTATATGATAAAAAATTCAGATGGTTAACGGGGGACAAATCATAATGACGGGAAAAAAAATGCAACGGGGTTTTCGTTTGGCGCTCTGCGCGGCGGCGATCGGCGCCTGTATGAGCAGCGCCATGGCGGCGCAGGTTCCCCCGGGCACCGCGCTGGCGGACAAACAGGAAATCGTGCGCCACATTAAAGACGAACCGGCCTCGCTCGATCCGATCAAAGCGGTTGGCTTGCCGGAGGCTCAGCTGGCGCGCGATCTGTTCGAAGGGCTGGTCAATCAGGACGCCAACGGCAAAGTGATCCCCGGCGTCGCCACCCGCTGGCAGACCAGCGACAATCAGACTTATATTTTCCATCTGCGTAAAGACGCGCGTTGGTCAAACGGTGACCCTGTCACGGCAAAAGACTTCATTTACAGCTGGCAGCGGCTGGTAGAACCGAAAAATCTGTCGCCGTTCGCCTGGTTCGCGCAACTGGCGGGGATCCAGAACGCCGAGCAGATCATCAGCGGCAAACTGCCGGCCGATCGCTTGGGCGTATCGGCGCCGGATGACTACACGCTCAAGGTGCAGTTGGACAAGCCGGTGCCGTACTTCGTCAGCCTGACGGCCAACTTCAGCCTGTTCCCGGTGAACAAGGCGGTGGTGGAAAAATACGGCAATGACTGGACCAAGGTCGGCAATCTGGTGGGCAACGGCGCGTTCAAACTGCAGGAGCGGGTGGTGAACGAGAAGCTGGTGCTGACGCCTAATGACCATTACTGGGATCATGCGCGCACCGTGCTGACCAAAGTGACCTTCGTGCCGATCAACCAGGAATCCAACGCCACCAAGCGTTACCTGGCGGGTGACATCGACATCACCGAATCCTTCCCGAAAAACATGTATCAGAAGCTGCTGAAAGATATCCCGGGGCAGGTGTACACCCCGGATCAGCTCGGCACCTATTATTACGCGTTCAACACCCAGCGTGCGCCGACCAACGACGTGCGGGTGCGTCAGGCCTTGTCCTACGCCATCGATCGCAAGATTATCGCGGAGAAAGTGTTGGGCACCGGTGAAAAACCGGCTTATCACTTCACGCCGGACGTCACCGCCGGGTTCAAACCCGAGGCGAGTTTGCTGCAACAGCAGCCGCAGGCGGAGCTGGATGCGCAGGCCAAGGCATTGCTGCAGGCGGCCGGTTACGGCCCGAACAACCCGCTGAAGCTGACGCTGCTGTATAACACTTCCGAGAGCCACCAGAAAATCGCCATCGCCGTGGCCTCGATGTGGAAGAAAAAGCTGGGGATTGACGTCAAGTTGCAAAACCAAGAGTGGAAAACTTACATCGACAGCCGCAATACCGGCAATTTTGATGTGATCCGCGCCTCCTGGGTGGGTGACTATAACGAGGCGTCGACCTTCCTGTCGCTGCTGACCTCCACCCACAGCGGCAATATCGCCAAGTTCAAGAACGCGGACTACGACAAGCTGCTGGCGCAGGCGGGGCGGGAAACCAACCCGGCGGCGGTGACTGCCGATTACAACAAGATGGAACAGATCATTGCCGATCAGGCGCCAATCGCGCCGATATACCAATACACCAACGGCCGCCTGATCAAACCGTGGGTAAAAGGCTACCCGATCACCAATCCGGAAGACGTGGCCTATAGCCAAACGATGTATATCATCAAACACTGAGTGGGCTTATTTATCGCCCCCGCGCAATGCGGGGGCGTTATTTTCTCGACGGCGAAACCACGAGGCTAATTAATTTTTCCACGCGATAAACCCCGTTTAATAATAAACAGGGTTGCCATCATCACATTAATATTGTCTATTTCAGAGAGCGGTTACGCTTACAGACAGTCCCGCATGGCGTCCACCACTACGCGGCCACTCATATCGGTCTGAGTAATGCGGTAGCTGGTGGGATAAGAACGACGGGTACTGAAACGATCGTGGACGGAGACCTTGCCAATCTGCAGGCCGGCGGCGTTTTTCACCACAAACTCACTGATCTCTTCCTGGCCCTGGTTTTGCAAATGGATATTGCTGATTTTTTCCAGCGTATCGCTGGCGTTTATTTTTAAATGGTCGCGTAACATAACTACCTCCTCGTAGTGAGAAAAGTATATGCCCCTAAAATTTGCGCTGAAACAGCTTTGTGTTGATTTATTATTATCATTTTGAATTAAAATTGATAGCAATATGTTAAGTCATAATAATAACGGCATTACCAGCGCTTTATCGGCGATATTGTCTGATTTATCGGCAATGGTTTATTTCAATGCCGTTATTATTAGTCTGCATTAATGGAGAACAGCGCTTGCCTGGCCGCCGGCGCGGGAAAGACGCAGGCGACGTTGTGTCCGCAGCCGGGAACGAGGGTTAACCGATGCGGCTTCTCCGGCGCCAGATAGCGCCGGTCATAGTCGGCATAGGCCAGGGCGCGCTGCAACCGGTAGGGGCCCTGCAGCTGGGCGGCGCAGGATTTGTCGAGTATCCGATAGTAGGCCCCCGGCGCGGTGCCGGTATCACCGTCTGCGGCCAGGTAGGTGATATCCGCCGCCGCATAGCGCCGGCGTGCTGCGTCGGCGGTGCGCTGCAGGTGAGCGGGAAGCGCTTCCGGACCATATTTCCACTGGTTAGCCTGTGGGCACTGGCCGGCGTCCAGCGTTTGCCAGCGGAAGCGACAGGTTTTTTCACTGCCACAGCGCTCCGGATGAAGGGGCTGGGGACGCAGGTTGTCAAAATAGAGCCAGCTGCCCGGATCGGCGACGACATAGCGCAGACGCACTCCGTCCGGCGGGTTGGCGAAGCCGACATAATGCTGCACGAATTGGGCGCCGGCGGAGAAACCGGCGACGGTGATCGACTGCAACGACGGCCAGCGCCGTTTCAGATCGGCCAGCAGGTTATCCATGGCGTTGAACGAGCCGGTTTTCCCGCCATTATCCAAACCGCCTTCGATCCAGGAGCCGCAGCGCCACAGGGCGTCCCCCTCTTGCGGCGCCGGTAGCCCGGCGGAACGGCAGCGGGCGGCGAGCGTCTCCGGTACTTGGAACAGCGGGGCGACCAGCAAGCTGTTGTCTCCCGCTCCCTGCGCGGCGTCGATCGCCGCTTGCAATGTCTTGGCGACATCGCGCGGGTGGCCGTGCATCACCACCAGCGCGGTGCGCGGCTGGGGGGAGTGAGCGTGCGCGACAAAATAAGGCAGTGAACCCGCCGCCGTCGGCGCGTGATAGGGTGTGGCGAGGCGTTCTAACACCGGCTCTGCACGAGCCGATTGGCCGAACAGCAGCAGGGCGGCCATTGCGATGCAGCGCAGGCGGCGCATTCTCGTCAGGTTCGGCGCAGCGCAGCGCGCAGTTGTCTCAGGACTTCCCGGCATCGTTGTTCCTCACGCGCTCGTTGATAGTAGCGATAAAAGGCGCGTTCCGAACTGAGGTTGCCCGCGCGTGCCAGCTGCCTGAAGGTCAGGTATGCCAGGCTGAACATAATGATAATAAATAATAAACCGGGGAACAGCAGCTGCCAGCCGTCGGTGATGCGCGCATTAGGCAGATAGCGGAGTGAATAGGGCGTAATCAATACCCCTAACTGCTGCAGTCCCCATTGAGTCAACGCAGGGAACAGCACCAGCAACGTAACGAACACCAAATACAGCAAGAAATAGCGACAGGAAAGCAAGAAACGCTTGAACGCGTTATTGGCGCTTGGCCGCAAAACGAAGCCTGCGGGCGTGGCGCGCAAGATTTGCTGACGGCCACCGGTGAAACGATAGCGTTCCAGCGCCGCTACGCTATCCGGCAATGCCAGCAGCAGCTGCAGCGCAACAAGGCCGGCGCTGCGGTTGCCGATATAGTCGCGAAACCGCAACAGACGTATGGGGGCGCTTTGGGGCTTCTCGACGGATTCGAGCAGGTTTAACAGCTTATCGTGGTTTTCCCGCCGAATGCGAAAAGGCGTTTTGACCACGGCGATAAACAGCGTAATGACGGTCGGTAGGACGATTTTCAAGATATCTGCGGTGCTGATTTGTAACATGCGAGTTTCCTCTCGGGCTGTCTTGCGTTCCTGGCAGCAGAAGTATAGACCACGCTTATGGGACAACATGAAAACTGGCGTTACAGCTTGGTCTTTGATCTCCAAGGTGATAACGCTAGACTCAGCAACATAAGCAAGACTGAGGGGATAAATGAATGGATGTGATTGAGGGGAGCGAGCTGCAGGTCGCCGACGCGGTCTACGCCTACCAGCTGGATGGCAAGGGCGGCGTCACGCCGATCGAGCGGGATGACAAGATCACCTGCGACGCGCCTTGCTGGCTGCATCTTGATTACGCGCACCCGGCCAGCGCCGAATGGCTGAGCACCACGCCGCTGCTGCCGGACTCGGTGCGCGAAGCGCTCTCCGGCGAAAGCTCACGGCCGCGCGTCAGCCGCCAGGGCGAAGGCACCATGATCACGCTGCGCAGCATCAACTTTAACGCCAACTCACGGCCGGACCAGTTGGTCACCATTCGCGTGTACATCACCGATAAACTGATTATCTCCACGCGGCACCGCAAGGTGTATTCCATCGATCAGGTGGTGAACGATTTGCAAAGCGGCGCCGGGCCGACCAACAGCGGCAACTGGCTGGTGGAGATTTCCGATGCGTTGACCGATCACACCAGCGAATTCATTGAGGATCTGCACGACAAGATTATCGATCTGGAGGACGCCTTGCTGGAACAGCAGGTGCCGGAGCGTGGCCAGCTGGCGTTGATCCGTAAACAGCTTATCGTGCTGCGCCGTTACATGGCGCCGCAGCGTGACGTTTTCGCACGGCTGGCCAGCGACCGCCTGCCGTGGATGAGCGACGACGATCGCCGCCGCATGCAGGACATCGCGGATCGCCTGGGGCGCGGGTTGGACGATCTGGACGGCAGCATCGCACGCACCGCTATCTTGTCCGACGAAATTACCACGGTGATGGCCGACGCGATGAACCGCCGCACTTACACCATGTCGCTGTTGGCGATGGTATTTCTGCCGACCACCTTCCTGACCGGGCTGTTTGGCGTCAACCTTGGCGGCATACCGGGCGGCGGCAACCCCTTCGGTTTCGCGGCATTTTGCCTGATGCTGGTCGGGTTGGTGCTTGGCGTCGCCTGGTGGCTGAAGCGCAGCCGCTGGCTGTAGGCGAAAATGGCGAAAACCCGGTTAACATTGAGCAAAATCAACATTTAGCCGGGGGAAATGGGGCATGATCTCTCTCGCAGGTGAATGCAACGTCAAGCGATGGGCGTTGCGCTCCATAATTGTCTTACTTTCTTATTTTTGAATTACTGCATAGCACATTTGATTCGTACAATGCCGGTTTAATCACCGGCATTTTTTTATTCGATTTCTCTCTTCCTCAGGCCGCGCTTTCATCCCAGAAGCTGGCTTCAATCTTATGCCCATCCAAATCACGGACAAAGCAGCCGTAGTAAGCCTCACCGTAGTGCGGCCGCGAACCGGGCGCGCCTTCATCGACGGCGCCGGCCAGCAGCGCCTGGCGATGGAATTCATCCACCTGTTGCTTGCTGGTCGCGAAAAAACCGACGTGCGTGCCGTTGCCGGGTGAAGCGGGCTGGCCGTCGATCGGCACCTGCAGCCAGAACTCCGGGTAGTCACGGCCATAACCGATCGCGCCGGGATGCTCCAGCACCCGTCGGCAACCCAAGGCGGCCAGCGTGCGATCGTAAAAGGCCGCGGCGGCGACGAAATCGTTCGAGCCCAGCGAGACGTGGGACAGGCAGGGGGTGATATTCATTGCGCGATCTCCATATGACTGTATAAATGAACAGTATAGGGTAAAAACGGCATCGCCCAGCAAATTTTGCGCAAACTGTGAACAGGATCGAGATCGTCGAGTGAGGAGAATGTCGCCGCTCGCAGGGTGGCGAGCGGCGAGGGGACTTATTTGATTTCCAGCACGTCCAAACGCGCCGGCGCAGGCGCCGCGTCGTCCGAATCTTCCGGCTGCCAGCCGACCGGCTGCATCGGAATGTCTTCGCGATCGAAGGCCAAATCGCCGCCGTCCACCACCGCGCTGCCGTGGTGAATGCCTTTGAAATCGAATAGATTGATATCGCTCAGGTGCGAAGGCACCACGTTTTGCATGGCGCTGAACATGGTTTCCAGCCGGCCCGGGTAACGTTTGTCCCAGTCGCGCAGCATGTCGCCGATCACCTGGCGCTGCAAATTAGGCTGAGAGCCGCACAGATTGCATGGAATGATCGGGAACGCTTTGGCGATCGAGAAACGCTCGATGTCTTTCTCGCGGCAATAGGCCAGCGGGCGAATGACCACGTGCTTGCCGTCGTCGCTCATCAGTTTGGGCGGCATGCCTTTCATCTTGCCGCCGTAGAACATGTTGAGGAACAGCGTCTGCAGAATATCGTCGCGGTGGTGGCCCAGCGCGATCTTGGTGGCGCCCAGTTCGGTGGCGGTGCGATACAGAATGCCGCGGCGCAGGCGCGAGCACAGTGAACAGGTGGTTTTGCCTTCCGGGATCTTGTCTTTAACGATGCTGTAGGTGTTTTCTTCGACGATCTTGTACTCCACCCCCAAGCCTTCCAGGTAAGCAGGCAGAATATGCTCAGGGAAGCCGGGCTGTTTCTGGTCGAGATTCACCGCCACCAGCGAGAAATTGATCGGCGCGCTCTGCTGCAGATTGCGCAGGATCTCCAGCATGGTGTAGCTGTCTTTGCCGCCGGACAGACAGACCATGATGCGGTCGCCTTCTTCAATCATATTGAAATCGGCGATCGCTTCGCCCACGTTGCGGCGCAGGCGCTTTTGCAATTTGTTCAGGTTGTACTGCTCTTTTTGGCTAACGGATTGCTTTTCTGACATTTAAATCGTGCTCATTCTCAATGGGGGGCACTAGGGGCATGGCGTTGTAGACCGCGAGTTTACCATTCAACCGGCCGATTTTGATCATTATTCATCATCCAGCTTCCACGCGCCCGACGCGAGGCCTGTATGGTACGGATTGCGCGCAGGAATGCCAGCAGGTTTTATTGCTACGCCTTACGTCAACGGTAAAAGATCAGGGCGCGAATCGCTCGCGCCCTAAGGGAGGTTACTCAGCGGCGGACTTTTCCGCCTTGCCGGCCAGCAGGCTGAGGAAATCGTATTTCTCCTTCAGCTCTTTCTCGGCGGCCTGATACAGCGCGCTGGCCACCTCCGGCTGCTGCGCGTTCAGGCGGCGGAAACGCTGTTCTTTCAGCAGCGTTTCCGACAGGTTGCTGTTCGGCGGCCGCGAATCCAACGCCAATGCGGCCTTGCCCTCGGCGCTGCGGCGCGGATCGAAGCGGTACAGCGGCCAGAAGCCGGTGGCGGTCAGCTGTTTCATCTGATCGTGGCTGAGCGCCAGATCGTAGCCGTGCTCTTCGCACGGGCTGTAGGCGATGATCAGCGACGGCCCCGGATAGGCCTCGGCCTCCTGAATCGCTTTCACCGTCTGGTTGAGCTGCGCCCCCAGCGAGATCTGCGCGACGTAAACATGGCCGTACATCATCATGCTGACGCCCAGATCCTTGCGCGCCTTGCGCTTGCCGTGCTCGCCGAATTTGGTCACCGCGCCGAGCGGCGTGGCCTTCGACTGCTGGCCGCCGGTGTTGGAGTAGCACTGGGTGTCGAGCACCAGCACGTTGACGTTCTCCGTCAGGCTGAGGACGTGATCCAAACCGCCGAAGCCGATGTCGTAGGCCCAGCCGTCACCGCCGATCAGCCAGATGGATTTATCCACCAGATAGTCGGCGTCGGTCGCCAGCTGGCGCGCATCTTCACCTTCAATACTCGCCAGCAGCGTGCGCAGTTCGGCGATTTGCTTACGGCGCGGCTCCGGCGCCACGTCTTCCATCTGCAGGGCATTGACCAACTGCTCCGGCAGCTGCGGCGCCAGCGAATTCAGCAGGCGCAGTACCCGCGCGCGATGTTGATCGACCGTCAAACGGAAGCCCAGGCCGAATTCGGCGTTGTCTTCGAACAGCGAGTTGGCCCATGCCGGCCCGCGCCCTTCGGCGTTGGTGGTGTACGGCGTGGTCGGCAGGTTGCCGCCGTAGATCGACGAACAGCCGGTGGCGTTGGCGATCAGCAATCGGTCGCCATAGAGCTGGGTCAACAGCTTGATGTACGGCGTTTCGCCGCAGCCGGAGCAGGCGCCGGAGTACTCGAACAGCGGCGTGATCAGCTGCGAGGTGCGAATGTCGATGCGTTCCAGCTGCGCCGTATCGATTTCCGGCAGCTGCAGGAAGAAATCGTAGTTGTCTTTTTCCGCCGTCAGATTATCGAGGCGTGAAGCCATATTGATGGCCTTGATCTCCGGGTTCTGGCGATCTTTCGCCGGGCAGACCTCGACGCACAGGTTACAGCCGGTGCAATCCTCCGGCGCCACTTGCAGCACGTATTTTTGCCCGCGCATATCGCGCGCTTTGACATCCAGCGACTGCAGGGAGGCGGGGGCGTGTTCCATCTCCGCCGGCTGCACGACCTTGGCGCGAATGGCGGAGTGCGGACAGGCGGCGACGCAATGGTTGCACTGGGTGCACAGGTCGGGCTGCCAGACCGGGATCGCTTCGGCGATGTTGCGCTTTTCCCACTGGGTGGTACCCACCGGCCAGGTGCCGTCCGGCGGGAAGGCGGAAACCGGCAGCGCATCGCCCAGTCCGGCCAGCATCGCGGCGGTAACGGTTTTGACGAAGTCAGGCGCGGCGTCCGAGACCACCGGCGGGCGCATCGGGCTGCTGTCGTCGACCGGCTGCAGCGGGATTTCAATCAGCGCGCCGCGGGTGGCGCCCAGCGCCTGCCAGTTGCGCTCGACGATCTCCTGGCCTTTGCTGCTGTAGCTGCGGGCGATGGCGTCCTGCAGCTGTTGCAGCGCCACGTCGCTCGGCAGGATCTGCGTCAGATGGAAAAACGCCATCTGCATGACGGTGTTGATGCGCGCGCCGAGCCGGCATTCACGCGCCAGCTTGGCGGCGTTGATGATGTAGAAACGCGCCTGGCGTTGATGCAACAGCGCCTGTACCTCCTGCGGCAGGCGCGACCAGACTTCGTCGGCGCCGTAAGGGGTATTGAGCAGGAAGGTGCCGCCGGGTTTGAGGCGCTCAACCATCTGGTACTTATCGATAAACTGCAGCTGGTGGCAGCCGACGAAATCCGCCTGGCTGACCAGATAGGCCGAATTGATCGGCTGCTCGCTGACGCGCAGATGCGAGACCGTCAGGCCGCCGGCCTTTTTGGAGTCGTAGACGAAATAGCCCTGCGCATACAGCGGCGTGGCGTTGCCGATGATTTTGATGTTGTTCTTGGTGGCCGAGACCGAGCCGTCGCTGCCCAAACCGTAGAATAGCGCTTCCAGCGAGGCGCGCTGCGGCAGGATTTCGTCGCTCAGCGGCAGCGAAAGGCCGGTGACGTCATCGAAGATGCCGACGGTGAAGCGCGGGCGCGGCTGCGGCTGGGCCAGCTCGCGAAACACCGCCAGCGCGCAGTCCGGGCCGAACTCCTTCGACGACAGGCCGTAACGGCCGCCGATCACTCGCGGCAGCGTGGCGCGCTCGCCCCGGCTGTAGGCTTCCGCCAGCGCGGTCATCACGTCCAGATACAGCGGCTCGGCCAGCGCGCCCGGTTCTTTGGTGCGATCGAGCACCGCGACGCTGCGCACGCTGTCCGGCAGCGCGCCGAGCAGGTGTTTGGCGGAGAACGGCCGGAACAGCCGCACTTTCAGCACGCCGACTTTTTCGCCGCGGGTCAGCAGGGTGTCGATCACTTCTTCGCAGGTGCCGGCGGCGGAGCCCATCACCACCACCACGCGTTCGGCTTGCGGGTGGCCATAATAGTCGAACGGCCGGTAGTGGCGGCCGGTGAGGGCGGCGAAGGCCTCCATGGCGTCGATCACGTGCTGGTCGGCGGCGTCATACCAAGGGTTGGTGGCCTCGCGCGACTGGAAATAGGTGTCAGGGTTGGCGGAAGTGCCGCGCACTACCGGATGATCCGGCGACAGCGCCCGGCGGCGGTGGGCGTCGATCGCCGCCTGCGGCAGCATGTGCCGCAACGTATCGTCGCTGAGCGGTACGATTTTATTGATCTCGTGCGAGGTGCGGAACCCGTCGAAAAAGTGGATGAACGGCAGGCGCGCGTTGAGGCTGGCGGTCTGCGAGATCAGCGCGAAATCCTGCGCTTCCTGCACGCTGCCGGCGCACAGCATGGCGCAGCCGGTCTGGCGCACCGCCATCACGTCAGAGTGATCGCCGAAGATTGACAGCGCGTGCGTGGCCACGGTGCGCGCGGCGACGTGCAGCACAAACGGCGTCAGCTCGCCGGCCAGTTTGTACAGCGTCGGGATCATCAGCAGCAGACCCTGCGATGAGGTGAACGAGGTGGACAGCGCGCCGGTCTGCAAGGCGCCGTGCACGGCGGCGATCGCGCCGCCCTCCGACTGCATTTCCACCACTCGCGGGATATCACCCCAGATGTTTTGCCGGCCATCGCCGGACCAGGCGTCCGCCTGCTCCGCCATGGTGGAACTTGGCGTGATAGGGTAGATGGCAATCACTTCGTTGGTGCGATAGGCCACGGAAGCGACTGCATTATTACCATCTGTAGTTATCATCGACATTACCTTTTCATTGCTCACAAAGCCGCGAAAGCGCACTTTCGCAGTAATGGAAAAAAGTCTAACAGAGGGTTTGAACGCGGCTTTATCGCGTTTGTGTGGCGGGCGATAAATCGGCAAGCGTATCCGGCATCGCTATTTGCATCGCCGGTTGAGGTCCTTCAATAAATTGTTTTCGCCGTTTAAAGACAATTTATTTCCGGCGCGTCATAATTGCGCATCGGTAAACTGACAGAAGAAAACCATGAGCGGATTTATGTATTTGACGATGGCGATAGTCGCGGAAGTGATCGCCACCACCATGTTGAAAGCCTCCGAGGGCTTTACCCGTCTGTGGCCGTCGCTGCTGGTGGTGCTGGGCTACGGCGTAGCGTTTTGGGGGCTGTCGATGGTGGTCAAGAGCATGCCGCTGGGCATTGTGTATGCGATTTGGTCGGGCATGGGGATCGTGCTGGTGTCGGTCGCGGCGGTATTCGTTTATCAGCAAAAATTGGATTGGCCGGCGATTGTCGGCATGGGATTAATTATTGCCGGCGTGCTGGTAATTAATTTACTGTCGAAAGCCTCTGTGCACTGAATGTTATTTTGATGTAAAAAAAGCCGGCGTGACAGCAAGTCGCGCCGGTTGAAGAATTCAGCCATCATTCACTGAAAATAGTGGAATGCTAATTAGTTAGCGCCGTCAGCATAGACGCAAATATCATCCTCTCCGGTAGCAAAAAATGCGCCGTCACGCCGAAAGCACGCGGGGTTAATTAATACCGATATCATGCGAAGAAACCCCGTCGCCGGCAACGGTGACGTTATCACTTTCTCTCTGCGGCCGGGGCGGGCGGTGGGGGCCGCTGTCACGTTTAACCTCCCGCAATGGGGGCGGAAATATTCTGCAAACAAAATAAATGTCCGGCCGGTGCAAAAAAACCACAAATAATGGCCGGAATATATTTTCATTATTTATATATCGAGCTAGATTAAACAAGTTTGCATCAAAGATAGCGAAACGTGTCCGCCAAGTGACGCGCGTTATCGGCAATGGCGATTTTACACAGCGCAGTTCCGGGTTCAGGAGTGGGATAATGACGACATCAAAATGGCTGCTTGCCAGCGCCGTGCTGCTTTTAGCCGCCTGCAGCAGCAACAACGAAGAGCCAGTACAGCAGGGCAACAGTGCCAGAATCAATACGTTGCAGACCAGCGCCGGTTGCGCGGCGGTCGGCGGCGTCACCACCATCGCGCACAACTTGAACGGTGAAGCGTTGCGCATGTGCCAGATGCCGAACGGCAAACAGTGTGAGGAACGCACGCTGGGCCTGGGCAGCTGCGCCGGGTAAGCCCACGGCGCCAGGCCTGGCGTCCAGAATCAATATACCCAGTCGCGCAGGGCATAAACCAGCGTGTGGCCGCTGCCGTTGAGCGTCAGCTGCTGCGCGCTCAGCGTCACTTCGGCGCCGTTTTCCAGCACGGTGCCGATCACCCGATCCCAGCGATTGCGCTGCTCATCAGGGCACAGCCTGCGCGTCGAGGCCAACGGTTTTACCGTCAGTACGCCGTCGCGTAATTGCCCCTGGCCGAAAAAGCGGTTGCACATCGCGCCGGACACATGCAGGTTCTCGCCGAACTCCAGATTGAGCAGGACGCCGCCCGTTGGGGATTTTGCCGCTTCGCCATCGACGCTCTGCAACACGAAATTATGATGCATCAGATCGCCGGGCGTAACGGTCGCGGGTGGTTTCATGCTGCATCCCCCCAAGACCAGCGCCGCAAGGGCGGCCATCGTTGTTCTCATCGTCGCGCTCTCAAATAAACAGGGCGCCGCAGGGGGCGCCCCGAAATGCCGTTCACGCGTTCAACTGGTTCGGGCAGGCTTCGCCGCGATCCAACTGGCTGATGTTCTGCAGCGTGGTTTGCGAAATGCTGGTCAGCGCCTCTTCGGTCAGGAAAGCCTGATGGCCGGTGAACAGCACGTTGTGGCAGGCCGACAGGCGGCGGAACACGTCATCCTGAATCACGTCGTTGGACTTGTCTTCAAAGAACAGATCGCGTTCGTTCTCGTAGACGTCCATCCCGAGCGCGCCGATTTTTTGCTGCTTCAACGCGTCGATGGCGGCGGTGGAGTCGATCAGCGCGCCGCGGCTGGTGTTGATCACCATTACGCCGTTTTTCATCATCGCGAAGGCGTCGGCATTCAGCAGATGGTGGTTCTCCGGCGTCAGCGGGCAGTGCAGGGTAATCACGTCGGACTGTGCGTACAGCGTTTTCAGGTCGACATACTCCGCGCCCAGCGCCAGCGCCTGTTCGCTCGGGAACGGATCGTAAGCCAGCAGCTTCATGCCGAAGCCTTTGAGAATGCGCATCGTCGCCACGCCGATTTTACCGGTGCCGATCACGCCGGCGGTGCGGTTGTGCATGTTAAAACCGATCAGCCCTTCCAGCGAGAAGTTGGCGTCACGGGTGCGTTGATAAGCGCGGTGAATACGGCGGTTCAGGCACATCATCATGCCTACCGCGTGTTCTGCCACGGCCTCCGGCGAGTAGGCCGGCACGCGCACCACCTTGATGCCCAGTTCTTTGGCGGCGTCCAGATCGACGTTATTAAAACCGGCGCAGCGCAGGGCGAGGATCTCGACGCCCAGCGCCGCCAGTTCTTCGAGCACTTCACGGCTGCCGTCGTCGTTGACGAAGATACACACCGCCTTGCAACCGGCGGCCGTTTTGGCGGTTTTTTTACTGAGTAAAAAGTCGAAGAATTCCAGCTCATAGCCAAACTGCTGATTCACCAGTTCGAGATATTTACGGTCATACTGTTTGGTGCTGTATATCGCCAATTTCATCGTGGTTTCTCCACCGTGATTTTGTGATCAATTTAACAGATTTTAGTAAATTCGACAATTGGTTAGCCACGCTGCAAGGCTGCTGTGGGCTGGCGGCGGTGAAGGGAAGGCGACGGTGAGGCGGGCGACAAAAAAATCCCCACGGGGGTGTGGGGAATGGCTTCTCTAGTACACAGTTAGCTAGCAGCTAAACTTTTATTAGAATGCTTGCAAGACTATTAATCATCAACGGTAACAACAATAACAAAAGTCTGAAAACTGTCCTATTTATGTGATGTATATGTAACGAAAATCTACAACTCCGCGCGCGCTTGCGCCAAAAGGGTGCAAATCGCCTCTGCGACCGCGCTCAGCTTCACCCTATGTCAAATTCGTGCCATCATTATTGTCAATTCAGGCATAGACTTAACCAATGCCTAACACAGGAACGAAGCAATCATTTAATGACCAGGCGATTGAAAGTATTCATAGGGACGGTGGCGGGCTGCGCAATCCTGGTGCTGGCGTTGTGGCAAACCTTGCCGCGCTGGCTGCCGGGGGTGTTATCGCATTGGTTGCCGGCGGGAAGCCGACTGGAGTTGCAGGGCAAATTGCATTGGCGCCAGGGCGGCCTGACGTTGGCGGGGGCGCGTTTCACCGCGCAAGATTGTCTGCTGGCCAGCGTCGGGCCGACGCGGCTGGCTTATCGGCAAGGCCGCTGGCAGCTGTCGAGCGATAAGGTCAGCGTCGATAGCGCCTGTTTGTCAAAACTGCCGGGCGGCGACGCCAACAGCGCGCCGCTTGCGCTCGATCAACTGCAGCGGCAGCTACCGCCGGTGGATCTCACCATTCATGACCTCACGCTCATTCCCTGGCAGCGTTATGCCGGGAAGCTGCAGCTTTCCTCAGGCTCTGACGGGCAACGTCTGCATTATCGGGGGCCGAATCTCAGCGCCGAGGCGCAGCTGGATGAAAAACAACAGCTGACGTTGCACAGCCTGACCGTCATTCCGCCCAACAGCGCGCAACCGCTGCGCCTCGCCGGCAAGATAACCATTCCGCTGGATCTGGCCAGCCTGCCCACGCAGGGCGCGCTGCAGGGTGAAATGCAGACGGCCTATCTGGAAAAACCGGTTTTGCTGGATATGCGCTGGCAACAGCAGCAGGGCGTGTTGACGGTGAGCGAGAAAGGCGACGATCGGCCGCTGGCGGTGCTGCCGTGGGAAGTGACCCCGCAGCGGGTCAGCATCAAGCAGGGCGAGTGGCGTTGGCCCTACAGCGGACAGCCGTTGAACGGCGGCCTCAGCATCGCGCTGCACGACTGGAGCAAGGGACTGGATGAAACGGAGATCAGCGCGCGGCTGAACGTGATCACGGCCGGCCACAACGGCAAGGGCAATGCGGTGCTGACGCTTGGGCCGGGCAAGGTGGGGCTGACCGACAGCGATCTGCGGTTCCAACTGACCGGCCAGGCCAATCTGGCCGACTTCTCCGCTACCGCGTCGATCCCGGGCGTGCTCGGCGGCAGCATTCTCAACCCGACGCTGGTTCTGCAGCCGGGTTCGTTGCTGCGCCTGTGGGGCAAGGTGACGCCGGAAATGACGCTGGAAGAGGCGCGTTTGCCGCTGGCGGGCGTGAAGGTGACCGCTGCCGGTATTACCGGCCGCCTGCAGGCGATTTTGAGCGCCAGCGACAGTTACTGGGGCCGCTTCAAGCTGCATCTGGACGGCCAGGCGCAGGATTTCTGGCCGGACAAGGGCCACTGGCAATGGCGCTACTGGGGCAATGGCCGCTTGCCGCCGCTGCAGGCCGCCTGGGACGTGGCCGGCAGCGGCAGCTGGCGCGACAGCGAGTTGGTGCTCGATAAACTCTCCACCGGCTTCGATAAGTTGAAGTACGGCCTGGTGACGGTCGCCGCGCCGCGCTTGAGCCTCAACCAGCCGCTGCGCTGGCGGCGTGATGAACAAAGCCCGCAGTTCAACGGTGAGCTGCAGCTGGCGGCGGATAAGGTCAGCTTCAGCGATGGCGGCTATCTGCCGGCGCCGGTGCTGGCGCTGCAGGTGAACGGCCGTTCGCCGGACAGTTTCCAGATGCAGGGCAAGCTGCAGGCGCAACAGATCGGTCCGATCGCGCTGCGCGGCCGTTGGGACGGCGAACGTCTGCGCGGCGAAGGCTGGTGGCCGAAACAGTCGCTGAAGGTCTTCCAACCGCTGCTGGCGCCGGATCTCAATCTCACGCTGCGCGACGGCGAGTTTTACGCGCAGTCGGCGTTTTCCGCCGCCCGCGAACAAGGGTTCGAGGCCGGTGGCCACTGGGTGGTGAAAAACGGCGGCATGTGGCTGAAGGACGGGGAGATGAGCGGCCTGGATTTCATCCTGTCGTACCGGTTCAAGCAGCATCACTGGCAATTGGGAGCTAAACAGCCGGTATCGCTGCGCATCAAGTCTTTCACCAACCTGTTCGAGATGCAGAACATTTCCGCCGATTTGCAGGGCACCTATCCTTATAGCGAAGGGCAGCCGCTGACGTTGAGCAACGTCGGCGTGGACATGCTCAACGGGCATATCAGCCTGTCGGCGCTGCGGTTGCCGCAGCATGACGCCGCAGTGCTGAAGCTGGACAAGGTCGATCTCAGCGCGCTGTTTACCGCCCTGAAACCGAAGCAGTTCGCCATGTCCGGCCGCGTCGACGGCGAGTTGCCGCTGTTCCTGAACCATCCGAAGTGGCTGGTGCAAAACGGCTGGATCGCCAACGCCGGCACGTTGACGCTGCGCCTGGACAAAGACATGGCCGACGCCATCGGCAGCAACAACCTGGCGACCGGCGCGGCGATCGACTGGCTGCGCTACATGGAAATCAACCGTTCGCATGCCCGGGTCGATCTCGACAACCTGGGCGAGCTGACGCTGAGCGCGCGCATCGACGGCATCAACCCGCAGAAAAGCGCCAAGCGCGAGGTGATCCTGAACTATCGCCATCAGGAAAACGTGTTTCAGCTGTGGCGCAGTTTGCGCTTCGGCGACAATTTACAGGAGTGGCTGGAGCAGGCCCTCTCACAACCTGGGGAGCAACAATGAAAATCATGAGTGTGTCGACGCTGGCAGCGGTGCTGTGCGTTTCGCTGCTGAGCGGCTGCGTGCCGCGCATCGAGGTGGCGACGCCTAAGGATCCGATCACCATCAATATGAACGTCAAGATCGAACATGAAATTCATATCAAGGTGGATAAGGACGTCGAAAACCTGCTGAAAACCCAAAGCGGTCTGTTCTAGGAGCCGACATGAAAAAACGTTATTTGTGGCTGGCCGGCGCCGCCTGGCTGTTCAGCGGCCTGGCGATGGCGCTGACGCTGGATGAGGCGAAGCAGCAAGGGCGGGTGGGGGAAACCCTGAGCGGCTACATCGCGCCGGTGCAGCAGGACGCCGAAACTTTGGCGCTGGTGAAGCGTATCAACGCCGGCCGCGCCGAGAAGTATCAGGAAGTGGCGGACGGCAACCATATCGCCGTTGATGAAGTGGCGCGCATGGCCGGCCAGAAGCTGGTGACGCGGGCGCAGAGCGGCGAGTATGTGCGCGGCATCAACGGCCAGTGGCTGAAGAAGTAAAAAAAAGCGCGCCGTCTGGCGCGCTGAATGATACGGATAGATGATTATTATGAGGGTAGTGCAGGTTTGACAAGGCTTGCCTCTTGTCCGGCTGGGGCATGGCGCCCCTGCGCAGGCTCTTACGCGGCAACCACCTGAGACAGGGCCGCTTTGGCGTCTTCCTGTGCTTTGGTTGCCACTTCCGGACCGTAGGCGATGCCTTCCGCGAAGACGAACTCCACGTCGGTGATGCCGATGAAGCCCAGGAACAGACGCAGGTAAGGTTCCACCAGGTCGGTTGGGGTGCCTTTATGAATGCCGCCTCGGCTGGTCAGGATCACGGCACGTTTGTTTTTCACCAGGCCTTCCGGACCGTTTTCGGTGTAACGGAAGGTCACGCCGGCGCGGGCGACCAGATCGAAATAGTTTTTCAACTGGGTCGGGATGTTGAAGTTGTACATCGGTGCGGCAATCACGATAACGTCATTGGCCTGCAGCTCGGCGATCAGTTCGTCCGACAGGGCCAGCGCTTCTTGTTGACGCGGAGTCAACGGAGCATCGGAAGGACGCAGCGCGCCAACCAGCTCGCCGTCCAGCACCGGGATTGGCTGTGCGGCCAGATCGCGCACGGTGATGGTGTCGCCGCTGTGGGCGTTGCTCCATTGCTCTACGAAGAAATCGGCCAGTTGGTTAGACTGAGAGTAGGTCGCCAGGATGCTTGATTTCAGAACCAATACGTTGCTCATCGATAATTCCTTACGTTGTGACAGTGACATCAGGACTCAGCGTCCCTTGCATGAACTACATGCTATTCACATTCCCCCAACAGTGATAGCGCAATATTTCGAGATCTTCGTTCGATTTTATTGAATAACCTGCCGAGGCGTTACTCGCGAAAGTAGGGGGAAAAAGCCGTTTGTGATAGGCTGTGCGGCTAAAGCAAAAAAATCGCTAAAAAAACATTAAACCGTTGCTAAGCCTGGTCTTGGCCACGATGAAACAAGGAACACCGAACGTGAAATCTCCGCTCGAGGCACTGCCGGCCCAACTGGGCGAGCTGATGCTCCGCGATCAACAACGCCTGCGTCGTCGCCTGCAGGGCGCACGAAAAATCAAAAATCCCGATGCCCAGCTGGCGGTCGCCGCCGAAGTGGAAAGCGACATCGCGACGGCGCGGCAAAAAGTGCAGGCGCGCGCCGCGTCTTGCCCGCGCATTACCTATCCGGAAAGCCTGCCGGTCAGCCAGAAAAAGCAGGACATCTTAAACGCTGTCCGCGACCACCAGGTGGTGATCGTCGCCGGGGAGACCGGCTCGGGGAAAACCACCCAGTTGCCGAAGATCTGTCTGGAGCTGGGGCGTGGGGTGAAAGGGCTGATCGGCCATACCCAGCCGCGCCGCCTGGCGGCGCGCACCGTCGCCAACCGCATCGCCGACGAGCTGGAAACCCCGCTCGGCGGCAGCGTGGGCTACAAGGTGCGCTTCAACGATCAGGTGGGGGAAAACACCCTGGTCAAGTTGATGACCGACGGCATTTTGCTGGCGGAGATTCAGCAGGATCGCCTGCTGATGCAGTACGACACGCTGATCATCGATGAAGCGCACGAGCGTAGCCTGAATATCGACTTTATTCTTGGTTACCTGCGCGAACTGCTGCCGAAGCGCCCGGATCTCAAGGTGATCATCACCTCGGCGACCATCGATCCGCAGCGTTTCTCGCGCCATTTCAACAATGCGCCGATCATCGAGGTTTCCGGCCGCACCTACCCGGTGGAGGTGCGCTACCGCCCGGTGGTCGACGACGGCGACGATACCGATCGCGACCAGCTGCAGGCGATTTTCGATGCGGTGGACGAGCTTGGGCGTGAGGGGCCGGGCGACATTCTGATCTTCATGAGCGGTGAGCGCGAGATCCGCGATACCGCCGACGCTTTGAACCGCCTCAATTTGCCGCACACCGAGGTGCTGCCGCTGTATGCGCGCCTGTCGAACAGCGAGCAGAACCGGGTGTTCCAGTCGCACCACGGCCGCCGCATCGTGCTGGCCACCAACGTGGCGGAAACCTCGCTGACGGTGCCGGGCATCAAATACGTCATCGATCCGGGCACCGCGCGCATCAGCCGCTACAGCTTCCGCACCAAGGTGCAGCGCCTGCCGATCGAGCCGGTGTCACAGGCCTCCGCCAATCAGCGTAAAGGGCGCTGCGGCCGCGTGTCGGAGGGGGTGTGCATCCGTCTGTACTCCGAACAGGATTTTCTCTCGCGGCCGGCGTTTACCGATCCGGAAATTCTGCGCACCAACCTGGCGTCGGTCATTCTGCAGATGACCTCGCTGGGGCTGGGCGACATCGCCGCGTTTCCGTTCGTCGAGGCGCCGGACAAACGCAACATTCAAGATGGCGTGCGCCTGCTGGAAGAGCTGGGGGCGATCACCACCGCCGATAACGGCCACTATCAGCTGACGCCGCAGGGCCGGCAGCTGGCGCAGTTGCCGATCGACCCGCGTCTGGCGCGCATGGTGCTGGAAGCGCAGAAGAGCGGCAGCGTGCGCGAGGTGATGATCATCACCGCCGCGCTGTCGATTCAGGATCCGCGTGAGCGCCCGATGGACAAGCAGCAGGCCTCGGATGAAAAACACCGCCGCTTCGCCGACAAAGACTCGGACTTCCTGGCGTTCGTCAACCTGTGGGATTATCTGCAGGAGCAGCAAAAGGCGAACTCCTCCAGCCAGTTCCGCCGGCTGTGCCGCAACGATTTTCTCAACTACCTGCGGGTGCGCGAGTGGCAGGATATCTATACCCAGCTGCGCCAGGTGGTGAAAGAGCTGGGGCTGCCGATCAACAGCACGCCTTCCGACTACCGCAGCGTCCACACCGCGCTGCTGACCGGCCTGTTGTCGCACATCGGCCAGAAGGATGCGGACAAGCAGGAATACACCGGCGCGCGCAACGCCCGCTTCTCGATCTTCCCCGGCTCCGGCCTGTTCAAGAAGCCGCCGAAGTGGACCATGGTGGCCGAACTGGTGGAAACCAGCCGCCTGTGGGGGCGCATCGCCGCGCGCATCGAACCGGAATGGATCGAGCCGCTGGCTCAGCACCTGGTGAAACACAGCTACAGCGAACCGCACTGGTCGAAGTCGCAGGGGGCGGTGATGGCCAGCGAAAAGGTCACGTTGTTCGGTCTGCCGATCGTCGCGGTGCGCCAGGTCAATTACGGCGCCATCGATCCGCTGCTGTGCCGCGAGCTGTTTATCCGCCATGCGCTGGTGGAGGGCGACTGGCAGACGCGCCATGCTTTCTTCCGCGATAACCAAAAGCTGCGCGCCGAAGTGGAAGAGCTGGAGCATAAATCGCGCCGCCGCGATATTCTGGTAGACGACGAAACGCTGTTCGGCTTCTACGATCGCCGTCTCCCCAACGACGTGGTGTCCGGCCGTCATTTCGACAGCTGGTGGAAGACCGCCGCCAAACAGCAGCCCGACCTGCTGAACTTCGAAAAAGAGATGCTGATCAAGGATGGCGCCAACAAGATCAGCGCGCTGGATTACCCGAACTTCTGGCATCAGGGCAACCTCAAACTGCGGCTGAGCTATCAGTTCGAACCAGGCACTGACGCCGACGGCGTGACGGTGCACATCCCGCTGCCGATCCTCAATCAGGTGGAGGAGCAGGGGTTCGAATGGCAGATCCCCGGCATCCGCCGTGAACTGGTGATCGCGCTGATCAAATCGTTGCCGAAACCGGTGCGTCGCAACTTCGTGCCAGCGCCGAACTACGCCGAAGCGTTCCTTGGCCGCGTAACGGGGCTGGAATTGCCGCTGCTTGACGCGCTGGAGCGCGAGCTGCGGCGTATGACTGGCGTGACCGTGTCACGTGATGACTGGCAGTGGGATCAGGTGCCCGATCACCTGAAAATGACTTTCCGCGTGGTGGGCGAGAAAAACCAGACGCTGCGCGAAGGCAAAGATCTGGCCGCCCTGCGCCTGCAGTTGAAAGAGAAGGTGCAGGAGACGCTGTCGGCGGTGGCCGATGACGGACTGGAGCAGAGCAACCTGCATGTCTGGAGCTTTGGCCAATTGCCGGCGTTCTACGAGCAGAAGCGCGGTGGCTATTCGATGAAAGCCTATCCGGCGCTGGTGGATGAAAAGGACAGCGTGGCGATCCGCCTGTTCGACAGCGAAAGCGAACAGCAACAGGCGATGTGGCAGGGCACGCGCCGCCTGCTGTTGTTGAATATTCCTTCACCGATCAAATATCTGCATGAAAAACTGCCGAACAAAGCCAAGCTGGGGCTCTATTTCAACCCGTACGGCAAGGTGCTGGAGCTGATCGACGACTGCATATCGTGCGGCATCGACAAGCTGATCGCCGAACACGGCGGCCCGGTTTGGCAGGAGGAAGACTTTGCACGGTTGCAGGAGCAGATCCGCGCCGAGCTGAACGACACGGTCGTTGAGGTGGCCAAGCAGGTTGAACAGATCCTGACGGCGGTCTTCAACATCAACAAACGGCTGAAAGGCCGGGTGGACATGTCGTTGGCGCTGGCGCTGTCGGACATCAAGACCCAGCTCGGCGGGCTGGTCTACCGCGGCTTCGTCACCGGCAACGGATGGAAACGGCTGCCGGACACGCTGC
The DNA here is from genome assembly GCF_019913725.1 of Serratia sp. EWG9. Classification (NCBI taxonomy): domain Bacteria; kingdom Pseudomonadati; phylum Pseudomonadota; class Gammaproteobacteria; order Enterobacterales; family Yersiniaceae; genus Serratia; species Serratia sp. EWG9. Next base: position 264,130 of record NZ_JADNRO010000001.1, read on the forward strand.
GCTACCTGCAGGCGATCGAACGCCGATTGGAGAAACTGGCTATCGATCCGCACCGCGATCGCGCGCAGATGCTGCGGGTGGAGCAGGTGCAGCAGGCGTGGCAGCAGTGGCTGAACAAGCTGCCGTCGAAGCGACAGCAGGAGGAAGAGGTGAAAGCGGTGCGCTGGATGATTGAAGAACTGCGTGTCAGCCTGTTCGCGCAGCAGCTGGGCACACCTTACCCGATCTCCGACAAGCGCATTCTGCAAACCATCGAACAGCTTTCGGGCTAAGCTCAGGCGCGCCGGCCGGCAAACGGCCGGCGCAGCGCAAGTTGAAATTCAGGGAACAGAGAAACAGCAACGGCGCTTGATGCGCCGTTGCGAGAGCTACTTGCCTGCCGCCAGGGCGTCCAGCGCCTCGCGGATGCCAGGCACCGCCAGAGCGCGGTTATCGGCGCGGTAACGATCTTTCGCTGCCGGTGCCGAACTCTGGATGGCGATCAGCTGCCAGCCGTCGGCGGTTTTCAGCAGCAGCGGTGAGCCGCTGTCGCCGGGCAGGGTATCACACTGGTGCGACAGCACCCCTTGCTGGGCCCAGCCGGTCACCTTGCAGTTTTGGTGGCTGTAGAGGTCATCCAGATGGTCCTCCGGGTAGCCCGCCTGGGTGATCAGCCGTTTGGCCTGTTTCAGGGCCTGAGTCAACGCCTTGCTGTCGCCTTGCCACAGCGGCAGCGGGGCGATCGGCAGCGGCGTTTTGTCTTTCAGCCGGATCAGCGCAAAGTCATAAGCGGCGGCGGCGGGCGGCACGATCCAGCCGTCGCCGTCCGCTTTCAGCTTTTTGCCCAGTTTGCTGTCGACCAGGGTTTCAATATTGTCGGTTTGATACTGCCATGATTTATCGCCCGCCACGAAGCGCAGGGCGACGGCTTTATCCAATTGTCCCGGCGGCGCCAGCACGCAATGGCCGGCGGTCAGCGCCAGGTGTGGGGAGATCAGCGTGGCGGTACACAGATTGCCGCTGGCGGTTTCGACCTGGCCGATGGCTTGCCACGGCTGGGCGGCGGTATCCGTGACCTTGATTCGTTCATCTTTGCCGAAAAACAGACGCGTTTGCTCGGCCTTGGACGGGCCGTCGGCGCGTGCCGCCTGGGAGGCGATGAGCGGGAGTGAGCACAGCAACAGTAAAACGGATATGCGCATAGATCTCTTGCCTGACAAATACGGATCATCCATAAACACACTGAATGCTAACTATAGACTGATTTAGCAGCCATGTGGATGGGCAATAACTGATTTTTCAATAATTTCCCGCCGGCGAGGCGACAGGCTACAGATAAAAAAAGACGGCGATCAGTCCACAGAGGATCAGGGCGGTCAGAATGATCTCGAACAGGTAGCGGCGCAGCATCAATGAGAACCCCCCGGATGAAAAAACACCCGGTGAACCGGGTGTCGTGCACGTCAAGCCTGAAGCGGTGAGGGGAACCTCACGACATTACGCTTTTTTGTGGCTGGCTTTCTTGTGGTGCTTTTTAGCCGCCTGGGCTTTTTGCGCCGGGGCTTTTTTGCCGGCTTTCTTGTGATGCTTTTTGGCCGCCTGAGCTTTCTGTACCGGGGCTTTCTTGCCGTGGTGTTTCACCTGAGCTTTAGCCGGCGCAGCGGTGGCGGTGGTTGCGGTAGCCGCAGGCGCGGTAGTGGTGGCAGCCTCGGCAGCGAAAGCCACGGAAGACAGACCCATTGCAGCGGCAACAACCAGAGCTAATACTTTTTTCATCGCAGAATCCTCAACATGACTTTTGGGTATCAACCCCACTGCGGGGCCGTTGAGATGATAGTAGGCAAACGGCGTCCGGCTTTCCGTGAGTGATTGGTTTCGGCTTGTAACCTAATGTACAGGGCGGCGGCGGCAGAAGGGATTGCTGCTATAATGACCGTCAGGCTCGATAAAAGGGATTTAAAATGAACGAGATAACGGTTCGTTGTGGCGTGACGGAACAGGGTGAGGTGCCGCTGGCCTATGAAGACTGGGGCGATGAGGCGCATCCGCCGCTGTTGTTAATCATGGGCATCGGCGCGCAGCTTTTGCTGTGGCCTGACGATTTCTGCCGCGCTCTGGTCGCCAAGGGATTTCGGGTGATCCGCTACGACAACCGCGACGTCGGCCTTTCCGGTAAAACGCGGGCGCAGCGCAAGACGCCGCTGTGGCTGTTGATGTTGCGTGCCCAGCTTGGCTGGCAAACGCCGGTGCCTTATACCCTGGCGGATATGGCGACGGACGCAGCGCATCTGCTCGATCATTTACGCATTCCTCAGGCTCATGTCCTTGGCGCCTCGATGGGGGGGATGATCGCCCAGGTGTTGGCCGCCGAATACCCGCAGCGCGTCGCCTCGTTATGCATCTTGTTTTCCAGCACCAATCAACCGCTGTTACCGCCGCCGGCGCCTTCGCTGCTGTGGTTGCTGGTGCGCCGGCCTGCCGCCGATATGACGCTGCAGCAGCGCCAGGAAGGGATGAAGGCCTTTCTGCGCGCGCTTGGCACCGCGACTTATCCGCCGGAGGAGGCGGAGCTGGATGTCCTGGTGAAGCGGCTACTGAAGCGGGGCGTGGATCCGGAGGGCATGCAGCGGCAACTTTCCGCGCTGCTCGGCAGCGGCGATCTGCGGCGTTACAGTCGGCGCATCGCCGCGCCGACGCTGGTGATTCACGGCGATCGCGATCGGCTGGTGCGCAAGGCCGGCGGGGTGGCGATCGCTCGGGCCGTCGCCAACGCCAGATTGCAGATTATGCCGGGCATGGGGCATGATCTGCCCGCCGCGTTGAGATCACAACTGGTGACGATGATCGCCCGTCATGCGCTGGGATGAGAGGCAGATAGGGGCGTTGCTGTTTATGGTTTTAGTTACAACATACTATTGGACAGTAGCAACCCGCCACCCTGTAGCCAAGGCATTGCCGGCAAGGAAAGCGCGCTATGTAACATTATTAGGTCAAACAGGGGAAAAAGGGCGCGGCCGTGGCCGCGCACGGGGAGAGATTACAGGTAGCGGTTTTCCAAATGCTGGCGGAAGTAGCGCGGATTGAGCGCTTCACCGGTTGCATTGGCGATCAGCGTGTCGGTCGGGAAACGGCTGCCGTGGTGCCAGATGTTATGCTGCAACCAGTGGAACAACGGCTGCAGATTGCCGGCGGCGATGTCCTCGTTCAGCGAAGGCAGGGCCTGACGCACGCTGTGGAACAGCTGCGCGGCGTACATCGCGCCGAGGGTATAAGTCGGGAAGTAGCCGAAGGCGCCGTCGGTCCAGTGGATATCCTGCATACAACCGTTGCGGTAGTTGCCGATGGTATCGAGGCCCAGGTAAGCGTGCATCTTTTCATTCCACAGCGCCGGAATGTCCTCCACTTCGATCTCGCCTTCGATCAGCGCTTTTTCAATTTCGTAGCGCAGGATGACGTGGGCAGGATAGCTCACCTCGTCGGCGTCGACGCGGATCAGGCCCGGTTTCACCCGCTGGTTGAGGCGAATGAAGTTGGCTTCTTCCAGCGCCGGCTGTTCGCCAAACTGTGCGGTAACCAGCGGACGCAAGATTTTCAGGAATTCATTGCCGCGCGCCAGCTGCATTTCGAACAGCAGGCTCTGCGATTCGTGGATGGCGGTGGAGCGGGCCAGGGCGACCGGCTGGCCGAGCAGATCGCGTGGCAGGTTCTGTTCGTAACGGGCGTGGCCAGTCTCGTGTACGATCCCGAGCAGCGCGGTCAGGAACTCTTTCTCGTTGTAACGCGTGGTGATGCGCACATCCTCCGGCACGCCGCCGCAGAACGGGTGGGCGCTGACGTCGACGCGGCCGTTGTCGAAGTTGAAACCGAGCAGCTTCATCACGCTCAGGCTCAGCTGGCGCTGGGTGTCCACATTGAACGGGCCCTGCGGCGCCAGGCAGGGTTCATTGGCCTGTTTGGCCACCACGCGCTGCAGCAAATCCGGCAGCCAGGTTTTCAAATCGCCGAAGATGCGATCGAGATCGCTGCTGCGCATGCCCGGCTCATACAGGTTGAGCAGGGCATCGTAACGGCTGGTGCCGGCCGCCTGCGCGCGGATCTGCGCCTCTTCCCGGCTGAGTTTGACCACGTCGCGCAGATTCTCCGCGAAGCCATCCCAGTCGTTGGCCGGGCGCTGGGCGCGCCAGGCGTGTTCACAGCGGGCGCCGGCCAGCGATTTGGCTTCGACCAGCGACGCCGGCAGCAGCACCGCGTCTTCATACTGGCGGCGCATTTCGCGCAGGTTGGCGCGGTCGATCTCGTCCAGCGTCTCTTGCTGCGCGCGATCCAACAGCGCGCCGGTGCTTTGTGCCGTTAAAATCTGGTGCTGCAGCACGCTCAATTCGGCCAGGGCTTCGGAGCGCGCCTTGCTGCCGCCCGGCGGCATCATGGTTTGCATGTCCCAACCGGCGATGGCGGACAGGTGGCCGAAACGCGACAGCCGGCTAAAAAGCGCGCGCAGGTGATCGTAAGCAGACGTGTTGGAAGGTGCAGATGTCATTATTATTCGGCTCCAATGAGAAGGGTCCGGCGGTGTTACGCCAGATCGGCTTTTAAACTGAATGTCGGCTTCACCGGCCAGCAGAAACGGAAGCTGGCGCCGCCGAGCGAACTGCCTTCGACGAACACCTGTCCCTGGTAGGCGACGGCGATGGAATGGACGATGGCCAGCCCCAGCCCGCAGCCGCCGGTGGCGCGATCGCGGCTGGGATCGAGGCGAACGAAAGGCTCGAACACCCGCTCGCGCTCTTCCGGCGGGATACCCGGCCCGTCATCTTCGACCTGCAAACAGGCGAGGTCGCCGTCGAACCACAGCCCAACGCGCAGGCGCTGTTCGGAATAGCGCAGCGCGTTGTTGACCAGGTTATCGAGTACGCGCTCCATCAGGCGCAGATCGACGCCGCCGAAGTCGCCGACGTGCGGGATGTCGAGCTGGATGTCGCGTTCCTGATGGATAAGGCGGATATCATCGACCTTGTCCTCCAGCCACTTTGGCAGATCGATGGGTTCAATGTTTAGCGCAACCTGCGGCCGATCCAGGCGGGCATAGGTCAGCAGCTCGTCGATGAGCGACTCCAGTTGGCCGATATCGCGGTTCAGCGCCTGCTGCTCGCCTTCGGACAGGTTATCGCTCATCTCGAGCCGATAGCGCAGGCGCACCAGCGGCGTGCGCAGCTCGTGGGCGATGCCGTCGATCAGCTGTTTCTTGCTGGCGATCAGGGTGTTGACGTTGTCGGCCATCTGGTTGAACGCCACGCCGAGCCGGCTCAGGCTGGAAGTGGGATCGAAGTGGGTGCGTTCATCCAGATGCCCGGCGCCGAGCCGCTGGGCGGCGTTTTCCAGTTTGAGCAGGTCTTGCCAGTGCGGCCGCATCCACAGAAACACCGGCAGCGCCAGCGACATGCCGATAAACACCAGCAACACCAGATCCAGCAGACGCATCTGGTGCAGATAGAACAGATAAGGAATGGGGCCGACCACCAACACATAGTGGCTGCGCGGAATGCGTTGCATAAAGGTGTACTGATCGTCGAGGGCGATGATTTCACCCAGCCGCAGCCGCTTTTTCAGATCCTCGCTCAGTTCCTGTTTGCCGAGCGGTTCGATATGAAGCTTGAACGACAGATTGAGATCCAGCGTGGCGATAGTCTTGTTCCAGTCCTTCAGCGGGATTTCGCGCAGCTCGCTGCGCATCAGGTACAGCGAGCTTTTCATCAAATCGTCCATCGACTGGCGGCCGGCGCGCTCGGCGGTCACCTTGTACACCAGACCGACCAGCATCGCCATCACCAGAAAACAGACGAACAGCAACAGGAAGAACTGGACGAAAAGTTTTCTCATTGTTGCACCGATGCCCAGGCGTTAGGGGCGAACAGATAGCCCTTGTTGCGCACCGTCTTGATACGGAAAGGCTCCAGCGCGTTGTCGTACAGTTTGCGGCGCAGGCGAGAGATCGCCACGTCGATGCTGCGGTCCATGCCGTCGTAGCTCACGCCGCGCAGGTTTTGCAGCAGCGCCTCGCGATCCATGATCTGCCCGGCGTGGGTCGCCAGCTCCCACAGCAGATCGAAATCCGAGGTGGACAGGGTGATGGTTTCCTCGCTCAGCGTAACCTGACGGTTGACCGGATCGATGCACAGCAGCCCGAAATGCAGCGCGTTATGCTGGGTAAGCGGCTGAGCCGACTCTTCTTTCGGCTGCTGGCTGTGTTGACGCAGATGCAAACGCAGGCGCGCCAGCAACACCGCCGGCGGCGTGGTTTTCAGGATATAGTCGTTGGCGCCCATCTCCAGCGACAGGATATGGTTCATGTCGCTGTCGAGCGAGGTCAGCAGCACGATCGGGCCGGGGAAGGTGGGGCGCAGATCGCGGCACAGCGTCATGCCGTCTTTGCCGGGCAGCATGATGTCCAGCAGCACCAGGTCGGGTTGCTCGCGCTCGATGCATGCCTGCGCGCTGTCGCCGCGCGGTTCGATCAGCACCTCGATATCGTGTTTGCCCAGATAGGCGGCGATCAGTTTGCCGACTTCAGGATCGTCTTCCACAAAAACAATTTTATGCATATGCCCGTGTTTTAATAAGAAAAGCGGATTTCAGCATAGCGCGGCCCGCGAGGTTGCGCCAAGCGGATCTTTGCGTCAGCGCAGCGGCCGCCCGCCGTCGACGCCGTGGGTGCGGCCGGTGACGTAGCGGCTCTCCAGCAGGTAGTTCACCAGATTGACCACTTCGCTCTCGCCCGGCGCGACCTTCATCAGCGATTTCGCCAGCGCCTGCCGACGATAAGCTTCGTCGTCGCCCGGATTGAAGATGATCAGCGCCGGCGCGATGGCGTTGACTTTGACTTCAGGCGCCAATTTGCGGGCGAACGACCGGGTCATGTTGTCCAGCGCGGCTTTGCTGGCGGCGTAGGCGATATGCTTGTCGCTGCCTTTTTCCACCACATAGTCGGTCAGATGGATAATGTCGGCGCCGGCCTGGCCCTGGCCTGTCAGGCAGGACTCGAGCAGTTGATTGAGCAAATAGGGCGTGTAGACGTGAATTTGCAGCATCGCCGCCATGACCTGTTCCGGCGGCACCTCCGGTGACTCCGCCTGCCAGGCGCTGGCGTTGTGGATCACCGCGCGCAGCTTGGGCGCGGCCTGCCGCACCTGTTCGGCGAAACGATAAATGCCTTCATGGGTGGAAAAATCGCCCTGAATGCAGCAGGCGCCCAAGGCTTTCAACTCGGCCATCGCCGGATATTCGCTGCGGTAGGCGATGATGACCGGAACGCCGCGCTGGAGAAACGCTCTGGCGAGCGCCAGCCCTATGCGCCGTGCGCCGCCGGTAATCAGCACCGGGGCGGAGTTGTGGTGTTCCATTGATTAAAGCTCCTGGACAGACTGGCAAACAATAGGGGAATTATGCCATCATACGGCGGAAAGTCGTTAAAGCTTCGCATGATTATCCATTTCTGGATATAAGATCCCCAATGCATTTCAGGTTGCCCCCGGCGGCGGCTTGAAAGACCACGGGTTAACACTGGCCATGAGAGGAATGAGGGGATGAACAGCAATCACCTTGCATCCATCGCGCGCAGTGAGAAAATCTGTTTCGACTATATGGATTTTCTGTCCGCATCGTGCAGGAAGCACTGGCGCTTTGTTGATGCTATTTATGGTGTGATGCCGATCTTCGGCATGGTGTTGAAATCGCGCGTGACCACCTCGCAAACGCGCAAAGAGCAGTTAAAAGAGTTGGCGCTGCAGGTGGTGTCGACGCAGGTCAGCGATGAAACCAACATCGTGCGCCTGATTGACCTGGCGCAGCAGCAGGGCCTGGCGGTGTTTGATATTCAGTTGCCTTATGCGCTGGAGGCTCAACAACTGGCGGCCATTCAGAAAGAGTGTGCGGAAGGCATTGCGATTACTCTGGTGGGTGAACGCATGACCGTCGCGATCCCTCCCAAAAGCTGACCGGGCATCAACCCGGCCGCCCGTTCATGGTTAGGCAATTGACTCGTCGCGATGGCCTAACCATGAACGTGATGTCTCACGCCGCATGACGACCGGCGTCTAGAGCTGGGTCCCGGCATTCGGGCCGGAGCGCAGGGTATAAATACTGTCTATATGAATTAACACCGCGTACTTCGGCGGCTTCATTCCGTTTTTTTCCGCAAACGTCAACGCATCGTCAAACGGCTTACCCGCCAGAAACAGTTCGGGCGTGCCAACGAAGCGGTAACCGTCCAGCGCCTCGCGATCGATGACCACAACGGCCATTTTCGAGCCGGCCTTGATGTTTTTCAGCGTTTGGCCTCCGGTATTTTCGTTGTAAATCAGCGTACGGTCATCATAGAGGCGCAAAGAGCGCTTGGGGCCGATATCGGGAACGCCGTTCGGGCTGCTGGTCGCCTGCACAGGCAGCTGTTTAGCCAGCATCTTCTTCATCTCGTCATTCAATTCATTCATTACAGATGGCCCTCAGATTGGTGTGTCACTTTTAATGCAAGGTAGCGGAAGCGTTGGCCGCCGGTGCGCAGACGCTGGTTTCCGGCAACCGGTGTTCGCGCAGCAGGTGCAGGGTTTCAATCCTGAAACGCAGCAGGTGCCGTTCGGCGATCTGCTGCATCTGTTCGCACAGCGACGTATCGGCCAAGAGTTGCTCGATAGCGACTCGGGCCTGATGAACATGCAGCTCGACGCCGCGCAGAGGCTTCTGCCGCAGGCGCAGATGGGTAATGTTGTTGAACGTGACGATCAGCGCGGCAAGGGCAGACTCGAAAATATTCAGCGCTTCAAATCTGGCGGTATAGTCCGCATTCAGCCAGGGCTTCTCGGCGATGATCGCCTGAGCCCCCTCCAGCGCCTGTTGATAGCTCGCCATCGCCTGGCGATCGTGCCGCTGATTAAACGCCATGTTGCCCTCGGCGATCAGCGCCTCCCAGGCGGTAAACAAAGGTAATGCGTGCAGCAGTTTCTCAGCCATGAAATGCCTTCCATTTTCAACCTGTCTTCATCCGCCGCCTGACGCCTCTCGCCAGGGGCACTCGCGTCTTACCATTAACCAATAAATGATAATGATAATTAATTGCATTTGAGATCGCAAGCGTGGCGCATGGCTGACTGTGCAAAGGGGGGGGACGCGGTAGCAGGGGAAAAAGAGGAAGCAAAATGCGGCTGACGGGCAGCCGCATTGACGGGACACTTTAGTGCAGCATAAACCAGCCGGCGGGCAGCGTGGCCACCAGCAGCAGTAAGATGCTGCCTTTTTCCAGGCGATTCAGCAGATTGATATCCTGATGGCCGCGGCGGGCGTACATGAACACCAACAGGCCCGGCGCATACAGCAGCACCGACATCAGCAGGTGCATCAGCCCGGAAGCGTACAGCAGCCATAAACCATAGACGCAGGCGCCGGTGGCGGCGAAGATCAGGCGCTTGTCGCGGCGACGGTAAGCCACCTTGAACAGAAATGCGCCGACCAGGAAGTAAGGCACCAGGATCATTTCCGACGCGATGGTCAACAGCGAGTTGTAGTTGCTGCCGGTCAACCAGATCAGCACCAACGCCAGCTGCACCGCGATGTTGGTCAGCCACAGCGAAGACGATGGGGCGTGATGGCGGTTCTGTTTGCCGAACACGCGTGGAAATGCGCCGTGCTGTGCGGCCAGCAGGGGGACTTCCGCCGCCATGATGGTCCAGCTGAGGTAGGCGCCGCACACGGAAATGATAAGACCGGCGGCGATGATCACGTCTCCCCACGGGCCAATCAGTTCCACCATCAGCACTGCCATCGACGGGTTGCGCATGTCGGCCAGTTCGCTGCGCGGCACCACGCCCAGCGACAGCAAGGTGACCATCAGATACACCGCCAGCGCCGATAGCACCGCCAACATGGTCGCGCGCCCCACGTCCTTCTTATTGCGCGCGCGCGCGGAAACCACCACGGCGCCTTCCACGCCGATAAACACCCACAGGGTGATCAGCATGGTGTCCTTGACCTGTTCCCATACCGGCTTGCCGAGGGCGATCCCCTGGAAGTCCAGCGTGAACACGTCCATTTTAAAGGCGATCGCCGCCAGAACGGCGAACATCCCCAGCGGCATCAGCTTGGCGAGAGTGGCCGCAAGATTGATGCTGGCGGCGGTTTGCACGCCGCGCAGCACCAGCGCGTGCACGATCCACAGCAGGGCAGATTCGGCGATCAGCGCCTGCCAGGTATTGCCGTCACCGAGAATAACGTTGCCGCCGCGATCGGTGAAAATGCTCAATGCCGCGAACACGATCACCAGATACGAGACGTTGGCGATTACGGCGCACAGCCAGTAACCCCAGGCGGAGCAGAAGCCCATCAGCTCGCCGAATCCCTCTTTGGCGTAGGTGAAGATGCCGCCGTCCAGATCCGGGCGCAGACGCGTAAGCAACAGCATGGCAAACGCCAAAAACAGAATGCCGACGCCGGTGATCCCCCAACCCAGCAGCAGCGCGGCGGGGCTGGCGACCTGCGCCATGTTTTGCGGCAGACTGAACACGCCGGCGCCCAGCATCGAGCTGAGCACCAAAGCGGTTAGCGCGGTAAGACCGAGTTTTTTTTCCAATGACGGATCCTGAACGCAGAATAAACAACTGGAAGGGAACTGCTTGGCGGCAACAATGTGTTAACAACCATTGCGCTAATAGACAATAGCCCTAAAAATTGGCGCAAATTCTACGGAGGGATGATTAGAGATGCAATGATTGAATATGCGGAATTTACAAAAAACTATTCAACGAGCGGCGAAAAGATCGGCAATAAAAACGGGCAGCTCAAGGGCTGCCCGATGGTAAACCGAAAAGCGGGTTTTATTTGAACAGATCGGCGCTGACGGTCAGGTTGCCGCCGCTCTTGTTCTGCCACTGGCGAGTGACGTGGTAGTACTTGGCGCCTTTCTCGGCCGCGCGTTTCGCCACTTCGGTGGACACGTCAGTCATGCTGTTGAAGTGGCCGGTGAAGGTGACGGAATCGAATGGCACCATCTGCGCGGCGGTGACGTTGTTCACTTCCTGAATCTTGGTGCCGTTAGGCAGCGTGACGGTATAGCGTTGGCCGGTAGAGGACTGGGTTTCGAAGAAACGGCCCACTTCGCGGCTTGGTGAACCGGAAGACGCGACGCCAGGAATTTCGACTTTCGCGGCTGCGGCGCCGCCGGCGGCCAGCGCGGCGCGGCCGGCGTCAGAATCGGCTGGGATGGCGTCCGGGCTCTGCACGCGGCGTTTCGGCGCATCGGCCTTATAGATGTAGGCGGTGACGAACTGGTTGCCGCCGGAGTTGGCGTCAACCTGGCGCACGATGAAGAACGAGGCGGCGCCTTTTTTCTGCGCTTCTTTGGAGATGGCGTCGTTAATGTCCGGCTGGCTGCGGTAGAAACCGCTGACGCTCACGGTATCGTAAGGCTCCAGCAGGTAGGCTTCCTCTTTAGGCAGTTCATTCACGCCGTTAAATACGCGGTATTTTGGTGTTTTGCTCACTTCTGGCGCATCTTTATGATAAAGGTCTGCGGTGACGCGCCAGTTGCCGCCGTTATTGCTGTTGTTGCTGTCCTGGATATAGAAGGAATCGGCACCCAGTTTGTCTGCACGGCGGGATACGGCGTCGACGGCTTCATTGATCGCATTGAAGCGGCCGGTAATCGTGATGCGATCAAACGGCTTCAGCGCCGCTGCTTTCTCAGGAGTTAACTCTTGCGCCGCATGAGCGGACAGCGCGGTGAGTGATAACAAGGCTGACGCGATGATCGTGGTCTTCAGCTTCATAAAAAATCCTTTCGCCTAGCGCATTAACGTTTATAACGTACTGAACTGTTTAAGTGTAATTCAGCCGTCGATTATTACATGTAATTCTGAAAACTGTCTCAGCATTTTATGTTATCCCGTGCGACAAATCCTTGACGGTGACGCGGGTCGCACGGATGGCGCCGCCGCCATAAGTTTCCATAATAAAGGCTTTGGTGTCATTAGTGTTAATTATTCACAAAATGATAACTTTTATGCTTGTCCGCCCCGCATGGCGATAAATCGTTACGCCGGGCGCAAACCTCTAATCATGCAGAATGTGCTGTTCTGTATGCATTTTTTCACTGTAAATTGCGATTTGTCATATCGCGCCCGGCGTTTTTATGTAAAAACAGGGCTGAATGCGTAAGCAATTATGGATCATCGACCTTATTTTCAGTAGGTTATAGTTGGCGTCTGAAATCAGTGCGGGCAAGTTGACGCCTCGCTCGCCGATGGCGCCGTTCTATGGGCAGGAAAATAATAAACATCATCCAAGACAGGTGAGAAGGGAACATTATGCGTATTGGTGTACCAAGAGAGCGGTTGGCCAATGAAGCCCGGGTCGCAGCCACGCCGAAAACGGTGGAACAACTGCTGAAGCTGGGTTTTACCGTCGCGATTGAACGCGGGGCGGGCAAACTGGCCAGTTTTGACGACGTCGCCTACGAAGCCGCCGGCGCGGCGCTGGTCGACGAAAACGAAGTGTGGCAGTCGGATCTGATCCTGAAAGTCAACGCGCCGCAAGACGACGAGATCGCCTTGATGCGCGAAGGCAGCACGCTGGTCAGCTTTATCTGGCCGGCGCAAAACCCCGAGCTGATGGCCAAGCTGGCGGCGCGCAACGTCACCGCGCTGGCGATGGACTCGGTGCCGCGCATCTCGCGCGCCCAGTCGATGGATGCGCTGAGCTCGATGGCCAACATCGCCGGCTACCGCGCCATCGTCGAGGCGGCGCATGAGTTCGGCCGCTTCTTCACCGGCCAGATCACCGCCGCCGGCAAAGTGCCGCCGGCCAAGGTGATGATCATCGGCGCCGGCGTGGCCGGCCTGGCGGCGATCGGCGCTGCGGGCAGCCTCGGCGCCATCGTGCGCGCCTTCGACACCCGCCCGGAAGTGAAAGAGCAGGTGCAGAGCATGGGCGCGGAATTCCTCGAGCTGGATTTTGAAGAGGAAGCGGGCAGCGGCGACGGTTACGCCAAAGTGATGTCCGAAGCCTTTATCAAGGCCGAGATGGCGCTGTTCGCCGCACAGGCGGCGGAGGTTGACATCATCGTCACCACCGCGCTGATCCCGGGTAAACCGGCGCCGAAGCTGATCACCAAAGAGATGGTGGCGTCGATGAAGCCGGGCAGCGTGATCGTCGATCTGGCGGCGCAAACCGGCGGCAACTGCGAACTGACCGTGGCCGACACCATTACCGTGACCGACAACGGCGTGAAAATCATCGGTTATACCGATCTGCCGAGCCGCTTGCCGACACAATCTTCGCAGCTGTACGGCACCAACCTGGTCAACCTGCTGAAGCTGCTGTCGAAAGAGAAGAACGGCGAGATCGATATCGATTTCGACGATACGGTGATCCGCGGCGTTACCGTGGTGCGCAGCGGTGAAATCACCTGGCCGGCGCCGCCGATCCAGGTTTCCGCCCAGCCGAAAGCGGCGCCCGCCGCCGCACCGGTCGCCAAACCTGAAGCCAAGCCGACCTCGCCGTGGCTGAAGTACGGCCTGATGGCTCTGGCGATCCTGCTGTTCGGCTGGCTGGCGGACGCAGCCCCGAAAGAGTTCCTGTCGCACTTTACCGTGTTCGCGCTGGCCTGCGTGGTCGGGTACTACGTGGTCTGGAACGTCAGCCATGCGCTGCATACCCCGTTGATGTCGGTCACCAACGCGATCTCAGGGATTATCGTGGTCGGTGCGCTGCTGCAAATTGGCCACGGCGGCTGGGTGAGTTTTCTCTCCTTTATCGCCGTGCTGATCGCCAGCATCAATATTTTCGGTGGGTTCACCGTCACTCAGCGCATGCTGAAGATGTTCCGCAAGAACTAAGGGGTAACAAATGTCTGGAGGATTGGTTACAGCTGCATACATTGTTGCCGCTATTTTGTTTATTTTCAGCCTGGCGGGCCTGTCGCGTCATGAAACGTCGAAGCGGGGCAACCTGTTCGGCGTCGCCGGCATGGCGATCGCGCTGATCGCGACCATTCTGGGGCCGGATTCCGGCAACGTCGGCTGGATCATCATCGCTATGATCATCGGCGGCTCGATCGGCGTCTATCTGGCGAAGAAGGTCGAGATGACCGAAATGCCGGAGCTGGTGGCGGTGCTGCACAGCTTCGTTGGCCTGGCCGCGGTGCTGGTCGGTTTCAACAGTTATCTGGATCACGGTGCGCCGATGGAACCGGTGATGGCGAATATCCATCTGACCGAAGTGTTCCTCGGCATCTTTATCGGTGCGGTGACCTTCACCGGGTCGATCGTCGCCTTCGGCAAGCTGCGCGGCATCATTTCTTCCAAGCCGTTGATGCTGCCGAATCGTCACAAGCTGAACCTGGCGGCGCTGGTGATCTCGTTCCTGTTGCTGGTGGCGTTCGTGCGCACCGACAGCGTGGGCTGGCAGGTGGTGACGCTGCTGCTGATGACGGCGATCGCGCTGGCGTTCGGCTGGCATCTGGTCGCCTCGATCGGCGGCGCCGACATGCCGGTGGTGGTGTCGATGCTCAACTCCTACTCGGGGTGGGCGGCGGCCGCGGCGGGCTTCATGCTGAGCAACGATCTGCTGATCGTCACCGGCGCGCTGGTGGGCTCTTCGGGGGCGATCCTGTCTTACATCATGTGCAAGGCGATGAACCGCTCGTTTATCAGCGTGATCGCCGGCGGTTTCGGCAGCGACGGTTCATCCACCGGCGATGCCGAAGAGATGGGCGAATACCGTGAAACCACGGCGGAAGAGGTGGCCGAGCAGTTGAAAAACTCCACCTCGGTGATCATCACCCCGGGCTACGGCATGGCGGTGGCGCAGGCGCAGTATCCGGTGGCGGAAATCACCGAAAAACTGCGGGCGCGCGGCGTGAAGGTGCGCTTCGGCATTCACCCGGTCGCGGGGCGCTTGCCGGGCCACATGAACGTGCTGCTGGCAGAGGCGAAGGTGCCGTACGACGTGGTGCTGGAGATGGATGAAATCAACGACGATTTCCCGGATACCGACACCGTGCTGGTGATCGGCGCCAACGATACGGTGAACCCGGCGGCGCTGGAAGATCCGCGCAGCCCGATCGCCGGCATGCCGGTATTGGAAGTGTGGAAAGCGCAGAACGTGATCGCGTTCAAACGGTCGATGAACACCGGCTACGCCGGCGTGCAGAACCCGCTGTTCTTCAAGGAGAACACCCAAATGCTGTTTGGCGACGCCAAAGACAGCGTGGAAGCGATTTTGCGGGCGTTGCAAAAATAAAGTAGTCAAAACGAAAGCTAGGAAAGGCTTTGGGAAGCCATCATATCGGCCTCAGGTAATAACCTGAGGCCGATTGCATTATATTGATGTATTCAGCGGTTTTATTTTTTCTATGTCTGTGGAGTTTAATTAATTTGAATGTATTTTTTATCATCTATAAATAACTTTGATATTAAACGTGTATGCTTTACTCATGTTATTTAATGTTAAAAAATAAAAGAAAAAATAATAATAAATGCAATCAAAATAAATTAACTGGTCTAATATGTTGATTTTTTCTCATGCGCTACTGTGTTAACTGTTGGTTAATTAAGCGTGTCGTATTGTTCTTCTGTACGAATAGTGTTATTTATGGCTTTTCAGGGTTGCTAATAATGAGTCTATTGACAGGCAAAAGGTTCTTAATTTCCGGTGTTGCCAGCGATCGTTCTATCGCGACGGGTATTGCTGAAGCTCTATATGCGCAAGGTGCGGAATGTGCTTTCACTTATCTGAATGATAAATTGAAGGCGCGCGTTGAGAAGGTCGCTGAACGGTGTGGTTCGTCATTACTTTTCCCATGCGATGTTAATTCGGATGCGCAAATCGAAGCGCTATTCGAGAACCTATCACGCCAATGGCCTACTTTTGATGGTTTTGTACATGCCATCGCTTTTGCGCCTGCAGATCAACTGGACGGTGATTATTTGGAGTCGGTCACGCGTGAAGGCTTCCGTATTGCTCACGATGTCAGCTCCTACAGCTTTGCCGCGATGGCAAAGGCGGCCAAGCCTTTCCTTAATCCCGGCTCCTCGCTTATTACGCTTAGCTATCTTGGGGCGGAGCGTTCAATACCAAATTACAACGTCATGGGGCTGGCCAAGGCTTCTCTGGAAGCCAACGTCCGTTTTATGGCGGCAAGCCTTGGCAAGCTCGATATCCGCGTCAATGCCATTTCAGCCGGCCCCATCCGCACCCTAGCCGCCGCGGGTATTGCCAATTTCAAAACGATATTGCATCAATTTGAATTAAGCGCGCCATTAAAGCGTTGCGTTACCATTGAGGAAGTCGGCAATATCGCTGTGTTCTTGGCGAGCGATTTATCGTCGGCGATGACGGCCCAAGTATTGTATGCCGATAATGGTTTCAGCACGACGGCATTAGCCGTTTCCTCGTAATGCATTGATAAACATGTCTGTAAAAATTAGCGCGCCAGTGTTTTGTTACTGACCGGGGAATTTTTTTAGATTAGTCGAAATAATTTATAGCGATGGTGAAGATATGTTCAACAACACGATGCCTTGTAATCATCATGCCATATTACAGGGGTTCATTGCGCAGACCAACGGCCGCGACTTGCTTGAATTGGAGTCTTTACCGCCGCAACAAATTAAAGCGCTAATTGCTCAAAGCCAACTTCCCGCACTGATTATTCCTACCGGATTTGGCGGTCTGGGGATGCCATTGGCCGATGCGTTGGAGATTGTCCATTTTATTGCCGGCGTTTGCCCTTCGGCAGCCTTGATGCTTTGCATGCATTATCATGTCGTCTCCACCGTCGCCGCGTACCCTCAGGATTTTCCGTTTGCGGAGCGGTTGTTGAGCGATATTGCCGAAAATGGCAAGTTGATGGCGTCGGCGTTTGCCGAAAGCACCGGTAACCAGGATATTTTCCACACCAGCGTAACCGCCAGCTTGCAGGCTGATGGTGGGCTGGCCATTTCCGGCAGCAAGAAGCCATGCACCATGAGCCATATTGCGGATTATTATGCCGTATCGGTAATCACAAAGCAGGGCACCCCGGGCATTGCAATTATTTCAGGCGCTGAGAAAGGCCTTAGCCGCGATGCTTTCTGGCCGGGTGATGTTCTCGTGGGAACGGATAGCCATGAAATAATTTTCAATCATGTTCAGGTTGCCAGGACATGGACCGTATTGGCTGAAGATGAAGCAT
This sequence comes from Serratia sp. EWG9, assembly GCF_019913725.1. Lineage (NCBI taxonomy): Bacteria > Pseudomonadati > Pseudomonadota > Gammaproteobacteria > Enterobacterales > Yersiniaceae > Serratia > Serratia sp. EWG9. The sequence goes on from NZ_JADNRO010000001.1 coordinate 281,324, forward strand.
TCGAAATGTACCTTAACACCGGGTTGGTTAACTTCAATCTCTTTGTTGGCGCAGCTTACACTGGGGTATGCGATCGTCTCACGACCCATCTGGTGCCGCAAGCTTTGCAGGCACCTGCGATCGGCATTCCATTACTCGGTATTTTGACTCAGTGTTTTTATAGCGTGCGTGGCTTGGCGGACAAGGTCCATCCTGAGAATCTCGCGTGGTTGGTGCCAAGGGTTTTGGCGCTGCGCTATCGCATTCAAACCTCTCTCAAAGAAGCCAAGTCTATCGTTTTTGAAAATATTGGCGCTCAGCGTTATCTCACTAATGACGCTGTTCACTACCTGGCAAAGACCGTTGATCTGCTGGCTTTTCACCCGGTGACGCGATTTGGCTTTGAACAGCAGCTGAATAAGTGAAAGGGGTTTTTACCGTGAAATGTCAGCCTTATCGCCAATCCATACTGGAAAAATTCCAGCTAAATCTTAAGATTGTACGCAGCAAGGGGGCCTATCATTACGACGACCAAGGCCGGAAAATACTGGATGGTGTTTCCCAATATGGTGCATTGCCGTTGGGACATAATTCCGATGAGATCGTAACGGTTATCACGGACTATCTGCAAGCCGAGGCGCCTAACTTTATTCAGCCATTTGTGCCGCAGAGCACCGCCATGTTGGCTGAGCGATTAATTGAGATTGCAGGGCGCGGTTATGACAATGTTGTCTTTGCCAACACAGGAACCGAATCCGTCGAGGCGGCGTTTAAACTCGCCCGTTTGAAAACCGGTCGACGGCATATTCTATCGCTGACAAATTCGTTTCACGGTAAAACCTTTTCTTCATTATCAGCGACCGGCAGCGATCGTTACGCCGATCCTAAAATCATTGATCTGGAGCACTTCGATAAAGTGCCGATGAACGATGTCAAAGCGTTAAAAAACGCGCTTGAGTTACAAAAGTATGCCGCTTTCATCATGGAGCCTGTTCAGGGGGAAGGCGGCATGATACCTGCCGATGCGGCATTTGTGCGTGAGGCGGCGGCCTTGTGCAAGCAATACGGTACGCTGTTCATTCTTGACGAGATACAAACCGGCATGGGGCGCACGGGCGAAATGCTTGCTATGCACCGTTATGCGGTTGAGGCAGATGTTGTTCTGTTATCAAAAGCGTTGGGTGGGGGGATGATTCCGATCGGCGCGTTGATTATAAAACGTGGTGTCTATAACCGCGAATTCGATAAGAAACACAGTTCCACGTTTGCGAATGGCGGGCTGGCTTGTGCCGTCGGATTGGGGGTTGTGGATGCATTATTGGCCCAGGAAAAATTGCTACTCGAACATGTGAAGGAATGCGAAACGTTACTGCTTTATCAATTTGAGCTGCTGGCGAAAAAATACCCGAATAGTTTCGCTTATAGCGGCGTCGGAATGATGTATGCACTGCATTTTAGTGATATCACAACAGAAGGTAATTACATTATAAACTATGCGCAAAAAAGCGATCTGCTGTCTTTATTGATCTGTGGTTATCTGGTTAATGAGAAAGGCATTTTTTGCATGCCTCTGCTTAACAACACTCAAGGCGGAAGCATTCGATTCCAGCCTGCTTTAAACATTAGTAAAGTTGAGCTGATGCGTTTTTTAGGGGCGTTCGAAGATGTTTGCAAAATAATTAATGACAAGCGATATGATATTCTCATGGGGTATTTGGTAGGTTATAAGCCTGCTGTACAAGCGCGGAATATAGCGCAGGCAAGGAAAGAAGAAAGGGTGAGATTATCCCCCAAACCTGCCAGCGGGGAGCACTACCGTTTTGCTTTCTTGCTGCATTCAACCAGCCCAGAAGACATCTGCAAAGGTTTTCCGAACGCCATAAAAAGGCATTTTTCTCCCTCCCAGCAGCGTGAGCTGGCGGGCTGGTTTTTCTCATTTGGTGAAATTGAAAACTCACCCGAGGTAGTGTTTGAGTTTTCTATGGCGAGCCCTCAGGGCAATACCGTGAACGGCGCGATAATCTATAGCCCTGTGAGCCCGCAGACCATGTTGAAATTGAAGCGCGCAGAAAAACAGATTTTGATGAACAACTACTTAGCGCACGCCGAAGAATTTGGTGCCAGTTTGGTGGGGTTAGGCGCCTATACATCGGTCATCTCTAAAGGAGGGCTTGACGTTGCCTCTGCGCCGTTTAACTTCACCACTGGCAACAGTTTTACGGCGATTGCCAGTTGCAATGCAGTTATCGAATTGCTTGGTGACGATATTGGCGGCAAACATTTAATGATACTTGGCGCCCGTGGTTCCGTAGGACGCCTTGCGCTCATGACGCTATCTCAACAATTTGGTCAGGTCGATATCGTTGGCAGTATGAATTCGACCGCAGAGGAGCACCTGATCAACTTGCGTAATGTTTTGGTCGAAATACTGCATAGCGAGTCGCTGCTTTCTGAGAATTCCGCTGCCGGAAAATTGTTGGCATGGACTAAAGCGTTAGGATTAGACACGGCATTGCAGGCAGCGAGTCACCCGGAGGCGATTGAACTTATCCAGTCGGTAATAGAGTATGGCAAGCAGCAAGGCCAGGAGAGCTTCAACATTTTCATTGGCCTGGAAAATACCTCTATCTCCCCAGCGCTGGATTGCGTCTTCTCCGCCACTAGTGAAGGAAAGTCATTCATTCTGGCTGACATTTTCCCTCCTTCTTGCCATATCTTCGATGTTGCGCGGCCGTTTGATGTCTTGAATGAAGAGAATGATCGCCAGGTTTATGAAGGTGGGTTGGTTCATTTGCCAGATCGTCGAGCCATGTTAAGCGATTGCAATATCATCGGTTGCCGCCCAGGAGTTAGTCTGGCTTGCCTGTCAGAAACCATCATGCTCAGTATGGAGCAAGTTGATAGCAGTTACAGTTTGGGTAAGGAAATTGGCTATAGCCAAATGAAAAAAGTAGCTGGCATTGCTGAAAAACATGGGTTTAGCCATTTTATTGAATACGGGAACCAGTCAAAAACGTACTGATTTCGATGTGTCTGGATACGAGATTTAACGAATTCATCTCTGTTATGAAGGGTTAACTATGGATGCGGTAAACAGTTTCGAAACACGTAATACGCGAATTATGGTTCGTAGTGAGTATGGTTTTTTGCTTTTGGCTAGTCTATTCGTCACATTTTATCATTGGCAGGAGTTGAGATTAATTCCACTGATTTTTCTTTTCGCTTATATTGATGTAATTGGTTATATTCCAGGTGCTATTGCGTATAGAATGCATAAGGGTAATGTGCCTGAAATTTACTATTTTCTATACAATGCGACCCACAACTTTGTTACTGCGACGCTGGTTGCCCTGGCATGGTGCTATTTCGTCAGGGTGGAGTGGGCACTAATGGGGATACTTATTCACCTATTTGGCGATCGCAGCCTTTTTGGCAATGAGTTCAAATCTAGGTGCATGTCTTTTGAACCAAAAAAGAATACGTTGTTCAGGCGGTTCGAAACGCTTCTGGCACAGTCGCGGCGCCTGGTTTCTCAAGCGATGGCCCCATCCAGGCAGCTGATGCTCACCGAAAAGTATGGTGACCATCCCTCACTGTTTTTAGCCATGAACCGCAAAATATCCACGTTTTGCGTCGACAGCATTGTTGGTTATGTTCCGTATCAGGATGATGGTCGTTGTTTATTTATTTTGACCGGCGTAGTGAGTAGGGAGGATGAACGATTGGTTCTGCTGCGACATTTCATTCAGTTTGCGCAGGAAAATCATCGAGACGTTTGTGCAGTGCAATTACAGAAGAAGCAGGCTGAACTATTTTCAACATGCGGTTTTCAGGTTAATCAAATGGGGTGTTCTTATACTCTGGACTTGAAGGAACATACCGTTGATGGCTCGGAGTTTATGAGCCTGCGCAACAAAATAAGCCGAGCGAAGAAAGCTGGAGTAACAGTACATGAGTTAGGGGTGGACATTCCACTGGGGGCAGAGCCTCGGCGCATGTTAGATGAAGTCACTAAAGTTTGGCTGGCTGAAAAAGGCAAGAAAAAGCTGCTTTCTTTCATGGTCGGTGAGCTGAACGCGAGCAGTCTGGATAAAGAACGTGTCTTTGTGGCGATAAAAGATGCGAATATTATCGGTTTTATCAGCTATGCGCCAAGTTTTGGTGAGTACTCCGGCTGGATGCACGATCTGACGCGCCGTTTGGCGAACATACCGCCTGGTACAATGGAATTGATTAATATTAATGCTATTGAGCGATTTAAATCGGAAGGTGTCCGTTATCTGAGTTTCGGTTTCACGCCTTTCTATGGCGTCACCGAGTCTGAGGATGCATTCGAATCGAGAAGCAAATTATTAAGCCGCATAATTAAATGGCTGGAGAAATATGGTCAGAGGATTTACCCCGCCAGAAGCCAAGTCGCTTATAAGCAAAAGTGGCAGCCGATGACCGTCAGTCCAGAATATTTTGCGGTTTATAAGCGTTTTCGCCTGTCACATCTTATCCGGTTAATGAAGCTATCGAATGCCTTATAATATGATGTCTGAATCAGTTTTGAATAATGTTTGGGAGCGGCGGGCTGCGTCTTTTGCGGGCAGCAAGCTGGTTGAAAACATCGAGTGCGACCACCTGATTATTGGCGCAGGTTTTACCGGGCTGTCAATGGCCTATCATTTGCTGCGCAGAGCAGGATCGCGCAAAAAGGTGGTGGTTATTGATGCCAGGGAACTGGGAGCCGGTGCGAGCGGCCGTAACTCGGGCATGCTGGGGCCGGGTATCGGCGCCCAATACTATTTATTAGAGAAACGATATGGGCGACTGCAGGCGAAAGCTCTATTTCAGCAGACGCTGGATGCCGTCAAATACAGTATCGGTCTGATCGAAAGAGAAAACTTCGACTGTGACATGGTTATAGGTAGTCAGTTCAAAGTGGCTACCAACGCCGCCAACGAAAAACGGTTGCGCCAGGAAGCGCTGGCGTTAAATCGGGCAGAATTTAACACTGCGATGTTGGAGGGCGATGCTATCAGAAACATTGTGAATGCGCCAGCCTATCACTTTGGATTGGAATATCGCGGTACGGCGACTATCAACCCCGCCAAATTGCTCTTTGCCATGGCGAGTCAAGTGACCAGTTTGGGAGGGAAAATATACCTGAATGCGCCTTGTCAGGCCTTGCAGAGACATTGCGCCACAAGTCACGGGATTAAGATCCGCTTTGAGCGCGCCGTGGCAGCCACCAACGGCTACGCGCCACTATTGGGCATGCAGCCTGGGCGGGTGATCCCCGTGTCGACATCTTTGCTGCTTTCCGCCCCCATGTCAGGGGCGCAACGATCGGCATTGGGAATGGCAAGGCAGCACGCGATTATAGACAGCCGGAGAATATTTAATTATTTCCGTCTGACGCCGGATCACCGGTTGTTATTTGGTGGCGGCGTTCCTTTCTATTCAAGCGCCGCCGTCATGGCCAGACAGTTTAAGCACATGCCTGAACCTGCAGCCTTCTGTGAAAGATTATCGGCTGATTTACAACGCTATTTGCCTCAATTGGGCGGTCTCGCTATTGAGCAGTTCTGGAGCGGAACCATTGGCGTTACGTTGGATAACTTCCCCGTAGTCAGCATTAATGAGGGAACTGTGGACGCGGTCTTGGGATGCTGCGGCCATGGCCTGGCGCTGTCATTAGCGTATGGCGCGATTTACGCGGAACAAAGGGGGACGATAATGCGCGAAGACTATCCGTGGCGCCGCACCAATGCCCCTTATTTATCCCCCGCGCCATTATTACCGCTGGCAAGCAATGGCTACATTCAATTCTTGCGTTGGAGGGATCGGCGAGATGAACGCTAACCAGAATACGAAGGCGACCAGCAAGTCTAAAGTGTTACCGGAAACCGCGTTGTCTCTTCGCGGGCTCTATCGTCAATTATTTGATTGTGTCCATATTATCAACGGTTACGGCAAGATTCGCAGCCATTGGGTGAGTGCGGTATTCATCGCATCGGTGAGTCTGTTCCATGGCCTGGATTGTCTGCGGCGTAAGATAATCCCGCGCCAGGGGCGATATGCCTATAGTGTGGCCCATTTCTATTTGTCTTGTCGAGAGAGCCTGCCTTTCTTTAATAACTTCCCCATCACACTGGCGAATCGTTCGAGATGTGATGAGGTTCCTGACGCACTCGCCGCTTGGTTATGCAAAGCGTATCAGGAGGGAAATCACAGTTCAGACATTGCGGCGCTTTTCAGTACCTTCCGACTGCCGGGGCGCTTTTGCGATACTTTGTCGACCCCAGTTCCTGCAGAGTACTTCGCCATCTTGCATGCTGGCTCGGTGATTCGGGTTCCGCTGGACTACTGTGGCAATCCCGCCGCGCTGTCCGCCTTACTGAAGGCGGTAATGCAGCGGAAACCGGCAGGAGGCGCTGGCCTCACCCTCTCTGAATGCGCCAGCTATCATCGGCGCGGCTGGTCGAAAATATCTCGACGCCTGCAGGGGCCAGGTCGGGATGCACTGCATATCCTGCAGCAGAGCCGTTTTGTTCTGTGTCTCGATAAGACACAACAAACCGATACGGCAAGGGGCGCGCGATTTGCGCACCTGCACAATCGGTTCTGCGATAAAGCTATCCAGATTTGCGCCGATCTTGGCACCGGCCAACTGATGCTGCTTTGCGAGCACGCCGCTGTGGATGCGGCAGCCGCCAATCGCCTGATTGATCAACTGGCTTGCCGACCGCTGGTCTCAACGCCTGTTGAAGACCCCAAGCCATTGCCCCTGCTAACTTATTTCAGCAACGCCGTCGACAGCCAATGCTGCAACGCTACGAACAGCGCGAAAATCCGCCGCTACCTGGCGCACTGGAAAGCGAGATTCGACTGCGCCGCGGGTTTTGTCAACACACGCCAGCCGGAGGTGTTGCGAGCCCAAGGCATTTCCACGGATTTGGTGATCCAACTGGCGATCTATGCGGCATTTCGCGACTGCGTCGGTCGAAACGCCAGTATGTATGAACCGGTTTCATTGGCGGCGATACCGGGCCGCAGCCTGGATTTCATCAATCCGGTCAATCCAGCAATGTTGGCGTTCGGGCGCAATAGCTCTCCACGCCAGAGAGTCGCCTGCCTGAGGGAGGCGACCCGCCAGCATCATGCCCAAATCACGCGAGCTAAAGAGGGGATGGGCATGCTCTCACACTTACTGCATATGACGTATTTTTCTTCGCTGGGCGGCGCTTTTAACGCAATAAATCAGTGGTTGATGCGTGGTTGCTTGTTAACGGTGATACCTGCAATCCGGTTTATCTATCAACGTGATGTTATGGCTTCAAATGGCATGGCGCATCCCGGTATCACGTCATTCGGTACGTTGTGCCATCAGCCTGCCATGGCGGGGGTCGGCTACCTTATCAGCCGAAATGGGATCGCTCTTGACGTTGTTTCGAGCCACGCCATTTCTGGTGGCGTTTGCCCGCACAAACTTGTTCGGCGCATAGAAGCCAATATCCGCAGCATTGCCGACGCTGTGCCTGATTATGGCGGTGGGGAGAAGATATGAAACTGAATAAATACGCCGTCATTACAGGCGCATCTTCGGGTATTGGCTATGCGCTTTGCTGGCAGGCCCTCTTGCGGGGCTATATCCCGATTATGGTCGCCAATGATGAGGCCAAATTGGCAGTCGCGGCTCAGCGGTTGAGCCAAGGTGCCGGCGCGGACATCATCACATTGCCCTGCAATCTTGCCGATATGGATTCACTGGACGATTTGATGTCGCGCTTAATGCCTTATATCGAGTCTATCGAGGTGTTCATCAACAACGCAGGGATTGGTCAGGCAGGGGAGTTTGTCAATTTCTCGCTAGACGAGCATCGAAACATGTTGGCAATCAACATCAACGCTCTGGTGACGCTAAGCCACTTTATTACCCGGCATTTCATACAGAAGAAGCGGGGATATTTAATGAATGTCGCGTCACTGGCGGCATTTCAGCCTGGGCCTTATTACGCCGGTTATTACGCCACCAAGTCTTACATCCTGCACTTTACTGAGGGGCTGGCGGTGGAAATGGCCAGGCATAACGTGGTCTGCAGCGCGCTTTGTCCCGGCACGACTCGCACTTTATTCCACCAACGCGCCGGTTCAACGGAAACCGGTTTGGCCAACGGGCTGTTTGGCATCGTCATGAGCGCCGATAACGTGGCTAGGGTCGGATTCGCCGGGTTGCTGAAAAGACGTGCGGTGATTGTGCCGGGCATCGTCAATACGCTGGCCATGTGGTCGGTTCGCTGTGGGCCACGCTGGCTGGTGCGGCGGATAACGGCATCGATCAATCAATGATGCGAAAGGTGGAACTGATGTTCTCTTTGTTTAAAAAAAAGCAGCCCTTTGTGGGTGAGATCGGCGGCAGAAGCTGCACGTTAAACCGACAAAGCACCATTTTAGACAGCATTTTGTCTGAAGGCATGGATGTGCCGTACTCCTGTCAAGTAGGCGCTTGTCGCCAGTGCCTGGTGCAGGTCAAACAAGGGAAGGCCAGGTCGCTAATTGATCTCGGCGTTGTGCTTTCGCAGGAACAACTCTCCCAAGGCTATATTTTAGCATGCCAAGCAATTCCGCAGAGTGATCTGGTATTGGATTTTGCCCAGGACAATCACGCCGCAAGCGTTGCGCTCGGCGCGCTGGCGAGCATACAGCAGCTTAACGACTATGTGTTTCGCGTGACGATCAATACGCCGTTGGCGGCGCAAATTGGTCAGAGCGTGATGGTGACGATACCCGCGAGCGGGCAAGGCCGTTTTTACTCGATTGCCGCTAAGCCGGAAGGCCAGATCGTATTGGATATTGCTCGGCAGGAACAAGGAATTTGCTCGACCTGGTTAACTGACCAGCGACATCTTGCGCAGCCCGTTGAGTTGGGCGAGCCCAAGGGGCGATTCGGCGGCTCTGTTGCCTTGCGCAAGCAGTGCGTCGCGATTGCCGGCGGTTCGGCGTTGGGCATGGTGCTGGGTGTGTTGGAACAGCATCTGTTGAGCTGCTCCATTCAGGACGTTACGTTGATTCATGCGGTTCGTACCCGCTCTCATGCCTATGATCTTGAACGTCTTGAAAGAATGCGCGCAACATATTCCGGATTCGAATATCTGATTGCATTATCACGCGATGTTTACGAAGACGGCCAATTTATCGCCAGTAGGGTGCCGGCATGGTTGCAGCAGCGGTGCCAGCGGCAGGCGGCGGCTGAACACTATTTGATGTGTGGTTCCGACTCTCTGGTTCAGGCTTGTCTCGCGATCCTGAAAACACATTGGGTCGAAACCCCTCAATGGGAAGCAGAGTCTTTTGGTGCTAATTCGATTGGATAAAGGTGATGTTTTGCGTTATTTAAAATTTTCAATTGTGCCGCTTTTCTATCTGCCGTTGCTTATCGTAGCCAGCCTATTGGGCGGGTGGTTTCCGTTGGCCAACCTGGCGTTTATTATCCTGTGTTATTTTACCCTGGATAAATTTAGCGAAGCGCAGGAAAAAAGAGAGATACTCCGTTGGCCATGGCTGCTTGATGCCATGATGTATTTATACCTACTGCTTTCTCTGGTGGCGATCGCTGCCGTTCTCGCTTCAGCCAGTGGTGGGCAAAATGCAATACTGTCGTGGGCGGATGAAGAATTTGGTATGAGTATCTCGCCTTTGGCTTCGGCATCGTTCTTCAGTATTTTGGCGGCGGCTATCAGCACAGGGTTTGTGCTCAGTATCAATATGGTAGTTGGGCATGAGCTGACCCACCGGACTGTAAGCAAATTCGATATTTTTATGGGCAACTTAGCGCTTTCCATCGTAGGTGACAGCCAATTCGCTATCTCACATATTTACTGCCATCACAAAAATGTGGCAACACCGCTCGATGCGGCCACCGCGCGTCGAGGGGAGAGTATTTATCGTTTTATTATTCGCTCTTCATTAGAACAATATCGTGAAGCGTGGCAGTTCGAAAAGTCTCGGTTAATTAAAACGTCGCGATCGGTATTCAGCCCCGCCAATCGTTTACTGTTATGGATTTCCCTTACATTCGTCATCGCGATCACCGCCTTTATCATGGCCGGATGGGTGGGAGGGCTGCTTTATATCTTAATCGCCGCCGTATCAAAAATAACGTATGAAAGCACCAATTACATACAACACTATGGTTTGGTGCGAATTCCTGGCCAACGGGTGCGCACGGACCACAGCTGGGATTGCCGTAGCGCATTCTCTTCAGCGGTATTGCTCAACCTCACCCGGCATTCGGATCATCATGCCAGCCCGAATAAAGCGTATTGGCACCTGGATACCACTAATAGCCGCATGCTGATCGATCAAGGCTACGTCGTGCAAATTGTACGGGCGCTGTACCCAACCTATTGGTTCAACATGATGGAAGAAAAACTGTTGTATTGGGAGTTGCATCACGCGACGGAGGATGAGAGAGAGATTATCGCACAGCAACGACAAGCATGGAGAAAAGAAAATGTTTAAACATAGTATACGTGATGGCATTCTGGTCGTGCTGTGCGCATTGCATATCGCTTTTTGGATTGTGCCAGTTATTTATTATAACCAACTCAGTATTATCTCTTTGCTGTTGTTTGCAGTAGTAAACATTGCGCTGATGTGCACCAATTATCAATGTATAGCGCATAATTTTATCCATAATCCGTTTTTTAAATCCACTTTGCTGAACAATGCATTCTCAATAGCTAACAGCATCGCGTTGGGTATGCCGCAGTCATTTTATAAAGTGCATCATATTAATCATCATACCTATAATAATGATGACTGGTGCAATGGTGTGCCGCCAGGGGATAAATCCTCGCTATTTTATTATGGTAGAAATGGAGGCCAAGAGGGGATGCTTCGTTATACGGCGCTCAGCTATTTCCGCCTCTCGTTGATTCAGCTGTTTAAGGATGGTTATCAGCGAACAGGCCGCTTGGTTTTATTCGAGGTACTCGCGGTGCTGGTTTTTATGGCGGTGCTGGGGTGTATTAATTCATGGGCATTTTTAGTTTTTGTGATTCCGGTTCATTATCTGGGTACATCAATGGCGTCGCTGGAAAATTATGCCGAGCATCATGAGTGTGAACCCGACAATGCCTTAAGCAACTCGGTAAGTTGCTATTCGTCTTGGTATAATTTTCTTTGGTTTAACAATGGTTACCATCAGGAGCACCACTGTGAGCCGGGCCTCCACTGGACGCGTTTACCCAAGGCGCGTGAAAGAATGTTGAGTAGCCAGCAGAGAAAAGTGGTTAAAAGATGTCATTTAATTAGCCTGTTTACTGTGAGGAAGTAAAATGGAGCGGTCTGCTTTTTATGAAATGCTATACGACATCATTGGAAATGTTCGTGCAGATTCATTGAGTGTATTGCAAACGTTGAAAAGTGAGGGTGAATTGCATGCATTAGATATTCATTCGTTGGGGTTAGACTCTGTAGAAATGTTTGAGATGATTGGTTATATAGAAGAACAATATTCAATCAAAATCCCTGATGCCCAGATATTCTCGTTTAAAACCGTGGGCGAAATAAAACAGGCAGTGGAAGGCAATGGATGTTACTAGTATTTTGATAATGCGACCTATTTTCAAACGATGACTGGGGTTTTATATGCACTTTACTGACAACAAGCCTTTTGACGTGCCGCAGACGGCTAATGAACAACAGGCTTATTCTATTGCCGACATTTGTCATTGGCGCGGACTGAATCAGCCTGATGCTATCGCTTATCGATTTCTGCATAATGGCTTGGATGAGTATGAAGTGCTTACCTATGGCGGGTTGCTGCAACGCATACAGACGGTCAGCACATCCTTTACCGTCGCCGCCGCCACACCGGCAGATCGCGCATTGTTATTGTTCCCTTCCGGGCTGGATTACATCGCCAGCTTTTACGCTTGTTTATACAGTGGTGTGATTGCTGTTCCCGCTTACCCGATGTTGTCGCATGCGGACAGTTTGCGTCTGCGGGTTATTATCAACGATTGCCAGCCAAAATATATTCTGACGCATTCATCGTTAAAGTCCTCCTTGCTGGCCTGGTTTGAGCAAGAAGGCATGCCCCTTGGGAAATTTGACGTTATTTTCGTGGATGAAATCCCGCTAATACGAGGCGCATCCACAGCAACAACGTGTGGAGAGATCGCTTTTCTGCAATATACCTCAGGCTCGACGGGGAATCCGAAAGGGGTGATGGTGAGCAACCGCAATTTGATGCATAACTCTGCGTCGATTTATCGTAGTTTCGGTCATGATGCCAGAAGTGTAGTGGTTAGCTGGCTGCCACCTTTTCATGATATGGGCCTGGTGGGCGGTATTTTGCAGCCATTATTTGCCGGGTTTGAAGCAAATATTATGTCGCCGATGACTTTTTTGCGGCGGCCACTGCGTTGGCTTCACGCAATTTCGACATATGGCGCCACCTCCAGCGGCGGTCCTAATTTCAGCTACAAACTTTGCCTCAAGCAGTTCAACGCCCGCCACATGAATGGTATTGACTTATCTTCCTGGAAGGTGGCGTTCAATGGGGCGGAACCGATTCAAAGCGGTACGCTGGCAGAGTTTGAAAAGGTATTTGGCGACTATGGTTTCAGCAAGCAGGCTTTCTATCCTTGCTATGGGCTCGCGGAAGCCACCTTGTTTGTCTCGGGCGGTAGCCCACAAACGCGCTATAGTCGTATCGACGCAGATAAAAATGCGCTGCTACAGTACGAAGTCGCGCGTGCACAAACCAGCAGTGAAAGCCAGCGTATCATTGGGGTCGGCGCCGTAGCGGAAAATACGGTGCTCATTATCGATCCCATCCATAAAACGGTGTTGCCTGATAACCGTATCGGTGAGATCTGGTGTGCCGGGCACAGCGTAGCACAGGGTTATTGGCAGCGGCCGCAGGAAAGTGAACAGAATTTCCAAGCCTACACCGCAGACGGGCGCGGGCCTTATATGCGCACGGGGGATTTGGGTTTTTTCGACAAGGCTGAGTTGTATGTTAGCGGACGTTTGAAGGAGGTTGTCATCATCAATGGAAGAAACTATTTCCCAGCGGATATCGAGCATACTGTGCAATCCGTGTCGCCGGCATTACGTCCGGACTGTGGGGCGGTGATTGCAGTGGATGGCGATGGTGAACAGATGATTGTGGTGCAGGAAATTGAAAGGATACATCAAGGAAAAGTGTCATTGTATGAGTTAAAAGAACAAATAAACGCGCGCTGTTTCCAACAATATGGCATCCGACCCGACAAGATTATCTACGTTGAGCAATCTCAAATTCCAAAAACGACCAGTGGCAAGGTTAAACGGCTGCAGATCAAACAAGCGTACCTGTCTGGCGACTTAAAATGTATTCCATATTGAATATATCCTGGCTATCGACCATAAATAAGAGGGGAGTTGACTGTGGATATGTCCAAGAAAAGAAGATTGATATCATTAGTTAATGAATATGTTGCAGAAGATATATTGTACTCATACTACTGCTTGTTATCCACAGTGTTTTTATGGGTTCTTGGCTATTTTTTGCTTCTCTATGATGTTCCTTTTTATCTTAAGGTGGTTGGCGTGTGCGTGGCGGCGGCACTGAACGTTCGCTTTTTCGTGCTTTATCATGACTATTGCCATCGAGCGCTTTTTCAGCGGCGTAACCGAATAGTTGATGTCATTTTTAGTTTGTTCGGCCTTTTTATTTTCTTCCCAAAGGCGCAGTGGGTCAGTAGCCATGATGAACATCACAGTACCAACTCCATCGTGAATTTGGGCTTCGAATCTATGTTTGGAAATTATTTGTCTGGTTACTTTATGGTGCTGGACAAGAAACATTGGCAAGCCTTGCCGCCAAGGAAACGGTGGCTATATAGATTTCGCCGTTCCCCTCTGGCTATTATGTGCGGATTACCGGTATTCTTCGTATTGCCGAGCATGGTGAAGGGGATGTTAGACGCGAAAACCTGCTGGGCTTCCTTTGTTTCACTGTTGATCCAGACAAGCATTCTGGTTGTGGTCTTCCAATGGGGAGGCTGGATGCTGGTCGCTTTTTATCTAAGCCCGCTTTTCATTGCCACGGCAGTGGGAAGTTATCTTTTTTATGTGCAGCATAACTTTCCGCAGGCAAAATTATATAACCGCTCTCAATGGGATTATATCGATGCGGCAATGAAAAGCACTTCTTACTTCAAAATGGGGCCTTTAATGTCATGGGTGACCGGAAATATAGGCTATCATCATATTCATCACATAAATCATAGGGTTCCATTTTATAACTTACCTAAAGCCATGGAAAACATTCTGGTGCTGAACGAGGTGGAAGTGACTCGTTGGTGCTTTGCGGATATACATGCCAATTTTGCCTGCAACTTATGGGATGAAGAGGGCGAAAATTTCATACGGTACAACGCATTACGTTAACGGCGGTCTTTATTAAGGAGTTAAACACCATGCACTACCAACAGAAGATCTCGGCGTCATATCGCGATGCCGATTCAGCTGAGTTTCGCGGCGATCTTACGCTGAAATTGGTTAGAAACTTAATTAAAGTCGGTGAGGTTATTTCGCCAAGTTACACTAAGGGGAAAATGGAGAGTTTAATCTTCAGACCTAAAAAGAAAAAGCATGACCCCAAGGACAGCTTCCTGGAAACGGCGGAGTCGACAGAGATATTTTCCCTCACTTCAGGCATTCGTTGCCGATATTATCTTTGGGGCGGAGCCAAACCCGATGTGTTGTTGGTTCATGGCTGGGAGTCCAGAGCCTCACATTTTGCCAAGCTGATCGATATCTTGGTCGCCAAGGGATTTTGCGTTGCGGCATTCGATGCGGTAGCACATGGCAGGTCTGACGGTGTAGAAGCCGACATGCTGGACTTTATGGAATGTATCTCCCGCCTTCATGAACTTTTTGGCGGAATCGATAGCATTATTGGCTACAGCTTCGGCGGTATTTCCGCGATAAATGCGGTAAAAGCAGGGCTGAGCGTCAATCGACTGGGAGTGATAAGTTCACCGTCCAGTTTTTACGGCATTTTTGAAAAACTGTCCATGCAGTTGCAGCTCTCAAAGAGCATGCATGAACATTTGGCAGAGGTCATCACGCGTCGCTATCGTATTGATGCCGATGGTTGGGATCATTACAGCACTTATCACGGCGTGGCAGAGCAAAGGGTTCCTCTGGTTGCTATTCATGATGCAAACGATAGTTATGTCCATAAAATTGAAAGCGACATCCTGGTGGATGCCTGGCCAAACGCGACGCTGATCGAAACCCAGGGGTTGGGCCACCGGCGAATCATTACTTCTGAAGCGGCAATGCAGGTGTTTTGCGATGCGTTGTTAAAGTGAAAGGAAAAACCGCTCACGACGCAGCGAGCGGTTTATGATTAGTGTTAATAGTTAATCTTCGTCGTCGTGTTCGTCGTCTTCATCCGCCTCGATCGGGCAGTTGAAGTTCTCCGGCTTAATCACCAGCAGATCGCATTTCAGATGATCGATCACATGTTCCGCCGTGTTGCCGATAAAGGCGGCTGAAATGCCGGTGCGGCCCAGGGTGCCCAGCACCACCACGCCGGCCTGCAGATGTTCGGCCAGATCGGGGATCACCTCTTCCGGCAGGCCTTTTTCCACGTGGGTGAACTCTTCCTTAATGCAGAATTTTTGCCGTAGCGCCTTCATGGCGATCAGATGCTGGCCGCGAATGGCGTCGTTGTAGACGCTTGGGTCGAAGTCGGGCAATTCGATGGCGATGTTGATCGGGGTAACGGGATAGGCGCCGACCAGGTGAACCTCGGTCTGGTTGACGTTTTGCGCCAGTTCGACGGTTTCTTGCACCAGTTTGATATTGAGCGGGTCGTGATAGGGTTCTTCGCTGGCCAGATTGACCGCCACCAGCGCCTTGCCGCCTTCCGGCCAGGGCTGGTCTTTCACCATCCACACCGGGCAAGGGCATTTGCGCAGCAGGTGCCAGTCGGTGGGGGTAAAGATCACCGACTCCAACCGGTCGTGTTGGTGCGCCATTTTCAGCAGCAGGTCATGTTGGCCAGAAAGCACTTCCTGAATGATGGCTTCGAAGGGGCGGTTATGCCAGACCACTTTGATTTCGATCGGCACGCCGTCGTTGAGATAGAAGCGACACTGCTCGTTGATCCAGGCGGCGCGTTGGCTGATCACACCTTGCCGCATCGCCGTTCTTTCATCCGGGGAGAGCAGGGTCGTCATTTCGTAAGAGAAGTCATAGATGGGCAGGAAGGCCTTGATGCGCCCGCCGTTCCGTTTTACCAGGTACACGGCGCGGCGCAATGCCGGCTGATCGTCCTGATTGGGGTCAATAGCCACCAGAAGATTCTGATACTTCGCCATAGGGCCTCCTTACAGCTGAAATCAACAGTCTGTTAATTTACAGAGTAACCCAACATTGAAAAACAGAACAACAACAGAAGCGTGCCGGATCAACAATTTCGGGGAAATGGTGATCCGGCAGGAGAATCAGGCGTTGACGGTCACGTTGATACGCGGCGTACCGGCCAGCACCGACAGGGCGTCGGCGTTTTCGATGGTGATATATTTGCCTTTCACGCTGAGGATTTCGCTTTTCTGGAAGCGACCCAGCAGTCGACTGATGGTTTCCACCGTCAGGCCGAGATAGTTGCCGATATCGCCGCGGGTCATGGTCAAACGGAACTCGCGCGGAGAGAAACCGCGCTCCGCAAAGCGGCGCGACAGGTTGTAAACGAACGCCGCCAGGCGCTCTTCGGCGTTTTTCTTCGACAACAGCAGGATCATGTCCTGGTCGCCTTTGATCTCGCCGCTCATCAACCGCATGATCTGCTGACGCAGGTTTGGCATTTTGCCGGACAGATCGTCGAGGGTCTCGAACGGAATTTCGCACACCATCGAGGTTTCCAGCGCCTGGGCGAAGCTTGGGTGCTTCAGGCCACCGATGGCGTCAAAGCCCACCAGGTCACCCGCCAGGTGGAAGCCGGTGATCTGCTCGTCGCCTTGCTCGGTGATGGTGTAGCTCTTGATGGTCCCGGAACGGATCGCGTACAGCGATTTCAGCTCGTCGCCGGCCTTGAACAGGGTCTGGCCTTTCTGAATAGGCTTTTTCCTCTCGATAATGTTGTCGAGCTGATCCAGCTCGTGGGCATTAAGGGTGAAAGGAATGCACAGCTGGCTGATGCTGCAGTCCTGGCAATGGATCGCACAACCACCAGACTGGATACGACGAATCACGCGTTTTTCCGGGATCATAGATTACGCTCATTCAATAATTGATATGAGTCAATTTTAACATCTTTTGCCGCAGCTGATAAGGGTAGCATTAGTCTGAATAGGGGCATTGTGTGCGAATTTTACGCACACATGCCGCCGATTATTCTGTAGGGGACTGAAGTTATGAGTATTATTTGTGACTTACGCGTTTTATTCACACAAGTTATTCATGGGGCCCAGCGGCCTGCGAGCGTGGCGTTGAGCAATGGGCTTTATTAAGCGTCGCCAAACAATGGCGCCGGATAATCGCCTGGCGCGGCTACAGCAGGCTTTTAGGCAGGTAGCCTTCGTGCTGCAGCAGCCATTGTTTGCGCTGTACGCCGCCGGCATAGCCGGTCAGTGCGCCTTGCGAACCGATCACTCGGTGGCAGGGCACGACGATGCTGATCGGATTTGAACCGTTGGCCATGCCGACTGCGCGCGAGGCGGTCGGACGGCCGATGCGTTGCGCGAGCTGGCCGTAGGTCAGGATCTCGCCGCAGGGGATTTGGCGCAGCTGTTGCCAGACGGTGCGTTGGAACTCGGTGCCGGCGGTCATCACCGGCAACCGATCGATAATGCTCAGTTCACCGGCGAAATAGCGCTGCATGGCGTCGGTCAGCCCGCTGGGATCGCGCTGTTCGCGCAGGGTGAACCGATCGGCGCGGTAGTGGGTATTCAGCAGCTTCATCAGGCGCGCTTCATGATCGGTCCAGTCAATCGCCCGCAGGCGCCCCTGTTCATCGGCAATCAGCACCAGTTCTCCCACCGGCGTGGCGGTACGATCAATCAAAAAAGTCTGCATCTGGATCACTCCTCGGTTTGGTAGGGCGATTATCGCATGAAACGCAAGGGAGCGATGGCGGATTTCGGACATGCTGATGGGCGACCGCAGGGTCGCCCGAATAGCCGGCTTACGGTAAGGCGGGGAGTTATTGTGCGATAAATTTATAAAATAAATTTATAAGTCATCAAGACAAGTTGTGTCTTGTTTATTATTTCCGCAGGCAGTAACGCTTTGTGGTTACTTATAGCTGATGGTCACGCGTTTTAAATGGGGATCGTTATTCACCATCTCACTGCTGACGGCAGAAACTAATTCTTTTGGCATCGCTTTTAACGAAGAGGATATATACCCGTTCTGATATTCCGTCACTTTACCGAAGCAGCTGGAGATAAGCTTTTCATCCTGATGTTTGACGGTGCATGCAGGCGTGGTAATGGCGCCGGTGAAGCGGACGACGCCAGAGGCGACCTGGCTGCCGGAAAGCTGTTTTGCTTGCAGAGCGAAGGGCAGAATGACCAATGCGCTTAATACGGCTAAGTAATGGTTCATACGCTGTTCCTTTCAGAGTAAAAACACTGCCAATTAAAAAACAAGCGCGCTTGTTTTCATCAAATAAGCTATTTCGCTTGGCGAAATAAAAACGAATGGGCAAAAATCCTACTGCCTGCATTCAATGAATTTGATAATAGAGAGGTAGGATGAGTAAAACCATGATTTGGATCATAGTGAAGACCGGTTAATGGTTTCAGACGCGGGCGGGATAACAGGCTGTGATCGTTCTCTCAGGAAAGCGGAAAATGGCGGGATGTTTTCGCCCCCGTGGTGCAGCCACTGAAACCGGGGGCGGGCGTGGGCTTACAGCATGCCGCTGCTGCCGCAGATACGGATCTTTTCCGCCACCACTTCTTTCATCGCCAGCTTGCCGGGGACGATGTATTTGCGCGGATCGTTGGCATCCGGATGCTGTGAAAAGTAGCTTTTTACCGCATCGGCGAAGGCGATTTTCAATTCGGTGGCGACGTTGACCTTGCAAACGCCGAGCGAAATCGCGCGCTTGACCATCGCTTCCGGAATGCCGGAGGCGCCATGCAGCACCAACGGCACGTCTACCTGTTCGCGGATCAGCGCCAGGCGTTCGAAGTCCAGCTTCGGTTCGCCGTGATACAGGCCGTGGGCGGAACCGATCGCCACCGCCAGCGAATCGATGCCGGTGGCGGCGACAAACTCGCGTGCCGCCACCGGGTCGGTATAGAAGCTGTCCGCCGTATCGACGATCAGATCGTCCTCTTGCCCGCCCAGGCGGCCCAGCTCCGCTTCCACGCTGGCGCCGTAGCGATGGCACAGGGCCACTGCGGCGGCCACCTTGGCGATATTCTGCTCGAACGGCAAATGGGAGCCGTCGATCATTACCGAGCGGATGCCGCTTTTCACCTTGTGCTCGATGTCATCGAGCTCTTCGTGATGATCCAGATGCAGCGCCAGCGGCAGATCGTAGCGGTGCGCGGCCGCCTGACAGATACCGATCAGGTAGTCGGTGCCGGCATAGCTGAAGGTGCCGGGTGTGCCGGCCATGATCACCGGCGAGCGCAGCTCGGCGGCGGTCTCCGCCACCACCTGCACGGTTTCCAGATTGTGAACGTTAAACGCCGGAACGGCGTAACCCTGGCGCTGCGCCTTGAGCAGCATGTCTCGGTTGGCTATCAGATACATGGGATCTCCTTACAGCTCGGGGGAAGGAAAACGGTAAATCGTCACGCCTTTCACCACCCGGTTAACCTCGCCGGTCGGGCAAGGGTTGTCTGGTGTCAGCCCCAGCGCCAGCGAACTCTCGAAGGCCAGCATTTGGGTGAACAGCAGATACGGGAACAGCAGCCAGATATCGTCTGCCGCATCGTGCATATGCAGCAGGGCATCAGCGAGGGGTTGGCGCTCGCCGGTCAATCCGACCAGCTGCATCGCCTGCCCATCGCGCTGCAGTTCGTTCCACAGATCGCGGTCATACTGGCGGGCGTAGTCGTCGCGCGAGAACATCAACACCACCAGCGTCTGGCCGTCGACCATGAATTTCGGACCATGACGCAGGCCGAGCGGCGAGTCGTAGCGTGTCACGATTCGCCCGGCGGTCAGCTCCAGCATCTTGAGCGAGGCCTCTTCGGCGAGGCCGGTAAAGCAGCTGCCGCCGAGGGTGATGTAGCGGCGGAAGCCGCCGGCGGCCAGCGCTTTCACCTGCGGCTGCAGCGTTTCTCGCAGTGCGCGGCAGCGCTGCACCATGGCGTGCAGCGGCGCCTGGGTGGCCTCGAGCGACAGGGGGCCGAGCAGCAGCGCGGCGCTCAGCATCATGCAGCTGAAACTGGAGGTCATGGCGAAGCTCTGATCGTTAGAACCTTGCGGCATCACCAGCGAACAGATGTTGTCGCGCCGATGCGCATACTGCGCCAGCTTGCTGTCCGGGTTGCACACCAGCATCAGGTGGTAGCTTTCCGGCAGCAGTTGGTCGGCCAGCTCCACCGTCGCCACGCTCTCCGGGCTGTTGCCCGAGCGGGCGAAGGAGACCAGCAGCGTCGGCCGCTCAGGGTCGAGATACTGCAGCGGGTTGGCGACGATATCGGTAGTGCCGTAGGCCACCACGTCGCGGCCGGTGCGTTCGCGCAGCCAGGGGGCCAGGGCGCGGCCGGCGAACGCCGAGCTGCCGGCGCCGCACAGCACGATCTGCAGGCGCGGATTGACCAGCAGCGGCGCCAGAAACGGCTGCCATTGCGCCTGTTGATCCTGCAGCTGCCGGTGCAGCGCCGCCCACAGATCCGGCTGTTGCCAAATTTCTGCGGCGGTGTGCCAGGCGTTGCGCTGCTTCAGCCAATTCGCCTCGTAAGAGAAATACGCGTTCATGATGACAGCTCCTTAAAAATCCTCGGTTAACGGTCGGCGATAATCACGTCGATCCCTAAAGGGTGCAGCGCCTGCAGACAGTGTTCTGGAATGCGGCTGTCGGTGACCAGGCGGTGGATCTGGCCGATGTCGCGATCGTGCAAAAACTTGTGCGGCCGAATTTGCTAGCGTCGGCGAGGGTGTGTTTGACGTCGCGATTGATGCGGATGGTGACGCTGGAGACCGAAAGCAGCTGGCTGAGCGGTTCCACGCGCACCGCGCCTTCGCGGCACAGCGGGTCGATAATTAATTCCCGGCGTTTTGCGGTAGTGATCATTAACGCAGACTCCTGATTTACCTGTAGCCGTGCCCGACCGCGGCTTAATAAGCCGCAGCGATACCGACCGGAGCGCTTTCAGTTGTTCGTGGCGAATTACAGCAAACGAAACACTGAAATGCAATCGATTAATTTTAAAATATCTATATCTATCAGTTGTTTATATTTGTTTTTGCTTTCATTTGAGCGCCAACCGAAAGCAGCGTCAACGCAAACTGAAAACGGCAAATTCGTTATTTTTCAGTCGACAATTCCCGGCATTTAATTATTCAGTCCGTCGAGGCCGAAAGCCGCAGCGATAATTCGGCAGCCGCCGGGCTTTCACTGTTTTTTTATGCCGGCGCGTGTAATAGCGCCGCATTGCAGCGGGTGAGGGTGAACGACAGCGGCCATGCGTTTCTCTCCGGCGATCCGTTCGTGGCCCATCCCGGCGAGGATCTGCAGCCGATAGCGCCTGCGTGAGGCGGTGAACCGCCGCATTGAAGCGTTGCTGGCGCCGATGTGAGGGGAAGTGGGGGCGAAAATGCGTCTTTCGCTCCCAAATCGCCATTACTTTGCTATACCTGATAGTCGATGGATTCATTTTATTGTCATGTGACTGACATGTCAGAGTCATGGCTCTGGCTTAAGTTTGCAGCGACTACGTCAGGAGATAACGCGATGTTCAGCCTGGATTCTCTGTTGCAAGATGCATTTCCACACCGCAATACCCCTGCCTGGCAGCGCAGCCTGCTAAGAACCCTTCTCTTCGAAAAAGAATTCAAACAGTTCGCCGCCGACTATCCTCACCTGAAAGGGCTCGATCTGATCGAGCAGGTGGTGGACTACTTTAACCTCAGCTGCGAGCTGGTGGACGGCGATCTGGAAAACATCCCCAGCCAGGGGCCGGTGGTGCTCGTGGCCAATCACCCGATCGGCTCGCTCGACGGACTGGTGCTGTTGCGCGCCGTCGCGGCGGTGCGTCCGGATGTGAAAGTGGTGGCCAGCCAACTGCTGACCTACATCGAACCGCTGCGCAACCTGTTCGTGCCGGTGGATAACGTCGCTTATAAAACCAGCCGCAAACAGATAGAAGGCATGCAGCAGCAGCTGGACAATCAGGGCGCGCTGATCCTGTTCCCGGCCGGCGAAGTGTCGCGCATGAGCCCGAAAGGCATCCGCGACGGCCACTGGCATACCGGTTTTCTGCGTCTGGCCGCCAAGGCGCGCGCGCCGATCGTGCCGATTCATATCAGCGCGCGCAACAGCAACCTGTTCTACTTTACGTCGCTGGTCTACCGTCCGCTGTCGACGCTGCTGCTGGTGCGTGAAATGTTCCAGCAGCGGGGCGGGCGCATCAGGATCCGCATCGGCGGCCGCGTGCCGTTCGCCAACTGGCACGACGGCCACACCAGCGCCAAGGATCTGGCGGAGCGCTTTCGCCGCCACGTTTATCGCCTGGGCCAGGGCAAACCGGGGCTGTTCGCCAGCGAATCGCCGATCGCGTTGCCGGAAGAGCGTCTGGAGCTGAAAAAGGCGCTGGCGAACTGCGAAAGACTGGGGGTGACGCCGGACGGCAAAACCATCTATCTCTATCGCCGTCACGATGAAGCGCGCACGCCGATCCTGCGCGAGCTGGGGCGCCTGCGCGAGATCGCTTTCCGCGCGGTGGGGGAAGGATCCGGCCGCCGCCGCGATCTGGACAGCTACGACGACGATTATTATCACCTGGTGCTGTGGGATGAAGAGGAGCTGGAGATCGTCGGCGCCTATCGTTTTATCCCCACCGCCGAACAAATCGCGCGTAAGGGCCTGGAGAGCATCTACAGCAACAGCCTGTTCCACTATGATCGCGATATGGAACCGATCCTGGCGCAGGGCATCGAGCTGGGGCGCAGCTTCATTCAGCCGGCCTATTGGGGCAAGCGCGGGCTGGACTATTTGTGGCTGGGCATCGGCGCCTATCTGTCGAAATACCCACAGTATCGCTATCTGTTCGGCCCGGTATCCATTTCCGGCGGCATGCCGCTGGCGGCGCGGGATCTGTTGATCGCCTTCTATCGGCTCTATTTCTCGCCGGACCACGCCTTCGCGCAGTCGCGTCGTCCTTATCCGGCGTCGTTGCCGCAGGTGCTGGCGCAGTTTGCCGGGGATAACTACCAGGAAGATCTGGTGCGGCTGAAGAGCCTGCTCAGCAACATCGGCTGCTCGATCCCGACGCTGTACAAACAGTACACCGAGCTGTGCGAACCGGGCGGGGTGCAGTTTATCGACTTTGGCACCGATCCGGCCTTCAACAACTGCATCGACGGCCTGGTGCTGGTGGATACCTCGCGGCTCAAGCCGTCGCGTTATCAACGTTATATTGCGGTGCATCAGCCGCAGGAAGCCGAGACGGCATGATCGGCGTCTGACTCATGCCTTTTTGATCTAAGCACGACCTTGGGGCCGGCGACGGGATAGCGCTACGATAAACGTTTTGCTTTCCACCGCCGGAGCCTTTCATGCCTCATTCGTTTATCCCGCCGTTATTGTCCGCCGATGAACCGCCCGCCGCCGCCGTTGAAACCCCGCGCGGCAAAGCGCCATTTTTGCTGCTGTGCGATCACGCCGGCAAGGCGATACCGCAATCCCTCGGGGATCTCGGCTTACCGCCGGGGGAGATCGAGCGCCACATCGGTTGGGATATCGGCGCGCTGGGCGTATCGCGCCATCTGAGCCGCCAACTGGACGCCACGCTGATTCATCAGCGTTACTCACGGTTGGTGATCGACTGCAACCGGGCGCCCGGCATCGCCAGCTCGATCCCGCATTTGTCTGAACTGACGCCCATCCCCGGCAATATCGGCATCGACGCCGAACACGCGCTGGCGCGTGAGCGCGAGGTATTTTTACCGTATCACCACGCCATCGACGAGCATCTGGGGCAACGCCAACTGCGCGAACTGCCGACGGCGGTGATCGCCATGCACAGCTTCACGCCGGTGTTCAAGGGCCAATCGCGCCCCTGGCAGGTGGGGCTGCTGTTTAACCGCTACCCGGAATTTGCGCTGCTGTTGGCTGAACTGCTGCGTGAAGAGGGGGATCTGCAGGTGGGTATTAACGAACCTTATGCGATGACGGACGCCACCGATTACACGTTGCCGGTGCACGCGGAGCGCCGCGGTTTGCCTTACGTCGGCATCGAAATTCGCCAGGATTTGGTCGCTGACGAACGCGGGCAACAGGTATGGGCGAAACGTTTCGCGCGCCTGCTGCCGCAGGCCTGGCAACGCTGGCAAATTTGACTTTAGGAATATTCCCAGAGATGATAACCGTAAGGAATACGTAAGACGTCATTAGAAAAAAAGTCAGGAGACACGTGTGGAGCACAGCGATAACGGACTGTTTATCAAACGGGAGCGTTTTGAAGTTCTGGCGATTCTGCGAGAAATTTGCAAACAACGCACGCCGCTGCGCGTAGAAAATCAGCAGCACCGGTTTCAAAGTCTGTTATTGAGCGTCGGGCCGGACAATATCGTGTTTAGCGGTGAGGAAGCCTCGAGCGCCATCGACGGCGCTTGCACCATCGTGATTGAAAGCAACGACGCCAAAATCGAGTTTTCCGTCCCCCAGGCGGAGCTGACCGAACATCAGGGCGTACAGGCCTGTTCGACCCGGCTGCCGCAGGAGCTGGTCTATATCCAGCGTCGCCGTCAATTCCGCATCACTACGCCGCACTGGCGCCAATTCTTTTGTACCGGCGAATACCCGGACGGCACGCCGTACGAGCTGCGGATCCACGATCTCTCCGCCGGCGGCGTCGGTTTACGCTTCGACGGCCCGCTGCCGGATTTCTTCCAGCCAGGCTTGCAGTTCAAGAAAGCGGAGCTGGATCTGGGCAGCTACGGCAGCTTCAAGGTCAACATGGAGCTGGTGGTGGTCAACGACGATCAGGAAACCGACGATAACGACCAGGTGGTGCACTTCTCGCGCCTGTCATGCCGCTTTCTTAAGCTCGGATTGGCGATGGAGCGCAAAATTCAGAGCGCCGTGTTCGCCTTCGAGCTGGATTTCAACAAAAAGAAAAAACGCTGATCCTCTGTTCCGGCGCACCGGGCTGGATGCCGCCCGGCCGCGCCGCCATTCTTTCCCCGTTCAGGGGACGTAAATAATCTCGAAGCTGGACGTATTGTCGTAGGAGGACTTTTTGCCGCCGTCGACGTAGATAATCTGCAAATCGTAGTGATACACCAGCTTCTTGTCCGGATGCAGGATCAGTTCCAGCACGGAAATCTTCACGTTAACCGATTGAACGGGGTGTTCCTTGTCCAGCTCAATGGTTTGGTTGTCGATGCTGACCAGCATGCGCTTGATTGGTCGCGGTCCGGCAGGATCGTAGGCGCCTGCGTCGCTGCGGAATTCCACGGTCTTATTGATGTCCGCCGGTGCGGATTGCTTGATGAAATCCGGCAGCCTGTTCTGGTATTTGGCGTCCAGCGCCAGCGCTACGGGCAGATTATCCGGGTTGAAGCCGGTGAACTGCACCGCCAGATACCCTTTGAGCAGCAGGTTTTGCGGCGACCGATCGAAGAAGGCATCCCAAATCAATCCAAATTGGCTGGCGGGCAGCGTGAATGAATCCACGATGCCGCTCTGCAGATTGATCAGCGCGTTTTTTTCCTCCGTTTTTCCGTCCGGTAGCCCCAGCTGCAGCGTCAGGGTGTCCGCGTTGGCGAACGGTGCCAGCTTGCCGTCCGGTTGCATCTGCGTGAACTGTGTGGTGGCGTCGCCGATGCGCGCCTGATTGACCTTGGGCGACAGGAAATAGTCGAACGTCACTTCGACATCGTTGAGCGAGGTCGCGTGCGGCGCTGCAGAAAACGAGATAGACAGCATCGGTTTGTCGTCCTCGGCGGCGTTGGTCGCCAGCAGGAAAGTATCCGGTAGGTAGTAAAGATAGTTTTTTCGTACATAGTCCTGATAGTAGTTGTACCACAGATGCCCGAAGGCCAGCGGCGTGAGGATCAGCTGCAGGCGCGGCGGCGGCGGCAGGATGCCCTGATAGATATAGGGATAGTAGTTCTCGGCGAAGTAGAAGACTTTCGGCGAGGTGATAGTGTTGAGGAGCCCGTTATCGGTGACGATGGCGACCACCAGCGTGGTTTGCGAGTCATAATCCGACAGCGCTCGCAGCAGCGCGTCACGCTGTTCCAGGCGGTCCAGGTCGAGCTGGGCGCGGTAGCGGGTCGGCGGGGCGTCCAGCAAAACCTGTTCGAAGATCATTTCTTCGACCTTGCCGAAAGTGCTGAAGGTCAGCACCACGTAGGGCACCTGCTGAACGGCGCGGCTGAGCGCGAAATCCACCGTCATATGCCAGCGCGTACCGTCACTGGTGGTAGCGATGCGATAGCGCGTCTCTCCCGAGACGACTTCGGTACAAACATCGGCCTGCAGTTCGTCGGCCACCGGCGCGGGCGCGGCGCGGTAGCGCAGACGGGGGGCTTCGGCGTCGGGAAACTGTTCGCGCGCGTTGTCCAAAATGACCTTGTTCAGCGTCACCAGATCATTGAGAAATATGTTCATAGCGATCCTCCAGGGAAGAAAGGCGTGCCAGATGTCTGAACTGGTTCAGGCAGGCGGAAGTCCAAAGAAAATGACCGTCGTGACGGCGATAGAGCGGGCTTTCGTCATTGGTCGCCGGCAAGCGCCAGGCGGCCAGCGCATCGATCGCCGGTGAAAGATGCGGCACCCCTTGCCGCCTGGCGTATTCCAGCGTACTCAGCCACTCATGCGGGTGGGCATAATAGGGCGTTAACGCGTTGAGACGGTTGTAATCGCCGTCGCTCCAGCTCACCGCCTGATTCAGCATTTGGATAATGCGCGGATAGGCCGGCGGCGGGCTGCCGTGAGCGGCGGTCAACGCATGGATTAAAATCAGCGCGTTGGTATTCACGCAGCAGTCCAACTGCGTGATATCACCGTCGTCTTTCATCCAGGTGTGAAAGGCGTAACACTCGGCCCAGGGATAGGGCGTCGTCTTCAGCCGCCGTTCGACGCGCTGTACCTGATAAGCCTGCATCTGCGCCAGCGTTTGCTTGGCTTGCGCCAACGAGCGCCGATGGAATCGATACAAGAGCTCAGTGATAATGGCGGTATCGTCGATGTCAGCGTCGATCCGCTGGCCCGCCATCCAGGTGGGGTGCTTGCCGGCAGGCCAAAAATGGAAGTGATGCGGGCGGCTCTCGCAACCGAGCAAGAAGTCGAGCGCCAGCTCGATATGGGGCGAGGTCTGGGCGCTATAATCCAGCGTGCGGAGCACCTGGGCGGTGACAAAAGCATTTTCATCCTTGTGCCAGCGGCCATCCGGCGTTCTGACATGAGAGGGAAAGGCGCCGCTGGCACACTGCTGCGCCAGCAGCTCCGCCAACGGCAATGGCACAAGCGGTGCCGTTTCGCGCGCTTTGCATGGCAGGATTTCGAAATGCGCATTCTGCGGGCTGAACGTGCAGCTGACGCTGTGATTGCCCTGGCGATCGCAGGAAAAACCGACGACGTTGTACTGCAACGGAACCTGCTCGCTCACCGCGCGGTTAAGCAGCGGCAGGGTTTGGCCATCAGGCGCCAGCAACGCGGTGATGCCGTCAAAAACGCGGCGGTTGTCGCCGAAAAAACTTGCCGCCATGGCGAACAGCGTAAAACTCTCCAAATTGCCGTCCGGCGCGTATCCCAGACTGAACCCGTAGGTGGTCGGGGGGAAGTCCCGTCTGTCCTGCTGCTGCAGCGCGCGGTCCAGCAGCGGCATCAGGGCGGAAAAACGGCTTTCTCTCTCGAACAGCCGCATGACGGCGAGGATATCGTCACGCGTGATCCGCGCACTGTGCCACTGGTAGTAATATTCGCGCGGAGAGTCGGCAGACTCCGGGTAATACCCCACCATCAGCAGCGTCAATCCCGCCGCGCGGCGGGCCTCGGCGGCGAGCGGCCCTTGCAATCCATTGGGCGCGGCCGCCATGTCAGTGGGGGTTTCAACGTAGACTTTGGTTTTGATCGCATCCGGGGCGTATTTTCGCCCAAGCCAGGCGCCGAAGCGCAACGGCTGAACGCTTGCACATTGCATGCGTCGCACCGCCTCCAGGCTGTTGGCGGGATCGGCGAGCGGGGCTGCGGTGATCGTCTGACAGTGTCGGACAAACGCCTCGACGCCGCGCCGCTGCGCGTAGCGCGGTAAAAAGGGATCCAGCGTGCAGGCGAGCCCCTGCGGTTTGGCCGACGAGACGGTGAACTCCAACGGGCTGCCGTTATAACCGAGCAGGCTGGTGGTAAACGCGGCGGACAAACCACCGGGCGTCGCCTTCGTCCGGCTGAAGCGGGCGACGTCCGGGGCCAGCGTGTTTTGCAAATGGGGCGCTTCCTTGCACAGGGCGCTGACCAGGGCGTTCCATGCCGCGGGTAACACTGCGTTGCGATCGGTCATGGCGCACACCTAAACCAGATTGGGGATAACGATCGCCGGCGGGTTTTCGCTGCCGCTGCGTTCGACGGTTTCCCCGCCTACCAGGAAGTAGATCAGTGTGTAATTGACCGCCCAGGGCTTCTCCGTCAGACAGCGGTATTTGAACGTTTGGCTCTCGTGCGCGTCTTGGTTAAAGGTATATTTCTTGATCTTGCGGCTTCCTTTGTCATCCTGATAGCTCAGCTCCACCATGACCTGGTTGCAGTTTTCCCAAGAGAATTTGCGATCGAGGAAGATACTGATCTCGTTGAACGACAGCACTGAGCCGGGATCCATGTTCAGCAGCGTCGAGGCCGATTCGGACAGCGACTGATAGTTGCTGCTGCCTTCCCAGCCCGAGGAGGCTACGGATTTGAAAGCGAATTCGCTGGTGACATGGAACAGCTCGTTCTTATCGCTGCTGCGGGCGATGCGTTTGGTCCATGTCCCGTCATCGTTGGTGAAAGGCGCGCCGGTATAAACCTGGTTGTTGTAACGGATGTTAAAGGTGGCGGCCTTGATCCCATACTCCTCGAAGCTGTCCGGTCCGAGCACGGTCAAATCCAGCTGTTGGAAGAACGGATCATTGACGTTGACCTGAATAAAGTAGGGCGCGGTTTTCTGGGCGTGCAGGATATCGCTGCCGATGAAGTTTTGCGGCACGGCGGACTGGCTGAGGGCTTTCGACGAGGTGTAGTTGAAGTTCAGGCTTTTGGTTTCCTCGATCCGTACCAGCTTGATCTCCAGCGACGCGCTAGGGAACAGGCCGCCTTTGCCGGCTTCTTCGCCTTCTTTCTTGTCGCTGGCGATCAGCGAATCCAGAATGGCGTCGCTGGCGGATTTCGCCTGCGGGTTGCTGTCGTCGTTAGGTTTGAGCGTGGCGCTGAAAAAGCTTTTCAGGATCTCTTCCTTGACGAACTGCAGCGCCCACTCTTTCTCTTTGGCCTCTTCGTCGCCCGGCATGCTTTCGGTGACCTTGATCACCAGTTTCTGATCCTGCTGCAGTTTTTTGATGACGCTGTCGAAGCCCAGCCAGAAGCTGGCCGGCGTCTCCACCGGGATGGGAATGTTGGCGCCGAATTTCAGATCGAACTCTTTGTAGATGCTTTCGAACTGTGCGGTCACTTCGACCTTCAGCGCCGGCGTGATGCCGGTGAAGCTGAGGTTATAGGCGACGGCGGCCGGCGCCTTGGCCTGGGTGAACGCGGCTTCGAGGATCACCGCCTGGGACGGCGTCAGCTTGGCGCTGAAAATGGCGCTGTTGTTGCCGAACAGGCTTGGGCAAGGCGCGCTGATCAGCTCACCGTTGGTGGCGCCCGCGTCGAGCACGAAGAAGTTCACCGTGCCTTTATCATACGGTACCTGGGCCTTGCGGGCGTTCTTGGGATCAACGTTCAGTTTGCGCAGATAGTCGTTAAAGGCACGGTTCAACACCGCTTCGTCGATCGCGGTATTGACCTCGAAGTTGATGTATCCCCCTTGCGGGTCGCTGGCGTCGCCGGTGTATTTGATCAACGAAAACACCGGTTCGCCCGACTTTTGCGCAATGTGGATATCGCCGGGCAGATACCAGAACTGGTTATCGTCTGAATCGTCGGCGAAGAAGGTGATGTTGTTGATGGTGGCGGTTTTGGCTCTGAGTAATAACATGGCGTTTCCTTAGTTAACTGAGGGTGGCGAGATCGAGAGCGTTGGCGTCGGTCGAGCACTGCACGTTTTCGGGCCGATCGCCGCCTTCGCCGGGTTGATAGGTAAACCAGATATCCAGATCGACGGTCAGCTGCTTGGGATCGAGTTGATCGGCGCTGAAACAGCGCGGGGCGGCGTCGGATTCGGTGAATTGAAACACCTGCTGCAGCGTTTCCGCCGGCGTGCAGGCGTAGCTGGCGGAAACGATGACCATTTCCACCCGGCGCCAGTCCATGTCGGCCGACAGCGTCAGCACGCGCTGGCGATACAGGGTCGAGAATAGATAGACGTCCTGGCCGGTCGGTTCTTGCAGCTCGGCGGAAATATGCGGTGAGTTGACGGCGGCGCTGTAGGTTTTGTTGACGTCGAATTGGTATTCGTCCGGCTCCGGCAGCATGACCGGGTAGTGGGCCCGCGGGTTGGCCTGGTCAATTTGGAAGCTGCGCGACACGCTGCTGTTCGGCTGTTGCCGGTGGCGATAGCGTAGCGTGACCAGCACGGATTGATAGCGCTGCCAGTCAAATTGTTGCGCCGCTTCGATCGCGAAATCATAGCGGCCGTAGAGCGACTCGACGTCCAGAAAGACCTCGCTCATCTCCGTTTGCAGGCTACCGGAGCTGACCGAAGTTACGCCGCCTATCGACTGGTTGAAGTACACGGTAAAGTCATACTCGACCGGCCACAGCATTTTTCCCGTTTTCGGGTCGATCAGGCTGGGTTCCTTAAACGGTTTGGGCCCGAAGTCGTCGCGGGTGAATTTCAGCTGTCGGCTGTTTGAGCCATAGCGCAACCGGGCCGTCACCAGCAGGATATTGGCGTCAAGGGCATCCGACAGCAGGCTGACTCGCACCTCGCGATAAGCGAAAAAGTCATCCTGCAGATCGCGTTTGACGATCGCGCGATCGGCCTGATAGTCCGTGCCGTTGACCAGCTGGGCGAACAGGGCCTGCGGATAGAGCGAACGCTGCACGACGGTGGTTTCGCTGATCTTGCCGCTCAGGCGACGTTGGTCGATGTTTTCAACCGAGACCTGTTGCAGATAAAAGCCGGCTTTGGGGCTTGTCTGCTGTGGTTCGTTGGCGATAACCGGCGTGAAGAACTGGCTGGTGAGGATCTGCGTCAGTTCGGCGGCCGCCTGCGCCATATGGCCGTCGGGGTCGGTGTCCCTGACTTTGACGGTGACGATTTTCTCGCTGATCAACTGGGTGGATGTCTGCTCGATACCGACGCTAAAGATCAGTAGGTTAAAGCCTATCGAGCGCTGCAGGTAACGGTAAACCTGGTCCCAGTTGGCTTCCAGCTCGAAGGTGGCTGGCGGCAGCTGCTGCAGGTAGTCGATTTTGTAACTGACGGCGATCGGCGTCGAGGCCGGCGTACGCATCAGGCTCGCCAACAGCAGGATATCGTCGTCGTCGTCCAGTTTGGCGGACAGGTAGCAATATTGCTGGTCGCTCAGCGAGGTTTTGCTGGTCTGCCCTGGGATAAGATCGGGGATATTCAGCGTCGCGCTGCAGGCGATCGCCTGCAGCGGCAATAAGATCGCACCGCGCGGTATGTCCGGGCTGGCGTCGGCGGCGCGTTGCGCCGCTTCGGGCGAACTGGCCAACTGGGTCTGCAACGACAGCGTGGCGTAGTAAAGATCGTCCGGTTGGTTGAGGTTTCTGAAAATTTGCAGTTGGACATCGGGTTGATTGCCTGCGGCGACCTGTACGCTCGGCGCGGCGGCACAGTAGTAATACACGGGCCGATCCGGGTCCGCTCGAATAAAACAGATGTCTTGCATGATTACCTGATCGCGCATAGCGGCAACCCCACGTCATCGAAGAGGGAGCCGGAGCAAGGCAGGCTTGCTCCGGCGGAGACCGGCCGTCAGAAGGTCACGACCACGATGGTGCTGGTGCCCGTGATCGGCTTGGTGACGGTTTTCTCCTGGTTATCGCCGTAATAGACCGTGGCGACGTAGTTGATCTGCGGCTCGTTGCCTTTCTCTTGCTGCATCAGGTTGAATGTCAGGTACTGCGTGAGCGACTTGGTGTCGAACTCGGTTAACGCAATGGGCTGCGTTTGCGAGAAGTCCCATTTCGGGTAGTTCACCGTCATCTCGAAGGTGATCAGCGAAACGTCTTTTTGCGACGGTTTGAAGATGATGGTGTATTTCTGCTGCTTCGGCAGGGCGTTGGCGATCAGGATCTGATTGCCGCGCGTTTCGCCATAGCCGGGCAGTTGAGGGTTGCTTTCCACGCCCGGCGGGAGGTAGGTCAGGCTGTCGCCGTCCAGCGCATAGTAGTCGGCCGAATAATAAAGCGGCTTTTCCACGTTGGTGCCGATCGGATAAATAAACGGCACCGGCGGGTTCTTGTCGCTGATCACCTGGGTGTATTGCTTGAGTGGCACGCTGTGCTCTTTGTCTTCGTACTGGGTCTTGACTACGACCTGGCTGAAGACCTCCCAGCCCAGCGGGTTGAGCAGGGTGGAGATATCTGCGTAGACGATGCCGCTTTGCGCCGCGTTGATGGTGACCACCAGATCGTCTTTGACCTGGATGTCCCCAGACAGGTAAGGCCTGGCCTGCATGCCGGTGAAGTTGACGGTGTAATGATAACGGTAGGCGCGGCCGAGCTCGGGTTTGATAAACCATTTGTCGGTTTTCTTCGGCCCCGGATCCTTCGGCGTAAAGGTCAGCGTGCTCTTGAGATCGTCGTCGTATACCGCGGTGACCACGATATTGGCGATATCATACTTGGCCATGTCTTCGGTGACGAAGAACTCCGGCTGGATGTACTGATAGAACGGGTCGTGGAGATCGTACTCTTTGAAGTACTGATCCAAATCGGCTTCGCCGACGATTGAGCGTATCGACGGCAGCTGAGTTTGCGGGTAAATGGTGGAGGACACCACGGCGTTCTCTTCATATTCGCGGGTGAAACTCTGAGTTTGCGAGATTTTGGACTCGAATTTTTCAAAGCTGCCGGCGTCGTTCAGCAAATTGAGACTCATGTCGATGCCGGTTTGGCTGCTCAGGATCTGCTCGACCTGCTGTTGTCCCCAGTTTCGCAGACTCTCCTTCCATTTTTCATAGGCGCCGGGTTCCATGCCCATCTCTTGCGCCGTCAACCCGATCTGCACGTCCACCTTGATCGCTTCCTTGGCGTAAAACTCCTGCTCGATCTTTTTCTCGTCGGCGGACCAGGTGTGGTAGTTGATGGTTTGCGCTACGGACTTGGCCTGCTCGCTGTTGTAGGTGACGATCACTTTGGCCGCCGACATGGAGGCATCCAGGGAGAGATCGAAGCGCACGCCGACGCTGGCGTTTTTATCGGTGCCTTTCAGTACCTGTTCAAACAGCGTGGCGCCTTCCCCGGTCAGCGACAGGCTGAATACGGTATTGTTGTCGCCGAGGCCGGAGGGGGACAGCGGCGTTGGGATCTGGCGATAGAACTTATCGTTGCCGTCGAGGATCAGCATGGCCTGCGCCGAGGTGTAGCGCGGTTGCATCAGTTCGATTTTTGCAGCGTCCGCCGGCATCAGTTCGCTGAGGAATTGATCGTCGCCCTTGTTGCCGTCGTAGAGCGCGACAAACCGGTTGAGCTGTTCATCGCTCAGGCCGGTATTCTTCTGCGCCTGGTCCATCGCGGTCTTCTTGGTGTTGTTTTCCGGGTCCGCTTCATAGGCCTGTTTCGCCTTGATGTAGTCGACAATGAGCTTGGATTTTTTATCCAGCGGGCCGTCTTTTCTGCCAAGGCCGTTATACAGCTGCAGGCGGATGCGGTCTTTCATTTCCGCATTCGGCTGCGGCAGCTGCACGGTGAATTGCGCGTAGCCGCCTTGGGTATCTTCGCTGCGGTATTTGTAAAACATGAAGCTCGGCGTATTGGTATCCCGTTTGGCAAACACCGGGATCTCCGGCACCACATAGAAGATATCCTTGCTGTCGCTGTCGCCGTAGCAGGTATACGCGTATTCCTTGACGCCCAAATACTCGGTGACGTCGATTTTTATCGATTGCTGCAAAGCGGTGGTTAACATAGGGCGGTCCTCGTGTTTATGTCACTTGTGGTATTGCAGTTTGATGGGGCCGGTGGTGGCCTGCAGGGGGCCGGAGTCGTAGTTTTTGGGGAATAGCGCCGCCGTTTTCCCTTGCCAGCGATAGTCCACCCGGCCGTTGAGGCCGGCGGCATGGGCGTTGATCCACCAGGTGGCCTGCCACTGCGCGGCGGAAAAGGCGAAGGTGAAGCTTTGTTTCTTGCCCTGGCCCGCCGGGAGATAGCTGGCGCTGCCGGAGATCGTTTTGAATTCGGACTTCAGAGACTCGGCGTCGAACAGCAGGCTATAGAAACCCACATCCTGCGGCGTCAGCGCGATGGCGTTCTGCCACGCCAGCCGGTTCTCGAAGCTGGTGTAATCGGCGAAGGTCACCTTGAGTGCGATATCGCTCACTGTCGCTGTCGTTTCCAGCGTCACTGGCGGGAAGCTGGGCCACGTCATCGGCATCTGTTGATCTGCCCAGCGCAGCTCTATCGCCATGATATTGAAGCCTTTCGGATCAAATCCCAGGCTGACGGTGCAGCGTTGAGGCTCGATCGGCTTATCCGGCCTGCTGGGTTCCGGCAGGGGCGTAGCGGTAAAGGAGATGATGCCGTCGGCCGGCAGCCGATTGAGCAATTCAGCAATGTCATGTTGCTGCTCCAGCAGATAGCGCTGGGGGACGGTGTCGTCGTATTCGATTTGGTAATTCAGCTTGTTGGGGATTTGTTCTGGCGACGAGATGTTGCGCAGCGTGTTGGCAATCAGCAGTGAGGCGGTGTTTACCAACGCCTGGCGAACGCGAGCTTGCGTCTGCTCTGAAGGCGCATTGTCGAACTGCGCTTGCACAATGACGACGCCGGCGTCGATTTGTTGGTTCAGCAGCCTGGCGATCGCTTCCGGTTGCCGCGCCTGCTCGTTGAAGGCCAGGGTGACAAACTCGACCCAATCGGCCTGCAAACGGGCATTGACGCGGCTGTCGACGCTGAATCGGCTGCGGGTGAGAAAATAGACCTGGTCTTTTGTTCCCTGGATCGCGCCCGCCAGCCGGCCAGACTCCTCATGGGTCAACGCCATTTTTGACTGTTCAAATTCGACGCTGTAGGCGGCAGTAGCCGGCCGTTGCGCGAAGTGCAGCCACAGCGATTGCTGGAGCTCCTCCTGCTCCAGGGTGATGGTTTCCGGAGCGGGAACGAAATGGCGGCGGATATAGTCCTCGATCGCAGTCCTGTCGACCGGCAGCTTCGGTGCAATGAAAGTCGCCAGGCCGCCGCCGGGGCTGGTCAACAAATGCAACGAGCTGATCTTGCCGGCCGGCGTTTCCTGCACCACCTGCGGCGTATAGCTGCCGTAGGTGTAACAGCCGCTGGGGCGCGTTTGGTCGTGAAACGCCAGCGCGCGATCAAGAAGAAAGAAGTTTTGCAACGTACGTTGTGGATCCAATTCGTCGGTCATGGTGTATCACCCTTGATATCGATCGTTTGGTCGCCGGTGGCATAAGGCGACCAGGGGCCAGTGGGAGTCTTGTAGCGGAAGCCGGCGGCGAAAATGGAGGTGACGTTCCATTTGTAGACGAAGCTCGGCTGCGAATGCGTAAAAGTGCGCTCGCTGGTGCGCTCGCTGTCCTGCGGCTGAAAACTCAATACGGCGCTGAGCAACTGCGGCGGCAGCCGAACGGTGATCGTCGCCTGTTGTGCGCCGAACTGCGGAAAACTGTAGGCGCCGATGGTGGCGTTTTGCACGATCGGGGCGGGTAACGGGACGGCGCCGCCGCCGGAAAGCGAATAGGCGGTCGCTTCGGCAAAAGTAGGATCGCCCAGGATCGGTGCGCTGAAATAGGGCGCCGATGCGCTGAGCGTCCACGTTTGGCGCCAGTCGGCGGAGTGATAGAGGCCGCCAAGTCGGCTTTGTTGGGCGAACGTTGGGTCGAGATACAGGGTCAGGAAGCGGCAAGGCAGCGCGGCGTAATCCAGTACCAGGTTATCCTCGTCGCAGCGACGTTGTTCGCCGGGCAGCGTGCGGTAAACGCCGTCTTGCGGGTAATTCACGCGGATCTGGTAGAAAAACGGCTGTGCATCCAGCGCGCTGTTGTGAAACTTGAAGGTTAACCAGGAGCGGTCGGGCCGCAGCGCCAGCGTTTGCGTTTGCTCGATCGGGTAGATATTGCCGAGCGGTACGGTCAGCTGAATATCGATCGAAACGCCGGATTGCAACCCCAGCGGATAGGCGTAAAAGACGTTGATCTCTCGCTCTCCCGCCGGCAGCGGCGGTGCGGTGGTGCGATGGATAATGGTATCGGGCGAAACTTTGGCGATCTGCTGCGCGGCGGCGAACGGATCCAGCGTGAAGCAAAGCGGCCGCTGAGTCAGCGCGACATTGGCCAGATCGCACCGGGTCCGGCCGGCATGCGGGGGCGGCGTCAGAAGGATCTGTGCCATATTGCCGGCGGCGGGGCCGACAGACGGCGCACCGTACAGGTTGTATAGCCGATCGAGTAAAGCCTGGCTGAGCAGCAGATCGCCGGCCGGATCGTTCGCCGGCGGCGGTGGGTCGATGTCGAGCGGCAAGCGGGTGAGGTTGCGGCTGAGGTAGAGGGTCAGCCCGTCGTAGGGAAAGACAATCCCGGTATCGCCCACGGCATGGGCGCCCTCCACGCCGGCGGCCAGGGCCAGGATCAGCGCACGGGCATCAAATTCCACCCGGTAGGCCAGACGCGGTGATACGCCTTCGACGAAACCGTCAAGACGCGCGTTGAAGCCTATCGTCTCATCGAGCAGGGTGCGCTCGATCAACTGAGTGCTTGTCGCATTGAGCAGAATGATGAATTGACTGCACTGTGCTGAATACCAGGTGGTGTCGTAGTGCCGGCCGTACAGATCGCTGTGGTAATCGATGGGCACGTCGAATCCCAGGCTGCCCGGCAAGACCGGCAGCGCCTTCACCGCGCAATCCGGATACTGTTGCTTAAATACCTGCAGGCTTTGTTCACCGGCGAACTGCAATTGCGTGGTGAAATTCAGCCAGCCGTAGAGGCTATCGGTACTGTAACTACGCACGATATCCAGCGAGAAAGCCAAAGGGTCGGCCGCCAGAATGCTGAGCGCCTGCGGATATAAATAATAGGCGTCGTTTTGTCGATACGCGGCGACGAAACGTTGATCATCGCAGATAATAATGCGCTGGAAGTCGGGATAGCCTTCATACATGATATTATTCGTCCGCTGCATTGATCATATTGTGGTAATCCTGGTGCCACTCGGCGGGTAGCGTTTTCAGCACGTTTTTTGGGCGTTGGTGATATTCGTCTTCATAGAGGTGTTGAACCAGCGCGTCACCGACCAACACGCCGTTAGCATAAAAAGTACTGAGGGCACATTGGTTTTTTTGCAGCGGAGAGTCAGCGCCGAGTTGCAGGTTATAAACGGTTAACTCACCGGGCTGGAGAGAGATGGCGGTAATCTCGCACTCACCGTGCTGGGTTTTAAGACACATGCCTGAGGTCAATTCACGGGCGAGAAAAATACCGTTTGCGGTGACGAAAGGGTGCCCCAGGCTGGCTTTTATACGATATTCACGTGCCGCCTGGTCGCGGGCGGTAATGTCGATGTAATGCTGCTCCTGCCCCGTGGTGATATTCTCAATTCGCTTGGGTTGGTTATTTCCGCAAATAACGAACTCATCCGTCGTGAGAGCATTGATCGGCTTTTCTGTACCATCCTGCATTAAAATCAACGTATCCTCTGCCAGGCAGCCATAAATAATCTGCATCGGTTTGATTTGTACGGTATTGAGCAGACGGCGATCCGGATCGCTTTCTTTGGGTGCGTTAGTAATAAAGGCGGCGATACTGCGGCCTTCAACATCAAGCGTAATTTTAAAAACGTAATAAACCATCTCGCCGGATTCAAAATCGACGCGGTTGAATTTCAGCCAGTCAAGATCCCAGGTGATATTATTCCCGCTGATTCGGGTTGCGGCAGAATTAAAAATATTATAGCCGCCGTAAGGGGTGATCGGATCGCCACCGGCGCGGGTGCGGATAAGATAAATGGTATTGCTGGCGTTGACCGGCTTGCCATTGCTGAGATCAATATTGCCAAAATAGGTGATATTGCCTTTTATCGGCACTTTAACCGTGCCGTCCTGATCGTAGCCGGTGCGATAATCACAGTCGCCATCGTCACGCGTCAGGCAAATCTTAATCATGCGCTGGTTATACAGATTCCTGGGGGAATCATTGATCATTTCTTTCGGGTAGCTTTGCGTCGTGACGATTTCGGCGCCGTAAACGGTTTGCTGGCCGACCGTTTGTGCGAAGGTATAGATCACCGTAACCGGAAAGCTGCCGCCGGTCTGGCTTTGCGGATAGTCACCGCTGGCACCGATGGTGCAGTCCGCCGTGTAAACGTAGTCGCTTTTGTATTCCACCTTGCCGACGTTATCGGCGCCGCCGTCGAACAGGCCGAGGGTTTGCGTCACATTGGTCGCCTGAACCGGCAGAGAACCGATGGCGTCGGTTTGATAACGTTTACCGTCGG
The DNA here is from genome assembly GCF_019913725.1 of Serratia sp. EWG9. Classification (NCBI taxonomy): domain Bacteria; kingdom Pseudomonadati; phylum Pseudomonadota; class Gammaproteobacteria; order Enterobacterales; family Yersiniaceae; genus Serratia; species Serratia sp. EWG9. Next base: position 320,262 of record NZ_JADNRO010000001.1, read on the forward strand.
TGGAATCCAGCCTGACGATGCTGTACACCGGCTGAGCGCCGCCGGTGTTGGCCTCGCTCATCCGGCCCGCTACCCGTTTGACGCGTTTCGTCTGCTGCCAAAGTTGGCTGAATTGCGGTGCGGCGGCTGCGGTGACGCCGGCCAGTTTTAATTGAATATCATAAAATTCGGTTAAAACCGGATCGTCTGGCTCGATAAGAAATACGCCGCTGTTCTCGTATCGGTCGATAACGTTTTTTACGATGCGTTTCTCATCTGACGTATAATCTTTTGCGAGCATAATATCGGCCCCAATAAATTAATGGCATTGCCAGAGATGCACGCCATCATCATGGCGTGCCCATCGTTTTAATAGACGTTATTTGCAGGTTTCTTTACAGTAAGCGTAAATGGCGCTCAGGCAATCTGAAGATAAATACTGTTCGAACTCCGCATCGGTGGGTTCAATATCGACATCCAGCGTCATTGCGTAAAGCTCTTGAGCAAACATGTCTTTAGTGACAGCGGGTTTGTTTTTAAAATAGGTTTTGATTTTTCCTTTGCTCACTTTTCGAATCCAGGCAAACTCACCGCCAATGGCCACTTTTCCGGTGAAAGTGAAGTCTTTACTGGTATAAACACTGATGTCATTGGGGTAAACCTGATATCTTACCACCTGTTCCACGCCAATATTCTGATTGGTTTCTTCCCAGGTTTCTCTTTTTATTACATTCAACGCAAAATTTTTTCCATCGACCGGGCCATCTTTAGCATCGGCGGTGCCGCCAAATAACATCGGACAACCTCTGGCAAAACCTTCGCTCTTTAACCCTAATAGAATAAAATCGGAATTGCCGACAGCTTTGGGCGCGCTATCAAGAATGACATACTTTTTAATAGGCATAGTCAGATCCTTATACGCAGGATGGTATAAAAAGGAGGTGGTGAATCGCTTTGTCGCCGCGTTTTACTCACATTCAACAATAGCAATGGCGCTTAAAAAAGCAACACATACATAAAAATAAATTAAGTGTTTATTCTTGCATAACAGATAATCAATAAAATCACGGCGTTGTAAAAGAAGAGGAATAGTTTAAGAAATCAAAAAAACAGAATGTTTTTTGCGGTTTCTATTTCCTTATTGGCTTTAATTTTAATAAATCAATGTGTTGAGTGTGGTTATGGTTTTAAATAGCACTAATCATTAGTTGTTTAATCTTTTATATATAGTGAATTAATTTATCATTACTGTGCGCATCATTGACGGAGTAATAAATCAAATTCACAGCGGAATGATTGCCACGGTAAACAATCAAGACGGGAGAGGTGGGGCAGCAGGCTGCCCCAGGTCAGGGTTTAGGTTAACGCCCGCAGGCTGCCGATCTCTTCCCAACCGAAATGCGCCGCTTCGGCCAGTACGCCGCACACTTCATCGCCGGCGGCAACCACTGCCGCGTCGAGCGCAGCGCCCTGCAGCAGATGGCTGACCAGCAACGCGGTGAACAAATCGCCGGTGCCTTTGACCGCCGATTTGACCTTCGGATGAGTAAAGCACTGCGTTTCCTGCCGGGTGACCAGCATCAATCCCACTTCGTCTTCGTGTTGCGCTACGCCCGGCGCGCTGGTGACCAACACCCATTCGGTGGTGTCGTTCAACAGCGCCTGCGCGGCGTGTTGCGTCTGCTCGCGGCTGCTCAGTTGCCGGCCGCACAGCTGCTCCAGTTCGAAACCGTTCGGCGTCAGGCCGTTGGCCAGCCGCAGGAACGGCGAGCGATAGCAGTTGACGATGCGTTCATCCACGTAGATCCCTTCACCGTAATCGCCCATCACCGGATCGATATAGATTTTTATCTGCGGATTGAGCGAGCGCACCCGCTGCAGCCAGTTGGCCAGAATATGGCACTGCATCACGTCGCCCAGGTAGCCGACGATCACCGCCCGTGCGCGCTTCATGACGCCGCGGGCGATCAGGTCGTCGAGAAAACCGCCGAACCAATCGCCGGAGATGACACCGCCGTGCGGTTTGCCGTAATAGGGCGGGCAGCCGAACAGCACGCTGGGCACCTGCAGCGCCTCCAGTCCCTTTTTCAGCAGAGCGCGGTAGGCGATGCCGTTGCCGACGCTGCCGTAGACCACCTGAGATTGAATGCTGATCACGTCGATAGACGGTGACCGCAAAGGTGAAGCCTGTTGCATGAGTTACTTCCTTGGTTCGTTGTTATCCAGCCAGCGCGCGAACACCTGCCGCGCGCGCTGTTCCAGCTGCGCGCCGTGGCGCGCGGCCTGGTCGCGCAGGGTCTGGGGCGCGATGCCGGCCAGTTCCAGCTCGCAGGCATGGCCAATCAGCCAGCGTTCGATATCGCGATAATCCGCCTCTAAATGGAACTGCAGGCCGAGCGCGAACCCCTGATAGTCGAAGGCCTGATGCGGGCATACCGCCGTGCCGGCCAGGCAGCGGGCGCCGTCCGGGATCATGAACATATCCCCGTGCCAGTGCAGTACCGGCGTGTCGGCCAGCGGCGCCAGCACCGACTCCTCTTCCGCCGGCGGCGTGGTCAGCGGGGCGAAGCCTATCTCTTTCACGCCGAGCGAAATAACCTCAGCGCCTAGCGCCTGGGCGATCACTTGTGCGCCGAGGCAAACCCCGAGGGTCGGCCGCCGCTGCGCCAGGCGCTGTTTGACCAGCGCGAATTCATGGTCGAGAAAATCATACCGCTGCTCGCCGGAAAAGTGCTGAGCGGCGCTGATCGGCCCGCCGAGCACCACCAACAGATCGGTCTCTTCATTATTGATAGCACGAATATCATCGCGGCCGGCATCGTAATAATCGATCTGATAGCCGCGCAGTGACAGCAGGGAACCGAGGATGCCCAGGTTTTCAAAGTTGACGTGCCGAATGGCGACGGCTTTTTTCATTGTTTAACCTCGCTAGCGTGAGTGAAGGGGATCAGCGCCAGCGACTCGCCCAGCACCGTGATGCCTTGCGCGCCGCTCTGGTAGACGATGCGGCGTTCGCTGACCTGGCTGAGCTGCACCTGATAACCCTGTGCGGCCGGGAACAGCGCGCAGGCCTGCTCCAGCTGATCGGCTGCCCACGGGGTGAACAGCTGCAGGCGGGCAAAGGCTTTTCCTGCATACTGAATGTCGAGCACGTAATGTTTATCCATGGAACCCCTTACTTTTGGCCGCAGAAGCTGCTAATCTTATTTGAACTAGTACAAAAGGATTTATGTATGACTTCATTGTATGCAAAAGGCGGCGGCGCTGTCCAGATTGCCGAGCAGATCGCAGCACGCATCAAAAACGGCGCGCTGCGGCCGGGCGAACTGTTGCCGCCGGTACGCCAGCTGGCGGCGGAGCTGGAGGTCAATCCGAATACCGTGGCCAGCGCATACGCCAGATTGCGCGATGCCGGCCTGGTGGCGACGCGCGGGCGGGCGGGTACGGTGGTGCTGGAGCCGCCGCTGGCGGCGGTGAGTGCGGCCTATGCGCCGCGCCAGGTGCCGGCGGGGATGTGCGATCTGGCCAGCGGCAACCTGGATGCCGCTTTGCTGCCGGCGCTGAGGCTTGGCGCGGCGGAGGTGTTCCCTCAGCAAAACGGCTATGACATCAGCGGCGACCTGCCGGTATTGACCGGTCTCGGGCGTGAGTGGCTCGGGCGCCAGGGCGTGGCCCTGGGGGAACCGGCGGTGTTTTCCGGCGCGTTGGACGCGATGGAAAAGGCGCTGCGCTGTCATGCCCAGCCTGGGGCGGCGGTGTGGGTGGAAGATCCCTGCTGGCCGCCGCTATTGACGCTGCTGCGTCACCTGCGCCTGCGGCCGTTGCCGCTGGCGGTGGATGAACAGGGCTGTCGGCTGCCGGAGAGTGGCGCGGCCGACGCGGTGATCCTGACGCCGCGCGCCCATAATCCGACCGGCGCTTCGCTTTCAGCGCAACGTGCGCAGCAGTGGCGAGGTTTTCTGCGCGGCCATCCGCAGTGTCTGGCGATCGTCGACGATTTCTGGGGGCCGTTGTCGCAACAGCCGCTGCATCTGCCGTTCGACGGCGATCGCGGCCTGTACGTGCTGTCGCTCAGCAAGTTTCTCAGCCCGGATCTGCGCATCGCGTTGGCCTGCGGCAGCCCGACCTTGCTGCAGGCGATGCGCGCCGATCAGTACATCAGCGAACGCTGGGTCAGCCATATCTTGCAGCAGATCGCCGCCAGACTGTGGGAACAAGCCTTGCAGGAAGGGCAATTGCAGCGGGCGCAACAGGCGTATCAGGCCAGACGGGACGAGCTGGTCCAGCGGCTCAATGCGTTGAATCACACGGCGCTGGCGGTAGGTGAAGGGCTGCATCTGTGGGTGCCGGTGCGTTCGGAAACCGCCGCCGCGCAGCTGATGGCGCAGCGGGGGTGGCTGGTGCAGGGCGGTGAACCTTTTCGCCTGAAGTGCGGTCCGGCGCTCCGCGTCAGCCTGGCGAACGTCACGCCGTCGCAGTTGGCGCCGCTGGCACAGGATCTGTCCGAAGCCATGCGGGCGGCGGCGGCGATCAACTAAGCCGGCGTCAAACTCTCCTCCGCCAGTAACTGCAGCGAGGCTAACCGGGCGGCCGGTTCGGCGATCGGCGTGTCGATGATGAACTCTTCCACGCCGTACTGTTGCTGCAGCTGCGCCAGTTGCTGATGCACCTGCTGCGCGGTGCCGAGCAGAATATGGCTTTCCCGCGGCTCGATGCGGTAGTCGGTGGCGCCGGCCTGCTGCACGAAACTCTCCGCCTGCGCCAGGCTGCCGACGGTCACACTCTGCTCACCGGCAACGTGCACGCGGTATTGCCGAATGTCGGCCGCCAATGCCGCGGCCTGTTCCTCGCTGGGGGCCACGATCGCCGCCACCGCCAGCAGCGCCTTGCGGCCGCCGCTGTGTGCGGCGTAGTGCTCCAGCGCGTCGCGGATATCCTGCGGATTGCCGTTCAAATGCGCGGCGAACACGAAGGCCCAGCCGGACTCGGCCGCCAGCGTTGCGCTTTCTTTACTGGCACCGAGCAGAAAACGCTGCGCGCCCTGCGGCGGCAGCGGTGTGGCGCTCAGGCCGGGCTCGGCGTCGTCGTTCAGATAGGCGGTCAACTGCGACAGCTGCTGAGGAAAGTCCGGCTTGCGTTGCCGATCGTGGGCCGCCTGCAGCGCCTGGGTTGCGAGCGGTAGCCCGCCGGGCGCTTTGCCCACCCCGAGATCGACGCGTCCCGGCGCCAGCGCCGCCAGCAGGTTGAAGTTTTCGGCCACCTTGTAGGCGCTGTAGTGCTGCAGCATCACGCCGCCGGAGCCGATGCGAATGCGCGTCGTCTGGCCGAGCAGGTAGCCGATCAGCACTTCCGGCGACGGGCAGGCGAGCTGCGGCGTGTTGTGGTGCTCGGCCAGCCAGAAACGCCGATACCCCCAGCGTTCCGCCCGTTGCGCCAGCTGCAGCGTGCGCGCCAGCGCCTGCGCGGCGCTTTCCCCGTCGGCGATCGGACTTTTTTCTAATATGCTCAAGGCATAAGCCATTTTTCCCGCTCCTTTCATCATCAGATATGCCTGACAAATACCATGCGGGCGGCGCGCGGCTTAATACTGATTGGCGATAGGATATTCCATTGATCCAAAACGGATTTGAATATGCGCAGAACGGTAAAGCGCCGCGATTTTACCGCTCCAGCCAGGCCTTCAGACGAATGGCGTCACGGTAGTGGCCGTAGCGCGGCTGCGCGCCAAGCAAGATCATCACCACCGGCTGCCCTTTGATGGTGGTGCGCATCACCAGGCAGTGACCGGCCTCGTCGGTAAAGCCGGTTTTCTGCAGCTGGATCTTCCAGGCCGGGTTGTTGATCAGACCGTTGGAACTGCGATAGACCAGCTGGCCGCGGCCAGGACGCACGATCTGCTGCTTGTCGGTGCTGAAGCGGCGAATCAATGGATAGCGATAGGCGTGATTGACCATTTTCAGCAGATCGCTGGCGGTGGCTACGTTGCGCGGCGTTAGCCCGGTCGGATCGTAGAAACGGGCGCGTTTCATGCCGATGGCGCGCGCTTTCTGATTCATTTTCGCCACGAAGGCCTTGCGCCCGCCGGGATAACTGCGGCTCAGCGCCGCGGCGGCGCGGTTCTCCGAAGACATCAGGGCGATGTGCAGCATGTCGCGGCGGCTGAGCACCGAGCCGATGGTCAGCCGCGAATGGGTTTTTTCAGCAGATCGCGATCGGCGGCGGTGACTTTGAGTTGACTGCCCATGGGGCGTTTGCTGTCCAGGGCGACCATGGCGGTCATCAGCTTGGACAGAGACGCGATCGGCAGCACGCGGTTCGGTTGCTTCTGATAGAGCGTTTTTCCGGTACGCTGATTGACGACCAGCACCGATTTGGCATTCAACACCAATGGCGGCGCGGCGGCATGGGCGGGCGCCAAAACGAACAGCAGGCTGAACAGGGCGGCGGCGCCGAAGCGCCGGACGGACAGACGGAGAACAGGGAGAAATAAAAGCATAGCGACGGCAATAGTGACCCTAAGTGATTAAAAAATATCAAAAGAGTCTGCCCGGCAAATGTGAAGAAAATAGGGTGATAATCGCTCAAACTGTTACAGCAATCCCTTTTGCCGCAGCGTGAAGCGGGTGGCTTCGTTCAGATCGTAGTCCGCCAGGCGTTCGCGCGGCACCCAGGCGTAGTCGTCGAATTCATCGTTGATCGTCACGTCGCGGTTGGCGGCGTGGCAGTCGAAAATCAGGTAAATCATGTAGATTTGTTCCCGGCTGCCGTCGGCGTAGGTTTTGATGCGCACGTCGTCGCGGAAGGTCCAGGGCGTGATGCGCTCGAGGATCAGTGCGGGGCCCAGCTCTTCGCGCACTTCGCGCCGCAGCGCTTGCTCTATCCGCTCACCCGGCTCGACGCCGCCGCCGGACAGCGCCCACTGGCCGGGAAATACGCCCTTGTGCGCGGCCATTTTGCACAGCAGGAAGGCGTTATCGTTTTCAATCAGCGGGCAGACAATGATGCGTTGGCGCATGGAGGACTCCTGTCAGAAAGCAAAGCCGCAGGATAGCAGATTTGGCGGCGCAGGGCGGGAAGGTCGATCGCATTCTGTGCGGCGGCGGGAAATCCGGTCGGCGTCTGTCATGGGGTTGCCTCCGGCTTTGTTTTCTTCAACGGGAAATCAATCGCAGATGTTATTAAGTATCAATTCGAATAATTTCGCGTCAGGATAAAGCAGGGATTTTAACCTATCATGGAGTTGATAACGTATGCCTACTAATGGAATAAAACCGCTGTGCCTGATGACTCTTCTGCTGCTGTCGGCCTGCCACAGCGCGCCGGTCAGCCAGCCCCCTCAAGACGCCACGGCGACAGCCCCTATCGATGCCACCAAATCGCTGTTCCCGCTGGGGAACTATTCGCAGTCTGTCGATAAATGGTTGCCGCCCGGCCCGCAGCGGCGGGTGCCCGTGATGGATGCCGCCACGCAGCAACGTCATTTTTCCGCCCTCAAATCTCACTATTTTGGCATGGGGCCGAACGATGAGTCCCCCTGGAATCCGCATTACATCGCTGCCGTCCTGAACCGCGAAGCGGAAAGCCACCGTGATGCCGCAATGGATAAATACCTTGGCCGTGGAAGTGTCTCCTGGGGGGAAAACTTCAGGACTCACACCGACCGCTGGAAACAGCAAGTCAGAGATAACGCTTCTACGGACATTAGCCAGGTTTATCATTCTTCGGCCCGAGGCATTGCGGTCAGGGAGACGCTGGTCAGGATCCTGCCGACGGACGATCCGGCTTATGACGACCCTCGCCTGGCTGGACAAGGTTATCCCTTTGATAATTTGCAGGATTCGTCTATCCGCCCCGGCACTCCGGTATACGTTATTACGCAAAGCCGCGATAAACGCTGGAAATACGTCATGTCGCCTACGGTGATCGGTTGGGTGCATAGCGAAGACATCGCGGCGGCGGATCAGCGGTTTGTCTCCGAATGGCTGGCGCTGGCGGGGAAAAATCTGGGGGCATTCATTAAACAGCCGGTTTCTGTGCAAACGGGCGGCCAGTTTTATTTTACGGCGCGCCACGGCACGATTCTGCCATTTTACCGTCACCGACAGGGCCTTTTTGTGGTCGCCGTGCCGGTACGCCGAGAGGATGGCCGCGCACAGATGCGCCGGGTCGTTGTCAAGAAGGGGGAATTTGCCGCCATGCCGTGGAAAATGACGCCCGAACATCTTGCCGTACTGATGCGGTCAATGAGCGGCAGGCCTTATGGCTGGGGGAACTATAACTTCAATAATGACTGCTCCGCCGAACTGCGCAGTCTGTTGATGCCTTTTGGCCTCTTTCTTCCCAGAAATTCCGCCGCGCAGATACAGGCGGTCACCCGCGTGGTTGATCTTGCTCAAGCGAACACCAGTGAACGGCTGCGCTATCTCAAAGATCATGGCAAACCCTTCACCACGCTGGTTTACATTCCGGGCCATATCATGCTGTATATCGGCAATGCGCTCGTTGACGGCCAGGTCGTGCCGATGACGTACCAGAATATCTGGGGGCTGCGCCCGGCAGATTCAAAGCGCCGCAGCATTATCGGCGGCGCAGTATTTTTCCCGCTGCTGGCGACCTATCCTGAAGATGCGAGCCTGATGTCGCTGGCGGGCAAGGCGCAGTTTAAACTGGGATTTATTGAATAGCCCTTTCTTTAGCTGATAAAGCGACCGCGAATGCGGCCGCTTGTTGTGCGGCGACAAATCGAACTGCGCTAATTGCCTAGCCGGCGCTGGATAATTTTATCGTGCTCATCCGTCAGGTTAGCGTAATTCCAAATAAATAATCCGCCAAGGTTAAAGTCCAAAACCTGATCGATAAAGTAATTTAAATTCCAGTCGGTCAATCCTTTGGTCGTCAGGGCCAGAATGCATTTTTTATTTTCGGCCCCGTTCGCCAACGATTGTTTTAATGCCGGGATCACATTAGCGAGAATATCGTCATTGCTCCACATCGCAGCCGCATAACAGTAATGGATAAAGCGGTCGCATTGGTCTGATTGAATGATTTTTCTGACTTTCTCGTTGAGCTTGTTGCCATTTTCCGTATTGGGGTGGTTGTAAGAATAACCGGCAATAAAACCAAAGCTGGTCTCTTTCCCGGCCTCTTTTAGCCGTTTCATGGCTTCGATGACCCGTTCGGTGTTCATATTGCATTCGTCATCAAAATCGACGCCATCCCAGCCCCGATCGACCGTGGCCGCGACGATCCTCAACACTTCATCCTCATTGGCCGGCTTTTGCTGTGGGGAGCATCCGCCGCCGCCGTAAACCCATAGCGTCTTTCCGTTAAAGCCGGGAAGCGTATCGGGTTTGTTTTGTTTTTCCGGGCTCCATCCTGGCTGGGCTGAGGTGCCTGTGGTTAAGCCATCAAGGTTGGTTACCATGCCGTACATCATGACATCGAACGCTTTATGCGGTTGGCCAGCCAGAGACTGGCTCCATCCTCCCGTAATAAACTTGTTCATTGTCGCTATCTCCTTATTGAGCGTGTTCCTTAAATGAATGTGTCTTGCATGATGGAGGGTATCAGCCGCTATATTCATTTAGCCATTGTGCGGTTGCTGAACGGGCAAGGGATGAAAATTTTTTAAAATGAAATGACGTTTTTATGACGAAAATATTAATGAGCAAGTGCGTTGAAAATCATTAACGCCGAGCGATAAAGCTTGTTATAACAGCGTGGACGATCTGGGCTAACGGCAATAGGCAGGATAAGGCGTTATGGTGCAAAGGGCAGCGGAAAAGATGCACAAGCTGGATTTTGATGATGAAGTGACCGGGCTGATCTACGGCCATGCGTTTCGCTCCGGCGAGCCGCCGGCGCGCCTGAACTCGCAGCAGGTTTGCCTGGCTTACCAAACGTTGTCGCCCGGCGACGGTTTTATCTGGCTGCACCTCAATCTCAACCACGCGGCGGCGGAGAAGTGGCTGAAAAACCATTTCGCCATTTCCGATTTTTTCTTTCACGAAATTCGCCACGGTTCCCACACTACCCGCATCGAGCGGCAGGGTGACGATCTGTTCGCCGTGCTCAACGACGTGATCTTCCACCCTGAAGACAACAACCCGGAAACGGCGACGCTGTGGCTGTATTGCCGCCGTGGGCTGGTGGTGACCGTGCGTCATAAACCGGTGCGATTGATCGAGCGGTTGCTGGGCCGCCTGACGGCGCTGCAGCTGGCGTCGTCCACCGAACTGCTGGCGCACCTGCTGGAAGAGCAGGAGGATGTGCTGGAGCAGGTGGTGCGGCAGGCCAACCAGTATGTCGATACCATCGAGGATCGTCTGCTGACGAGCCGCGTTAAACGCAACCGCGCCGAGCTGGGGCGCATGCGCCGCATGCTATTGCGCTTTCAGCGCCTGTTGGCGCCGGAGCCGGCCGCGCTGTTTCGCCTGTTGAACCGGCCGCCGAGCTGGCTGAGCCGTGAGGTGGTGCAGGATCTGCGGCAGTTTACCGAAGAGTTCACCGTGGTGTTGAACGATCTCGCCAGCCTGACCGAACGCATTCGGCTGCTGCAGGAAGAGCTGGGCGCCAAACTGATGGAGCAGAATAACCGCACGCTTTACACCCTGACGGTGATCACCGTGCTGGCGTTGCCTATCAACATCGTCGCCGGTTTTTTCGGCATGAACGTCGGAGGGATACCGCTGGCCAGCAATCACCACGGTTTTATCCTGCTGGTGTTGCTGGTCGGCAGTTTCACGCTGATCGCCGGTTATCTGGCGTTCAGGCGCAGGGACGAGTCGTAATTACAGGCGGGCGCGGTACTCTTCTTCCAGCCGGGCATGGGTGCTCCAGAACGGCTGCGGCGCCCGATCGTGCAGGCGATCCAGCAGAATATCCAGATGGGTATGCCAGCCGCCGGCGACGCTGAGCATCTCGTCGCGGTTAGCCAGGCGCCGGTGGGTGACCGTCAGCAGCACCGCGTTTCCCTGTTCCGTCAACTCGAAGGTCACTTCGGAAGGGCGCCCCTGATCCTGTTCGGCCCAGGTAAAGCTCAGCAGGCGCGGCGGGAACAGGCAGGTGATGTGGCCGCGGTTGCTGACACAGCCGCCGTGCTGTTTGTACTTGGCCGGCGGTTGCTCGTGCTCGCCCGCCAGATCGGAGTTGCGAAACTCCAGCTCCAGCGGCGCGCCGTTTTCCAACTTCATGGCGCCGGCCGCCAGCCAGGTGGCGCGCTTGTCGGATTCGGTCAGGTAAGCCCACACCCGCTCGATGGGGCCGGGCAGCAGCCGCTGGATGCGCAGCGTGCCGGGTTCGATAATCATGCCGTAATCATTCATGGTTCACTCCTTGGGAGGAAGCTGTTCGGGCTGCAGCAGCGCCTGTTCGAGCGCATCCAGCCGTTCAGTCCAGAAATGTTCATAGGTTTGCAGCCAGTGCATGGCCTGCGCCATAGGCTCGGGTTCGAGCCGGCAGATATGGTTTCTTCCTTGCACGGTGCGTTGCACCAGGCCCGCATGTTCCAGTGCTTTCACGTGCTTGGAGGCGCCGGCGAACGACATCTGCAACGGCGCGGCCAGTTCGCCGATGCTGCGTTCACCGCCGGCCAGCGCGCGTAACATCGAGCGGCGGGTCGGGTCGGCCAGCGCATGAAAAATGGCGTCCAGCTGTGAGGAAGATAATTCAACCATATGGTTGAATATAGATCAGGCAGGCTAATATTCAACCGTTTTGTTGAATATTTTTTGCCCCGGCGCCAAACCGGGGCGAGGATCAGGCGTCGGCGTGCGCCAGCAGAGCGTTGAGCAACACGTCGGCGCCGGCGGCGGCCCAGGCGGGGGTGATATCTTCCCGCTCGTTGTGGCTGATGCCGTCCACGCAGGGAATGAAAATCATGGCGGTCGGGGCGACGCGGTTAAGGTAACAGGCGTCGTGGCCGGCGCCGGAAATCATGTCGCGATGGCGATAGCCCAATGCCTGCGCGGCGTGACGCACGCTGTCGATGCAGCCCCGATCGAAAGCGACCGGGGGATACTGGAAGATGCGCTCGGCCCGGGCGGCCAGGCCGCCGCCGTTGACCTCGTTTACCGCCGCCAGTAGGCGCTGCTCCATCTGCGCCAGAATAGCCTCCTGCGGATGGCGGAATTCGACGCTGAAAAAGACGCGCCCCGGCACCACGTTACGCGAATTGGGGGTGATTTGCGCCATGCCCACCGTGGCGCGCGCGTCGGGCGCGAAATCCCAACCGATGCGGTTGACCGCCGTGACCAGCGCCGCAAAGCCGAGCAGGGCGTCGCGGCGCCGATCCATCGGCGTGGTGCCGGCATGGGCGCTGAAGCCGACGACCTCCAGTTCATACCAGCGCTGCCCTTGTGCGGCGGTGACTACGCCGATGTCGAGATGCTCCGCTTCCAGAATCGGCCCCTGTTCGATGTGCAACTCGAAGGCGGCATGGATCGGCGTACCGCCCACCGGATACTCGCCGGCGTAGCCGATGCGCTCCAGCGCGTCGCCGAGGCTGACGCCGTGCTCGTCGCGGCGCGTCAGGCCGTATTCCAGGTCGAATACCCCGGCGAACACGCCCGAGGCGATCATCGCCGGCGCGAAGCGCGCGCCTTCTTCGTTGGTCCAGTTGATCACTTCAATCGGGCGTTCGGTGACGATCTGCCGATCGTTAAGGGTACGAATAACCTCTAATCCGGCCAGCACGCCGTAGATGCCGTCGAAACGGCCGCCGCGGGGCTGCGAATCACCGTGCGAGCCGGTGACGACCGGCGCCAGCTCGGGGCGAGCGCCTTCACGCCGCAGGAACATGTTGCCCATTTTGTCGACGCGTACGGTGCAACCCGCCTCCAGCGCCCAGGCGCGCAGCTGATCGCGCGCTTGCCGATCTTCTTCACTCAGCGCCAGCCGGGTGACGCCGTTATTGGCGATGGCGCCGAACTGCGCCATCGTCTGCAGGCTTTGCCACAGGCGCTCGCCGTTGACTCGATACGTCATTGATCTTCTCCCGGCGTTTTAGCGGTGTAGCGGAAATCGCAGCAGGGGGCGCCGGACATGATGGTCTGGCTGCGCTGCAGGTCGACGTCAGGGGCATAGCCAACGATAAACTGACTGTCGCGAGCGCAGGAGAGCAGGTGGCCGATCTCCCCCAGCCCCATCTCGTGATACATCTCGGCGTAGCGGCAGCGGGTGACGTTATAGTCGAAGTGCTGCGCGTCCTGATTGATCACCTCGACGCGCAGCGCATCGTCTTTTTCCCACAGGTACTGCAAGGCGGCGAAGCTGCGCAGATCCGCGCCGTTCGGTTCCTGGGCGGCGAACTGTTTGCCCGCCTCGATGGCGGCATTCTCGATGGCTTCGCCGATTACCGCCTGAGCGCGCGCCTTGCCGATTTCACGCACCAGAATCTGGTAGATCGGCTTGATGATCTCCGCCTCGATCTTTCTGCGGGCCAAAATGCCCAATTCGTTTTTTGCACAGCTCATCGCCTTGCTCCTCTTGATTTATTGTGACTTGGCGCCGCCCAACACGGTTTGCGGCTGCCATTTGCCGTCAACCACCCGGTACAGGGTGAAGCTCGGCTGTTGCAGGTTGCCTTGCGCATCGAAGGCGATGTCGCCGGTGACGCCCTGGTAATGTATGGCGCGCAGTTTCGGCAGATAATCGGCCGGATTGGCCGAATCGGCTTGCTCAATGGCGGCGATCAGCACCCGGGTGGCGTCGTAGGCGAAGGGCGCATGCAGTTCGATGTGGGTGTGATAACGATCGCGGTAGGCTTGTTCAAACGCCTTGCCGCCCGGCATCTGTTCCAGCGGCAGCCCCGGCTCCAGCGCGACGACGCCTTCGCCTTCCCGCTGCGCCAGCGTCAGGAAGGTTTGGCTGACGAAGCCGCCGGCGCCCATCAGCTGCGCGTTCATGCCCAGCTGTTTCAGTTTGCGCGCCAGCGGCGCCGCCTGCGAATCCACGCCGCCAAAGAAGATCAGATCGGCGTTTTTACTGCGGACGGTGGTCAGTACGGCGCTGAAATCAACGGTCTTGTCATCCACATACTCACGGGTGACCGGCTGCACGCCCTGGGCCTGCAGCGATTTGATAAACTCGTCCGCCAGCCCCTGGCCGAAAGCGGTGCGATCGTCTATCACTGCGATGCGCTTGGCTTTCAGCGTCTTCACCGCATATTGCCCGGCGTAGTTGCCGCCGTCGTCGTCGTGGCCCATCACGCGAAAGCTGGTGTCAAAACCTTGCTGCGTGTAGCCGTGACCGGTCGCCACCGGCGCCACCTGAGCGATGCCGGCGTCGTGATAGATGCGCGCCGCCGGGATGCTGGTGCCGGTGTTCCAGTGGCCGACCACGCCGGCGACGCCTTCGTCGACCAAACGCTGCGCCACGGCCACGGCGGTGCGCGGGTCGGACTGATCGTCCTCGGACACCAGCTTGAAGGTGACCGGTTTGCCGTTCAGCGTCGGTTTCTGTGCGTTAGCATCGGCGATCGCCAGCCGTGCGCCGTTTTCGAGATCTTTGCCGATGCGCGCGGAAGGGCCGGTCAGCGGCCCGGCAAGACCGATCAACACGGTGTCGTCCGCCAGCGCCGGGAGGCTCAGGATCATTGTCATGGCGGCTAGCGCCAACGGCTTGATGCGAATGTTCTGCTGCATGTCATACTCCTGGTGCGGTTAAAGGTAACAACGGTTATTCACCCAAATAGATCCGTTTGATTTTTTCATCGTCCAGCATGTCGGCGGAGCGGCCGCTGTGGCTCAGGCTGCCGCTGTCCAATACGTAGGCGCGATCGGTGGACGCCAGCGCCAGGCGGGCGTTCTGCTCGACCAACAGCAGCGTGACGCCGTCACGGGCTAACTGCTTGATGACCGAGAAAATGGCCTCCACCACAATCGGCGCCAGCCCCATCGACGGTTCGTCCAATATCAGCAGCCGCGGGCGGCTGAGCAGCGCGCGGCCCATCGCCACCATCTGTTGTTCACCGCCGGAAAGCAGCCCGGCCGGTTGATGCAGGCGCTCGCTCAGCCGTGGGAAGGTGGCGCACACGCGTTCGAAATCTTGCCGCACCGCCGATGCGTCACGCCGCGCATAGGCACCCAGCTGCAGGTTTTCTCGCACCGTCAGGCGGGTGAAAATGCCGCGTCCCTCCGGCACCATCACCAGCCCTTGCTGCAGCAAGCGGTGCGGCGGCATGCCGCGAATCGAACGGCCGTCGAACAGGATGTCGCCCTCAAACGGCTGCAGGCCGGTCAGCGCCCGCAGGCTCGAGGTTTTGCCCGCGCCATTGGCGCCGATCAGCGTCACCTGTTCGCCGGCGCTCACCGTGAAATCGATGCCTTTGACCGCATGAATGCCGCCATAAGACACTTTGAGTCGTTTAACGCTCAGCAGGGCTTCAGACATGCGCGCCGCCTCCCAGATAGGCTTGAATGACCGCCGGTTCGCGCCGCACCTGAGCCGGTTCGCCTTCGGCGATCGCTTTGCCGTAATCCAGCACCGTCAGCCGATCGCACAGACCCATCACCAGCTTGACGTCGTGTTCGATCAGCAGCAGCGTTTTGCCGCTGTCGCGGATGCGCAGCAGCAGTTCGCGCAGCGCCACTTTTTCTCCGGCGTTCATGCCGGCCGCCGGTTCGTCCAGCGCCAGCAACCGGGGCTCGGTCGCCAGCGCGCGGGCGATCTCCAGCCGCCGCTGATGGCCGTAGGCGAGATCGCCGGCGCGGTAATGGGCGAATTGGCTGATGCCGACGTACTCCAGCAGCGCATGAGATTTATCGCGCACCGCCTGTTCCTCCTCCCTGGCGCGACGGTGCCGGGCGATCGCCGCCCACAGGCCGTTGCGGGTGCGCACGTGGCAGCCGACCATCACGTTTTCCAGCACGCTCATTTCATTGAACAACCGCAGGTTTTGGAAGGTGCGGGCAATGCCGGCCTGCGCCACTTTGTCGATCGCCTGGGGTTTATAGCGCTGGCCCGCCAGGCGGAACTCGCCCGCGTCGGCGCGATACAGGCCGGTGATCAGGTTGAAGCAAGTGGTCTTACCGGCGCCGTTCGGCCCGATCAGGCCGTAGATTTCCCCCTGGCGGATGCTCATGCTGACGTCATCCACCGCCGTCAGGCCGCCGAAGCGTTTGCTGATATGGTGTAAAGTGAGCAGCGGCGTCATGCGGCGTTCCCCCGTGCGTGGCGGGCCGGCCACAGGCCCGCCGGGCGATACAGCATCACCAGGATCAGCGCCAGGCCGTAAAACAGTTGGCGAATGATTTCCGGGTCGATCAGCACCTGGCCGAACAGCGCCTGCTGCAGCGGCCCCATGCTGCTGCGCAGCAGCTCCGGCAGGGCGGCCAGCAGCAGCGCGCCCAGGATCACGCCGGGGATGTGCCCCATGCCGCCAAGCACCACCATCGCCAGTACGGCGATCGATTCCTGCAGGGTGAACGATTCCGGCGACACGAAGCCCTGAAACGCGGCGAACAGCGCGCCGGCCACGCCGCCGAAGGCGGCGCCGATGGCGAAGGCCAGCAGCTTGAAGTTGCGGGTGTTGATGCCCATCGCCCGCGCGGCGTCCTCGTCTTCGCGGATCGCCGTCCACGCGCGGCCGATGCGCGAGTTCTGCAGCCGCAGGCTGATAAACAGGATCGCCAGCAGCAGGGCGGCGAACAGGTAGTAATACAGGTACAGGCCGGAAAAACGCACGCCGAACCACTCATGCATGCCGGAAAACTTCAGGCCGAACAGGCTGACCGGATCGATGCCGGAAATGCCTTTGGGGCCGTTGGTGAGGTTGACCGGGCGGTCGAGATTGCGCATCAAAATACGCACGATCTCGCCGAAACCGAGCGTGACGATCGCCAGATAATCGCCGCGCAGCCGCAGCGTCGGCGCGCCGAGCAGGATGCCGCACGCCGCCGCCAGCAGCGCCGCCAGCGGGATCAGCCCCAGCATTGACAGGTGCAGCCCGTCGGGGAACCACTGCAGCAGCAGCGGGAATTGCTGTGTCAGATGCGGTGACGACAGCAGCGCGGCCAAATAGGCGCCGACGGCGTAAAAGGCGATAAAGCCCATGTCCAGCAACCCGGTCATGCCCACCACGATGTTCAGCCCGAGCGCCAGCATCAGGTACAGCAGGGCGAAGTCGACGACCCGCACCCAGTAGTTGCCCCCGGCGGCGCCCGCCACCCAGGGCGCCAGCAGCAGCGCGAGAATGAACAGCGTCAGCCCCAGCCTGGCGCGGCGCGGCGTGGCCAGAGGAACGGGAGGAGTCAAAACGGTCATGGTGATGTCCTTATGCGCGCGTGGCGATGCGTTCGCCCAAGAGCCCGGAGGGGCGGAAGACCAGCACGGCGATCAGCACCAGAAACGCGAACACGTCCTGGTAGTTGCTGCCGAACACGCCGCCGGTCAGCTCGCCGAGATAGCCGGTGCCCAGCGATTCGAACAGGCCCAGCAGCAATCCGCCGAGCATCGCGCCGCGCAGGTTGCCGATGCCGCCGAGCACGGCGGCGGTAAACGCCTTGATGCCCGGCAGAAAGCCCATCGAGAAACCGGCGTTGCCGTAGTTGCTGGCCATCATGATGCCGGCCACCGCCGCCAGCGCGCCGCCGAGCACGAAGGTCAGAACGATGATGCGGTCAGGACTGATGCCCATCAGGCCGGCGACCTGCGGGTTTTCCGCCGTGGCGCGCATGGCGCGGCCGAAACGGCTGTGTTCGACCAGCAGCCATAAGCCGGCCATGACCGCGACGGCCACCGCCAGCGTGACGATCGCCGTGCCGGTGATCACCGCCGGCGCATGCCCGCCGCTGCCTGCGGTCAGGGTGATGGGGGTCATTGGCAGCAGCTGCGGAAACATCAGGGGATTGCGTGACCAGATCAGCATCGCCAGGGTTTGCAGCAGCAGCGAGACGCCGATACCGCTGATCAGCGGGGCCAGGCGCGGTGCATTGCGCAACCGGCGGTAGGCGAGACGCTCGATCGCCATCGAGGTGATGGCGCAGACCGCCATGGCGAACAGGGCCGCCAGCAGCAGCGTGGCATACGGCGGTAACGCGGGAAAGTGGTGTTGCAACAGGCTTATCGCCGACAGCGCGCTCAGCGCACCGACCATCAGCACGTCGCCGTGCGCGAAATTGATGATGCGCAGGATGCCGTACACCATGGTGTAACCGAGCGCGATCAGCGCATAGATGCTGCCGAGCATCAAACCGTTGACGGTTTGCTGTACCAGCGTATCCATAGAGAGAGTCCGGAGATAATGAGTTAGGAGGGTCACAGTAGAGAATTTAAAAAAATTGTAAAATACGGAAAAATACTTTCTTATACAAAAAACGAGTGATTTTAATGCGTTGATTTTTATGTATATTGAATCCATTCCTTCAGTGTCGATTTCCCAAAAACAGTCAATATATGAAAAAAACAGAACAGTACGATGAGCCATTGCCGATGCTGCCGAACGATCCGCCGCTGCGCGCCGTGCGGGCGTTCGAAGCCATCGCGCGCCTGGGTGGCATCAGCGCGGCGGCTAACGAGCTGATGATTTCGCCTTCGGCGGTCAGTCATCAACTCAAAACGCTGGAGGCATTTTTGCAGATGCCGTTGACCGAACGGCAGGGGCGTAACCTGGTGCTGCGCAGCGAGGGGCGGGAATATTACCGTTCGATTCGCTCGGCGTTCAACGTGCTGCGCCAGGCGACCGAACACGTGCGCGAGCAATCCGCGTCGCGGCAGGTGACCATCAGCCTGATCCCGCTGTTCGGCATGGGTTGGTTCATTCCGCGGCTGCGCGGTTTCCTGCGCGAAAATCCGGATATCGACATCAATGTGGTCTACGCCAACCACCGCAATTACCTGAGCGACGCCGCCGACCTGTCGATCCGCTTCGGGGTCGGGCAGTGGACCGGCTATCGCAGCGAGAAGCTGATGTCCGGCAAAATGGTGCCGGTGTGCAGCCGGGCATTCAGTAAACTGCATGGTTTGCTCGATACGCCGGAGCAGCTGGCGACGCTGCCGCTGCTGCACGACGAGGAGCGCAATACCTGGATGCAATGGTTTCAGCAGGCCGGCGTCAAGCGCCCGCTGCGCAGTATCGGCCCGATGTTTGAGGACGGATTGTTGACGTTGGCGGCGGTGCAGGCGGGGTTAGGGTGCGCGTTGATGCGTGAACCGTTAATCGCCCAGTACCTTGAAAGCGGTGAGTTGATTAAAATGTTCGATCTGCCGATCGACGACGGCCGCGATTATTACCTGTGCGCTCGACTGGATAGCGAGCTGTCGCAGGAAGGCGAAAATCTGCGGCAGTGGCTGCGCCGCGAAGCCGATGAGAGCCGGCTCGCGTAACGCCGGGCGGAAACAGGGGGGAGCCGGACGTTCATTTCACTTTCCCACGACGCACGCCACGCCAACAGGAAAGTAATAGGCCCTCCGGGGTGGGCGTTTTTAAACCGTTGCTCACCGGCGATGATTGCTGAAGCTTCAACGCGCGATGCTGTCACTGGCGAAGATGACGGCTATGCTTAACTTGCCGATCACGTGGCGCGACGGCCACAAAGTGACAATAATTCCCACTCTCAGCGCAACGTCAAGGAGCGAGCAGATGTCTGTCGGCAATGATACGGAAACCGTGAATAAGACGGGGCTGGCGCCGCTGGCGTTGGGCGCATTGGGCGTGGTGTTCGGCGATATCGGCACCAGCCCGCTGTACACCCTGAAAACCGTGCTGTTTCTCTCCGGCGACGCGCCTTCGGCGCCGGTGATCCTTGGCCTGCTGTCGCTGATATTCTGGACGCTGGTGATCGTCACTTCTCTCAAATACGCCATGTTCGCCATGCGCATCGGCAACCGCGGCGAGGGCGGCATCATGGCGCTGATGTCGCTGTTGGTCAGCAAGCGAAAATCCCGGCCGCTGGTGCTGTTCGCCGGCCTGTTCGGCGCCGCGCTCATTTACGGCGACGGCGCCATCACGCCGGCCATCTCGGTGCTCTCGGCCCTCGAAGGGCTGAACATCGTGCTGCCGGCGTCGCAGCCCTTTATTCTGCCGGCGGCGGTGGTGATTTTGCTCAGTCTGTTCGCCATTCAGCCGCTGGGTACCGCGCGCATCGGCCGCGTGTTCGGGCCGATCATGGCGCTGTGGTTCCTGTCGATCGCTGCGTTGGGCGTGTGGGGCATCATCCAGCATCCGGCGGTATTGCTGGCGCTGAACCCGCTCTACGGCATTCACTTTCTGTTCTCCAACGGACTGACCAGCTTCCTGGTGCTGGGCGGCGTGTTTTTGTGCGTCACCGGCGCCGAAGCGCTGTATGCCGATATGGGGCATTTCGGCAAACGGCCGATTTGGCTGGCCTGGTTCGGCATCGTTTTTCCCAGCCTGTTGCTTAACTACGCCGGTCAGGCCGCGCTGATCCTGAGCGGCGCCGATGTCACGCAGAACATCTTCTTCCGTTTATGCCCGCCGGCGCTGCTGATCCCGCTGGTGATCCTGGCCACGCTGGCGACGATCATCGCCAGCCAGGCGATCATCAGCGGTGCGTTTTCCATGACCCGGCAGGCGATCCAACTGGGGTGGCTGCCGCGGCTGCGGGTCAGGCAAACCACCGAGGAAAGTTACGGGCAGATCTACATTGGCGCCATCAACTGGCTGCTGATGGTGGTGACGCTGTTCCTGACCGTGTTCTTTAAATCGTCGGACAATCTGGCCGCCGCCTACGGCATCGCCGTCTCGTTGACCATGATCATGACCACCGGCCTGCTGTTCGTCGCCATGCGCGAGGTGTGGCGCTGGGGGCCGATCGCCAGCCTGTTGGTGGCGGGCGGTTTCTTCGTGGTCGATTTGAGCTTCCTGACGGCCAACATGACTAAAGTGCTGCAGGGCGGTTATATCCCGCTGCTGTTGGCCGCCGCGGTCTATACCGTGATGCTGATCTGGCATCGCGGGGTGCTGGCGGCCGCGCGCACCCTCGGTGAAACGACAGTGCCGGTAGAGGATTTCCTGGAGAAAATCCGCCGCGAATCCGTGCCGCGCGTGCCGGGCACCGCAGTATTCCTGACTCGCAGCCTGCAGGGGACGCCGCCGGTGATGAAATGGCAGGTCAAGCGCAACGGTTCGCTGCACGCCAACGTGCTGGCGCTCACCATTGCCATCGTCAATGAGCCGCGGGTCTCGAATGCTGAACGGTTGGTAATGCGCGAGCTGTCGCCGGGCTTTTGGTGCGGCGTGGCCAGCTATGGCTTTATGGAGCGGCCTAACATCCCGCAGCTGTTGCAGCACGTCGAGGCGCAGAAATCCGGTCTGAACTTCGACGAGGCGACCTACTATCTCGGGCACGAGACCGTGGTGCGCCGCGAAGCGAACGACCGGTTGCCATCCTGGCAGCGCAACCTGTTCGCGCTGATGGTGCGCAACGGCATGCACGTCACGGATTATTACTACCTGCCCAGCGATCAGGTGGTGGAGATTAGCCGCCGCGTGCCGGTATAGGGCGCGAAAAAGGCATCGCCGCAATTGCGGCTTGCATCACACAACGCGGTTTGCATTTCATTCCTGGCCGCCATAACCTGACAAGAAACGGATTGTTACTGACGCGATCAGGCAAAACCTAACTTCTCTTCCGGCATCGAACATGGCCGGATGGGCGGTTAGGTTTTTTTGCAAAAAGGAGAAGGGAATGAAACTTGTCGTCGCTAATGATTACCAGGAAATGAGTGAGCTGGCCGCCAGCCTGTTGTTGAGTTACATGCTGCGCCCGCAGCGCGTCAATCTGGCTATCACCGCCGGCTCGACGCCTAAACGGATGTATGAGTTGTTGGCTCCGCGCGTCAAGGGCCACGCGGAATTCGCCAACGCGCATTACTATAATTTCGATGAAATTCCTTACGCTGGCCGATCGGGCTATGGCGTCACCATGGAGAATCTGCACCGTATGTTCTTTGGCCCGGCGGCGATCCCCGAGCGGCAACTGCACGTCTTGAATTCGGACAACTACCTGCAGCACGATCGGCGTATCGCCGAAGATGGCGGGCTGGATGCAATCGTGATGGGCGTCGGAGCGGACGGGCATTTCTGCGGCAATCTGCCGGGCACCACCGCCTTCGAAGACCGCACCTGTCGGGTGCCGGTTTCCGCCAGGCCGGATATGGCGGACATTTTGCTCAAAGAGGTGGGTGGCCGCACTGAATGGTTGCCCGATCATTACGTCACCCTGGGGCCTGCAAGCGTGATGGCCGCCAAAAAGCTGGTGCTGCTCGTCAACGGTTCGCACAAAGCGGACATTTTGCGGCGCATTGTCAGCGGGCCGGTGGAGAGCGGGGTGCCCGCCAGCATTTTGATGCTGCATCCGGACCTGTTGATTATCGCCGATCGGGAGGCCGCGGCGCTGCTGCCTTAAGCGTTCACCCGGCGCGTCTCGCCTCAGAACCAACGGTCATAACCTGCAACCAAAGCGTCTTTCCCTGCGGCGCAGAATCAGGCTAGAGTGCGTTTTTTCATGCACCTGGGGGATTCCGATGCTGTTCGATTTAAACCAGCAGGCGGCCGAACTGCCTGAGGCCTGGCGCTCTGCCGTGCTGGGCCGCGTCGGTGCGGCCAATATCAAAGTGCTGCGCATGGATGCGCGCAGCATTGCGGATGAAGTGCATGATTACAGCGAAGGGTTGCTGGTGATCAGCGGCCACCTGCGGCTGCAGGTGGCGGGGGAAGAAGTGGTGGTGCGGGCCGGTCAGCTGTATCAGGCCGCGGCCGGCGTGCCGCACCGCGTGTTGCCGGGCAGCGAAGGCACGCTGATGATTGTCGATTTGCCGGAGGATTAAGCGTCGCCCAAGGCCGTCAGCGCCACGTTTACCGCCGCCAATAACCGCGCCTCGGTGACGCCGTCACGCGCCTGAATCGACAGGCCGTGCAGGAAGACGGCGAAATAGTCACCCAGGCTGTCGGCGTCGGTGTCGGCCGGCAATTCGCCGGTTTGCACCGCCTGCCGCAGTCGTTCGACGATCTGCTGCGTGCGCTGCAGCCGATGCTCTGCCAGCCAGGCTTTGAGCCCGTCGTTTTCCGCGCTGACGCTGGCGGCGGCGGAGACCACCATGCAGCCTTGCGGCAGATCGGGCCGGCTATAGAGCCGCACGGCGTCTTCCAGCAGGCGTTTGAGCGCCGGGCGAATGCCGCTTTCCGTCGCGAAGGCGCGATCGGCGAAGCCCCCTTCGGCGGTTTCATAACAGGCAATCGCCTCGCGGAACAGCTGCTCTTTGGAGCCGAACGCTTTGTAGATGCGTGCGGAAGCGATGCCCAACTCTGCCACCAGATCCGACATCGAAGTGCCTTCGTAACCTTGCCGCCAGAATAAGTTTCGCGCCTTCAATAGCGCCTGTTCGCGATCGAACTCGCGCGGTCTGCCTGCCATTCGCTGCTCCAATTTACCTGCCATTCAGCGACATAGGATCGCTTAAATCGACGGGAATACCAATGCCTTTATAAATTTCGCTTGCGGTCGCCGCGCTTTGCTCCTATTGTTTGCCAATCGACAACAAATAGGAGTTTACGATGAAAACCCTCAAAGGTCCAAGCCTGCATCTCGCGCAATTCAGCGATGACGCGGCGCCGTTCAACAGCTTGCCCGCCATTGCCGAGTGGGCGGCGCGGACTGGTTTTACCGCCTTGCAGATCCCGGCCTGGGATCGGCGTTTATTCGACGTGGCCACCGCTGCGGAAAGCCAAACCTACTGCGACGATTTGACCGGCATGTTGGCGGAGCAGGGGTTGGTGGTCAGCGAACTGACCAGCCATATCTTCGGCCAGCTGATGGCGGTGCACCCGGCTTACGATGCGCTGTGCGACAGCTTTGCGCCGCTGGCGCTGCAGGGCGATCCCAAGGCCCGCGGCGAGTGGGCGCGGCAGCAAATGCTGTTGGCGGTGAAGGCGTCGGCGCGGCTGGGGCTCAGCGAACTGGGCACCTTTTCCGGTTCGCTGGCCTGGCCCTATCTGTTCCCGTTCCCGCAGCGCCCTGAAGGATTGATCGACACCGCGTTCAACGAGCTCGCCAAACGCTGGCTGCCGGTGCTCGACGCCTGCGAGGAGCAGGGCATCAATCTGTGTTATGAAATTCACCCGAGTGAGGACCTGCACGACGGCGTGACGTTTGAGATGTTTCTGCAGCGCGTTGGCAACCATCCGCGTTGCCGGGTGTTGTTCGATCCGAGCCACATGGTGCTGCAGCAGCTTAATTATCTGGAGTTTATCGATATCTATAAGGACGTTATCGGCATGTTCCACGTTAAGGACGCCGAGTTCAATCCGACCGGTCGTCAGGGCATATACGGCGGTTATCAGTCCTGGATCGATCGCGCCGGCCGTTTCCGCTCGCTGGGCGACGGCCAGGTCGATTTCAACGGCATTTTCTCCCGTTTGACGCAGTATGGCTATCCGGGCTGGGCGACGCTGGAGTGGGAGTGCTGCCTGAAAAATCCACAGGACGGCGCTCGCGAAGGCGCGGCCTTCATTCGCGATCGCATTATCCGTGTCACCGACAAAGTGTTTGATGACTTCGCCGGTGCGCCGGTCAATCCTCAGCAGATCAATGCATTGCTCGGCATTCGCTGAGCCTGACCCCACAGGGAGTTAACCCCATGAAACACAGTCAAAACGAGATCCTGTTGCAGGATCTCGCGGCGGAACACGTCTATACCCAGGTCAACGGCCGGCGCCTTCACTGCGTGGTGGCCGGCGAAGGGCGGCCGGTGCTGCTGATCCCCGGCTGGCCGCAAACCTGGTACACCTGGCGTTATGTGATGCGCGCCTTGGCGGCGGCCGGTTTTCAGGCGATCGCCGTCGATCCGCCGGGCATCGGCGACTCTGACAAGCCCGCTGGCGGCTACGACACCGGCAGCATCGGTGCGGCGTTGCACGCGATGATGGCGCAGCTGGGCCATCAACGTTACCAACTGGTCGGTCACGACATCGGCATGTGGATCGGTTATGCCATGGCGAGCGATTTCCCGCAGGCGGTGGAGCGTCTGGTGCTGACGGAGGCGGTGATCCCCGGTCTGGCGCCGCCGCCGCCGATTTTCGTCGCGCCGGAGGAGAATATCTTCCTGTGGCATTTCATGTTCAACCAATTGGCGGATTTGCCGGAGACCCTGACCCAGGGGCGCGAGCGGGAGTATCTTGGCTATATCTTCAACCGCTGGTCTTATCGGCGCGATCGGGTGGCGGCTGAGGTCTATATCGCCGCCTATTCGGCGCCGGGCGGCCTGCGCGCCGGATTCGACTATTACCGGGCGATCCCGGAGACCGTGCGGCAGAACCGGCTGCGCGCCGCCACGCCGTTGACGATGCCGGTGTTGACGGTGGGAGCGGAGCACGCCACCGGCGACGCGCCGCTGACGACGCTGCGGGGCAATGCGCACGATCTGCGGGGCGAAACGGTCGCCGGCTGCGGCCATTTCATTACCGAGGAGTGTCATGAGGAATTTATTGCCCTGATTACGCCGTTCCTGGCAGGAGAGCAACATGTCGCTTGATGAACACATCGCCGCCTTTTTGACGGCGTCGGCCGATGCGTCGCCCCCCGCGTCGCTGGCGGAAATGCGCACGGCCACGGAAAGCGGTTTGCGTCTGCTGCAGGGCGCACCGCAACCGAGCGGCGGCGTCAGGGACTATACGGTGGTCGCCGCCGATGGACACAGGATTGCGCTGCGTACTTATTTACCGGCAGGGGAAAACCGCGCAAACGCACAACCGGCGATGCTGTTCGCCCACGGCGGCGGCTGGTGCCTCGGTTCGCTGTCGCTGTATGACCAGCCCTGTCAGGCGCTGGCTAACGCCACCGATCGGGTGATCCTGTCGGTCGATTATCGACTGGCGCCGGAGTTTCCTTTTCCACAGCCGCTGGAAGATGTCTATCAGGCGCTCTGTTGGGCGGCGCGACAGGCGCCGCAGTTAGGGATTGACGCTGACCGTCTGGCGGTGGGCGGCGACAGCGCCGGGGGCAATCTGGCGGCGGCGGTCGCGCTGTTGGCGCGGGATCGCGGCGGCCCGCACATTGAACGTCAACTGCTGCTGTACCCGGCGCTCAGCCGCGAAATGGCGACGAAGAGCCATCGCGAATTCGCCGAGGGGCATTTTTTGACGCGCGACACGATGGTGTTTTGTTGGCAGCAGTACCTGGCCCAGCGACGCGATCCGAGCGCCGAGCCGCTGCACGCCGCCACGCTGCGCGGATTGCCGCCGGCCACTATCCTGAGCTGCGAATATGATCCGCTGCGCGATGAGGCCGAACTGTATGCGCAGCGGCTGCGTGAAGCGGGTGTGGCGGTACGCTGTGAACGGTTGCCGGGCATGGTGCATGCCTGCATTCACATGTTGGGGCTGACCCCGGCGGCGCGGCGCCTGTTCGAGCTGGCTCGCGAGTAAAAAGTTCACGCTAAGACGCGATGAACCATTCTTATCCCATTCGTTTGATGTTGCGTTATGAAAGGCAATGAAAATAGTGAGATAAGCAGGGTGTTGGGCGCCTTGAAGACGCCGAACGCAGGCATAGCGCATTAGGAGAAACCGCCATGGACGGCGGTTTCAGGTGAGACAGGCAGGGACGCCTGTCGCAACCGGCCTCAATGCGGTATGGCGGAGAGAGGGAAGTTGGCAAAGCCAACCGTCTGATAGGGCAAAGGCGCGGGTTGCCAGGGGCCGCGCCTTCGGCCCCTGGCTCGGTCGAAGCGTATGAGCTTCATGGCGCATCTCACCTTTATCGACCGAAAACTGCACAAATACGTTCAGAAAAACGCTAACTAACCAGGATTACCCGCATTGCGGGGCTTCTGGCTATTCATCCGACGTGCGATTAACGGCCGGCGACGGTGACAAAGCGCGTTTCCAGATAGGATTCGATCGCTTCGCTGCCGCCTTCGGTGCCGTGGCCGGAGTCCTTCACGCCGCCAAACGGCGTTTCCGGCAGGCCGAAACCGATGTGGTTGATGCTCAGCATGCCGCTCTCCACGTCGCGCCCCAGCGCATTGACGGTGGCGATGTTGCGGCTGTAAGCGTAGGCGGCCAGCCCGTACGGCAGGCGATTGGCTTCGGCGATCGCCTCGTCGTAGGTGGCGAACGGGCGCAGCAGGGCGACCGGGCCAAACGGCTCTTCCGACATGGCGCGCGCGCTCAGCGGCACGTCACGCAGCACCGTCGGCTCGAAGAAGTTGCCTTTGCCCGCCACGCGTTTGC
The DNA here is from genome assembly GCF_019913725.1 of Serratia sp. EWG9. Taxonomy (NCBI): domain Bacteria; kingdom Pseudomonadati; phylum Pseudomonadota; class Gammaproteobacteria; order Enterobacterales; family Yersiniaceae; genus Serratia; species Serratia sp. EWG9. Next base: position 347,431 of record NZ_JADNRO010000001.1, read on the forward strand.
CGCCGGTGCTGGCCTTCGCCCCGTGGGCGATAGCGTCTTGCACCAGCGCCTCGATATTGTCGACGCTGCGGCCCAGCACCATCGGCCCCATCGTCACGCCGTCTTCCAGCCCGTTGCCGAGCTTGAGTTCACGCACCGCGGCGGTGAATTTCTCCACGAAGGCCTCATAAACGCCTTGCTGGATCAGGAAGCGGGTCGGGGCGATACAGACCTGGCCGGCGTTGCGGAACTTGGATTGCGCCAGCTCTTTGGCCGCCGCGTCGAGATCGGCGTCGTCGAAGATCAGCACCGGCGCGTGGCCGCCCAGCTCCATGGTGGCCTTTTTCATATGCTGGCCGGCCAGCGCAGCCAGATGTTTGCCCACGCGGGTGGAGCCGGTGAAGGAGATCTTGCGAATGGTCGGATGCGGGATCAGGTATTCCGAGATTTCCGCCGGGGTGCCGTACACCAGCGCGATCACCCCGGCCGGAATGCCGGCGTCGGCGAAGGCTTTGATCAGCTCAGCCGGTGAGGCCGGCGTTTCTTCCGGGCCTTTGACGATGATTGAACAGCCCGCCGCCAGCGCGGCGGACAGCTTGCGCACGATCTGGTTGATCGGGAAGTTCCACGGCGTGAAGGCGGCCACCGGGCCGACCGGCAGTTTCAGGGTTTGCTGCTGCACGTCGCGAGCGCGGGACGGAATAATCTGCCCGTAGGTGCGGGTGGCTTCGCCGGCGAACCACTCGATCACGTCGGCGGCGTTGAGAATTTCGATTTTGGCCTGCGCCACCGGCTTACCCTGTTCCTGCGTCATGATGGCGGCGATGGCGTCGGCGCGTTCGCGCAGCAGCGCAGCGGCTTTGCGCATCAGGTTGGCGCGCTGGTGTGCGGCGGTGTTGCGCCAAACGTTAAACCCGCGTTCGGTGGCGGCCAGCGCCAGATCGAGATCCTCTGCGGCGGCGTGCGCCACTTGACCGATGATCTCGTCGGTAGCGGGGTTGGAGACCGGCAGGGTTTTTCCGGCCAGCGCGCTGCGCCATTGTCCATCGATATACAGTTGAGTATCCGGATACATTGTTGCCTCTTGTTTGCGGAGTGTCAGGGGCCGATGAGCTTCGCGATGCGGCCCGTCTGAAAGGGACAGGGACCTTAACCCTACGCCGAATGGCGCCGATCGTCCAGGCGAGGGGCACGAAAGGACCAGGGCGGCTACTCAACCGGCGATGTTTTGGCTATGCTGAGCAGATTGTCAGCACGGATGAGGAGGTCGGGTGCAAGGGGTTCCACAACAGTTTCCGTTCGAGAAGGACTGCGCGCAGTTCCGGCATTTGTCGCATCTGCCCGGCGTCGAACTCTATCAGGCGCATATCGAACGCTATGCCTTCGAGCCGCATACCCACGACGCCTTCGCCATCGGCACCGTGGACACCGGGGCCGAGCGTTTTCGCTATCGCGGGGCGCAGCACCTGGCGGCGCCGGGCGCGCTGGTGCTGATGAATCCTGACGAGCTGCATACCGGCGAAGCCGAAACGCCGGGCGGTTGGTGTTACCGCATGCTCTATCTGGCGCCCGAGGCGCTGGAGCAGCTGTCCGGCGATCGGAGCCAGTGGTTTACTGATGCGGTGCGCCACGATCCGCGGGCGGCGCAGCGCCTGTCCGCCATTCTCGCCGCGCTGTGGCAAACCGACGATCCGCTTACGCTCGACGGCCTGCTTTTGGAAGCGGTGGCGTTGCTGCAACCGCACATCCGCACAGGGCGCCGGGAGAAAGCCGAGGCGGCGCACCGTTTCGAGGTGGTGAAAAGCTACCTGCACGATAACTTCGCCGAGGCCATAACGCTCAACCAACTGGCCGAGCTGGTGTCGCTCAGCCCGTACCATTTCCTGCGCAAGTTTAAGGCCGAATATCACGTCTCGCCGCAGCAGATGCTGATGGCGATCCGGCTGTCGCAGGCCAAACGCATGCTGGAGCGCGGCATGCCCGCCGCACAGGTGGCGGCGGCGGCGGGGCTGACCGATCAGGCGCACCTGACGCGCGCCTTCGCCAACCGTTACGGCGTCACGCCAGTGCGTTTCCAGAAACAGGTGAAATTGGGCTAAAACAGCAACCTGCTACAATAATTCCTCCCCGCGTTTTCGTTACTCTGCCGCTGTCTTGTCGGGCGGGTTGGCCGCACCGGCCGTTTGTCGGAGTCGTTATGTTCATTGGCGTTGTGTTTGCCCTGGCCGCCGGGCTGATGTGGGGATTGATTTTCGTCGGTCCGTTGCTGGTGCCGGACTATCCCGCCGCGCTGCAGTCCACCGGGCGCTATCTGGCCTTTGGGCTGATCGCCTTGCCGCTGGCGTGGTTCGATCGCCGCCGCCTGCATAAGCTGCGGCGCCAGGATTGGTGGGAAGCGCTCAAGCTGACGGCTATCGGCAATCTGCTGTACTACCTGTGCCTGGCCAGCGCCATTCAGCGCACCGGTGCGCCGGTGTCGACCATGATCATCGGCACCTTGCCGGTCGTGATCGCCATTTGCGCCAATCTGTTTTACGGCCGGCACGACGGGCGCCTGGCCTGGAGCAAACTGGCGCCCGCACTGCTGTTGATCGTCTGTGGATTGGCGTGTGTGAACGTCGCCGAGCTGCGCGGCAATGCGGTGCCGATCGACGGCTGGCGCTATCTCAGCGGTCTTGGGCTGGCCGTGTTGGCGGTGGCGTGCTGGACCTGGTTCCCGCTGCGCAATTCACGCTGGCTGCGGGAGAATCCGACGCAGCGTCCGGCCACCTGGGCCACGGCCCAAGGGCTGGTGACGCTGCCGCTGGCGCTGCTGGGCTATCTGGCGGTCTGCGGTCAGTTGGCGTTGAGCGAGCCGGCGTTCGCCTTGCCGTTCGGCCCGCGCCCTGAGGCGTTTATCCCTCTGATGCTGATCATCGGCGTGTTCTGCTCCTGGCTGGGGGCGCTGTGCTGGAACGAAGCCAGCCAGCGGCTGCCGACGGTGTTGGTGGGGCCGCTCATCGTGTTCGAAATTCTGGCGGGGCTGGCGTATACCTTTCTGTTGCGCCAGGCCTGGCCGCCGCTGCTGACGCTGGCGGGCATCGTCTGTCTGATCGCCGGCGTGGTGTACGCCATGCGCATCAAACCGCAGCCAGTGGTGGTGGCGCTGGAGGACAAGCCGAGGTGACGCCCGCCGTGGCGGCGGGCGTAAGGGTTAACGCTTGCTGTGGTGAATGATCTCTTCGGCCACGTTGCGCGGCGCTTCGGCGTAGTGGCTGAATTCCATGGTGTAGGTGGCGCGGCCCTGCGACATCGAACGCAGGGTGGTCGAGTAGCCGAACATCTCGGACAGCGGCACCTTGGCGCGAATTTCCTTGCCGCCGCCGCCCGGGATCTCTTCCATGCCCTGCACCAGACCGCGGCGTGAGGAGAGATCGCCCATCACGTTGCCGGCGTAATCCTCCGGCGTTTCCACTTCCACCGACATGATCGGCTCGAGGATCACCGGATCCGCCAGGCGGCAGGCGTCCTTGAAGCCGAAGATCGCCGCCATGCGGAACGCCTGTTCCGACGAGTCGACGTCATGGTAAGAACCGAAGGTCAGGTGCACCTTGACGTCCACCACCTGATAACCGGCCAGCACGCCGTTATTCAGCGCCTCGAGCACGCCTTTTTTCACCGCCGGGATAAACTCGCCGGGAATGACGCCGCCCTTGATCTCATCGAAGAACTCGAAGCCTTTGCCGGGTTCGTTCGGCTCGACGGTCAGCACCACGTGGCCGTATTGCCCTTTACCGCCGGATTGGCGCACGAACTTGCCTTCCACGTCGGCCACCCGTTTGCGGATGGTTTCGCGGTAAGACACCTGCGGTTTGCCGGTGGTGGTCTCCACCCCGAACTCGCGGCGCATGCGATCGACGATAATCTCCAGGTGCAGCTCGCCCATGCCGTAGATAATGGTTTGGCCGGATTCTTCATCGGTGCGCACGCGGAACGACGGATCTTCCGAAGAGAGCCGCTGCAGCGCGATGCCCATTTTCTCCTGATCGCCCTTGGTCTTCGGCTCGATCGCCTGGGCGATCACCGGCTCGGGGAAGGTCATGCGCTCCAGCGTAATGATGGCGCCGGGATCGCACAGCGTATCGCCGGTGGTGACGTCCTTCAGGCCGACGCAGGCGGCAATGTCGCCGGCGTGCAGTTCGTCGATGTCCTTACGATCGTTGGCGTGCATCTGCACGATGCGGCCGATGCGCTCCTTTTTGCCCTTGATTGGGTTATAAACACTGCTGCCTTTGGCCAGCACCCCGGAATAGACGCGCACGAAGGTGAGTTGGCCGACGAACGGGTCGGTCATCAGCTTAAACGCCAGCGCCGAGAATTTTTCGTTGTCGTCGGCTTTGCGAGTGATGATTTCATCGTGTTCGCCGTGGCCCTCCATCGGCGGCACGTCGAGCGGCGAGGGCATCAGCTCGATCACCGCGTCCAGCATGCGCTGCACGCCTTTGTTGCGGAACGCCGATCCGCACAGCATCGGCTGGATTTCGCCGGCGACGGTGCGCACCCGCAGCCCGTGAACGATCTCCTCTTCGCTCAGCGGCACCTGATTGAGGTATTTCTCCATCAGTTCTTCCGACGCTTCGGCGGCCGCTTCAATCATGTTTTCACGCCACTCCTGCGCCGATTCGCGCAGGTCGGCCGGGATCTCTTCGAAGCTGAAGTTCATGCCCTGCGAGGCTTCGTCCCACAGAATGGCTTTCATCCGCACCAGGTCCACCACGCCGCTGAAGCGGTCTTCGGCGCCGATAGGAATAACGATCGGCACCGGGTTGGCTTTGAGGCGCTCGATCATCATTTTGCGCACGCGGAAAAAGTCCGCGCCGATGCGGTCCATCTTGTTGACGAACGCCAGCCGCGGCACTTTGTATTTGTTGGCCTGGCGCCAGACGGTTTCCGACTGCGGCTGGACGCCGCCCACCGAGTCATAGACCATGACGGCGCCGTCCAGCACGCGCATCGAGCGCTCCACTTCAATGGTGAAATCGACGTGCCCGGGGGTGTCGATGATATTGATGCGGTGCTGCGGATAATTATGCTGCATGCCGTTCCAGAAGCAGGTAGTGGCCGCCGAGGTGATGGTGATGCCGCGCTCTTGTTCCTGCGCCATCCAGTCCATGGTCGCCGCGCCGTCATGCACTTCGCCCAGCTTGTGGCTGACCCCGGTGTAAAACAGAATCCGCTCGGTGGTGGTGGTCTTGCCGGCATCGATATGCGCGGAGATGCCGATATTGCGGTAACGTTCGATAGGGGTGGTGCGAGCCATAATCAACCTTTCTTAGCCGCGTGAAGGAGAGCGGCTTAAACAGCATGGATAATGATGATAATCCTCATAGGGTTATCCGCCGGATCGCAGAGCCTTGCTCTGGTCACAAACTAATCGTAGTTGAAGGCGTTGGTTTTTTTAAGCGATGGTTGTGATAGATGAAAGTTTGCACACACAACGGCGCCGGCGCAGAAAAGGGCGAAAAAAAAGGCCCGTAACGGGCCTATTGTCGAACGGCGCATCCGCCGCTTATTTGCGTCCCAGCAGGAAGCCGAAAACGATGCCGACTGCCGCCGCAACGGCCACGCCGGCCAGCGGGTTGGCTTCCACCTGCGTTCTTACGCTGTCCGCTGCGTCACGGGCGGCATAGCTGGCCTGGGAGGCGTACTTGCGCGCCGCGCCGCGCACCTGATGCTCCGGCGAATCGACGGCTTTACCGAACGCTTCTTCTACCGCGCCTGCGGCTTCATTGGCTTTGTCTTCCGCTTTACCAAACATGCTGCTCTCCTGTTCCTTGTGGGTTTACGAACTCTAAGCCTAGCAGGTGAACGGCGTTTTTTGCAGCATTCTGTGCGTTATAAGATCAATCCGAGCAAAGAAAAGTCTTTCCATACGCACGGCGTCGGCTTCACCCGCGCGTTTTTTTATGTTCTATTGGCTAGCGGTTTAACCGAGTATCGTTACCCTTTGACCGATTCGTTGAGTTGAAAGGACTCCCCATGTCAGTACTGCGTATTCTGGCGCTGCTCGCCGCGACCGCCGCCGCGTTGCCCGCCCAGGCCAAACCTGCGGCTCACGGCGCGGCGCCCGAGAACGGCGTTCGTTGGCAATCTTGTCTCAACAGCGGCTTTCAGCGTTGGTTCGATGAAGCGCCGCCGGCGGGGCTGCGCTGCGGCTACCTCGACGTGCCGTTGGTTTACGCTACGCCTCCCGCCCATTCGGCGCAGGCGGGGGAACCGACCGTGCGTCTGGCGCTGACCCTGCTGCCCGCCACCGGGCCGAAAAAGGGCAGCGTCGTGGTGATCAGCGGCGGGCCGGGCCTGCCGGGGATCAATCCTTATCTCGGCAACGACGTCCACGTCGCCAAACTGCGTAAATCCTACGACATCATCGGTTACGATCCGCGCGCGTCGGTCAATCGACGCCAAAAATTTCCTGCCAGGTGGCCGAAGGTGACGAACTCCCTGAACCGGACGACAACGACGTGGCCGGCGCGGAGAACCAGACGCGCACCCTGATCGCCGCCTGCATCAAACAGACCGGCGCGGACGTGCTGCAACACATCGGCACCGACGAGGCGGTCAACGATCTGAACGCGATCCGCCATGCGCTGGGCGAACCGGGGCTGACGGCGGTGGCGTACTCTTACGGCACCAAGGTGGCGGCGCTGTATGCCGAACGTTTTCCGAAGAAAACGCGCGCGCTGGTGCTGGACGGGGTGGTGGATCTGGCGGAGGACGATTTCACCCAGCGCATGAATCAGGAGCGAGGCTTCCAGCAAAGTTTCCTGCGTTTCGCCGCCTATTGCGGAAAAACCGACAGCTGCCAGCTTGGCGGCGGCGCCAATCAGGCGCTTCAGCGTTATCACGCTTTGCTGCGCAAGCTGCATGAGCAGCCGTTCGTCACTGCGGCGGGCTATGAGATCTCCGCCGACGATGTGCTGACGGTGACGCGTTCGCTGCTGTTGTGGCCGGAGCGCTGGCATGAACTGGCCACCGTACTGCGTCAGCTCGATGCCGGCATCGCCGGGCAACAGGTTTCCGATCTGATCGACGAAAGCTATTCTCCGGATGCCGATGATGCCCTGAACGTCATCACCTGCGCCGACGTCGCCAACCCAACGGCCGATCCGCAGCTGTTGCGCAGGCAGCGGCAGGAGATCAATACCGCCGCTTTATATGCCCACTATCTGCCGCTGCACGAGTATCCGCTGGAAATGTGCGACCTGTGGCCGTACCGCGGCAAAGATCGGCCGCACATGCCGGTGGCGTCCGCCGCGCTGCCGCCGCTGCTGTTCGTCGCCCAGCGCTACGATCCAACCACGCCGTACCGCAATGCCCAGGTGATGGCCTCGGCCTTTAAAAGCCCGCTGATCACCCGCGAACGCGACGGACATACGTTGGCGCTGAACGGCATCGACAGCTGCGTCGACGAAAGCGTGGTGGAGTATCTGCTGGCGCCGAAAAAGCCGCGCCGCGACAAGGTTTGCCGCTGAGGAGGCCGGGCGTTGGCCCGGCCTGACAGGCAAATCGCGCGTGTTTTAGAATTTCACCTCTTCCGCCAGCGCCAGCGTCACGAACGGCCCCGACAGGGTCTGGTTATGGTGACGGATAATGGCGTCGGCGCCGAGCGCCGCCGTGTCCGAACAGCTATGGGCATCGGCGGCCAACACCAGGTCAAATCCCAACTCCGCGCCGCGCCGACACGCGGTGTCTACGCAGTATTGCGTTTTCATTCCCGAAATCACCAACCGACCGATGCCGGCTTGCTTAAGCCGCTCCGCCAGGCCAGTCCGGTAAAAACAGCTGGGATGGGTTTTATCGATGAACCAGTCGGCTTGCGCATCGGTGTCGAGATCGGGGTGAACTTGCCACAGCGGACTGTTTACGGCGATAGGTGAACCTGCCGGGCCGGTGTGGCGAATAAACACCACGAGCGCATTCGCCACGCGTGCGGCGCGTATCAACGCATGGGTCTTCGCCAGAAGGGTTTCGGCGGCGAACGGCGGATCGTCCGGCGAGGCGAACAGGCCGACTTGCATGTCGATAACCAGCAGGGCGCTGCGCGGTGCGGGGATAGTTGGCATAGGTCTTCTCCGTAATGAAATTGCCGGCGGGCACGGAGAAATAAAAAACCCCGGCCATGGCTGGCGGGGCTTGGGGATACGTCGTTAGCTGTTGCGCACCCGTGCAGCCCGCCATTGCGTGGCGGTTGCGGTGGTGGTGAGGGCGTGCACGATGCGATTCATGCCATTGATAATGCGCGGTGGCGAGGGGAACGTCAAGGGTCGCTCCCCACACTTTCAGCCGGTGAAAATATGCGCTTGCCCCATCACGTTGAGACTGACCTGCGCCCCGGGCCGCAGGCCTTCGCGGCTGACGGTTTTGATCTCGAGCTGCGCGCCGTCGGCGGCCATTTTCAGATTGAGGGTGGAGACGAAGCCGGCGAAATCGATGCCGGTGATCACCGCCTGGCCGCGCTGCGCCGGATCTGACAAACCGATTTGAATCTGCTCCGGACGCAGCATGATGCGCGCCGAGCCGCTGCGTTGGCGATCGTCGACGGCGATGCGCCCCAATGCGCAGTCGGCCCAGCCGTGCGCCAGCTCGGCGGTCAGCACCAGCGTTTCGCCAAGGAAACTGGCGGTCGGTTCGTCGACCGGGCGCAGATAAAGATCCTGCGGCGCGCCCACCTGCGCCAGCCGACCGTTGCGCATGACCGCCACCTGATCGGCGAACGACAGCGCCTCGCTCTGATCGTGGGTGACCAGGATCGACGCGACTTTGGCCTCCGTCAGCAGTTCGGCCACCGCTTTGCGGGTGGCGGCGCGCAGGCCGGTATCCAGCGCCGAGAACGGCTCATCCAGCAACATCAGCCGCGGTTGCTGCGACAAGGCGCGCGCCAATGCGACCCGCTGTTGCTGTCCGCCGGACAGCTCGTGCGGCCACAGGGCGGCCAGGCGACGATCCAGCGCCACCATCTCCATCAGCGCCTCGATGCGACGCTGTTTCTCGCGCTTGCTGCCTTTGAGGCCAAAACCGATGTTGCCGGCGACGGTAAAGTGCGGGAACAGCGCGCCATCCTGCGGGACGAAGCCGATGCCACGCAGGTGCGCCGGCACCCAGCCGCCGCCGTTGCCCATCGCTTGCCCCTGCAGCAGAATTTGTCCGCCGTCGGGGATTTCAAAACCGGCGATGATGCGCAGCAGGGTGGTTTTGCCGGAGCCGGAAGGGCCGACGATCGCCGTGCGGCTGCCGGCGGCAACCTGCAGGTCGATGTGTTCCAGCACCCTGATGGCATTGTAAGATTTTCCGATACCGTGCAGTTCGAGCGTGCTCATAGTCCCGCCGTACGTTTAGATTGAGAGTAAAGAAGCCAGGTGAGCGGCAGCGACAGCGCCACCATAATCAGCGCATAAGGCGCGGCGGCGACATAGTCTATCTCGCTGGTCAGCGCCCAGAAACCGGTGGCCAGCGTGCGGGTGCCGTTCGGCGCCAGCAGCAGCGTGGCGGTCAATTCATTGGCGATCGCCAGGAACACCAGCGCGGCGCCTGCGGCGGCGCCCGGCGCCGCCAGCCGCAGCGTGGTGCTCCACAGCGCCTGCGCCGGCGACTTGCCCAGGCTGCGCGCCACGTTTTCCAATTCCACCGGCGCCTGCGCGATGCCGGCGCGCAGGTTGATCAACGCTCGCGGCATAAACATCAGCAGATACGCCAGCAGCAGGGTGATTTCGGTTTGGTAAATCGGCCGGAAGCTGTGAATGGTGATGGTCACCAGCGCCAGCGCCACCACGATGCCGGGCAGCGAACTGGTCACGTAGTTGCAGCCTTCCAGCACCCGGTACAGGCGGGCCGGATAGCGCACCGACAGCCAGGCCATCGGAATGGCGCACAGCGTAATCAGCAGCGCGCCAGAGGCGGACAGCGACAGCGTTTGCCACAGCGCGGGCCACAGATCGGCGTTGCGCCATACGTCGAGGCCGCCCAGCCACAGCCAGCGGACCAGGGTGATGAAAGGCACGCCCAGCGCCAGCGCGGTCAGCGCGATCGGCAGCAGCAGCGCCAGCGCGGCGAGCGGCGCTGACAGGCGACGCGGCGTTTGGCTGCGGGCGCTGCCGGAACCGACGCGGGCATAGCGCGCGCGGCCGCGGCTTATCGCCTCAAGCAACAGCAGCCCCAGGCAGCACAGCACCAATACGCCGGCCAGCATGTTGGCCGCCGGGCCGTTGAAGGTCGACTGGAACTGATCGAAGATGGCGGTGGTGAAGGTATCGAAACGGATCATGGCGTACAGGCCGTACTCCGCCAGCAGGTGCAGCGCGATCAGCAGCGAACCGCCCCAGACCGCCAGCTTCAGCTGCGGCAACACCACGCGGAAAAACACCGCCGGCGGCCGGGAGCCGAGCGAGGTGGCGACGTCTTCGATACCGGGATCCAGACGGCGCAAGACCGCGGCGGCCGGCAGGTAGATAAACGGAAAATAGGCGAGCACCGAGATGAAAACGCCGGCGCCCAGGCCGTGCATCGACGGCACCAGACTGATCCAGGCATAGCTTTGCACAAAGGCCGGCACAGCCAGCGGCGCGGTCGCCAATACCGCCCAGAGACGGCGGCCCGGCAGCGTGGTGCGTTCGGTCAACCAGGCCAGGGCCACCCCCAGCACGGCGCAGATCGGCAGCGTCAGCACCACCAACAGCAGGGTATTCAACAGCAGTTCCGCCACGCGCGGGCGGAAAACCAGAGCTTTGACCGTTTGCCAGCCGGTTTCAAACGCCACGCCGATAACGAATCCCAGCGGCAGCAGCGCCAGCAACGACAGCAACACGGCGCAGGCCACCACGATCGGCCCCGGCCGCGGGTGACGAGGGATAGTGGAATAACGCCGCGCGGTCTGCGCGGCGTGGGTACTCAGGTTTGACATAACGATCAAAAACTCTCGGTTTGCCGGCGGGCCTTACAGCAGGCCGGCCTCTGTCATCAGTTCGACAACTTTCTTACTGTTCAACTGCGCGGCGTCTACCTTCGGCGCGTCCAGATCTTTCAGCGGCACCAGTTTCGGGTTGGAAGCCGCACCGACGCCGACGGCGTATTCGAAGGCATTATTGGTGCGCAAGATCTCCTGGCCCTGTTTGCCGGTGATCCACTTGATGAACGCCTGCGCCTGCTGCTGATGCTTGCTGGAAGCCAGCACGCCGCCGCCGGAGATGCTGACGAATGCGCCCGGATCCTGATGTTTGAAGTAGTACAGCTTGATGTTTTTGCTGTTCTCGCCGGTTTTAGCGCCGTCGACGAACGGGTAGTAATGATAGATCACGCCGCTGTCGATCTGGCCGGCATTGACCGCTTTCATCACCGTGCTGTTGCCTTTATAGGCGGTAAAGTTGGTTTTCATCGCTTTCAGCCAGTCCAGCGTTGCTTTCTCGCCTTTCAGCGCCAGCAGCGCGCTGACGATCGCCTGGAAATCGGCGCCCGATGGCGAAGCGGCCCAGCGGCCTTTCCATTCCGGCTTGGCCAGATCCAGCAGCGACTTCGGCAACTGCGCGTCGGTCAGCTTGGCCGGGTTATAGACGAATACGGTAGAGCGGGCGGCGATGCCGATCCAGCGGCCGTGGCTTGGGCGATATTGCGGCTCTACCTGGGCCAGCGTGGCGGCGTCGAGCGGGGCGAACAGCTTGGCGTTATCCACCAACACCATCGCTGGGGAGTTTTCCGTCAGGAACACGTCGGCAGGCGAGGCGCTGCCTTCCTGCACCAGCTGATTGCCCAGCTCGCTGTCGCCGCCGTTGCGCAGCGTGACTTTGATGCCGGTGTCTTTGGTAAAACCGTCGACCCAGGATTTCACCAGATTTTCGTGCTGGGCGTTGTAAATAACGATGCCCTGGTCGGCGGGGGCCGCCTGAGCGCCGAAGGCCAGCATCATCGAGGAGGCGAGCAGGGCCACGGGGCCGAGGGATGAAATACGCAGCTTCATGCAGTTATCCTTTTTAGCGTTCGAATGAGGAAAACGAATATCGCCTGGCAAGCGCAAGCAGCCCGATTTTAGCCAAGAACATCCATAATGATAGTGAAAACGATTCGTATTAAATTATTTTTGACGATCGCTCACAAAATGAATTGCCCTAAGGATACGTTAAGCTTCGGCTGGAATAATCTGTACTGATTGCCCGCATTATTTCTCTCCCTGCTTTCAAGATGTTGGTTCGGCCATGCCGGCCCTTGCACCCGCTCTGTTGCTTATCGCCATCCTTTATCCAGTACTTCTTTGATAATGAAAGAAATTCAACACCGCTTTTGGTTATGACTCATAGCGATTAATGATTTAATTTATTCCACTGCCACATTGCATATTGAACGCGATAAAACACTCATCAGGGATATCGACGTGAAATATTCATTCAATGGCAAGAAACTGGCTGGTTTAATCCTCCTGGCTTTAAACGCGACGGCAGCTCAGGCTGCCGACGTACCGGCGGGCGCTAAACTGGCGCCGGTACAGGAATTGGTGCGCGCCAACGGGTATGAACCGGCGACGCTGGATCCGAACCTGGCCGAGAGCAATGTGGAGTTCTACATCTTCAACGATTTGTTCGAAGGTTTGCTGCGCGTCGGAAAAGAGGGCGAAGTGATCCCGGCGCTGGCGCAGAAATGGGAGCACCAGGGCAACGTCTGGACTTTCCATCTGCGGCCGCAGGCCAAATGGTCGAACGGCGATCCGGTGACCGCCGACGATTTCGTTTACAGCTGGCGGCGCCTCACCGATCCGAAAACCGCGTCGCCTTACGGCAGCTATCTGGCCTCGGCCTATGTGCTGAATGCGGCGGCGATCAACGCCGGCAGCAAACCGCCGAGCGAGCTGGGCGTTAAAGCGCTGGACGCGCACACCTTGCAGGTGACGCTGTCTGAGCCCAACGCCTACCTGCTCAAACAACTGGTGCATTTTCCGGTTCTGCCGGTCAACCGCAAGGTGGTTGAGCAATACGGCAAAAACTGGACTCAACCGGCGCATTTTGTCGGCAACGGCGCGTTTCGTCTCAGCGAGTGGGTGGTGAACGAAAAAGTGGTGGTGGAACGCAATCCGCAGTATTGGGATAACGCCAACACCGTGCTCAACAAGGTGACCTTCCTGCCGATTCAGGGGTTCCCGGAGGTGGCGCGTTTCCGCGCCGGCGAGGTGGAATTGGGCTATACCACGCCGCCGGAACTGTATCAGCAGCTGAAAAAAACGCTCGGGGATCAACAGTTGGTGACCTATCCGCTGCTCTCCACCAGCTATTTCGCCTTCAACAACCGCCAGACGCCGTTTAACGATGTGCGGGTGCGCCAGGCGCTGAACCTGGCGCTGGACAAAGAGATTATCGCCGGCAAGGTGCTGGGATACGGCCAGCAGCCGGCCTGGACCTTTACCCCAACGGGGGCGGGCGGCTATCGCCTGCAGGCCGGCGCCGCGGCCGGTTTGACGCCGGAACAACGCCACGCCCAGGCGAAAAAGTTGTTGGCGGAGGCCGGTTTCAACGCCGAGCATCCGCTGCGCTTTACCGTGTTGTACAGCAATGACGCCACCATCAAGAAGATCGTCATCGCCGCCGCCGCCATGTGGAAAAAGAACCTCGGGGTGGAGGCCGGCTTGCAAAGCCAGGAGCGCAAAGTGACGCTGGATAATATCAACCGCGGCCAGTACAGCGTAGCCTTTACCCGCTGGCTGGCGGATTACGACGATCCTTCTACCTTCCTGAATGTGTTCCGCGCCGACAGCAGTGAGAACAGCCCCAAATACCGCAACCCGGAATACGATCGCATTCTGCATCAGGCGACGGCGGCGCCGACACCGCAGCAGGTGCAGCAGTATTTCCAGCAGGCCGAGGCGGTGCTGGCCGTCGATACGCCGGTCGCGCCGGTGTACTACGAAGCCAACGCCACGCTCATCAAACCCTACGTCAAGGGGATCGACTTCACCCGGCAGGGCGCCCTATACGATAAAAACGTCTACATTCTCGCGCACTGATAAATAAAAAACGGCTGATTTATATCAGCCGTTTTTATAGATTCGCGTTTAATAAAAATATCCTAAATACTCCATAAACGACGGGCAATCTTTTCTTCCCGCCGGATAAAACAACGCCTATACTGCGCCGGTAGTTTATATGCAGTATCTCGTTTGGCGAGGCTCCTATACAAACACAGGTTACTGATCTGACGACATCGAGAGATGCCCAAGGTTAAGACAGGCTTTATCGGATTAAGGTTCAGCCCAAAGTAACTTCCGAGCAACAATTCGGATACGTTGTATAGTGCTAAAACCTGGACGCGGAGATAGGCAGTCTGCACTCCCTCTGTGGTTACGCCCCTATGCGATTCGCTGTTGAAGTTCACAACAGAAATAGGGACTGACAAAATGATCAAGTCACATCAATACTCTTCTTCTCCGGCGCTGCGCGCGACTGAAACTCTCGATGAAACTTCGGTCGCCGGTTATATGAACGCCGATTTTATTACCGTTCCCGCGACGATGACGGTCACGCATGCCCGGGAATATTTACTTTCACAGCTAAAAACGGACGAAATTCCTACCCGGGTCTTTATTACCGCAGACGATTATCATTTGCGCGGCACGCTGTCGGTGAAAAAACTGCTGCAGTGCGAAGAACAGGATAAAGCGGTCGGCGTAATGATGGATTACAGCTATTTCCAGGTTTCACCCGACGACGATCGCAACGACGTGGCGCATCTGCTGGGCAAAGGCGGTTTGGACGTGGTGCCGGTCGTGGCGAACAACACGCTGGTCGGCGTGCTGGGCGAGCGCGAGATCGCTCGGCTGGTCGAAGATGAAAACACCGAAGACGCGCAGCGTCAGGGCGCGAGCCTGCCGCTGGACAAGCCTTATCTGGAGACCAGCCCGTGGGCGCTGTGGCGCAAACGCTCGGTGTGGCTGCTGATGCTGTTCGTGGCCGAAGCTTACACCGGCAACGTGCTGAAAGCGTTTGAAGATCAGCTCGAAGCGGCGATTGCGCTGGCGTTCTTCATCCCGCTGCTGATCGGCACCGGCGGCAACAGCGGCACCCAGATCACCTCGACGCTGGTGCGCGCCATGGCGCTGGGCGAGGTCAGCCTGCGCAATCTGGGCGCGGTGATCCGCAAAGAGGTCACGACCTCGCTGCTGATCGCCGTCACCATTGGTCTGGCGGCCTGGGTGCGCGCCTGGATCATGGGCGTCGGCATGGAGGTGACGCTGGTGGTCAGCCTGTCGCTGGTGGCGATCACCGTATGGAGCGCCATTGTTTCGTCGATCATTCCGATGCTACTGAAACGGCTCGGTATCGATCCGGCGGTGGTGTCGGCGCCGTTTATCGCCACCTTTATCGACGGCACCGGCCTGATTATCTATTTCAAAATTGCCCAGCACGTCCTGGGAATTTAAACGGGTCCCGCGCTTGAAAGCGCGGGAATGTTGAAAAAAAGAGGAGGACGTTAAAAAACCATGGACACCGACCAACCCCGATATTTAACGCAAGGGGATTTTATCGATAACATTTAACCTGAGGACAAAACAATGGGAAACATGACTATTTTTATGGGATTCCTGGCAATGATCAGCTCACTGGGCCTGTTGGCGGCCTATATGAGCACCAAATGGGATGATTGATGAACGCTAAAGATCCGCCTAGATGCATCCTCCCCGTAACCGCTATTTATTATGGGGAGGATTTAGCGGCGCGCTGAACGCGCGGCCTGATACGGGAGTTGATAATAATGACGATTCTTATTCTGGGATTGCTCTACGCCATTTTAATGATTTCGGTGGGGGTGAATGAGATTTATTTTTATTCCACCGGAAAATCCAATTTTCTTACTAGCCTCATGCTGACTTTCTCTGGCAGTATGCTGCTGATCGCCTTTGTCTGGCAATTATCCTCTAAAGTAAAAAAATAAATCACCGTCCGAATGTGAGCAGCATAATGCAAAATGAAAAACAGGCCGTGGCCAGAAACTCGATGATCGCCAGCGGGTTGCTGGCCACGGGCAAATTCGTCGCCGGCATTTTTACCGGCAGTATTGGCCTGATATCCGAAGGGATCCACTCTTTCACCGATTTTATCGCCACCAGCATCACCTGGCTGGCGGTGCGCATCAGCGATAAACCCGCCGATGACGATCACCACTTCGGCCACGGCAAGGTGGAAAACCTGGCGGCGCTGTTCGAGGTGTTGCTGTTGCTCGGCGCCGCCGGTTGGATCGTCTACGAGGCGGGCGGCAGCCTGCTCGGGCAACCGCATGAGATAGTCGCGGCGCCGGCGGTGATCGCGGTGCTGCTGATTTCCATCTGCGTCGATTTTTTCCGCGTGCGGGCGCTCAACCGCGTCGCCAAGGCGACCGACAGCGCGGCGCTGGAGGCGGATGCGCTGCATTTCTTCTCCGACATGCTTTCGTCCGGCGTGGTGCTGCTGGGCATGGTGTTTGTGCTGCTGGGCTTTGGCCGTGCGGACGCCATCGCCGCGCTGATCGTCGCCGGTTTTATCTTTGTCGCGGCAATCAAACTGGGTAAACGTTCCTTCGACTCGCTGATGGATGCTGCGCCCGCCGGGGCCACCGAGGCGATTCGCGCCACGCTGGACAGCTTCCCGGCGGTGCTGGCCTGCGACAGCGTGCGTATTCGCAACGCCGGCGCCGTACTGTTTGTCGAGATCACGGTGGCGGTGTGCCGCACCTTGCCGCTGGAGCGCATCGATGCGTTGAAGCGAGAAATCGTCGAACGGCTGCGGCAGCAGTATGCCAAGGCGGAGTTTACCGTCATCGCGGTGCCGCAGACCCGCAGCGACGAAGACATGGCGACGCGCATTCGGGCGATCGCCGCCAATCACGGCGCGCAGGTGCAGAACGTCACCTTGCAGCAGTTGCCGACGCACATGGCGATCGGCATGGATCTGGCGGTGCCGGCCAACGCCAGCGTGGCGCAGGCGCATGATATCGCCACGGAGATAGAAGGGATCCTGCGTCAGGCGATCGGCGAGGACACCGAGATAGAGACACATCTGGAGCCGCAGACGCCGCACTGGCTGGCCAGCGAGGATGTTTCCGCCGCCGAGCTGGCCGATATCCGGCTGATTTTGCAGTCGGCGCTGGAGCAGGGGGATAAGGTGCAAGACGTGCACAACATCCGGGCGCGCAGAACCGACGGCGGCATCATCGTCAACTTCCACTGCCGGGTGTCGCCGGCGGTAACCATCGCCGCGGCGCACGATGCGGTCGATCGGGTCGAGCGGCGGCTGCGCGCGCTTTATCCGGCCATCTCACGCGCGATAGGGCACGTCGAGCCGATCAAGCCCGGCGTTTGAATCAGCTCGGCCAATTGCGGATAGAGCGCCGCGTTGGCCAGCAGCAGCGGGTTGCCGCGCCGCAGCCCGTTGTGATGCATAAAGTCATTCGCCACGCCGCCGGCTTCGCGCGTCAGCACCAGCCCAGGCAGGCTGTCCCAGGCATTCATGTGCGGTTCGTAATAGCCCAGCAGCCGACCGGCGGCCACCTGGGCGGTCATCAACGCGCCGGAGCCGCTGCGCACAAACATGCCGCCCGCCTGCAGCAGGCGACAGAGAAAACCGCTGAATTCCGCCGCCGAGGCGCGAGGTGATACCCCGACGCCCATTACGCCATCCGCGACGCTGTGCCCGGCATGCACGCCGATCGGTTCCCCGTTGAGGAAAGCGCCTTGGCCGCGGCAGGCGCGGAACATCTCGCGGTGATTGGGATCGTAAACCACGCCGATCGTCGGCTCACCGTCGATCACCACGCTTATCGCGATACACCAGGTATGCAGCCCGTTCAGGAAGCAGGCGGTGCCGTCGATCGGATCGACGACCCAAAGGCAGGCCGCGCTATCGTTGGTGCTGCCGCTCTCTTCGCCGAGAAACCCATCCAGGGGAAAGCGCCGGTTAATCATGCGGCGGATCAGCGCCTCGACGCGGCGGTCGGCCTCGCTGACCACGTCCTGCAGGCCCTGTTTAAACTCGACGGCCAGGCTTTGCCGGCGTTGGTAAAAGCTGAAGGCGAGATCGGCGGCGGCGCGGGCGATCTCACGCGCGAAGCGGTAGCGCGCCTCGATGTCCCGTGGAGAGAGTGACGTCATGGAGTGCCTGATAACGAAAAAAAGGAATGGCAGTAGCCTGCCAGAGAATGATGAAAGTAATGTGTCGCTCAGCGCTGCGGATAACAAAAGCGCTGCGTGTCGCGCTTCAAGCCGCCGGCGGCACACGGTTTTGCAAAGAGGAAAAAACAGGCCGCCGGGCGGCCTGTGAGATTGATGACAAACCTTATACCCTTGCCGGGTTGGCAGAGAGCACCGAATAAAAAACAAGGAAAATCAATTTATTGATTTTCGACTGATCACCACAAAGAGGGGAAAAACCACGCTTTTTCCCCTCTTTGTCAATAGCCTGACAGGCCGCCGGATGGCGGCCTGTCAAGGTTAGCCCAGATGCAACCGGGCGGTGATGTCGGCAATCTCGCGGCGCCAGCGCGCCTGAAGCTCCGGTTTTTGATGCTTCGGTTTACGCGCCAGGTCGGCCTCCAGTTTGCTTTCGAGGGCAAACAGGGCGGTCAGCAACGCCTCTTCGCCTTCCAACTGCGGGTTTGGCGTCGGGGCGTCTGCGTTGGCCTCGTGCGCCGTCGGCAGCGCCGGCGTTTCGCCCGCCAGACGCTGGTACACCGGCGCCAGATCGTGCCACTCCTCCAGTTTTTGTTGGTCTATCAGCCAAAAGCGGTTGCAGCTCTGTTCGATCAACATCCGATCGTGGGTGACCAGCATGACGGCGCCGGGGAACTGACGCAGCGTTTCCGCCAGCTCCTCTTTGCCCGCCATATCCAGGTGGTTGGTGGGCTCGTCCAGCAGCAGCAACGAATGGTTGGCCAGCGTCAGGCCGACAAACAGCAGCCGTGAACGCTCGCCGCCGCTCAGCGAACGGATCTGCTGATGGTGGCGCAGGTAAGGGAACCCGGCGCCGATCAGCGCCATTTTCCGCTGTTCCTCGGTCAGCGGCGCAAACTGCGCCAGCGCTTCGCTCAACGTGTCTTCATCGCGCAGCTGTTGCAGGCTCTGATCGTAATAGCCGATACGCACGCGCGGATGGAACAGCGCCGGGCGCTGCGTTTGTTGCTGATACTCGCGCCACAGCAGGCGCAACAGCGACGATTTTCCGCAGCCGTTGCGCCCGACGATGGCGATGCGATCGCCGCTTTTCACGCGCAGATGTTCCAGGCTGAACAGCACCGGCGCATCCGGCGCCGGGCGCACCGCCCAGTGCGGCAGCGCCAGCAGGCGATCGGCGTCCAGCGCTTCTCCCTGCAGCCGCAGCCGCCATGGACTGCCGGCGGTCAGGGTGGTCTGTTCTTCCTTCAACCGATCGACGCGCTTCTCCATTTGCTTGGCCTTGCGCGCCAGATCTTCGTTGTCGTAGACCTTGCCCCAGGTCGCCAGGCGCTTGGCGCTTTTTTCCACCCGGTCGATTTCCTTTTGCTCGGCGTGGCGCCGCTGTTCGTCCGCGGCGTCCTGTTCCGCCAGCGCGGTGCGCGCCGCAGAGCAGGGCAAACGGAAGAACTGCAGCGTTTTGTCGCGCAGGATCCAGGTGCAGTTGGTTACCTGGTCGAGCAGATAGCGATCGTGCGACACCAGCACGAAGCTGCCGGTCCAGTTACGCAAGAACTGTTCCAGCCACAGCAGCGTGGGCAGGTCCAGGTGGTTGCTGGGTTCGTCGAGCAGCAGCAGATCGGGCTGGCGGATCAGCGCGCGCGCCAACAACAGCCGCGTATGCTGGCCGCCGCTGAGGGTGCCGGCGGTCAGCATCCAGCTCGCCGGTTCAAACCCCAGCTCGGCCAGTAGCGCTTCGCAGCGCCAGCGTTCGCTGAGGTGTTGGCCCGCAGGCAGCCGCGCCAGAACCGCATCCAGCAGGGTGCTGGCGTGCAGTTCCGGCGGCAGGTGCTGCTCGATGCGCGCCATCAGACATTGATGTGACAATGTCACCGTTCCGGTGTGCGCAGGCAGGTCGCTGCTGAGAATTTGCAGCAGGGTGCTTTTGCCGCAGCCGTTATCGCCGATCAAACCGATGCGGTCGCCTTTTTTCAGGCTGAAGGAAATCTCGCTCAGCAGGACGCCGAACGCGTTGTCGTAACCGACAGATTGTGCAGACAGTAATGTGCTCATTGCTTACTCAAGAGTTACAGGCATAACAATGCCTATCGTCAAACATTGCTGACGATAACCCGGTAAGCCGGAGGGAAGATCCTGGATTTTAGTAAGCTTCGCTCAAGCTGGGTTATCGCAGCGCGATACCGGTAATGCTTGAGCGGCGACGATTACCAAAGAAGTGTGAGTGAAAAACCAATTCACACGTCAGCATAGTAAGTCTCCTTTTATTGGTTGCAGGTTAATCGGTGGCTGGATTATAGAGCGCTTCATGCCGTATCGCCAGTGTAAAAGCGCCCGAATAATCAGCAAGCTAAGGCGAGCGCGGGCGCGTGGCACACAATGGGAATAATTACTGTATTTCGGCCGACATTAAGCAGCTATTATAATTAGCGTTTATGGTTAAGCGACGGTTCATCCGCCGCCTGTTCGTCTGTCTATCAGATAATGATGCTGAGCACTGAATTTATGTTAAAGCCTCGCCCGTTCCTGCTGTTGTTATTATTGCTGTTGGGTATGCAACTGACGCCGTTCGCCGCCGTCGCCGCTACCCAGGATGATCCCGCCGCCGAAAGCGCGCCCGATCCCGCTACGCAGTTGAAAGCCGCGCAAAAGCAGTTGGACAGCATGAAGCAGCTGGTTTCCAAAGCGACGACCGACACCCAGCTCAGCAAGCTGCGGTTGGCGACGGACGATCTGGTCGCCAGCATGGATAAATTGTCCGCCGATCTGCAGCCGGTGCAGGAAAAACTGCAGGCGCAGTTGGACGTGCTGGGGCCGGCCCCGGCGGCCGGCGCGCTGCCGGAAACCCCGGCCGTCGCCCAGCAGCGCAATGCGCTGAACAGCAGCAAGAAGCAGTTGGACGATGCGGTAAAACGCGCGCAGGCCATCAAGACCAGCGCCTTCGACCTGGGCCAGCAGATCAGCGATCTGCGTCGGGTGGCGTTCAAAACCCAGCTGGCGCTGAACACCGGCAGCATTTTGGGCGTCAAATTCTGGACGCCGGTCGTGCAGCCGTCAGCGGATGACGTGCAGCGGCTGGACCAGTTCAACGCCGAGATGAAAGCGGCCTGGGACGCCAGTTGGCAGGACGAATGGCGGTACGGCACGCTGGCGTTGCTGGCGCTGGCGGTGATCGTCTGGTCCTGGGGGCGTTATTTGTCCGAGCGTTTCCTCGCCTGGGTCAGCATTCGCTTCCTGCCGGACGGGCGCCTGCGCCGCAGCTTTATGGCCATCATTACCGTGGCGGTGACGGTGATCACCACCTCGATTGCGCTGAACCTGCTGTATTACGTCTTTATCCGCGTGCAGCCGCTGCCGGTCATGTTGGAAGACTTCGCCGAAGGCTTTAACCGTCTGGGGATTTTCTGCGCGCTGATCGCCGGGCTGGGGCGTGCGGCGCTGTCGCTGAATCGCCCGTCCTGGCGTTTGGCTTCTCTGGACAATGAAGTGGCCGCCGGGCTGCGTTACTTCTCGCCGCTGCTGGCCGGCCTGGCGCTGGCGTTCGGCACCGTGGAGCTGATCAACAACGTCGTCAGCGCCTCATTGGCCACCACCATCTTCGGCAACGGCCTGGTGGCGGGGCTGATCGGCATGGTGCTGCTGGCGGCGCCGCTGCGCGGCCAGCGCATTCGTCGCCGTCTGGAGCAGCAGGGCGCGCACCTGGAAAAACGCACGCTGGTCGGCGGGCTGGTGCATATCGTCACCCTGGTGTGTTCGGTGGTGATCCTGCTTTCACTGCTCGTGGGCTATATCGCTTTCGCCCGCTTCCTGACCTACCAGCTCATCTGGGTGGTGCTGGTGCTGATGGCGTTCTACTTCATGGTGCTGTTCGCCACTGACCTGTGCGCCGCGCTGTTTTCGCCGCAGACCGTCAGCGGCAAGATGCTGAAGAAAACGCTCAGCTTCAAGGATCGCCATCTGGAGCAGGTGGCGATCATCACCACCGCGCTGGCCAAATGTTCACTGTTGCTGTTGATGATCGTCGCGTTGTTCAACGGTTCGTTTGGCAGCACCACGCCGGGCTCGCTGATGGAGAAAATCGTCTCGATCCTGACCGGCGAAGGGTTGCAGCGTTTCAACATCGTGCCCGGCAACCTGCTCAACGCCGTGATCTGCCTGGCGATCGGCATCTACATCCTGCGCGCGGTGCGGCGCTGGCTGGGCTCTGAGCTGCTGCCGAAGACCATTTCGGACGTCGGCATTCGCGCCTCGCTGGTGACGCTGTTCAGCAATATCGGCTATGTGCTGGTCATTCTGATCACCCTGGCGGCGCTGGGCATCCAGTGGAGCAACCTGGCGTGGATCGTCAGCGCCCTGTCGGTCGGTATCGGTTTCGGTTTGCAGGAGATTGTGAAGAACTTTATTTCCGGCCTGATCCTGCTGACCGAACGCCCGGTGAAGGTCGGGGATATGATCGGCATCGGCGGCGTGGAAGGCGACGTGCGGCGCATCAACGTACGCGCCACCGAAATTCAGCTCAGCGACCGCTCCACCATGATCGTACCGAACTCGCAGCTGATCTCACAGAACGTGCGTAACGCCACCATGGGCAACGCGCAAGGCGTGGTGACCATTGCGCTGACGTTCCCGACCTCGATCGATCCGGAGCAGGTGCGCAATATCCTGCTGAGCGCTTACAACGAGTACGAAACCATTCTGGAGACGCCGGCACCTTACGTGCGCTTCAGCCAGTTGGGGCCGGACGGCATTATCCTGAGCGTGACTGGCTATGTGCCGAGCCCGCGCATGGTCGGCGCCACCAAGAGTGAACTGCTGTTTAACATCCTCAAGCTGTTGCGCGCTCAGGAAGTGAGCCTGTCCAGCCCGCAGGAGGTGGTGTTCATGAAGCAGCAGGCGACGCGATATCAGGCTAACGAAGAGGAACACTCTTCCTAGTTCTGCCATGAGGCGGCGGGTCGTTCATCAACGGCCCGCCGAACGCGGCTAGTACATCGACGGCTCCACGGACTGCGAACAGTCGCTGTTGGCGCCGGAGTTGCTGCAGGTGTAGGGCTCATTCGGCGACGCCGGCGGCGCATTCGACGGGCCGCCGCCGCCGATACAGCCGCTCAGCAACAACGTCAAAAGCACCAGCGTTATCTTTTTCATCTCTCCGTCCTCCATTGCGATTCCTCCTTTAAGTATATGTCGGGAAAGCGAACGCTACCGCCCGCCAGTGCGATCTATACTCCTTGGATGCCGTTTCGCCGCACCGCGCCGGCGAACGAGGGGGGAAAGATGCACATCGACGACGATTTGACGCGCTTTGCCGCGTTAGGGGCGCCGCCCTTACCGCCGGGAGCCCGGCAGGGTTATATTGACCACGACGGCGCGCGTATTTGGTATGCCGCCTATGGCGACGGACCGGCGGTGATCCTGTTGCACGGCGGCCTGGGCCACAGCGGCAACTGGGGGTATCAGCTGCCGGCATTGCTGGCCGCCGGGTACGGGGTGTTGCTCATCGATAGCCGCGGGCACGGGCGCAGCACGCGCGACGCCCGGCCGTATCGTTACGATCGGATGGCCGATGATCTGTTGGCGGTGATGGCGGCGCTGCAAATACCCCACGCCGCGCTGGCGGGCTGGAGCGACGGCGCTTGCGTCGCGCTCATCGCCGCCCATCAGGCGCCCGGGCAGGTGGACGGCGTTTTTTTCTTCGGCTGCAATATGGACGCCAGCGGCGTTAAACCGTTGGTGCCCAGCCCGATCGTCGAGCGCTGTTTTGCGCGCCATGCGCAGGACTATGCCGCCTTGTCGCCAACGCCGGACGATTTCGAGGCGTTCGTCGCCGCCGTGAGCCTGATGATGAGCAGCCAGCCGGACTACCGCGCACAGGAATTGGCTGCCATTCGCGTGCCGGTGACGATCGTTCACAGCGAACACGATGAATTTATCCGCGCCGAACATGCCGCCTATCTTAGCCGCAGCATTCCCGGCGCCCGTTTGACGATGCTGCCGGGCGTCAGCCATTTCGCGCCGCTGCAGCGGCCCGCGCTGTTCAACCGCGCGTTGCTGGATTTTCTCGCCGATGTGATGTGCCGCGGCCGGCGCAAAGAAAACGGGCGCCAAACGGCGCCCAAGGCATGACAGGTTAGAAATCGACCGTCGCTTGCAGGCTCAGGCTGCGCGGTTCACCCTCAATCACGCGTAAATTACCGGCGCTGGAGGCATAGTACTCGCGGTTGAACAGGTTTTTCACATTCAGTTTCAGCTGGGTATGTTTCCCAAGCAGCTTGCTGTCCCAGGCGACAAAGGCATCCGCCACGGTATAGGCCGGCATGGTGAAACTGTTCTCCGGATCGCCGGCGCGGCGACCGACGTAGCGCGCGCCGCCGCCAATGCGCACCTCGCCGGGCACCACCGGCAATGTCATGCGGCGGCTGAGGTACAGGCCGCCCATGTTGGTTGGGGCGTTGACCAGCCGATTGCCGACGTTGTCCGGGTTGAGGTTGTCTTCGACAATTTCGGTCTTGTCGTAGCTGTAGTTGGCGGTGAGATCCCAGTTGCGCGCCACTTCCCCGTTCAACTCCAGTTCGACGCCGGTGGAGCGCGCTTTGGGGATGCTGCGGGTCACGCCGTTGATAAAGATCGACATGTTGCTTTCATCAATGCGATAGAGCGCCAGCGTGGCGTCAAACGCCGGGGTGATCTGCCATTTTCCGCCCACCTCATAGGTGGTGCCGGTTTCCGGCGTGGCGACGTTGCCATTGTCGTCGATGGCGGTGGACGGCGTGAACGAACGGCTGTAATTGCCGTACAGCGACAGGCTCGGCGTCAGTTTATACACCAACCCCGCCTGCGGCAAAAACTGGTCGTCTTTGTCATTGAGCGTATTTTTCGGTTTCTGGAAACCGTTGCTGTTGTTCTGGTAATACGACTGATAGCGCGCGCCCAGCACCGCGATCCATTGATCGGTGAGATGAATGCTGTCCTTGGCGTACAGCGAACGGCTGAACAGCGTGGCGCGCAGGTTGCTTGAGGCGTCGCTGTAGGTGGTGCTGTCGGTGATCGGCGTTTCGCCATACACCGGATCGTACATGTTGAAGGTCTTCGAGACCTTGCCGCGGTAGGAATAGGCCTTGTAGGTCTGATTCTTCTCGTAGTCCACGCCCAGCAGCAGATCGTGCTGCATGCCGAACAGCTGCGGCGAACCGGTCAGATCCCAGGAGTAATAGTGGGTTTGATGATTGAAACCGCGGTTGGCGTCGGCGCGGCGCGAGACGATGCCGGTCGTGGTGTCGACCGCGGTAGCGCGCACTTCGTTGCTGTCGTAACGGCGTTGCAGCCAGGCGTAGTTGAAGCGGGTCGTCCAGATCGGATCGAGCGCGTACTCATAATGGGCGTTCAGACGTTTGTTCTTGCCCCAGGCATGGTTCGCGTAGTCATCCAAGCGGCGGTCATAGGGCACATCGACCGGTTTGCCGTCGATAAATGCGGTGCCGCGATCGTAAGGAATGTCGTACTTGTATTCGCTGTAGGCGATGTTAAAGGAAGCCTGGTCGCCGAACCAACTGAGCGAGGGGGCAATCAGCGTGTGTTCGTCGCTGCCGAAATTGCGCCAGTAATCTGCGTGCTGGCGTTCGGCGATCAGGCGAAAGGCGAAGCCGCCGCCCAGCGGGCCGGTCACATCGACGCTGCCGCTGCCGCCGCCAAAACTGTTGGTGGCGCCGCTGATGCGGGTGTTCCAGTCATACTGCGGTTTTTTGCTGATCAGATTGATGACGCCGCCGGGGCTGAGGATGCCATACAGCAGCGAAGCGGAACCTTTCAGGACCTCGACGCGATCGGTGGTGGCGTCCATGCTCAGCCCTTGGTTGCTGCGCACGCCGTCGATGAAGACCGAGCCGTCGGAGTTAACCCCGAACCCGCGTTTGACGAAGCCATCCTCCGTGCCGCCGAGCGTGTTGCCCTGGGTGACGCCGCTGACGAACTTCATCGCATCATTGACGCTTTTGACCTGGAAGTCGTCAATGACCTGAGAGGTGACGACGCTGACCGATTGCGGCACCTCGGCGATCGGCGCGGCGGTTTTGCCGGCGGTCGAGGCAGTGTCGGCGCTATAGCTGCCGGAAGGCTGGGTCGCGGCGGTCACCGTAATGGATTCCTCCGTTTTTGCGCCGGGCGCGGCGGCGATCGCCAGCGCGGGGAACAAACCGGCAATCAGGGGCAGCGTGCGAAGAACGTGATTTTTATTTCTTTTAGTGGGGTGGCGAAGAACTGACTGGTGCATATAATTCCATGAAAAAATAATAAATAGTAACGATTATCATTATAATTATCATTTATAGGTTTTGAATAGAGGGGAATGCAGCTATCCCTTCATTGCACGATTTAATTTTGTCATTAGGGAAAAATACGGCGATTTTGCCGGTAAAAAGTCGGCAGGGTGGCAATAACGATCGAGATGGAGCGAGAGTCGCGGCAGTTTGTTCGCTAGGTGGGGGATCTCTGTCAATATATTGATACACAAATATATTTTCCCTTGATGAATAAACAGGTGTCCGGGCAGGGAAAACTGGCAATAATAGGCGGGTCGGCCGTTCATCTTCGCCTCATCGCCGACGGTTGTGACGCGAAAATACTGTCACTTTACGCTAGCGGAAGTCTCTGGATCCAAGATGCAAACCACCTCGTTGTCCGATACCCGGAAAATCTGGCCCGCGCTCATCATTTTTTTGTTGGTGTTCACCCTGTGTCTGCTGGGCATCGTGAGTCGCCCCGGCAGCTTTCTGGCGATATTCTGGCCGGTGAACGCCGTACTGCTGGCCGTTTTGGTGCGTCGGCCACAGTGGGCTACGCGAGCCGGCTGGGGTATGGCGGTGCTGGGCTATCTGGCGGCGGATCTGTTGACCGGTAGTTCGCTGCAAAAGACGCTGCTGCTGAACGTCGCCAATCTGACCGGCGTCGTGGTGGGGTATCTGTTGTTCATGCGGCTGTCGCCGCCGGCGCGCATGTTGCAACGCGGCACGTCCAGCATGTACCTGTTCGGCATCTGCCTGGCCGCCGCCGCCGCGACCGGCGCGGTGGGCGCCGTAACTTCGCAGTGGCTGTTCGGCAGACCCTATCTGACCTCGCTGGCGCTGTGGTTCTCGTCCGAATTCACCAATTACGTCACGCTGATGCCGTTTATTCTGGCGTTTCCCGGCGATTGGCGACGTCGCCTTGCGGCGGCCGGCGCCATGTTCACCCAGCGCAGCCAATGGCCACGGGCGGGGCGAAAACTCACGGTGTTGGCGCTGCTGTTGCTGGCGGCGGTGTGCAGCGTGCTGATCGGCGGCCCCGGGGCGGTGATCTTTCCCATGCCGGTGCTGTTGTGGCTGGCGATGTCCTTCTCACTGTTCTGCACCATGATTGCGGTGCTGATCTATGTGCTGTGGTGCCATCTGGCTATCGATTTCGGGCTGTTGAGCTCGACGCTCGACATGAAGGTGTTGCAAAACGCGGTATCGATGCGTTTGGGCATCGCGCTGCTGGCGCTGGGGCCCATCGCCGTGGCCAGCATGAACTATGCGCGTAATGCGTTGCTACGCACGCTGGAGCACGTGGCGAATCACGATGCGTTGACGCACGTGCTGACGCGCAATGCGTTTATGCAGCGCGGCGAACGGTTGATAGACCAAAAGGGCGAGCTGGTGTGCGTGATGATGCTCGATATCGACTATTTCAAATCGATTAATGACCGTTTCGGCCATGCCGGCGGCGATCAGGCGCTGATGGCCTTTACCCGCGCGATCGCCGCCGATCTGAGCGTCGGTGATCTGTTCGGCCGCATGGGGGGCGAAGAGTTCGCCATCGTTTCGACGCTCGGCCAGCCGCAGCAGGGATGGCAATTGGCCGAACGCCTGCGGCAACGCATCGAAACGGAGTCTATCCTCATGCCGGCCGGGCATCCGCTGCAGATCACCGTCAGCATCGGCATGGTGACCTGCCCGGGCGGTTCCGGCCAAAGCCTGGCGGATCTGCTGAAGCTGGCGGATCTGGCGGTGTACAAAGCGAAAAACGCCGGCCGCAACCGGGTCGCCACACCGGAATCGTCTCCGCCGGCCTGTCACGGCCGCTGAACTTCCGATCCGCGCTGCGTGCCTGCGGTCTAAACTGGTAAGGGACGCGGGCATTTCCGCCTGCGCCAAACCGACTGTCCTTAATCAGACAAGAGGATGCCAGAATGAAATACGTAGACGGGTTTGTGGTGGCGGTGCCCGCCGCCAATAAGGAGGCTTATCACCGGTTGGCGGCGGCGGCAGCGCCGCTGTTCAAAGAGTTTGGCGCCACGCGCATCGTGGAGTGCTGGGGCGATGACGTGCCCGATGGCAAGCTCACCGACTTTCGCGGCGCGGTGAAAGCCCAGGAAGACGAAGTGGTGGTGTTCAGCTGGATAGAGTACTCCTCCAAAGCGGTGCGCGACGCCGCCAATGAGAAAATGATGAACGATCCGCGCATGAAAGCGCTGGGCGAGATGCCGTTCGACGGCAAACGCATGATCTTCGGCGGTTTCGCGCCGATCCTCGATGCGTAAAGGAGGCGCAGATGGCCAGAATTACGCAACATCTGTGGTTTGAAAAAGACATGGAAGCGGCGCTGAATTGCTATGTCGCGCTGATCCCCGGATCATCCGTGAACTGGTTTTCCGACCTGCCGGCGGAGACGCCGAGCGGCCCGGCCGGCAGCGTGAAGCTGGCCGCCTTCACGCTGGGGGACCAGCGCTACGCGGCGATCGAAGCCGGGCCGCTGGATCCGTTCAATCACAGTTTCTCCGTGATGGTGGAATGTGACGATCAGGCGGAAGTCGACAGGCTGTGGGATGCGTTGAGCGAGGGCGGCGAGGCGGAGCAGTGCGGCTGGCTGCGCGATCGCTGGGGGCTGTGCTGGCAAATTGTGCCGCGGCGCCTGACGGAGTTGATGAACGATCCCGACGCCGCCCGCGTGCGGCGGGTAACGGAAGCGATGCTGCTGATGGGCAAAATCGACATCGCCGGGCTGGAAGCGGCGGCGCGCGAGTAGCGCAACAGTCACAGAGGGAGAGAACGGATGCACCGAGAACGGCACAGTATTGAACGTATCGGCTGGCTGCGGGCGGCGGTGCTCGGCGCCAACGACGGCATCGTTTCAACGGCCAGCCTGCTGCTGGGCGTCGCGGCGGCCAACGCCTCGCATTCCGCGCTGATGATCGCCGGCGTCGCCGGGTGGGTGGCCGGCGCGATGTCGATGGCCACCGGCGAGTATGTGTCGGTCTCGTCGCAGGCGGATACCGAAAAGGCCGCGCTGGCGGAAGAGCAGGCGGAGCTGCTTGAAGACTACCCGGGGGAGTTCCGCGAACTGACGTCAATCTACGTGCATCGCGGTCTGGATCCGGCTCTGGCCCGGCAGGTGGCGGAAAAGCTGATGGCGCATGATGCGCTGGAGGCGCACGCGCGCGACGAACTGGGTATTTCCTCCGCCACCCGCGCCCGGCCGCTGCAGGCTGCGTTGGCGTCGGCCCTGAGTTTCTCCCTCGGCGCGCTGTTGCCGCTGCTGGTGGCGATGTGGGTACCGGTCGCCTGGACGCGGCCGGCGCTGGTGGCGTCGGCGCTGATTTCCCTCGGCGTTCTCGGCGGCATCGCCGCGAAAACCGGCGGGGCGCCGATCTTGCCGGGCGTGGCGCGCATCCTCATCTGGAGCGCACTGGCGATGGCGGTTTCTTCCGGCGTCGGCCTGCTGTTTGGCGTGACGGCCGGCTAACGTCGCGCTTGCATCAATCTAGTGCACCTCAAGCTCAGAATTTATCATTTGTCAGCCGCCGGCGTTCGCGGCAAGGTGACGGCAACGCCAACATCAGTCAGGGACACTTATGCAGAAATCACAGATCCTATCGTGGGTCGCCCAGCATCCGCTGTTGCAACGCATGGTCGCGCTAGAGCCGATCACCTGGTTCAATCCGCGCGCGACAACGCTGGCCGCAGGGTTGCCCCACGTCGGGTTGACCGCCGCCGACGTCGCCGACGCGGAGCAGCGCCTGGCGCGTTTCGCGCCTTATCTTGCCGCGGCCTTCCCGGAAACCCAACCGACAAAGGGGATCATCGAATCCGAGCTGGTGGCGATCCCGGCCATGCAGCTCGCGTTGGATCGGCGCTATGGGCAGACGTTGGGCGGGCGCCTGCTGTTGAAAAAGGACAGCCATCTGCCGATTTCCGGCTCAATCAAGGCGCGCGGCGGCATCTATGAGGTGCTGACGCACGCGGAGAAACTGGCGCTGGAGGCGGGGCTGCTGCACACCGGCGACGACTACGCCCGGCTGTTTTCCGACGAGTTCCGTCAATTCTTCAGCCAGTACCGCATCGCCGTCGGATCGACCGGCAATCTGGGATTATCCATCGGCATCATCAGCGCCCGGCTGGGGTTTGACGTCAGCGTGCACATGTCGGCGGACGCGCGGGCGTGGAAAAAACAGAAGCTGCGCGACAATGGCGTGACGGTGGTGGAGTACGCCGACGATTACGGCGTGGCGGTCGAACAAGGGCGCAAACAGGCGGCGGACGATCCGAGTTGCTTCTTTATCGATGATGAAAACTCGCAAACCCTGTTCCTCGGCTACGCGGTGGCCGGCGGCCGCCTGAAGCGGCAGTTTGCCGAACAGGGCATCGTGGTGGACGCGCAGCATCCGCTGTTCGTTTATCTGCCGTGCGGCGTCGGCGGCGGGCCGGGCGGAGTCGCCTTTGGCCTCAAGCTGGCGTTCGGCGATCATGTTCACTGCATTTTCGCCGAACCGACCCATTCCCCTTGCATGCTGCTCGGCGTCTACAGCGGGTTGCATGACGGCATTGCGGTGCAAGATCTCGGCATCGACAACCGCACGGCGGCGGACGGACTGGCGGTGGGGCGCGCCTCCGGCTTTGTCGGCCGGGCGATGGAGCGCCTGCTGAGCGCGTTTTACACCCTGAGCGACGAAGAGATGTTCGCGTTGCTCGGATTGTTGGACAGGCACGAGCATATCCAGCTGGAACCCTCCGCCCTGGCCGGCATGGCCGGGCCGTGGCGCGTTGCGGCCCATGCGGGGGAGCTCAGCGAGCAGGGCGTGAGCGCCGAGCACCTGGCCCAGGCGACGCATCTGGTATGGGCGACCGGCGGCGGCATGGTGCCGACGGCGGAAATGGCGAAATACCTCGCGGCCGCGCAAACGGCGCCGTGAGCCAATAGCGCCGAGGCTTGCGCTCGCTTCCTGTTTTTAGGCGGCGAGCGCGGTTTGACAAGCGCCGGTTCCCTCCGGCCCAGGGCAACGTCAGACCGGGCGCTCATGATGTTTTTAAAATGTTAACAAAATCACAACTCCCCACGCCGCAGTCACGGCTTAAATCTCCATATCCAATTAATAGTAAATAAAATTATTTTATTTACCGCTTTCTGATGTTCGTTTATCGCACGCTTATTTTTTTAACAATATTGAAGCATTCGCCGTGGGGTGGTTTGATTTGATTGTCGATTAACGAACTATATTCCGATAATCGCACAAATTAACCCTCTCGCCGGCTCGCAGCCGGCTGTTCCGTGCGGCGAGGTTTGCCGCACTCTCTGAGGAGCAAGCCATGCCGCATGATAACAACGTAGAAATTCGAGGGTTTATCGATAACCAGCCATTTTCTCGCTACCAGTGGTTGATACTGGCTTTGTGTTTTTTGGCGGTCGCGCTGGACGGTTTCGATACCGCCATTATCGGCTTCATCGCCACGTCGCTGGTGCAGGAGTGGGGAATAGACAAAACCGCGCTGGGGCCGGTAATGAGCGCCGCGCTGGTCGGTCTGGCGGTAGGCGCGTTGGCCGCCGGCCCGTTGGCGGATCGCATCGGCCGCAAGAAAGTGCTGGTGATTTCGCTGCTGCTGTTCGGCGGCTTCAGCCTGCTGACCGCCTTCGCCGGCTCGCTTTCGACGCTGACGCTGCTGCGTTTTTTGACCGGGCTGGGACTGGGGGCGGCCATGCCGAACGCCGCCACGCTGATGTCGGAATATGCCCCTCAGCGCTGCCGAGCCCTGATGGTGAATCTGATGTTTTGCGGTTTCCCTCTCGGTTCGTCGCTGGGCGGTTTTTCTTCCGCCTGGCTGATCCCGCATTTCGGCTGGCAGAGCGTGATGGTGCTGGGCGGCGTCATGCCGTTGCTGCTGGCGCTGGTCCTGATCGCCGCCTTGCCTGAATCCGTGCGCTTCATGGTCGCGCGTGGCTATGCCGCAGAGCGCATCGCCAAGGTGCTGAAACGCATTGCGCCGATCCGAATGACGCCGCCGCCGCACTTCATGTTGCAGGAAGAGGGGCTGGTAAAGGCAGCGTCGCCGCTGGGCATGATCTTTTCGCGTCGCTATCTGCTGGGCACGTTGATGCTGTGTCTGACTTACTTCATGGGATTGATGATCTTCTATCTGCTGACCAGTTGGCTGCCGCTGCTGATCCGTGAAACCGGCGCCTCCGTTACGCAGGCGTCGCTGATCACCGCGCTGTTTCCGCTCGGCGGGGGACTCGGCGTATTGATTATCGGTTGGTTGATGGATCGCATGAACCCGCACAAGGTGGTGGCCGTCGGCTATTTGCTGACCGGTTTGTTCGTCGGCATCATCGGCTATGTCTATACCTCTCCGCTGCTGATGGCGCTCACGGTGTTCATCGCCGGCACCTGCATGAACGGCGCCCAGTCATCCATGCCGGCCCTGGCGGCCGGGTTCTATCCCACCCAGAGCCGGGCGACCGGCGTGGCCTGGATGCTCGGTCTCGGGCGTTTTGGCGGCATTCTGGGGGCGATGAGCGGTGGCGTGCTGATGCAGATGCAGCTGTCGTTCAGCACCATTTTCACGCTGTTGGCCATCCCGGCGCTGATCGCGGCGCTGGCGCTGATCGCCAAACACCTTTCCGGCGGCTACCCGGCGCTGCCGGCGCCGCTCAACAAAATGCTATGAGGGAGTCATGCTATGCGCACACAGGTTGTGATCATCGGCGCGGTCCGGCCGGTTTGATGTTGTCCCATCTGCTGCACCTGCAAGGTGTGGAATCGGTGGTGTTGGAAACGCGCAGCCGGGAGGCGGTGGAATCGACCATTCGCGCCGGGGTGCTCGAACAGGGGACCGTCGATCTGCTCGAGCAGACCGGATTGGGGGAGCGGATGCGGCGGGAAGGGGCGCGGCATCAGGGGATCCGCTTGGCGTTCGGCGGCCGGCAGCACCGCATCGATCTGGCCGGATTGACCGAGCGCGCCGTCACCGTTTATGCCCAGCATGAAGTCTTGAAAGACCTGATCGCCGCGCGTCTGGCGGCGCAGGGCCATCTGTTTTTCGAGGTGGAGCAGGTTGAATTGAAGGCGCTGGACAGCGCGCAGCCCGAGGTTCACTACCGTCATGGCGACCAGCCGCGCCGGCTGCGCTGCGACTTTGTCATCGGATGCGACGGATTCCACGGCATCAGCCGCGCGGCGATGCCCGGCGGGCTGCGGCAGGATTACACCCGCACCTATCCGTTCGGCTGGTTCGGCATTCTGGTCGAAGCGCCGCCGTCCAGCGAAGAGCTGATCTACGCCTGCCATCCGCGCGGTTTTGCGTTGATCAGCACCCGTTCGCCCGGCGTGCAGCGCATGTATTTTCAGTGCGATCCTGCGGAACAGGTCGATCAATGGTCGGACGATCGTATCTGGCGCGAGTTGGAGCAGCGGCTGGAAAACCATGAAGGCTGGACGCTGAAAAAGGGCCGCATATTTCAGAAAAACGTGGTGGGCATGCGCAGCTTCGTTACCGAACCGATGCGCTACCGGCGCCTGCTGTTGGCGGGCGACGCGGCGCATATCGTGCCGCCGACCGGCGCCAAAGGGTTGAATCTGGCCATGGCCGATGTTTGCCTGTTGTCCCAGGCGCTGGAGACGTTTTACCGGCGAGGCGACTGGCAACGGCTGGACGATTACAGCGACACCGCCTTGCAGCGGGTCTGGCGCGCCGAGCATTTTTCCTGGTGGATGACCCACATGCTGCACACCCGGCGGGAAGACACGCCTTTCGAACACCGGCTGCAACTCTCAGAGCTGCAGTACACGGTGAAATCGCGCAGCGCCATGACGATGCTGGCGGAAAATTATGTCGGGGCGCCATTCCCGGCGATATAAGCGAAAACGCCCATGCCGTTCGGCATGGGCGAGAAGGGGCGTCACCGCCCCTGAGCTGCGGCGGTTACAGCTGTTCGCCGTTGCTGGCGATCACCCGACGATACCAGTCGAAGCTTTTCTTGCGCGACCGTTCCAGCGTGCCGGTGCCGTCGTCGTGTTTATCGACGTAGATGAAGCCGTAACGCTTGCTGTACTCGCCGGTAGTGAACGACACGCAGTCGATGCAGCCCCACGGCGTATAGCCGATCAGGTCTACGCCGTCTTCAATCACCGCTTTTTTCATCTCTTCGATATGGGCGCGCAGATACTCGATGCGATAGTCATCGTTGATCTGGCCATCCGCTTCCACCTTGTCGAAGGCGCCGAAGCCGTTTTCCACGATAAACAGCGGCTTCTGGTAACGTTCATACAGCACGTTCAGCGAATAGCGCAGCCCGACCGGATCGATCTGCCAGCCCCAGTCGGAGGCTTTGACGTGCGGGTTCGGCACGTTGCCCGGGAAGCCGAACATGCCGTCGCTGCCGTCCACCGCGTTGGCCTGCAGCGCATTGCTCATGTAATAGCTGAAGCCGATGTAATCGGTGCAGCCCTCGCGCAGGATCTGCGCGTCCTGCGGCTGCATCTCGATCTTCAGCCCTTTGCGTTCCCAGTCACGCAGCAGGTAGCTGGGGTAGTAGCCGCGCATTTGCACGTCGGTATACAGATAGCGCTGGTGCATCGCTTCCACGGCGTACATCACGTCGTCCGGCTTGCAGGAATAAGGATAGAACGGCACGCAGGCCAGCATGCAGCCGATCTTGAATTCCGGGTTGATCTGATGGCCGAGTTTGACCACCTGCGCGCTGGCGACGAACTGGTGGTGCAACACCTGGTACAGCGTCTGCTCGGGGTTGTCTTCCTGGGTGTAGTCCACGCCGGAACAGCAGTAGCCGAACAGCGGGTAGCGGTAGTTGCTCTGGTTGTTGATTTCGTTGAAGGTCATCCAGTACTTCACTTTTTCGCGGTAGCGACGCATCACCACTTCGCTAAAGCGCACGAAGAACTCCACCACCCGGCGATTTTTCCAGCCGCCGTAGGCTTTTACCAAATGGTAAGGCATTTCGAAGTGGGACAGGGTGATCACCGGCTGGATGCCGTATTTCAGCAATTCGTCGAACAGGTCGTCGTAAAACTGCAGGCCGGCTTCGTTCGGCGTTGCTTCGTCGCCGTTCGGGAAAATGCGCGTCCAGGCGATCGAGGTACGAAAACACTTGAAGCCCATCTCGGCGAACAGCGCCACGTCCTGCTTGTAGCGGCCGTAGAAGTCCACCGCTTCGTGGTTGGGATAGCGATAGCCGTCGAGCACGCCGTCGGTCATCACGCGATCCACGCCGTGCGAACCGCCGGACAGCACGTCGGCGATGCTTGGCCCTTTGCCGCCCTGATCCCAACCGCCTTCAACCTGGTGCGCGGCGACCGCGCCTCCCCACAGAAAATCTTTCGGCAACTGTTTCATCGTCAATGTCTCATCTTATTTAATGAAGGGTAATAACGTTCGCGTTGCCAATAGAGTAACAAGACCGAAAGAAATGTCACGATATAACAAATCGCCGTAAAACGTGATTTGTCACAATAAAAAAACAGCCTGTTTTATTTTATCGCGTTCATTCTTCCCAGGCGCTTGCCGATGGTTTCAATAATATAAAGCACGGGGATTTGCGTAGTAATATTATGATGATCGCCGATCAAGTGTTGCGGGACGTGATAAGACAGATTGAAGTCAGCCAGCCGCGCCAGCGAAGAGGTTTCGTTGTTGGTGATGCTGATGATTTTACAGTGGTGCAGGCTGAACTGGCTGGCCAGCCGCAGGATTTCTTCGGTTTCGCCGGAAACCGACAGCATGATCGCCACTGCGCTTTTATACATATCGCTGTTGACGGGATAATAAGGATCGTCGATATGGGTGCTGAATTTTCCGACGTTGGAAAAGAAACGCGCGCCATATTTCCCCAGGGCGCCGGAGGTGCTGATGCCGACGAAAATAATTCGCTCGGCGGCGGCGATATGCCGCACCGCTTCATCGAGCAGCTGATTAAATTCATCGTTGCTGACGCTTTTAAAAAAACTGAGAATTTCGCCGATGCCGGAATCGACCGGCGGCGCATCGGTTTGCTCCAGGTACAGTTTGAAACGGATGCGAAATTCCGAATAGCCGTCACACCCCATTTTTTTGCAAAATCGCAGCACGGTGGTGGTGGACACGCCGGCGGCCTCGGCCAGTTCGCGGATGGTCATGTACATCACTTGATTCTTGTGTTTGCTGACGTAGTTATAAACCATCAGCTCCAGGGCGTTGAGCGCGGCGATTGCTTTGTGGGTAAACATGAGTCGATCCGGCGGCTGAAAACGGGAAGCGTATCTGCGGGTTAACATAGCAAAATTCCCCGCTGCTGGCACTGCCGAACAAAAAAGAAAAGCCGCACCAGTCAGGGGCGGCCCAGGGTTCACGACGAACAAATAAAGCAAAACGTTCCGGAAGACATGCCATGAAAACGCGTTTCATCACACAGGGTTAGCATAGGTCAGCTTACTCCGGCGGCAAAATGCCGGTTTCTGCTTTCTAAAGCCAAAGCGCGGCAAAGGCTACGGCGCCTCGGGCTTATCTTCGGACCAGCGGGCGGCGTTGACGTCCACCTTACCCGGCAGCAGTCCGATGGCGGTGAATTTATCCGCCAACTGCTGCTGCTGTCTGAACACCTCCGGCGACATGCGCTGGCTGCCGAACGGCATGCGGGCGATGGCTCTGGCCCAAATCGCCTGATCCAGGCCGGTGCTCTGAGCGAGGATCGCCGCCGCTTCCTGCGGATGGCCGTTGGCCCAGTCGCTCAGCGCGCCGAGCTGTTGAATCACCTGCTTGGCGCCGTCCGGGTAGGTTTCGGCAAAGCGGCGGCTGGCGAGATAGAAGGTGTAGTGCGGCACCAGGCCTTCCGCGTCTTTCAGCCGGCGGGCGTTGGCATGGGTTTCCACCTCGGCGTAGTAGGGATCCCAAATCACCCAGGCGTCGACGCTGCCGCGCTGGAAGGCGGCGCGGGCATCGCTCGGCGGCAGATAGACCGGCGTGATGTCCTTGTAGCTCAAGCCGGCCTGTTCCAGCGCGCTCACCAGCAGGTAATTGACGTCCGACCCTTTGTTCAACGCCACGCGTTTGCCTTTCAGATCGGCCACGGAGCGGATCGCCGAATCCTGCGGCACCACGATGGCTTCGGTTTTCGGGCTGGGCGGCGAATGCGCCAAATAAACCAGATCGGCCTTGGCGGCTTGCGCGAAGGCCGGCGGGGCGTCGCCGGTCGCCGCCAGATCGATGCTGCCGACGTTCAACCCTTCCAACATCTGCGGGCCGGCGGGGAATTCTATCCAGCGAACCTTGACGCCCTGCGGCTCCAGGGTTTTCTCCAGCGTGCCGCGGTATTTCAGCAGCGCAAAAATGTTGGCTTTCTGGTAACCGATGGTGATTTGTTGCGGTTTCTCCTGCGCGCCGGCCGGCAGGCTAAACAGGCCGAGCAGCAGGGCGGCGATCAGCGGCGTTGTGAGTTTTCTCATCCTGATTTTCCGATAGGCGAAGTGAACGGTAGCGATGACGCGCTGGGCGTAACGCCATGAAACGGCATTTAAATTTTCCTGCGGCGGGATAAGGGCGATGATAATGAGCGGCGCAGTGGCGTGTAAAGCGCCCGCTTATGCTGAATAATGCCTTGCTTAGCCATAAATCAGCTTAAGCGGGAGAGGGTGAGCTCGACGTTATGCCGCGTCACGCTCGCGCGAACGCGCCAGCAACAGCGGAACCAACAGATAGAGGGCGGCGGCCAACGCCCAGACCAGGCCCGGCCAGACATCGCGCGTGGCGGCGTACAGCGCCGTCGCCACCAGCGGCCCCGCGACGCCGATCAGGCTGCCCATGCTGGCCAGCGTCCCTTGCAGCTCGCCCTGATGATCGTCGTCCACCTTTTGCGCCATTAACGCCTGCAGCGCGGGCAGCGCCATACCGCCCGCCGCGAAGAACGGCAGCAAGGCGAAAGGTGCCCAGCCACGCGTGGCGATCGACAGCAGCGCCAGGCCCATTGCGTCGGCGGCCAGGCCGATCAGCAGCGCCTTGCGTTCGCCGAGCCGCGCGACCAGCGGGCCGATGGCGAAGGCCTGCGACAGCGCATGGCAGGCGCCGTAACCGGCCAGCGACAGGCCCGCCACCATCATGCTCCAGCCGAAACGATCCTGACCGTATAAAATCCACAATGTGGCCGGCGCCTGCGAAACCAGCGCCATGATCAGGTAAATGCCGGCCAGCGGCAGCAGGCCAGGCTTGCCGTGCAGCCGTCGCAATGACGAAAAGGGATTGAGGCGGATTTTCTCGGCGGCGCGGGCGCGAGGTTTACGCGATTCCGGCAGCAGGAAAAACGCCATCGCCAGGTTGACGGCGTTCATCGCCGCCGCCGCCAGGAAGGGCGCATGCAGATGCCACTCGCCCAGCGAACCGCCGAGCAGCGGGCCGACGATAAAACCGACGCCGAATACCGCGCCCACCAGGCCGAAACGCCGCGCGCGTTGACCGGCCGGCGTAATGTCGGTGACGTAAGCGGTGGCGACCGCCATGTTGGCGCCGGTGATGCCCGCCAGCAACCGGCCCAGATAGAGCCAGGCCAGCGTCGGCGCGAACGCCATCAGCAAATAGTCGGCCGCCGCGCCGGCGAGCGAGATGAGCAGCACCGGCCGCCGGCCGAAACGATCGCTCAGCGCGCCGAGGATCGGCGAGAACAGAAATTGCATTAACGCATAGGCCGCCAGCAGGGCGCCGTAGTGCAGGCTGCCGGCGTCAAGACCGCCCAGCGAACGCAACAACGCCGGCAGAATCGGCATGATCAGACCGATGCCCACCGCATCCAGCAACACCGTCAACAAAATAACCAGCATGGGTTTTTTCAAAATTGTGACTCTAACAGTGATAGAGTATTGAGTATTCCACAGTTACCCTATCAGTGATAGAGAGATGAGCGAAAAAAATACTGCGACACGTTTAACGCGAGAAACCGTCCTGCGCGGGGCGCTGGCGTTGCTGAACGACATCGGCATCGATGCCCTGAGCACCCGCCGCCTGGCGCAACATTTGGGCGTGCAATCTCCCACGCTCTATTGGCATTTCAAGAACAAGGCCGAGCTGCTGAAGGCGATGGCGGAAACCATCATGCTGGATCACCGTGAAGAGGTGCCCGCCGACATGCCCTGGCAGGATTGGGTTGTCACCAATGCCGGCAACTTCCGTCGGGCGCTGTTGGCTTACCGCGACGGCGCGCGTCTGCATGCCGGCACCCGGCCGCAGGAGCCGCAATTCTCCGTCATTGAGGCCAAGGTGGCGCTGCTGTGCCGGGCGGGGTTGACGCCGGAGCGCGCGGTAAACCTGCTGTTCGCCGTCGGGCGCTTCGTGGTGGGCTGGGTGCTGGAAGAGCAACAAATGCAGCCTGACGATCCGCTCAATGACGCCGACCGCCGCCGTTATCCGCTGCTGTGCCAAGGCTGGGAAACATTGCAGGAGAAGGACGCGGATGCGCTGTTCGAAGCCGGGGTGCGGCTGTTGGTCGACGGCGCTGTGGCCGGACTGGCGATCGACAATAATCACGGGCGGCAATCATAAAAGCGCGCTTATCTATCGGAAATTTATAGAAAATACCCACTTTTCGTTAAAGCCATGGCGGCTACATTCCCTTAACATCGTCAAGTCTTTTGATGATAATTATTAGCACGCTGCACAATTATTCACCGCAGTGATGTTACGGATTAAATCCGTTTATTTAAGGGATAGTTTCACCATGGAAATCAACGTTAATGGCCGGGTGGTTCCACTCGGCAATCTCGCGCCCGACACGCCGCTGCTGTACGTTTTACGCAACGATCTGCACTTGAATGGCCCCAAATATGGCTGCGGCCTGGGGGAGTGCGGCGCCTGCACGGTGCTGATCGACGGCGTCGCCGCGCGTTCTTGCTCAATGCCGCTGGCCGCCGTAGGAAGCAAGTCCGTCACCACGCTGGAAGGCCTGGGCACGCCGGAGGCGCTGCATCCGGTTCAACAGGGGTTTATCGATGAGCAGGCGGCGCAGTGCGGTTACTGCGCCAACGGCATGATCATGACGCTGGTCGCGTTGTTCGAACGCGAGCCGGATGCAGATGAACAGACAATCAAGAAAGAGCTGGCCTACAACCTGTGCCGCTGCGGCACCCACCTTGAGATCTTGCGCGCCGCCGAGCGCGCCCGCGATCTGCTGGCTGCGCGGAGGCAAGCATGAGCCGCCTCGAACTGACCCGCCGACAGTTGTTGCAGGCCGGCGGTGTGGTGATGGTCAGCAGTCTGCTGCCCGCGCCGTTTAACGCCTTCGCCGCCGAGGCGGTTGTAGCGCCTGCCGATCTGCCGCTGGACAGGGTAGACAGCTTTATCAGCCTCACCGCCGACGGCCGGGTGACGGCCTTCAATGGCCACGTCGATCTCGGCACCGGCATTCGCACCGCGCTGGCGCAGATCGTCGCCGACGAAATTTGCGTGCCGTTTGAGCATGTCACGATGATCCTTGGCGATACGCAACGCACGCCGGATCAGGGGCCGACCATCGCCAGCGCCACCATCCAGGTCACGTCGGTGCCGCTGCGGCAGGCGGCGGCGCAGGTGCGTCATATGCTGACGGCACTGGCGGCCAAAGCCTTCGAACTGCCGGCCGACCAGCTGACGGTGGCGGCGGGACAGGTGTTTGTGACCAAGCATCCGGGGCGTTCCTTGAGCTATGCGCAGCTGGCGAGCGGGCAGAATCTGCACGTGGCGCTGGATAAAAACGTGCCGCTGAACGGTGAACAGCAGGGCCACTATGTCGGCCGCGCCGTCGCC
Organism: Serratia sp. EWG9; assembly: GCF_019913725.1. Taxonomy (NCBI): domain Bacteria; kingdom Pseudomonadati; phylum Pseudomonadota; class Gammaproteobacteria; order Enterobacterales; family Yersiniaceae; genus Serratia; species Serratia sp. EWG9. The sequence goes on from NZ_JADNRO010000001.1 coordinate 388,606, forward strand.
CGGGTCGATATTCCGGCCAAGGTCAGCGGGGGGCTGACCTACGTGCACGACCTGCGCTTGCCCGGCATGCTGCATGGCCGGGTGGTGCGCCCGCCTTACGCAGGCGCCGACAGCAGCGCGCCGCTGGGCGGCGGCCTGTTGTCGGTGGATGAAAGTTCGATCGCGCACCTGCCGGGCATCGTGAAACTGGTGGTGATCAACGATTTCATCGGCATTGTGGCCGAGCGCGAAGAGCAGGCGATCGCCGCCATGCGCCGGCTGAAAACCGAATGGAAACCCTGGGCCGGCCTGCCGGACCTGTCGCCGGAGGCGCTGCCCGCCGCGCTGGAAGCCAACCCGAAAACCGACCGCGTGCTGCGCGATGATGCGGGCACGGACGAGGCGTTGGCATTGCTGCATAACGAAGTGCAGGCGGACTATGTCTGGCCTTACCATCAGCACGCCTCAATCGGCCCCTCCTGCGCGGTAGCGGAGGTCAAAGACGGGCGGGCGCAGGTGTGGTCCGGCACGCAAAACCCGCACGATCTGCGCAAAGATATCGCCAGGCTGCTCGAGTTGCCGTCTGAGCAGGTGCACATCACCCGCATGGAAGCCTCCGGCTGCTATGGCCGCAACTGCGCCGACGACGTCTCGGCGGACGCGGCACTGTTGGCGCGGGCCACCGGCCGCCCGGTGCGGGTGCAGCTGATGCGTGAACAGGAATCCGGCTGGGAGCCTAAGGGCACCGGCCAACTGATCCGGGTGCGCGGCGGCCTCGACGCGCAAAATCGGGTGGCGGCTTACGAGTTGAAAACCAGCTATCCCTCCAACAATGCGGTGACCTTGCCGCTGGTGTTGACCGGCAAGGTGGCCAACCGGGCCGACGTGCAACAGATGGGCGATCGCACCGCCATTCCGCAATACGCGTATCCGCACATGCGGGTGATCTGTCAGGACGCCGCGCCGATCGTGCGGGCGTCGTGGATGCGCGGCGTTTCGGCGCTGCCCAACGTGTTCGCCCATGAATCCTGGATCGACGAGCTGGCCTGGCGCGCCGGCGAGGATCCGATCGCGTTTCGCCTGCGTTACCTGAACGATCCGCGCGCGGTGGCCTTGATTGAGGCCCTGAAGCGCCAGGCTAACTGGCAAGACGGCCCGGCGCACCGCTCGCGCGCCGCCGGGGCCGAAGTGGTGAGTGGCCGCGGCTTCGCCTATGCGCGCTATTTCCACAGCAAATTCCCCGGCTTCGGCGCCGCCTGGGCGGCCTGGGTGTGCGATCTCAGCGTCAATCGCCTTTCCGGGCAGATCACGCTCAATAAAGTCTTCGTGGCGCATGATTGCGGCCGGATGATCAATCCGGCCGGGGTGCGCCATCAGGTGCACGGCAACATTATCCAATCCGCCAGCCGGGTGCTGAAAGAGTTTGTGACCTTCAACGCGTCGGGCGTGACGTCATTGGACTGGGGCGGCTATCCGATCCTGCGCTTTGACGAATTGCCGCAGATCGATATCCAACTGATCGACCGCCCGGACGAAGCGCCGATGGGCGCAGGAGAGTCCGCCTCGGTGCCGAGTGCGGCGGCGATCGGCAACGCGCTGTTTGACGCCCTCGGCGTGCGCCTGCGCGAGGTGCCGTTCACACCGGCGCGGGTGCTCACCGCGCTGCGCGCTCAGGCCGGCCATTAACCCCCCGTAACGAACAAGGACAGCAAAGATGAGTAAGATGAAAAAAATCGTCGGGTGGGGCGGCGTCACGGTGATCGCCGTTGCGGTCGCCGGCGTGGTCGCCAGTTGGCAGCCGGAGATTGCGCCGCTCGCCGCCGATGCGACCCACAGTTTCAGCGAGACGCAGATCGCGCGCGGCAAAACGTTGGCCGATCTCGGCGACTGCGCCGTGTGCCACACCCGTGCGGGCGGCGAGCGCAACACCGGCGGGTTGGCGATGGAGATCCCCTTCGGCACCATTTACACCACCAACATCACGCCGGACGTGGAAACCGGCATCGGCAGCTGGAGCTACGCGGCGTTCGAACGCGCCATGCGCCACGGCGTCGATCGCCAGGGCCGCTATCTCTATCCGGCGTTTCCCTATACCGCCTTTACCCGCACCCGCGACGACGATCTGCAGGCGCTGTATGCCTATCTGATGTCGCAGCCGCCGGTCAAGTACCGGCCGCCGACCACCGCTCTGCACTTTCCGTTCAACATTCGCCAGGGCATCTTTGCCTGGAACCTGCTGTTCCTGACGCCGGGCGCGATGCCGGAACAGGCGACCCAAAGCGCCGACTGGAACCGCGGCGCGTACCTGGTCGAAGGGCTGGGGCACTGCAGCGCCTGCCACTCGCCGCGCAACGTGTTGTTCGGCGAGAAAACCGGCGGCGAGCACCTGGCCGGCGGCGTGGCGGAGGGATGGACGGCGCCGGCGTTGACCGGCCGCTCGCCCGCGCCGCTCGCGTGGACGCAGCAGGATCTGGTCGATTTCATGCGCACCGGCTACTCGGCCAACCACGGCGTCGCCGCCGGCCCGATGGCGCCGGTGATCGAAGAAGGGCTGTCGCGCTTGCCGCAGGCCGATCTGCAGGCGATCGCCGTCTATCTGCGCAGCTATCATCCTGAAACGGCGGCGGGCGCTACGGCGACAACGTTAAACGCTCAGGCGGAGCGCCAGGTGGAGCCTCTGAGTTCGGCAGGGGCGCGGCTGTTTTCCGGCGCCTGCATGGCTTGCCATGCGCAGGAAAAAGGCGCGCAGATGGCGGGGGTGCGGCCGTCTCTGGCGCTGAACACCAACCTGTTCGCCGACGCGCCGGACAACGCCATTCGCGTGGTGCTGGACGGCATACAGCGGCCGGCGAACGCCGAGCTGGGCTATATGCCGGGCTTTCGCCATAACCTGAATGACGCGCAGATCGCCATCCTGCTCAACTACCTGCGGCAGCATTACGCCGGTCAGGCGCCGTGGCCGGACTTGGCGGCGCAGGTCAGCCGTTTGCGCGCCGAAACCGCGCAGAAATAGCCGCCTGGGGCTGGACAGCCGCGCCGCGTTGACGACAATAGACCTTTTCACATGGACAGAGGCAGTAAAATGAATACGTTAGACGCGATCCGCCAACGCCGCGCCACCAAGCAGTTCGATACGCAGCACGTGATGACGCTCGAAGAGAAAAAAGCGCTGTTGAACATTGCGCTGCAGGGCGCTCCCAGCGCGTTTAACCTGCAGCACTGGCGCCCGCTGCTGATCGAAGATCGCGCGCAGCGCGAGAAAATTCGCGAGGCGGCGTGGGGGCAGGCGCAGGTGACCGACGCGTCGATGCTGGTCGTGCTGTGCGGCGATCTGTCGAGTTGGGAATCGAAGGTAAAAACCGTTTGGGCCGACGCGGCGGAGCCGGTGCAGCAGTTCATGATCCCGGCCGTCGATCAGTATTATCGCGGTAAACCGCAGGTGCAGCGCGACGAAGTGATGCGCAGCAGCGGCATCTTCGCCCAGACGTTGATGCTGGCGGCCAAGGCGCAGGGCTACGACTCTTGCCCGATGGACGGTTTTGATTTCGACGCGGTGGGAGAGATTATCAATAAGCCGGCGCATTATCAGATCGCGCTGATGGTCGCTATCGGCAAGGCGGCGGGGCAACCTTACCCGCGCATCGGCAAGCTGCCGTTCGACGAGGTGGTGAAAACCGATCGCTTCTGAGCTGAACGGTGAATGACAAAAGGGAAGGCTTGCGCCTTCCCTTATTTTTTTATGACGCACAGTTCGTTCCAGTAACTGAAACGGATGCGCCGTTGCAGGCGGTGATGCCACATAGAACACTCCTTCTACCCTACACGGTTTAAATAAATAACACCGCGCCGGACACAAGGCGAATGCCTTATTGTGCATAGCTTGCCCGTCGGACGGGATTAACCGATTTTACCGGCCCGGTGCGCGGCGGGCGCCCATCGCCAGCCGAAGTTCATGCCCGCGGCCGCGCCGAGAATGGCCAGCGTGCCCAGCAGCTGCAACAGGCTGAGACGGTGCCCGAACGCCGCCCAGTCCACCACGATCGCCACTGCCGGGTAGATAAACGACAGCGCGCCAACCAGAGCGGTGGGGATTTTCTGGATAGCGCCATAGAGCAACGTGGACATCACCCCGGTATGCACCAGGCCGAGGGTCGCCAGCAGCAGCCAGTCGAACGGTTCTGCGGGAAGGTGGGCCAGACCGGCGAACGGCGCCATCGCCACCGCGCCAACGGTCAGTTGAATCAACACGATGAGCTGCGGCGGCAACGCGGCCAGCTGTTTGACGATCGCTGCCGCCAGGGCGTACATCAGGGCCGCACCGAGCGCCAGCGCCACGCCCAGCAGATAGTCGCCATCGCCGCCACCGCTCTGCCGGCCGGTGACGATCAACACCATCCCGGCGAACGCCAGCAGAAGCCAGCCCAGCCGATTAGCCGTCAGTTTTTCGCCGAACAGCAGCGCTCCCAGCGCCACCAACATAAACGGTTGAACATGGTAGGTCACGGTGGCGACAGCGATCGAGGCATGCGCATAGGCGGCAAACAATAGCGTCCAGTTGAGCACCAGCGCGAGGCCCCCCAGGACGGCGAAAGCCAGCTGCCGCCGGTTGATGGCGCCTGATTTCAGTTGCCCAAGCGCGGCGCAGGTGGCCAGCATCGCCAGCGCGCCGAACGCGCAGCGCCAAAACACCACCGTGGCGGGCGGCTGCCCTAACACGATCACCGGCCAACCGACGGTGCCGGAGATCGTCATGGCGAGGATCATTTGCACTGCGCCGCGCGTTTTCGTTTTCATGTCGTTTCCCTCGCGGCCTGACCGTGCTTGTGGTGAAGTCGCTTAATCATTAAAATGAACAATCGAACATTATGATGAACACGGCTGGTCCTGTTCGTCAAGCCGAACAAATGAATGGTATAATGAACAATGAGCGATAGCCTAATGCAGAACATTACGCCGATCGGCCTCTTGTCGGCGGCAATCCGCCGCGAGCGGGAGCGGTTGAACCTGTCGGTGACCGAGCTGGCGAAGCGTGCGGGCATCGCCAAATCCACGCTGTCGCAACTGGAAGCCGGCAGCGGCAATCCCAGCCTGGAAACGCTGTGGGCGCTGGCGATGGCGCTGGATGTGCCGGTCAGCCGACTGATTTCGCAACCCAGCAGGCAGGTGCAAGTGATCCGCGCTCATGAGGGGACCGCGGCGGTATCGGAGCAGGGCAACTACGCTGCCACGCTGCTGGCCACCTGCCCGCCGGGCGCGCAGCGCGACATTTACCGGCTGCGGGTGCAACCCGGAGAAGCGAAACTTTCCCGGCCGCATCCCCCCGGCACCGTCGAGCATGTGATTATCAGCAGCGGACGAGCGCGCCTCGGGCCTGCGGATCAGACTCAGGTGCTGAGCGCCGGGGATTACATCAGCTACTCCGCCGATCGCGAGCATATTTTCGAAGCGCTGGAGCCGGAGACCACCGCCGTCATGTTGATCGAGCAGGGCTAGCCCGGGCGTTGAAGGTCCGTTTATTGAAAATGATTCTCAATTATATTAGTGTGCCCGCCTGTTTTGACGCCGGGACGGGTGCGTAGCCCGGCGTCGCCGTTTATTGCCCTTCAAGGACCGAAGATGAAAATCGCTATTCCTTCCATACTGTTACTCGCCGGTTTGTCGGCGACGCACCCGGCCACCGTGTTGGCCGCTGCACCGCCCGCTGCGGCGGATCAGGGCCAGAACGACACGGCCAACAACGATTTCAGCTTCGTGCGCTATCGCGCGGATTACCGCGTTAACGCCAACGCCACTAACGTGAAGACGGAAAGCTACGAAGTGCTGCTGAAAACCAAGGCGGCGGTCGAAAAATTCAGCCAGATCCGCCTGAGCTACAGCGAGAAAATGGAAACGCTGGGGGTGGTCGCCGCCTATACGCTGACCGCCGACGGCCAGCGCCACGATGTGGCGCCCGATCGCATTTATACCCAGGAAAGCTATTCCAGCGCCACGGCGCCGCTGTATGCCGATCGCAAGGTGCGCGTCATCGTGTTCTCCAACCTGGCGCCGGGCTCGCGCGTGGTGTACGAACTGCGCCGCACGCAGAACACCCCGTATTTCCCTGACTATTTCGGCCTGTGGGAGACGTTCAGCGTTTTCGATCAGTTCGACGACGCCGAAGTGACCCTGCAGGCGCCGACCCAGCTGCCGATGCATATCTTCACGCGCGGCGTCGAGGGCGGGGACCAACCGCAAATCCGCAACGGCCAGGCGCACTGGCGCTGGCATTATTCGCGCAGCGCCCCGATGAAGGCGCAAAACTGGGCGGCGGACAGCTGGACCTTCAGCCCGACCATCATGGCCAGCACCTACCGCGAGTGGCCGCAGTTGGCCAAGGCCTACCAGCTGAAGGCCGGCGCGGCGGCGAAGGTGACGCCGGGCATTCAGGCGCTGGCGGACAATATCACCGCCGGTATCAGCGATCGGCGCGAGCAGGCGGAGGCCCTCTATCGCTGGGTGGCGCAAAACATTCGCTACGTGGCGGTGTACCTGGGCAACGGTGGGCTGGAGCCGAATTCGGCGCAGAGCATTCTCGATAACCATTACGGCGACTGTAAGGATCACGTGGTGATCCTGGAGGCGCTGCTCGCCGCCAAAGGCATTGAAAGCTCGCCGGTGCTGATCGGCATGGATGAAGGCCCGATCCTGCCTAAAGTGCCGCTGCTTGGCCGCTTCAATCACGCCATCACCTACGTGCCGGAATTCAAACTGTACCTCGATTCCACCAATCCCTGGGCGCGTTTCGGGCAACTGCCGGAGGGCGATTTGGGCGCACCGGTGCTGCTGACGCGCGACGCCAGGCTGGCGCGCACGCCGGGCAGCGATGAGCAGCCGGTCAAGAGCGCGCTGGACGTCGATTTCGTGTTCGACAAGGCGGGCAATCTGCGCGGACAGACCGAGCGCCGGCTGAGCGAAGTGGAAGAAATTGACCTGCGGGGCTACTTCTCGCAGATCAACCGACAGAATCGGGCGCAGGCCGAAGCGACGATCATGTCCGCTTCCGGCATCGACGGCAACGGCGAAGTGGCGATGAACAGCGATCCGCTGGATCTCAAAAAGCAGTTCGGCTATCGCTTCCGCTTCAAGGCGGACGACTACGTCGATTTCGGCGTGGTGGGCGGCATGACGTTGCCCAACCCGCCCGGCGGCAAATCGTTCCGCACGCTGTATACCACCACGGCGGCGCCGGGCAACGAAACGCCGTTCTACTGCACCGCGCAGCGCTACGACGAAACCTACCGCCTGCAGCTGCCGGCCAACGTGCCGATCATCGCCATTCCGAAAGATCGGCAATTCCGCAATGCGGCGGGCGACTATCGCGTCGAGTGGCGGCGCGACGGGCAGCAGGTGACCGTCAATCACCGCCTGCAGGTGAACGCCATTCGCGGCAAGGAAGCGCTGTGCCAGGCGCAGGATTACCCGGCGTTCCGCGAGCTGTTCCAGCAGGTGCGGCGCGGTTTCCGCGGCCAGGTGGTGTACGGTGAATTGGCCAACGGCAAATAAGCCGATGCCCCGCCGCGCCAAGCGGCGGGGCGCACGCCTCAGTTGAACTCGCCTGCGACCTCGGACCACAGGCTGACGCGGCAGCCGCGCGCCGCGAAAGCGTCCATCTCGCGTTTGATGCCGCCGCTCTCTTGCCAACCCGGCAAGTCGAGCACGATCAACTCATCCATCGCCGCCATGAACAGGGCGTCGATCGGCGCCCACAGCTTGCCGATGGCGGTTTTGTCTAGCTCTTGCAAACACTGGTTGATCGGATGCGACATGCTGACCTGACTAAAAACGGCGTTGCCGGCTCGCACGATAGCGGCGGCGACGTCGTTGCAGGCGATAAAGCGTTGCTGCACGACGTTGGCGTCGGTGTGGCTGTAGGGGCAGGCTAAAAATATTTTTCTCATTAGCGTTTGTTCTCTCAATAATTGTTGTCAGGGACGAAAAAAGGGCGCAGCTTCACCGTGAGGCGGCGCCCCGTTTATTTTTATGGCTTAGGGGTAAATTTAACGAGTGGCGGCGGCGATGGCCGTCGATTGCCTTTGCGTCTGTTCTTTTTCCAGCAATTCAGCCTCCGGCACCGAAATTTTTATGGCGATCAGCACGGCGATCATGCCACCGAGGAATTTGCCCATCATGATCGGCAACACCAGCGAAGGTTGGAAGTTGGCGGTAAACGCCAGGTGATCGCCCAACGTGGCCTGTGCGCAGATGCCGAAGGCCACGCACAGCACCTTATCGCGGGCGCGCATGCCTTTGAACAGGTGATAAACGGCGATGATATTGGCCAATACCATAATAAAGCCCAGCGCGCCAGTATCCGATAAACCGAGCTTTTTACCGATGAAATGCATCGGCTTGCGGCAATAGCGCTGGAATAAATAACAAATGGGGAATGTGCCCGCCAACATAATGCCGATATAACCGGCGATCTCGATAGCGCGGAATAATTCGTCTTTGTCGGCAAATAACGGATCGAATACCCAGCCGCCGAACACCTTTTTAAACACACCGGTGAAATGCTCGATGATGCACAGCGCCAACACCAGCTTGATAAAGGCATCCGCCGCCTTGCCGAAGATCAGGAATCCTTTCACCATCGCCGCCGGCCGCAGCTTCAGCCCCAACGCCAGCAGGAAGCACAGGGCGAACAGCGGGGACAGCAGCCGCAGCGCCTGCAGCAAGTCCAGCTGCAGATAGTGCGCGGCAGGTGACGTGGTGGAGATAATCTCCCTGACCGGCAGGTTATTGAAGGTGATGGTCACCAGGGCGATCAGCACGGCGAACGGAATGCTGATCAGGCCTGCCATGGCACCCAGCGCCAGATATTTATGGTCGTCGCGGTTCAGCATGATAAGCCCTACCGGGATCAGGTACACGATGCTGGCACCCGAGGTGTAGCCCACCAACATGGCGACGATCCACATGTCGCGGTTGGCGGCAATGGCGTCGGCCAGCTGATAGCCGCCCATGTCCACGGCGATCACCGCCAGCGCCGCGATCGAGGCGTCGGAGCCGAGCGCCGAGAAGAAGGGGCCGATGCTGTACATGATCAGGTAAGAGATGATCGGGATTGCGGCCATGATGCCAGCCTGGGCGAGAAACACCGGGCCGATGGCGTGAATGCCGTTGACGAATTCGCGTCCCAGCTCGCCTTCCGGTTTGACGATCGACGCCAGCGCACCGATCAGAGTGCCGGCCATGATGATATAGATGATGAAATTACCGAACTCAGCCATGGTGTTCCTCCTGCGATGAACGTAAGCCGCGCGAGCGCGCGATGATTTCCTGATAGCGGGCAAACCAGCCCGCCATATCGACCTCGGCGGGTTCCGTCACTTCATAGCGGTTGAGCACCTTGAGCGGATGTTCCACCCCCAGTCCTTTACGCGCCAACAGCGCAACGCCTTGGGCGGTGATCTCCTTATTGGCGGGAGAGACGATGCGCTTTTGGATCAGGTTGGCGAGAAACTGCGTGAAATAGCGGTTGGCGGACAGGCCGCCGTCCACCGAAATGCTGTCGCCGATCGGTTTCAGTTTATCCATGGCGTTGATCACCTCGGCGGAACGCATGGCGATGCCTTCGAGGATCGACTGCAGCAGATCCTTGCGCTCGGTCTCCAGCGACAGCCCGGCCCACATCCCGGCGGCGGAGCGGTCCCAGTACGGGCAAGCCAGTCCGGAGAGCGCGGGCACAAAGGCCAGGCCGCGCGCGATGGCCGGCTGAGAGGGGAAGTCGCCGAATTCATCGAAATCGTTGAACAGGCCGATCTTTCTCGCCCAGTTAATGGCGGAGGCGGCGTTATAAACGCCGCCGTCCAGGCCATACACCGGCTCGCTGTCGGGCAGCTTCCAGCACAGCGTGGGCAACAGGCCGGACTCGCCGGCATCGATCGGGCGCGGCCCGGTGATCGCCTGTAAAAAGGCGCCGGTACCGAAGGTGATCTTCATCTGCCCCGGTTGATGGCAGCCGTGGCCGTATGTGCCGGCAAACTGGTCGACGATGCAGGCTGTCAGCGGCACCGGTTTGCCGTTGAGCGCGACGTCGCCGAAATGACCGATGTTGTCTCTGACCTCGGGCAGGCTGTCGATCGGCACGCCGAACAAACGGCACAGCTCTTCATCCCACTGCAGGGTATGAATGTTGAACAACGAGGTGCGCGAGGCCGAGTTATAGTCGGTAAGATGCCGGCCGCACAGGTGGAACAGGAAAAAGGCGTCCATGGTGCCGAGCCGCAGGCGGCCGCGTTGCGCCAATTGCCTGGCGCCCGGGGCGTTGTTCATCAGCCAGCCCATCTTGCTGGCTGAGAAGTAGGTATCGAGCGGCAGACCGGTTTTCGCCGTCACCAGCGGCTCAACGCCTTCGCGTTTCAGCCGCTGGATCTCCGGCTCGGTGCGCTGATCTTGCCAAACGATGGCGTTGTACAGCGGCAGGCCGCTGTCGGCGTCCCAGGCCAGCAGGCTTTCGCCCTGATGGCCTAAACCGATGGCGTCCACCATGTCGCACTGGCTGAGACAGCGGCGGATATTCGCCAAAATCTCCAGGGCGTCGTGTTCCACCCAGCCCGGATTGGGGGTGATCTGCTTGTGCGGCATGCTGGCCGGTGAATGGTGCCTGCCGTCTTCGCCGAACACCACGACCCGGGTGCCGGTGGTCCCCTGATCAATCGCGGCATAACGTTGATTCATCATTGCTTCGCTCTCTTATAGGTTTTGTTTTTTTATTGTGCCTGGTGTTGGTTGTGTGACTGTTTTAATAATCTATCTTCAATTTCACACACAAAAGCAACATAAATCACAAGATAAAATAACCCCGCGTGATCGACCTCATACTTTTTGCTTATCACCGCCTTTTGCGGCTTTTTTTTGGGAGTTATGTTGTTTTTGTCATTTCAAATGCGGTTATTGTGTGGTTTTATTGCGGTTATTACATCAAAACGGGACATCAGCATGATGGAAGAACAAACGGGTTGGGACATTGTCGTGATTGGCGGCGGTGTGGTCGGGTGTGCGGTATTCCGCAAATTCTGCCTGATGGGCGCCCGTACGCTGCTGTTGGAAAAAGGGGGCGATATCCTGTCCGGCGCCAGCAAAGCCAACAGCGCGCTGCTGCATACCGGCTTCGATGCGCCCAGCGGCAGCCTGGAACTGCATTGCATGCAGGCCGGGTACCGGGAATTTATCGCCATCCGTGAACGAATGAATCTGCCGCTGTTGCCCACCGGCGCGCTGGTCGTGGCCTGGGACGAGCAGCAGTTGGCGGCGCTGCCCGCGATTGTGCAACAGGCGCACGACAACGGCGTGCTGGACGTGGCGCAGATCGACGCCGCCGAGCTGTATCGCCGTGAGCCGCAGCTGGCGCCCGGCGCGTTGGCGGCGGTAGAGGTGCCGGGCGAGAGCGTGATCGATCCCTGGAGCACGCCGCTGGCTTACCTGACGCAGGGCGTTAAACACGGCGGCGACTATCGCTTCAATACCGAGGTGACAGGCGCCGAACGCTTGCCGACCGGCTGGCGGCTAACCAGCAACCGGGGCGAGTTTCACGGCAAAATCGTCATCAACTGCGCCGGCAATCAGGGCGACCGGGTAGAAAGTTTCTGCCATCAGCCCGAGTTTGAAATTCGCCCGCGCAAAGGGCAGTTCCTGGTGTTCGACAAGGCCGCCGCCGGGCAGGTCAACGCCATTATCTTGCCGGTACCGACGACGATCACCAAAGGGGTGCTGCTGTCGAAAACCATCTTCGGCAATTTGCTGCTCGGGCCGACCGCCGAAGAACAGCAGGATCGCGAGACGGCGACGGTGGACGAAACCAAAATGCGCGAGCTGATCGAACAGGGGACGCGATTGCTGCCCACGCTGGCGAATTACAGCGTCACCGCCAGCTATGCCGGATTACGCCCGGCGACTGAACAGAAACACTACCGCATTCAGCACTATCCCGATCGGCAGTGGATCTGCGTGGCGGGCATTCGCTCCACCGGCCTGACGGCGGCGCTGGGCATCGCGCAATATGTGGAACAGCTCTATCGCGACCACTTTACGCCGTGCTTCACGCCAAAAACGCCGGAGACCTTGTATTGGCCGCAAATGCCGATGCTTGCCGACTACGCGCTGCGCGATTACGCGCGCCCGGACAACGGCGGCATCGTTTGCCACTGCGAGCTGGTGACCCAGCGGGAGATCGAGGCGGCGTTCGATTCCGCCGTGCCGCCAGAGTGCATCGGCGGGCTGCGGCGCCGCACGCGCGTGATGATGGGGCGCTGCAACGGGTTTTATTGCAGCAGCCGGGTGGCGGAAATGGTAGGCGATCGTTTTGGCCAGACGCTGGCCGTAGGGAGCATTGATGAAAACTGAGTATCAGGTGGCGATTGTCGGTGCCGGGCCGGCGGGGATCGCGGCGGCGACCGCGTTGCGGCAGGCGGGGATCGAGGATGTGGTGCTCCTGGAACGGGAACGGCAGGCGGGCGGTGTGCCCAGACACTGTCGGCACCCCACCTTTGGGCTGCAAACGTTTTATAGGCCGATGCTGGGATCCACCTATGTCGATAAAATACTGGCGCGCGCCGGGCAGGTGGAGATCCGTACCGGCGTGACGGTGCTCGCCATCAAGCCGGACGGCGAGCTGACCATCACGGACTGCCGCGGCGTCAGCACCTTGAAAGCGCAGCGGGTGATCCTGGCGACCGGCGTGCGCGAGACGCCGCGCCATCCGCGTCTGGTGAGCGGGCTGCGGCCGCAGGGCGTACTCACCGCCGGTGCGCTGCAGCAGTTCGTCTATCTGCGCGGGCTGCAGCCGGGCAAGGCGCCGGTGGTGATCGGCACCGAGCTGGTCAGTTTCTCCGCGCTGTGGACGCTGCGTAACGCCGGCGTGCGCGCCGTCGCCATGATTGAAAGCGGCGGCAGACCCGTCGCCTGGCGTCTGAGCGCGCTCTATGCGCGTCTGATGGGAGTGCCGATCCACTACTATTCGCGTGTGACCGATATTGCCGGCCGCGATCGGGTTGAATCTATAGAAGTGGAAAATCACCAGGGGGAGAAACGGCGCATCGCCTGCGACAGCCTGATCTTCACCGGCCGCTTCACCGGGGAGTATACGCTGATCCGCCAGAGCCACCTGGCGCAGCGGCCGGACAGCGGCTGTCCGTTGACCGATCAGTTCGGCCGCTGTTCCGACGCCGCCTATTTCGCCGTCGGCAACATGTTGCACCCGGCGGACATGGGCGACCAGTGTTATCAGGAAGGGCTGCGCGTCGGCGAGGCCGTTGCCCATTCGCTGCAGCGCACGCTGCCGCCGGCGCGGCAAATCCTGCCGGTGCGGCACGACGAACGGATACGTCTGACTGCGCCCGCCCGTGTGGCGCTGATCGGCAATCCCGCCACGGTCACGATCAATATGCGCGTGGAACAGGCGGTGTCCGGTTCGGTGGTGGTGCGGCTGGGGGAGAAAGTGCTGTACCGCAAAACGCATCGTTGCCTGCCTGAACGGCGGATCCTGCTGCGCAATATCGTCTTGCCGGCCGAGGCTGAGCGTGATGCGCTGCACATCAGCATCGAATCCGCCGGGTGAACGACGGCAACGGCTTGCGTCTAACGCCCTGAAACCCGTAGTATTCCGTCAGTTAACGCCGCAAGTCTCGGCGTAGGCAGTCACTCTTACTAAAGGCAGCGAGTGTAATGTGAATGGATATCTCTAATTCCGTGGAAAGGCGCAATGAAATACTGGCGCTGATCCAGGCCAACGGCCGGGTTTACGTGAATGAGCTGGCGGATAAATTCCAGGTTTCGCAGGAAACCATTCGGCGCGACCTGAACAAGCTGGAAGACTATCGGCTGATCAAGAAGATCCACGGCGGCGCGGTGAGCAGCCAGTTTAAATTCGAGCATGAATTCAACGAGCGGGCCAAAATCGCCGAGGCCGAGAAGCGCGCCATCGCGGAGAAAGCGGCGACGCTGCTCCAACCGGGCGATACGGTGTTCGTGGATTTCGGCTCCACCACGCTGGAGTTTGCCCGGCAGTTGGCGACGATCGATCAACTGACGGTCATCACCAACTCGCCGCTTATCGCCAACGTCTGTCTGGAAAATGACTCCATTGACGTGGTGCTGATCGGCGGGCAGTTCATCGACTCCAAAATGGCGTGCCTGGGCGCGATCGCATTGAATAATATCGAGGCGTTTTTCGCCGACTACGCCATCATCGGCGCCGGCGCGGTCAATCTGCAGACCGGCGTGATGGATCAGAACGTCAATGAAGCGGCCATCGCGCGCAAAATGATTGCCCAGAGCCGCAAGTGCATCGTGCTGGCCGACGAAAATAAGCTGCGCGGGCATGCGATGACGCTGGTGGCCAAATGGCCCGAGGTCGATTATCTGGTGACCTCCGACAGCGGTAACGCATTAGAAGGCTTGGTTTTCCCCGCCAACGTTAATGTGTTGGTGGCGCAGGTCTAAAGGGGGAGAAGCCTTTCTCCATGCGGAGAAAGGCTCAAACCGCTTCCGTCAGGCGATATCGACCGCGCGCACCTCTTTGGATCTCAACTTCACGCGGATCGGCACCGATTTATACGAAGGCGTGCCGCTCTCCTCATCGATGTAATGCAGCGGCACCAGCACGTTGGCCTCCGGGTAGTAGGCGCCGACCGAACCGGCTGAGATGTTGTAGGCGATCACCGTGATGCCTTCCAGGCGCTGGGTGCTGCCGGGCAGCGCCGTTTCCAGATCGACCACGTCGCCATGTTCCAGCCCCAAACGTTGCAGATCGCTGTCATTCATGAACAGCACGTCGCGCCGGCCGAAGACCCCGCGGTAGCGATCGTCCAGAGCATAGATGGTGGTGTTGTACTGATCGTGGCTGCGCAGCGTGATCAGCCGCAGCGTGTCTTTGTCTGCTGTTGTCTCGTCCTCATGCAGCCCGCTGAATACGGAAAACATCGCCTTGCCCGTCGCCGTCGGCCACTGGCGCTCAGTCGGCGGCAGCGGCATGCGGAAACCGCCGGGTTGGCGAATGCGCGCGTTGTAATCGTCGAAGCCGGGGATGGTTTTTTCGATCAAATCGCGGATCACGTCGTAATCTTCGATCAGTTCATCCCAGGGCACCTTGCTGGCGGGCATCACCGCTTTGGCCATGCCGGCCACAATGGCGGGTTCCGAACGCAACAGCTCCGACGCCGGTTTTAATTTGCCGGACGAGGCGTGAACCATCGACATCGAATCCTCCACCGTCACCGATTGTCGCCCGCCGGCCTGCATGTCCAGTTCGGTACGTCCCAGACAGGGCAGAATGAGGGTTTCTTTCGCCACCAACAAATGGCTTCGGTTGAGTTTGGTGCCGATATGCACGCTTAATTCCAGCGCTTTCATCGCCGGGAAACTCTGCTCGGGGTCCGGCAGCGCCACGGCGAAGTTGCCGCCCAGGCAGATCAACGCCTTTGAGGCGCCGTCGATCATCGCCTGCATGCATTTCACGGCATCGTGACCGTGGGCTTTGGGCGGCGTGAAGCCAAACACCGTTTCCAGCTTCGCCAAAAAATCGGCCGAGGGTTTTTCGGTGATGCCGACGGTGCGGTTGCCCTGCACGTTGGAGTGCCCTCGCAGCGGGCAGATGCCGGCGCCCGGTTTGCCGATGTTGCCGCGCAGCAACAGCAGATCGGCAATCAGGCGTACGTTGGCGGTGCCTTTATTGTGCTGCGTAATGCCCATGCCGTAGGTCACGATGGTGGCGTTGGATTTCGCGTAAGCGGCGGCGACCTGTTCCAGATCCCGGCGCGCCAGGCCGCTCTCCGCCTCAATCGCATCCCAACCGGTGGTCTTCAGATCGGCGGCAAAATCCGCAAAACCTTCCGTGTGCTCGGCAATAAAGGCGTGGTCCAGCGCATTGCCATGTTCGTCATCCAACTGCAGCAGCGCTTTGGCGATGCCTTTGAGCGCCGCGGCGTCGCCGCCGGCTTTGACCTGATAGTAGGTGGAGGCGATAGGGGTCGAACTGTAGGTCGCCATTTCGATGACGTTTTGCGGATCGGTGAAACGCTCGAGCGCCCGCTCGCGCAGCGGATTGAACACGATAATCGGCACTTTTTTGCGCGCCAGTTCATGCAGCGTGCCCATCATGCGCGGGTGATTGGTGCCCGGATTGTGCCCGATGGAGATAATCAGCTCCGCGCTGTCAAAGTCGTCCAGGGACACGGTGCCTTTGCCGATGCCGATCGACTGGGGCAGGCCAACGCTGGTCGGCTCATGGCACATATTGGAACAGTCGGGGAAGTTATTGCTGCCAAATTCCCGCGCAAACAGCTGGAACAGATAGGCCGCCTCATTGGACGCCCGGCCGGAGGTATAAAACTCCACCTGCTCCGGCGGCAGCGTCTGCAAAACGGCGGCGATGCGTTGAAACGCCTCATCCCAGGCCAGCGGGCGCAGCGTGTCGGTCCCGGCGTCATAGAACAGGGGCGTGGTCAGGCGACCATAGTCCTCCAGTTCATAGTCGGTTTTCCGCAGCAGTGAGGTCACGGTATTTTGCGCCAGGAATTCGGCCGTCACGCGTTTGCTGGTCGCTTCCCAGGTCACGGCTTTGGCGCCGTTTTCGCAAAACTGGAAGGTGGATCGATGTTCTTTATCCGGCCATGCGCATCCCGGGCAATCAAACCCGTCGGGCTGATTGGTGCGCATCAGCGTTACCGGCGCCTCCAGGGTATCCATCTGTGTGCGCACGGCGATGGCCGTCGCTTTCAGCGCGCCCCAACCGCCGGCGGGCCCATCGTAGGGATGAACCCCGGGCACTGCTCGTCTTTTCGCCATTATTGATTGCCTCCGACACCGCTTACGATAAATGCAGGTGATTGATTTACTATGAATATTATCCTTATCGTCCAAGGCGGACCGCAGGCGCCGCCGTCGTTGAACGCAGGCCTGTCGATTCAGTATAGATGAGTGAAAAAGGAGACAGCGGCCATCTGTGCGGGGAGAGCGGCGGCCCGTCTAATCGGAGGCGGGCCGCCGGAGGGTTACTTTTTCACCACCAGCCCCACGCCGCGGCCGCGCGGATCGGACGCGGTTTCCGGCGTGCGGCCATCGATGCGGATAGCCTGAATATCCCCCATGTTCCAGCCCTGATCTTCGAGGGTGTAGCCCATGGCTTTCAGCTCGTCCGCCGGTTTGCCGGTCAGCGGCGCGAAGCTGTCGTAATAAACGGTGTCCTTCGGCAACAGTTGGTGATGCACGCGCTGGGCGGCCACCGCCTGCGCCAGCGGCAGATGGTAATCGTAGAGATTGTTGATCACCTGAAAGATCGAGGTGAAGATGCGCGATCCGCCCGGCGTGCCGATCACCAGGGTGACGTCGCCGTCGCGGGTGATGATGGTCGGGCTCATCGAGGAGAGCATGCGTTTGCCCGGCTCGATGGCGTTGGCGTCGCTGCCCACCACGCCAAAGGCGTTGGCGACGCCGGGTTTGGCGCTGAAGTCGTCCATCTCGTCGTTGAGCAGGAAACCGGCGCCTTTGACCACCACGCCGCTGCCGAAGTCCCAGTTAAGCGTATAGGTGTTGCTGACCGCGTTGCCGGCCGCATCGACGATCGAGAAGTGGGTGGTTTGGTGGCTTTCCAGCCCCGGCCGCACCTGCTCGGTCGGCGAGATCGCCGTCGGGTTGATCTCGGCGGCGCGTTTTTGCAGGTAGTCGGGGGCGATCAGCTGCGCTTCCGGCACGTTAGTGAAATCCGGGTCGCCGAGGTAGTCGGCGCGATCGGCGAACACGCGTTTTTCGATTTCCGCCAGCAGGTGGATATAGCGCGCCGAGTTGAGCGGCACGCCCTTGAAGTCGGCGGCGCGATCTTCTTTGATCCCCAGCAGCTGCGCCAGCGCGATGCCGCCGGAGCTGGGCAGCGGGGCGGTATACACGGTGTTGCCGCGCCAGCTGATGCGCATCGGTTCACGCCATTTCACCCGGTAGTCGGCCAAATCCGCCGCGCCGATCAGCCCGTTGTCGCGCTGCATTTGCGCCACCAGCAGGCGGGCGGTTTCGCCGTGATAAAAATCGTCGGCGCCCGATTTGGCGATGCGCTCAAGGGTGGCGGCCAGCTCCGGCTGTTTGAACACCGTGCCGGGCTTCATGGCGCCGAAATAGTCGCCGAAGTTGGTTTTACCGGCAAACAGCTTGTTGGCGTCTTCGCGGTACTGATACTGCTGATCCGCCACGGTGAAACCTTGCCGGGCGTAGCCGATCGCCGGCGTCAGCAGCTCGGCCCAGGGCAGCTTGCCGAAGCGTTTATGGGCTTCCCACAGCCCCAGCACGGTGCCCGGCACGCCGGCGGCGCGACTGCCCACCAGGCTGAGATTTTCGATCACTTCGCCTTTCTCGTTCAGGTACATAGTTTTGCCGGCGGCCTTGGGCGCCACTTCGCGGTAGTCGAGGAAATAGGGTTTGCCGTCGACGTACAGCGTCATAAAGCCGCCGCCGCCGATATTGCCGGCTTCAGGGTAGGTGACCGCCAGGGTAAAGGCGGTGGCGACCGCCGCATCAACCGCGTTGCCGCCGGCCTGCAGAATGTGCGCGGCGACTTTTGCGCCATACTGATCCGGAGCGGCGGCCGCGCCGGCGGTCAGATCGGCGGCAAAGGCGGCGGGAACGGCGCAGGCCAGGGTCACGCTCAGAGCTATCGTTTTCAATAAACCGGCAGACATAGAAGATCCTTTTAGCGATGTTCAGTTATCAGGTGAATTCAACTAATTATTTTTGAAACAGCGGGTTAGCGCGTTTTATTCGGGCTGTTGCGGCGCTTTATTGAAGGTAGCAGCGGTCAGGCGGGGCCGCCTGACCAGAGTAGCAAATCGTGATGTGGCGCGTTATGCGTCGGCCGGCAGCGTCGATTGCAGCCATTGGCAGAAGTGCCGGGCGAGCGGATTGTGTTCGCTGTCGCGATGCAGCAGCCACGCCCAGTTGGCGCCGCGCACGCGTTGCTCGGTTAACGGATGCAGCAACCCGGCGTCACGCGCTTGCTGCGCCAGCAACTGACTGACCAACGCGATGCCCAGCCCCTGGCAGGCGGCGTCCAGCAGCAGGCCGGGATCGGAGAAATTCAGCCCGCTGTCGCGCTGGCCGACGTGCGCGCCGCCCGCCACCGTCCAGTGACTCCAGTCCATTTCGCGTTCGCCGTGCAGCGTGACGCGCTGCTCCGCCGCCAGCGCCAATAGGCTGGGGTGGCAGGCGGGATAAAGCCGGTCGGTGCAGAGAACCTTAAAGGTGCAGTCCGCCTGCGCGCTGAGATCGTCGCGGATCGCCAAGTCGATGCTGTCCGTCGCCATATCCGGCGGCTCGAAGCTGGTGAAGAGCCACAGATCTATCTGCGGATGCCGCTGGTTGAACTCGCCCAGCCGCGGCGTCAGCCAGTGGCGGGCAAAGGCCGGCGTAGTGTTGACGATCAACTGATTGGGTTTGCGGTACTGGTCCAGACGACGAATGCCGACGGCCAATTGTTGCAGCATCACCTGCGCGGTGCTGAACAGATCGTGGCCGGCGTCGGTCAGCGTTACGCTGCGGCCGGTGCGGAAAAACAGCGGCTGTTCCAGAAACGCCTCGAGGCTGCGGATCTGCTGGCTGATCGCCGACTGGGTAAGGTGCAGCTCTTCGGCGGCCTGATGAAAACTGCCCAGACGCGCCGCCGCTTCAAAACCGCGCAATGCGCTTAACGGGGGCCAGTGTTTTAACATTATCAATAAGCCTGTCTAATCAGATATCCACTAAATATATCGTTTGTCGCAGCGGCAGGGGAAGACTAGCATGAGATTCAATTCCCGGAGAGCGAAAAAACCGGTTAACCAATTGAATTTAAATTAATTAAAAGGGGGCGTTTATGTCAACGCGTCGCACCTTTATCAAGCAGCTTTCGGCGGTGGCCGGCGTTGGCTTGACGGCATCATTGGGTATTTCGTTACGCGGTCACGCAAAAGCTGCGCTTAATCCGGCCTGGCGCTTGCCGGATGAAGGGGAACCGCAACAGCGGGCGTTTATCGCGTTCGGCGCGCAGCGCGCGATTTGGGGCGACTTCACGGCGGACGTGCGGGCGGCACAGGGGCGTATCGCCCGCGCCATCGCCGAATTTCAGCCGTTGACGGTTTTTTGCCGCGAGCGTGAACGGCAATTAGCCGAGGCCATCTGCGGTAGTCACAACGTCAGCTATGTCGTCACCGAGCTGGATGATATCTGGATGCGCGACATCGGCGCCAATTTCGTCGTCAATGATGCCGGCGAACTGGGCGCGGTGGATTTCAACTTCAACGGCTGGGGCGATAAGCAGCAGCATGCCAGGGATGCGCGTCTGGCAGGGTTTGCCGCCAGGCGATACGGCGTCGCTCAACCGCGCCGCAGCGCACTGGTAGGCGAAGGCGGCGGCATTGAAGTGGATGGGCGCGGCACCGGCATCATGACCGAGAGCAGTTGGGTGAATGCGAACCGCAACCCGGGCTGGAGCAGGGATCGGGTTGAGCAGGAGCTGAAGGCGATGCTCGGCCTGCGTAAAATTATCTGGCTGCCGGGCATTAAAGGCCGAGACATCACCGATGCCCACGTCGATTTTTACGCCCGTTTCGTGCGGCCGGGCGTGGTGGTGGCCAATCTGGACACCGACCCGACCTCTTACGATCATGCGGTCACCCAGACGCATCTGGCGATCCTCAAGACGGCGACCGACGCCGATGGCCGCACGCTGCAGGTGCATACGCTCTCGCCGCCGCAGGCACCGCGCGACAGCCGTTTCAGCCGACACAATCCCGATTTCGCGGCGGGCTACATCAACTATTTCGTTATCAACGGCGCGGTGATCGCCCCGGAGTTTGGCGACCCGCAGGCGGACAAGGCGGCGTTTGCGCTGCTGTCGGCGCTCTATCCTCAGCGCAAGGTGGTGCAACTGGAGATCGACGCGATCGCCGCCGGCGGCGGCGGCATTCACTGCGTGACCAGCCAACTGCCGGCGCCTGGCAAACCAGACCCGTGAATGTTCAAAAAATGCGCGTGCGGTTGTTTGTCATCATCGGGTGTGGTTGGCTGATCAGAGTCACCTAAGGAGGCCATAATGAACGACTCACCCTTGAGCATTCCCACCTGGTATCGCGATCCGCACGCAGAACAGGCTATGGCTGCAGGCCATGCGCCCATCTGGCGGCATCTGCTGAGCCTGGTGCCGGAACGCGAACTGTCCGGCGTCAGGGTGCTGGACTTCGGCTGCAATCAGGGCGGTTTTCTGCGCCTGTTGCATCAAATTCGGCCATTTAGTGAGGGGATTGGCGTTGATATCGCCCGCCAATCCGTCGAACAAGCCAACCGCCTGAAAGGAAACCTGCCGATCGTTTATCAGACCGACACGCGGTTGACGGGTTATGAGAACCACTGCGATATCGCCTTCAGTCATGAAGTCATCTACCTGATTGAAGATATCGCGCAGCATGCCGCCGATATGCTGCGGGTGCTGAAGCCGGGCGGCGTTTATTATGCGGTGACCGGTTGCCACACCGACAACCCGCTGTGGCCGCAATGGCGCGAAAGGGTGGCTGAACAGACGCATACCGTGGTGCAGGATCGTTCTCTGGACGATTATGCGCGTATTTTCTCCGCCGCGGGGTTCCAGGTCTCTGCCCGCAGGCTGGGTTTTTCCGGCTTCGTTCCCTATGAGCCGGACGGCTGGATGCCGACTGTTTCGGCAGCGATCGACTACTATTGGCACACCAAAACGGTGTTTAGACTGGTTAAACCCTAAAAATCCCACGCGGCGCTCGGTACGCCGCCGCTGACGAGATAAGATGACGAAATTTATGATGGACCAAGACGCTAAAACAATGGACTTTCGTTTAATCACACGGTTGTCCCTGCTTATGGGGGCGCTCTTGACGCCCGTTGGAGGGGCCACTGCGGCCATGCTTACGCTCGAGAATCAGGATCCGGCGGCGGTGTACCTTATTCAGGATGCGAAGCTGATTCAGGAGCGTGAGGGGGTGAAGATCGCCGAGCGCTCATACCGTTATTTCGAACTTAAGCTCGCCGACAATCTCCAGTATGAAGGTTATATCACCCGCTGCGCCGACGACTATGCCGATAAATTGAATGAACAAGATCGGCGTGAATTAAACCGCTGCACTGAGCAGGTGATCGACGACCTGGATCGGTTGATGGAAAAGACCGCCAACGTGACGTTCTACGATGGCGGCACGCAAAACGTTTATCGGGGCGAAGAACATTCAACGCCTTATTATTACTATTCGTTCGCCCGCGTGGCCAATTATTATCAAACCGACGATGGGCGCCATCCCCTGTATGGCCTGGTTTATCGCTGCAAGCAGCCGGCGAGCGATGCTCATCGGGAGCAAGAGCCTGATACAACTGAAGCGGCGCCGCCCCCGGCTGAAGTGGAACGCTTTATTGCATGGGCTAAAAACCGCTGCGCCAATGTGCTGAAACCACGCTGAACGAGATTGCGCCACCGTTTTCCGCTTCGAAAAGATTTTACGCAATCCTTACGCAACCCTTTCAGAAGCGCATTCCGGCATTCGATATATTGAGAATAGTCATTCTCAATAGGATCGTATTGCAATGCAGAGGAAAACGCTTTTGGCGCTGGGGCTTTCGCTGTCGCTGGCCGCCTGCGATGGGCAAAACGCCGGCGCGCCGACGGGCGCAGGCGGTGAACGGGAGGTCGGCGTCGTCACGTTGCGAGGCCAGTCTGTAACCCTGAGCAGCGAGTTGACCGGCCGGGTTAACGCCACCATGACCTCCGACGTGCGGCCGCAGGTCGACGGCATCATCAAGCAGCGGCTGTTTACCGAAGGGGCCGAGGTGAAAGCCGGGCAGGTCTTGTATCAAATTGACCCCGCCAGCTATCAGGCCAGCTACGATCAGGCCGCCGCCCAGCTGAAAAACGCTCAGGCCACGGTGCAATCCACCCGGCTCAAATCGCAGCGCTATGCGGCGCTGGTGAAAGAGAACGGCGTTTCCAAACAGGACGCAGACGACGCCAAAGCCGCGTATCTGCAGGCCGTGGCGTCGGTGGCGCAGTATCAGGCGGCGCTGGAAACGGCGCGCATCAATCTCGCCTATACCCAGGTGCGGGCGCCGATCGCCGGCCGCATCGGCATTTCGTCGGTGACGCCGGGCGCGCTGGTCACCGCCGGCCAGACTGATGCGTTGGCCACCATCCGCGCGTTGGATCCCATCTATGTCGATCTGACCCAGTCCAGCGCCCAGTTGCTTAAACTGCGCCGTCAGCAGGCCGCTTTGCAGCGCGGTGCGGTCACGCCGGTCGCCATCAAGCTGGAGGACGGCACGTCTTATGCCCACGCCGGCAAGCTGGAGTTGAGCGAGGTGGCGGTGGATGAGGCCACCGGTTCGGTCACGCTGCGCGCGGTGTTCCCCAACCCCGAACATGAGCTGTTGCCCGGCATGTACGTCCATGCCACGGTGGATAACGGCGTCGATCCCAAAGCCATCCTGGCGCCGCAGCAGGGCATCACCCGCAACGCCAAAGGGGAAGCCACCGCGTTGGTGGTAAACGAGCAAAACAAAGTGGCGCAACGCACCGTCAGCGCCGAACGGGTGGTGGGCAGTAACTGGCTGATCGACAGCGGGCTGAACGACGGCGATCGCCTGATCGTCGAAGGCACCAGCAAGGTGACGATCGGCGCTGCGGTGAAGCCGGTAGACGTCTCGGTCGACAAAA
The DNA here is from genome assembly GCF_019913725.1 of Serratia sp. EWG9. Classification (NCBI taxonomy): domain Bacteria; kingdom Pseudomonadati; phylum Pseudomonadota; class Gammaproteobacteria; order Enterobacterales; family Yersiniaceae; genus Serratia; species Serratia sp. EWG9. Next base: position 412,310 of record NZ_JADNRO010000001.1, read on the forward strand.
CCCAACGCGGGGAGCAGTGATATGGCGCAGTTCTTTATCCGGCGTCCGGTATTCGCCTGGGTGATCGCCATCATCATCATGCTGTGCGGTCTGATGTCGATCAATTCATTGCCCGTCTCGCAGTACCCGGACGTCTCACCGCCGCAGATCGCCATCTCCGCCACCTACCCGGGCGCGGACGCGGAAACGCTGGAAAACAGCGTCACCCAGGTGATTGAGCAGCAGCTCACCGGCCTGGACGGCCTGCTGTATTTCTCGTCGACCAGCAGCGCCAGCGGCTCGGTCAGCATCAACGTTACCTTTGAGCAGGGCACCGATCCGGATATCGCTCAGGTGCAGGTGCAAAACAAGGTGCAGCAGGCGGAAAGTCGTCTGCCGAGCGCCGTTACCGCGCAGGGCGTGACGGTCAAAAAATCCCAGAGCAGCTTTCTGCTGATCGTCGGGCTGTATGACGAAAGCGACAAGGCGACGATGGCCGATATCTCCGACTATCTGGTCAGCAACCTGCAGGATCCGCTGTCGCGCATCGAGGGCGTCGGGGACGTACAGGTGTTCGGCTCGGAATACGCGATGCGCATCTGGCTGGATCCGACCAAACTGGCGAGCTTTTCGCTGATGCCTTCCGACGTGCAGACGGCGATCGAGGCGCAAAACACCCAGGTGTCCGCCGGCAAGATAGGCGATCTGCCGGCCGCCGCCGACCAGCAGCTGACCGCCACGGTGAAGGCGCAGTCGCGGCTGCAAACGCCGGAACAGTTCCGCAATATCATCCTGAAAAGCGACAGCAACGGGGCGCTGGTGCGGCTGGGCGACGTGGCGCGGGTTGAGCTGGGCAACGAAGACTACTCCGCCAGCGCGCACCTCAACGGCCACCCGGCGGCGGGGATCGCGGTCAAGCTGGCGGCGGGCGCCAACGCCCTGAGCACCGCCAAGCTGGTAAAGGCCAAGGTGGCGGAATACCAAAGCGCCATGCCGCAGGGCTACAAGGTGGCCTACCCGAAAGACAGCACCGACTTCATCAACATCTCGATCGAAGAGGTGGTGAAAACGCTGTTTGAAGCGGTGGCGTTAGTGGTGGTAGTGATGTTCGTGTTCCTGCAAAACCTGCGCACCACGCTGATCCCGACCATTACCGTGCCGGTGGTGTTGCTGGGCACCTTCGGCGTGCTGGCGGCGTTCGGCTATTCGATCAATACCCTGACGCTGTTCGGCATGGTGTTGGCGATCGGGCTATTGGTGGATGACGCCATTGTGGTGGTGGAAAACGTCGAACGGGTGATGCACGAGGATAAGCTGCCGCCGCGCGAGGCGACGGAGAAATCGATGCGCGAAATCACCGGCGCGCTGGTCGGCATCGCGCTGGTGCTGTCGGCGGTGTTTCTGCCGATGGCGTTCTTCGGCGGCTCCACCGGGGTGATCTACCGCCAGTTTTCGATCACCGTCGTCTCCTCGATGGTGTTGTCGGTGGTGCTGGCGTTGACGCTGGCGCCGGCCTTGTGCGCCACGTTGCTGAAACCCGCGCACGACGCGCAGACCGACAAAGGCTTGCTGGGCAAATTCAACCGCGGCTATGACCGGCTGCAGGCGAAGTACGCCGACAAGGTCGGCGCAGTGATCCACCGGCCAACGCGCTATCTGCTGCTGTACGGCCTGCTGTTGATCGCCGCCGCCGTAATGTATCTGCGTTTGCCGACCGGCTTCCTGCCCAACGAGGATCAGGGCTCGGTGATGGTGCAGTACACCTTGCCGGCCGGCGCCACCAACGCGCGCACCTCGGCGGTGAGCGAGGCGGTGACCGCCTATTTTCTCGACCAGGAAAAGGCCAACGTCAGCACCATTTTCACCATCAACGGCTTCGGTTTCAGCGGCAGCGGGCAAAACGCCGGCATGGCGTTCGTCAGCCTCAAAGACTGGAGCCAACGCGGCGGCAGCGAAAACACCGCCGACGCCATCGCCAAACGCGCCATGGCGCACTTTGCCTCGCTGCGCGACGCCCAGGTGTTCTCCATGAGCCCGCCGGCGATCGACGGCTTTGGCCAATCCGACGGCTTTACCTTCGAGCTGCAGGCCAAGGGGGCGACCACCCGCGCCGAGCTGCAGGCGATGCGCGATCAGATCGTCGCCGCCGCCGGCAACAACCCGGCGCTGCTGGCGGTGCGCGCCAACACCTTGCCGGACACCCCGCAGCTGCAGGTAGCGATCGACAACGGCAAACTGCAGGCACTCGGCCTGAGCGCCGCGGACGTCAACAGCACCCTCAGCAGCGCGTTCGGCAGCACCTACATCAACGACTTTATCGACCGCAACCGGGTGAAAAAAGTCTATATGCAGGGCGACGTGCAGTACCGCGCCAAGCCGGAAGACCTCGACCGCTGGTTTGTGCGCGGCACCAATGCATCGGGCGCCAGCAGCATGACGCCGTTCTCCGCCTTTGCGTCTTCGCACTGGATCTACGGGCCGGAGAACCTGGCGCGCTATAACGGGCTGTCGTCGTTCGAGATCACCGGGCAGGGCGCCGCCGGTGTCAGTTCCGGTACGGCAATGAGCGAGATGGAGAAACTGGCGGCGAAATACTCCGCCGGCAGCAGCTACTCCTGGAGCGGGCTGTCCTATCAGGAACGGCTGACCAGCGGCCAGGCGTCGTCGCTGTACGCGATTTCGCTCATCGTGGTGTTCCTGTGCCTGGCGGCGCTGTATGAGAGCTGGTCGATTCCGTTCGCGGTGATGTTGGTGGTGCCGATGGGCGTGGTGGGCTCACTGCTGGCGATCACGCTGCGCGGGCTGGAAAACGACATCTACTTCCAGGTGGCGCTGCTCACCATCATCGGGCTGTCGGCGAAGAACGCCATTTTGATCGTCGAGTTCGCCGAGGAGATGCACCAGCGGGGGGAAACGCTGATTGGCGCGGCGGTCCACGCGGCGCGCATGCGCCTGCGGCCGATCCTGATGACCTCGCTGGCGTTCACCGCCGGGGTGCTGCCGCTGGCGGTATCCAGCGGCGCCGGCGCCAACAGCCGAATCGCCATCGGCACCGGCATTATCGGCGGCACGATCACCGCCACCGCCTTGGCGATCTTTTTCGTACCGCTGTTTTATGTGTTGGTGCGCCGCATGTTTACCCGTCGGCCCACCAACTCGCCGTCGCAGGCAGGAGAATAACGTGTTGCAACGAGTCATGATGTTAACTTTACCGCTGCTGCTGAGCGGGTGTCTGTCGCTGGATCCGCACTACCAGCGCCCGGCGGCGCCGGTGCCCGCCAACCTGCCGCAGGGCGAGGCCGCCGGCAAACAGGCGTTGAGCTACCCGGACGTCGCCTGGCGCGACTATGTGCAGGACGCCAGGCTGCGGCAGGTGGTGGCGATGGGGCTGAACAGCAGCCGCGATCTGCGTGAGGCGATCGCCAATATCGCTTCGGCGCGCGCCCTGTACGGTGAGCAGCGCTCGGCGCTGTTCCCGACGATCAACGCCACCGCCGACGGCAGCCGCGGGCGTTCGCTGACCGGCAACGGCAATGCCACCGCCATCAGCCAGAGTTACGAAGCGCAGGGCGGCGTCAGCGCGTTCGAGCTGGATCTGTTCGGCAAGAACGCCAGCCTGTCGCGGGCGGCGTTCGAAACCTATCTGGCCAACTCGGAAGCGGCGAAAAGCACCCGTCTGACGCTGATCGCCGATATCGTCACCGACTGGGTGGCGGTGGCGGCCGAGCGCAGCAATCTGGCGGTGGCGCAGCAGACGATGGAAAGCGCCAAACGTTCGCTGGACGTGACGCGCAACAATCAACAGCACGGCATTTCGTCGCTGGTCGACGTGGCGTCGGCGGAAACCGTTTATCAACAGGCGCGATCGGACGCCGCCAGCTACGCCACCCTCGCCGCGCAGGCGAAAAACGCGCTGGATTTGGCGGTGGGGCAAAGCGTGCCGGAAAACCTGCTGCCCGACGGTATCGATGCGCTCGGCGAAATCATGCGCAATCTGCCGGCCGGGGTGTCTTCGCAGGTGCTGCTGACGCGGCCGGATGTGCTGCAGGCCGAGCATAATCTGAAATCCGCCAACGCCAACATCGGCTCGGCGCGTGCGGCGTTCTTCCCGTCGATCAGCCTGACCGCCAGCGGCGGCGTGGGCAGCGGTGAACTCTCGGCGCTGTTCAGCCACGGCGCCGGCGTCTGGTCGTTCGCCCCGAGCATCAGCCTGCCGATCTTCAGCGGCGGCTATAACACGGCTCAGCTCCACTACACCCAGGCGCAGAAAGACCTGTATGTCGCCACCTATGAGAAAGCGGTGCAGACGGCATTTCAGGAAACCGCCGACGCGCTGGCGCGCAAAGCCACGCTGCAGGAACAGTTGGCGGCGCAAACCGGCTATGTGGCGGCGGCGCAGCAATATTATCGCCTGGCCGAACTGCGTTACCGCCAGGGCGTGGACAGCTACCTGACGCTGCTGGACGCGCACCGCACGCTGTATACGGCGCAGCAGTCGCTGATCGCCGCACAGCAGACCGCGTACGACAATCAGGCGACCCTGTATAAAGTGTTGGGCGGCGGGGTTGCCGCCGAGCGGCAGGGGGACGGCGTCATCGCCGATAAGGCGGCGCTCAGCCGCTAACCGTCGACCGCGCGCGCCGCGAATTGGGCGGCGCGCGGTTTACTTATGGAAAGTGTAAAGAAACGGAAAACCCGCGCGGCGGCCCGAACTCGCCGCGGCGGGCAGAGTCAGACAGATAATTGCATTCACCTTTTCTTCATATCGGCTCGAGGTCGTCATGGCAGAAGACATTCAGCAACAGGTCATCGCGCTTATCGCCGCATTCAACGCACCGAGGCGGCAGAAGAAGGGGGCGGTCATCACCCCGGAAACCGAGATTAACACCGCGCTCAACCTGTCGTTCAGCGACTCCAACACGCTGATGCGCCGCTACTTCGATACCTTCGGCGTCGACAGCAGCAATTACAACCACGAGCTGTATTTCCAGCCGCCGAGCAATACCGGGCGCTGGTTTTCCCCCTCCGCCTGTAAAGAACACACCCGGCCGCTGTGCGTATCGATGCTGGTGCGCTCGGCGCGCGCCAAACGCTGGCTGTACGACATCCATTTTCTTATCGAGCAATTGCGCTAGCGCCAGGTTACTGCTCCAGCAGCTCGGCGAACTTCGCCAGCCACTGCGGATGCGCCGGCCAGGCCGGGGCGGTGACCAGGTTGCCGTCGACGTGCGCCTGATCGATGCCGATCTCCGCATAATGGCCGCCGCCGAGCCGCACCTCCGGGGCGCAAGCCGGGTAGGCGCTGCAGGTGCGGCCCTTCAACACCCCGGCCGCCGCCAGCAGCTGCGGGCCGTGGCAAACGGCAGCGATCGGTTTTTTGGCGGCGTCGAACGCCTGCACCAGCGCGATCACGTCGGGATTCAGGCGCAGGTATTCGGGCGCCCGACCGCCGGGGATCAACAGCGCGTCATAGTGTTCTTCTTTGGCGGCGGCAAAGTCGGCGTTCAGGGTAAAACGATGACCGGGTTTCTCGCTGTAGGTCTGCGCGCCGTCAAAGTCGTGGATCGCGGTCTGGATGTAGTCGCCGACGGCTTTGTCGGGGCACACGGCATCCACCCAATGGCCAAGCATTTGCAATGCCTGAAACGGCACCATGGTTTCGTAATCTTCGGCGTAGTCGCCGACCAGCATCAGGATTTTTTTCTTGCTCATGATCACAACTCCTGCAGGAGGGGGAATGCCTAAGGTATAGCCCAGCGCCCCTGGGAATGCGAACCGCAAAGCGCCTATCTATACTCGTGATACTGCGGCGCTTTCTCGCCGCTCAACCCAGGGAGGATCCCCGATGCTGAATCTGGCTACCTTGCTTGAAGAAAGTGCGCGCACCTGGCCGGAACGGCCGGCGGTGATACAGGACGATATACCGCTCAGCTATCGGGCGCTGAATGAAATGGCCAACCGGGTGGCGAATTTACTGGTCGCGCGCGGCGTGCAGCCCGGTGAGCGAGTGGCGCTGGCCTGCCCCAATCGGCCGGAGTTTCCGGCTATCTATTACGGCATTCTCAAAAGCGGCGCGGTGGTGGTGCCGCTCAATATTCTGCTTAAGAGCGCAGAGTTCGACTATTACCTGGCGGACTCGGCGGCGGTGGCGTTGTTTTGCTTCGAAGGTAGCAGCGGCCTGCCGTTGGGGGAAGAGGCGCTGCGGGCGGCGGCGAAGGCGGAGCAATGCCGTGAGGTGTTTATCATCGGCGATCGGCTGCCGCTCGAAGGCGAACGTTTCAGCACGGCGATAGCCGCACAGGCCACCGAGTTCGCTTCGGCCGCGACGCTCGAAAGCGACACGGCGGTGGTGCTATATACCAGCGGCACCACCGGCCGGGCCAAAGGGGCTGAGTTGACCCACGCCAACCTGGTGCTTAACGCGCTGGGATCGGTGCGGCTGTTCGACGGCTCGGAAACGGATCCCGATCGCCATCTGGTGACGTTGCCGCTGTTCCACACGTTTGGTTCGACGGTGCAGATGAATGCCGGATTTTCCGCCGCCGCCACCCTGGTGCTGGTCGAACGCTTCGACGCCGCGCAGGCCATCGCGCTGATGCAGCGGCACGGCATTACCTTTTTTGCCGGCGTGCCGACCATGTATTGGGCGTTGTTGAATGCGCTGGATGAGCATACGGATATCGAGCGCCTGCGCAGCACGCTGCGTATGGCGGTGTCCGGCGGGGCCAGCCTGCCGGTGCAGATCCTGGAGGATTTCTCGCGCCGCTTCGGCGTCAACATTCTCGAAGGGTATGGGCTGTCGGAAACCAGCCCGGTCGCCACCTTTAACCATCCGCACCGCGTGACCAAACCCGGCTCTATCGGCCAACCGATCTGGGGCGTGGAGGTTCGCTTGCTCGACGTCACCGGACAACCGATCGACGGTGTCGATCAGGTGGGAGAGATCGCGGTGCGCGGCTACAACATCATGAAAGGCTATCTGAACCGTCCCGAGGCGACGGCGGAAGTGCTGGAAAACGGCTGGTTCCGCACCGGCGATCTGGCGCGCCGCGATGCCGACGGCTTCTATTTCATCGTCGATCGGGCCAAGGACATGATCATTCGCGGCGGGTTCAACGTCTATCCGCGCGAGATTGAAGAGGCGCTGATTCGCCATCCGGCGGTGTCGTTGGTGGCGGTGATCGGTGTCGAGCATCCTTCGCTGGGTGAAGAGATCAAAGCGGTGGTGGTGTTGAAAGAGACGGAGGAGCCGATCGAGGAAGAGGCGCTGATCGCCTGGAGCCGGGAGAGGCTGGCGGCGTTCAAGTATCCGCGTATCGTCGAGTTTGTCGAACGCTTGCCGATGACCAGTACCGGTAAGGTGTTGAAACGCTGTTTGCGCTGAGGAAAATCCGGCCTGCCGGGGCAGGCCGGGAAACGGGCATCAACCTGGGTAGATGCCACGCTCTTTACGTGCGGTCAGGATGCGCTCGCAAGCCACGATATAAGCGGCGGTGCGCAGGCTGCACTCTTTCTCTGCGGCCTTGTTCCAGACGTGGACCATCGCGTCGGTCATGATCTTGTCCATACGCTCGTTGATCTCGGACTCGCTCCAGAAGTAGCTCGCCATGTCCTGCACCCACTCGAAGTAACTGACCGTTACGCCGCCGGCGTTACAGATAACGTCCGGAACCACGGTGATGTTACGGGAACGCAGAATGTCGTCCGCTTCTGGGAAGGTTGGGCCGTTAGCCCCTTCCAGCACCAGCTTGGCGCTGAGGATTTCGGCGCGCTGACGGGTGATCTGGCCTTCCAGCGCCGCAGGGATCAGGATGTCCATGTCAACCGACCAGAACGCTTCGCTTTCGATCTCGCTGGCGCCTGGGAAACCGGCGATCTGCTTGTGCTTGGCCTGGTATTCGGTCAGCGCGGCCAGATCGATGCCGTTGGCGTTGAACAGGGTAGCGGAGTGGTCCTGGATGGTGACGACGCGAGCGCCGACGCCGACGAACAGGCGAGCCGCTTCGCTGCCCACGTTACCGAAGCCTTGCACCGCCACTTTGGCGCCTTCGATCTGCACGCCCAGACGCTTGGCCACTTCGCTGCCGGTCACGAACACGCCGCGGCCGGTCGCTTTCTCACGGCCCAGGGAGCCGCCGAGGTGGATTGGCTTACCGGTTACCACGCCGGTGATGGTGGTGCCGTGGTTCATGGAGTAGGTATCCATCATCCAGGCCATCACTTTGGCGTTGGTGCCGACGTCCGGCGCAGGAATGTCTTTCTGTGGCCCGATGATGAAGCCGATTTCGCTGGTGTAGCGGCGGGTCAGTCGCTCCAGTTCACCTTCAGACAGTTTGAACGGATCGACGCGGATGCCGCCCTTGGCGCCGCCGTACGGCAGGTTGACCGCGGCACACTTGATGGTCATCCAGGCGGACAGGGCCATCACTTCGTTCAGATCGACGTCAGGGTGGAAGCGGATACCGCCTTTACCCGGCCCGCGCGACAGGTTGTGCTGTACGCGGAAGCCTTCGAAGTGACGGATGGTGCCATCGTCCATCTGCAGCGGGATATCGACAATCAAAGCGCGTTTAGGGTGACGCAGCGTATCAACCCAGCGTGAGAGGTCGCCGAGGTAAGGGGCGACGCGATCGATTTGTTGCAGATATGTAGCCCAAGCGGTGGTGCTGCTGTCTGAAGCGTAGGATAGCTTTTCCATAACCAACCTTTATATTTTAGAGGTATTTATTTCGTTTAACCGTGGATTAGCAAGCGCATAACACTTTGCGCCGCTAAATTTACCACTAATTATGCCGGTTGTTAGCCCCCCGCTCATCGGGCCAGCGGACGGTTTTTCGCCGCCTGCAGGGCGGTAAATGAATAGTTAATTACTTTTGGCCGGGCGTTAGCGGGCACATGCATACTTTATGCATATAAAACGCATAAAAACCCTTTATATCTATTTTTCAGAAGCTTGAATGTGATCAAAAAGTTTCATTTTATTTAACTGCTATGTTGACAATGGCGTTTCCCCTCGGCAGCGTTAAAATCCTGTTAAAACGCCGTCTGCCGCCGCGTTTTGCCTGGGCAGCGAGAAGCGTGATTCGGGGTTGTTTTACTGTATTGCGGCAGAGAGTGGGCTGAAAAGCGTGTTCACCTGAAACGGACGGGTGACCGCGAGCGGCCGGCCACCCGTTCTGGTTTGGCGAATCAGCGTTTCGTTTAAAGAAGACCGCGCCGCGGTGGCGTGGTCATCCGATACGTATTAGGCGCCAGTATGCTGATAGCGTTGTAATTCCACCGGTTCAGCGCCGATACTCGCCAGATATTCTTTGACGGACGCCGGCGCGGAAGCTTGCGTAAATTGGTAGATGTTTTCATCCGCATCCAACAGCGTCTCCCATTTTACAATGTTCACCCAGCGAGGCTCATTGTCTACGCTGATGCCCGAGTCACGCGAAATAAACCCGTTCTGGTTCGAGATAAATTCCTCTTCTACGCGCTTGTCCAATACGGCAAACGCTTCAGGGCTGAGTGAGGCCGGCAGTTTAAAACTTGAAATTTCAATAATGTAGCTGTTGGCGGAACAGTCCGCCTTGGATTCATAATTCATAATAAAAGTCCTTTAAATTAAATTGCTTATACAACTCAAATTAAGCTGCATCCTTATTGCAGTACTGCAGGTTAAATTTATTCCTGATGTCTGAAATAAATAATTAGGAATAATCCGAATTGGCGCTTTGCTTTATGCAAAACATGATGATTTGTATGAGATTTTTCTTGCATAAGGGAGTTTGCTAATCAACTCACTAACGGCCTGAAGCAATAATTCAATAACGGTGGTGCAGTTATTAATGTCATTGGCAAGGGGGCGGTTTTTAAATAAAAAACGGTAGGTGAACGGCGTGGTTAACCTATTTCCGTTTTCTCTTTGAAGGGGCGGGCGTTATTTCGCCGGTGACCGGCAATGGCCAATCATGCCCCCCCGTCGGGATAAAAGGTCACTTGCGGCGCAGCCGGTAGTGAGAGGGGAACCAACGCCATCCGCTCGGCAAGCGGCGGCAACTGCGGTATGCTAAGCGGCTGAACAACAAACCAAACCGGGCTATACGGAGACACCCCAGCGTGGCGAATTCTTCTTCTCAACTTGAACTGTTGCGGTCGGTCGCCGACGGCATCGCGGCCCTGTTTTTCCCGAATGCGGAAGTGGTGATCCACGATTTGGCCGCCAACAAGATAGCCTACCTGGCGAACAACCTGTCGAAGCGCAAACCGGGCGACGACGCGGGGCTGGAAGATTTCACGTTTGATGGCGGCGCCAACGTGACCGGCCCCTACGAAAAGCTGAACTGGGACGGCAAAAAGATGCGCTCGGTGAGCATCGCCGCGCGCGACGAGCAGGGTAACCCCAGCTATCTGCTGTGCATCAACCTGAGCACCGCGATGTTCGAGGACGCCCGCAACGCGCTGGATATGTTCCTGTCGGTCACGCGATTGCAGCCGCAGCCGCAACAGCTGTTCAAAGACGACTGGCAAGAGAAGATCAATACCTTCCTGCATGACTGGCTGCGGCGCGAGAACGCTGCGCTCGGCGCGCTGAGCCGCGAACAGAAACGGCGGCTGGTCAGCGATCTCTATCATCAGGGGGCGTTCAAGGCCAAAAGCGCGGCGGACTATATCGCCAACGTGCTGTCGATGGGGCGCGCCACGGTGTACAAGCATCTGCGGGAATTGAAGCAAGAGTAAACGCGGCGGGAAAGGTGGAAGAAAGGGCGGCGCTGGCCGCCCCTTTTCGTTACCAGCGGTAGTTCACCGAAGCGATGACGCTGCGGCCGCTGCCGTAGAAGCAGGCGTACTCGCCGCTGCAGGATGAAACGTATTTCTTGTCCGTCAGGTTCTGCACGTTGAGCTGCAGCGCCGCACCGCGCAGCGCCGGCGAGGCCTGGCCGAGATCATATTTCACCATGGCGTCGTACAGCGTGTAGTGCGGCACGTCGTACTGGCCGGTGGCGTCGGCCGGCGCATCGCCGATGTAACGCACGCCGCTGCCGACGGTCAGGCCGTTGAGCGCACCGCTCAGGAAGCTGTAGCTGCCCCAGGCGGACGCCGCGTGGCGCGGAATGCCCGCCGGGCTGTGGCCGATTTCGTCCGCCGAGTTGGAGTCTTTGGTCACCACGTCGGTGTAGGTGTAGGCGGCGATCAGCTTGATCTCCGGCGTCGGCTGAGCGTGCACTTCCGCCTCAATCCCTTTGGATTTCACCTCACCGATCTGCTCGTAGGCGGAGGTGAGACGGTTGTAAGACGCCACATTGCGCTGGGTGATGTCGAACCAGGAGAGGGTCAGCAGGGTGTTGCCGCCCGGGATCTGGTACTTCACGCCCACCTCGGTTTGTTTGCCGGTGGTCGGCTTGAGCGGGTCGGCGCCCGGCGCGCTCGGGTACAGGTTAGGATCGAACGAGGTGCTGTAGCTGACGTACGGCGAAATGCCGTTGTCGAAGGCGTAGAGCAGGCCCGCACGGCCGGTGAACTGGGCATCATTGTAGGTCTGCTCTTTGCCGCCGCTGGTGCGATCGCGGGTGTTGACCTGCGACCAGTCCTGACGGCCGGACAGCAGCAGGTTCCAGTTATTCCACGCCAGCTGGTCCTGCAGATACACCCCGACCTGATTCAGCGTCTTCAAATCGCTGGAAGCCAGCGCCAGCGTGCTGCCATCGATGCTGGGGCGAACCGGGTTGGCCCAGTCGATCGGGTAATCGTTGCCGCGATCGCGATACATCTTCGAATCGATATGGCTGTAGCGGTAATCCAATCCGCCCAGCACCGTGTGCTTCACCTCGCCGGTGTCGAACAGGCCCTTCAGCTGGTTATCCACGCCAAACTCGTTGGTCATCTGCGTTTCATGCTGCGCCATGCGGGTGACGGTGTGGTCGTTGACCTTCGAGTTTACGTTATAAACCAGATATTTATAGTCCTCATCACGGTGGGTGAAACGCAGGTTCTGGGTAAACGACAGCGCATCGCTGAAGTTGTGCTCGAGGCTGTAGCCGATCGACGCCTGCTCGCGCCGCGACTTGTTGAAGCTGGGTTCGCTGATGTTGAAGTCATAGGGCACATAGCCCGCGCTGGTCGGGAACAGCGTGCCGGCGCGCGGCAGGAAGTTGCGCGATCCGGCTTTCGGATCGTTCTGGTAGCTGGTCAGCAGCGTAAAACTGGTGTCTTCGTTCGGCAGCCAGGTGAAGGCCGGGGCGATGGCCACCCGTTGCTGCTTGCTGTCTTTGACAAACTCATGTTCGGTTCTGGCGATACCGTTCAGGCGATAGAACAGGGTGTTGTCGTCGTTGAGTTTGCCGCCGAAGTCGAACGCCGTTTCCGCCAGATGACGGTTGCCGGTGCTGAATTTAACTTCGTGAATGCTCTGGGCGGTAGGGCGTTTGCTGGTCATCACCACCACGCCGCCGGGGCTGACCTGGCCGTAAAGCACGCCGGCCGGGCCGTGCACCATTTCCACGCGCTCCAGCAACCAGGGATCGATCTGCCCGGCGCCGCCGTTTTGGCTCGAGAGGCCAAAGTGCAGGCCGTCGAGCAGCTTGGGCGCGTAACGGAAGCCGCGGCTGATCACTTCGTCATTGCGGTTGGAATTGCCGCGATAGGTGGTGATCACCCCGCTGGTGTAGTTCAAGGCGTCGGCGACCGACGCCGGTTCCTGGTCGTTCATTTGCTCGCGCGTCACCACCGAGATGGACTGCGGGGTTTTGCTCAGCGGGGCGGCGGTTTTGGTGCCGGCGGCGCTCTCTTTGGCGACGATCCCTTTGACGGGCGCGGTCACGCTGCTCTGCGCGTCGGCGGTCACCACCATCGTCTCGTCCGCCGCGGCAAAAGCGTTTTGCGCGAAGGGCAGTAGCGCCAGCGTCGCCCCCAGCAACAGCCGGTTGGCGGACATCGCCTCTGCGCTATCGTTTTCTATCCCTTTGTTTCTAATATTCATTATCTCTCCTGCATGCCTACTTTTGTGTGTAATGCCACCCTGATAAACCCCGCAATGCCGATGAATACGCTTTCCCTCGTCGACGCGGAGACGTCGCGTTTGCACGACGGCAAAAATCCGACAAATAGTATTGAAAATGATAATGAGTATCAATACGATTGTCAGGTTTTGTAAAAGTCACGCACGTTATGTAAGGGGCGCTATGGAGTTTTTGCCGGAAAAGAGGCCAGAACAGGGCCATGAGGGATTGGCGGCGCACTGGCTGCGTGAGGCGGCGGCGGGGCAACCCGCATGGTGGCAGAAGGTTGCCGCTCATGGCACGCCTGTCGTCGACGCGCACGATGAACAGCACGTCAGAATGACCTGGCTATGGCGCGATCCTGCCGGCGACGAGCGGCTCTCGCCGATATGCCGGGTCTATGCCGATATCAACGGCATTACCGACCATCACAGCACGTCCCCCAGCAGCCTGAAAAGGCTCCCCGGCACCGACGTTTGGTACGGCGCGGCCGTTGTCGATCGCCGCTGGCGCGGCAGTTACAGCCTGATCCCGATTAGGGCGCGGGATCTTCCTCCCGTCTTCAGCGACGACGAAACGTTGCGCGATCGCCAGCAGCGCGCCTGGTGGGTATCGCTGTTCCCGTTGGCGATCGCCGATCCGCTGAATCGCACCTCGCTGGGGCCGGCTTATCGCCCGCGCGCCGTTTCCCTGGCTCAGGGGCCGGACGCGGACGACCAAAGCGCCTGGCAGGCCGCCGATCGGCCGTTGGATGAAGCGCGGCTACAACTTTTTCACTGGCACAGCGAACGGCTGGGCACCCGGCGGCGCGTGTGGCTGTATGCCGGCGGCGAGGCGGCGGACAACGCCAACCGCCCGCTGGTGCTGCTGCTCGACGGCCAGAACTGGATCGAAAGGCACGCATTGCTGCCGGTGATTGAGAACGAGACCGCAAAAGGGCATCTGCCGCCCGCGTGCTGGCTGCTGATCGATGCGATCGATGGCGAACACAGGGAAAACGAGCTGCCTTGCAACGCCGCCTTTTGGCAGGCGGTGATCGACGAACTGCTGCCGCAGGCGCAGCGGCGCGAACCGTTCAGCGAAGAGGGGGCGCGCACCGTGGTCGCCGGCCAGAGCTACGGCGGGCTGGCGGCGTTATACGCCGGCCTGCACTGGCCCGAGCGCTTCGGCCATGTGCTGAGCCAGTCCGGCTCCTTCTGGTGGCCCACGGTGCAATTCGTTACCCAGTTTGAAAAACGCCACGAGTTGGAGGAAGGCTGGTTGATACGCCAGGTTCGGCAGCGCGGCGCGACCGCGCCGACGCTCACCGTGATTCAGCAAGCCGGCGATCGGGAGGCGGACATCGAATTCGTCAATCGCCAGATGCACCAGGCGCTGACGGCGGCCGGGCATCGTGCCGACTACCGCGTGTATTCCGGCGGACATGACGCGCTCTGCTGGCGCGGCGGTCTGGTGGACGGCGTGCGCCGGCTGCTTTCCGCAATGAAGTAATTCCACATTTTGACAGACAGGTAAGGCAAATGACTCAGGAACAACAAAACCCGTTCGATGACGAAAGTCTCCGTTTCTCCGTGTTGGTCAACGCGCAACAGCAGTACTCGCTGTGGCCGCAGTTTGCCGATACGCCGCCGGGATGGCGCGTGTTGATGGGGCCGGCGTCGCGCGGTGAATGTATCGACTATATCGAAGCGCACTGGCAGGACATGCGGCCGACGTCGTTGAAAGCGGCGGATGCGCCGCGTTAATCGCCGCACAGCCACATCGCTACATTCCGTTTGAGGAAAAGGACAGACACCATGTCAGAAACGCTTTCTTTGCCGGATACTCAGGTCGAGTATCGGGATTATCCGCTGGTTGCGGCGCAACCGGGGATCTGGATTGCCGACCAAATCGCGCTGCGGCGCAACAGCTTCGCCGTGGCGCACTACACCGAACTGCACGGCGATATCGATCGTTCGGCGCTGGAGCGCGCGATTCGCCAGGGGCTGGCGGAGGCGGATACGGTTCAGGCGCGCTTCTTTGAGGCGCAGGACGGCCAGCCGGTGCAACGTTTACCGCTGAACGCGGATCCCGCGCGGGTGCTGGCGCCGGAGTGGTTTGACTTCAGCGCGCGGCCAGACGCCGAGCAGGCGGCGCTGGCGCTGATGCACGACGATCTGGCGCAGGATCTGCCCGCGGACGGCGAGCGCCCGCTCTATCGCCATGCGGTGATCCGCATCAGCGCCGATCGCTGGTTCTGGTACCAGCGCTTTCATCATCTGACCCTGGACGGCTTCAGCTTCGAGGCCATCACCCGCCGGATCGCCGATATCTACCGCGCGCTGCGCCACGGGCTGTCGCCGGCGGCCTCGCCGTTTACCCCGTTCGGCAAGGTGGTGGAAGAGTTTCAGCAATGGCAAACGTCGCCCGCACGCCAGCGGGCGGCCGAATTCTGGCGGCAGCATCTGCGCGATCTGCCGTCGCCGCTGTCATTGGCGACGGAAAACCGCGAGGTCGAACCGGGCGCTCGGCCGCTCAAACAGGCGCTGGTGCTGCCGGAGTCGCTGTTTGACGAAGCGCTGCGCGATGCGGCGCTGCAGTCGTTGCAACCGGCCGATATCGTCACGGCGGCGCTGGCGATGTATCTGGCGCGCATGAGCGGCGAAACCCGGCTCTCCATCGGTTTTCCTTTCATGCGCCGTATGGGCTCGCAGGCGCTGGCGGCGATCGGCCCGGTGGTTAACGTGCTGCCGCTGCTGCTGAACGTGACGCCTGAGATGTCGCTGGCGGACGTCTGCCAGGCCACCGCGGCGCAAATCAAACAGGTGCGACGCCATCAACGCTATGAGGCGGAGCAGATCAAACGCGATCTCGGCCTGGTCGGCGGCCACCAGGAGCTGTACGGCCCGGTGGTCAACGTCAAGGTTTACCACAGCGCCTTGTCCTTCGACGGTCAAGCGGCCGTTACCCATACGCTGGCGATGGGGCCGGTCGACGACCTCGAGTTTGAGATCGGTTTTCGAAGCGGCGTGCTGACGCTGTCGTTGGTGGCCAACCCGGCCAAATACGCGCCGCGCACCTTGCAAGGCCATGCGGAGCGCATTGGCCATTGGCTGCAGCAACTGGCGCGGCGGCCGCATCAGCCGAACGGTCAACTGGCGCTGGTCAGCGAAGGGGAGCTGCGCCAACTCGCGGCCTGGGGGCGCGGCGCTGAGCTGACGCCGCCGGCGGGCATGGTGTCGATCATGGACGCTTTCCAGCGTCAGGTTGAGCGACAGCCCGAGGCGTTGGCGGTGACCTGTGGCGATG
The DNA here is from genome assembly GCF_019913725.1 of Serratia sp. EWG9. Taxonomy (NCBI): domain Bacteria; kingdom Pseudomonadati; phylum Pseudomonadota; class Gammaproteobacteria; order Enterobacterales; family Yersiniaceae; genus Serratia; species Serratia sp. EWG9. The sequence goes on from NZ_JADNRO010000001.1 coordinate 428,560, forward strand.
TGCGCCTCAGCTACCGTCAACTCAGTGAACGGGTGATGCAACTGGGGCGCGTGCTGATCGAAAGCGGCATCGGCGCCGAAGACGTGGTCGCCATCGGCATTCCGCGATCGGTGGACACGCTGGTCGCGCTGTTTGGCGTGTTGGCCAGCGGCGCGGCCTATATGCCGCTCGATCTGGATTATCCGCGTGAACGTCTGGCGCTGATGTGCGACGACGCGCGGCCGGTGATGCTGCTGACCCACAGCGACACGCGGGCCAACATGCCGGATCTGCCGCAGATCATGTGCCTCGATGAGGCGCAATGCCGGGCGCGCTGCGCGGCCGCCGAGGCCGCGCCGATATCGGACGAAGAGCGGCGCGCGCCGCTGAACGAGGCGCATCTGGCCTACATGATTTACACCTCCGGTTCGACCGGCAAACCCAAAGGCGTGATGTCCACGCACCGCGGGCTGCTGAACCTGTTCTTGTCGCATCAGGCCTCGCTGTTCGGCCCGGCGATCGAAAAATTCCAGGCTCGCCGCGGGCGGCGTCTGCGCGCCGGGCATACCGCTTCGTTCTCTTTCGACTCCTCCTGGGAGCCGCTGTTCTGCATGATGATGGGCAGCGAACTGGTTATCTTCGATGAAGAGCTGCGCCGCGACCCCTGGGCGCTGCTCGAACAGACCCAACAGACCCCGATCGATCTGCTGGACATCACGCCGTCGTTCCTCTCGCAGTTGGTGGATTGCGGCCTGCTGAAGGGACAGTTCCCACTGCCGGCGTTTGTGATGATCGGCGGCGAGGCGGCGACGCCGACGCTGTGGAACCTGATGCGGCAGCATCCGGAAGTCGAGATCCATAACTATTACGGCCCGTCCGAATACACCGTCGATACCCTCGGCGCGCCGGTCACGGCCGCAGACCAGCCGGTGATCGGGCGCCCCCTGGCCAATACCGAAGTCTGGCTGCTCGACAGTCGCCTGCAGCCGGTGCCGATCGGCGCGGCGGGGGAACTGTACATTTCAGGCAAGGGCATCGCGCGCGGTTACCTGCGCCGCCCGGATCTGACGGCAGCGCGCTTTGTCGCCAATCCGTTCGTCGACGGTGAGGTGATGTACCGCAGCGGCGATCTGATGCGTTGGAGCGCGGACGGCCAGCTGGTGTTCATTGGCCGTACCGATCACCAAATCAAAGTGCGCGGCTTCCGCGTCGAGCTGGGTGAAGTGGAGAGCGCGCTGGCTGCCTTGCCGGACGTGGGGCGAGCGGTGGTGATCGCCGAGCCGATCGGCGCCACCTATCGCCTGATCGGTTACTGCTCGGTGCAGGATGACGCGCGGCGCGCCTCACCCGCGCTGCAGAGCGAGCTGCTGGGGCAGTTGGCGCAGCGTCTGCCGGATTACATGGTGCCGGCGATCCTGGTGGTGATGCCGGAGCTGCCGCTTAACGTTAACGGCAAGATTGACCGTCAGGCGCTGCCCAAACCGCAGGAGACGCTGGCGCAAAGCCTGCGCGAGCCGGCCACCGAGCAGGAAAGGCTGATTTGCCGCGCCATGGCCCAGCTGTTGGGGATGGATCGCGTTGGTGCCGACGACGATTTCTTCGCGCTCGGCGGCGACAGCATCTCGGCGATGGGGCTGGGCACCGCCCTGCGGCGCAACGGGTATCTGCTGCGGCCGCGTGAGATCTTCGCGCTGCACACCCCCGCGCGCATGGCGCAGGCGATGCAGCCGCTGGCCGTTGGATCTCAGGCCGCGCGCAGCGTGCAGCAAGGGCCGATCGACGGGCTGCCGATCCTGCACTGGTTTGCCGAGACGGGCGACATGCATCGTCTCTTCGCGCACGGCGTTTTCCTGCGCGTGCCTGCCGAATTGCAACCGGCACAGCTGCGTTATGCGTTGGAACAGCTGCGTACGGCACACCCGGCGCTGGGCGCGCGGATCCGCGACGGCCAGTTGGTGGTTGAAACCGCCGCCGCCGGTGAATTGATGCAGCGTCATCCCGTATCCGGCGATCTGGAAACCGCGGCGGAACAGGCGTTTGATGCCGCGCTGGCGCGCCTCAATCCGGCCGAGGGCAGCATGATGCAGGCCATCTTGTTGCAGCGTGACGGGCAGAGCCTCGGGCTGGTGCTGGCGATCCACCACCTGGTGGTTGACGGCGTTTCCTGGCGCATCCTGCTCGACGAACTGCGGCAAGCGGCCGACAGCGCCATGCAGGGGCAGCCGATCGCGCTGCCGCCGGAGGAAACCTCGCTCTATGAGTGGTCCGCGCGTTTACGGGCCGACGCCGAACGCCGGGAAACCGAGCTGCCGTTCTGGCGGCAGATGCTGGCGGACGGCGTGCCGCGCTTGGGGCGACGCGCGCTGGATCCGCAGACCGATCGTCTCGCTTCGGTGAGCGAACGGCGCACGCTGCTCGACAGCCGGCTGACCGCCGCGCTGCTGGGCGCCTTGCCGCAGGGATACCGCGCTCAGGTCGAAGAGATCATGCTGTGCGCGCTGGCGCTGGCCTGCCGGCGTCATTTCCAGGCCGCTTCGCTGCGTTTTTCGCTGGAGTCGCACGGCCGCGCCGAACTGGACGATAGCCTCGATCTGGCGCGCACCGTCGGGTGGCTGACGGCGGAGTACCCGCTGTGCATCGAACTGCATGACGCCGAACACCACGAGGCCGTGCGCGCGGTGAAACGGGTGACACGTGCGGTGGCCGATCGCGGCATCGGCTATGGTCAACTGCGCTATTTGCATCCGCAGCGTGACGAACTGGCCGCGCTGGCGCAGCGCAATGCGCCGGAGATTTTGTTCAACTACCTCGGGCGCTTCGGCCAGGATGAGGGACACTGGACGCCGCAGCGCAGCCGGACCCGTTTCCGAGACGCCTTCGCCGTAGCGCAGGATACGCAGCAGGCGCTGTGTTACGGGCTGGAAGTGAACATCTTTGTCGAAGAGCGGCGTGACGGCGCGTGTCTGGCGATCAACTGGAGCTGGCTGGAGGGGATTTTCAGCGCGAGCGACATCGAGGCGTTGCATAGGGGTATCGAGCAGGCCGTGCGTGCGCTGTGCGAGTTTGCCGAACGGCATCCCGAACGCGCAACGGCAACGTTGACGGCGGCCGAGATCGTCCAACCGAACGTCGACGATGAAACGCTGCGCGCCTGGGAGCGGGAGTATGGGCCGTTGGCCGATGCGCTACCGCTGTTGCCCTTGCAGCACGGCTTGCTGTTCCATGCCCAGACGGCGCAGCAGGGCGGCAGTTATAACTCGCTGACGCGCCTGAGCCTCTGCGGCGAACTGGACGCGCCACGGCTCCAGCAGGCGCTGGATGCGGTGATCCGCCGCCATCCGCAGCTGGCCGCCCGGTTCAACCGTGAGGGCGAACCGCTGCAGCTGATACCGCAGGAAAGCCATTGGCCGCTGGACAGCCTCAGGCTGCCGCCGCTGTCCGCCGAACAAGAAATGCAGGCGCTGAATGAGCTGGAGCAGAAAGAGCTGCAGCGCGATCTGTTTAACCAGCCGGGCGCGATGCTGCATGCGCTGTGGGTCAAACACGGCGAGAGCGAACGCTGCACGCTGTTCCTCAATGCCCACCACCTGATCGTCGATGGCTGGTCGACGCCGGTGGTGCTCAACGATCTGATGCTCGCATTGCGTGAAGGGATAACGGCGTTGCCGCCGCTGCGTTCGAACTATGCCGATATCGTGCGCCGCCTGGCCGCGCGGGATGCCGACGCCTCGCGCCGCATCTGGCGCGAGACGCTGCAGGACGTGCGGCCAACGCTGCTGTTTGGCGAGGCTCAGGACGACCGCGTGTTTGAGCTGGAAATGACGCTGCCGCCGGCGGAGGAACAGCGTTTGCTGACCCTGTGCCGCGAACGCGGGCTGACGCTCAATACCGTGATGCAGGGCATCTGGGCGCTGCAGCTGGCCGGCTGTTGCGGCCATCAGGACGTGGTGTTCGGCTCGCCGGTTTCCGGGCGGTTTGGCCATATCGACGGCGTGGAAGAGCACGTTGGCCTGTTCAGCAACACGCTGCCGGTACGCGTACGGCTGGAAAACGGCCGGCCGTTGACGGAACAGCTGACCGCTCTGCAACACCGGCAGATTGAACTGCTGGAGCACGACGATTTGGGATTGGGTGAGATCCAGCACCTGGCCGGCGCGGGCACGCTGTTCGATACGCTGTTGGTGGTGGAGAACTACCCGGACAACGATGCCTTGCTCGGCGGCACAGGTTCCCTGCGCTGCGACGCCATCCGCAACAAAGGCTATACCCACTATCCGCTGACGTTGCTGGTGCTGCCGGGCGAGCGTCTGCGTCTGCTGATGGAGTACCGTGACTCGGTGCCGCAGCCTGAACGCTTCGCCGCGCGGCTGATGGCGCTGCTGCAACAATGGATTGCGCAACCGGATCTGCCGTTGCCGCGCTGGCAATTGCAAACCCCGCAGGAACAGGCGTTGATCGCGGCGGTCAACCGCACCGCACAGGCGGTAGCGGACACCACCTTGCATCAGGCGATCGCCGATCAAGCTCGGCGCACGCCGGAACGCATCGCGTTGCAGGATGCCGGGCACACCCTCAGCTACCGTGACATGCAGCGCCAGGCCGCGCTGTTGGCCGAACGGCTGACGGCGGCGGGCATTCAGCCGGGCGATATCGTCGCGGTGGCGTTGCCGCGTTCCGTGCGCCTCAGCCTGGCGCTGACGGCGATTGTGCAAACCGGCGCCGCCTGGCTGCCGCTGGATACCGGTTACCCGGATGAGCGTCTGGCCTACATGGTGGCAGACGCCAAGCCACGGCTGATTATCACCGAGAGCGCCTTGGATGCCCGTTTTGCCGCGCTGGCGCCGACGTTGCGGTTCGATGCGCTGGACGACAGCGGGCGCGAACCGATGCAGCGCGCACCGGCGGGGAACGGCGATTATCCCGCCTACGTCCTGTATACCTCGGGCTCTACCGGGCGGCCGAAAGGGGTGGTGGTGAACCACCGGGCGATCGTCAACCGTCTGTTCTGGATGCAGCATGAGTATTCGCTCGATGCGCAGGACGTGGTATTGCAGAAAACGCCGTGCAGCTTCGACGTTTCCGTCTGGGAGTTCTTCTGGCCGCTGATGGTCGGCGCGCGCCTGGTGATGGCGCCGCCGGAGGCGCACCGCGATCCGCAGGCGCTGACGACGTTGATCGACGACTATGGCGTAACCACGCTGCATTTCGTTCCGTCCATGTTGGCTATCTGGGTTGAGGCGCTGAACGAACGTGCGCCGCAGCGCGCCGCCGCCAGCCTGAAACGCGTGTTCTGCAGCGGTGAGGCGTTGTCGTGTGAACTGGCATCCCGCTACCAGGCGTTGGTCGCCGCGCCGCTGCATAACCTGTATGGCCCGACGGAGGCGGCGGTTGATGTCACCTATCAACCGGCGTCCGGCGAGGCATTGGCGGCGGTGAGCGGCGCCGGCGTGCCGATCGGCAAACCGGTCTGGAACACCCAACTGAGCATTCTCGACGCCATGCTGCGGCCGGTGCCCGTCGGCTGCGCCGGCGATCTCTACCTGCGCGGCATTCAGCTGGCCGACGGCTATCTGCATCGGCCGGGATTGACGGCGCAGCGGTTTGTCGCCGATCCCGCCGGCAACGGGGCGCGCATGTATCGCACCGGCGATATCGCCCGCTGGCTGGAAGACGGCAGCGTCGAGTATTTGGGGCGCAGCGACGATCAGCTGAAGATCCGCGGCCAGCGCATCGAACTGGGCGAAATCGAACAGGCGCTGCTGGCGCAGCCGGGAGTAGCGCAGGCGGCGGTGCACGCCATCGAACTGGGTGAGGGCGCGACGGGGCTGGGCGGCGCCGATATGCGGCAGTTGGTCGCCTGGCTGATCGCCCAGCCGGGCGTGACGCTGGATACCGCCGTCCTGCATCAGGCGCTGGAGGCGCGTTTGCCGGCGCACATGATGCCGGTCAGCTATGTCATGACCGACAGCTTCCCGCTCAGCGCTAGCGGCAAGCTGGATCGCAAAGCGTTGCCTCGGCCGCAGCTGAGCCCGCAGAGCGGCCGCGTGCCGCACAGCGACAGCGAGCGCCTGCTGGCGGCGCTGTTCAGCGAACTGCTGGGGCGCGAGACGGTGTATGCCGACGACGACTTCTTCGCGTTGGGCGGCCACTCGCTGCTGGCGATGCGCCTGGCGGCGGAGCTGCGTCGGCGCGTCACCCGGCCGTTGAGCGTCGGGCAGATCATGTTCGCCCGCAGTCTGGAGAAAATGGCGCACCTGCTCGATGATGCGCAGGCCGCCGGCTCGGCCGAGAGCCGCGGCGTCGGCGAGTGCCTGCAGCTGCGGGCGGGCCAAGGGCCGGCGCTGTTCTGCCTGCATCCGGCTTCCGGTTTCGCCTGGCAGTACTCGGGGCTGAGCCGGTATCTGCCGGGGAGTTACCCGATCATCGGTCTGCAGTCGCCAAGACCGGATGGCGTCATCGCCACCTGTGAGGACATTGAGCAGATGGTCGATCGTCATCTCGCCACTCTGCGCCGCCTGCAGCCGCAGGGGCCTTACTACCTGCTGGGCTATTCGCTCGGCGGCACGCTGGCGCATTCGATGGCCGCGCGTCTGCAGCAGCAGGGTGAAGAGGTGGCGTTCCTCGGCATGCTGGATACCTATCCGCCGGAAGGCCAGGATTGGACCGGCCCCACCGAGGAAGAGGCACAGAAGGAGGTGGCGCAGGAACAGGCCGAGTTTATGGCGGAAGATCATGGCGATCCGGCGCTGATGGCGGAGAAGGCGGCGATGTTCGACAGCATCGTCGCCAACTATCGTGACGCGGTGCGCCTTCTTTCTCAGGCGCGCAGTCAGCGTTTCCACGGCACGGCGACGCTGTTTGTCGCCGACCGGACGCTGCCGCCATTGATGGACATCAACGCCGTGTGGGCGCCGTATCTGGATCGGCTGATCTGTCATCACCAAGGCTGCGAGCACGCGGACATTCTGTCGCCGGCCTCGCTGGAGACGCTCGGGCCGCTATTGCATTCGCTGCTGACGCGGCAATACGGATTGGTATAACGCAACCGGGCCGGGGCGTGCGCCACGGCCCGTACTAAAACATGATATGCAGGACACTATGGCCAGACCTTCTTTTTTTCTTGATTTCAGTTTGCTGAGAAGCAATGCGCATTTTCGTGCGATTTTCTGCGCCCGCATGCTGTCGGTGTTTTCACTCGGCATGCTGGCGGTGGGGGTGCCGATTCAGATCCAGGCGATGACCGGCTCCACGTTGCAGGTGGGCGTGGCGGTGGCGCTGGACGGCGTAGGCATGTTTATCGGCCTGATGTTGGGCGGGGTGCTCGCCGATCGCTACGATCGCCGCAAGCTGATCCTGTTCGCGCGCGGCACCTGCGGGCTGGGCTTTGTCGCCCTGAGTCTAAACGCCTTCGCGCCGGCCCCGTCGCTGTGGGCGCTCTACTTGCTGGCGGCCTGGGACGGGTTCTTCGGCGCGCTCGGCATGACGGCGCTGATGGCGGTGATCCCGCTGCTGGTCGGGCGCGAAAACCTGGCGGCGGCGGGGGCCTTGAGCATGGTGACGGTGCGCATCGGCGCGATCCTGGCGCCGGCGCTGGGGGGGATCATCATCGTGTTCGGCGGCGTCGGTCTCGCCTTCGCCGTCGCGGCGGCAGGGACGCTGGGCACCCTGGTCCCGCTGGTGCGCCTGCCGACGCTGCTGCCGCAGCAGCAGGAGCCGGAACACCCGCTGCGCGCGCTCGCCAGCGGCTTCCAGTTTGTCTGGCGCAATAAGGTGGTCGGCTCGGTGGTGCTGCTGGGGATGTTGATGAGCATCGTCGGCGCCGTCAGGGTGCTGTTTCCGGCGCTGGCGCAGGACGCTTACCACGTCGGCGCGTCCTCTATCGGCCTGATGTACTCCGCAGTGCCGCTCGGTGCGATGCTGGGCGCGCTGACCAGCGGCTGGGTGGGGCGTTTCCCTCGCCCTGGGGTGCTGATCCTGATCGCCGCTATCGTCGCGTTTACCGCCATCGCGTCACTGGGGCTGTTCAGCCATCTGGCGCCGGCGCTGCTGGCGCTGGTGTGTTACGGCTACGCCAATGCCATCGCCTCGCTCTTGCAGTTCATGCTGATCCAGAGCAATACGCCGGATCATCTGCTGGGGCGGGTGAATAGCCTCGGCACCGCGCAGGACGTGACCGGCGATTCGATCGGCGCGCTGGGGCTCGGCGTACTGGGCAGGGTATTTACCCCGTTGATGAGCGTGCTGTCGTTTGGCGCATTCGCCGCAGTGCTCGGCGTGCTGGTGGCCTTCAGCGTGCGCACGCTGCGCCAGTGCCGGCCGGCGGACGCGTTGGTCGAGCACGATGAGCCGGCTCCGGCAACCTCAGCGGCGGCGGACAACTAACCCCTCACGGCGCCGGCTGTTCCGGCCGGTGCCGCTCCCCCCAGTCGCACATCATGTCGATCACCGGGATCAGCGAACGCCCGCGCTCGGACAGGCTGTACTCCACCTTGGGCGGGATCTGCGGATACTCCTTCCTCACCACCAACCGATCTTTTTCCAGCTCTTTCAACGTCGAACTGAGCGTCTTGTACGAAATGGTGCCGATGCAGCGCTGCAGTTCGTTGAAGCGCAATACCGGCTTATACAACGCCAACCAGTAGAGAATAATCATTTTGTATTTACCGTTGATCACCGACAGGGTGTAGCCATAACCGGTGTCTTCAAGGCTGATGCCCGTAGGGCTGCAGTGGGATTCGGCGGTCATTTACACTTTCTCCAGGGTAAGTATGTGTCGTGAGTGTGCGTATTTTACATTCTGTCAGCATACCCTAAGATGCGTCGAAACACCTGACTGGAGAGATCAGTATGAAAACGTTGGTGGTAGTGACACATCCCGATATGGCGAACTCGGTGGTCAACAAACGTTGGCTGGAGGAACTGCGGCGCTATCCGGCGCTGTATACCGTGCACGAACTGCATCAGGCCTATCCGGACTGGCGGATCGACGTCGCCAAAGAACAGCAGTTGATTGAAGCGCATGACAACATCGTGCTGCAGTTCCCGATTTACTGGTTCAGCAGCCCGCCGCTGCTGAAAAAATGGCTGGACGACGTGCTCACCTACGGCTGGGCCTACGGTTCTCGCAGTGGCTATAAGATGCAGAACAAGAAACTGGCGCTGGCGGTCACGGCGGGCGTACGCGCAGAAGATTACGCGCGTGAAGGGCGTTATCGCTACTCGCTGGAGGAGATCTTCCGGCCGTTTGAAGTGACCGCCGATTACGTGCGGGCCGACTATGCTTCGTTCTTTGCCTTTTACGGCAAGGAAGCCGCTTCGGACGGGACGGCAGAGCAGGTTCAGCAGCACGAGTTGGACAGCAGCGCGCAGGGCTATCGGGCATTTCTCGCCGCTCTGAATTAACGAGACTCCCCGGATGCGCCAGGGAGTGCGCATCCGGTCACTCGATGTGAACGCCGAAACCGTCTTGCCCCGGCGCGAGATGCGCTTTCAGGGGCAGCTGATTAAACGGAAAAGCGCTTTTTGATTCTGTCGACCGGCGTGCCATCGCTGAGCGGCACCTGCAGCAGACGATCGTAATCGCGAAAGCCCATTTTTTGATAATAGGCGAGGCCGCCCACGTTATCCGCCCGGATGGTGGCGTTGATGTGCTTGAAACCGTGCGACTTCGCTGCCGCTAACGTGACGGGAAACAGCGCGCTGCCAACGCCACGTACCTTCGGCGACAGGCGGGAAAAGGTGGCAATATCTGCGGTATCGGGCGGCAGGGCATCGTCAACGCTCAGCGACTGAAAGCCCACCAACACGCCATCCACCTCCGCGACCTGGCAACTCAGCGCATTGTCGCCGCTGATGAACCATTCGCTGAACTCGGCTGAGGTGAGGGGCGTTTCTATCGCGGTCGTGCCGCCGGCTCTGATCACCTCATTCAATAACTGCGTCAGCGCTTCAGCGTCTTGCGGGGTTATCGTTCTGATCTTCATTGCGTTGCTATCTCCTCCACAGGGGTTTCAGGCGTAAGGAATCTGCTGGAACCATCGAAAGAAGATAGACGCAGGCGTCCGGTAATGAAATACCGGAACGTGCGGGACAAAAAACAGCGCGGGAAATTACATGAACAGGAAGCGGTCGGCCAGCGCAACGCCACGCTCGAGGCGCGGTGGCAGCGCGTCGTCGCGATCGTCAGGCTGAGCAGCCTGCGGCGCGGCGTCTTCGGCTTTTTCAATCATCAGCTCGCCGAGCAGGGCCAGAAAACGAGTGAGCTTTTGCATATTCCCTCCGGATCGTTGATTACGTTGAGAGTGATAGTAATCGCCGCTAAACCGAATGGGAAAAACTTAAAACTCATATCCTAAGAACCGGATCGCATATCGCGTAACCGGGCGACGGTTGCCCATCGCCCGGTGAACGGCTTAGAAGGTGACGTTAACCTTAGCCCACAGGGTGCGGCCCGGTTCATTCACCGCGCTGTTGGCCGAATAGCCGAAGGCGCTGTTGCCCGCCAGGTTGAGGTGCTCGCTGTAGGTCTTGTTCAGGATGTTATCCAGACCGGCGCTCAGCTTGACGTTTTTATTCACCTTGTAGGCGGCGTTGGCGGAGAGCACGCCGAAGCCGGCGCTTTCGGCAAAGTCTTTGCCTACTACGTTGCCTTCGTTGATCGCCACGCGGTGCTGGCTGCTGACCAGACGCCACAGGCCGGTGCCGCTCCAGTCGCCGTACTCGTAGGTCAGCCCCAAGCGTGCCTCCAGCGGCGGGATCTGCGGCAGCGGGCGACCGTCGCTGGTGTTTTTCCCCCAGGAGTAGGCCAGGCTGGCGTCGGTTTTCCAGTGCTCGCTCAGTTGATAACCCATGCCCATTTCGCCGCCCATAATGTTGGCGTTGACGTTATCGGCCTGGCTGAGACGCGCATTGTGCGGATCGTATTTGAACAGGATGAAATCATCGACGCGGCCCACATACGCGGAGACCCAGCCGTTGAAGCGCTTGCCGTTGTACTGCGCGCCGATGTCGAGCTGCGTGGTTTTCTCGCTCTTGACGCTGGAGAACGGATCCTTGCTGCCGTTCGGACCCAGCTTCGGCGAGAACAGCTCCCAGTAATCCGGGAAGCGCTCGGTATAGCCGACGCCGGCATACAGCATCAGCGGCAGCTCGGCCAGCGTATGCTCCAGGCGCATAAAGCCGCTCGGCAGGGTGTCTGAACGTTCCACATCGCTGCCGCTGCGGAAGTTCTCCACCAGGGTGCGGTCGAGACGCGCGCCGCCGATCAGCTTATCCTGCTCGCTGGTGGACCATGTCAGCTCGCCGAAGGCGCCGTAGCTGTTGAACTGGGCGTCTTTTTCCCAGCTGCCGCGGCTCATGCTGCGGTGGGTATTGGTCTGCGTGTCCAGGCCGCTTTCAAGCTTCACGTCCTGCCACTGCCAGGTGCCCATCACGCGGCCGCCGACGGTGCGGCGATCGAGCTGCATCGTCATGCCGGAAGACATCATGTGCCCGCCGTGGCCCCCCATGCTCATGCCGCCATGCCCACCGTGGCCGCCCATGCCGCCGCTGCCCGGCGAACGCAGGGTCACGTTGTCCATCACGTGGTTGGCGTAGTTGTAGTAGACCTGCGCTTCCAACTTATCCAGCACCTCGCCGATGTTGGATTTCTCCACCCGCATGCCCAGGCTTTCGCGTTTGAACTGCGAACCGTCCATGCTGCGGCCGGCATAGCGCGCTTCGCCGTTGCCGCGCCCCATGGTCACTTCCAGCAGCGTGTCGGCATCCGGCGTCCAGCCGAGCGCCAGATCGCCGTTCCACTTGTCCCAGCGCGATGGCACGCGCGTATTCGTTCCGTCCTGGTAATCGTTGGCGCGCGACTTGTTGGCCATCACCCGCAGGTAACCTTGTTCGGCGCCGAGACTGGCGTCGATATTCTCGTCCCAGCGGCCATTGGAGCCGGTCAGCACGCTGGCGTTGCCCTTGATGCCCGGTTTGTCGAAGCGCGGACGTTCACGTTCGAAACGCACCGTGCCCGCCGACGAACCCGGCCCCCACAGCACCGTCTGCGGCCCTTTGGTGATGGTCAGCAGATCGAAGCTTTCCGGCGAGATGTAAGAGGTGGGCGCATCCATTCTCGATGGGCAGGCGCCGAGCATCTCCGAACCGTCAGTGAGAATTTTCAGCCGCGAACCGAACATGCCGCGAAATACCGGATCGCCGTTGGTGCCGCCGTTGCGGATCTGCGAAAAACCGGGGATGGTTTTCAGATAGTCCGAACCGTCGCTGGCGGGCACCGGCTGACGCGGGGTTTTTGGTGACGTCACGATGGTCAGCGGAGAGTAGAGCGGTGCGGTGACGGTGATCACGTCGCCATCATTAACCTGTGCGTCGGTAGGGTGCTGATGCGCCTGCGCCGCGTGGCCGGCCAGCAGGAACAGCGGCATGGCGGTGGTGATGGCGCGGGTGACGGCGTTCTTTTTATAAGCGGGTTTAAACATCATCTTTCCTTAAGCTAACTTTTTTCCATTATTCTCCGGCGATTTATTCAGGCGTGGGGATGCCTGGCGAAAATCACCATCGGAAAATACGGGGGTTAATTCCCTCAACGTGGAAATAACCGGGCTAATAATGTCGTCTCAATGCATAACCATTGGGCGTATTAATTCCGCCATGTTGAAACGATCAACGGCAATACAGAAACGGCAATGGGGTATTGTTAAATCAGAGGAAAGAGACGGGCGGCGCGCGCGGCTGTAATTCGGTATGAACGACGTGGGCAAACAGGGGAACGAGATAATGAGTCGGCGGCGGGCGCGAGGCCAGAGATTGAGACCAGAACAGCGGGGCGTGGCTCACGTCCAGCAGCGGCGCGTGCAGCAACAGCACGCAGTAGCCGCAGGCGCTGTCGTCCATCATCATCGCCATGTTGTGGTGGCCGCCGCCGTGCTGCATCATCGGCGATGCGGCCTTTTCCGGCGCGGCCGGCGGCGAATGCATCTCATGATGCATCGGCTTCGGCATCGCCATGCCGCAGTCCGCCATGACGGTCGTTTCAGCACTTCCGGCGCGCGCATGCTCCAGGGATCGCGAGACCACCGGCGCAATGAACAACATCAGAATGGCGAACATCCCTAACCAGGCGGCGGCCCGGTTACGTGATGCAGGGGGCTGAATTAACGACACAATCAACCTAAAAAAGGGTTAACACAGGGGAGGGAATTGTACTGGTTTATGTCGAAATGTTAAAACCTTTTATTTCTGGTCAACGGTCTGTTGATGAATATATTATCGAATGAGCGCTTTAATTCTGACCAACGGCTATTTTTTTGCGCCAATAACGTGACGGGGACAATATTAATGACGGAAAAACTGGCGAGCACGATTATTCCGCTTTATGACGATCTGGCTGGCGCTGAGGAGTGAGTGACAATGTCACGGGCGAGTTCACCGGAACCCGCCCGTAACCTTACTTCGCGCTGACGCGCCAGACAGTGTTGCCGACGTCATCCGCAACCAGCAAAGCGCCGGTCTTGTCGATCGCCAGCCCCACAGGGGCGCCATAGAGTTCCTTCTCATTATCGGAGACAAAACCTGTCACCACGGCCTTGAGCTTGCCGACCGGTTTGCCTTGCTCAAACGCCACATAGCTGACCCGATAGCCGTTCAGCGGCGAGCGATCCCAACTGCCGTGCTCGCTGATAAAAGCGCCGCCGCGATAGTCGGCCGGCAGAGCGCTCGCGGTGTAGAACAGCAGCCCCAGCGGCGCGACGTGCGAGCTGAGCGCGTAATCCGGCTTGATGGCTTTCGCCACCAGGTCCGGCCGCGGCGGCTGTACCCGTCGATCGACGTGCTGGCCGAAATAGCTGTAAGGCCAGCCGTAGAAACCGCCGTCTTGCACCGAGGTCAGGTAATCCGGCACCAGATCGGCGCCGATTTCGTCACGCTCGTTGACAATCGCCCACAGCTTGCCGCTTTGCGGCTCCCACTGCAGCCCGGTCGGGTTGCGCAGGCCGCTGGCGAAGATGCGGCTGGCGCCGGAGGCGGTGTCCACTTCCAGCACGGCGGCGCGCCGGTACTCTACGGCCAGGCCGTTTTCGGTGATGTTGCTGTTGGAACCGACGCCGACATACAGCTTTTTCCCGTCAGGGCTGGCCAGCAGGGCCTTGGTCCAGTGATGGTTGATGGTGTCCGGCAGGTCGGCCAGTTCTTTGCCCGGATCGCTGATGCGCGTTTCGCCTGGCTGATAGGCGTACTGCATGATATTGCCGGTATTGGCCACGTACAGCGTATTGCCAATCAGCTGGACGCCGAACGGGGAATCGAGCCCCTCGAGGAAGACGTGCTTTTCCCAGTTGCCGCCGGCGGTCGGGCGCAGCAGGGTGATGCGATTGCCCCCTTTGCCGCCTTTACCGGATTGGCCTTTCACCAGGCCGGCGATCAGCTGCTTGGGCGTGCTCACCGCTTCCGTGCCCGGCCCGTTGGCCTCCACGACCAACACATCGCCATTGGGCAGCGTGAGCAACTGACGCGGATGAAGCAAATCGTCTGCCACCTTATCGATTTTCAAGCCTTCCGCCACTTTCGGCGTCTGATCTTGTTGCCAGCCAACGCCCTTAGGCACCTGCATCGGCGGCATCAGAAAGTCTTGCGCCGCCGGCAACGTCGGGTCCGGGCCCATTTGTTGCTCTGGCGAAATGACGGCGCTGTTATCGCAGCCGGCCAAGGCCAAAACGGCGGAAAGGGTGAGCGCCAGAGATGAGAGCTTCATGAAAACCTCCTTATTTTGCGCGGGCGCCAAGGGCCAGCAGAATATTCGCCAGGCTGAGCAGCGCGACCACGATCGCAGACAGCACCAGGCCTTGGGGCACCACGGCATACGCATCCCGGCTATGCACGAAAGCGTTGATAATGGCGAGAACGATGGCCAGCAAATTCAGCCAGAAATGGAGTTTGACCGACGATCCCCGCAGCCGAGTGCTGCCGAACCATACCTGTACCAGGTTAATCAGGCGGGGAATGATGGCAAAAATCAGGCCGATGGCAATTAGCCAACTTGCGCCATTGACCCACTGAATATTAGCGGTACAGGCATAAATGATGTCGAAAATCAGCGCCGCGGTGAAAAATCCGTAAGGTATTGGGTTGAGCCATTCATAGACGGCCACTGCGGCCGCTGAGGGCCTTGCTGTCGTTTGCGTGGTCATGCAGGCATCTCCATGAAAAATGATGGGTAAAAAGGCCATTGGCCCCTTAAAGCTTTGTTCAGATCCAGCGATTTGAACAATTTTGATTCTCATTTTTAGCATGCGATGTTAAAACCGAAACCATCACTTCGGCATTATCAATGGTTTAGCAATATCAGGAGGCAGGGCATGAGCATAGAACGCGTTCAGCGTTTTCTGGCCGAGCACGCACCGGAGACGACGGTGACGGTGCTGGCAAAGAACACCGCAACGGTGGCGCTGGCGGCAGAAGCCTTTGGCGTGGAGAGCGGGCAGATCGCCAAGACGCTTTCGTTTCGCGTTAACGGCGATGTGGTGCTGCTGGTGATGGCGGGAACTGCCAGAATCGACAACAAGAAGTACAAGCAATTCTTCGGCGTGAAGGCGCGTATGCTGCCGGCGGAAGAGGTTGAAGCATTAACCGGCTATCCGCCCGGCGGCGTTTGTCCCTTTGCCGCACCGGAGGCGGTGAGGATCTACTGCGATCATAGCCTGCGCGCTTTCGATGAAGTGCTTCCGGCAGGCGGCAGCGATAACTCTGGCGTGAGAATTGCGCCACAGCGGCTGGCCGGCATCACGGGAGCGGAGTGGATTGACGTGACGGGGTAACTAATAGTGACACCGTCACTATGCATTATGTTAAATTTAGAATCTTTACCTCTGTGTAATTTTCTGTTTTAAAAGGGAAAAACTAGTCGTTCGCGTTGTGGCAAACCGCCTCGATATTATGGCCATCCGGACCAATGACAAACGCCGCATAGTAGTGGGCATGATAATTGGGGCGTAAACCGGGCGCGCCATTGTCTTTGCCGCCGGCGCTTAACGCGGCGTGATAGAACGCATCGACCTGTTCACGGCTGCTTGCGGTAAATGCCAGGTGCAGATGCGCCGGTTTTTCATCGGTCTGAAACAGGCATAATGACACGTTACCCCGATCGGGACACAGCTCAACGCCATAATCGGGTTCACCTTCGGCAACGATCTTTACGCCCAGTGGCGCCAGCGCATTAAGGAAAAACGCTTTGCTCAGAGCAAAGTCGCTGACGCCAAATTTCACATGGTCAAACATGGGGATGTCCTGGAGTGTGGAAGAATGTTCCCATTCAGTATAGCCAACGCCATGAAGGCCACCGGAAACGGTGAAGACGAACGCCAGTACGCATTTGGCAGGCAGAAGTTGTTCATTTTTATGGCGCGTTTTGGTGAAATCTGCAGTATCGCAGTAGCCATGTTTTATCAGATTTCACGTAGCGCGATCAAAAAAGCGGGGGGATTTCGCCTCAATATCCGCAGAGATGCATCGACATAAGCGTGCCCGGTCATCATTAATGGCAGAACGCATTTATCTATGATCCTCAGTGGGTGGAACGTGATAAAGCTGAAACTTCGCGAGATATTGGCTGGCGTGTTAACGGCTGTCCATCACATCGGCAGAGTTGGCTGGCGGCCAAACCAACGATTGATAATTTTGCTGGGAGGTTAAGCGGCGTTGGAACGCCAGGTACCGAAATCCTGGGAAGCGGCAAGCGCATGCCTCACATGCATGCATTTACTGCAGGAAGTGAACAGGCGACAGGCATTGGGTGTTCAGAGATTTTTGCGCAAACATCATGGTGTCGCTCAGCAATAAGCGGCAATGGCAATGAAGCCTGCAGCGAAAACTCGACGGCTTAAGACCAGCTGAAAAACGAATTCGTTCAACGGTATGAGCAACGGGCGTTGAAATGGTTGGCCACAGGAGAAAACCCATGATCAAGCCAGGACGCCAGAATCCACGTATAACCACATTGGTGCGCATAATGTATATTATGTTAAATTACATCATTGGGTACGCACCGCCGTTAGCCTGGCCGTCCTTTCTCACCTCACCTTCAAGCCTTATCAGGCTGCTAACCTTTTTTATGTTTAAGCCCATCATCAGCTCGTTCAGTTTCAGCACCTCAGTTTAATCCTCGGTCGGTGTGCCCTGATGAAACCGCATTTGCCAACCGGCCTTTTCCGTCAGCATCCAAATCGACGACCGTTCTGTGCAACGAATGGCGTTGCCTTGCGCGTTGCGTTGAAAACTCTTATACGTCAGCAACACGGCGCCTTCACTGATTTTCGCCAGCGTAAAACCTTCGGCAACAATCTGCGGATGCTCAGTTTCCATTTCCAGCGCCGCAACGGTCTGGCGTTTGTCATAACGCAGACCTGAGCGAGCAATCTCTTCAAAGTCTTCATGCAGCAATGCCGCGACGCGCTGCGGATCGCGGCGCACCGATGGCTGATGCAGTTCAACCTCAAGCGTCTGGATTTGGCTAAACAACTTTGCAGAATGCGTCAAAATGCCCTCCTTTTTGATCGCGCTACGTGAAATCTGGCAAACTTCGGCAGTCAATCTACACCAGAATGACTCTTGTGAAACCTGACTATTCCCAGGATTCCTTCTCAAATAGGCGCTTCTTTATCCAACCGACTAATCGCTTCACTTTGTACTTCATTCCAGGGTTGGCCTACTTTACCGAGCAAAAATTGAAATAGCGGCGTGTAATCCATGCCATGTTGTATCCGCCCATGCATACTTTCACGCATCGGCAACGGCTCATCGTCCGCCTGTTTTCCATGGGGCCTCTGGAGGTAACACTTTCTCTTTTATAGAGTTTTTTCTTTTTATCTCGATGCGCTCTCATCAAACTTCGATAGTGACATTGTCACTAAAATGAGAAGCCTCACGCCTATTTCCCCAAAATGTTACGGGGTTATCGCCAACTTAATCACGCCATCGCGCTTTTCAGAGAACAGGCGGTAAGCCTCGGCAATATTCTCCAGCCGAAAACGATGCGTCACAAACGGCGTGAGATCCAAACTGCCATGCTGAATCACGTTCATCATTCTGCGCATTCGCTCCTTGCCGCCGGGGCACAGAGCCGACCGAATCGTATGATCGCCCAACCCATAGGCAAACGCCTCTACGGGCAATTGAATATCGTCACTATAGACGCCAAGGCTCGACAGGGTCCCACCGGGTTTTAAGACACGCAGCGCCTGATTAAAGGTGGTTTGCGTCCCCAAACACTCGATGCTGGCGTCAACACCGCGCCCTGCCGTAATCTTGAATATTTCATCAATCACATCGGTTTCCTTGTAATTCAGCAACACGTTTGCCCCCATCTTTCCCGCCATCATCAGCTTCTCAGGAGAGCTGCTGATGGCAATAATCAGGCTCGCGCCCTGCAGGCGAGCGCCCGCTGTGGCGCATAAACCGATCGGGCCTTGGGCGAAAATGGCCACCGTATCGCCAATTTTAATGTTGGCGTTTTCCGCCCCTTTGAATCCGGTAGACATCACATCCGGACACATCAGCACCTGTTCATCCGTCAGATTATCAGGTATGGGCGCCAGATTGGCTTCAGCATCAGGCACCAATACATATTCAGCCTGGGTGCCGTCGATAACGTTGCCGAAGCGCCATCCCGCCGTGGCTTTATATCCATGGCAACGACATTCGGGCAAATAAGAACCGTCCTGCGCGGGAAAATCGTCCTGACAAGAATAGGAGGTGAATGAGGGACAAATAGCCCCAGCCAATGCCCGCTGTCCCTCTTGAAAGCCTTTAACATCACTTCCTAATTTTTCTATAATGCCGACCGGCTCATGGCCAATGGTCAGCAGACGAGGTACCGCATATTCCCCTTTGAGGATATGAATATCCGTGCCGCAGATCGTCGTCGTGGTTATTTTGAGCAAAGCATCATTGGGGCCAGGAGAAGGAATAGGTTTTTCAACAAGTTCTATCCGGCCCTTTTCGATAAAGGCAGCGGCTTTCATCATGCGCATAGCGGAAGATCCTTTGGTTTCTGTCGAAGTGGTTACAGAAAAGAATAATCCAATAGACCGTTTTTTCCGATTTTAATACCTTCCGATATAATTAAAATCACCAGTAATAGCTGCCCGTGAATAATATTAAAAATATAATTAAATAATATGACGTCCAGTGAAATCCGCTTTATCACCCTGATGAAAAACACGGCCGCTTTACATTGACAGACGTTGCATAATTTCTCTTTCTAAATACCCCAGGCTGAGGGAAAATATGCGTTATCTGAGTGATAAATCATGCAGGGAACGCAATGCCACGATTCACCCTTCTCGCGCTTGGTCTGGCACTCGCCGGCTGCGCGCCAATGCAACCCGATGGCTGTGAAAAAGCCAGTGCGGTGAATGATTGCATTTATGCCTGGCGTGCAGGCAGCGATGTTCCAACGGCAAAGCAACCGCCTAACCTGGGATGCGACGGACAAGTTTTTTATGAGCGGCCGCACTATTCCGCCTCTGCGAAGGCAGAAAAACGCGAAGGCGAAGTGAGCGCAACGTTTGATGTTGATGATAAGGGTAAAGCCAGAAATATCGTGCTGACGGGCACTCCAGAGTTCTATCGCGACACCAAAAGCGCCATTGCACGCAGCTGCTGGATACCGGGCCGCATTCATGAAACGGCATTGTTTACTTTTAAACTCTCTGGTGATGCAGAAACCAACCGATAAGCGAATCTCGGCCGGCGATCAACACCCTGTTCACTTCGGCGCGTAAATCTCTCTGAGCGTGGCGATCACTTTCGCCACGTTTGGGTCATCGATGCGGTAAAACAGGGTTTGCGCTTCGCGTCGGTACGTTACCAGACCTTCATTGCGCATTTTCGCCAGGTGCTGCGACAGCGCCGATTGGCTGAGCGGCACCAACTGTTGAAGCTCCCCCACGGCAATCTCATCGTGTTTCAATAGCAGGCAAAGCACCAGCAAACGGTGTTCGTTGCCTATCGCTTTCAACAGCCTGGCGGCCTCAATCGCCCCTTCATTCAAAAAGGGATCCTGCTTAGCTTTTGCATTCATGGTCAATCACGGCCCCGTCATCATTCAGCCGCATTATAGCGGCTTTCAGGCGCCGGCACAGCATTACATTAGCATCCATTAAATTAGATATTGCTAATTTATATAATTCTAATATAACCTTGTATTCAAGCCGAGCGGCTCTCCGTGAGGCCGCAGGCTCTTTCCCAACACAAGTGAGAATGCGTTATGAATATGCCAACCCTGGTGTTGCTGGCGTTTGCCGGCTGGACATTATTGATTCTATTCGGCACCGTCGGCGTTTATCGCTGGTCCCGAATTTTAACCGGCCGCGCCACGGTCAGCGAATGGCAAGCGAACAAACCGCAGGGCAGCGATGGCTACCAGCGCGCCATTGCGGCGCATCGCAACTGCATTGAAAATTTGCCGGTTTATGCCGCCCTCGTTGTAGCGACAGCCGTATTTCAGGTGGAAAGCACGACGCTGAATATCTTGTCTCTGGCCCTGCTCGGCGCGCGCATTGCGCAGAGCCTGGTTCACATCGGTTTCGAGCAGACGGAGAAAGTCGCCACCTGGCGCTTCGCTTTCTTTTTCACGCAAATCGTCACGATGATTTGGATGGGGATAGAGATCGTCAGGAGCCTGCCATGACGATCACGAACCTGGCAGAGCCCCATGAGGTGACCCGTTTCCTCTATGACGCAGACAAACCCGAGGGGCAGCGGGCCATCCTCTACTTTTCCGCCTCCTGGTGCCGCCCTTGTCAGAATATGCAGGGGATCGTTGAACAGCTGCACCGTCACGCCAACGAGATCGCCTTCGGCCGCATTGACGTCGCGCAGGCGCCGACAGTCGCCCCTGCGTTCGGCATCAAATCCGTGCCCTCCCTCGCCCTGTTTGAGGATGCGCGCCTCATCGCAATCATCGCGGGCGAGGTTCCCTTGCAACGGCTGTCACACCGGGTGGCGACGGCCTTCGCCGGCGTTACAGCATCCACTCGATAGGCAGCCAGCCGGCCACGGTAAGAACGATGCGTTTTACCCAGCCGGCGCCGGGTTCTTGCTGGTGCACCTCGGTGTGGCCGTCTTCGAAGGCTTCTTTCCACACCATTTTGCCTTCGGGCGTCAATACCGGCCGATAGGCGGCGTATTCGAGCGGGCCATCAAACAGTTGGCGGGTGTCGGCCGCCAGCGACGGGCTGTCGATCAAGAATCCCATTTCGCAGTTCAGGTGCGCCGAGCGCGGATCGAAATTGAACGAGCCGATAAACACCCGTTTGTCATCGATGGCGAAGGTTTTGGCATGCAGCGCCGCACCGGACAGCCCCAGCGGCTTGAGTTCCTTGCGCCCCGTCGGTTGCCCGGCGCGCAGCTTCAGCTCGAACAGCTCGACGCCCGCCTGCAGCAGCTCACGCCGGTATTTGGCGTAGCCGGCGTGGACCACCAGCACGTCGGTGGTGTTCATCGCGTTGGTCAGCACGCGGATGGATTTTCCCTGCTTGGCGAGCGATTCAAAGAAGGTTGCCCCTTCCCGCCCCGGCACGAAATAGGCGGAGACCAGATCCAATTGCCGGCTGACGCCGCCGATGATCTTGCCCAGCTGCGTCACCATCAAGCGATCGCGCGACGCTTTGCCCAATCCCTTCGCCGGATCGTCGGCCACCAGCTCTACCTGGGTGAATTCCGGCTGCACGGCGCCATCGCGAAAGCGCACCGCACTGGTTTCCAGCTGCACCGCCAATTTACGGGCGCGCTCGCTGGTTTCGGTTGCGGCGGCCTGCGACAGGAATGCCGAGAGGTTGCCCTGGCCCCGGATAATTTGCTCAACGCCGAATACCGAGGCGCTGTTCCAGTAGTGATCGAAGACATCGGCGGTCTCCGCCACCACCCTGCCGACGCTCAACACGTCGAGATCGAGGAAATAGTTCTCGTCGCCGACCTGGAAATACTCATCGCCAATGTTGCGGCCGCCGATGATCGCCACGGCGCCATCGACGATGTAGGACTTGTTATGCATACGCCGGTTCATGCGCATAAAGTCGAAGGCGTAACCGGCCAGCTTCGGCGTACGTACGGTAGACGGGTTGAACAGACGGATCTCGACGTTTTTCTGCGCGTTCAGCGCCGCCAGCGTCTCATCCATGGCAACGCCGTTATCGTCCAGCAGCAGCCGCACACGCACGCCGCGTTGGGCGGCGTCATACAGGGTTTTCAGCAAGATCTGCCCGGAGGTGTCGTTATGCCAGATATAGTACTGGGCATCGATCGACCTTTCCGCCATCCGCGCCAACGCCAGGCGGCTGGCGAACGCATCGTGGCCGCTGACCAGCGGCACCACGCCGCTCAGGCCGGGATGCGCCGCCATCTGTTCGGCGGCCCGCGCCGGCAATAGCGCGGCAGGATCCGCCGGCAATGCCGCCTGCGGCAGACGCTGCGAAATATCCGGCAAACGAAAGATGACTCTTGCCGCAATAATGGCGATCGTCACGGCGATAATCAGGTACACGACAATTTTTATCACGGGAAGCGGCCTCGGAGGTTGACTGCTTTGCTTTATACGTCATTAGGTTGCTTCAATCTATAGGAGAAGCGCGCTCTGCAATTCGGCTATAGCGTAAATCGCGAAGGCGAAACGCCAAACAGTTTTTTAAACGCCACCGAATAGGCGCTGTGGCTCTCATAACCGCTTTCGAAGCGGCGTGTATGATGGAGTGGCCGGCCAACAGCAGCGGAATGGACGACAGCAGCCGCAGACGCTGTTTCCACTGGCCAAAGGTGATGCCGGTTTGTTGAGTAAAGTGACGCTGGAAGGTTTTCGCGCTGATCGACAGTGAATCCGCCCAGATCTCAATGCCGCGATCGTCGGCCGGCGTGATGACCAACTGCCGGCAAATGTCGGCCATTCTCGCTTCCATCGGCCAGGGGAGATGCAGCGCCAGCTGCGGCTGCAGGCTCAGTTCCTCGAGGAACAGCGCTCTGAGCAGCGCGTGGCGTTTGGTTTCCTCGCCCTCGGGTGCCAGCGTCGCCAGTTGGGCGATCAACTCCCGCAGCAGCGGTGACACCTGCAAAACGCCGTCGCGCAACGGCAACCGCGCGGCGGTGAATTCATCGACAAAAATCCCGTAAACGCAGATATTGCTCTGCATGACCAGCTGATGCTCCACCCCCGGCCGCAGCCAGACCGCGGTGGTTGGCGGCACGATCCAACGCCCGCTGCCCGCCTCGACCGCCATCACTCCCTGTTGCGAATAGAGCAAATGGCAACGTTTATGCGAGTGGAAAGGAACGACAAAGCCTGCCGGATAGTGTTTCACCAGCCCTGTCACCTCGAACGAGGAATTCTCGTGGCTGCTCAGGTTGATGCGTTTCGTTTCGGCGTTGTCGACTTCGAATCCCATGGTCGTTTGTCCCTTTTGATAACGCGAATGTCTTTTATTTGATAGAGAGGCCGCATGATCCTCCATATAGTGACGTTCTCGCAAGCCACACCAGGGGCCTTATGCGAATAAACTCACTATGACACCCACATTTCATCGTTCTGCGTGGTAACGGGGCGATGACATTGTGCATGCGCTGCACAATGGCGGCAACGTTGCGGGGGCGACGGAGGCCGAAAGTGATGGAAAGGGAAAGCGCGGTGGATTGAATCAGGAGGTTTATGCCTAGTCAGCAGGTAGCTTAGCCTGGGGGGCGGCTCAATGCTGAAGGGATAGGGAGAGCGCCTAGGCTCTCCGCTATCCCTTCTTGTCAATACGTCAACGGGCCAGTTCGGCGCCGTCCAGCTCGGAAATCGCCAGACAAATCACTTCCGTTATGGCCTCTACCGTATAGGCGGTATTGGCAGGAATGATTAACATCTCATGAGGTTGCAGCGTCTGATCGTCAACCTTCAGTTCACCGCTCAGCACCATCAGTTTCACCCATCCCGGATGAAAACGCGCCGGTTGTCGGCTGCCCGCATCCAGCTTCAGCAACGCCGTATGGCCCGGCGTCTCCCGTTTCAAAATATGAAAGCGCACCCCATCGTAAGGCATGTTTTCGTAATGCAGTGACGCCAGTGTTCTCTTATGCATGGTAAGTGTCCTCGTGACCTGTGAGTAGCTGCTCCGCCTTCGGTCGCCGTAAAAACGTTTGGCGGCTGTCCCTACCGAAAGCACCGTCTCGCAGCCTCTTGGCGAACGGATTAACTGTCGTGCTTGCAGCGGCCTGTACGGCCTCCGCTTCATGCCTAACCTGCCTCAGGCATGCTAATAAATATATAAGAGCCTCGCCAACGGCGCAAAAAACCACTGCAACGTTGAGCGCATTACGGACAGTCATGGCCTGCGCCTGGGTGAGAATCGCCGGCGATTTCCGGTTGGCGCGCCATGAGCGGCGTTGCCTCAGGCATTTCGCCGCTGCTGTCCGTGAATGTTGACGAGCGCGCACAGCTTTTCCAACGTCACCGCCGGTGAAAAATAGAAGCCCTGTACGACATCGCACCGATACTCGGTCAGGTAGTGGAGCGACTCCAGGTCTTCCACCCCTTCCGCCAAGACTTCATAGTTGAGTTTATGCAGCATATCGATGATGCTTTGCACGATGATGCGGCTTTCCGCATCGCTCTTCAGCAGTCTTATCAGGGAGGCGTCCAGTTTGACGACGTCGGCGGGGATATGGCGCAGATAGTTTAAATTGCTGTAGCCGGCGCCGAAATCATCCAGTGCGATGCGATGCCCGTTGGCCTTGAGCGCATGCAGACAGGCCAACGCCGCGCTGCTTTCCTGAATGCGTTGCGACTCCAGGCACTCTATCTCAATGTCCCCCGCCTGCAGCCCGCGCCGGGTGATGGCTTCATTCAACCGTGCCGCAAAGTGCCGCTCGGCCAGATTGCCGGCCGTCACGTTGATCGAGATGGGAAACGCGATCCCCGCTTCACGCATCAACAACAACTGTTCAATCGACTGCGCGATGACAAACTCGGTCAACGGTTTGATCAGCGAGGTATTTTCCACCAGCGGAATGAACTCCCCCGTCGGGATCGCCCCCCAACGTTCATGCCGCCAACGCAGCAATGCTTCCGCGCCGACGATCCTGCCGCTCGCCAAATCAATCTGCGGTTGGTATTCCAAAAATAGCCCGCGATTATTTTCCTTCAGGCTCTGCGCCAACTCATTAAAAATATTGAAATTATGCTTGCGCGCCGCATCCTTCGGCTCGCTATAGAGGGAGACGGCTCGCCCCTCGTCGATCGAATCATGCAGCGCGCTGGTCGCCTGGCGCAAAATCTCGGGAGGATCGGCATGCGGCGCGGAAAACAACGCATAACCGGCATTAAGCTCCAGGCGCAGCGGCACGGCGCCTCTCACTTCGTGATGCAAACGGTCGGCGCAACGCAACAGATCGCGCTTCGCCTGCGGCATGTGCTGCGCCTCGATAATGACGGCGAAACGTCCGGGCGCGATGCTGTACAGCATGCGCTCACTGAGAAACGTCTCTTTCAGGAAATGGCTGATATCCCCCAGCAGTAACTCTACCGTAGACAGGCCGAAAGAACGCGCCATCTCGTAGGCGTATTGGATATCTATCGTATCGAACAGCAATAACGCGTATTTGCCCGTGTCCGGTAAATTGCCGAGTTCCCCCATCAGCCGCTGTCGATTGGGCAAGCGAGTGATGGCATCGACCAGGCCGATCTCACTCTGCGCTTCAATCAGCTCGCCGACGATGGTGGCCATGCTGCGCAGCAGTTCGACCTGACGGCGAGTCAGATGCTTTGGCTGCGAACCCACGAGGCAGAACGCGCCGATCGTATAGCCTTCGCGGGTGCACAGCGGGATGGCGGCGCAGTGGCGGATCGCCGCGGCGCCGTTGACCATGGGATCCGAGGCAAAGCGTTCATCCGCATGGGTGTCCGGACAAATCAACGCCTCGCCGCTCAGACGAACGAAATTGAACAAGGGGCTGACGAAATCGATCTCCTCGAACCCGACGTCAATGTGCTCGCGGATCCAAATCTTGCGCGTTCCGTGCAGGTAAATGAGGCAGCCCTCGGCCTGTAACAGCTTGCGGGTGATCGTCAGCACCTGATGGATCGCGTCGTCATGGCCGGCGCCCAACCCCGCCAGCGCATCGATGGCCGCCAGGCGCTCGTC
Organism: Serratia sp. EWG9; assembly: GCF_019913725.1. Classification (NCBI taxonomy): domain Bacteria; kingdom Pseudomonadati; phylum Pseudomonadota; class Gammaproteobacteria; order Enterobacterales; family Yersiniaceae; genus Serratia; species Serratia sp. EWG9. The sequence continues at coordinate 454,704 of NZ_JADNRO010000001.1, forward strand.
TTCGTTCTTACTGAGATGTCGTAACATTGGCTCATAGCTCACAGATGGCGTAAGTGCCTTTGCCGGCGGATTTCGCCTGATACATCGCGCCGTCGGCGCTGGCCAGCAGCATTTCCGGCGTCACGTCCCCACTCGCAGAGATAGCGGCGCCAATGCTGGCGGACAGGCAGACCTTCTGCTGACCGATCTGCGAAATACCGGCCAGCTCCGCCAACACCTTTTCGCAAAACGCGCTGACCTCAGGCCGCGGCGCTGTCAGCGGCCACAGGATCACCGTGAACTCGTCGCCGGCCAGGCGCGAGACGCTGTACCGTTCGTCGGCGCAAGCGCTGAGCAATTTGGCGAACGTCTTCAGGATCAGATCACCGAAGTCATGGCCGTAACTGTCGTTCATGCCCTTAAAACCATCGAGATCGATGAACAACAGGGCCATCTGCCGCTGATGACAGCAGGCTTGCAACGTGCCCGACAACCGGCGCAGAAATGCGCGTCGGTTGGTCAACCCGGTCAGCATGTCGTGCGTGGCGTCATATTCCAATCGTTGCTGCAGCCGCTTCAACTCGGTGATATCCATGGAGAGAATGTAAAAGCCCTGAGCCTCGCACGGCACCAGCGTGGTATGGATCATCAGCAGCCCCTGCTGGGTCTGCAATTCGTTTTCGAAGCTGACCATTTCGCCCGCCAAAGCCCGCGCGATCATCGGCCGAACCATCTGATACACGCTTTCCCCCATGAACTCGCGCACCGTCATGCCCTGCAGGCTGGCCTCTTCCAGACCAAACCAGGTCTTATAGGCGCTATTGGCGAACAGGTAGCGTTCATTGGCGTCGATTTGGCTGATTAACGCCGGCATATTGTCGGTAATGGCGCGCAGGCGTTCTTTTTCCGCACTGAGCTGAGATTCGGCGAGCACCCGCGTTTCTATCTCTTCGTTAAGCTGTTTGACCACCACGTTAAGCTCATGCGTACGAATTTCGACGCGTTCTTCCAGCTCATGCTGCAAGGCATACAGGTCGGCCTCCGCCGCCTTGCGCTCGCTGATGTCGACGATGACCGAGATGAAATGATCCGGCTTGCCGTTCGGCAGCCGATTGAGCGCCACCGTCAGTTCCACCCATACGATCGTGCCATCGGCGCGGAAATAGCGTTTCTCCAGCGAGTAGGTGTCGATCTCGTTTCTCAGCAACTGCTGCAGTTTTTCCAGATCGGTGTTGAGATCGAGCGGATAGGTAATGTCCTGAAAGGTGCGATCCATCAGCTCGCGCTCGGAGTATTGCAGCATTTCACAGATGCGCGGATTGACCCGCAGCCAATACCCCTGCAGCGAAACCAGCGCCATGCCCACCGCCGCCTGAGAGAAAGTCTGTTCGAATAACGCCTCCGTGCGCTGCAGATCGGATTTCAGGTTTTCGGTATAGACGTTGCGTTCGATGCTCTGCAGATACTCTTCCACCACCGCGGCGAAGTCACGCAGGTCGGCCAGTTTATCTTGAGGAAACGGCTGCGGGTGACTGTCGATAATGCATAGCGTGCCGAGCGGCAACCCGTCGAGGGACAGCAGCTGTTGCCCGACGTAGAAGCCGATGCGCGGGCCACCGACCACCAGTGGGTTATCGAAAAAGCGCGGATCCTGCGCGGTATCGGGCACCACCAGCGCTTCGCGTTGCAGAATGGCATGGCCGCAGAACGAGATGTTGCGCGGCGTTTCCCGGACATCCAGGCCATAGCGTGATAAAAACCATTGACGATCGCGGTCGATCAGTGACACCAGCGCAATGGTGACGCCGAAATATTTCGCAGCCAGCCGCGTGATGCGATCCAGCTTTTCTACTGAGTTCGAATCCAGCACGTTCAGCGAATCCAATACCGACAGGCGTTCGGCTTCGTTTTCGGGGAAGCATGGCTCGAGCATGTTGACTCCCATTGTGACACCCACGGATCCGGTGCAGCCGGCCGGCGTGATTCCGTTCAGCCTATCCGTCGGTTAGCGGCAAATATCCTTGTCCATCATAGACTCACTCAGTATCAATCCGATTATGCATTCTCGCCAGCTGGAACAAGGCCTGTCGGCCGGCGTCGTCGCGGCGGCACAGGCCGGGCGCCCCCCGCTAAGCCTTGCAGGGCGGCAGCCCGCCGGCCAGCTTTTCATTTTTGACCTGGCACAACCCCGCCACGCCGGATTCCAACAGAATGCGCCGCGTCGCCATCAACGTCTCACGCTGCTCGTTCAGCGTCGCCATCATCCGCTCGATTTCCGCCAGCCGGCTGTCGACGCCTTGTATCAAACCATCCTGATAGGCGCTGCCCTGCAGCGCCAATACCCCGCGGATCGCCTGCAGCGAGAACCCCAGATTCTGGCCGATTTGGATCAGGTGCAGCCGCTCCAGCGCGCTTTCGCTATACACCCGATATCCGTTAACGCCGCGCACCGCTTTGGGCAGCAGACCCTGCTGTTCGTAGTAACGTATCGCCGAGGCGGCCATGCCGGCGCGCTCCGCCAACTCTCCGATTTTCATGCCCTATTGACCTTAAAGTTAACTTTAAACCTAGTATAGCGCCATTCCCCCTGCGACAGGAACGTACCCGATGTTTACCCCGCTGATTCTGCCCAACGGCAGCCGCTTACCCAACCGTTTGGCCAAAGCCGCGTTGGAAGAAAATCTGGCCGATGAAGGCCAACTGCCCGGCCCCGCGCTATGGCGTCTGTATCGCCACTGGGGTATCGGCGGCGCCGGCCTCATCATCACCGGCAACGTGATGATCGACGGACGCGCCATGACCGGCCCCGGCGGCGTGGTGCTGGAACAGGATACGCCGCTCGAGGCGTTCAAAACCTGGGCGGCGGCCTCGCGCCAGGAAGGCGCGCAGGTATGGATGCAGCTCAGCCACCCGGGCCGTCAGGTGATGGCCAACATGGGCGGCAACGCCTGGGCGCCCTCCGCCATTCCGATGGCGATGGGCAAGTACAGCAAGGCGTTCGCGCAGCCGGAAGCCATGAGCGAAGCGCAGATTGCCGAGGTGATCGTCCGCTTCGCCGCCAGCGCGCACGCCGCCGAAAAGGCCGGGTTTACCGGCGTGCAGATCCACGCGGCGCACGGCTACCTGATCTCCCAGTTCTTGTCGCCGTTGGCCAACCGGCGCAGCGATCGTTGGGGGGGCGAACTGGCGAATCGCGCCCGTCTGCTGCTGGAGGTGGTGCGCGCGGTGCGCCAGCGTGTCTCGCCAGACTTTTGCGTGGCGGTGAAGCTCAATTCAGCCGATTTTCAGCGCGGCGGCTTTTCGCCGGACGAGGCCCGACAGGTGTTGTTGATGCTCAACGAACTGCCGGTCGATCTGGTGGAGTTGTCGGGCGGGAGTTATGAAAGCCCGGCGATGCAGGGGGAAGCCGCAGACGACAGCACCCTGGCGCGCGAAGCCTATTTTCTGACCTTCGCCCGCGATCTCGCCGCAGTAGCGCGCATGCCGGTGATGACCACCGGCGGCATCGCCCGCCCGTCGGTGGCGCAACGGGTGCTGAACAGCGGCGTCGCGGTGGTCGGCATCGCCACCGCCATGGCGGAAATTCCCGATCTGCCGCGCCGCTGGCAAACCGGTGAAGCCCCTCATGCGCTGCCCGCACCGGTAAAATGGCGCGACAAAACGCTGACGCTGCTCGCCCGCATGTCGCTGATCAAGCGCCGCATGCACGCTCTGAGCCGCGATCGGACGCGCAACGTGCGTTACTCACCGCTGTGGTCGCTGCTCATCGATCGGTGGCGCACCCGCCGCACTCTGCGGCGCTATCATGCCTGGTTACGGCAACGTTAATGACCGCGGCGCCGGCAGACACGCCGGCGCCGCACAAAAATCCCGCTGTTTTGATCGCGCTACGTAAAATCTGCAAGAAATCACCACCCTGGATACTGCGCTTTTAACGCTCGACTGCTTATATTCATCACAAATTTTGTGTATATAACCGCTATAGGACTTAAGGTGGTGAATAGATGAAAATAAGCCGCTATTTTCTATTTATGTTATTAATCGGAAATTCACCTTAATAATAAATGCATTAAAGAAGCAGCCAAAGGAAAGCAGAAAAGGATTTTTACGCAATGTTAAAGAAATGTTGTTTTTTGCCGGCAAAACCAACGGTCAACAAATCAACAACATATTGATGAGCCTAAGAAAAAACTAAACAATTCAAAACAAAATCGGCTATTGAGTCCCAGGCGAAAAAGCCATATATTGGTCGCGCTTTTCACAAGGCAGTTACTTTTCTAATTCATTAATTCAATCGTTGCGTCTTGAGACCTTCGGTTGTAGGAGAGATATGATGACGGATAAAGTCCGTATTGATACTTTAGTTGCAAACTCATTAAACGGAAACAATGAAACCTATTTGGCGCGTCAAGCCGAATTTGAGTCGAATGTTAGGAGTTATCCGCGCAAATTGCCGTTGGCAATTGCGAAAGCCCAGGGCGTTTGGATCACTGATGTTGAGAATAATCAATATCTTGATTGCCTGGCCGGGGCGGGAACGTTGGCTCTTGGACATAATCACCCCGACGTCCTGCAAAGCATCCAAAATGTCATTACCAGCGGCTTGCCGTTACATACTCTCGATCTCACGACCCCGTTGAAAGATCGTTTCTCCGACTACCTGCTCTCTCTGTTGCCGGGCGAAGGCAAAGGGTACTGCCTGCAGTTCTGCGGCCCGTCCGGCGCCGATGCGGTGGAAGCCGCGCTGAAGCTGGCGAAAAAACACACCGGCCGTTCCGGCGTGATCAGCTTCTCCGGCGGCTACCACGGCATGACCCACGGCGCGCTGTCGGTCACCGGCAACCTGTCGCCGAAAGCGGCCATCAACGGCATGATGCCGGAAGTGCAATTCATGCCTTATCCGCATGAATACCGCTGCCCGCTGGGCATCGGCGGCGAAGCCGGCGTCAAGGCGCTGACCTACTACTTCGATAATCTGATTAACGACGTGGAAAGCGGCGTGCGTAAACCGGCGGCAGTGATCCTGGAAGCCGTTCAGGGCGAAGGCGGGGTTAACCCGGCCCCGGCCGAGTGGCTGCAGCGCATTCGCAAAGTGACGCAGGAACACGGCATTCTGCTGATCATCGACGAAGTTCAGGCCGGTTTCGCCCGTACGGGCAAGCTGTTCGCCTTCGAACACGCCGGCATCGAGCCGGACATCATCGTGATGTCGAAAGCGGTCGGCGGCGGCTTGCCGCTCGCGGTGCTGGGCATCAAAAAAGAGTTCGATGCCTGGGAACCGGGCCACCACACCGGCACCTTCCGCGGCAACCAGCTGGCGATGGCCACCGGCCTGACCACCCTGCAGTACCTGAAGGAGCATAAGGTCGCCGACAAAGTGGCCGCTCAGGGCGAATGGCTCAAAGGCAAGCTGGCCGAGCTGCAGAAACGTTATCCGGTGATTGGGCACGTCCGCGGTCTGGGCCTGATGATCGGCATCGAGATCGTCAAGCCGAACGAAGCGCAGGATCACATGGGCTGCTACCCGGCCGATGGCGAGCTGTCCGCGCTGCTGCAGAAAAAATGCTTCGAATCCGGCTTGATCCTGGAGCGCGGCGGGCGCAACGGCTGCGTGCTGCGTCTGCTGCCTTCCCTGCTGATCACCAATGATGAGCTGGGTATTTTCCTGGATAAATTTGAGCAGGCGCTGTTGGCCGCCGGCGTCAAGCCAGTCTGATTGGAGCGAATGACCGCGATGTCCAAGTTAAACCCGATTCTGGCTTCCTCGGCGCACAGCGCCGAGGCTTACCGCCAGGCGATCGCACAGAGCAGTGAAGCCGTCGTGCAGTGGCTGCAACAGCCTGAGATGTATCAGGGCAAAAGCGTTGCCGAACTGCGCGAGCGCATCCAGCTCGACTTTACCCCGCAAGGCCTGGGCAACCAGGCGGCGATCGAGCGCGCCATCGAGTACTTTTTGAAAGACAGCCTGTCGGTGCACCACCCGCAGTGCGTGGCGCACCTGCACTGCCCGAGCCTGGTGATTAGCCAGGCCGCTGAAGTGCTGATCAACGCCACCAACCAGAGCATGGACTCCTGGGATCAGAGCCCGTCGGCCACGCTGATCGAAATGAAGCTGATCGAGTGGCTGCGCGCCCAGGTCGGTTACCAGCCCGGCGACGCCGGGGTGTTCACCAGCGGCGGCACCCAGAGCAACCTGATGGGGCTGATGCTGGCGCGCGATGCATTCTTCGCGCGTCAGGGCCACTCCGTGCAGCAGGACGGTCTGGTGGGCGATCTGCGCAAGCTGAAAGTGTTCTGTTCTGAAAACGCCCACTTCTCGGTGCAGAAGAACATGGCGCTGATGGGCCTCGGCTACCAGTCCGTCACGCTGGTGAAAACCGATCGCTTCGCCCGCATGGACGTGAACGATCTGGCGGAAAAACTGGCGCAGGCCAAGGCTAACGGCGAGCAGGTGATGGCGATCGTCGCCACCGCCGGCACCACCGATGCCGGCGCGATCGACCCGCTGCGCGATATCGCGCGGCTGGCGGCGGAGCAGAAAATTTGGGTGCACGTGGATGCGGCCTGGGGCGGCGCGCTGCTGCTCTCCGAGCAGTACCGCGACTACCTGGACGGCCTGGAGCTGGTGGACTCCATCACCCTGGACTTCCATAAGCAGTTCTTCCAGACCATCAGCTGCGGCGCCTTCCTGCTGAAAGACGAGCGCCACTACGAGCTGATGCGCTATCAGGCTGCCTACCTGAACTCCGAATTCGACGAAGCGCAAGGCGTGCCGAACCTGGTCTCCAAATCGCTGCAGACCACCCGCCGCTTCGATGCGTTGAAGCTGTGGATGGGGCTGGAAGCGCTGGGGCAGAAGCAGTATGCCGAGATCATCGATCATGGCGTCTCGCTGGCGCAACAGGTGGCGCGTTACATCGCCGATCAGGAATCGCTGGAACTGGTGATGCAGCCGCAGCTGGCCAGCGTGCTGTTCCGCTACCGTCCGGCGCAGCTGGCGGCGAAAGGCGACGCGGCCGTCGCGCTGTTCAACCAGCGCATCGGTGACGCCTTGCTGGAGTCGGGCCGCGCCAACGTCGGCGTGACCGAGTTCGATGGCGTGACCTGCCTGAAGATGACGCTGCTGAACCCGATCGTGACGCTGGAAGACATCAAGCTGCTGCTGGCGCTGGTCGAGAAAACCGCGCAGCAGCTGCCGGCGTAACCCTCCGCCACTGCGCATTAAAAGCCGATAACCCCCTGGTTATCGGCTTTTTTATTGCCCATCAGAGAGCAAGTGACACAGCGCTTACGCTGATATACTGCAGTAAACGCCTTCTCTTATTTCCGGCGCCACAGGATAAACGCATGACCGACCCTGATTTCAACCTGCTGACCGCGCTCGACGCGCTGCTGTCGACGGGCAGCGTTGCCGGCGCGGCGCGACGTCTCGGTTTAAGCGCCTCGGCGATGAGCCGCACACTCAGCCGACTGCGCACGGCCACCGGCGATCCGCTGTTGGTGCGCGCCGGGCGTCATATGGTGCTGACGCCTTATGCCGAAACGCTGCGCGAACGGGCGCGAAACGCGGCATTCGAAGCTCGGGCGCTGCTGCGTCCGACGCCGAACGCGCTGGATCCCGCCACGCTCGACCGGACCTTTACGCTGCGCGCCAACGACGGCTTCGTCGAGGCCTTCGGCCCGGCGCTGATCGCCGCCGCTGCGCAACAGGCGCCACGGGCGCGGCTGCGCTTTGCGCCCAAGCCGGAGAAAAGCGACCGCCCCCTGCGTGAAGGCCTGGTCGATCTGGAGATTGGCGTGCTGGGCGAAATGGGACCGGAAATCCGCCTGCAGGCGCTGTTTCGCGACCGCTTCGTCGGCGTGATGAGAAGCACGCACCCGCTGGCGCAGCGGCCCAAGATAGGCGCCGCCGAGTACGCCGCCTGCGGCCACGTGGTGGCTTCGCGCAGCGGGCGCATTCTCGGGCCGGTAGACGCCGCGTTGGCGGAGCTGGGGCTGACGCGCCAGATTGCCGCCGTGGTGCCGAGCTTTCCGGCCGCGCTGGCGGTGGCGCAAGCCTCAGACCTGCTGGCGCTGTTGCCCGCCTCCTTTCTGCATGCTCATCCGGACGACGGCCCGCTGCGCATGTTCGAGCTGCCGGTGAAAACGCCGCCCATTACCGTCTCGCAAATGTGGCACCCGCGCCTGGACGCTGAAGCGGAGCACCGCTGGCTGCGGCAGTTGGTGTTGGCCGTCTGCCGTCAACGGGCGTAGGCACCGCGCCCATCAAGTGACAATGTCACCAAACATTCCCTTACGGCTCCGCTCGCCCGTTTAAATCGACCAGATAGGCGCAAAACATGTCCGCCATCGCATCGGCATAAGCCACAATTTCCGCATCGCTGCGCGGCGTTTCGGAGAATTGCTTGCCCGCCGCCCCCAGCGTGCCGACGATCAGCTCGCCTGCCAACGTACGGACGCCTTCCGCCGCATCGGGCAACGCTTCGCCCATAAACACCTGCACGATGTCTTTGCCGGTGGTCTTCGCCGCCTGCGCCTCCGGCGCATCGCGGTACAACGGCGCCGCATCGTTCAGCGCCACGCGCATCTGCGCCTCTTCACATTCCGAACGGATAAATGTCTGCACCAGCAACCGCAAACGCTCGAACGGCGCAGTCTCTCGATCGGCCAGAATGCCGCTCAGCATGGCGGTGGTCTGCCGCCATTCGTCGCTTTGCAAACGGAACAGGATCGCCGCTTTGTTGGGAAAATACTGATAAAGCGAACCGATACTGACGCCGGCGCGTTCAGCCACTCTGGCGGTAGTGAAACGCGCGGCGCCCTCCTGCGCCAAAACCTGAATAGCGGCGGTCAAAATGGCGGAGACCAATTCGGCGGATCGCGCCTGTTGCGGTTGTTTTCTCGAGGAAATTTGCTTACTGCGGCGTTCAGTCATAGCGGGCGGCCAATGCGAATAGTGAAATGCGAATAGTTCGTCATATTATAGCGGCACGCGCTTTCGCGCTCACTTTTTCTACGGGAGTTTTGCCATGAGTACCCTGACCACCGCGCCGTTGGCGCCGCTGCTAAGCACCCTGTTCCAGCAGGCCGCCGGCCGTTCACCGGCGCTCGCCGCCCTGTTCCGCGACGTGCCTGACGAAGAGCAAAATCGACTGATGCAGAGTAAAACCGACTATCGTGAACTCTACCATCGCCTGAAGGATTTCCCCCTGGCGGTGTCGCCGGAAACCGGCGCATTGCTGTACATGCTGGCGCGCGGTTGTCGGGCGCAAAACATCGTCGAATTCGGCACGTCGTTCGGTATTTCAACGCTGCACCTGGCCGCCGCGCTGCGCGACAACGGCGGCGGGCGGTTGATCACCTGCGAATTTGAACCGAGCAAAGCGGCGCAGGCGCGCCGCAACCTGACCGAAGGCGGCGTCGTCGATCTGGTGGAGGTCCGCGTGGGCGATGCCCTGGAAACGCTGCGCGACGATCTGCCGGCCACCATCGACCTGCTGTTGCTGGACGGCGCCAAGGGGCTTTACCCCGATATCCTCGCGCTGCTGGAGAATCGTCTGCGCCCCGGCGCGCTGATCGTCGCCGACAACGCCGATTACAGCCCGGATTATCTGGCGCGCGTGCGTTCTCCGGCGTCGGGTTATCTCTCCACGCCGTTCGCGGATGACGTCGAGCTGTCGATACGCCTTTAAATCCCTCATCGCGCGGGGGTTGTTCCCCCTCGCGCGATCGTACAACATAGCGGGCATGATGCCTGACACAGTGAAACGCCCATGACGCTTCCCCCCCTTTGGCCGGTGTTCGACGGCCATAACGACCTGCTGCTCAACCTGTGGCTGCAGCACGATGACGATCCGGTCACCGCCTTTTATTCGCACGTCACGCCGGGCCACCTCGACTTTCCACGCATGCGGCGCGGCGGATTCTGCGGCGGGCTGTTCGCGGTGTTTATTCCTCCGGTCAGCTATATCGCCCAGATGCGTAATCAAACGCTGGAGGACGCGCAGGCCGCGTTCGATCCGCTGGCGATAGCCGAACGGCAGATAGCCATCCTGCACCAGTTGGAGGGCGCCTCTCAGGGGCAGTTGCGCCTCTGCCGCACGGCTACCGAGATAGAACAGTGCCGCCTCGACGGGCAAATCGCCGCGGTGCTGCATATCGAAGGCGCCGGCATGATCGACGCGGCGCTGACGCAGCTGGCGGCCTTCTATCGGCTGGGCGTGCGCAGCATCGGGCCGTTCTGGAATCTGCCGAACGCCTTCGGCACCGGCGTCAGCGGGCCGTTCCCCGGATCACCCGATACCGGCCCCGGCCTGACGCCGGCCGGTGAAGCGCTGATCCGCGCCTGCAACCAGCGCCGCATCATGATTGACGTCTCGCACATGAACGAGAAAACCTTCTGGCAAACCGCCGCGTTGAGCACCGCACCGCTGGTCGCCACCCATTCCAATGCCCACGCCCTCTGCCCGCAGCCGCGCAACCTGACCGACGCGCAGCTGGACGCTATCGCCCAGAGCGACGGTATGGTCGGCGTCAATTTCGGCACCGCCTTCCTGCGGGCTGACGGAAAACGTGACAGTGCAACGACAGGCTTAACAGAAATTGTTAAACACGTTGAGTATTTGATCGCTAAACTTGGTGAAGATCGCGTGGGATTTGGCTCTGATTTTGACGGGGTTAACGTACCGCAACCGTTGGAGGACGCCGCAGGCCTGCCGCGCCTGACGCAAGCGCTCAAGCAGGCGGGGTTTGACGACCGGCTGCTGGAGAAGCTGACCTGGCGCAACTGGCTGAACGTGCTCTCCGCCACCTGGGGTGAATAACCCGGTTACGCTTTAACGGTTGCGATCTCCGTCACATTTCGTCAACATTGAGCCAGCCGAATGCGAATTTTTCTCATTGGCTTCGAACTATCACGATGCATGCAAAGGAGCACCGCTATGACTACCTGGACCAAACCTGAGTTTGTTGACCTGCGTCTGGGGCTGGAAGTGACGCTGTACATTTCCAACCGTTAATCGCCTGTCTGCCCGCCTTTCGCGCGGGCATTTCTTTCCTTCTTTTTCTGGTTCAGACATGCAGATAAAAGTTCTCGGCTCGGCAGCGGGCGGCGGCTTTCCCCAGTGGAATTGCAACTGCGACAACTGCCGGGGCGTTCGCAGCCACAGCATCAACGCCACGCGCCGCACGCAATCTTCCATCGCCGTCAGCGACGACGGTAAAAACTGGGTGCTGTGCAACGTTTCCCCGGACATTTGCCATCAGCTGCTGGCCTCGCCCGAATTGAACAATCCCGACGTGCTGCGCGGCACCGGCATCGGCGCGATCGTGCTGACCGACAGCCAGATCGATCACAGCGCGGGCTTGCTCAATTTGCGTGAGGGCTGCCCGCATCAGGTCTGGTGCACCCCCGAAGTACACGACGATCTCAGCACCGGTTTCCCGGTGTTTCCCATGCTTTCCCACTGGAACGGCGGGTTGATCCATCACCCGGTGACGCCCGGCGAACCGTTCCACACGGCAGTCTGCCCAAACGTGCGCTTCACCGCCATTCCGCTGCTCAGCAACGCGCCGCCCTATTCGCCGTACCGCGATCGCCCGCTGCCGGGCCACAACGTGGCGCTGTTTATCGAAGATACCGCGCGCGGGGTCGGTCTGCTGTACGCGCCGGGCCTGGGTGAGCCGGACGAGGCTTTGATGCCCTGGCTGCGCCGGGCGGATTGCCTGCTGATCGACGGCACGCTCTGGCGCGACAACGAGCTGGCCAACGCCGGCGTGGGGCGCAATACCGGCAAAGACATGGGGCACCTGGCGCTGGCGGAAGAGCACGGGCTGGCTGCCCTGCTCAGCACCTTGCCCGCCAAACGCAAGATCTTGATCCACATTAACAATACCAACCCGATCCTCAATGAAGACTCCGCGGAACGGCAGAGCCTGAGCGCCGCCGGCATCGAAGTGAGCTGGGACGGCATGAATATCGAACTGTAGGGAATCGCCATGACGCAACCACTCCCCCTGACTCCGCAGGCATTTGAAGCGGCGCTGCGCGCCAAAGGCGCTTATTATCATATCCACCACCCGTATCACATCGCGATGCACAACGGCGAAGCGACCCGTGAGCAGATCCAGGGCTGGGTGGCCAACCGTTTCTACTATCAGACCAGCATTCCGATCAAGGATGCGGCGATCATGGCCAACTGCCCGCAGCCGGAAACCCGTCGCAAATGGGTGCAGCGCATTCTGGATCACGACGGTTACGGCGGCAGCGAAGGCGGCATCGAGGCCTGGCTGCGCCTCGGCGAGGCGGTTGGGCTGCAGCGCGACGCCCTGCTGTCCGAGCAGTTGGTGCTGCCCGGCGTGCGTTTCGCGGTGGATGCCTACGTCAACTTCGCGCGCCGCGCCTGTTGGCAGGAAGCGGCCTGCAGCTCGCTGACCGAATTGTTCGCGCCGCAGATCCACCAGTCGCGCCTCGACAGCTGGCCGCAGCACTACCCGTGGATCGACGCCGCCGGCTACGACTATTTCCGCAGTCGCCTCGGCCAGGCCAACCGCGACGTGGAGCACGGGCTGGCGCTGGCGCTGGACTATTGCGATACCGTTGAAAAACAGCAGCGCATGCTGGAAATCCTGCAGTTCAAGCTGGATATTTTGTGGAGCATGCTGGACGCCATGAGCATGGCCTATACCCTGAACCGCCCGCCTTACCACAGCGTGACCGCCGCGCGGGTCTGGCACAATCAGAGGCTGGTGTAATGACGCTGAATCCTGAACACACCCCCGTCTTCCGCCGCGGCTACCGCCTGCAATGGGAGCAGGTGCAAAACAGCCACGTGATCCTCTACCCGGAAGGCATGGCCAAACTGAACGACAGCGCCGCCGCCATCCTGCAGCTGGTTGACGGCAACACCACGCTGAACGGCATCATCGCGCAGCTGAACGCCCGCTTCCCCGGCGCCGAGGGGCTGGCGGACGACGTGCTGGCGTTTTTCCAGCGCGCCTACGAACAAAAATGGGTGACCTTCCGTGACTGAGCCACGTGCGCCGGCGGTAAATCCGCCGCTCTGGCTGCTGGCGGAGCTGACCTATCGCTGCCCGCTGCAGTGTCCCTATTGCTCCAACCCGCTCGACTTTGCCGCGCAGGAAAAAGAGCTGACGACCGAGCAATGGATCGCGGTGTTTCGCCAGGCGCGGGCGATGGGCAGCGTACAGCTCGGTTTCTCCGGCGGCGAGCCGTTGGTGCGTAAAGACCTGCCCGAGCTGATCGCCGCCGCGCGCGATCTCGGGTTTTACACCAACCTGATCACCTCCGGCATCGGCCTGACCGAGAAAAAGCTGCAGACCTTCGCCGACGCCGGGCTGGATCATATTCAGATCAGTTTTCAGGCCAGCGATGAAACGCTGAACGCCGCACTGGCGGGCTCCGCCAAGGCGTTTCAGCAGAAGCTGGCGATGGCCAAGGCGGTCAAGGCGCTCGGCTATCCGATGGTGCTCAACTTCGTCTTGCATCGCCATAATATCGGCCAGATCGACCGCATCATCGAACTGGCGATCCAGCTGGATGCCGACGACGTCGAGCTGGCGACCTGCCAGTTCTACGGCTGGGCGCACCTGAACCGTGAAGGCCTGCTGCCGACCCGCGAACAGATCGCCGATGCGGAAGCCGTGGTGAAACGCTATCGCGAACGCATGGCTGCCGACGGCAAGCTGGCCAACCTGCTGTTCGTCACGCCGGATTACTATGAGGAACGCCCCAAAGGCTGCATGGGCGGTTGGGGGGCTATTTTCATGAGCGTGACGCCGGAAGGCATGGCGTTACCCTGTCACAGCGCCCGTCAGTTACCGATCGCCTTTCCGTCGGTGCTGGAGCACGATCTGCAGCATATCTGGTATCACTCCTTCGGCTTTAACCGCTATCGCGGCTATGACTGGATGCCTGAGCCCTGCCGTTCCTGTTCGGAGAAAGAGAAAGACTACGGCGGCTGCCGCTGCCAGGCGTTCATGCTGACCGGCGACGCAGACAACGCCGATCCGGTATGCGGCAAGTCGCCGCACCACGGCACCATTCTGGCGGCGCGTGAAGCGGCGAATCGCTCGCAGATCGGCATCGATCAGCTGCGTTTTCGCAATCAGACCAACTCCCGATTGATCTTCAAGGGCTGACGATGACACTCGCCGCCTCGTGGCAGCTCGATAACGGTTTGGCCGTCAGGGCGATAAGCACCCCTGACGCCGAGGCCGCCGCCGCGCTGGTGCGCATCGAGGCGGGCAGCTTTCAGGCGCCTGCCGCCTGGCCGGGCCTGGCGCATCTGCTGGAGCATATGCTGTTTCGCGGCAGCGTGAACTTTAGCGCGCAGGATGGGCTGATGGGCTGGACGCCGGCGGTCGGCGGCCGGTTAAACGCCACGACCCAGGCCACGCAAACCGCGTTTTTCTTTGAGGTGGGCGCCGAACAGCTGGCGGAGGGGTTGGCCAGGCTGATCGATATGCTCGCCGTCCCACAGCTGGCGGCTGAGGCAATCGCCCAGGAGATCGAGGTCATCGACGCCGAATATCGCCTGCTGCGCGCCGACGGTGAAACCCGCTGCGAAGCGGCGCAGCGGCAGATGTTCAGCGGCATTGACGCGTTGCACCGCTTTCATATCGGCAGCCGCGCCGCTTTCGGCAGCGATATTCCCGCGTTGCAGCGGGCGCTGCGGCAGTTTCACCACCACTATTACCGCGCGCCGAACATCACGCTGTGGCTGCAAGGCCCGCAATCGCTCGAGCAGTTGCATGCGCTGGCGCAGCGCTACGGCGGCGCCTTGCCGCCGGGCAGCGTCGCGCCGCCCGAGGCATTGCCGCCGCTGGCCGCCGGGCAAGATTACACGCTGTCTCTGCCCGGCGCGCCGCTGCTGCGGTTGGTGTTTGCCCTGCCGCACTCCCGTTCACGCGGCTGGCTGCGGCGGCTGGAGCGTTTATTGCTGGACGAAGCCCCTGGCGGGCTGCTGGCACGGCTGCGCGCTCACGCGTGGGCCGACGCCGTTAGGCTGGATTACGCCCGCTGCGCTGAAAACAGCGCACTGCTGAGTTTTATTTTTACCGTCAATCACGGCGCGGCGTCTGAAGCCGCCCACATCGAAAGCGCCTTGCTGGCCTGGTTGCAGGCGCTGATCGCGCTGACACCGGCTCAGCTTGCGCATTTCGGGCAACTGGCAAACCGCGATTTCCACCGTTTGGCGCCGCTCGATCAGTTGCGCGCCAGAGCATTTGGGCTGCCGCCGGTGGAGCCGAACGACGATTGGCCACGGCATATTTCGGCGCTGATTAGCGCGCCGCATCGCCGTCTGGCCGTGCTGCCCGAGGGAGGCGGTGAAACGCGTGAAATTCAAGGGCTGCCGTTGGCGCTCGCGCCCTTCGTCCGCACCGTGCCGACGCCCACGATAGATCCTTTCCGCTTTTTCTCCACCTCGGCGGCGCTGCCGATCCCGCCCCTGCCGGCCGGCCAGGCGCCGCTGCGGCATCTGCACCCCGACGAAGCGCAGCCGGTGCTGCTGCTGCGCCCATCGCCGCATGGCGCTCTCAGCGAAGAACAGGCCTGTGGTTTGCAGGCGGCATTGCGCCCTGGAGCGGCCGAGTTAGCGCATCGGGAGGGACATTTAAGCTTCGAGCGCCACCAGGGCGTGTGGTTATTACAGCTGGCGGGCAGCGCAGCGCTGATCTGCCACGGTCTGAACGTCGTGAATCGGGCCCTGGCGGCGCTGCCGCCGGCCGTCATCAACGAGGCTGCGAGAAACCTGCGCCACGCGCAGCTCAAAGCGCAAAACGATATCGCCATTCGCCGCCTGTTAGCCCAATTGCCGGCGGCGTTGAGCGTATCAACGGCAACGGCCCCACTCTGGCATGCCACCCTGGTTGGCGGCGACGGCGAGTTGAAGCGGCGGCTGTCGCATTTACTGTATGACTTTCCTTTTCCCATAACCGACGAGGCTCAGCGGCCGGCGCCTCTGCATCACCACCCCGTCACCCTGACGGAAAACGGCGCAGAACACGCCTTGCTGCAATTTTACCCGCTGCCGAACGACGAAGCCGAAGGCCGTTGGGCGCTGCGCGTGCTGGCCCGGCTTTACGCGCCGCGTTACTTCCAGCAGTTGCGCGTCGAGCGCAACGTGGGTTACGTGGTGCAATGCGCCTTTCATCGCAGCGGCGATGCCGAAGGCCTGCTGTTTGCGCTGCAATCCCCGACGTTCGCCGTTGAGCAGCTGCGGCAGTTAACCGACGAATTCTTGCTGCAGATGCGCCATGAACTGGCGCACCTCGGCGCCGGCGAACTGGAGCTGGCGCAACAGGCGCTGCGGCAAAGCGTGCAGCGCCTCAGCGCCGAGCCGTTGCAACGCGCCCGGGAAATCGCCTTGGAAAATCGCCACCGGGTGGCGCAGGTTGCCTCTCTGCCTGCCGCGCAGCTCGTACACTGGCAGAAACGGATATTCCTCTAAGCCAAACCGAGGTTGTACCGATAACGTCGGCTTTTCCCTCATAAAAACAGTTACATATCCTTAACAAGCGCACCTCCATCAATGTTACAATAGTCGCCAATAACGACCTTTTCACCTTTAAGAATCAGTATGTTATTGGAGATTATTCAATGTCAGATGCCAATGCACGTTCGGGCATAAAACTTACGCTGTGGTGTTGCCTGTTGGGCATCATCCTGGCCGCCACCGGCCTGTTCTTCACCGTCGCCGGCGGCAAACTGCTCTCGCTGGGCGGCAGCGCCTACTTCCTGATTGCCGGCCTCGTCATCCTGCTGTCGGCCATTCAGTTTTTCCGCCGCAAGTCCTCAGCGGTTTGGCTGTTCCTGGCGGTGTTCATCGGCACCGTCATTTGGGCGCCGTTGGACGCCGGTTTTGATTTTTGGCCGTTGATTTCCCGTCTGATGGTGCCGACCGGCCTGATGCTGCTGGCCTTCCTCACCTGGCCGGCGCTGCGCAAGCGCGAAGGCAAAGCGCCGTTGGCCAAGCCGGCTTACCTGCTCTCCGCCTTGCTGGCGGTCGGCATGGTCGGCGCCTTTGTCCAAATGTTCCAGCCGCATCCCACCGTTGCCTTCAGCGGCCAGCCGCTGCCGCTGATCCCGGTTGATAAAGCGCAACAGCAGAAAGATTGGGATAACTACGGCAATACGCCGGGCGGCAGCCGTTTCGTCGCGCTGGATCAGATCACCCGCGATAACGTGCGGGAGCTGAAAGTCGCCTGGACTTTCCATACGGGTGACATCCCTATCAGCCCTGATGGCAACGGCGCGGAAGATCAGCAAACGCCGCTGCAAATCGGCAACCGCATTTTCCTGTGCACGCCGCATAACAATGTGATCGCCGTCGACGCCGACAGCGGCAAAGAAATTTGGCGGCGAGAAGTCAACGCCAAGTCGCAGGTATGGAACCGCTGTCGCGGCCTGGCCTACTTCGATATCAACAAGCCGTTGCCCGCGCCGAGCGTGCCGGGTTCAACCCCCGCCGCGCCCGTCGCGCTGGCGGCCGGCGACAGCTGCCAACGGCGCATATTGATGAACACCATCGACGCGCGCCTGATGGCGATTAACGCCGACAACGGCGAATTCTGCCAACACTTCGGCAACCAGGGCGTGGTAGACCTGAAGGACGGTCTCGGCGACGCCGCCGATCCGAAATATCAACTGACGTCGGCGCCGACGCTGGCCGGCACCACCGTGGTGGTCGGCGGGCGCGTTGCCGATAACGTGCAAACCGATATGCCCGGCGGCGTGCTGCGCGGCTTCAACGTGATCACCGGCGAAATGCGCTGGGCGTTTGACCCGGGCAATCCGCAGCCGAACGCTGCCCTGAAACCGGATCAACACTTCGTGCGCAGCACCCCGAACTCCTGGGCGCCGATGTCGTACGATCCGGCGATGAACACGGTCTTCCTGCCGATGGGCAGCTCCTCCGTCGATCTGTGGGGCGCCAACCGCAACGCGCTGGATCACCGATACGGCGCCTCGGTGCTGGCGCTCGACGCGACCACCGGCAAAGAGAAATGGGTCTATCAGACCGTGCATAACGATCTGTGGGACTTCGATCTGCCGATGCAGCCCAGCCTGCTCGACTTCCCGATGCAGGACGGCACCACCCGCCCTGCGCTGGTTATCGGCACCAAAAGCGGGCAGATCTTCGTGCTGGATCGCCATACCGGCAAACCGCTGACCGAAGTGAAGGAACTGCCGGTGAAGACCCGCACCATTCCGGGCGAGCAATATTCCGCCACGCAGCCGTTCTCCGTCGGCATGCCGCAGATTGGCGCGCAGAAGCTCAGCGAGTCCGACATGTGGGGCGCTACGCCATTCGATCAATTGATGTGCCGCATCAGCTTTAAATCGATGCGTTATGACGGCCTGTTCACCGCGCCGGACACCGACGTTTCCCTCAGCTTCCCCGGCTCGCTGGGCGGCATGAACTGGGGCGGTCTCTCTACCGATCCGAACAACCGTTATATTTTCGCCAACGATATGCGTCTGGGCCTGTGGGTGCAGATGATCCCGCAGAAAGCCGACGCAGGCGCGCCGGCCGGCAACGGCGGTGAAGCCGTGAATACCGGCATGGGCGCGGTCCCGCTCAAAGGCACGCCATATGCCGTCAATAAGAATCGCTTCATGTCGCCGCTGGGCATTCCTTGCCAAAAACCGCCGTTCGGCACCCTCTCCGCCATCGATTTGCAGACGCGCAAAGTGGTGTGGCAGGTTCCGGTAGGAACGGTGCAGGATACCGGGCCGTTCGGCATCAAAATGCGCGCGCAGATGCCGATCGGCATGCCGACGCTGGGCGGCACGCTGGCGACTCAAGGCGGACTGGTGTTTATCGCCGGTACGCAGGATTATTATCTGCGCGCCTTTGATTCGTCCACCGGGCAAGAGCTGTGGAAAGCGCGCTTGCCGGTCGGCAGCGGCGGCACGCCGATGAGTTACGTCTCGCCGACCACCGGTAAGCAGTATGTCGTCATTTCCGCCGGCGGCGCACGTCAGTCGCCGGATCGCGGAGATTACGTCATCGCCTACGCGCTGGATAAATAATCGCCGGAACGCCGGTTAAATAAAGCGGCGCACCGCGCTCAATGGGCATTTAGAGGGAGACGTTGCATGACGTCTCCTTTTTTTGGGTTTATTGCCTGAACAGCAGAATATTAACCATCCGTTTCATTTTCATGCCTTTTCTTTTATTTCTCTTACGGCGATACAGCGCGCGCCACCGGCGCCGGTGATACTCACAGGCAATTGATATGTATAAGGTAAAAAATAATAAAATGAAGAGAAATTCCATGTTTCGGCCTAAATCCTTTTAGTCATTTCAGATGATTATCATCAATTTTTCTAACCAAAAGAATTAGAAACATCCTGTTCTAACGCGCCTTTATCCTGTGAAGACACCGCCGCCCGGCCTGTCGCTTCCGCGCGCCCCATAAAAAACCCCCATCGTTGCGATGGGGGCTGAGTAGCGTGAAACGGATCAACGGCTATCAGAAGCGCCAGGTCAGACCGGCATTGACGCTGTTGTCCTGATGGTTGGACGACAATTGCCCGCCGTAACCGAGGGACAACACGGCGTTTTTGTTAACCCAAACATCGACGCCCGCCTTCAGAACCGCCCCGTCACGGGAAACGGGGACGCTGTTCACGTCGAACGCCGCATCGCTGCGTTTGAACATCAGCTGTGTTTTACGCTCCAGCTTGCCGTACTGATGTTGCCAACCCAGCTCGCCGCGCAGCGCGATCGCCACGCTGTCGGTCTGCCATTGCGTATCGGCGCGCAAGCCCAGCGTCGAAGCGGTGGCGGACTGACTTTGCTTATCGCCGCGCAGCGCCGCCGCCCCGCCTTGCTCGTTGATCCCCTCGTTGCGATAGTGGGTGTACGCCAGGTTGGCGAACGGCTCAAGATTGACCACGTCGTTGCTCCAATCGTAACCGCTTTCGATAAACAGCTGACCGGTGCGCGCGTTATAGCGGGCCTTTTCGCGATCCGCCTGCGCGCCGTAGTTTACCGAGCGCGACGTGTCGATGCGATGCCAGGTATAGGTGCCGCCCGCTCGCAGCGCCAACGCGCCGAAACGTTTGTCGCCGTACAGCCCCAGATGGTAGTTGTCGCTGTGAGCATCTGACTGATAGCCGCCATCCAGCGACGTGCGGGTATACCCGGTCATCACGCCCAGCCGGCCGTCGTCAAACAGTTCGCTGTCCAGACCCAACAGCACGCCATAGGTGGATGTCTGGTAACCGGTGGCGTTGTCGTTGCCGGAAGCATGCCCCCAATTGCCCAGCAGTTTCGCCCAGGCGCCATTATCATCCGCTTTGATATCGGAAGCGGTGCGGCGGCCTTCAGCCTGGCGCAAGCGTTCGGTGGCGGTATCGCGCAGATTACGGCTTTCGTTGATCTGGGCGGAAGCCATATCCGCGTGGATCTGGCCGGACAGTTGACGTGTCGCCTGCTGCAATTCTCTGGCCGAAGTGAAGCCGAGGAAGCTTTCATAAACCGGATGGCCGGCCACGGGGCTCGTCGCTTCGGTAACGGCTGTCGCCTCGCCTTCAACGCCCTGCAGTGCGGTTAGCGCTTCAGCGGTAGGCGCCGCGACGCTGCGTTTGGCCGTTTCCGTGACCGGTTCCGTGGCGTTGAGCGTTTCCACCGCGCGGGCGACCGCTTTCTCGTTTTCGGTGCTGGCCAGGCTGTCAAAACGGGCGGCGGTGCGCGTGATCCCAAGGCCGACGTCATTGCCCTGATAGTCCAGCGTCACATTGACAAACGGATACGAAGGATTGGCGTTTTCGAAGCGGCCGGTCACGCCATCCGTCGTCGTCAGGATGGTGTATTTGTTGCCCAGCAGGCTTTGCGCCTCATTTTGCGACAGCAGGTTTTTGCTGTGCTCCAGGCTGACGTTCACACTGCCGCCGTAGAGGAAAGCGCGGCGCGCTTCGATTTTATCGCTGCGGCCATTGTCTGCGACCTCGACGTTATACTGCGAGCCGCGATCAAACACGGCGTCATGCAACACGTGCAGCGTACCGATGCCATTTCCCGGCGTCACGCTGCCGCCCCGAACCGCTCTGAACGCCCCCACCGTGCCGTCGCCGGCCAGCGTGCCGCTATTTTCGATATAGACATTGGACGCCACCGAACCGTTGATCGCCAGTACGCCCTGTTTCACCCAGGTGTCACCGCTGTAAGTATTATTGCCCAACAGCGCCAGCGTACCGGCGCCCGTTTTGGTCAACCCGCCGTGGCCGCGGATGTCATTGCTCCACGAATCGAAGTCGCATTCGCCCGACGTGCAACGCCGCTCAACCGGGGTTCCGGCTTCGACGATATTCCCAAGACCGGGGATATTCACCACGAACTGTTTTTCACTGTAGGAACCCGGCACATAGAATTCCTGCGGAATATCCTCTTGGGTGATAAACATCTTCGGCCCGTTGATCGCATCGCGTAAATTGACGCGGCCCCAGCCGAATAAATGATCAATGCCGGCCTCGCCTAAATCGGTGGCGGTGGTTTTGATGACCGCGGATATTTGAGCGGCGCTCATATAAGGGAAGCGCTGCATCAATACGGCGGCAAATCCGGTGACGTGCGGCGCCGCCATTGAGGTGCCCGACATATTTCCGTAATCGGGTTTAACCGTCAGCTCGCCCTTATTATAGGCTTCGCGGTTCACCGCCCCGCCGGTATTGGAAACCAGCTCCCCTACGCTGCTGTAAATACTGCTGCCCGGCGCTGACACGCAAAAACTGGCCGTATGTCCGCAGCTGGTTGAGGAAACGCTTAACTTATCGTTATTACTCAGATTGGTCACGATCAGATAATTGTTTAATACCTCAGGGAAAGCATAGGGAAGTGACTTTTGCGCCTCAGGAATATTGTAGTTATTGTAATTGCCTGCCGAGAAAACGATCAGTTTGCCATGCTTGGCGGCGCGCAGCAGCGTCGCCATGGCGCTGTGCCCGCCGGTGGGCACGGGTTGCTCGCTGCCCCATTCCAGGTTGGACTTATTGCGCATCACTTCATTGATGACGTCGGTTTTCACCCACGCCACATAGTCAGGCCTCCCGTTCGGCAGCCAAATGGTGTTGCCATTGGCATCCTTTCTGACCGCCGGTGGGATCCCCCAGCTGTTATTGATAACCCGGGCTGGGCTCTGGATCAGTTCTTCGCGGCCGTTGCGGTTGCCGAAGTCGTTCAACTTGGCGCCGATAATGTCCGCGTCGTAGGCGACGCCATGCATACCGGAGCCGTCTCTTTTGGCGGCTGCAATACCGGCGACATGCGTGCCATGCGTGCCGAATGACATATTATCTTGTTTATCATACGAGAAATTATAGCTGCCGTTATCCAGCCGCGTCAGTTTACCGGCGAATTCCGGATGAGAGAGAATGGCATCATCAATAACGCCAATCGTCACGCCTTTTCCGGTATAGCCTCTGGCATAGGCGAACTCGGCGGAAATAGCCTCAAGCCCCCATTGGCGATTAAATTCTGCGGTTTTCCAACTGTCGGGTGAACCTAATTGTCCTGGTTCCCGATAAGCGGCAAGAGATGAATGAAGAGACAAGCCATAACAACCCAGAAACACGCAATACGCTAACTTCAATTTTTTATTAAGTATCATTTTACGCTCCATGTTTATTTATACCCAGAAGAAAACTGACGTTTTAACCGCGCTGAAACCTCCTATGATCGTGAAACGACAGATAACGCATGCCTGCCCGACGCGGGCCGCATAAAACAGGCTGAGTGATAAAAATTCGGGCGTGCGGACATGAAGATGTCACCACCCCATACGCTTAGGGCGCAGAAGTGCAGACAGGTGGCGAATGTACGTTTGCCGGCGATAAACCCGGCGCCGTTATACCGGCACGGCTCGGCCATCCGGCCGAAGCGCGAGAATCAGGCTGTGAGTGCATCCCGCTCAATCATCCAGTTTTGTTAATGATTTTCATTCGCGAGGCTATCTTATACGTAAGCAAAGTGTCAACAGATGAAACAAAACATTTCTTGATTTGCATCATAACTTTCACCGCAAACGTCGGCGACAAGTGCGTCGGCCACCGCTGAACCGGGCATAACATGGCGCTTTTTACCGCCCGACATGCGGATTTTGTCAGTCATGATGCATAAGAGAGGCGGTATGACGAGTGAAAGAGCAGCAGAAAGACTGAACATTTCCTCAAAAAGAAACATCAGGTTTGATTACTTTTTTGCGGTTATTAAACCGCCTGGTCGGAGCACTTATTTTTCGATGCAATATAAGAGGGGCTTATAAATAACAGGAGTATTCCTAATGCGTTCTTGCGTAATCTATTTCATGCTACCAAGCCGATTTTTAGCCGCGCCCGCTGGCTATTCCCATTTTCATTGGCAAGACTATATTGAAAGAGGCTCTGCTATAGAGCAAGAATATGGGTAATTTTCCGAGGAAATACCGCATGAGCCTGTTGCCCGAGCAGACCAATAACAAAAATCCGATCGACCTCTACAGCGAAATCGTAGACGACTTGCCGGGTCTGATCTGCTTCGGCAACCGCCTTGGCGGTTACTTCAACAAGCAGTGGCGCGACTATACCGGCGCAATCGCCGGTGAGCACGGCGCCGCAGACTGGCTCGAGGCCCTGCACCCTGACGATCGTGAACGCCTGGCCGCGCAATGGCGCCAGGCCATCGTTGCCCTCTCCTCGTTCGCCGGCGAAGCCCGTCTGCGCGAGCGCAGCGGCGCCTACCGGTGGTTTATGCTGGCGTTTAACGCCCGCCAGGACGGCAAGGCGCTGGAGCCAAGCTGGTACCTCACCGCTACCGACATCCATCCGCAAATGCTGCAACGCCAGCAAAACGTTCAGGCGCTCTCTATCCAGCAAGACATGCTGGACGCCAGCGTCGACTGCATCAAAGTGATCAATCGCGACGGCACGCTGCGCCACATGAACCGCTCCGGCAGCCTGGCGCTCGGCCTCGATCCGGCGCAAAAAGAATTTGGCATGCCCTGGCTGGGGCTGTTGTCGCCCGAAGTTCGCCGCCGCGGCAGCAAAGCGTTGCGCAGCGTCAAAGCCGGTAAGAATGCGCGTTTCGCGGGATTGAGCGTGACGCCGCAGGGCAAAAAACAGCATTGGGACAACATCCTCTCTCCCGTCAGCGATGAGCACGGGGCCGTGGCCGAGATCTTGTGCGTCTCACGGGATGTGACGTCGCAGCGCGTGATGGAGCAACGCCTGCTGCTTGCCAGCGAGTATGACGAACTGACCGGCCTGCCCAACCGACGCCTCTTCAAGAAAAAGCTGAAGCAAGAGATGAAGCGCGCCCTGCACGGCAACAAGTCGCTCGGGCTGATGCTGCTGGATCTTGACCATTTCAAACTGGTGAACGATACGCTGGGCCACGCGGCGGGCGATCATCTGCTGCGGGTGCTGGGCAAAAGGCTGAGCGCCTGCATGAATACCCATTCGTTCGTCTCTCGCCTCGGCGGCGACGAGTTCGCCGTCGTGATCAGCGACGTCGAAAACGAGCAGGATATTTTCCGCATCGCCAACAAGTTTCTGCTGCAGCTGGAGACGCCGATCACCCACGGCGGCAAGACGTTGCATTGCGGCATGAGCATCGGTGGCGCCATCTATCCCAAAGATGCCCGCGATGCGTCAGAGCTGATGAAGTGCGCCGATACCGCGCTGTATGAACTGAAAGAAGGCGGCCGCGGCGGCGTCTACATGTTCGACAGCAAGATGATGGACAAAGCCCGCGCCCGCGCCAGTCAGCTCAACTACGCGCGCCAGATCGTGCGCGATAATTGCATTCGCCCCAACTACCAGCCGAAGGTCAGCCTCGCCGACGGCAGCATCGTCGGCTTCGAAGCGCTGCTGCGCTGGCATTGCCCGCAAAACGGCATACAGCTGCCGGCGACGGTCAGCGAGGCCTTCAACGACTACGAACTGGCGACCAAAATCAGCGAAGCCATGCAGCTGAAAGTCTTCGCCGATATCGCCCGCTGGCGCGCAGCCGGCGTGGCAGTGCGGCCCGTTTCGCTGAACGTGTCGCCGATCGAGTTTTTACGCGACAACTACGCCGAAACCTTCCTGCAACGCCTGCTGAAGTTCCACATTCCCCACCACCTGATCGAACTGGAAGTGACCGAACACGCGTTCAACAAGCACGGTTCGAAATACGTACTGCGCGCGCTGCACATGCTCAAAGAGATGGGTATCCGTATCGCACTGGACGACTTCGGCACTGGCCACTCCTCGTTCAGCCATATCATGGACTACCCGCTGGACTGCATTAAGCTGGACTGCGACTTCATTCAACGCATGAACACCGAACCGGCGATCCTGGCGATCGTGGAAAGCATCGGCATTCTCGGTCAAAAGCTGTCGATCGATATCATCGCCGAAGGCGTGGAAACCGAGCAGCAGCGCCAAACGCTGTGCGAAGCCGGTTTCCATATCGGCCAAGGGTTTTTGTTCAGCCCGGCGGTGGGATCCCAGCAGGTGCCGACGCTGCTGCAGGCGATACTTCAGCCTGCCGAAGGCGGCACGGCGAATCGTTAAATCGGCATCGCATGCCCCACATTCGGGGGGCTTGATCCCCCCTCTTTTCCTCTGCTTGTTTCACGCCTCCCGCACCGGAATATTTGTGAGAGCCCTCACAAAGCATAAACGTATCTTTACATTTTTGAACGGTTAAGCTTCCGTTCTGTCAGATTTGAGTGTATTCCAGAGCGTCAAAACGATTCTTTTTCCACTCAATTGGGAACGTTACCGGAGACTTGTTAAGAAATAGTTAATTTAAATCAATGCACTACAAATAATAGCAGGAGGTACTGCGATGCACGAAAGGCAAGAGAAGAATGCAATGTTCATTTCGTTCGATGCCGTCTCGGTCTCGGGGATCACGGTGGAAGCAATGAAGATTGCCAAACGACTGCAAGCCTGTGGATTTCGCTCTTATCTTGATTTGGGATACGACATCAAGATTGATAAGGGAAACTTTAATAAACCCTATCAGCATGAGCATGACATCTACCGCGATGTCTTTACGCTGGTCCGCCTGGACGACATCACGTCGATTCCAGATTACCACCCCGCCTTTCTCGAGTACGCGCACGCGGCGTTGATCGGCCAGAAAACGCCCATTGACGAGCAAGAAAAAACCGCTTTGTTGCATACCATCGCGTTGACGGCGCGGCAGCTGGCGGATCGCCTCATCGCCCAATGGGAAGCGCTCGCAATCAGCCATGTGGTGGTGGAAAACGGCACGCTGCCGGAAAACATCATCTATACCAAAGCGCTGTATCTGGCGATCGAAGATTATGGCCGACGTTATCGACTGACGCGTTTCGTCATCTGGCGCGATCATGACCTGATGTGGAACAGCGAAAAAAAGGTGCTCAAATACGGCCCGCCGCCTTATTCTCACGCCATCAAACCTATCCCTTCAAAATACATTACCTATGTCACGCTCAATCACGATCTGAAGCAAAAGCTGGAGGCCTGGTGCAATCATGATGTCCATGTCGAGGTAAAGAAAAATACCTATGACTTCTCAGACAGTCATGAAAGAACGAATGTCAGAAAGCAGATGAATATTCGCGACAATGATCTTCTCATTGCCAGAACCACCCGCATCATCCCTCAGAAAAGATTGGATCGCGATATTGTGCTTATCAGCCGGCTTAACGATTTATTTATCCGCGACCACAACACGCGACGCGCCTATTTGGCGATCGCCGGCAATGAATATGAAAATCCGTCATGTTATCTGCAACTCGCCAAATTGGCGCAGGAACTGAATGTTCTCCCCTATGTCAAATTCGTCGGCATGCTTCCCCATGTCGATATGCGCTCGGAAAACGACGCGTTTTGCATAGAGGACCTCTATCACTCTTGCGACCTGGTCTCTTTTCTCACCTCGTATGATTATGATAGCTATGGCAATCCTATCGGCGAAGCGATCAGTTGCCGCCGTTGCTATATCACCACTCGCTACGAATATTATCACGAGGTCTACGGCCGGCATGGGTTTGAAGCGCCCGTCATGCCGATCTCCGAGTTACAGGATGGGCCGCCGAACGACGAATTCATCCAGGAAGTCTACCGGTTCATTAATAACAAGGAGAAGATGAAGCGCGTGGCGGAAAAGAATTACGCGCTGGGCAAGAGGATTTTATCCAACAACGTCATGGAGTTCTTAAATATCAGCTAATCATCGAATGACGTGACATTTCATTTTCAGACAAGCCATTTCTAACTGTGGACTTTCATTAGCCCTTGGAGGATCTATGCGTGATACTGTTTTTGTGTCTGTCGTACTGCCCGTTTATAATGAAAGCGACCGTATTGAGGCGGTTTTACTTTCGCTGTTCAATCAGCACACCAAGAATGAATTAATCACCCACGACACTTACGAACTGATTGTCGTTGATAACAACTCCACCGATGATTCCGTCGCTAAAATAAACGCGTTTAGTGAAAGGCATCCGGCTATGGCCATTCATGTTATCGCCGAAACGGTGCAGGGTGTCTCCTCGGCCAGAAAACGCGGCATGGACTATGCATCGCTGCGTTCTAAAGCCCGCGACAGCCGGCTGGGAAATAAACGCAAGCACTATATCGTTTCCGCCGATGCCGATTGCACCGTGGATGCATTTTGGCTTTACGAGCTGGTGAATACCATGATCGAGCAACAAGGCGACCTGGGCACCTGCAACTATTACTACCCTCCCGCAGAGTTTGAGCACCGCCCCAACCTGTTCCGCGAGATCCAAAAAACGCTGCGTCTGCGCGAATTTTCGTTCTCCCTGTTCGGCGGCTTCCCCGACGGCAAAGGGTTCGGGGTGGAGCGCAGCCTGTATGACGCGGTAGGCGGCATCGAAATCTTCTACCAGCTCAACCATGGCCGCTTTGTCGAACACCTGTCCGACGACTGGGACTTCGGCATTAAGGTCATCGCCTACGGCGGCAAGCCGGTTTACGCTCGCCATGCTTACGTTGAGATCAACAGCCGCCGGGTGGACACCATTCTCGATGAGGTGATCAACGGCATCGCCTACGGCAAGGACGGCATCATTATCATGAAGGACGTCCGGCCGGACGTTGAGCGACAGAAAACCGCGCTGGCGGACGCCACGCCGGCGGAGGCGAAACTGGCCTGGGACTACTCGGTCAAGGACTACACGCCAAAGAATATCTTACTGCCGGTGCTGCTCAATCCGTATCTGCTGTTGGAAAACAGCGAAGTGCGCGATTTCTTCTCCGGCCCGCTGGCCGACAGCCTCTACCGCCGCATTCACGAGCTGAAACACGAGATGCGCCTCATCGATTTCAAACCGATCCATGCCTATAAAACCCCCGCCTATCGGCTCTACCTCGAATTTCGCGATGCGCTGTTTGCCGCCATGCGGCGCGCCGTCGGTGACGATATCGGCTTCCCGCCCGCATTGCCGGCCTGCTTCGATACGGTCAAAGACGAGGATTTCACCCGCTTTGTTTATTACTTCTGTGAAGACCGCGAGTCCGGCGAAGCCCACAACTATTTCGGCAACGGGGGGGTCTTCTGATGAACGACGAAGCCTTGCACTCATTGCTGGATATCGATGAAAACTATCCCACGCCGCGGGTGAACGCGTTCCTGGCGCAACCGGAAAACCGGGCCTTTCTGGAGTACGTCCATAAGGATCCGTTCGGCTGTCACGTGTTCCCCGGCGATCTCGTCGATTACCCGCTGGCCGCGTTTTTTGCCGATATGGAGGCCGACATTCGCCAGGCGGGCAAAATCCACCTCTGGGCCTATATCCCGACCTGCCGCTATCGCTGCCATTTTTGTCAGTACCCCACGGTGATCCTCAATCCCAAGGCGCCCGCCTCTCAGGCGGTATTCCGCGATTTGGTCGATTTCAACATCAAGGAGGCGCAAATGTGGCTGGCGCGCGTGCCCAGCCTGGCCGAAGTGGAAATCGGTGAATTCAACGTCTTTGGCGGCACGCCGTCCTTGCTGCCGGAGCCGGAACTGCGCCGCATGATGGCCTTCTACTTCAGCCACTTTAACTTCGCCAACGCCACCCTGCGCTTCGAAGGGGAGCCCGGCACCCTGAACAAAGCCTATCTGGCGCTGCTGAAAGAGCTCGGCTTCAGCAAAATCAGTTTCGGCACCCAATCCTTCAATGACGACATCATCACCGCCTGCGGGCGCATGCACTCGGCCGAAGAGTGCGTGGAGACCATTCATCATGCGCGCGCGCTCGGCATTGATTGGGTCAGCGTGGATCTCATTTACGGCATGCTGGGCCAAAGCGTGGACGACGTGAAATACGACATGGAAAAAACCCTCGAGCTGAATCTGTCGCACGTCGTCTGCACCAAGCTGCACATGGATGAGTTTATTAAAAATCGCACCGGCGTCTCGGGCGAGCGCGAAAGCCTGTGGCAGAAAAAGGGGCTGATCAGCATCAACAACCTGCGCTTCCCTGGCCTGGGCAAACAGTACCAAATGCGCGAGCTGGTCGAGAACTACCTGAATGGCGGCTATACCGAACACCCCACCATGTACTTTCACCGCAATGATCAACAGCCGGAAAAGTGGAAAGCGCTCATCACCGATCTCGACAAGCAGTATCCGGAAGTGGCGATCGGTTTGGGCGGCAGCTCCAAATCGACGCGATCCGAAGCCATCAACATCACCGGTTACAAGAAGTACAAGGAGGCGCTCAACCAAGACCGCCTGCCCATCGAGGAAAGCCGCGGTTTCTCCCCGATCCAGCGTGAAGTGAACGCCTTCAAAATGGCGCTCTCCACCTTGCTGCCGGTGGACGATCGGGTGTTTAAACGGCGCTTTGACGGCAACAGCCTGTTTGCTAACCCGGTCATCCGTCGCACGTTGAAAACCCTGGTGGATAAAGCGCTGGTCACCGTCGATGGCCCGTGCGTGACGCTCACGCCCATCGGCGTCACGCTGGTCGAAGCCATTATCAATACCCAATTTTCCGCCGCATTCGCCAATCAGGAGTGAAAGATGACGACGACAGTCTCCGATCCCAAACCGGTATTCAGCTTTTATTACATCGGCATCGATACCGAAGCCGGCGTCACGCCACAACAGTTTGAAACCTTCGTGCGCGAACAAGGCGTGCATATCCCCTGTTATCCCGGCTGGCGCTGGACGTTGCTGCGCGGCCTGCGCGGCGAACGCGTCGGGCAATACCTGATGCTGTACGAGATTGACAGCGCCGAGCAGCGCGATCGTTACGTCACCGCCACCGGGCAGCGAACGGCGCACGCGCACGAATTCTGGCGGCGGCATGCCGCCGCGCAGGAAATCCTCGTCGAGTGGCGAAAACTGGGCACCTACAGCCTGCTGCCGACGCTGTTCAGCGATTATCGCCTGCTGGCTGAGAACAGAAAAAGCGACGTGCCGCCCGGCCCGCGCTACCGGGAACGGCCGGGCGAACCGCCCGCGGCGCGCATTATCGGCATCCACAATCTGGCGCTGCGCGAAGGCGTGACCCCGGCGCAATTCGAACGCTTTATCGCCGAAAATCACCATCGCATTGAGGATTATCCGGGCTGGAAGTTTCACTTGCTGAAGGGAGAGCGCGGCAATCGGCTCGATCAGTACGCGGTGATGATGGAAATCGTCAGCCTGGCGGCGCTGGACGTGTTCTATCCGGAGCCCGATATCGCCACCGCCGAAGCGGCAACCTTCGCCAAAGCGCATCGCGACACCAAGCAAATGTATGAAGAGTGGAAGCAACTGGCGTCATTTTCCGGTTCACCGCAGATTTATACCGATTATCTGTCCGTCGCGCAGAGCCGATCGTCATGATGCTGCCTTGGCTAACCGGCGAGGCCGCAGAGAATCAGCGCCGGCAAATCGCCACCCGAGCGATCTTCTTCCTCGCCGGGTTGGGCATGGCCGCCTGGGCGCCGTTGATCCCTTTCGTGAAAGCGCGATTGGGCATCGATGACGGCGCGCTCGGTTTGCTGCTGTTTTGCCTCGCCGCCGGCTCCATGGCGATCATGCCCTTCGCCGGGTATCTGATCGCCAAACTGGGGTGCCGCGCCGTGTTGCTGGGCGCTGGCGCCTTGCTGTGCATCGACTTGCCGCTGTTGGCGTTACTCGATGCTCCGCTGTTGATGGGGGCGGCATTGGGGGTATTTGGCGCCGTCAACGGCATCATGGATGTGGCGATGAACTCACAGGCGATAATCGTCGAGCGGGAGAGCGGCCAGGCGAAAATGTCCGGTTTTCATGGCTTCTACAGCCTTGGCGGCATTGCCGGCGCCGGCGGCGTCAGTCTGTTGCTGCTGGCGGGCCTCGCCCCGACCCAGGCCATCGGCCTGATCGCCCTCCTCATCGCGATCCTGCTGCTGATCGTCGCCGGCGATTTACTGGCGCACGGCGGCATCGGCGAGCGGCGACGGGGCGGCGCGCGGTGGGCGCTGGCCCACGGCAAGATCCTGTTTATCGCCCTGCTCTGTTTCTTCGTGTTCCTGACCGAGGGGGCGATGCTCGACTGGTCGGCATTATTCCTGCATGCCGAGCGCGGCGTGGCCAAATCGCAGGCGGGGATCGGGTTCACGCTGTACGCCGTCGCCGTGGCCTGCGGGCGGCTGTATGGCGACAGGCTGATCGGCGCAATCGGGCGCTACCGCACTCTGCTGCTCGGCAGCCTGTGCGCCGCGGCAGGCGTGCTGTTGACCGTCACCGTCCCTCTGGCATCGGCCGCCTTTGGCGGGTTGATGCTCGCCGGCCTGGGCATCGCCAACATCGTTCCCATTCTGTTCAACGCCGTCGGCAATCAAAAACAGGTGCCGCCCGGCCAGGCGTTTCCGGCCGTGACGCTGGTCGGCTATCTCGGCTTATTAACCGGCCCGGCGCTGATCGGTTTTATCGCCAATTACACCAGCCTGGCCCTGGCTTTCGGCTGCACGTTGCTGTGCCTGTTGCTGGTCAGCATCAGCGCCAAAGCCGTGACGAACACATCTCACTAACTTAACTTGCGAGGATCGTTTAATGCATGCATCAACCACGCCGGTTTTCTCCCTGCACTACGTGGGAATCAACCTGAAACGGGGCGTCGCCTCGGATCGTTTCGAAGCGTTCGTTCGCCGTAAAGGCGTCGCCATCCCGGCCTATCCCGGCTGGCGATGGACGCTGCTGCGCGGCCTGCGCGGCGAGCGTGAAAATCAGTACCTGATGGTTTATCAGGCTAAAGACGCCGCCACCTACGCGCGCTATATCGACGGCAACGGCGAGCTGACCGACGAGGCGCACGCCTTTTGGCGGCAGCGTCCGGAGGCCGCCGCGCTGATTGAGGAGTGGAAAACCTTCGCGACCTTCGCCGAACTGCCGACCCTTTACACCTGTTACCGTCTGGTGGCCGAGAATAGCCGCAGTTCATTGCCGCCCGGCCCCAATTACCGCAGCGAACCGGGGAAGGAAAGCATTCAGCGTGTCATCGGCATTCATAACCTGGCGCTTAAAGCGGGCGTCTCGCCCGAGCAGTTTGAACGGTTCATTACCGACAACATCCACCGCGTGGAAGACTACCCGGGCTGGAAGTTTCACCTGCTGAAGGGCCAGAGCGGCAACCGGCTGGACCAATACGCGGTGATGCTGATCATTGAAAGTCTGGCGTCGCTCAACGCGTTCCATCCGGAGCTCGATGTCTCAACCGAGCAAGCGCTCAGGTTCGTGGCCGAGCATCAGGACACCGAACGCATGTACGACGAGTGGAAAACACTGGCGTCGTTCTCCGGCGCGCCGCAAATCTACACGGATTACCTGGCGATTGGCGGCAACGAGAATGACGCCCATCCGGCGTAAACCGCGCGGCGGCGTTGAGCGCCGCCGCTTTCACGGCCGCCGTTCGCCGAACGGCGCCAGCTTCATGCCGATAAGCGTCACCACGCAGATGAGCGCCCCGGCGTAGAAGGTGGAGGCGGAACCGAACAGCTCCCACAGGGTTCCGGCCCCGAGACTCGCCAGCAGCAGCGCCACGCCGCTGATCAGATTGAACATGCCGAACGCGGTGCCGCGCAGATGCGCCGGCGCGGTATGCGCCACCATCGCCGCCAATAGCCCCTGGGTCATGCCCATGTGCACGCCCCACAGCGCGACGCCAAAAAGCACCCCGCCCCAATGATCGCTCAGCGCCAATACCAGGTCGGCGGCGATCAGTACCAGCAACCCGGCTTTCAGCAATCCTTCATGGCTCATGCGGTCGGACAGTTTTCCGAACGGATAGGCCGAGCAGGCGTAGACCAGATTCATGGCGACCATCACCAGCGGGATCAGCGCCAGCGGCGTGCCGCCCTGCTGCGCCTTCAACACCAGGAACGCTTCACTGAAGCGCGCCAGCGTGAAGATCGCGCCGATGCTCACCACCCACCAATAGTTGCGCCCCAGCAGCCGCAGGTTGGCGCGAGTGATCGGGTTGGTGCGCTTGTGGGTTATCGCGGCGGCCGGCTCTTTCAGGCCGAAAAACAGCAGCGCAATCGCCAGCGCCGCCGGGATCGCCGCCACCCAGAAGATGGCGCGAAAATCGTTGTGCCACAGCAGCATCAGACCGACGGCCAGCAGCGGCCCTAAAAAGGCGCCGACGGTATCCAGCGACTGGCGCAGCCCGAAAGCCGCGCCGCGAATTTCCGGCGGCGTCACGTCGGCCACCAGGGCATCACGCGGCGCCCCGCGAATGCCTTTGCCCACGCGAT
Organism: Serratia sp. EWG9; assembly: GCF_019913725.1. Lineage (NCBI taxonomy): Bacteria > Pseudomonadati > Pseudomonadota > Gammaproteobacteria > Enterobacterales > Yersiniaceae > Serratia > Serratia sp. EWG9. Next base: position 488,404 of record NZ_JADNRO010000001.1, read on the forward strand.
CCAGCAGGCGCGCGCTCATCACCATGCCGGACGACGACGCGATGGCGAAAAACGGTTTGCTGATGGCGCCCAACCCGTAGCCCAGCAGCGCCAGCCCTTTGCGTTTGCCGAGGTAATCGCTGAGCACGCCGGAGAACACCTTGACGATCAACGCCGTCGCCTCCGCCAGCCCTTCGATCAGACCGATGACAATCACGCTGGCGCCGAGCGTCGTCGCCATAAACAGCGGCAACAGGCTATGTATCATTTCCGAAGAAACGTCCATCAGCAGGCTCACGCCACCCAATACCCACACGCCGCGCGGTATGCGGCCCAACGTAGCGAAACGCGACGACATGGTTCATCCTCGATCGATTCAGCGCCGCCAGAGGCGCCTCATGATTTTTCCAAGATTGGTTAGTTGATTTTGTTCGTTCACAGATCTGCAGCCTTTAGAGATAGTGCAACGACCGTGTGACACCCATAATAATGAAGGTAATTAACATAATGATATATAGCAAAAAGATGATAGTGATTGCGGCGCTGCTGAGTTTTTCCGCCGCCGCCGCACCGGGCGTGGATCTCGTCGCCAACGAAACGCCGATCCACACGGTGAAGAGCGCCGAAGCCGTGGCCAAAATCCCCGCCGGCTTCCGGTTCGTGGAACCCGGCACGCTGACGGTCGCCATTTCTCTGCTGGGCAGCGGCCCGCCGTTCGGCCTGTACGCCCGCGACAATAAAACGGTGATTGGCAGCGAGGCGGACATCGCGCGCCTGGTGGCCGACGGTTTGGGGTTGAAACTCAAGCTGGTGCCCACCTCGTGGGAAGACTGGCCGCTGGGGGTGGCCTCCGGCAAATATGACGCCGCGGTTTACAACATCACCGTGACCAACGAACGCAAGACCAAATTCGATTTCGCCACCTATCGGCAGGATACGCTGGGTTTCTACGTCAAATCCGACAGTAAAATCACCCAGATCAAAACCGCGCCGGATATCGCCGGTAAAAAGATCATCGTCGATTCCGGCACCAATCAGGAAGCGGTGCTGCTGGCCTGGGACAAAGAGAACCGCGCCAAGGGATTAGCGCCGCTGCAACCGGTGTATGTCACCGACAAGGCCGCCTCCACGCTGGCCATTCAGTCCGGCCGCGCCGACGCCACCTTCGGGCCCAACGTTTCCGGCGCCTATCAGGCGCGGCTGACCGGCAAAACCCGGCTGGTGGGCATCGTGCCCGGCGGCTGGCCGAAGACCGCCAACATCGCCGTCACGCTGAAAAAAGGCAACGGCCTGGTGGACGCGGTGCAGGCTTCGCTCAACAGCGCCATCGCCAACGGCAGCTATCTGCAGGTGCTGGATCGCTGGGCGGAGAGCGACGAGAAGATTGCCCATTCCGAGATTAACCCGCCGGGGCTGGGGGACTAGAGCATGAACCGGCCCCGCATCGAGGGGCCGGTTATTGATGAGCAATCATGCCGCCTCATTCCGCCGCCGTTTTCTGCCTCCCCAGCTTGCGGTACAGCGTGCTGCGCGAAACGCCGAGCGCCTTCGCCGCCCGACTGAGATTGCCGCCCGCCCTGTCGATCGCCGCCTGCAGATCCTCGCCGCCGGCGTCGGCGCATGCCTGGCGCGGCGATAGTACCGCGATCGACTGCGGCAGATCGTCCAGGGTGATCACCGCGCGATCGTCCGCCAGCGCCAGCAGCACCTTGAGCGTACTTAACAATTGCCGCACGTTGCCGGGCCACGGATAGCGCGCCAGCATCGCCAGCGCCTCCGGCAACAGGCGAATGTCGCGCCGTTCGCCGCCCAGCTCCCGCCACAGCTGCAGAATGAACGCCTCCAATTGCGCCCGCTCTCTGAGCGGCGGGATGCGCAGGCTGTATTCCTGTATGCGATACAATAAATCTTCGCGAAACGCCCCCGTTTGCACCTGCCGATGCAGATCGTGGTGCGTCGCGCAAACCAGCGCGAAATCGACCGCATAGGCGCTGCGGCTGCCGAGCGGCGTGACCGTTTTCTCCTGCAACACCCGCAGCAGGCGCGTTTGCAGGCCCGCCGGCATGTCGCCGATTTCATCGAGGAACAGCACGCCGCCGTCCGCCTCGCGGATCTTGCCGATATAGCCTTTGGGGTTGGCACCAGTAAACGCCCCCGGTGCATAGCCGAACAGTTCGGACTCGATCAGCGGTTCCGGCAGCGCCGCGCAGTTGATCGCCACAAAGTTGCCGTTGCGCCAGCGACTTTCCTGAAACAGGCGGCGGCTGAAGTGCTCCTTGCCGCAGCCGGTTTCGCCGGTCACGCACAGAGAAAGGCCGGCGTTGAGAATACGCAACGCTTTCTGATGCTGCTCGTCGTGCCGTTCCGCCGGCGGCGTCGAACGCAGAGCGCTAACGCGGCGTTGGGGCGCCTCGAGCAGCGAATAATAGTGCCGTTGATTGCCGGCCAGCGTCTGGCGCGGCGCGCCGGAGGGTTGCCGCAACAAATCGGGGAACAGCTGAGCGAATTCAAGCGAGCCGAATGCGGCCGGCGAGAGTTGGAACTCGACCATCGCCAGCCGATTGGCGGCGATCAGCACTTCGTCGTGAAACACCAGCAGCAGTTCCTGCGCGCTGCCCAGGCGGCCAGCGTCGGCGTGCAGGCGCAGCGTCCAGTGACGATCGGCGATCGCACTTCTGACCCAGCGGTGTTCGATATGGCGCACCGCCTGCATGATCAGACGCTGCGCATCAGGATACGGGCGCTGGGCCGGGGCAGAGAGATCCAGTATGCCGGCAATATGGCCATCCGGCCGGTAGATCGGCGCGGCGGTGCAGTTCAATCCGGCGTTTTGGTTGAGAAAATGCTGATCGCCGCGCACTTCGCAGAAAGCGCCCAGCGCCAGCGCAGTGCCGATGGCGTTAGTGCCCCGCTCCGCTTCTCCCCACTGGTTGCCCGGCGCCAGCGCAAAGCGCGACGCCTTGTGCAGAAAATCGTGATTGCCACGGGTTTCCAACACCAGCCCGTCGGCGTCGGCGATCACCACGATGGCCGGTTGACGCGTAATTTGCGCGCCCAACTGTTCGATCAGCGGCTGTACCCGTTGCGGCACCCAGTCGTTGCGGCTGCGTAGTTCTTCGAGCAGACCGGCTTTGATAAACGGGATATGTTGATCGGCGCGCGTCAGGCCGTAACTGCGGCTGCGCTGCCAGGATTCCGCCAGCGGGTGGGTCAGCAAACTGGCGCTCTCAGTGAGCAAGCGATCGTCAGGCAACATGCGTTTCTCCCCCGGCTGCAAGTGTTGCAAATATGTATCACGGATGTGTCTCAGGCGTTGCGACACGGAACACAAAAAATCATCGGCGGCAGCGGAACCGCTCGATTGGCCTACCCTCATCAATGCTTAACGTTTTAATAAATAGCCATTTTTTTACGAACGCTACGTCCGTCGCTAATCTGGCACGGGGCGTGCTTCTCTGTGCTGCGGCGACAGGCCGCACTCACAGGCGCAGCGCAATAGCGCCGGTTATCATCTGCAGAGAGGTGCTTCACATGAAATATGTTCACCCCGGTTTGCCTGGCTCGCTGGTTTCGTTCCGTCAACGCTATGGCAACTACATTGGCGGCAAATTTGTCGAACCGGTATCCGGCAACTACTTCACCAACACCTCGCCGGTGACCGGCCAGCCGATCGCCGAATTCCCGCGTTCCGACGCCAAAGACATCGAGCTGGCGCTTGACGCGGCGCATGCGGCGGCGGACGCCTGGGGTAAAACCAGCGTGCAGGAACGCGCCAATGTGCTGTTGGCCATCGCCGATCGCATCGAGTCGCGGCTGGAGATGCTGGCGCTGACCGAAACCTGGGACAACGGCAAACCGATCCGCGAAACCCTGAATGCCGATCTGCCGCTGGCGGTCGACCATTTCCGCTACTTCGCCGGCTGCCTGCGCGCGCAGGAAGGCACCGCGGCGGAGATCGACCAAAATACCGTGGCCTACCATATCTATGAACCGCTGGGCGTGGTCGGCCAGATTATCCCGTGGAACTTCCCGCTGCTGATGGCCGCCTGGAAACTGGCGCCGGCGCTGGCCGGCGGTAACTGCGTGGTGCTGAAACCGGCGGAACAGACGCCGCTCGGCATCAGCGTGCTGATGGAAGAGATCGGCGATCTGCTGCCGCCGGGGGTGCTCAACGTGGTGCAAGGGTTCGGCGCCGAGGCCGGCGAAGCGCTGGCGCGCAGCAAACGCATCGAAAAAATCGCCTTCACCGGCTCCACGCCGGTCGGCCGCCACATTCTCGCCTGTGCGGCGGAGAACATCATCCCCAGCACCGTCGAGCTGGGCGGCAAATCGCCGAACATTTATTTTGAAGACATCATGCAGGCGGAGCCGGCGTTTATCGACAAGGCGGTTGAGGGGTTGGTGCTGGGCTTTTTCAACCAGGGAGAGGTTTGCACCTGCCCTTCACGCGCGCTGATCCAGGAGTCCATCTACCCGCAGTTCATGGAGAAAGTGCTGGCGCGTATCGCCACCATCCGCCAGGGCGATCCCTTCGACACCGAGACCATGATCGGCGCCCAGGCGTCAAAACAGCAGTACGACAAGATCCTGTCCTACATCGACATCGCTAAAAACGAGGGCGGCAAAATCGTTGCGGGCGGCGAGCCCGCTCAGCGCGGCGACGAAGTGCAAAACGGTTTCTACCTGCAGCCGACGCTGATCACCGGCGACAACAGCATGCGTTTCTTCCGCGAGGAGATCTTCGGGCCGGTGATTGGCGTCACCACCTTCAAGGATGAGGCCGAAGCCCTGGCGCTGGCCAACGACACCGAGTTCGGGCTGGGCGCCGGGCTGTGGACCCGCGACATCAACCGCGCCTACCGCATGGGACGCGCGATCAAGGCCGGCCGCGTATGGACCAACTGCTACCACCTGTACCCGGCGCACGCCGCGTTCGGCGGCTACAAAAACTCCGGCATCGGGCGCGAGACCCACAAGGCGGCGCTGTCGCACTATCAGCAGGTGAAAAACCTGCTGGTCAGCTACGACGCCAAACCGCTGGGCCTGTTCTGAAGCCGGCGTAATGAGATAACAAGAAGGCCACCCGCAGGTGGCCTTCTTTTTTCGCGTGGCCTACTTCGCCATGCCGAGATCGATCACCATGCGACCGCGAATGGTGCCCGCCTTCATCTCCTCGAAGATGGCGTTGATATCGCCCAATGGCCGTTTGGTCACTTTCGGCGTCACTTTGCCTTCGGCGGCGAACTGGAACGCCTCTTTCAGATCTTCGCGCGTGCCCACCAGCGAACCCACCACCTGAATGCCGTCCAGCACCAGGCGCGGAATGCTCAGATCCATACTCTCCGGCGGCAGCCCCACGGCCACCACTTTACCGCCGGCGCGCACCGCATTGACCGCCGAGTTGAAGGCGGCTTTCGCCACCGCCGTCACCACCGCCGCGTGAGCGCCGCCGGTTTGCTGCTGAATGATCTCCTCCGCGTTTTGCGTTTTGGAGTTGATAGTCAGATCGGCGCCGATCTGTTTGGCGAACTCCAGCTGGCCATCATTGACGTCGATGGCGATCACTTTGGCGTTAAACACGTTCTTGGCGTACTGCAACGCCAGGTTGCCCAGCCCGCCCAGGCCATAGATGGCGATCCACTGCCCCGGCTTGATATCGGAAATCTTCACCGCCTTGTAGGTGGTGACGCCGGCGCAGGTGATGCTGCTGGCGGCGAAAGAATCGAGCCCGTCCGGCACTTTCACCGCGTAGTCCGCCACCACGATGCACTCTTCCGCCATGCCGCCGTCAACGCTGTAGCCGGCGTTTTTCACCGAGCGGCACAGGGTCTCGTTGCCGCTGACGCAGTATTCGCAGTGGCCGCAACCCTGGTAAAACCAGGCGACGCTGGCGCGGTCACCCACTTTTAACGAGGTGACGCCCTCACCGACGGCGGAGACCACGCCGATGCCCTCATGCCCCAACGTAATGCCCGGCACCTCGCCGAAATCGCCGTTTTTCACGTGCAAATCGGTGTGGCACACCCCGCAACACTCCATTTTCAACGCCGCTTCGCCGTGCTTCAGCGGGCGCAGCACTTTATCCTGAATGTCTACGGTATGGTTTTTCGTCACTACGGCAGCTTTCATGGTGTTTTCCTTAGCAGTGTGGGAAGTACAGTTGTTAATGTAGTGACTGTATTCGGCGAGGGCAAGCGCCGCGTGTTTTGTGTAAAAACAAATAATTAAATATGAATCAGTCTGATTATTTCATAAAAAACCATTAACAGACGGCGCGATCGCCTTGAGATTGGCAGCCGTGAACAATCGCGCCTCTCTGGCTTGATTTACCCCTTGAAGCGGTTAACAGGGATTTTGAGGTAGTGCCGCCCATCATCTTCGCAATCAGGCAGAACGCCGCCGCGAATGTTGACCTGCAGCGCCATCAGCATCAATTCCGGATGCGGCAACGTGGCGTCTCGCTGCTTTCTTTGCGCGATAAATTGGGCTTTATCCATGTTGGCCACCCAGGGGTTGTTCTCGCGCTGCTCTCGCACGGTGCTTTCCCAGCGGGCCTCACGCCCCGCCGGGCGATAATCGTGGCCGGTAAACAGGCGGGTATCCGCTGGCAGGCTCAAGATCCGCTGCAACGAATCCCACAGGGCTTCCGCATTTCCGCCGGGGAAATCGGCCCTTGCGGTGCCGCTGTCAGGCATGAAAAACGTATCGTGAATAAACGCCGCATCGGCAATGTGATACGTGACGGAAGCCAGGGTGTGGCCAGGAGACAGCAAGACTTCAGCGCGCAGGTTGCCGATAAAAAAGACGTCCCCATCCGCAAACAGCGCATCCCACACGGTCTCGGCGGGAGGCAGTTCCTTCAAATTATAGATGTCTTGCCACAGCCCCTGCACGGCGGTGATTTTTTCGCCTATGCCGCTGAGGGCGCCGGTTTTCTGCGCCAGCCAGGTTGCGGCAGAAAAATGGTCGGCATGCGGGTGCGTATCCAGCACCCAGGCCACGCCCCATCCTTGCTGCCGGATAAAGCTCAAAATGGTGTGCGCCTGCTGATGCGATACCGTGCCCGATCGGCGGTCAAAATCCAGTACCGGGTCGATGATGGCGCAGCGACGCGCCTCGGGATCGGCGACGACATACTGCAGGCTGCCGCTTTCCGGCTCATAAAATGCGTGCACTTGCGCATGAGACTGAACGGACTGATGCCGGCGATACCAGCTGAGCGCCTTATCGGCATCCGCGCCATATTCTTCGCATTGGCTGCGGAATCGCGCTTCATCGATCCGCCCTTCGCGCAGCGCATGCAGCAGAGCAAGGCAGGCTGAGCGCGCCCCGCTCCGGCAGTGCGCCAGGGTCTTCTTGCCCCGCCGCAACAGGTAATGGAAGGTATAAACGGTCTCCCAGGTCAGCGTGTCGAACGTGTAAGGAAGATAGACGTAGTCTATGCCCATGCCTTCAGCCAGCGTTTTCTCTTGCTGATGGGATAGATGCTCCCCCGGTTCTTCATCTGGCCGGTTGTTGACAATAAGCCGGTAGCCTTGTTGATGCAGGGTAGCGAAATCACTCGCTGCGGGCGCCCCCGAAAAGGAGAGCTGATGATGGTATGTACGGATGCGCATATTTTTTCCTTCTGTCTTATAAGCTTTTAAAAAGCATATAAAGGGCCAGCGCCAAGAGCATGGCGGCGTAGAGCACACGGATAATGTCCTCGCGTTTCTTCAGGCGCTCGGTGAGCGCAACCCCCACGACGCCCCCCAGAACACCGCCGACGATCAGCCAGCACGTGATGACGAGCGACACCTTGCCGGACAAGGCATAGCTTGCGCTCGTCGATAAACCCATGGCAGAAACCACCACCAGCGAGGTGGCCACCGCTTCAAGCAGCGAAAAGCGGAAAAACCAGAGCAGCGCCGGCACCACTAAAAATCCGCCGCCGATACCCAGAAAGCCGGCCACCGCGCCGAGCGCCAACACGCTGGGCCACACGATGGCGGGATGAAAGGTTGCATCCGGGGAAGCCAACCCGTTGCCGGCCCGGTGATTTTTTTTCAGCGTTAATCCGGCGACAATCAGCATCAGCAAAGCGAAAGGCAGGGTTAGATAGCGCCCGTCCGTGATTTTTCCCATCTGTGAACCTGCCAGCGCCCCGACCACCGCGACCAGTGACACGACAATGCCGGTTCGCCACCGGACGTTTCCTTTGGCGGCGTGCGCAAAAAGGTTGAGCAGCGCGCTGACGGCGACGGCCATGGCGCTGGTGCCTATCACCAAATGCGTATCCGGGATTTGCACCATATACAGCAGCAGCGGCACACAAACGATGGAGCCGCCTCCGCCTGTCAGGGCCAAGAGAAATCCGACTATTCCTCCGGTTATCACCAATAACATCAGGGTATAAAAAGTAAAATGGAAAAAATCCAATGCGTTAATTCCTGAACGGTGTTTGTGGCATTTATTAACGATCAGTTCGCATTGATTGTCAAATAACTTATTACATTTAGCTATTACATATAGCTAAATCGAATATGTGATTTTCAATATAACCATAAGTTCTATGAATTCCCTTTTAATCTGGGCATTAACCCCCTACTTTCTTATGAAAGGAGGCCTGCATGAAACCGGAAAAAATAAACACCCAGAAAAAAGTTGTTGTTATTGGCGGTGGTTCATCTGGAATAAGCGTCGTGGCAAGCATAAGGAAGCGAGTTAAAGGCATTGATATAACGGTAATTGAACCTGGCGACTGTCATTATTATCAACCGGCATGGACCCTGGCGGGCGGCGGGCTCTTTGATATCAATAAAACGCGGCGTTCCATGCGCGCCGTCATCCCCCCAGGAACCGCATGGATTCAGGATAGCGTGGTCAGAGTGGAGCCCGGCCAAAAATATGTCGAGACTCGCCAAGGGCAGAAAATAAACTACGACTTCCTTATTGTTGCCTGCGGACTCGTTTTACGTTGGGATAAAATAGAGGGTCTTGAAGAAACGTTGGGAATGAATGGCGTCACCTCTAATTATCGTTTTGATCTTGCGGAATACACCTGGAAACTGGTTCGTGAAATGCAAGGCGGCGAGGCGATATTTTCTCAACCACCAATTCCGATAAAATGCGCCGGCGCGCCGCAAAAAGCCTTATACCTTTCATGCGATCACTGGCGGCGACAAGGTGTCCTTAATAATATTAACGTCAATTTTTGCCTGGCGGGCGCGGCGGTATTCGGCGTGCCGCAATTTGTTCCTCCGCTGACCCATTACTTGAAAAAATACCGCGCACAGGTCAACTTCCGGCATAATTTAGTTCGCGTTGATGGGCAGCGTCGGCAAGCGACCTTTTCTCTGGACGGTGATGAAGAAGGCAAACGCGAAGTGACACTGCCCTTCGATATGCTGCACGTAGTGCCGCCGCAATCTGCGCCGGCGTTCATTTCGCAAAGTGGGTTGTCTGACGAGTCAGGTTGGTGCGACGTGGATAAATTCACCCTACGGCATAAGCAGTGGCAGACGATTTTTGCGGTTGGCGACTGTTGCGCCACGCCAAATGCCAAAACCCTGGCGGCGGCTCGCAAACAGGTGGTGGTGGTGGCAGAGAACATCGCGGCGCAGCTTAACGGCGCTCCTGATGCGGCACGGTATGATGGTTATGGCTCCTGCCCATTGACGGTAGAGAAAGGCAAGGTTGTTCTGGCGGAGTTTGGTTACGACAGTAAATTGCTCCCCACCTTTCCTCTGTTCGACAACACGCATCCCAGCCGTATGGCATGGTGGCTGAAGGCCTGGTTTTTACCCAAATTTTACTGGGCGGGCATGTTGCGCGGGGTCGAATGGTTTGCCAAAAGCAAGCCATAGCGACCGTCATCGTTATCCGCGCCTCGCGGCTTCCGCAGGCGCTTGACTATTTGGCGATACACAGCCACCATCGCTTGCGAGCCATCAGGCTGATTGCAAGCCGTCACCACTAACCGGTCGATCAACGATGAAAAATGCCCCCGCCGTTACGATTCACTACTGTTCACAATGCAATTGGTTGCTGCGCGCCGGCTGGATGGCGCAAGAGCTGCTCAATACCTTCGGCGACGATCTCGCCTCCGTCACCCTGATGCCGGGCACCGGCGGGGTGTATCAAATCAGCGTCGATGGCGTGATGATTTGGGATCGCAAAATTGACGGCGGCTTCCCCGATGCGGCGCAGTTAAAGCAGCGGCTGCGCGATCACAGCTTTCCCGAGCGTTCCCTCGGCCACAACGACGGCAAAAAAGCCCGGCACTGAACGGCGTCAGCCCGCCGCCGGCGGCCGCGCGCCGAGAATGCGCGGCATCACTTCTTTCATCATTTCCATGAACTTGCGCAGGCGAGCCGGGTAATAGCTGGCGTAGGGATACAGCAGGTAGATAGGCAGCGGCGCGGCACGCCAGGCCGGCAACACGGTTTGCAGCGCCCCGTCGGCCACATCGTCCCGCACCAGCCAGGAGGAGACAATCGCGACGCCCAGCCCCTCCAGCGCCGCCTTGCGCACCGCGTACAGGCTGTCGGTGCTCAACCTCGGCGCGATATCGAACCGCCCCTGCTCGCCGCGCTCAACATGGGTCAGCACCACTTCATTGCGATAAAAACTGTTCAACGCCAACCACGGCAACCGCGCCAAATCGTCAAGACAGCGAACCGGTTCTCGGCTCGTCAGCAGCGCCGGCGACGCTACCGTGCTGCGCGGCACCTCCGCCAGCAATACCGCCACGACCGACGGATCGGTTACCGCACCGACGTGAATGGCGCAATCCACGCCTTCGGGAATAAAGTCCGGAGAATGATCGTTCAGCGTCCACTCAACGTAAGTTTGCGGGTAGCGCCGCAAGTACTCGCCCAACGGACCGATCAGCTGATCCTGGCCGAAAGCGTGCGGCGCCCGCACGCGCAACACCCCGACCGGTTCGTCGCGCGCGCCGCCCAGCCCTTCTTCCAGGCTTTGCCATTGCTCGATCAGCCCCCGCGCCTGGCGGTAACAGCGCTCGCCGTCGTCGGTCAGTTTGAGGGCGTGAGTCGTCCGCTGGATCAGTTTGGCGCCCAGCAGCTGCTCCAACGCCTGCAGACGCCGACTGATCGTCGGTTGTGAGGTGCCCAGCTGCTGCGCCGCCGCCGACAGGCTGCCGCTTTCGACGATGCGCACCAGCGTATGCAGCAAAGTTATGCGGTCGCCGTTGGGTAAATTAATTTTATTCATACGTTAAGTGTATAACAGTTTTACCTGCGAGGGGGCTACAGCGGAATGAAGCAAGCGGTAAAAATGGCCGCACATTCACTTTGCAGGGATCTTTGCCATGAGCACCACCGCCACCAACGGCGCCCCGTCCGCCAACGTCGTGTTTCTGCTGGCCGCCGGCGCCGGCCTCAGCGTCGCTTCAATCTATTACAGCCAGCCCATGCTCGGCATGATGGGCGCCGATTTCCACGCCGGCGTCGCCGATGCCGGCATGGTGCCGACGCTGACCCAGTTGGGTTATGCGCTGGGCATTTTACTGTTGGCGCCGCTGGGCGACCGGTACGATCGCCGGCGGATCATTCTGATCAAAGGCGCGCTGCTGACGCTGACGCTGCTGCTTTGCGCGTTTGCCGCCTCATTCCCGCTGTTGTTGCTCAGCAGCCTGGCGATAGGCCTGACCGCCACCGTCGCCCAGGACATTATCCCCGCCGCCGCCACGCTGGCGCCGGAGGCCAGCCGCGGCAAAACCGTCGGCGCGGTGATGACCGGGCTATTGGCCGGTATTCTGCTGTCGCGCGTGTTCAGCGGCGCGCTCGCCGAGTTCGCCGGCTGGCGCAGCGTTTACGCGCTGGCGGCGCTGGGCGTTTTGCCGATCACGCTGGCTATCTGGCGCATGTTGCCGCGTCTTCGCCCCCATAACGCGCTGAGTTACCCCGCGCTACTGCGCTCGCTGGGGCATCTGTGGGCCGCGTATCCCGAGCTGCGGCGTGCAACGCTGGCGCAAGGCTTTCTGTCATTGGGCTTCAGCGCTTTCTGGTCAACGCTGGCGTTGATGCTGGCGGAGCGCTACCAGATCGGCAGCGCGGCGGCCGGCGCGTTTGGTCTGGCGGGGGCGGCGGGTGCGCTGGCGGCGCCGTTGGCGGGAAGCCTGGCCGATCGGCACGGCCCTGACGCCGTGACCCGCATCGGCGCGGCACTGGTCCTGGCCGCCTTCGCCCTGATGTTTCTGCTTCCGCTGTTGCCGCTCCCGGCGCAGCTGGCGCTCATTGCGCTGAGCACCGTCGGATTCGATCTGGGCATCCAGGCGACGCTGATCGCACACCAGACCATCGTCTACGGTCTTGATCCGGCGGCCCGCAGCCGCTTGAACGCCCTCTTGTTCACCGGCGTATTCATCGGCATGGCGACCGGCGCCGCCCTCGGCAGCCGCATTCTGGCAAGCGCGGGCTGGCCGGGCGTCGTGGCGCTGGCAACCGCGGCGGGGGCCGTGGCGCTGTGGATCCGCTGCGGGCGCAAAACGGCACGCGTAGCGGCCTGATATCGCCCTCTACTGGCGCAAGCGGTTGATTTCACCCAGGCCTCTTGCGCTATACTGAGCGCCCTTTTTGCTACGCATTCAAAACAATTTTATGATGGAACGCTTGCTAGAAAACGCGATGTACGCCTCCCGCTGGCTGCTCGCGCCGGTTTATTTCGGCCTTTCACTGGCCCTGGTCGCCCTGTCTATCAAATTTTTTCAGGAGATCCTGCACGTCCTGCCCAACATTTTCTCCGTCGCTGAAGCCGATCTGATCCTGACCCTGCTGTCGTTGGTCGACATGGCGCTGGTCGGCGGGCTGCTGGTGATGGTGATGTTCTCCGGGTACGAAAATTTCGTCTCGCAGTTGGATATCACCGAAGGAAAAGAAAAGCTGAGCTGGCTGGGCAAAATGGACGCCACCTCGCTGAAAAACAAAGTCGCCGCGTCTATCGTCGCCATCTCGTCCATCCATCTGCTGCGGGTGTTTATGGACGCCAAGAACGTGCCAGACAACAAGCTGATGTGGTATGTGATCATCCACCTCACCTTCGTGCTCTCCGCCTTCGTGATGGGTTATTTGGACAAGGTGACCCGCTCCAAGCACTAAACGCGCCGCCACGCCCGATCGTCAGGATCGGGTGTCTTCCCCTCCTTCGCTGTTTCCCAACCGTCGCCGCCGTCATGTCTTTCATCTGGCACATCTGATGATAATTTTATTATAATGTCATTACACTCATTATGGACCGAACGCCGGCCATCGCGCCGGATTCGCCGCAGACAGGATCACGCTCCCCCATGCCATTACATGGTCACCCCCTGCAATTCCACGATATTCAGGCGATTCTGCCTCATCGCTATCCCTGTCTGTTGGTCGATCGCGTGCTGCCCGCCGGCACCTGCATCGCCGAAGGGCGGCTGAGCGCCATCAAGAACATCACCGCCAATGAGCCGACGTTCTGGAGCGGCCATGCGCGCTTCGCCGGTTTTCCTGGCGTGCTGTTGGTGGAAGCGCTGGCGCAAAGCACCGGTCTGCTGGCGCATTACTATCTCGGGGCGCTGAACGAAGGGGAACATTACTACTTCGCTTCCATTCAGCGGGCGCGGTTTTATCGCGCCGCCCGTCCCGGCGACCAGGTGTTGATGGAGGTCGCCTTTGTACGCCGGCGCGGCGCGATCGCCCGCTTCACCGGCCGTGCCAGCATCGATGGCCGGCGCATTTGCACCGCCGATTTCATGTGCGCCCGTAAGTAAACAGGCCGCTTGCCAAAGGAGCCCTGCGAATACCATGTCTCTGGTTGACAGCTTACTCAGAACCCTCGATTTCTCCCCGCGTGGCCAGGTGATCGCTCGCGAAGCCGACGCCTGGGGCGAAATCATCGTTTCCGATCACAAGGACTACCGCACGCTGCGGTTTGACGGCATCTGCGAGCAAAGCAAGATGAGCCTCAGCAACCCCGCGCAGCCGATCCACAACTACATCAAAGCGATGCTGATGGCGGTGGCCTGGCAGCCGCCGACGTCGGCGTTGATCCTGGGGTTAGGCGGCGGCAGCCTGCTGCGTGCGCTGCACGCGCTCGATCCGGCTATGCGCCTGGAGGTCGTCGAGCTGCGCGCCGCGGTAATCGCCGTCGCGCGCCGCTATTTTACGCTGCCGGCCACCGACACCATCAGCCTGCGCACCGCCGACGCCATGGACTTCGTGCGCCCGCCCGCCGAAACGCGTTACGATCTGATTTTCTCCGATCTTTATTCGGCGTTCGCCATGGATCCGCAGCAAGGCACCCAGACATTCCTGGAGAACTGCGCCGCGCGGCTGAATGACGGGGGCTGGCTGGTGCTGAATTACCACGATCTGCCCGACGAAAACAGCCTGCTGTACCACAGCCTGCACCGGATATTCGCCACCGTGCTGTTTTGCATCGCCCCCAGCGGCAACGTGATCATTTATGCTACGCCGGCCCAGGTGTCGCTGCCGCTCAGCACGCTGCGCACGCTGGCCGCCGGCAGCGGCGAGCTGTTCAACTGCGAACTCGGCTACCTGTCACGCAAGATAGAGCGGCTGCATTTCCGCTAAAGACGAGCGGCGGCGCTGTCTGGCTGGCCGCTTCGCTCACATGGTATTATCATTCAGTCATCATTCTCTGGAGGATCCTGATGGAAAAGAAAACGGCGCGGCTAACGGTGCTGATTGACCCGGACAAGAAGAAAGCCCTGGAAGAGCTGTGCCTGCAGCAGGACGTCACCCCTTCCCAGGTGGTGCGCCAGCTGATTCGCGATTATCTGCACAAGCATCAGGTGGATTATCCCAGCCAGCCGACCCACGCCAATCCTCGCGTCGAGAGCAATTGAGGCGGCCCGCCCCACAAACCGTGAAGCGCGCTTTGCCCCCCTGCGCGCGTCCCTAATCCGAATCCTCCACGGCGGTCTGTCCATCCTGCGCTATCGCTGCTACTGTTTTATCCGTTCATTATTCTCTCTTGGGAAAGGAAACGCGCCATGTTCAGCCATATTACCGTCGGCGTCAGCGATCTGGACGCCGCCGCCGCGTTCTACGACGCCATTTTGTTGCCATTGGGTTTACAACGGCGGGAAGTGACGCCGGACGGCGGCCCCGCCGCCCGCTGCTGGGTGATGCCGGGCCAAACGCTGCCGCGGTTTTATGCCTACCAACCCTTCGACAGACAGCCCGCCAGCGCCGGCAACGGCAGCATGCTGGCCTTTCTCGCCGCCGACGAGCTGGCGGTTAAACGCGCCTACGCCGCCGGCCTGCTGGCGGGTGGCAGCAGTGAAGGCGAACCCGGCGAGCGCGCGCACTATGGCAAAGGCTATTTCGGTGCTTACCTGCGCGATCCCGACGGCAACAAGGTCCATGTGGTTTACCGCGGAGATCTCGCCTGATGAAATGCTCGGTTTACATCGCCACCAGCGTAGACGGATTCATTGCCGGCCCGGACGGCGACATCGATTGGCTGCTGCGGCCCGAGTACGCGGTGTCGTTGCTCAATGGCCTGAGTTTTGAAGCGTTTATCGCCGACATCGACGCGCTGGTGATGGGCCGCCATACCTATGAAAAAGTCCGCGCCTTTCCCGAATGGCCCTATGGAGAACTGCCGGTGGTGGTACTGTCGACGCAATCCGCACCGCAGAGCGCAGAGCCTGTCCGCTGGATGAGCGGCGAACCGGCCAGCGTCGTGGCGCGGTTGGCCGAGGCCGGCTGCCGTCACCTGTATATCGACGGCGGCCAGACCGTGCAGCGTTTCCTGCAGGCCGGATTGATCGACGAATTGACGATTACGCGCGTGCCGCTGCTGCTGGGCGGCGGCATTCCCTTGTTCGGCGCCGATGCCCCTGAGCAGCGCCTGCGTCTGCTCGCCGTCACCCAGTCGGACAACGGTTTCGTGCAAGAACGCTACGCCGTTCAGCGCGCGTCATAACGCAGCGCCAGTCGGCGGCCGCCGAAGGCGATAAGCAATGCCGCCAACGCCAGCAACGCCGCCGCGCCGTAGGTGACGCGCATGCCGTAAGCCGCGGCCGCCGCGGCACCCGCCACCCGCTGCGAGGCCAGATAAAACAGCGCCCCCATCGCCGACGCGCCGGTGATCGCCCCCAGATTGCGCGCCAGATTGACCATGCCGGCGATCAACCCGCGTCGTTCGGGAAACAGATCCTTCATCAGCACCGTGTTGTTGGCCACCTGAAACAGCGCATAACCGGCGGTCAACAGCGCGATCGGCGCGACATAGCCGAGTACGCCCCAGCGGCCCAGCAGCGACAGCAATCCCGCCCCGGCGGCCACTGCCGCCAGCCCAAGCTGGGCGATGCGTTGCGATCCAAAGCGATCCACCAGATAACCCGCCGGAATACCGGTCAGGATCGCCACCGCCGGCCCTGCCGACATCACCAGCCCCACCTGCGCGGCGCTTAACCCCAGCGCGCGCGACAGATAAAACGGCCCGACCACCAGCGTGGCGGTCATCACCGTCATGACCAACGCGCTGGCCGCCAGCCCCGCCGTCAGGGCCGGATGGCGAAACATCGTCGGCGCCAACAGCGGCGACACGGCGCGGCGTTCCACGCGGATAAACAACCCTGCCGCCAACAGAGCGCCCAACATCAACGCCAGGTTAAGCGCGCCGAAATCACCGCGTCCCAGAGTCATCGCCAGCGAGTAGCAAAGCAATGCGCCGCCCAGCAGCAGCGTGCCAGCGCGGTCGAACGGTTCAGGGCGCGTCGCCGCCCGCGCCCCATCCGGCAAGTATCGCCAGGCGAGCCACAGCGCCAGCAGCCCCAGCGGCAGGTTGATCAGGAATATCGTTCGCCAGCCGAAGCCGGCGATCAGCGCGCCGCCCAACGACGGCCCCAGCGCGGTGCCCACGGCCGACATAGTGCCGAGCAGCCCCATCGCGCGGCCGATCTTTTCCGTGCCCAGCGCCTCGCCCGCCAGCGCCATGGTGATTGACATCATGACTGCGCCCCCCAGCCCCTGCGCCAGGCGCGCCGCCAGCAGCAGCCACAGCTGCGGAGCCAACGCACAAGCCAGCGAAGCGGCGGTAAACAGCGCGATGCCCGCCAGCAGCAGGCGGCGGCGATTGAGGCTGTCACCCAAGCGGCCGATGCCGATGATGCAGGTGGTGACGGCCAGCAAATAGCAGAGCAGCACCCACTGCACTGCCTGGAACGAGGCATGGAATGCGGTGGCGAGCGCCGGCAGCCCGACGTTGGCGATGCTGATGCCGAGCGATGACAGCAGCATACACAGAGAAAGTGCGGCCAGTATGCCGCGGACGCCCTGCGGCGAAGGATGGGATAACATGATAAGCACTCCTGACATAGACTGAGGCTTAGCCTATGTCAGGGGCTGGGATGGCGGAAGACGCATGCGATGCACTGTATCAATGCATCTGACGCCTTATCTGGCGCGATGCGTTACCAGGCGGCGATCTCCGCCTCGGTGAGCGGCAGCGTTTGGGTTACGCCGGTTTCCGCCGCCAGCGTGGCCGCTTCCAGCACCGCCATCACCGCCAGCGCCTGCGAAGCGGTGACCGGATTGGCGCCGGCGCCGCGCAGCGCGTCACGCACCTGGACGTAATATTGGCGCTGATCGCCATCCGGCGTCGGCAGCGTGCGCACCGGTTCCGTGCCGATAAACAAGCTCATCGCGTCGTCGTCTTTACCCCACTCAGCCGAACCCGGCGTTACGCCGGTCAGCAGTTGGCTCTCCTGCCCGTCGGCGCGCGCTTTGACCACGCTGCCTTTATCGCCGTGCACGGTAAAGCGCGCGACGCCGCCCGCCACCAGCATGCTGCCATGCAAAATCACGCGGTGCGTCGGGTAGTTCAGCACCACATGCGCCCAGTCATTGATCTGCGCATTGGCGCGCAGCGTGGCGATGTTGGCCTGCACGCTGTGCGGCAAACCGAACAGCTGCAGCGCCTGATCGACCATGTGCGGCCCCAGATCGAACCACAGCCCGCTGCCCGGCAGATTCTGCTCGCGCCAGCGCACCCGCACTTCGGGGCGGTAACGATCGATGTGCGACTCAAAGTGCGTCACCTTGCCGATCAGTCCCTGCTCGATCACCTGCTTCACGCCCAGGAAATCGCTGTCCCAGCGGCGATTCTGGAATACCGACAGCAGACGGCCGTGCTTCTCCGCCGCGGCAATCAGCGTGCGCGCCTGCGCCAAATCCAGCGTAAACGGCTTATCCACCACCACGTGCTTGCCCGCTTCCAGCGCAGCCAGCGCCAGCGGCGCATGGGTGGCGTTCGGCGAAGCAATCACCACCAGGTCCACTTCCGGCAAGCGGATCGCCTCCAGCGGATCGGCGATCACGCGCACGTGCGGCAGATCGGCATGGACTTTGGCGGCATCGCGCGAAGCCACCACGCTCAGCGCCAGACCCGGCACCGCGTTAATCAGCGGCGCATGAAACGCCTTGCCGACAAAGCCGTAACCAATCAGCGCCACCTGCAACGGTTGAGCGTTATCGTTCATCAGGGTTCTCCTCTAGCGGTCGTCGGCGACGACACAAAGTTCAATCATTGATTGCTCGTCCAGGTTATCCCACGGGCGATCGGTAAACAGGCGTTGGATCTGCGCCAGATCCGCCACGTGATGCGGCTCGCAGCGATCCAGCTTCATATGGTCGGCCACCAGCCAGCGCTCGCCGCTGTTGGCCAGCATGGCGCGTTTGACCTCTGCATCGGCCTCTTCGCCGGCGCTCAGCCCCAGCTGAGAATGCACCGCACAGGCGCCCAGCAAAGCGATGTCCGCGCGGTAGCGTTCCAGCAACGCCAGCGTCGCGCTGCCGGCGAACAGCCGTTGGCGCGCGTCCCACTGGCCGCCGAGCAGGATCAGTTGGATCTCTGGCTTATCGCTCAGGCACTGCGCGATATCCAGCGAAGCGGTGATCACCGTCGCCGGGCCGCGCAACGCTTGCGCCACCGCCAACAGCGTACTGCCCGCATCCAGCATCAGGGTGCTGCCGGGGGGGATCTGTGCGGCCACCGCGCGGCCGAGCCGCTGCTTGACCTGCGGCAACAGCGCCGCACGCGCCTGGCGCGGCATGCCGGACGGTTCGAGCGCTATCGCGCCGCCGTGATGTTTCTGCGCCAACCCCTGCCGCTCAAGATCGGCCAAGTCGCGGCGCACGGTATCGACCGAAACACCGATGGCGCTGGCCAATTCCGCCACCGCCGCCTGCCCGCGTTCGCTGAGCAAATCCAGTAAATGGCGCTGTCGTGCCGCTTTGTGCATGGGATTATTCCGCATTAAAAAAGCATAAAACGGCAATATACAGCAGATAACAGCATTGGAGAAGCCGCAATTGTGCGCACCGGAGATCAAACATCTTTTCCCCTGCGGGACGATGATGAAGACATAACGCATAACAATCCGGAGAAACGCATGAACATCGATCTGACGTTTGAAGACCTGAGCGCCCGCGCCGCGCAATACAACGCCCGCGCTTCGGTGGAGGATTTTGACGCCTGCATGGCGGACTATGCCGCGCTGGCGCAGCGCGCCAAAGCGCAGACGCCGGGCATTTACGATCTGCGCTACGGCATGAGCGCCGCCGAGCGTCTCGATCTGTTCCCGGCCAGCGCACAGCCCGCCCCGCTGCTGATCTTTATCCATGGCGGCTACTGGCATTCGCAGCGCAAAGAGGAAGCCTGCTCGATGGCCGCCGCGTTCGCCCGCCGCGGTGCGGCGGTCGCCACGCTGGAATATACGCTGGCGCCGGAAGCGACGCTGGCGGAGATCGTGCATGAGGTGCGCAGCGCCGTCGCCTGGCTTTATCATCACGGGGCGCCGTTCGGCATCGATCCGGCGCGCATTTTCGTCAGCGGCAGTTCGGCCGGCGGCCACCTGTGCGGCATGCTGATCGCCGACGGCTGGCAGCAACGCTATCGCCTGCCGCCCGATGCGATCAAAGGCGCGCTGGCGCTGAGCGGCCTCTACGATCTGCGCCCGCTGTGCGATATCTACATCAACGACTGGCTGCACCTGACGCCCGAACAGGCGCAAACTCTCAGCCCGCTGTTTTTGCTGCCGGCGAAAGCGCATGCGCCGCAGATCCTGCTCGACGTCGGCCACCGCGAAACGCAAGGCTTCAAAAACCAGACGCAGGCCTATTATGACGCCTGCCTGGCGCGCGGTCTCGACGTCCAGCTGTTGGCCGACCGCCACTGCAATCACTTTACGCTGGTCAACGAGCTGGCGGATGCGGAAAGCGCGATGTTTCGGCAGGTGATGGCGATGATCGACGCAACGGCGCGTTCATAGAGAGAAAGGGGGAAATAAGGGAGTTATAGCCGGGGGCCGATAGCCCCCAAGCATACAGACTCAGCCGTTTTTGCGGCCGATAGCGGAAAAGACGTTGAACACTTCACCCAGGCCGTAAATCGCGCCGAGCAAGACGGCCACCATTACCGGCACCAGGACCACCACGGTGGCCAAGCTTTCAATCATTTCTAACATCGTTCTCTCCTGGTTTATAAGCACAGCGAATCTGCGCCGGAAGAAAAGGTTTCCGGCCAAACGGTCGATTATCGTGGGGAGGCAGTCTAAAACGTGAGCTACATCACACTTGATGCGAGCTAATGTAACTTACACAATTACATTAACGCAATGCAAAAAATGCTCTGCGCGGAACGGGGTTTGGCGTGATTTTTTATTGCGTATCTGCTTGATATTGCGGTGAACAAGGGACGAAGGGATAGCCGGCGCGCAGCTCAACCTGCCCGGCCATTTCGGCGATGCTGGTCTGTGCCAGGCTGGCTTCCAGCGCGTGGCCGACGCGCGCAAACTCTTGCTCCAGCACCGGGGTAATGGCGTGGCCGATATAGCACGCCTCGTTAGGCCGGGTGCGATGCAGCGTGAAATAAGGTTGATCCTCCACCGCGCGATACACGTCCAGCAAAGAAATCGCTTCCGCCGGCCGCGCCAACAGCGCCCCGCCGCCTTGCCCCATCTGCGAATAGGTCAGCCCCGCCTCCGCCAACGCCCCGAGAATGCGCCGCACCACCGTCGGATTGGTGTTGACGCTGCGGGCGATATCTTCGGAACGCACCGTCTGGCCGCGACACAGCGTGATGTTGGTCAGAATATGGATGGCAACGGCAAATCGCGTAGAGGTAGACACCTTGGCACCTGCTCAGAGTTTCGCTTATGTCGGATTAAAACATAAGGAAAGCGTATCAATTTCCGGTAATACACATAATGAGTAGGGATAAGTGGAATGTCAACCTGCCCCCGCCCGAAGGCGGCGGCGGCTCAGGCTTCGGTACGGATCGCCGTGACTTTGTCGGGATAAAATGCCAGATGATCCTTGATCGTCACCACGGCGTTGTAAGGCATTTCATAGCTCCAGGCCGCATTGTCCCCCTGCGGGCCGTTCAGCGTGAGGGAGAAATAACTGCAGTCGCCCTTATAAGGGCAGTAGCTCACGTGCGTGCTTTTATGCAGCAGCGCCATATTCACATCCTCACGCGGAAAGTAAAACACCGGCGGATAGTTGGCTTCCTGCAAGATGAGTACATGACGGCTGTCGGCCAGGATTTGGCCGGCGCCGCGCACCACGACCCGCGTCGGATGGCGGGTCAGCGTAATCGGATGGTCCGGGCCGGGAATTTTCACCGGTTTGCCGGATGCGGAAACGAGCTCGGACATGGCGGCCTCCAGCGTGTGCGCCCGCCCCTCATGAGGCGTCTTCCCAGTATAGCCGAACGGTTTTGCCGACGGCCGCACATTCGGCGAGCGATCGCTTTTCACCGCGCCAAAATTAAGAATTTTTACCTGTTCGATTTTCTTTCGGAGGAATACATTCATCCCAACTTCTACCGGCGAGTTAATCGGATTATTTTTAATCCATTAATTAGCCAATTTACCAGGAACTCATTATGAATATTAAACGTGCCGCGGGTGTGTTGGTGGTGGTAATGGCGACGCTTTCCGTTACCGCATGTGGGCATATGTCCAATCGCGATCGCAACACGGCGATCGGTGCGGGCGTCGGCGCCGTGGGCGGCGCGGTATTGACCGACGGCAGCACGCTGGGCACCCTCGGTGGCGCAGCGCTGGGCGGCATCATCGGCCACCAGACCAGCCGTTAATTCTCCCGCCAAAAATAACCTCCGCAGGCCGACGCTTTTTTAATCCACACGCGCCGGCCTGCTTTTATTTACTCCGCTGAAACTCCTCAGGGAGCGAACCTAAATAAATAACGTTAAGCGCGGCTTTATTATTCATTAACCTGCGCCAGGGTTATTTATTGTGCCGGCAGCCTGAAACGCGCCATCGCTTTTTCCAATCGTTCCGATTCGCCCTGCAGCAACTGCGAGGCCTCGGTCACCGCGTTCACCACGGCGCCGGTTTGCCGCGCCACCTGATTCAGCCCGGCGATGCGCGCCGTCACGTCCTGAATGCTCTCCCCCTGATTGAGCGACGCCAGCGAGATCTCCCCCATCAGTGCGCTAAACGTGTTCACCAGATCGATAATTTGACGCAAGTTGCCCGCCAGCAGCTCTACCGCTTGCGATCCCTGATCGATTTGCTGCAACGAACGGTTGATCAGCTGATGAATATCGCGCGTAGAATGGCTGCTCTTCTGCGCCAGCAGGCCCACTTCTTTAGCGACAATGGCGAAACCCCGGCCGTGAACGCCGGCGTGCGCGGCCTCGATCGCCGCATTCAGCGCCAGAATATTGGTCTGAAACGCCACGCTGTCGATCAGCGCCACAATGCCGCGCATCTCGGCCGATTGGTTGACGATCCCTTGCATCGAGACGTTGACGGTTTGCATCATCTTTTCACCGGCGCCGGCGCACTGCCTGGCCTGTTCGGTGCGTTGATTGGCCAGCTGCGCGTATTGGCCGTTTTCTTCCACCCGCGCTGCCAACTGCTGCACGTGCTCGGTCGCCAACTGCAATTCGCCGTCCTGCTTCGCCGACTGCGCCGTCAACTGTCGATTGCCGTCCGCCAGCCGCCCGACGCCGTTCAGGATCCCGCTCGCCGCATCGCGCACCTCACTCACCAGCCGCTGCAGGCCGTTTTGCATGTGGCCAATGCTGGTTTGCAACTGACGCATTTCGCGGTTAACCGCCCGTTCAGGCGGCAACGGCCGCGAAAGATCGCCGGCGGCCAGCACGTTGAGATGGGCGATCGCCCTTTGCAACGGTGCAATCACCCAACGAGCAACGCCGAACCACACGCCCAAGGCGATCAGCGCCAACGCCGCGAGCGCGCCGAGCGCATAGGTTTTGGCCTGCTCCAGCGCCGCCAATTGCCGCACGTTGACGTCATCGCCGCGTCGTTCGTTCAGCGCCTGATAAGCGAGATACTTCTCGTTGAAATCCGCCTGAAAAGCCTGGATCGGCACGGCGAAAAACGCATCGATGCTGTCGCTGCGTTGCAGCCCTTGCGCCTGCTCCTTCAGACCGTCATAGAACAGGCGATAACTGCCTTTCAGGGCGTCAGCGGCCTCGGGCGCCGTCGCGCTCAGGCGCTCAAACCGGGCGAAGGCCTGCTCTGAAGCCTGCAGCGCCGCCAGCGATTCATCCAGCAGGCTATGCCAGCTGCCGTCGGAACCGGTGGCTTTATCCTGCAGATAGTAAATGCCCGCACGGTTCAGGGTATCGCTGGCCGTCAGCAGCGACAGCCTGGCGCGATCCATCGCCACCTGCTGGCGATGCAAGGCGTCGCCCGTCACCAGGTTAATCTTGGCGTCGCGCAGAATATTGGAAATAAATACGGTGGAAAACAATTGCAGCAGAGAAAATAGCGCGATAACGCAAATTACGCCGCTTAATAACCCCATGCTTTTGCCGAAGCCAAACGCGCGCGGCAGCGCGGGCGCAGGTTTTGCCCCGCGGCCAAGTGTCAGTTTTATGTTCATGATTTTTAGTCGGTAATACCAGGATGCCGCGAGTCTAACGAGCATTGATGACACGACGATTACAGCCGCCCATAGGCGGGTGTTGCCGGGTTCGGAATTCGTTGAAATCATGTCAAGGCGTGAACGAAAGAGGGAATTGTCTTGGTGAGAAAATAAGCTTCTCTGCGAATCGCCAAATAAGAAATATTATTTTAGAAACAGAGAAATTCATTCAAGTCGAATATCAATCAATACCTCAAGGCATATCCATAATAAATACTGCCGTAGGTCAAACTCGTTGTATTGAAGCGTGGGCCAGACATTTTCCGACCCACTCACTTCCCGCTTAAATCCTCACCCTTTAACCGACGACACCACATTGAGCGGCTGGGCATCCGGCAAGATATTCATGTGCTCCAGCACCTGGGCCATGATCTTGCCGAACACCGGCCCGGCTACCGAGCCGCCGAAGTGCTTGCCGGCTTTCGGGTTGTTGACCATCACCACCAGCGCCACCTGCGGATCGCTGGCCGGCGCCACGCCGGCGGTATAGTTGATATAGCCGCCGTCGTATTTGCCGCTGGGGCCCATTTTCTCGGCGGTACCGGTTTTGATCGCCAAACGGTAGCCGGGCACCGCAGCGCTCACCCCGCTGCCGCCCGGCAAGGCGTCGCTTTCCATCATATGCACCACGGACCTGACCGTATCGGCCGGCAAAATGCGTTGCCCCATCACCGGCGGCGTCACCTTAGTGATCGACAGCGGCCGATAAATGCCGAAGGAACCGATCGCGGCATACTCGCGCGCCATTTGCAGCGGCGTCACGCGCAGCCCATAGCCGAAGGAGAACGTGGCGCGTTCGATATCGGCCCAGCGCTCGCGATGCTGCGGCAGGTAGCCGCTGCTCTCATTGCCGATGCCAAGCTCGGTCGGCCGCCCCAGGCCAAAGCTGCGGTAGACCGCCGGCAGCACCGTGGCCGGCAGCGCCAGCGCAATGTGCGATACCGCGATGTCGCTCGATTTTTGCAGCACGCCGGTGATGGTCAGCTTCGACCAGTGGCCGACGTCCTTGATCAGGTGACCGTTCACCCGATACGGCGTGGTGTCCAACACGGTATCCGGCCGGATCAGCTTATGTTCCAGCCCCACCATCACCACGACCGGCTTCACCGTCGAACCCGGTTCGAAGCTGTCGCTGCTGCACACGTTGCGGATATCTTTCGCCGGCGTGCTGCCATAGTTGTTCGGGTTGAACGACGGATAGCTGGCCATGCCGAGGATTTCGCCGGTGTCGATTTTCACCAGCACCGCGCAGCCGGAGTCGGCCTGGTTAGCCACCACGCCGTCGCGGATCTGCGCATAGAGCACGTACTGGATAAATTTGTCGATGCTGAGCGTCACATTCGGCGGTGGAACCGGATCCACGCTTTTAATCACGCCGATCACCGCACCGCTGCCGTCCTTCTGGTAGACCCGCAGGCCGTTTTTACCCTGCAGCAACGGGTTGAAGCCCAGCTCGATGCCCTCCAGCCCCTGATTGTCCTGGCCGACGATGCCGATCAGGCCGGCCGCATCCTGGCCCATCGGATAGAAGCGGCTGAAATCCTGCTCGGTGCTGACGCCGGTCAGGTGCAGCTTGCTGATATAAGCGGCGTTGTCGTCCTCCACCTTGCGCGCCAGGTAGACAAAGCGTTTGTGCGCGTTGCTCTGGATCAGATGCTGCACGTCCGCCAGCGGGATCTTCAGCACGTTGGCCATGCTCTGCCAGCGTTCGTTGCCGGTATCGGTCTGGGTATCGAGAATATGCTTCGGATCCAGCACGATGTCTTTCGACGACACGCTGACCGCCAGCGCCTCATTGTTGCGATCGGTGATCATGGCGCGGTTGGTCGGCACTACCTGGGTGCGAATCGAGCGCTGATCTGCCTGGTTCGCCAACTGCTGGTGTTCCAGCAGTTGCAGGTAACCGACCCTGAACGCCAACAGAAAAAAACAGACCAGCATGCCGGCGCAAATCCAGCCGAAGCGAACTGTGGAATAGGTTTTACCGCTCTTTTTGGTCGATGGCGCCACTGTTGTGTTAACCCTGCGTTTTTATTCGGTTTATCGTGTTATTTCAGTCTACCTTGCCGGAAATGGTCAGGAGATTGCAGTTTGTAAGAAAGTAAAAACAAACCGCATCACCGTTGCACATCCGCACTGTCGTTTAACTGAGGTTTAGTTTGCGCCGCGTCGCCGGGCTGGGGCGCGTTGGCCGGATCGAAAATGTGGTCGAGGATCGCGCGCGCGGTCGGCCCCGCCACCACGCCGTCGCCGCCGCCGTTTTCCAGAATCAGCGCCATCGCCACCCGGGGGTTTTTGTAGGGGGCGAACAGCGTATAAAAGATATGATCGCGCAGCCGCACCGGAATCATTTTGGCGTTGTAAGTCTGGTTTTGCTTCAGGCTGAACACCTGCGAGGTGCCGGATTTAGCGGCAATCTGGTACGGCGCGGTATGGAACAGCTTGTATCCGGTGCCGTTCGGCAGGTTGGCCATGCCATACATGCCGTTGCGCACAATGCCCCAGTAAGGCGAACGGGGATCGCCAATCTGCAGCGCCTGCGTCGGCGGCTGATAACGCGTGACCCGGTTGCCCTGCTGCAGCGAATACAGCAGGTGCGGCGTTTTCACCTTACCGTTGTTGATCAACGTAGTCAGCGCTTTCACCATCTGAATAGGCGTCGCCACCCAATATCCCTGACCGATGCCGACCGATACCGTATCCCCCTGATACCAGACTTTTTTGTGCACCCTCAGCTTCCAGTCGCGGCTTGGCAGCACGCCGCGGTACTCTTCGTTAAGATCGATGCCGGTCGACTGGCCGTAACCAAACTGGCTCAGCCAATGGTGAATGCGATCGATGCCCATCTCATACGCCACCTGATAAAAGAAGGTATCGGCGGACTCTTCTATCGCTTTGGTGACGTTGAGCATGCCGTGACCGGTCTTCAGCCAGTCGCGATAGCGCCGCTCGGTGCCGGGCAGCGTCCAGGTCGGCGCGCCGAAAAAGGTGGTGGTGGGCGTGATCACCCCGGCAAACAGCGCCGAAACCGCCATGTAGGGCTTCACCGTCGACGCCGGCGGGTACAGCCCCTGGGTGACGCGGTTGATGAGCGGCAAATCCGGGTTGCGGAGCAGCGCCTTATAGGCCTGATAGCCGATGCCTTTGACGAAGGGATTGGGATCGTAACTGGGGCTGGAGACCATCGCCAGAATGCCGCCGTCGCGCGGATCTTCCACCACCACCGCGGCGCGTTGCCCCTTCAGCACCGATTCGATGTACTGCTGCAGCGGCAGATCCAGCGTCAGGTAGATGTTTTTGCCGGCCTGCGGCGGCTGCTCCTTCAGCAAGCGGATCACCCGCCCGTGGTTATCCACCTCCACCTCCTGATAGCCGGTGGTGCCGTGCAGCTCGGACTCGTAATAGGCCTCGATGCCCTGTTTGCCGATGTTGCGATCGGCGGCATAGTTCTCGCTCAACCCGGCCTTGTCCAGGCGCTTGAGATCGCTGTCGTTGATCTTCGACACGTAACCCAGCACGTGCGCCAGCTGCGCGCCGTAAGGATATTCGCGCTGCTGATAGGTATCGATAGTCACCCCGTCGAAACGGTATTGATTGACGGCGAAACGCGCCACCTCGGTGTCGTTCAGCCCCGCTTTTAGCGTTATCGGCTTGTAGCGGCTGTTGTGGTGCATGTCGTCGCGAAACGCGCTGATATCTTCCGGCGTCAGATCGACGATCGGCGTCAACGCCTGCAGCAGCGCGGCCATGTCGGTGATTTTGCTGGGCGTGATCTCGATGCGATACAGTGTCACGTTTCGTACCAGCGGAATGCCGTTGCGATCGAAGATCAGCCCGCGGCTCGGGGCGATCGGCAACATCTTGATGTCATTCTGGTTGGAGCGCGTCTGGTAAAAGCCGTGCTGGCGAATTTGCAGCCGGTAGAGGTTGACGACCAGCGCGCCGAAACAGACCACCACCAGCGCCAGCGCCACGGCCGCCCGGCGGATAAACAGCATCTCTTCCGCGGAGTGGTCGCGAATTTTTTCTTTTAACAGGGCCATGCGGAGCCGGTACCTTTTGCGTCACATTTCCCCGCAAAATCAGGGAACTGAAAAGCCGGCAAGCATAGCGTTATCGGGCGCGATGCCCCATGAAAAGGTTGCTAATGAAATGGCATAACTGTTTCAGCATATTGGAATGTTACCGGCGGCGATTTTTTCACCGCGCGCCCCATTGAGCCGCCGTTCCTCTCAATGCTACAATGTGATCTATATCACACTATTACCGTTATTCTCCTCCGCATTTTCCTGTCGGCGCCCTGCCGGATGCGGCTTTTTGTTACATAGGATCGAGTTCGATGAGTACCATTGCCACCGGTTTAATCATGATGCGCTGGGAGTTGCTGAGCGCCGTGATGATGTTCTTCGCCAGCCAGTTAAACGTCGTTTGCCGTAAAACCAGCCGCAATGGCATGGCGTTCATGTTCAGCAGCCTGGGCCTGTTTACCGCCTGCTGGTTCGTGATGGGCCTGATGGGCATTCACTTCACCCTCGAAGCCTTCGCCCAATTCTGGTCATCGGCCTGGGATCGCTACGTGGACGTGGTCAGCACCATGCCGGTCGATTGGCCGATGCCGTAATCTCGCCGCTGGGGGGCAACTCAGGCCGCCCCTGCAATCAGTCCGCTTCCGCAGACGGCGCCGCCGCCAGCCGCGCCATCAGCGCCCCCGCTTCGAGCAACAGCGCCTGCTCCCGCTCGGACAGACAGCTTTCCATCGCCGCCAGCAACCACGCCTCGCGTCGGGCGCGGCTTTGCTGCAGCAAACCCAGCCCGGCGGACGTCAGCCGCACCCGCACCCGGCGTTTGTCTTCGGCATCCGGTGTGCGCACCAGCAGCCCATCGGCTTCCAGCTCGCGCAACGCGGCCGCCAGGTTTGAGGAGCGCATACGCTCCGACTCCGCCAGCAACGACGGCGTCGCCTCGCCGCCATGGCGATCGATAGCCCCCAACAGCATCAGCTGGGCCCAGGATTTTTCGTCGCTGCGCGACTCGCGCCGCATGCGGCGCACCAGCGACATTAACTGCGTGCGCAGCAGCGTCACGTCTTCAGGATGATCTTTTTTCATTGGCATCAGTCGATAACGTCCAGTTTGTCCCTACTTTCACATCGCCGGATCGCGCAGTCAATGGCGCCCCATTCGGCCACCGCGCGCTTCTGGCTTAACCCATTTATCTATGATAATATAGCTATTAATATATAGCAAAAAGACACTGCAGCCGGCAGGGTTACGTTTGCTCACGCATTTGCCCCCTCGCCGACTAATTTGCAGTGTTATTATTGTTTTGCTTAACAAATCCCTCCTCATTCAACGTGGTACGATAAGCCGATGGAAGCGTGGAAAGTCAATCTGATCTCGGTCTGGCTCGGGTGTTTCTTCACCGGGCTGGCGATGAGCCAAATCCTCCCTTTTCTGCCGCTGTACGTCGAACAACTCGGCGTCAGCGATCATCAATCCCTCAGCCTGTGGTCCGGGCTGGTATTCAGCGGCACCTTTTTGGTCTCGGCGGTGGTGTCGCCGCTGTGGGGCAGCCTGGCCGACCGTAAGGGCCGTAAGCTGATGCTGCTGCGCGCTTCGCTGGGCATGGCGATCGTCATCGCGCTGCAGGGGCTGGCCACCAACGTATGGCAGCTGTTCGCGCTGCGCGCCCTGATGGGGCTGACGTCCGGCTATATTCCCAACGCCATGGCGCTGGTCGCCTCGCAGGCGCCGCGCGATAAAAGCGGCTGGGCGCTGGGCACGCTCTCGACCGGACAGATCTCCGGCGTGATCGCCGGGCCGCTGCTGGGCGGGCTGATGGCCGACCATCTGGGGCTGCGGGTGGTGTTTTTCGTCACTTCCGGGCTGATGTTCGTCAGCTTCCTGGTGACGCTGTTCCTGATTAAAGAGCGACGCATCACGGTGAAAAAAGCGGATCAGCTGAGCGGCAAGGCGGTATTCCGGTCGCTGCCCTATCCGGCGCTGATCGTCACCCTGTTCGTTTGCACCCTGATGATCCAGCTGGCCAACTCCTCCATCAGCCCGATCCTGACGCTGTTCATTCGCGAACTGTCGGGCAACGTCAGCAATATCGCCTTCGTCAGCGGCATGATCGCCGCCGTGCCCGGCATCGCGGCGCTGATCTCCGCGCCGCGCCTCGGGCGGCTCGGCGATCGCATCGGTACCGCGCGCATTCTGATCGCCGCGCTGCTGTTCACCACCGGCCTGTTCGCCGTGATGGCCTGGGTGAATACGCCGCTGCAGCTGGGCATTCTGCGTTTTCTGCTGGGCTTCGCCGATGGCGCGCTGATGCCGGCGGTGCAGGCGCTGCTGCTGAAGTATTCCTCCGATCAGGTGACCGGGCGCATCTTCGGCTATAACCAGTCATTTATGTATCTGGGCAACGTGGTCGGCCCGCTGCTGGGTTCGGGCATTTCGGCGATGATGGGGTTCCGTTGGGTGTTCGCCGTGACGGCGGTATTGGTGCTGTTCAATGCGCTGCAGCTGCGCCATCAGTTCAAAAAAGTGCAGCCTAAACGCGCGGGATAGCGGGGAATGCGAGGGAAGCGCCTCAAGCAGTGGCGGGACAATGACGCCCATCAACCGTGCCGCCACTGCCAAAGGCGGCCGTAGCCTACTCGACGCGATGAACGTTTGGTATTTATGTAAGTAAATAAAGTGTTGCAGGCGCGTAGAGGGCCGCCGCAGCGGCCCTTTTGCATCAGAACATGGTGTTGTCGTTGGCCGATTTTTCCGGCACATCCTGATTGACGTCCCAATGCTCGGTGATTTTCCCCTGATCGTTAACCCGATAAATATCCACGCTGGCGGTGCCGCGATCCTGCGGGTTATTTTGATATTTGACGTGAACGTAGACCAGATCGCCGTTGACCGCGCTGCGGTATATTTTAGCGCTGTACTGCGGGTTGTCTTTGAAGGTCTGGCTGAAGAAATCGAGGAACGGCTTGATGCCGTCGCCGACGAACGGGTTATGCTGCTTGTAGTTTTCCACAATCAGCTTCCGCGCCACGCCGATGTCATGGCGGTTGAAGAAGCCCGCGTACAGATCTTCCACCACCTTCAGCTTTTGCTGAGCATGATGATAACCGCCCTTGCCGGCCGATTTGTAAGACGCCGCCTGATCCGTTGACAGCGCCGGGTAACTCGCCAGCAGGCCGCCGACGATCGCACAGGTGATCAATGCCTTTTTCATAACTGCTCCTTAGTTTCCTGAGTGACCTACAATTTTCAGCTGCCCTTTCAGATGGGTGAAGCTGCCGTCCTTGGCGGCGATGTTGGTGTACACCTCGCCGCGCTCGAAGTCCTCGATATGCGTCACGTTGTCGCCGGACTGCGGCTCATGCCAGTAGACCATGTAGACCTTCGGCCGAATTTCCACCGCGGTGTACTGCACGGTATCGGTGATGCCCTGCGACGCCTCGCCGATGCCGGTGAAGGTCATGGTCTTGTCATCGGTAAAATCCAGCTTGAAGGCGAAATCGCCAAAGGTCACCTGCACCACTTTACCAACCGCAATAAATTGCCCGTGTTTTTCCGTCATCGTCGCCGCCTTACTGTTTGTCAGGGAGGTTTGCGCCGCCGTAGCGGCAGGCAATGCCAGGGGGAAAGTCAGGGCTATCGCCAGCGCGATACCCGTTCGCTTCACTGTTTTCATCGTTCCTTCTCCTTTCCGTGGTTGAAAACGAGAATCATTATTATTTCTTAACGGTTAGCGGAAATATAAGAATAATCTCTATTCCCATCAGGCACCTGACGACGCCAAAAGAGGGTGAAAAATCGCCGTGAAATGGCGTGGCAATAGCGCGTTCTGACCCTTGGTTTTTACGCAATGAACGGGATTACTGTTTTCAGGATGAGGGATAGCTCGGGGATTCGGTAGGTCTATAGCGCAGATAGCTTTAAGCTAATGCGAATTTGTTCTTAAGCCGCCCGCCGCAGGGAAACGGCGGCGAACGGCGCGGCGTTTAACGCAGCCAGGGCGTATAGGTGACGCCAACCAGCAATCCTTCTGGGCTGAGCAACCGGGTAACGCTTTGCCCCCACGGCTCTTCACGGTTGGCGACCAGCAGCCGATAACCGCGATCGATTAGCCCTTGGGTGGCTATCGCCATGTCGGCCACGTCAAATTCGATCCACGCCTGCGGCGCCGCGAGATCCGCCGGCCAGCGCTCGTCGCCAAAACAGGACTGCGCCGCCTGCGCCAGCGGCCACAGGGCGAAGTGTTTCACCCCGTCCAGCGCGCCCTGCTCGGCCAGCAGATAGCTCTCGTTGCCCGGCATCGGCTTGAGCGGCAGCCCCAGCGCCTCGACATAAAACGCCTTGCTCGCGTCGCTCTCACGCGTGATCGGCCCGAATCCGGCGACGAACAACACGCCCAGGCCCGCAAATTGTTGATCCATGCTTGCACTCCCTTCCGGTTAGCGCCCCTGCCGCACCTGCAGCGGAGCAAATCCATAGGCCGCCTTGAAGCGGTTGCTGAAATGGCTGGCGGAGCTGAAGCCGCACGCCAGCGCGATCTCGGTGATCGGCTGTTGGCTATGCCGCAATAGCTGTTCCGCCCGTTGCAGCCGCGCGCGCATCACGAACTGGTGCGGCGCCAGGCCGGTGGCGTGCTTGAACATGCGGGCGAAGTGGTACTCGCTCAATCCGGCCTGCGCCGCCAGATCGGCCAGCAGCAGCGGCCGATCGAGATGGCTTGCGATATATTCCCGCACCCGCCTGGCTACCGCGGGGGCCAGGCCGCCGCGCGCCTGCGGCAGCGTCCACTGCAGCTGGCTGTAGCGTTGGATCAGGTGCGACATCAGCAGGTTCGACGCGCTGCTGAGCGCCAGCAGATTGGCGCTGTCCCGCCAGTCGCAGTTAAGCAAAAACTGGCGATACAGCAGCGTAATTTGCGGATCTTCGCCAAAGCTGCGCGGCTCTACGTTGATCGCCGCCGGGCTGCGATCCCAGGTTTGCTCCGCCAGCCGGCGCAAATGCCCGTCGGTGCAATACAGATGCACGAACGACAGATCGCTGCGCACATCCCAGGTAGATGCATACTGGCGCGGCATGATGCAGAACCGATCCGGCCCGCCGCCGTTGCGCCAGCCGCCCGGCACCTGCTGGTAACACTCATAGCCGTCGGCGACGTACAGGCTCAGGGTATGGTGGTCGGCGCTCTCCTGCGTGACGCGATCGTTGCAGTTGGACCAGGCGGCCAGCTCCACGCCGGTGCCCAGCAGCACGCTGCCGTGCAACCGCGCTTTATGCTCACGCAGTGTTTCAAACGCCTGATAGTTGGACATCGCCGGCCCCGTTGTTCGACATGCCGACAGTGTAAAGAGTGGCGCCTCGGCATGCCAGCGGCCGCCCCGCGCTTTTGGCAAAAAAAGCGCAAGAATATGCAACTGGGCGCAAGGCGCTGCAAGCGCGGCCGCACGCCAAAGCGGATACTGCGCCATCGGCTTTTTCGGAGTGAATAGAATGAATGCGCTGTTGTACCTCGCCGTGGTGCTGATTTGGGGCACCACCTGGATTGCGATCACCCTGCAACAAGAAGGCCCGGTGGCTATTCCCGTCTCGATCGCTTACCGCTTCGCCATTTCCGCCGCGGTGATGTTCGCCGTGCTGTTGCTAACGCGCCGCCTGCGCCGCATCGCCCCGCGCGATCATTTGTTCTGCGTGTTGCAGGGCTGCTGCGTGTTCGGTTTCAACTTCTTCTGCTTTTACCACGCGGCGGCTTATATCAGCAGCGGGCTGGAATCGGTGATCTTCTCGATGGCGGTGCTGTTCAATGCCCTCAACAGCCTGCTGTTTTTCCGCCAGCGCCCCAGCCCCAACCTGCTGCCGGCGGCGCTGCTGGGGTTGACCGGCATCGTGGCGCTGTTCTGGCAAGATCTGGCCGCCACCCGCATGGCGCCGGAGCTGCTCAAAGGCATCGGTCTGAGCGCGCTCGGCACCTACGGCTTCTCGCTGGGCAATATGATCAGCACGCGTCATCAGCGCCGCGGGCTGGATATCTTTTCCACCAACACCTACGCCATGACCTACGGCGCGATGCTGATGGCGCTGATCGCCCTGGCGCAGGGCGCATCGTTCCAGATCGAATTCAGCAGCCGCTATATCGGCTCCCTGCTGTACCTGGCTGTCTTCGGATCGGTGATCGCCTTCGCCGCCTACTTCAGCCTGCTCGGCCGCATCGGCGCCGGCGCGGCGGCTTACAGCACCCTGCTGTTCCCGCTGGTGGCGCTGACCATCTCGACGATCTACGAAGGCTACCAGTGGCACTTCAACGCCGTGCTGGGGCTGTGCCTGATTCTGCTGGGCAACCTGGTGATGTTCGCCAAGCCGGGGCTGAGGTGGCGACGGGCAGGTATGCCAAAACAAAATTCAACCCTTTGAAGCCATTGGCGAATATCGTTATCATCAGGTTTTGTTGATAACGGATGATGGCCAATGCTCAGAAGCGATGATGTGACACCCCGCGCCT
The DNA here is from genome assembly GCF_019913725.1 of Serratia sp. EWG9. NCBI lineage: Bacteria > Pseudomonadati > Pseudomonadota > Gammaproteobacteria > Enterobacterales > Yersiniaceae > Serratia > Serratia sp. EWG9. The sequence goes on from NZ_JADNRO010000001.1 coordinate 522,825, forward strand.
ACAAACAGGTGGACGTTTTCACCGCCACGCCGCTGCTCGGCAATCCTGTGGCGGTGGTGCTGGAAGCCGAAGGGCTGAACGACGCGCAGATGCTGGCATTGGCCCGTTGGACCAACCTTTCGGAAACCACCTTTGTGCTTAAACCGACGCACCCGGCGGCGGATTATAAGGTGCGCATCTTCACTACCGAAAAGGAGCTGCCCTTCGCCGGCCACCCGACGCTGGGCACCGCACACGCCCTGCTGGAAGCCGGATTGGCGCCTAAACGCCCCGGAACGGTGATGCAGGAATGCGGCGTCGGCCTGGTGGCAATCAATATCCTGCCGGAAGGCGCATTGGCGTTCGCCGCGCCCGAAGTCAGTTTTCGCGCGATGGCGGTTGAGGAAACAGAACGGCTGATGGCCGCTTTACAGCCGGCGGTGATTGAAGCCGATACCCTGCCGGTTATTGTCGACATGGGCATCCGCTGGCTGATGATACGCCTGCCGGATGCGCAATCTTGCCTGGCGGTGATGCCGGATCAGGCCATGATCGAACGGTTGCAAACCGCCTGTGATGTGGATGGCGTAGTGATTTATGGCGCCTGTTCTGCGGCCGAACCGGCCGATTACGAAATGCGCGCATTTATGGTGGAATGCGGCGCCTTGATCGAAGATCCGGTAACGGGCAGCGCCAACGCCTGCCTGGCGCGCTTGCTGAAAGCCAACCGCTTCCCCGACGGCGATTGGACCGCGCAGGGCTACCTGGTGCGCCAGGGCACCCAACTGAAGCGAGATGGCCGCGTGAGCGTGCGCTTTATTGACGGCGAGCCCTGGATCGGCGGGCAGTGCTGCACCCTGATTAACGGCACATTGGGTATTTAGTTTGGGGGGGACAGGTTGGAGGGAGTGGTTTTATCTGCCTATTCGGCTTGCCCTAATGAGGCTCAGTAATTATCTCTCACTGAAAGTGAGTTCAGCTAGCGGAGGTTAATTTTAAAGATTTTTTCTGTTGAAATTATTGCATTAATAATACCAACTGATTAGCTCCATCAAAGGATAAAATATTATCACAATTCAATTTAACGTCATTATTTTCAAAATCACAGCTAAACATGTAGTTCCAACCAGGAACACCCCAATATGCAGTATCAATGTTACTCAACCCAAAGCTAGTTTCACAGATCACACAAGGGTTAACCTTTCCATACCAAAACAATACGTGTGAACACTTTTCAAATGTACTACCTTTCAACCACTCATTCATTCTAACATATTGATTTTCATAGTCGTTATCCAGTATCTCCTGCGCACTTATCAATCTGTGATTTAATTTTGAAAAATCCAGATGCCCAGCGACCCAAGGTAGAGCGGATAATTTATCAAATAGTACCATAGATAGAGAAAGGTTAATCGTAGCATAATGCTGGGAAACCCACTCATTAATTATATTGTCATCAATAAATTTCATAAAGTATTTTCTCAAATAGATTTAAACATCATTCGTCAACGGGTTTCTCCCAATAAATTATTTTCTCCATTTCCCTTTCTATATCATCCATGCTATCCATCCCTAATTCATGACTAAACCTTTCAGAAATAACCCCTCTTATTTTTGATAAGCGGCCAGTAACATTATTTTTATCAATAAACTGCGTAGTTTCCTCACAATATGCATTTCTCACCTTCTGACTTACTTCCCCACTTGCATCGGTATAATAATGCCGTGCAATGTTCCGCAATGATATCAAAATAAACTCTATCTCAGATAATATATCTATCGCTTCATGGCCAGATAGAACTATTCTCTCATTCTCTTTATTTAGTTTCATTTGTAAAATCACCCATATTAAAAAACAGACTCTTCCATTGTTCAAGGCACTCCTCAAACTCATCTATACTCGAAACAATCATAGACTCCTCGGTGTACTCATTAAAAATCTCCACACCGTTAGGTTTAATAGTTATAGTATGAGAGTTCCCCGTCCCCTCCCAAAATGGCAGAACCCCAGATCTTACAAGCTTACAGGCCTCAGTAAACTCATTGACACCATAGATACTTCTCTGGATATCATCCTTTAAAAAGTCAATCAGTATCCTAAAATCACCATTAGCTTCTATAGATGGATAACCGTCATCACAGATAAAGAACCTCATGACAACCCTCCATGTTCTTTATTTCCTCATTCAATTCCTGCACACTCAGCAATCAAACTATCACCATTTCCTCAGGTTTTAGCACATTGACCTTCAGTCGAAATCCAGCACTTGAATCTATAGCAACCGTTGAATCACGTAATATGGTTGCAGAAACGAAGGGGTTGGAGTTTTCCGAGTAAATAACCCAAACTAGTTTTTCTTCGCGATCCAAATAAGCGATAAAACCTTCTGAGCCATAACTCCCCTCCCCTAAGCATAAGTATCCACCACAACTCAAATTAATTTTTTTTATTACATCAATTGTAGTAATCTCATCTTTATTTTTTTCATAGAACTCACAAAAATCGAAACGTCCCGATTTAGATACTTTAGGCGTGGGGTAGGATATGATATCGATCAACTCAGCTCTACCATCTGAAAAATACAGAGCATTTTTAATCGGTAATTCACCAGCTTCCCACAGTTCAGTAATTACATTCTTCATTTTTTATGGACACCTCTTAGGTCGGCTATTGAGCCCTTTATCCGGAACCACACCGCCAGCTTTAACATTTCTGCGGTCTTTGAAACGCTCTTGGAATTTTTGCTGCCATGTTTTCCCTGTCGTAGATGAAGGATGAACAGCATTAGGGTCAACACGTTGAACAGCAACTTTTTCTACACCTGCTTCCAAAGCAGCATCTAACCTTCTATTATCATATGTGACTAATTGGCCATCAACCTCTAATACATTTAGAGGAGAACGCCCCCAATCCCATTCTCCTTTTTTCATGATCTCGGCATAATCATTTGCAGATATTGTTCTCTGTGAGAAATTGATATCTGATGGATTAACCCATTCTATACTCAACCCAAACGGATCCACCCACATCAGCGGGTTCGGCGCATACTGATACAGGTTCAACCCGCCGCGCAGCCCTATCGGATCCTGCGTGGTGAAACGCCCCACCTCGGGTTCGTAGTAGCGGAACAGGTTGTAGTGCAGGCCGCTTTCGTCGTCCTGATATTGCCCGGCGTAGCGCAGCGGCTGCTGATATTGCGCGCCCTGCCGCTTCGCCGCGCCGGCCACCGTCTGGCCCTGCAGCTTGCCGAAGGTGTCGTATTGCCCGGACCAGCACAGGTTGCCCGCCGCGTCGGTCACCTCCAGCGGCGCGCTGTTCAGATCGGTGTGGTACCAGTAAATATCCGCCGAGCGGCTGTCGCCCGCCAGCTCCAGCGCCGCCAGCGGGCTCCACGGGCTGGCCGGATCGTAGCTCCAGCTGCGGCGGCTGCCGTCGTCGCGCTGCTCCTGCAGCAACCGGTAGCCCTGCCACAGGAAACGGGTCGTCTGTTCGGTTTTGCCTTTGTAGCGCACCGTTTTGCGGCTGCGGCGGCCCAGCACATCGTAATGGTACTGCGCCTCGAACTCGCCCTGCGGGCCGCGGCCGTGCGCCTGCACCAGCCGATTGTCGGCGTCGTAGCGGTAGTGCTGTTCGTACAGACCGTTGCGCCGGCTGATCAGGTTGCCCCAGGCGTCGTAACGGTAAAACAGTTTTTGCCAGTGCGTCAGGCGGTTATCGGCGATCGGCGCCAGCGGCAGGTGCGCGTCGATGTCGCTCTGCGGGCTGCGTTCGCCCAGCAGGTTATCCGCCAGATCGTACACCAGCCGCGCGCCCGGTTTGCCCTGATTGGGTTCGCGGTGTTGCAGCAGGCGACCCTCGGCGTCGTAACCGTAGTGCACTTCGCCGCGCAGCGCGTCGCTCACCCCGGCCAGCTCGCCGCGGCCGGTGTAGCGATAAGCGCGCCACAGCACGCCGTCTTCCGGCCGGGTCAGTTTGTCGTGGCCAAAGGCGCTGCTCTGCCAGCTGCGGCGGCCCATGGCGTCGTAACGCCGCTGCTGCTGCAGCGCGCCCTGACTGCGGCCGGTTTCCCGGTGCAGGCGATCGCGGGTGAATTCGCTCACCACCTGCTGGTTGAATTTAATGGCGCTGGCGTGGCCGGAGCCGTAATACAGCCACTGCAGGCGATCGCCCTGCGGCAGCGTCAGCGCCTGCAGGTTGGCCAGCGCATCCCATTGGTATTGCAGCTCGCCGTTCACGCCCTGCTCGCCGAGCAGCCGCCCGGCGGCGTCATAGCGCATCTGTACGCTGTCCGGCTCGATGCCCAGCGCTGCGCCGCTCGCCGTCGGCAGGCGGTTCAGCTCGCGCAGCCGCCCCATGGTGTCGAAGCGGTAATGCCATTCCGCGCTGGCGTTGCCGCGCCAGACCAGCTGCCCGGCCTCGTCGAAGCGGAAGCGCTGTTCGCGCTGCGTCAGCTCGCCCGTGCTGCCCGGCAGGCCAACCTCGCGGTGCTCCTCCAGCAGCCCGGCCGCGCCGTAACGATAATAGTGGCGGGTGTCGTCCGGGCGCTCTTCGGTCAGCACGCGGCCCACCGCATCGTAGCTGAAGCGGTAGTCTCCGCCGTTGCCGTTCTCCAGCCGCGTCAGCCAGCCCTGCGGGCTGTAGTGATAGCGCCGGGTGCGGTTGATGCGATCGGTGATGCTGACCGGTAGCCCCAGGGCGTTGTACTGCCAGCGGGTCAGGCTGCCCAGCGCGTCCTGATGTTCGGCCAGCTGGCCGTGTGCATTCCAGTTAAAGCGCTCTTCGCCGCCGTCCGGGTGGATCAGGGTGTGCAGGCGCCCACCGTTATCCCATAGGTAGCGCGTCTGGTGGCCTTCGGCATCGGTCTGCGCCGTCAGTTGCCCCAGCGCATCGTAGGTATAAGCCGTGATGCTGCCGGAACAGTCGGTGTAGCGCGTCAGCTGGCCGCGGGCGTCCCACTCCAGCTTCACTTCCCCGCCCAGCGCGTCGATCACACTAGCCGGCAGGCTCTCTTCGTCATCCGGATAGCGGTACAGCGTGGTATTGCCCAGGGCATCGACATAACGCGTCGGGCGCCCCAGCGTGTCCCAGTGCTGCGCCTCGCTGCTGCCGTCCGGGTACGCGACGGCGAACAGCCGGCCGCTGTTGCGCGAATATTGATAGCGCGTCACGCGGCCGAGCGGATCGGTCTCCGACAGCAGGCGGCCATAAGGATCCCATTCGCTCTGGCGCTGCGCGCCGCCGGGCAGCAGCACGCTGCACAGCTCGCCGCGTTGGTAGATAAAACCGTAGCGGCGCTGGTCGAAATCGGTGTACTGCGCCACGTTGTCGTCGTCATCCAGCCGCCACTCCGCGCGCTTGCCGTCGCCGCGCACCGCGCTGCGGCGCCCGCCGGCGAAGTCATAGCCGAACTCAAGGGATTCTCCGGCGCTGTTGCGATAGGCCGTCACGCGCGGCACGCCGTCGATCTCTTGCCATTGGTATTCGTTCAGCAGCCCGGCGGCGTCCTGGTGGCTGATCATCAGGCCGTCGCGCCAGCCAAAGCGGCGCGTCACCTCACCGGCGCGGTTGCTCACCGTCGTCAGTTGGCCCTGCTCATCGTAACCGTAGCGCGCCAGCGTCCGTTCGCCTTCGGCGGTTTGCAGCGCCACTTCGCACAGGCGGCCCTGCGCATAGCGGCACATCAGGCGCTGCCCGGCGCTGTCCACCAGTTCATTCAGCAGCCCCTCGTCGTCGTAGAACAGCGAGGTGGCGTTGCCGATGGCGTCGGTGATCATGCTGAGCCGGCTCGGCCGATCGCCCGCCAGCGGCGGATAGTGGAAAATCTGTTCGCCGACGTCAAACAGCTGCCAGCTGCCGTCGTCGTTGTGCATCAGCCAGCATTTTTCGGCTTCGCAATAGGTTTTGTGGCCGCGCGGCACCCTGGGGAAAGCGACGAAGTCGCCGGAAGGCGCGCGCCACACCAGGCCGTCCTGATACGGCTGCAGGCTGCTCTCCCAGAACAGGTTCCAGCCGCGGCCCAGCACGCCGTCGCCGGGGTTACCGCTGCGCCAATAGCGCTGCCAGGCGACCGGCAGGCGCGATGGCAGCACGAAATCGAGATCGTCTTCGCCGTCGAGGAATTTCTGGCCGCTGACGATATCCACCGGCCGGGCGATAATGCCGACGGCGGCGGTCGCGGTCATCAGGGTGCCGGCTCGGCAGGCGATGCGCGCCAGTTTGTTGATGCCGGGCAGTTTGCCCAGCAGTTTGCCGAGCGCCCCCAGCTTGCCGGCGGCGCCGCCCACGCCGCCCACCAGCCCGGCGAACAGCAGCGTCAGATCGGAGACCTTATACAGCCAATCCGGCACTTCGGGCTTGATCGGCAAGGTGGTGACGGTGCCGCCGCCGATAAACACGTTGGGCGAACCTTCCATCACCTGCGCGTCGCAGTTGGTTTTGTCCCCCACGCGCGAGGCGGGCTGGCCGTTGATGCTGACCTTGTCGGAGCCCTGCGCCATCTGCATGCTCGGGCCGTCGTCGCTGCAGGCCACCTGGCTGTTGGTGGCGAGCGCGGCGGGTTTGCCGTTGATGAAGACGTTGGGGGAGCCGGTGACGATATTGCCTTTGGGGGTCAGGCTACCGGCACCGGCGTCGGCAATGCCGTCGCGCGCCGCGGTGGCCGCCTCCCCGGTGAGATACCCCACCGCCAGGCTGGCGCCGATGAGCAGCACGCCGACGCCGATACAGGAAGCCGCCAGGCCGGCGACGAACAGCGCACCCGCCGCCAATGCGCCTGCGGCGGCGATCAGGCCGCCGACAAGGGTGCCGGCAATCATGCCGGCCAGGGCATGGGAATGCCCGATGGTATCGCCGACGCGGGCCGCTTCGGTCATCGTAAGTTCCTTTTACGCAAAAAGTTCATCGTTAGGCCGCCCGGTAGCTGTTCAGCACCTGCTGCAGCAGCGCGTCGTCTTGCGGCGTCAGCTTGCGCGCCATCGCCAGGGTGAACACCAGCACCCGGCCTTCCGCCAGCGCGAACACCGCCTGGTTCTGCCAGATGCGTTTGCCGTCGCGCAGGTAGCTGGCGCGCACCCACTCACCGGCGGCCAGCCCATCGCCCAGCGACGCCGGCTCGCGGCTTTTGAACGCCCAACCTTTCAGCCCCTGCGCCAGCGCATCAAGCTGGCGAGTGACGTAGCTTTCCAGGTTCTCCGCCGGCTGCAGCGCATCGCGGGAAATATTGACTGAGGGGGAAACATCATCGCCGGCCAACAGCACGTTGACGGTGCGATCGGCATAGCCTTCCGGCAAAGCGACGCTGCCTTCGCTGAAAGCGCAGCGGGATAAAGCGGACATGCGAGGATCCTTTTGCATAAATAATGCTTAAGCATCGCATAACTTAGCCTTGAAATAAAACCATCAGATACTGCGAATGTTGCACGGCGTGACCCCGTTCACTGTGAAAAAGACCGTTGTCGGAATCTTGCCGGGAATCAAACCGTAATATTACAGAATTATCTGAAACCACTGGCGCGCCAGCGCGCCGATTGTGGCTATACTCGGCTATCGCCCTTTTCAGGAGATCAGGATGCTGAGATTAACCCGCCGCGCGCTGTTGTGCGCCACGTTGGCCGCGTTCACCGCCGGCGCCGCCGAAACGCCGAAATTCGGCCCGGAGCTGCAGGGCTTTCACTACCCCTACCCGTTGCAACAATTCAGCTTCACCTCGCAGGGGCAGCCGTTAAAAATGGGCTATATGGACGTGCCGCCGGAAGGCGCCGCCAACGGCCGCACCGCGCTGCTGCTGCACGGTAAAAACTTCTGCGCCGCCACCTGGCAGGACACCATCAAGGCGCTGAGCAAGGCCGGTTACCGCGTCATCGCGCCCGATCAAATCGGTTTTTGCTCCTCCACCAAGCCGGCGCATTACCAGTACAGCTTCCAACAGCTGGCGCAAAATACCCACGGCCTGCTGCAGAATCTGAACATCAGCAAGGCCATCGTCATCGGCCACTCCACCGGCGGCATGCTGGCCACGCGCTACAGCCTGATGTATCCGCAGGCGGTGGAACGGCTGGTGATGGTCAACCCGATCGGCCTTGAGGACTGGAAGGCGAAAGGCGTGCCGTGGCGCAGCGTCGATCGGTGGTTCGAGCGCGAGCTGAACACCACCGCCGAGGGCATCCGCAACTATGAGCAGCGCACCTACTACGGCGGCCGCTGGAAGCCGGAGTACGATCGCTGGGTGGATATGCTGACCGGGCTGAACAACGGGCCGGGCCACCGCCTGGTGGCGTGGAACTCGGCGCTGATCTACGACATGATCTTCACCCAGCCGGTGTATTACGAGTTCAAGGATCTGCAAACGCCCACCACGCTGATGATCGGCACCGCCGACACCACCGCCATCGGCAGCGATATCGCCCCGCCGGCGGTCAAGGCCAAGATCGGGCACTACGCGGTGCTGGGCAAGCAGGCGGCGAAACTGATCCCGCACGCCACGCTGATCGAATTCGCCGGGCTGGGCCATGCGCCGCAAATGGAGGAGCCGGCGCGCTTCCATCAGGCGTTGCTCAAGGCGCTGCAACCCTGAGCGGCCGGTTGGCGCAGCCGGCGCGCGGCGGCTAAACTTTCAGCTGGCACTCAATTGCAGGAGACAGCCATGCGACAGATTATTGCCAGCGCGTTCGTCAGCCTCGACGGCGTTATGCAGGCGCCCGGCGGGCAGGACGAAGACCGCAGCGGCGGCTTTCGCTTCGGCGGCTGGACCGCCCCCTATTGGGATGACGCCGTCGCAGAAACGATGGGCGAACTTTTCTCTGCGCCTTTCGATCTGCTGCTCGGGCGGCGCACCTACGATATCTTCGCCGGCTACTGGCCGCATATCACCGACGAGGCCGACCCGTTTTCCGCCGATATCGCCCGCACGTTCAATCAGGCGGCCAAGTACGTCGCCACCCACCACGGCGAGACGCTGACGTGGGAGAACAGCCAGTGGCTGGGGCAAGACATCCTCGCCCGGCTGCGCGAGCTGAAGCGCACCCAGGGGCCGGTGCTGCTGGTGCAGGGCAGCAGCACGCTGATGCAACAGCTGCTGGCCAACGATCTGGTGGATGAACTGCGCTTGCTCACCTACCCGGTGCTGCTCGGCGGCGGCAAGCGGCTGTTCGATGACAACGCGGCGCCGGCGGCCTTCACGCTGACCCACTCGGTGGTCTCGCCCGGCGGCGTCATTGTGGCTCACTACCGCCGCGCCGGCGCGGTGAAAACCGGCTCTTTCGTGGCGGAAAGCGCCGCGGCGGCCCAGTCGTAAAAAAAGGGCCGGTCGGCCCTTTTCTCTTTCCCTTCTTCACCTCAGGCAAACAAAATATCGCTCTGCTCCACCTGCCCGACCACGTGGATCTTGAAGTCGGCGGCATAGCTGTTGCTCTGGGTGTTCATCAACAGATCGGTGGTGCCGTTGAAGGCGTCGAAGTTGAGCTGGATCTCGCCTTTCTGGCCGCTGAAGGCGCTGCCGCTGTCGATAAAGCGCAGCTCGCTCAGGCTGTTGTTGAAGCGCAGGCCGGAGAGATCGATCTTGTCGATGCCGTGCTCGAAGTCTTCAATCACGTCGAACGCCGCCACCGTCGACTCTTTGGCGTTGAGATAGACGAAATAGTCGGTGAAGTTGTTGGCGTCTTTGCCGCCCCACAGATGGTCCGCCCCCCGCCCGCCGTACAGGATGTCGGAACCGGCGTTGCCCGCCAGCAGGTTGTCCTGATCGTTGCCGATGAGCAGATCGCGCCCGCTGCCGCCGATGGCGTTCTCGATGATCGCCCCGCGCGCGATGGCGACGTTCTGCGTGCCGCCGCCGACGCTGGAGAACGCGCCGTCGTTCAGGTTGATCATCTGCTGCTGGCTGTAGCCGGAGAAGTCCAGCGTGTCGTTGCCGCCGGCGTCCCACACCGCGAAGTTGACCGGTTTGCCGTTGTCCGCCGTGGCGGTCAGGAAATCACGGCCGGTGTTGGAGTTGAAGCCGTACACCGTGTCGCCGATGCGGGTGTTCATGTTGGCGCCGTACAGCTTCTGGATCGCGGCGATGTCATCCACCATCGGCCCATAGCCATACACCCCTTTGGTGTCGGCGCCGGTGTAACCGGCGTTGAAATAGCTCATGATCGAGTATTGCAGCGAATCCTGATAATAAGCCGCGTCATTCTGGTAACTCGGGTTGCCTAACGATGCGTCATAAGATCCCGGATGCGCCAGCCCCAGGGCATGCCCCAGTTCGTGGGTGAAGGTCTGGCTGCTGAAGTCGCCGCTAACCGGCGCCTTATGGGTGGCGAAATTTTTGTTGAACCACACCGTGCCCGCAAAGGCGTTATCGCTGCCCGATTTGGAACTCGGCGGGTAATAGGCGTAAGCGTTGATGGCATTCGGGCCGCTGCCGGCGGCGGTGCTGCCGTCGGCGCGCTGCGTGAAGTAGGCGAAGGTGATATCCGCGCGGTGGTTGATATCGGTGGACGCCGCCTCGGTGAAGGTTACGTTCGCCACGTCGGCCCACGCCTGCATCGATTTCAGCGCCTGAGCCTGCGCCGCCTGGGTCAACGGCTGCAGCCCCTTATCGCCGTCACCGGTCTGGCCGATGCGGTTCAGCGCGCTTTGCGTCAGGAAGGAATAGGTCAGCGCGACCGGCTGGTGATACACCTGGTCGCCGTTGTGCGTCAGGCCCGGCCGCGTCAACTGATCGGCGGCGCGATCGAAGCTGAAGTTATCGCGGATTTTACCCAAATTATTAATCGCCGCCCCGCCGCGCTGGTTACTGTACAGGTTAGCGTTGTCCAGCGTGAACAGCGCGCCGTAGCCCAATCCGTCATAGGGGCTGCCGGGCTGGTGATAGTAAAACTGATAGTTATGATCGTTGGGGGATGTGGCGGCCAGGCTGGTGAACTCATCGTCATCTTGCAAAATGTCGTTGTGGCGACTGCTCATTGCATTCTCCTTTTACACACTAGGAATCCACTCGCTTTGTAAGACTATTCATCAGTCGTTCTTATCTAAGCCGAGGCTTAGGATTGACCAGTATAGTGACTCACTCCGGCGACGCGAGCCCGCCCAGCCTGGCTTCACCGCGCCGGGCGTTAAGAAGGAGATAACCATAACAATTTGTATTCTCACTATATTAATGAGAAAAATAAGCGCAATAACAGGTTAATCACTCGTCTTTTCGCGCCTTTTAGCGACGGTTAGATCAGAATAATCGAGGATTAAAAAACCTAATCCTTGCCTCATCATCCCGCCGGGAACGTGCTAAGGTGTGAACGGACAGCCGAAAGGAGTGACCCGATGCCAACCCATTTCCTTATGCGCGCCTTGCGTCGCGCCAGCCTGACAGGAGTCGTTATGAGCGTATTGTGCAGCAGTGCCCTGGCCAGTTCACTGCCGTTGCTGGAACCCGCCGCGCTGAAGGGCGACTGGCAGCTCGCCGCCATCGGCGACGGTAAAGCCGTCTGCGAGGTGCAGCTGAGCGATGAAGCGGTAGCCAACACCAACGCTTTTCGCTTCAGCGCCTCCGCCGAGTGCCTGCAGCCGCTGGCGCTGCAAACGTTGCCGGTCGCCTGGCGGCCGACGCCGGACGGTATGACGCTGACCGACGCCGAAGGGAGCATGGTGGCGTTTCTGGCCCTGACCGCGCCGAAGCGCTATGAGCTGATCGACCGCAACGGCCCTTCACGCTTTGTGCTGATCCCGCGCTAACCCTTCAGGCAAACAGCAGGCCGAGCAGCGCGCCGCCCGCCAGCACCCACAGCGGATGGAGGCGCTTGCTCATGCTTAATCCCGTCGCCAGCGCCACGATCGCCGCCAGCCGCCAATGGGGCGCGGAAGCCTCGGCGATCAAAAGGCCGCTGGCCACCACCAGCCCCACGGTCAGCGGCACCAACCCGGCCTGCACGATACGGCGCCACGGACGATCCTTAAAGCGCCGCCAGGCGCCCATCACCAATAGCGTAACGATGGAAGACGGCCCGAACTTGGCGATCGAAGAAACCAGCAGCCCCGCCCAGCCGGCCACGTGCCAACCGACCAGCGGTACGATCATCATGTTCGGCCCCGGCGCGGCCTGCGCCATGGCGAACAGCGCGCTGAACTCCTGGGCGCTCATCCACTGATGCACCTCTACCACTTGCCGCTGCATCTCCGGCAGAATGGTCATGCCACCGCCGAACGCCAATAAAGAGAGCTCGGTGAAGATCAGCGCCAACGCCATCAACACCCCGCTCATGACGGCCACCGCCACATCAGCAGAATGCTCAGCGGCGCCAGCACCAGCATGGTCGGCAACAGCGGCAGGCGCAGCCAGGCAATGGCGATCAGCGCCAGCGCGACGATCGCCAGCGCCGGCCATTTGCCGCGCAGCGGCAGCAGCATCTTGATCCCGGTCGAGAGCAGCAGCCCGGCGGCGGCGGCGGCCAGCCCGGCGAACACATGCTGCACATGGGGATCGTTTTGGAAGCGGGCGTACACCACGCCCAGCCCCACCACGATCGCCGTCGGCGCGCTGATGAGGCCCAGCAAGGCGCACAGCGCGCCGCGCAGCCCGCGAAATTCCATCCCAACCGCCACCGACAGGTTGATCACATTGCCGCCGGGCAAAAACTGGCACAGGCCGAGCAGCTCGGTGAACTGTTCCGCGTTCAGCCAGCGCCGGCGTTCCACCAACATGCTGCGCGCCATCGGCAGCACGCCGCCGAAGCCGATCAGCCCCAGCCACAGAAAGCCCAAAAACAGCGCCGCGTTGCCCGGCGCTGCCGCCGGGTGCGGTTTTAACGTATTGATATCTGACATGACATTGCCGTTCCACATCGCTTGTTTTGATGTCTGGTATCATGCGCGCCGCCGTGCCATGATGTCTAATGCATTCCGGAACAACGAAAGATACCTTTGAGGTATGGCTATGATTGAACTGCGTCGCCTGCGGGCGTTCGTCACCGTGGTGGAAGAAGGCAACATCACCCGCGCCGCCGAGCGGCTGTTTATCCAGCAGCCGCCGCTGACCCGCCTGTTGCAGGGGTTGGAAGACGAATTGGGCGTGAAGTTGTTACAGCGATTGCCGCGCGGCGTGCGCGTCACCGAAGCGGGCGGCGTGCTGTTCGAAGAAGCCCGCGCCCTGCTGGCGCGCGCCGAACGCCTGCGCGAAGCGGTGCAGCGCGCCGCCCGCGGCGAGCAGGGCCACATCGCCATCGGTTTCACCAGTTCCGCCGCGCTGCACCCGTTCGTGCCCAACCTGCTGCGCCGCTACCGCGACATCCTGCCGGGCATCACCACTCAACTGGAAGAAGCCGGCAGCGGCGAACTGATGGATGCGTTGCTGGAACAGCGCCTCGACGCCGCCTTCGTGCGCTCGCCGGCCAACGGCATTCCCGGCCTGAGCGTCGAGCCGGTGCTCAGCGAGCCGATGATCGTCGCCCTGCCGCTGGGCCATCGGCTGGCGCAAGAAACGCAGCAACCGCTGCCGTTGGCCGAACTGGCCCACGAGTCGTTTATTCTCTATCGCCGCCCGGCCGGCCAGGGGCTGTACGACGCCATCCTGGCCGCCTGCCACCGCGCCGGTTTCAGCCCGCGCATCGTGCAGGAAGCGCCGCGCCTGCCGGCCACCCTCAGCCTGGTGGGCGCCGGATTAGGGGTGTCAATCGTGCCCGGTTCCATGCGGCGGCTGGGCGGCGACGGCATCGTCTACCGCACTCTCGCCGCAGAAGCGCAGCTCAGCGCCCCGCTTTACCTGGCGCTGCGCCGCAGCCCGGCCTCGCCGATCGTCGAGCGCTTTCGTCAGCTGGTGCTGGAGACCGTGGGGCAGTCATAAAAAGCCCGAACGGCCAATAAAAAATGACATTCGTTTATTATTTATTTAAGCCTGTGAGCGGTGAAAATTAATTCCAATCCATGACTATTCAACTTCCGGTTAATTAATTAAACCCGCTCTCACTTAGTAACAAACGCAAACAAATAAGCGCCTACGCAATACATTCCAGCCGCTAGGATTTAAGGGTCACAGCCTATTCCCGCCGATGACAAAAAATCATTTCAATGGCGATCGCGCCTTCCCTGTCGCCTGCTTCTGCAGGCGCACGGTTTTATATTGGAGAAAACGCTATGCTATCGCGTCGTGATATATTGAAAGTCTCCGCCGTCAGCGCGGCCGCCGCCGGCATGATCGGCGGCATCGCCAAAAATGCCGCTGCCGATGACCATCGCAATATCGTGCCTCCCAGCAGCTATCAGCCGCCTGCCGATGCGCAGCATCTCTATAAATACAAATTCACCGACAGCAAAAAGCGCAGCCTGCCCAACGGCTGGGCGCGCGAAGCCACCGTCGAGCAATTCCCGATCTCCGAAGGCGTGGCGGGCGTCGACATGACGCTGGAGCCGGGCGGCGTGCGTGAGCTGCACTGGCACGCCATCGCCGCCGAATGGGCGTTTATGCTCGAAGGCCATGCGCGCATCACCATCCTCGATCCCGAAGGCAAATGCGAGGTGGCGGATTTCGGCCCCGGCGACGTCTGGTATTTTCCGAAAGGCTATGGCCATTCCATTCAGGCGCTGGCGGACGGCGCGCATTTTATTCTGGCGTTTGATAACGGGCATTTCTCCGAATTCGGCACCTTCAGCATCACCGACTGGGTGGCGCATATGCCGAAAGAGGTATTGGAAAAAAGCGTCAACATGCCGGCGGCGGTATTTTCCAAGGCCAAACAGGGCGAAGCTTATATTGTCGGCGGCGCCGTTCCGCCCACATTGCCATTGCCGAAAAGCGACGGTGGATTAAATAACGCCCCGCTGACCCACCGCTATGAATTAATGAAGCAAAAGCCGTTCTTTGAAAATGACGCCGGCAGCGTCCATTTGGTGTCGTCGAAAGAATTTCCCATTTCCACCACCATGACCGGCATCATCGAGATCGTGAAACCCGGCGCAATCCGGGAATTGCACTGGCACCCCAATGCCAACGAATGGCAATACTATATTGCCGGCAAAGGCCGCATGACGGTGTTCAGTTCGCACGGCCACGCGCAGACGGAAGAGTACGCCCCTTCGGACGTCGGTTACGTGCCACAGGGCTTCGGCCATTACATCGAGAACATCGGCGATGAGGATTTGAAGGTACTGATCGTGATGGACAACGGCATTTATCAGGATATTTCGTTGTCCGACTGGCTGGCGAAAACCCCGGCCTACCTGCTGGCGGACAACTTCAATAATCAGGTTGAGGACTGGCAGGATAGACCGAAAGACAAACGGGTGATGTCGCGCCGCAGCCGCTGACGCCGCGGCGAGGGAGAATCTCCCTCGCCGCTTTCTTTACTGCTTGCGCTGCTCCGCCACCTGTTTGGCGGTGACCTTGCCCTGCTTGTCGCCGAAATGGCCGACCACAAAGTTGGCGACCGCCGCCACTTCCTCGTCGGAATACGCGCTGCCGAACGCCGGCATCATCTCATGCCGCTCGCCGACGCTGATGCTCGTCCCCTTCAGGATGGCCTGCACCACGCTGCGCCCCTGCGGATCGTTCACCGCCGTGCTGCCGACCAGCGACGCATACTCGCTCTGGCGGCCCGGCCCGTTCCACTGGTGGCAGCCGCTGCAGTCGTTGGCGAACACCCGGCGCCCGAGCGAGCTGTCTTGCCCGCCCGGCAGGATCGGCGTGGAAGCCCCCGCACCCTTCGGCTGCAGGTTGACCGCCGCGGCGTCGTCCCCGGCGATCGGCTCGATATCGCGCAGGTATTTCACCAGCGCCAGATTATCTTCCGGCGTCAGGAACTGCAGGCTGTTTTCCACCGCTTCCGCCATCGGGCCGGCGGCGCTGCTGCGCCCCGGCGCATGACCGGTGGCCAGATATTGCGACAGCTGCTGGTCGCTCCAGCCGCCGATGCCGGTCTGTTTGTCCGGCGTGATGTTGGCGGCGAACCAGCCCTGCACCACTTCACCGCTCAGGTGCTTGCTCTGGTTAAGGCCGAACCCCAGATTGCGCGGCGTATGGCACTCGCCGCAGTGGCCGAGCGCCGTCGCCAGATAGGCGCCGCGATTCCACTGTTCATCCTTGTTGAGATCCGGCGCGAAGCGCTGCTCCTGGAAGAACGCCAGGTTCCAGAATTTCATGCCCCAACGCTGATTGAACGGGAACGACAGATCGTTTTGCGGGTTGGCCTGTTTCACCGGCGGCAGGCTGAACAGATAATCCTTGATCGCCAGCACGTCGTCGCGGCTCAGCCCGGTGTACGAGGTGTACGGCATCGCCGGGTACAGGTTGCCCTGCGGGCCGATGCCCTCACGCACCGCGCGCACGAACTGATCGTCGCTCCAGTTGCCGATGCCGGTCTCCTTGTCGGCGGTGATGTTGGTGCCGTAAATGGTGCCGAACGGCAGTTTAAAGGCGAAACCGCCCGCATAAGGCGCGCCGCCCGGCGCGGTATGACACGCCACACAGTCGGCGGCGCGCGCCAGGTATTCGCCGCGCGCCAGTTTATCGGTCATGCCGGCCGGCGCCCCGGCGATCGGCGCCGCAGGCTCCGCGCCGGCAGGCCGCAGCAGGGTATACAGCGCGTATCCTCCCGCCAACACCACCACGGCGATAATCAGCCATAACAGCCCTTTCAAGGCGTTGCTCATCACGTCTCTCCCTAACCCAACGCCTTGGCGGCCTGGTGGATGGCGGCGCGAATGCGCACATAGGTGGCGCAGCGGCAGACGTTGCCGCCCATCGCCGCGTCAATGTCCGCATCGCTCGGGTTTTTGCTCTGGGCCAGCAGCGCGCTGGCGCTCATGATCTGGCCGGACTGGCAGTAACCGCACTGCACCACGTCCAGGTTGAGCCAGGCTTCCTGCACCGCCTTGCCTTCCGGCGTGGCGCCGACGGCTTCGATGGTGGTGATTTTCTTGCCGGCGGCGGCGGAGACCGGCGTCATGCACGAACGCACCGGCACGCCGTCCAGATGCACGGTGCAAGCGCCGCACATGGCGATGCCGCAGCCGAACTTGGTGCCGGTCAGGCCGGCTTCGTCACGCAGAAACCACAGCAGCGGCATGTGCGGATCGCCCTCGAAGGTCAGCGGCTGATCGTTTACGGTTAAATGAATCATCAGGTTCTCTCCTTGTCAGACGCCGGATTCGCAGTGGGATTATGCAGTGGCAGGCTCAGCGAGGTACGCGGCCGCCCGAGCAGCGCCAGCGCGTTGCCGACCGCCGGAGCGATGGTCGGCACCCCCAGCTCGCCCACGCCGGTCGGTTTTTCGCTCGAGGGCACGATGATCACCTCGATCTCCGGCATCTCATCGATGCGCAGTGGGCGGAAGTTATTGAAGTTGGACTGTTCGACCACGCCGTCTTTCAGCGTGATATTGCCGTACAGCGCCAGGCTCAGGCCGTAGCCGATACCACCCTCGATCTGCGCGCGGATCACGTCGGGGTTCACCGCCACGCCGCAGTCCACCGCGCACCACACTTTATGCACTTTCGGGATGCCGCCTTCGCCGATCGACACCTCCGCCACCTGCGCCACATAGGTATCGAACGCCTTGGCGACGCCCACGCCGCGCGCGCGTCCGTCCACCACCTTGGCGCCCTGCCAATCAGCGGCTTTGGCCACCGCCCGCAACACGCCCGCCGCGCGCGGCGCGTCGCCCATCAGCGCCAGCCGCCCTTCCACCGGATCCTGCCCGGTTTCCTGCAGCAGTTGATCGATAAAGCTCTCCACCGCGTGGCCGGTGTGGGTGCTGGCGACCGACCGCAGCGAGGTGGTCGGCACCTTGCCGGGCACGATATGCGCATCGCAGCGGAAGGCTTCGAAGGTATAAGGCACCTCGCTGGCGCCCTCGACCATCATCTGATCGAGGCCGTTGACCACCAGCGCATCCATCGCGCTGTGGCGCGTCCAGGAGTGGCCGACTACGGTATCGGTCCAGCCCACCACCTTGCCGCCGCGAATGGCGCCGCGCAGGCGATGCAGGATCATCGGGCGATACCAGCCGTTGCGGATGTCGTCCTCGCGCGTCCATACCACCTTCACGCCGTGGCCGGGGCCAATGCCCTTGGCCGCCGCCGCCATGTCGGCCGCCAGATCCGGCCCCAGCGTCGGGTTGCCCAGATCGATACGCCGGCCGAAGCTGCCGCCCGCCAGAATGGTTTCAATCTGCACCTTCTCCGGCGGCAGCTCGAACAGATCGCACAGCTGCTTGTGGTCGAGCGTCTGGATTTGGCAGCCGTAGCGCGCCTTGACGCTTTCGCCGTCCCAGAACAGATAGCCGTCCAGCGGCTCCATCGGCGCGTGAGCGACGTAGGGGAAGGTGTATTCGGCCTCGATCACCTTATCGGCCTTGTCGAACACCTCGTCCGGCTTACCGAGACTCTTCGCCACTACGCCGGTTTTCTGCGCCACCTGGCGGAATTCGGCGTAGATTTCCTCGGTGTTGCGTCGCTCCGCCTGCGCATCGTCCCAGGTGACCCTAAGCCGATCCCGCCCCTGGATCGCCGCCCAGGTATTTTTGGCGTAAACCGCCACGCCGGTGGCAACCTGTTTCACCGCCACCACGCCCGGCACCGCCAACGCACGGTCGGCGTCAAACGTCGCCACCTTGCCGCCGAAGCGCGGCGGTTTCTTGATGGTGACGGTCAGCATGTCCGGCTCGTGGATATCCTGCGAGAACTGCGCGCTGCCGTTGGTTTTCGCCAGTGAATCGACGCGGTGCAGACCGCGCGTTTTGCCGATCAGGGTAAAATTGGCCGGATCCTTCAGCGCCAGGCTGGCGGGATCGGGCGGCGGCAGCGTGGCGGCCAACTCGGCGAACCCGCCGAAACCCGCTTCGCGCCCGCTGGCGGCATGGCGGATCTTGCCCGCCTGCACGGTGATTTCCTGCGCGGAGGTTTTCCAACTCTGCGCGGCGGCCTGCACCAGCAGCGCGCGCGCCATGGCGCCCATGCGCCGCATCTGTTCATAGGCGTTGGCCACCGAACTGGATCCGCCGGTGCCCTGGAAGCCGAACGCCAGGTTCTTGTAGACGGCGGTGTCCACCGGCGCGGCCACGACCCGCACCTGCGCCCAGTCGGCGTCGAGCTCTTCGGCGACCAGCGTCGCCATGCCGGTATAGACCCCCTGGCCCACTTCGGTGTGTTTACTGATGACGGTGACGATGCCGTCGGCGCCGATCTGGACGAAGGCGTTGGCGTCAAACGCCGTCGCGCCGGCGGCGGTCGGCGCGTTCGAGCGCGCCAGCGCACCGGTGGACGGCAGATAGGCGCCGATCACCAACGCCCCGGCGCCGACGATAAACCGCCGCCGCGAAAGCGGAACTTGGGATATGCTCATTGCTCATGACTCCAAAAAAACCGAAGGCGTCACTGCCCTCGGCGAAACAGCGCTAATTATGGGAATGGCTTGCCGCGCCGGTCAGGTGACATAGCACAACAGAGCAATAATTAGCGTAGCCTATTATCCAGTAGGCTTAATGTTGAAGAGGGATTTTCTATTGGAGAATCGTGCGGTGCGGGCGGGAACCCGCACCGGGGGTCAGCTCTGCGTCGTCGCCAGATAGGAGAAGACGCTGAGCAGGCGGATTTGCGCCGCCATGTTGTCGCTGTCGAAGGCCACGGTGAGCGCATCCTGGCGCTCCACGCCGGGCACCAGGCTGAACAGATCCGCCAGCACCGGTTTGGCCGCCATCAGCGTCAGCCGGTAAGGCGGCATAAAACGGCGCTCCACCGGCAGTCTGGCGCCCTGGCGCACCTGTTGCATCGCGCGCTCGCGGATCTCGGCGCGCGCCCGCTGTGGGCTGAGCGATTCGGCGGCGGTTTGCGAGAGGGCGCGTTTCACGCAAACATAGCCGGATTGCGGATAACGTTCAGCGATCCAGCGTTGCAGCTCGTCGTCACCGCTCACCAGCCACAGCGGCACGTTTAATTCGGCCGCCGCCGCCGCATACAGATCGCTTTCGCCTACCGCCTCGCCGTTCAGGCTGACGCGATAAAAGGCCCGGCCGTTGATGGTATGCGCCAGCACGCCGCGCTCGCCGGCGGCGCTGTGATAACCGATAAACATCAGGCCGTCGTAACGTTGATGCTGCAGCCCTTCCACCATCGACAGCCCGCGCGGTTTGCCCTGCACCAGGCGCGCCCGCGCATCGATGCGTTCGGCGCGCAGGTTCTGCATCATCGCGTGGCTGTCGGCCACCGTCACCTCGGTGGCGCCGCCGGCAAAAGCGCCGTCGATGGCGGCGTTGACCTCCTGCTCCATCAGCTCGCGCGCCGCCGCATAGTCGGCGTGGGCCGGGTTGCACTGCTCCGGCCGCATCACGCCGGCGATCCCCTCGATATCCGCAGAGATAAAGACTTTCACATCAAGCTCCCGTTATTTAATTTGCCGCCAGCCGATCGAGTAGCGGGCCCAGCGCCACGCGCGCATGCTGCTCGAAGCCGCTGACGCCTTCGGCGCTGAGCAACGCATCCAGCACCGCGTATTCGGTGGCGTCCGCCGCCGCCGCGAACAGCGGCTCCAGCCGTTCGTCCGGCAGCGTCGCCCCCAGCAACCGAGTGGAGAACGCCAGCGCGATGTCGCCGGAGCCGTGCCCCCAATGGCTGCCCACCCGCCCCAGACCCGCGCCCGCGCGGCGGGCGATGCGGTTCAGCTGGCGGCTGTCCAGCGCCCGATCGCAGGCGATGATGATGATGACCGAACCGGCGTCCACCTGCGGCGGCGGATCCGCCAACAGCTTGCCCAACGCCTGGCCGACGCGCACGCCGCTCAGCGTCAGCGAGTCGAGGGTGCCGAAATTGGCCAGCACCAGCACGCCGAGCGTGGTGCCGAGCCCCGGGCAATAGCGCGAAGCGGTGCCGATGCCCCCTTTCAAGCCGAAACTGCTCATGCCGCGCCCGGCGCCGACGCTGCCGCGCGCAAAGCGGGTGGAATGGTTATCCAGCGCGCTGAAGACGTGCTCCTCACGCACCGCCATCGCCTGAATATCGTTGAGGTAGCCGTCGTTGCACTCCAGCACCAGCGGGTTGATGGTGGCGCTGCCGCGGCCGATCTGCGGGTAGCGCCGGCAGCTGCGCCGCACCATGGCGTTGAACAGCGTGCCGACCGCGAAGGTGTTGCTCAGCAGGATCGGCGTTTGCAGCACCCCCAGTTCGTTCAGCTGCACCAGCCCCAGCGGCTTGGCGAAGCCGTTGAGCACCGCGCTGCCGCACGGCAGCGGCTGGTTGAACAGATCGCCCGGCGGCACGATGGCGGTGACGCCGGTCTGACATTCGCCGTCGGCCAGCGTGTGATGCCCGACGCTGACGCCCGGCACGTCGCACAGGGTGTCGGTCGGGCCGGCCGGATAACGCGCGCCCGGCAGGCGGCGGTGGCGCCGCCAATAGCTCAGCAGATTATCGAGGCTTTGTTGTTCAAATGCCTGGCTGTCTGTCATGGTTCCCTCATCCGCCGTTAGCCCATCAGAAAACCAGAATATCGCGCAATGCGCCGCGCCGTAAATTGAAAGCGGAAGCGAGCAGCAAAAATAGCCTTGCCCCATCGCCACTTATTGGGTTTTAGGGAGAAAAGCAATGTAAGTGGCTTGTGGCGCGGGTGATATCCCCCCTTATCCAATATGGATAACCCGATCTGCCGACGCAATGGTCGTTTCACGGTGGGCAATGATCAGCTTAGTGATATTGAGTCTCTTAATTGCCTGATTCACGGCAGCTTCGCTCTCCTTATCCAGTGCACTGGTGGCCTCATCCAGGAACAAAATAGCCGGTTTCTTGTAGATTGCCCGGGCTATGAATAGCCGTTGTTTTTGCCCGCCGGACAATCCTTCCCCCAACTCGCCGATCGGGGTTTCATACCCCATCGGCATGCGCATGATCACCTCATGCAGATAGCTGGCACGGACACAGGCTTCCATCCAGGCATCATCCATCTCGTCCGCGAACCCACAGATATTTTCCCGGATCGAGCCGGAGAACAGTTTGTCGTCCTGCATCACGCAGGCAATCATTTTGTGGTAGTTGTTGATGCCGAGCTGCCGGATATCAACGCCGTTCACCTCAACCCGCCCTGAAGCCGGGGTAAACAGTCCGCACAACACCTTCATCAGCGTGGTTTTGCCGGCGCCGGACGGGCCCACGATGGCCACGCTTTCGCCCGGCGCAACGCTGATGTCCAGGCCATCAAAGATAGCCGGTGACTGGCTGTCGTAACGATAGCTCAGGGCATGGGTCGTCAATCCCAAAGGTTGCAGGCCCGCCGTGTAAGGGTGATCGGGTTTACGCTCCTCCCGCGGATGCAGGGCGATATCGGCAATGCGCTCGTTATGCAGGCTCATCATGCGCAGCTGCAGCAAAAATTCCGTCAGCGACCCGATGCGGTCGGAGAACTGCCCCCGAAAGGCGCCGAACGCCACGAACATGCCGAGGGTCATCTGGTTATCGATCACCAGGCTGGTTCCCAACCACAGAATGACGATCTGGTCACACGCCGCTATGAAGGTGTTGATCCCGCCAAACAGCATGTCCATTCGGGTGACGCGGATCCCCGTGTTGATGGTGTCGATTTCAAGGTTTAGCCAGTGAGCGATGCGGCGTTCTGCCATGCCCTGCATTTTGACGGTAGCGATACCGTACAGCGTTTCCATAAAATACGAGCCGGCCCGAGCCTCTCTCACCAGCGCCTCCTCGGACAGCTGACGGTAATAGCCGTAGGTCAGCAATCGCATCAACACATAAAGCGCGGTGAAAGTGAGCACAACCCAGGTCAGCCAGCCGCCATACAGCGCCATCATCACCAGCACACCGATCACCATGATGCCGTCCATGATGGCGCCGACGATGCTGGTGGTGAAAGTGCTGCGCAGCGTATCCAGTGAACCGAAACGTGACTGAATGTCCCCCAGCTTACGACGTTCAAAGTAACCGAGCGGCAGGCGCAGCAGATGGGTGAACAACCCGGACTGCCACTGAACGTTGATAAGCGTCGCCATGACCAATCCTGACCATGCCCGCACCATGCCGATGGCAGCCCGCAACAAGATAAACAGCATCAATCCGGCGCAAATGAGCGACAGTAACCCACGATCTCCGGCAGGAATAGCGTGATCCATCACCAGCTGCGTGCCGATGGGCATCACCAGGTTGATGGTTTCGAATACCAGAGACAGGCAAAAGATTTTGCCGAGCGCCCCCTTGAGGCCATGCACGCTGCCGATCAGCGTGCGAAGATGAATGCGATGGCGGACGCTGTCGGCGGTGAATTCGCTGCCGGGCCAGGCCTCAAGCGCTACGCCGGTGAAACTGTGCGACAGTTCCGTCAGGCTGACGGCCCGGCGCCCGCGCGCCGGATCATGCAGCACTGCGCGGTGGCCTTTGACGCTGACCAGCACCACAAAGTGGTTGAATTCCCAGTGCAGAATGCAGGGCAGTTTTAGCGCGCCGAGTTCGTCCAGATCCAGAGACAGGGGACGGGTGCTCAACCCCAATTGCTCGGCGATACCGGTCAGTCCAACCAGCGTTGCACCGCGGGTTGACAGGTTGAACTGCCGGCGCAGCGCGATCAGGTCGATATTTTTGCCGTAATAACCGCAGATCATCGCCAGACAGGCCAGCCCGCATTCCGACGACTCGGTCTGGTGCACCATCGAAACCCGGTGGCGCAACCGCAGATCCAGTTGGCTGACCCGTTGTTTGAATGAGGTCCTACTCATTGACTGGCCCCGTCGCGCTGTGTTTCATGTCGTAGAACGGCGACAGCATCCATTGATAAATCTTCCTTTTTTCCAGAAACAGGGTGCTTTGCGCTTTCATGCCGTTTTCCAGGCTCAGGCGTTTACCGTCATAGGCAACGGCCTGTTTCTCCGGCATGACGATCACCTTGTAGTACGGCACGGCGGCGGTCAGCGCCGCTTTGGGCGCTCCCTGATAGGTCAGCATTTCCTGCGGCGAGGCCGGGGCTTTGGAGATGACGGCCACCGTACCGGCAAACTGGCCAAATTTCTCCGCCGGAAAAGCGTCATAGCGCACATTGACCTTATCGCCGGCGACGATGTAGGGGATAGCGTCGTTGGGCACCCACAGTACCAGGGCATAGCGATCGATGTTTTGCGGGATAATCTGCAGCAGACTGTCGCCGACGTTGACCATTTGGCCAACCGTGACGCTCAGCGAATCGATACGGCCGCCGGCCAGCGCGCGAACGATAATATCGCCAGTGGCATCTATGTTTTGCCGCTCCTTTTGCAGCTCGTAGCGCTGCAGCTCCATCTGGTAAATCTGGTTGTCGAATTCGGCAGCCTGGATATGGATCTGGCTTTCCAGCGCGGTGATCTGCAGCGCATTCTGTTCGTTCTGGCCGGACAGGCCCAGCAGGTTGTTCTGCTGCTGGTAATACAGCGCCACCTGGTTGGTGAGCTGATCCTTATTGATCAGCCCCTTGGTCTGATAGTGCCGGTAGTTCTCCATGTTTTCCTTCATGATACGAATCCCTTCCTGGGCGCGTTTGAGGATATCGGTGGAACGGGTGAATGCGGCGGTGTATTGCGCCTTCTGTTGTTCCAGCATGATAAGCGTGGCCTGCTTGCTGCTTTCCAGTCGGTTGATGATTTGCGCAATGCGTGCCAGCTGGCCATCGATATCCCGCCGCTGGTTGTCGCTGATCACACCGCTACGGGTACTCTTGCTGACGTCGATCTGGTAAATGGGGGCACCAGCGGCAATCACCTGCCCTTCGGTGACGAATTGCTTGACCACTATCCCCTGGACGGCGGAATAAACGTTGGCGGCGCGCGGATAAGTGCTGATCTCGCCGGTCACGTTGACCCGCCGGGTATAGGTACCGGCGATCGCGAAGGTGAGAAAGGCGATGAAGAAAAACAGGCAGAACCCTGTCGTGCCCCAAACGGGAATACCGGGTAGCAGAAGCGCCCTGCCACGCCATTTCATTTTCTGATTATCGATCGCTTCCTGGCGAAACATGAGCAGCGTCCCTTAGTGATAGCTAACATTCAAATTCACAGGCTACTGTATTGACAATAAAATAAGCAGAAGGTCAGTTAATTTTGGTGAGAGGATATGAAACCATTACAATAAACACCTTTAAATCTTCTGAGTGAACCTGGCGCCAATAAATTTTACGAACGTATGTTTCACCCAATGGCAGTATCATATCCAGAAAAAAATCAGAGAGATCCAGTTCGACAAGCCTTTTTATTCTTTAAACTCTACAGTATCTACTTCTAACTCATTTTCATCGTGGCAAAATAGACTATCGTCATAACAATGACACAAATAGAACAGAACAATAAATCACCTGAAAAATTTCTCAATGAATCCAAATAATCATTGCTGTTCTTATTTAATTTTTTAATGGCATCGCTTTCGTTATCAGCCTCTACTTCGATATGATGCTTTCTGAACCCCTTCTGCTTCATGTCTTTAATTATTTCTCGTGTAACCATTTCCTTTCTTAGCACTTTTGATTCATCACTCTTTATAAAAACAACATATCTATTCATCATATACCCCATCACCGTTATCAGACGCTCTTTTTCCACTCCCATCTCGATCCTGCCATCCACCCGACATCGCATCGAATTGGCTGCTTAAAATTTCCTTCATCAATGTTCCCCTATGCATTCACTGGGGTTATCCCATTTTTAAAGGGTTATAGTTGAAAAAGTAAAATACACTAATAATACATAACTACTCTGTATTTCATAAAAAATCCAATAAAAAAGCCCATTTTAAACATTGAAAACAATCATATTGAAATAAAAACAAGAATAATATATCGAACCTAATTACACGCACATGCTATCGATTCAATTAATTGAATCGCCAAATAATCTCAACGCCCAAGATTAATAGCCCAATAAAGAAGAGGCGGCGGAACAGCTGCGGGCGACAATGACGACGCACCCTATCCCCCAGCCACATGCCGCCCAACGCTGGCAACAGCGCCAACAGCGAACCGCCGAGCAGCGTGGCGGGCAGCGCCTGATGCCAGGCTAAACCGGCGGCCAGCGCCAGCGTCGAGACGGTGAACGACAGCCCCAGCGCCTGCACCAGATCGTCGCGCGCCAGGCCCAACGCATTCAGGTAAGGCACCGCCGGAATGACGAACACTCCGGTGGCGCCGGTCAGCGCACCGGTCACCAGGTCGCACAGCGGCCCCAACCAGGGTTCCGCCGCAGCGGAAACGCGCCAGTCGAAACGGGTAAAACCCAGCAGCGCATAACCGATCAGACACACGCCCAGCGCCAGCGGCGCCAGGCGGCCGTCGCCGGCAGTGAGCGCCCCCGCGCTCAACAACGTGCCAAGCGTGACACACAGCATCATCGGCCAGAGCCGGCGGCACAGCGTCCCCAGCCGCGCCCCGCACAGCAACTGCCACAGGTTGGTGATCAGCGAAGGCAGCAACAACAACGCGGCGGCCTGACCCGGCGGCATCATCAGGCTGAGCAGCCCCATCGACACGGTCGGCAGCCCCAGACCGATCGCTCCTTTGACCGTGCCGGCCAGTGTAAAAATGCCCGTCAGGGCGATAATCTCGAGTAGCGTCAGCGACATGCGTCTATCCTTATGGCGAATCAACGGCTCGATTGTGGCCGGCGGTATGGCGCGGCACAATGCGGCAATGGCAGAGCCTGCCTGCGGCAAAGACAGAGGGAAAACGCATGCATTTTGACTTTATCGATCTGCGGCTGTTGGCGGCGGTGCTCGAGACCGGCAGCATCACCGCCGGCGCCGAGCGCGTTGGGCTGTCGCTGGCCGCCGCCAGCGCCCGCATGCGCGGGCTAGAGCAACAGGCCGGCGTAGCGCTGCTGACGCGCAATCCGCGCGGCGTCCAGGCGACGCCCGCCGGTGAGCGCCTGTTGCATCACGCGCGAGTGCTCTTACAGCAGCGTGAGCGGTTGCGCGGCGACCTGGCCGAGTTCGCGCCGGGCCAGCGCAGCCGGCTGCGCATCGTCGCCAATACCGTCGCCGCCGACGCTTTTCTGCCGGAGCTGTTGGCGGATTTTCTGGTGCTGCACCCGCATACCGATATCGTACTGGAGGAGCTGCCCAGCCCGGCCATCGCGCAGGCGATCGCTGAACAGGCGGCGGATATCGGCATCGTGGCGGATCACGCCGATCTGCGCGGGCTGACAAGCTACCCTTTTCGCCAGGATCGCCTGGTGCTGGCGCTGCCGCCGGGGCATGCGCTCAGCGGTCGCCGCACGCTCAGCTTTGCGGACGCCCTGCCTTTCGAGTTTATCGGCCTGCCGGAAGAGAGTGCGCTGCAACAGCATCTGGAACAGCTGGCGATACGCAGCGGCGGCCCGATGCGATTGCGGGCGCGCGCGGCTCATTTCGACGCCATCTGCCGCATGGTGCTGCGCGGCGCCGGGCTGGCAGTGGTGCCGGAAGAGAGCGCCCAACGCCATCCGCAAATTCGGCACAGCGCACTGACGTTGACAGACGAGTGGGCGACCCGGCGCCTGTCGATCGCGGTGCGTGACCTGGCGCAGCTGCCGCTGCCGGCGCAGCGGCTGGTGGCGTTCCTGCGCCAAGCCTGAGGCGGCTCAGTGCGCAGCCTCGCCATCTTGTGCCTGCGGTTTCATATTCAGCGATGTGATGTCGCTGAGCGTCGGCCAAGCCTCAAAAGACGAAGGGCGCATAATGCGCCCTTCTGTTTGCTTACCGGGAATGGACGAACTTACTCGTCCTTCAGCCCGCGGTTGATCAGCATCGGCTCGATGCTCGGCTCTTTGCCGCGCCAGTCGATGTACAGCTTCTCCAGATCCTGGCTGTTGCCGCGCGACAGGATCATGTCACGGAAGCGCTGGCCGTTTTCGGCGGTCAGGCCACCGTGTTCGGTGAACCACTGGAAGGCGTCGTCCGCCAGCATTTCCGTCCACAGATAGGCATAGTAGCCCGCGGCGTAGCCGTTACCCCAGATGTGCTGGAAATAGCTGGAACGGTAACGCGGCGGCACGTAGCTGAGATCCACCTTGTCTTTTTGCAGCGACTCGGCCTCGAACTTGTCCACATCCTGCTGCGGCTGATCGGCGGTCAGCATGTGCCAGTGCATATCCAGCAGCGCGGCGGACAGCAGCTCGGTCATGCTGTAGCCCTTGTTGAACTTGTCGGCCTTCTTGATCTTGTCGACCAGTTCCTGCGGCATCGCCTCACCGGTCTGGTAGTGCTTGGCGAAGTGGCTGAACACTTTCGGATCGCTGACCCAGTGTTCGTTGAACTGCGACGGGAACTCGACGAAGTCGCGCGCGGTGTTGGTGCCCGACAGGCTCGGGTATTCCTGATCGGCGAACATGCCGTGCAGCGCGTGGCCGAACTCGTGGAACATCGTGATCACGTCGTCATACGACAGCAGCGCCGGCTGCCCCGGCGCCGGTTTGGTGAAGTTGGCGACGTTGTAGATCACCGGCTTGGTGCCATTGAGCTTCGACTGATCGACAAAGTTGCTCATCCAGGCACCGCCGCCCTTGTTGTCGCGCTTGAAGTAGTCGGTATAGAACAGCGCCAGCGATTTGCCGTCCTTGTCGAACACTTCATACACCTTAACGTCCGGCTGGTAGACCGGAATGTCCTTGCGCTCTTTGAAGCTGATGCCGTACAGCAGGTTGGCGGCGTAGAACACGCCGTTGTTCAGCACGTTGTTCAGCTCGAAGTAAGGTTTGATCTGCGACTCGTCCAGATCGTACTTGGCCTTGCGCACCTGTTCGGCGTAGAACTGCCAGTCCCAGGCCTGCACCTTGAAGTCGCCTTTCTGCTGGTCGATCACCGCCTGAATGTCTTTGGCTTCACGTTCGGCGCGCGCGGTGGCCGCCGGCACGATGTTGCGCATAAAGCTCAGCGCGGCATCCGGCGTCTTGGCCATCTGGTTTTGCAGTTTCCAGGCGGCGTAGTTCGGGTAACCCAACAGCTTGGCCTGCTCGGCGCGCACCTTGGCCAGTCGGGAAATGGTCTGGCGGGTATCGTTGCCGTCGCCCTTCTCCGCCCGCGTCCAGGAGGCGTCGAACAGCGCTTTGCGGGTATCGCGATCTTTCAGGCTCTGCAGCAGCGGCTGCTGGGTGGTGTTCTGCAGCACCAACAGCCACTGTTTCTCCAGCTTGCGCTCGGCGGCCGCCTGCGCTGCCGCGGCCAGCTCACCTTCGGACAGACCGTCCAGCTTCGCCTGGTCGGTTATCGCCAGCGCGCCGTTTTTGCTCGCCGCCAGCAGTTTGTTGGTGAACTGGGTGCTCAGCGTCGCCGCTTCCTGGTTCAGCGCTTTCAGCTTGGCCTTGTCGGCGTCCGACAGGTTGGCGCCCGCCAGCTCGAAGTTCTTATAGGTGACTTCCACCAGCCGACGCGACTCCGGATCCAGCTTCAGCGCATCGCGATCTTGATAGATGGCCTTGATGCGCGCGAACAGCTTGCCGTTGAGCATGATGTCGTCGTTCAGCGCCGCCAGCTTCGGCGAGGTTTCTTCATCCAGCTTCTGCAGCGCATCGCTGGTATTGGCCGAGGTCATGGCGCCGAACACGTTCATCACCCGCGTCAGCAGCGAACCGGCCTGCTCCAGCGCCACGAAGGTATTTTTAAAGTTGGGCTTGGCCGGGTTGTTGGCGATCTTTTCCACCTCTTCCCGCTTTTGCTTGATGCCCGCTGCGATCGCCGGCGCGTAGTCGCTTTCCTTGATCAGGTTGAACGGCGGCGCCTGGAACGGCAGACGGCTTTGATAGAAGAACGGATTTTGGGTCTTTTGCTTGTCGTGCTGATTGGCTTCACCGGTCACGGTAGCCTCCTTCGCCTGGCCGCTGGGCAGCGCGCTATGGTCGGCGTGAGGTTGGGTTTCTGCTGCCTGTGCCTGCGAGCCCAGCGCCATGCCGATCGCCAGCACCAATGTGGATAAACGCATCAAATCGAAACTCCTCCATGTTCACGGAATAAGGTCTCGGGGAATGGCTCCCTCTGAGTCACCTTCTAGCTTAGGCGCAGTTGGCAGTTTGAGCAAAAACAAGTGATTAGAAGTGAGCCGCCTCGCCGATCTGCTGTATCAGAAAGGTCAGCAGCGCGCGTGTTTTGGCCGGCAGATAGCGGCGGCCGGGATACACGGCATACAGCTGCAGCGGCGCCGGCGGCAAGGCCAGCGGTATCTCAACCAAACGTCCGTCGGCCAGAAACGGCCGGCAACCGAGCTCGGAGAGCATGGCGAACCCCACGCCGGCCAGGGCCGCCTTCAGCGCCATCTCCCCGCTATTGACGCGATAGCGCGCATTGACCGGGACGGTAACGAACTTGCCGTCCGGGCGCACGAACTGCCACGGCATGCCCTTCAGCGCATCCACCGTACTGATACAGGGCAATTGCGTGAATTGCTCAATCTCCGCCGTCGGCGGCCACTGCGCCAGCAGCGCCGGCGCGGCCACCACGATACAGGGGAAAGACGCCAGCGGCTGCGCGACATAGTCGCTGTCGTCCAGCATGCCCCGGCTGATCATCACCGCCAGATCGACATCGTCAAGCAGGGACGCCATTCCCGCCAGATTGGTGACGCAGCTGATTTCGATCTGCGGATGCTGCACGGCGAACGCCGCCAGCGGCTCGCCCAACAGATATGGCCCCACTTCATTCGGCACGCACAGGCGCAGCGGCCCACGCAGCTGTTGCTGCCGTTCGCTGAGCGTTTGCGCGGTGTGATCGAGCGACGCCAGCAACGGCTGAGCCCGCTCATGCAACAGTTGGCCGTTCGGCGTCAGCCGCATTGAGCGGGTGCTGCGCTCGATTAAGCGCTGGTCGAGCTGGCGCTCCAGCTGCGAGATAGCGCGGCTGACGTTGGAGGTCGGCATCGCCAGCGCCCGAGCGGCCCCGACGAAGCTGCCTTGCTCCACCACCGCCACGAAAATACGTAACAGGTTTAAATCCAATTTGGCGCGCATGATTATCCCACATTTGATAACAAACCATGCCATTTCTACCACCTAATCCCGCTCAACGCCACGCGCTACACTGCCGGCCTGATTCTGCAACCGATGGATGCTTATGACACCCACGAGAAAGCTGACGGCGATAGCGCTGGTCATCGCCTTTATTCAATTCACCAATGCCCTGGAATACATGGTGTTCAACCCGATATTTCTCTATATGGCCGCCGACTTTTCCGTGCCCGTCAGCTACGCCGGTTATGTCAGCGCGGCCTATACGCTGGCGGCGGTGATTTCCGGCATCGGCGCGTTCTATTGGATCGGCGGCGTTGAGAAGCGGCGTTTTCTGCTGCTCAACGTCGCGCTGCTGGGGGTGACGACCTTACTGATCGCCGCAACCCAGCAGTTTTATTGGCTGTTGGCGCTGCGGCTGCTGGCCGGTCTGCTGGGCGGCACCACGATGGGCGTGGGGATCGGACTGCTGCTCAACGCCGCGCCGGCCGCGCTGCACGGCCGAATGTTGGCGACGGTGATCGCATCTTTTTCGCTGGTGAGCATCGTCGGCATGCCGGGCATGCTGTACCTGTGCGAGGTGGCGAACTGGCGCGTTGCGCTGGTGACTATCGGCGGGCTGTGTCTGCTGGCGGCGGTGTTGGTGGCGCGGTTTATTCCCAGAGATGCGCCGCCGCCACGGACGGCTGCGCCCGCCGCGTTCGATCGCCGGCTGTTGCTGTTCGCCTCCGCCGCCGGTCTGACGCAGTTCAGTCCGATGCTGCTGATCCCGGTGCTGGCGCCGCTGCTCACCCAGCGGCTACAGGCAGCCAATGCGCATTTGTCCTGGTTGTTTCTCATCGGCGGCGTGGCCGGCTATCTGGCGACCGTGCTGGCGGGCCGCTGGCTGCAACGCGTTGGCGCCGTCACGCTGACGGTGAGCGCCACGCTGTTGCTGCTGGGCAGCCTGTGGCTGGCGGCGCGCGGTGGCGATCGCGCTGAACTGTTTATGGTGACGTTTCTCGCGGCGGCCTACGCGCGGCTGGTGGCGATCTCCTCCCTGAGCATGCGCTGGCCGGACAATCGGCAACGCGCCGCCTTCGGCACGCTGCAAACCGCCCTGATACACCTGAGCGCCACGGTGGCCTTCTTGCTCTCTTCCGCGCTGCTGAGCGGCGGCCTCACCCCGCTCAGTTTGCAACGCCTGCTGTGGCTGTGCGCACTGAGCGCCGTCGCCGTCGCGCCGCTCAGCGTTTGGCTGCAGGCGCGGCTGCGTCAGCGCGGCGCCTGATAAACCACCTTACCGTCCACATAGGTGCGATAAATGTTGCGATCGTCCCCCAGGGTCATCAGCACAAACCCTTGCTCCATCAGCGTGGCGCTGTTGGCGTGACGCAGCTGCTGCAGCGGCGTCACCGCCGGATCGAGCACCACGAAATCCGCCTCTTTGCCGACGTTGAAGTTGCCGATTTTGTCGTCCAGCGCCAGCGCGCGGGCGCCGCCCAGGGTGGCATGATAGAACGCTTCTACGGCGGAGAGCCGGTAATGCTGCAGCTGGCCGACCTTGTACGCCTCGCCTAACGTGCGCAGCATATTGAAGGTGGTGCCGGCCCCCACGTCGGTGCCGATGCCGAGCTTCACCCGCTTGCGCCAGGCCTGCTGCAGGTCAAACAGCCCGCTGCCGAGAAACAGGTTGGAGGTGGGACAAAAGGCGATCGCCGAGCGGGTATCGCACAGGCAGTCCCACTCCTGCTCCTCCAGATGCAGGCAATGGGCGAATACGCTTTTATCGCCGGTCATGCCGTAGCGGTGGTAAACATCCAGATAGCTGCGGTGTTGCGGGAACAACGCTTTTACCCAGGCCACTTCCTGCGGGTTCTCGCTCAGGTGCGTCTGCAGCCAAACGTCGGGATATTCTTCGCGCAGCCGCTGCACCTGCGCCAGCAGCGCCGGCGTACTGGTGGGCGCAAAGCGCGGCGTAATGGCGTAACCGAGGCGGCCTTTGCCGTGCCAGCGTTCGATCAGTTCGCGCGTCTGGCGATAACTCTGCTCCGGCGTTTCCAGCAGCGCCTCCGGCGCATGGCGATCCATCATGACCTTGCCGGCGATCAGGCGCATATTCAGCGCTGCCGCCTGGCTGAACAGCGCATCGACCGACTGTGGATGCACGGTGCCGAACACCAGCGCGGTGGTGGTGCCGTTACTCAGCAACTGCTGCAGAAAGAAAGCCGACATCGCGTCGGTGTGCTGCTCACAGTCGTAACGGCTTTCTGTCGGGAAGGTGTAATTGTTTAACCAGTCCAGCAGTTGATCGCCATAGGCGCCAATCATTTCGGTTTGCGGATAGTGGATATGGGTATCGATAAAACCCGGCACGATCAGCTTGTCGCGATACTCCGTGACCGCGAAGCCCGGCGGCAGCAGCGCCTCGCCCTGCCGCCAGCTGCCGAACCAGACGATGACGCCGTCGTTCAGCAGCAGCAAACCGTCGGGAACATGCCGCAGGCGTTCTTCGAGCTGTTGCGGCGCCTCCACACAGGCTGCGATATCAAAAAAATTGCCACGAATAGCCGTGGTGAATTGCAGTGCCATTATTTTCTTCCTTGTGACGACCAACCAAGCTCACCCGCGAAATAACCTGCGCCGATGAAACAAGGCTTTTTTGCCCAAACGCAAAGACCGGCTTAAGCATAGCAAGCCGTATGCCAACAGGCGGCGATAAAATACATTTTTAAATAAAAACAATTAATTAGTAATTAACCTAAAAGCATAGACCGGCGAAAGAGAATAAGACCCACGCTCAGTCTTCGACGGCGGATAAATAGCAACCGTTTGCTTGCCGAAATAACACCGCACCGCTGCACCTTTAATG
The DNA here is from genome assembly GCF_019913725.1 of Serratia sp. EWG9. Lineage (NCBI taxonomy): Bacteria > Pseudomonadati > Pseudomonadota > Gammaproteobacteria > Enterobacterales > Yersiniaceae > Serratia > Serratia sp. EWG9. The sequence continues at coordinate 556,546 of NZ_JADNRO010000001.1, forward strand.
GGCAAACGACGCTCTTTACGACCGTCCGCTTTATTTCAACACCGCTTCCGGGGGCGGAACCCCAGCCTGGAGGCAACGGCCAAACTTGAAACGATAACTATTCTCAATTATCATCCGCGCATCTTTTTGACCAGCAATGCGAAAACCATGTCCGCCACCGCCTCTGCCCCGCACGCCGCGCTGTCGCGCCTTTACGCCACCCACCACGCCTGGTTGCAGGGATGGTTGCGTCGGCGGCTGGGCTGCGCTTTCGACGCGGACGATGTGGCGCAGGACACCTTTATGCGCCTGCTGAAAAGCGACGCCGCGGCGACCCTGCGCGAGCCGAAAGATTTTCTGGTCACCGTCGCCAAGCGGGTGATGGTCGATCTGTTCCGCCGCAGAACGCTGGAGCGCGCCTATCTTGAGATGCTGGCGCTGATCCCGGAAGGCTACGCCCCGTCGCCGGAGCAGCGCCAGAGCCTGCTGGAAAGCCTGCAGCAGATCGACGCCATGCTCGACGGCCTGGGGCCGAAGGTAAAGCAGGCCTTTCTGTTGTCGCAGCTCGAAGGCCTGGGCTATGCGGACATCGCCGCGCGCCTCGGCGTGTCGGTCAGTTCGGTTAAAAAATACATGGCCAAAGCCACCGAGCATTGCCTGCTGTTCAGCCTCGAAAACGACGTTTATTCATGAGCAACGCCATCACCCCCGAGCAGCGCCAGGCGCTGAAAATGGCCGCACACTGGTATGCCCTGCTGTGCGACGAGCACGTCACCGAACGCCAGCGCCAACAGTGGCAAGCCTGGCACCAGCAGCATGACGATCACCGCTGGGCCTGGCAGCGCGTCGAAGCATTGCAGAGCCAGCTGCAGGGCGTGCCGGGCAAATTCAGCTATCGCACGCTCGATCGCGCCGGCCGTCAATCGGCGATCGATCGCCGCACCCTGCTGAAAAGCCTGCTGCTGTTGCTCGGCGTGGGCGGCGGCGGCTTCTTCTACCGGTCGCCGCTCGGCCAGGAGCTGCGCGCCGACTACCGCACCGCCACCGGCGAAATCAAACCCATTGTGTTAAGCGACGGCACCCAACTGGTGCTGAACACCGCCAGCGCGGTGGACGTGCATTACGACGATCGCCAACGACTGATCCGCTTGCACGCCGGGGAAATCAGCCTGGTTACCGGACGCGATGCCCGGCCGCTGTGGGTGCAGAGCCCGCAAGGGGCGATGCGCGCGCTCGGCACCCGTTTTTTGGTGCGCGAGAGCGGCGGCGAAACGCGCCTGACGGTGCTGGAGCATGCAGTCGAAGCGCAGCTGGCGCAAGACGCGCAACAAAAGCGCCGGGTGAACGCCGGCGAACAGATAAGCTTCAGCGCGGCGGCCTTCAGCGATAAGCAACCGGCTACGGCGGAAGACGGCTGGCTGCACGGGGTGCTGAGCGTCAGCCAGTGGCGGCTGGACCGGGTGATCGCCGAACTGGCGCGCTATCGGCGCGGCCACCTGAGCTGCGATCCGGCCGTTGCCGGCCTGCGCGTCAGCGGCAGTTTCCCGCTCAACGATACCGATCGCGCCCTCGCCCTGCTCAGCCAGACGCTGCCGGTACGCCTGCAAAGCTTTACCCGCTATTGGTTGCAAATCGTCCCCGCCTGAATTTTTTAAATGAAAATGATAAAAAATCGCATTCTTGATTGTCCCTTTTGCTTTGCTCATCCGACTCCCAGGAAAACACTGCAGCAATAAATAAAAAATGATTCAGGAGAAGGTATGAACAACGCTTGGGGAAAGGTCGCTCCGGCTTCGCTTTGGGGAAAACGTGCCACGCCGCTGGCCGTGGCCATTGGCCTGGTCTTCGCTGCACCGCAGATGGCGAGCGCCGCCAGTGCCGCTGCCGCCTATCACATTCCGGCCGGTGAGCTGGACGGCGCGCTGAACGCTTTCGCCGCGCGCGCCGGCATCGCGCTCTCGGTGGACGGCGCACTTACCGCCGGTAAACGTTCGCCGGGCCTGAGCGGCAGCTACGGCGTCGATGACGGCCTGAACGCCCTGCTGGCGGGCAGCGGCCTGCAGGCTAAAGCGCTCGGCAACAACGGCTACACGCTGGCCAAACTGCCGCAGCCGCAGAAAGAAGAGGACATCACCGTGGTCGGCGACTGGCTGGCGGAAGGCCGTCAGGCAGACGTGTTCGAACACCCCGGCGCGCGCGACGTAGTGCGCCGCGAAGACTTCGTCAAAACCGGCACCACCACCGTGCGTGAAGCGTTGAACCGCGTGCCGGGCGTGGTGGCCCCGGAAAACAACGGCACCGGCAGCCACGATATGGCGCTGAACTTCGGCATACGCGGCCTCAACCCGCGCCTCGCCAGCCGCTCCACCGTGCTGATGGACGGCATCCCGGTGCCCTTCGCCCCTTACGGCCAGCCGCAGCTGTCGCTGGCGCCGGTCTCGCTCGGCAATATGGATGCGATTGACGTGGTGCGCGGCGGCGGCGCGGTGCGCTATGGGCCGCAGAGCGTCGGCGGCGTCGTCAACTTCGTTACCCGCGCCATCCCGAAAACCTTCGGCCTGGAGGCCGGCATGCAGGGGCAGCTCAGCCCGACCTCGCGCCAGGATCACCCGAAAGGCACCGGCAACCTGATGATCGGCGGCACCGCCGACAACGGCTTCGGCGCGGCGCTGCTTTACTCCGGCACCCGCGGCAGCGACTGGCGCGAGCACAGCGCAACCAAGATCGACGACGTGATGCTGAAAAGCCGCTACGCCCCGAACGAGGCGCACACCTTCAACAGCCTGCTGCAATACTACGAAGGCGAAGCGAACATGCCGGGCGGCCTGAGCCGGGCGGACTACAACGCCAACCCGTTCCAGTCTACGCGCCCGTACGACAAGTTCTGGGGCCGCCGCCAGTTGGCGAACTTCGGCTACCAATATCAGCCTGATCAGCAGCATAAGTTCGACGTACAGAGCTTCTACACCTACACCCTGCGCAGCGGCTATCTGGATCAGGGCAAGAACCTGACGCTGTCGCCGCGCGAATACTGGGTGCGCGGCGTAGAACCGCGCTACAGCCAGAGTTTCCGCTGGGGAGATTCTGCCCATGAGGTCGGCGTCGGCTACCGTTACGTCAGTGAGTCCACCCATGAGCTGCGCTACACCAGCAAGGCCAGCACCGGCAGGCTGCCGTCCACCGCCAGCCCGTACGATCGCGACACCCAGTCCGGCACCGAGGCGCACGCCTTCTATCTCGACGATCGCATCGACATCGGCGACTGGACCATCACGCCGGGCATGCGCTACGAGTACATCAAGTCGTATCAGAACAACTACATCAAGAATAACCGCCTCGACGTCAGCTATAACGCGCCGCTGCCGGCGTTGAACGTGATGTATCACCTGAACGAATACTGGAACCTGTACGCCAACACCGAAGGCTCCTTCGGCACCGTGCAATACAGCCAGATGGGCAAAGCGGTCGACAGCGGCAAGATTGAACCGGAGAAGGCGCGCACCTGGGAACTGGGCACCCGCTACGCCGGCGATGCGCTGACCGGCGAGATCGGGCTGTTCCTGATCAACTTCAACAACCAGTACGATTCCAACCAGGTGACCGACAGCGTGACCGCGCGCGGCAAAACCCGCCACGCCGGGCTGGAAGGCAGCCTGCGTTACGATCTGTCGCAGCTGACGCCGAAACTGGACGACCTGACCGCCTACGCCAGCTACGCCTACGTCAACGCCACCATCCGCGAAGACGGCGGCTACAAGGGCAACCAGGTGCCGTTCTCGCCGAAGCATAAAGGCACCCTGGGGCTGGACTACACGCCGGGCAACTGGGCGTTTAACCTTAACGGCGAGTACCAATCCAACCAGTTCGCCGACAACGCCAACACCGTGGCGGAAAGCGCCGACGGCAGCACCGGCCGCATTCCCGGCTATATGCTGTGGGGCGTGCGCGCCGCCTATGATTTCGGCCCGGAAATGGCCGGCCTGAATCTGGGCGTCGGCGTGAAAAACCTGTTCAACCACGAGTATTTCACCCGCGCCTATGACGACAACAACAAAGGTCTGTACATCGGCCAGCCGCGCACGATTTATCTGCAAGGTTCGGTGAAGTTCTGATCCTCAACGGCGGGCGCGGTTAACCGTGCCCGCCGCCTTTCCCGTCAACGTGACGACGTCACATAAACCGTTCCTCCGCGTCGCCGCAACGGCGAAAAATAAGTCGCTTCTGACGCCAATACGCGTAATATCGACGATCCGCCCCGATTTATGTGCGCGGATTTTTTGCCGTTATGGCCTGAAAAGCGAGGAAATAAAATGAATCACAATGACCTTTCTCAGTGCCGCGTTGACACCGACCGTTTGTTGATTGCCCCCTTTACCGCAGCAGACGCCGACGATGTTTACCAGGCGATCACCCCCACGCTGACGCGCTTTATGACCTTTGAGCCGGAGGCGTCGCCGGAAGATTTCGCCAACGTCTGGCAAGGCTGGCTGCCGCTGATGCGCGAAGGCGAAGAAGTGATCTTCGTCGCCCGCCGGCACGAAGACCGGCAGTTCGTCGGCGTCGGCGGCGCGCACAACCTGCGCAGCCCCACCCCGGAGCTGGGCATCTGGGTGAAAGAGAGCCTGCATGGCCAGGGCTACGGCCGCGAAATCGTGCAGGGCATCGCGCGCTGGGCCAGCGAGCGCTTTCAGCCGCCGCACTTTCTCTACCCGGTGGCCGAGCAGAATACCGCCAGCCGCCGCCTCGTCGAGTCGCTGGGCGGCGTGCTGGCCGGCAAGCGTGAAAACATCAAGTATGATGCCGTGGTCTACCACCTGCCGCCTCAGCGCTAATCAGCATCGGGCCGCTGGCCCGGTGTGACCTTTTTTCCTTTCCGCCGTGATAACCGCTGCCACTGCCTGCGGGTTTGTGCTAATGATAGAAGCATGTAGGGTAAAAACAGTTGAGGAACAGCAACATGATTATTTTTGTTACCGGCGCCACCTCCGGTTTCGGCGAGGCGATCGCACGCCGTTTTATCCGTGAAGGCCACCAGGTGATCGCCGCCGGGCGCCGCCTTGAGCGTCTTGAAGCGCTGCAGGAAGAATTGGGGGAAGCGCTGCACATCGTGCGGCTCGACGTGCGCAACCGCGCCGCCATTCAGCAGGTGATAGAAGCGCTGCCGGCCGAGCTGCGCCAGATCGACGTGCTGGTGAACAACGCCGGGCTGGCGCTGGGGCTGGAGCCGGCGCACAAGGCCAACGCCGATGACTGGGAAACCATGATCGACACCAACGCCAAAGGGCTGGTGAACATGACCCGCGCGCTGCTGCCGGCCATGGTCGAGCGCAACGTCGGCCACGTGATCAACATCGGTTCCACCGCCGCCAACTGGCCCTATGCCGGCGGCAACGTGTACGGCGCCACCAAGGCGTTCGTCAAGCAGTTCAGCCTGGGCCTACGCGCCGATCTGCACGGCACGCGCATCCGCGTGACCGATATCGAGCCGGGCCTGGTGGGCGGCACCGAGTTCTCCAACGTGCGCTTCAAGGGCGATGACGGCAAGGTCAATAAAACCTACGAAGGCGCCGATGCGCTGACGCCGGAAGACATCGCCGAGTCGGTATTCTGGGTCGCCACGTTGCCGGCGCGCGTCAACATCAACACGCTGGAAATGATGCCGGTCAGCCAGTCCTTCGCCGGGCTGAACATCCACCGCGACGCCTGAGCCCTGTCGGCGGGAGGCGACTCCCGCCGTGTTTCCTCAGGCCGCGCGCCAGCCGGAAACGATAATCAGCATGCCCGCCAGCGCCACCCCGGCGCCGACCCAATCCAGCGCAGACAGCTTCACGCCGTCCACCACTCGCAGCCACAGCAGCGCCGTCGCCACATACACGCCGCCATAGGCCGCGTAGACCCGCCCGCTGGCCGCAGGATGCAGCGTCAACAGCCAGACGAACAGCATCAGGCTCAAGGCCGCCGGCAGCAGCAGCCAGGCGCTGCCCTGCTTCTTGAGCCACAGGTAAGGCAGGAAACAGCCGATAATTTCAGCGAGGGCGGTGGCGAAAAACAACAGCGTAGTTTTTAACATCGGTCGCAGTTTTCTCTCGATAAAGTAAACGAATCGGCGCTTGGCTGGTGAATTCCAGGAGCGCGGTGGTATATTTGTCACCACGCCTGCGGGCGAGGTAACGCCAGTGCCGCCTTCATCAGGCGCACTCACTCATAAGGATGAAACGATGAAAACATTTTCGACCCAACGACTGCTGCGCGGGATGCTGCCGGTCGCCATGCTGGCCGTAATGGGCGCCTGGCAGGCGCCGGCGCTGGCCCTCTCTTGCGCTCAGGGCAGCACCTGCGTCACCGTCGATGGCAAAGGCAGCGGCGCGATGAGCACCGAAGAAGCGCGCCAGAGCAAAGAGCAGTGGAATGATACCAAATCCCTGCGCCACAAGGTTAACACCCGCGTCGAGAAAGAATTCGACAAGATCGATCGCGCGGCGGATGACGAAGATCGCTGCAACGACAGCAACAACGTCAACGCCTACTGGGAGCCGGACACCCGTAAATGTCTGGATCGCCAGACCGGGCGTCGGATTAATCCTTAATCCGCCTGCGGCGGGCGGGCAAGCGTGAAACCCGGCCGCCGTTGCTGCTATCCTGTTACAGGAAGTCCATTGTCTAAAAGGATGACGTGATGAAAAAAACGCTGATATTAACCGCTGTGTTGCTGGCCGGCGCGCCGATAGCGGCCCTGGCCTCCTGCGAAAGCGTGAAAGCGGACATTTCGCAAAAAATCGTCAATAACGGCGTGCCGGAGTCCGGCTTCAAACTGGAGATCGTGCCAAACGATCAGGCCGATCAAGCGGGCGGCCAGGTGGTCGGCCACTGCGAAAACGACACTCAGAAGATCGTCTACACCCGCCTGAACAACGGCGACGATCGCGGTGATGCGGCGCAGACCGGCACCAGCCAGGATACCTCCAACACGCAGTAAGCCGCACCGGCTACCAGGGCGCTCTGCAGCAGCGCCCGCTCCTTCTTTCCTTACGCCTGTTCCGCCTCTTCCTCTTCGCCCTGCGGCCGACAACGCGCCGGGATCAGCATCGCCGCCGCCAGCGCCAGCAACGACACCAGCGCCGAAACCAGAAACACCCAATGCAGCGAAGCCGCCACTTGCTGGGTCAGCTGCGCCAACGCCTCGCTCCCCATGCTCTGGCGCACTGCCGGTTCCATCAGCCGCTGCACCGGATCGTCAATCTCCGGCAAACGCCACTGCAGGTTGAGATTCAGCGTCGCGCCCAAAATCGCGGTGCCGATGGCCGAGCCCACCATACGGGTAAACACCGTACAGGCGGTGGCGATGCCGCGAATGCTGTAATGTGCCGCGTTCTGCACCGAAACCAGAAACGTGGTATTGCACAGCCCCATGCCGGCGCCGACCATAAACGCCGCCACCCGGCCCCACAGCAAGCCGCCCTCCGGCTGCAGCAGCAGCAAGATCAGGCCGCCCGCCACCAACAACAGCGCGCCCAGCAGCGCCGTGGCGCGGTACGAGGTCATCAGCATCAAGCGGCCGCTCAGCGTGCTGGCCAGCGGCCACCCGATCGACATCAGCGCCAGCGTGGTGCCCGCCTCCAGCGGCGAGCCCCCCATCACGCCCTGAATGAAGGTCGGCAGAAAGGCGCTGATGCCCATCATCGCCGCGCCGATCACCAGCCCGCCGATGTTACCGGCGACGATCACCCGGCTTTGCCACAGCGCCAACGGGAACAGCGGTTCGACCGCGCGCCGCTCCTGGCGGACAAGCAGCGCCAGCGCCGCCGCCGCCAGCGCAAACAGCGGCACCACCCACCAGCCCAGGCTTTCCATCTGCAACAGCGCCAACAGCAGCGCCGAAACGAACAGCGTCAGCCAGGCGGTACCGGCCAGATCCAGCGCGTGCTGGCGCAATGGCTGATGCGCCGGCAGATAGCGCCAGAGGAAGAACATCGCCAACAGGCCGATCGGCAGGTTGACCCAGAACACCAACGCCCACGGCAAATGCTGCACGATAAACGCCCCCAACAGCGGGCCGATGATCGCCGACACGCCCCACACGCTCGACAGGTATCCCATCACCTTCGGCCGTTCGGTGGCGCTGTAGATATCGCCGATGATGGTAGAGGCGATCGGCATGATGGCGCCGGCGCCCAGCCCCTGCAGCAGACGAAAGCCGATCAGCCAATACATGTCGGGGGCGAAACCGCACAGTACCGATCCCAACAGGAACAGCGTGGCGCCGAAGAAGAACACCCGCTTGCGGCCGTAGAGATCCGCCAGCCGCCCGTAGATGGGAATGGTGATCGCCTGCGACAGCAAATAGACCGCGAACACCCAGCCCAGCAGCGAGAAACCGCCGAGATCGCCGATGATGGTCGGCATGGCGGTGGCGACGATGGTGGCTTCGATCGCCGACATGAACATCGCCAGCATGCAGGCGATCAGAATCAGCGGGCGGTGAGCGATGGGTGCGGGTGAAACGTTATTTGTCATGGCGTTATGCAGGTTTCCTGGCGTTTTTGTTTTCCCTGAGTATATCAGCAAGCGCCTGCACCGAGTCTATCCGCTCTCACATCCCGTCTTCGCCGACGGCGGATCGCACCATTGGACTTGTTGTTACGGCGTAACGTTATGCGGCGGATTTTTTTCACTTTCCCCCCATCCCAGCGCTGACGCGGGCTGAGACGCCGATCGGCGCAAACTCAATCACCTGATTTTGTTCATAAAACTTGGCACGGTCAACGACAGGGTGCTATACCTTCCCTAGCCGGAGTCGTTGGGCTTCGTGCTTTCTCGGGTTTAAATATCAGTATCTTATGCTGATTAACTCACGTATTGAGCCTACGTTCAGCACGCTGTGCCGAACGCACCCTTCGCTCAATGTCGCTAACCTCATGCGAAACGCCCGTTTTGTACCGCCACGCCCGCCGGGCCGTGGGTAACAATCAGAGCGGAATGCGCCGTCTCGTCGGCCGCTCCGCGCAACGGAGGACGCAACATCATGCACAAGTCAGCGCCATACCGGCGCCTGCTCCTCGGGAGCCTGTTGTTTATCGCCGTCATCGCACTGCTGGTTTACGGCATCGGTTGGGACACCCTCAAGTCGCGCCGGGAAGATTTGATCTACCTCGGCCAACAACACATGTTCCTGGTGGCCTGCTCCATGCTGCTGTCGCTGCTGGTCGGCATTCCCAGCGGTATCTTGCTGAGCCGCCCTTTCGCCCGCCGCTGGGCGGAACACGTGATGCAAATCTTCAACGTCGGCAACACCCTGCCGCCGCTGGCGGTGCTGGCGCTGGCGATGGTGATCATCGGCATCGGCGATCGGCCGGCGGTGGTGGCGCTGTTCCTCGCCTCGCTGCTGCCCATCGTGCGCAATACCTATGCCGGCCTGCGCTCGGTGCCGCCGGCGCTGGTCGAGGCCGCCAACGGTATTGGCATGACCGCCGGGCAGCGGCTGCGCCAGGTCGAACTCCCCAACGCGCTGCCGGTGATCTTCGCCGGGATACGCATCGCGATGGCGATTAACGTCGGCACCGCGCCGCTGGCGTTTTTGATTGGCGCCAGCAGCTACGGCGAGCTGATTTTCCCCGGCATCTACCTGAACGACTTCCCGACGCTGATCCTCGGCGCCGCCGCCACCGCGCTGATCGCCCTGCTGCTCGATCTGGCGCTGGCCGGTCTCGGCCGCCGGCTCAGCCCGCACACCGCATCCTGATGGGAGAAACGCGATGACTCGATGGTTACAACGCCTCCGCCACGCGCTGCTGTTCTCCTTGCTGATGACCGGCGCGGCCGCCTGGGCCGCCCCGCTGACGCTGGCGAGCAAGAACTTTACCGAACAGCGCATTCTGTCGGCGATCACCGTGCAATACCTGCGGGCCAAAGGTTTTCAGGTCGAACCCAAGACCAACCTGGCCACGGTGATCACCCGCAACGCCATGATCAACAAACAGATCGACATGACCTGGGAATACACCGGCACCTCGCTGATCATCTTTAACCACATCAATAAGCGCATGACGCCGCAGGAAACTTACGACACGGTGAAAAAGCTCGACGCCAAACTCGGCCTGGTGTGGCTGCAGCCGGCGGACATGAACAACACCTACGCCTTCGCCATGCAGCGCCGGCGCGCGGAAAAAGAGCAGATCCGCACGATGTCGCAGCTGGTGGCCAAAGTGGAACAGGTGCGTAAAACCGACCCGAAACACAACTGGCTGCTGGGGTTGGATCTGGAGTTTGCCGGCCGCTCGGATGGCCTGAAGCCGATGCAGGCGCTGTACGACATGCCGCTCGATCGCCCGCAAATCCGCCAGATGGACCCCGGCCTGGTCTACAACGCCATTCGCGACGGCTTCGTCGATGCCGGGCTGGTGTACACCACCGATGGCCGGGTGAAAGGGTTCGATCTGCAGGTGCTGGAAGACGACAAAGGCTATTTCCCGAGCTACGCGGTCACGCCGGTAGTGCGCGCCGACGTATTGCAAAACACGCCGGGGCTGGAAGCGGCGCTGAACACGCTGTCGAAACAGTTCAATAACCAGGTGATCACCGAGCTGAACGCTAAGGTGGATATCGACTATCAGACGCCGCAACAGGTCGCCGACGCGTTTCTCAAGCAGCGCGGCCTGATTTAAGGAGGCATGATGAATACCTTACTCTACGCCTGGCAAAACTGGGCCTATATCGCCGGGTTGACGCTGGAACACCTGCTGCTGGTCGGCGTCGCCGTGGGTCTGGCGATCCTGATCGGCGTGCCGCTTGGCGTGCTGATCGTCCGCCACAAATGGCTGGCGACGCCGGTGCTGAGCCTGGCCACGCTGGTGCTGACCGTGCCCTCCATCGCCCTGTTCGGGCTGATGATCCCGCTGTTTTCATTGATTGGCCACGGCATCGGCTACGTGCCGGCGATCACCGCGGTGTTCCTCTACTCGCTGCTGCCGATCGTGCGCAATACCCACACCGCGCTCGACAACCTGCCCGGCGGGCTGCGCGAAGCCGGCCGCGGCATCGGCATGACCTTCTGGCAACGGCTGCGCTGGGTGGAGATCCCGGTGGCGCTGCCGGTGATTTTCGGCGGCATCCGCACCGCCGTGGTGATGAATATCGGCGTGATGGCGATCGCCGCGGTGATCGGCGCCGGCGGCCTCGGCCTGCTGCTGCTCAACGGCATCAGCAGCAGTGACATTCGCCAGTTGATTACCGGCGCCGTGATGATCAGCCTGCTGGCGATCGTCCTCGATTGGTTATTGCACCGCTTGCAAATTGCGCTAACGCCCAAGGGGATCCGCTCATGATTAAATTGGAAAATCTGACCAAACAGTTCATGCAAAAGAACGGCACGCCGTTCAACGCCGTCGACAACATCAATCTGGACGTGCCGGAAGGCGAAATCTGCGTGCTGCTCGGCCCTTCCGGCTGCGGCAAAACCACCACGCTGAAGATGATCAACCGCCTGATCGAACCCACCGGCGGCACCATTCTGATCAACGGCGAAGACACCAGCGAGCTGGATACCGTCAGCCTGCGCCGTAAAATCGGCTACGTCATCCAACAGATCGGTCTGTTCCCCAACATGACCATCGAGGAGAACATCTCCGTGGTGCCGCGCATGCTGGGCTGGGACAAAAAACGCTGCCACGCCCGTGCCGAGGAGCTGATGAGCATGGTGGCGCTGGATCCCAAACGCTTTTTGCACCGCTACCCGAAAGAGATGTCGGGCGGGCAGCAACAGCGCATCGGCGTGATCCGCGCGCTGGCGGCCGATCCGCCGGTGCTGCTGATGGATGAACCCTTCGGCGCGGTGGATCCGATCAACCGCGAAACCATCCAGAACGAGTTTCTCGACATGCAGCGCCAGCTGAAAAAGACCGTGATGCTGGTCAGCCACGACATCGACGAAGCGCTGAAGCTCGGCGATCGCATTGCGGTGTTCCGCCAGGGCAAAATCGTGCAGAACGCCAGCGCCGATGAGCTGCTGGCGCGGCCGGCGAACGAGTTCGTCGCCTCATTTGTCGGCCAGGATCGCACGCTGAAGCGCCTGCTGCTGGTGCAGGCCGGCGACGTGGCAGGCCAACAAGAGACGGTGACGGTGCGCCGGGAAACGCCGCTGGTGGAGGCGTTCGGGCTGATGGACGATATCGACGCCCGTTCGGTGACGGTGGTGGACGCCGACGGCAAGCCGCTGGGCTACGTCAAACGCCGTGAGGCGCGCGGCGCGCCGGGGGTGTGCGCCGACAGCCTGCACCGTTTCCGCGTCACCGCCCGCGCGGAAGAGAACCTGCGCGTGGTGCTGTCGAAGCTGTATGAGCACAATACGTCCTGGATGCCGATCGTCGATGAAGACGGCCGCTACAGCGGCGAAATCTCGCAGGATTATATCGCCGACTACCTCAGTTCCGGCCGCACACGCCGGGTGTTGACACCGCAATAAACCACGCCGGGGCGCTCGCCGCCCCGCCCATGCCGCAGTTTGCTAAAGATTCACTGGTCATCGGCCGGAGCGCCAAGCACAATGCGCTGATGACCCTTTGATTTTTCTCACGACGCCGCCCACGCATGAAAAGATTGGTCCATCTGCACCACTATCGCGCCCTGCTACGCAGCCTGTTTATCGCCGTGTTTATCGGCGTCGCCGCCGCCCTGGCGGTGTGGCTGTTCCACCGTTCGATGATTGGCCTCGAGTGGCTGCTGCTCGGCAATGCCGACGGCAGCCTGGTGGCCGCCGCCGCCGCGCTGCCCGGCTGGCGACGCGCGCTGACGCCCGCGCTGGGCGGTCTGGCGGCGGGCCTGCTGCTGTATATTCACCAGCGCTACCGCCACCAGCGCCCGGCGGCGCCCACCGACTATATGGAAGCGATTGAGACCGGCAACGGCAAGCTGGATACCGGCGCCAGCCTGGTGAAGTGTCTGGCGTCGCTGCTGGTGGTGTCGAGCGGCAGCGCCATCGGCCGCGAAGGCGCGATGATCCTGCTGGCGGCGCTGGTGGGATCGCTCTTCGCCCAGCGCTTTACGCACGAGAAAGAATGGAAACTGTGGGTGGCCTGCGCCGCCGCCGCCGGGATGGCCAGCGCCTACCATGCGCCGTTGGCGGGCAGCCTGTTTATCGCCGAGATCCTGTTCGGCACCCTGATGCTGGCCTCACTCGGCCCGGTGGTGATCGCCGCAGTGAGCGCCCTGCTGATGACCAACCTGCTCAACGGCGGCCAGGCGCCGCTCTACCTGGTGACGCCGCTCGCCGCCCCCTTGCCGACGCAATACCTGCTGATGGCGCTGGTCGGTGTGGTGGCCGGCGTCGGCGGGCCGCTGTTTTTGTGGTTGATGACCGCCAGCGGCCGCGCCTTCCGATCGCTGCGCCTGAAGCCGCCGTTGCAGCTGGCGTTGGGCGGCCTGATCGTCGGATTGCTTTCGCTGCTGTTTCCGCAGGTGTGGGGCAATGGCTACAGTGTGGTGCAGGCGCTGCTGATCGCGCCGCCGGGGGTGTTGCTGCTGGGCGCGATCCTGGTGTGTAAACTGTTGGCGATCCTCGCCAGCAGCGGCTCGGGCGCGCCCGGCGGGGTCTTCACCCCGACGCTGTTCGTCGGCGCCGCGCTCGGATCGATAATCGGTCAGCTGTTCGGCCTGTGGCCGGGCATGGATGCGGCGGTGCCGCTGCTGCTGGCGCTGACCGGCATGGCCACCCTGCTGGCCGCCACCACCCATGCGCCGATCATGGCGGCGCTGATGGTGTTTGAAATGACCGGCGAATACGCGCTGCTGCCCGGCATTCTGCTCGCCTGCGTGATCGCCACCACCGTGTCGCGCGGCCTGCGGCCGATCTCGGTGTACCACACGGCGCCGCTGCCCAAACGCGAGGCTTAGAACTCACCCTGCTGCAATATTTTCCTGAACTGCGGGCACTGCAGGTGCTCAGGTTCAGGGCAATCGACCATGTGCCGCAGCCCGTCGCGCACCTGTATAAGGCGCTGGATATGGCGATCCAGCTCATCCGCCCGCGCCGCCAGCAACACGCGATCGAGCGCGATTTTGCCCCGTTCGTCAAACAAGGCGCTCATCTCATCCAACGTAAAACCGGCCAGGCGCGCGAGGGCGATCAACCGCAGTTGATCGAGCACCCCGGCGGCGTATTGACGGCGCAAACCGTGGCGGCCTATTGACGCGATCAGCCCCTTTTTCTCGTAATGCCGCAGCGCAGAAGGCGCGACTCCGCTCAGGCGCGCCACCGCGCCGATATCCAGTTCTTTTGCCATTGACTTGAAGCCGACTTTAAGTTGCACACTGTGCGCACCTTATCACGTCACTGAGCCAAGGACACCCCTATGACCCCCGATTTGTTATTACGCATTCTGTTAACCGGCGCCGGCGCCACCCTCTGCATGGATTTGTGGGCGTTGCTGCTGAAGCGGCGCTTCGGCATCCCTTCCCTCGATTACGCGCTGGTGGGCCGCTGGTTTCTCGGCATGTTCGACGGCCGCTGGTTTCACGCCACCATCGTCACGGCGCCGCCGCGCCAGGGTGAGAGAAAAATCGGCTGGATACTGCACTACGCCATCGGCTTGGCGTTCGCCTTTATCCCGCTCGGTTTGGCGGGCATCGAGTGGTATGCGGCGCCGGAACCGCACATCGCGCTGTTGAGCGGCTGGCTGAGCCTGGCGGCGCCGTTTCTGGTGATGCAGCCCGCGCTGGGCTTTGGCGTGGCGGCGGCGAAAACCGCCAATCCGCGCAGAGCGCGGCTCCTCAGCCTGCTCACCCACACGGTGTATGGGCTGGGCCTGCTGATCGCCGCCCGGTTGTTGGCGACGTTCTGCGCCTAAATGGGCTACAGCAACGTGGAAATATCGAGGTAGTGCGCCAGTTCGCGCTGCTCCGCGCGCGGCAGATACGGAATTTCACCCAGCAGCGGCGCGGAAATGCGCTGCTGCAGCGCCGTGATGGTTTCGGCATAGTGCGCCAACCCCGGATTGATGCGGTTGGCCACCCAGCCCAGCAGCGGCAGGCCGTCATTGATGATCGACTGCGCGGTCAGCAGCGCGTGGCTGACGCAGCCCAGCTTGATGCCCACCACCAATACCACCGGCAGCTGCTCCTGCACCACCCATTCGGCGTACGGCCGCAGATCGTTCATCAGCACGCGCCAGCCGCCGCTGCCCTCCACCACCACCGTATCGGCTTTGGCGGACAGATCGCGCAGGCCGCTGCTCATCAGGCCGTAGTTGATGTCCTCGGTGGCATGCGCATGAAACACCTCATCCAGACAGGTGATGGGATTGATCTCCTCATAGCACAGCGGCAAGGTGGAAGAGGCCTGCAACACCAAAGCGTCTTTATTGCGGATGCCCTCGCTGGTTTCCTGGCAGCGCGCGGCGATCGGCTTGTAGCCCGCGACCGAGCGGCCATCGGCGGCCAGCGCCTGCATCAACCCGCGGGAAACCACGGTTTTACCGACGTCGGTATCCGTGCCTGTCACAAATAAACGCTTCAACATGAATAAAATGCCCCAGAATGCCCCGTTAACAATGTATCGCCGCACCGGCGGCGAAGAAGTCTTGCGGAAAAATTCTAGGGGATGCCGCCACGTAGGGGCTTGAGGTAGCTCAATCTTTTGCGGGATTAATAAGAAGTTCTGATGTTAGCCTTGCAGCAGCTGCACCAGCAATGAACCATTGTACAGCGCCTCTTTCACCAGCGCCGCGCCGGGCATGGTGCCCTGATTGAAGAACTGCGTGGATTCAACCTTGACCTGCTCGCTGTAGGCCGGCAGCGCCTGCTGGCGAATGCAGGAGGCGATGGCCGGGTGCAGGATCTCCGCCGCGCGGTTGAGCGGCGAACCCACCAGGATCTTCTCCGGATTGAACAGGTTGACCATGATAGCTAGAATGCGCCCCACGCTGTGGCCGACGCCGAGGATGATGTCCCGCGCCAGTTGATCGCCCGCCAGCGCTGCGTCGCACAGCGATTCAACGGTCAGCGGCGCGCCGTGCAGGCTGGAGCTCATCGAGCCGCTCAGCCGCTGCTGGGCGATCTCCAGCATGTTCTCGATGCTGGCCACGGTCTCGAGGCAGCCGTGGTTGCCGCAGTAGCAGCGTTTGCCGTAAGGATCGACCTGGGTGTGGCCGATCTCCACCACGCTGTGGCTGCCGGCATGCAGCACGTGGCCGCCGGTGATCACGCCGGCGCCGACGTTGTGGTCGATCACCACCTGAATCACGTTCTGGCTGCCGCGCGAGGCGCCGTACAACGCCTCGGCCATGGTCCAGGCGCTGATGTCGTGTTGCAAATAGACGGGCAGACCGGTCCGGGTTTCCAGCGCCGGGCCGAGCGGCATCTCCAGCACGTCGTAAAACGGCATGCGGTGCACCACGCCCGACTGCACGTCGATAATGCCCGGCAGCGTAATGGCGATCGCCGTCAACCGTTCCAGCTTGCTTTGGTGGCGAATAAAGAATTGATCGACTTCGGTCAGGATGCGTTTCAGCAGCGGTTCGGGATCTTCGGCCGCCAGCGGCAGCAGCTCTTCCACCACCAGTTTGCTGCTCAGATCGCGCAGCGCCAACGTGATGCTGCCGCGGCTGATGCGGGCGGACAGGTAGTGCCAGGCCTCGGTGTCCAGCACCAGCCCCACCGCCGGGCGGCCCCGGCTGCCGATTTCCTGGTACTCGGTTTCCTTGACCAGATGGGCTTCCAGCAGTTCGCGCACGATCTTGGTGATGCTGGCGGGCGCCAGCTGTGCGCGTTTTGACAGTTCGATGCGCGAAATCGGGCCCAGTTGATCGATTAGCCGATAAACCGCCCCCGCATTGGTCTGTTTGATTTGATCAATATGCCCAGGCTGCCCAACCGCAATCACAAACCGGCTCCTACTATTTTTCGCGCTTCTAAATAAAGACTAGGGGTTATGGTGGGGCTTTTGTCATACAGCGTCAACTATTTGATTCGTTATGTGATTTGCTGCACAAATTCCTCGCAATTTCAGCGCGAATTGATTTTTATTTGCCCAATCTCAACGTCATTTCAGCATCAACGCCATCAGCGCCTGCGCCGCGGCGGTCAGCGGCCGTCGGCGGTGATGCACCAGCCACACTTCGGTCGTGGCGTCCGGCTCCGCCAGCGGCAAATAACGCACGCCGTCCACCCGCACCCGGGCGAAAGACGCCGGCAGAATCGAGACCCCCAATCCGGCAGAGACCAAACCGATGATGGTCATCGCTTCCCCCACTTCCTGAGTGATATACGGGGTAATGCCGGCCTTGCCGAGCAGCAGCAGAATTTCGTCATACAGCGCCGTGCCCACTTCACGCGAGAAGAACACGAACGGTTCCTGCGCCAGGTGTTGAAAACGCAGCGCGCCGCCGGGCGTTTCCGCCAGCGGATGCCCCTCCGGCACCACCGCCACCAGCGGTTCGCGCAGCAGCAGCTGATAGTGCAGCGCTTCCGGCAGCCGCGTGTTGCGCATCACCCCCAGATCCAGCTCACCGTTCAGCAGCGGTTCGATCTGCTGTTTGGTGTTGATTTCGCGCATCTTGATGTGCACCTGCGGAGAATGCTGACGGAAAGCGCGCAGGCTGCGCGCCACCACGCCGATAAACGGTGCGGAAGAGGTAAAGCCGATGGTCATTTCCCCCAGTTCGCCGCGATCCAGGCGCGCCGCCTTTTCCGCCGCGCGGCCGACCTGATCGAGCACCTGATAGGCTTCTTTGAGGAACATCTCCCCGGCCTGCGTCAAGCTGACGTTACGGTTGTTGCGCGCCAGCAGCCGCGCGCCGACCATATCCTCCAGCGCCTGGATTTGCTGGCTGAGCGGCGGCTGGGAGATACGCAGCCGCTCCGCGGCGCGGCCAAAATGCAGCTCTTCCGCCACGGCGATAAAGTAACGCAGGTGTCTCAACTCGATATTCATATTTAAAAAGTCTTAATTGTAATTATTAATATATTAGACAAAAAAATCGCCGCTCCCTATCATTTTGTTATCTGCAAAGTGTCTGTTTATCTCCCCGAAGTTCGGTAAGGAAACGCTGTGACAACCCCTGTGCGTTCTGCGGCCGTGATGCCGTCGACGCTGGCCGCCAACGATGACGCGGCCGCTGCGCCAAAAGTAAAACGCTCCACCCTCAACAACAAACTCCCCTATATCGAACGCGGCACGCCGCAGTTTATGCGCGTAACGCTGGCGCTGTTTTCCGCCGGGCTGGCGACCTTCGCGTTGCTTTACTGCGTGCAGCCGATCCTGCCGGTGCTGTCGCAAGATTTCGGCGTCTCGCCGGCCGAAAGCAGCCTGTCGCTCTCGGTCTCTACCGGCCTGCTGGCGATCGGCCTGATGTTCACCGGGCCGCTGTCCGACGCCATCGGCCGCAAGTCGGTGATGGTGGTGGCGCTGTTGCTGGCGGCAGTCTGCACGCTGATTTGCGCCTTTATGACCAGCTGGCACGGCATTTTGCTGATGCGCGCGCTGATCGGCCTGTCGCTGAGCGGCGTGGCGGCGGTCGGCATGACCTATCTCAGCGAAGAGATCCATCCCAGCTTCGTCGCCTTCTCGATGGGGTTGTACATCAGCGGCAATTCGATCGGCGGCATGAGCGGCCGCCTGGTGACCGGGGTGTTGACCGACTTCTTCTCCTGGCGCGTCTCGCTCGGGGTCATCGGTTTGTTCGCCCTCGCCGCCGCCTTCATGTTCTGGCGCATTCTGCCCGCTTCGCGGCATTTTCGCGCCAGCTCGCTGCGCCCCCGCACGCTGCTGATCAACTTCAAACTGCATTGGCACGATAAGGGGCTGCCGCTGCTGTTCGCGGAAGGCTTTCTGCTGATGGGCAGCTTCGTCACCCTGTTCAACTACATCGGTTATCGCCTGCTGGCGGATCCTTATCACCTGAGCCAGGCGATCGTCGGCCTGCTGTCGGTAGTCTACCTCACCGGCTCCTACAGCTCGCCCAAGGCCGGGGCGCTCACCTCGCGCTTCGGGCGCGGCCCGGTGCTGCTGGCGTCGATCGTGATTATGCTGATCGGGATTCTGATTACCGCATTGCCGCAGGTGCCGGCGATCTTTATCGGCATGATGCTGTTCACCGCCGGTTTCTTCGCCGCCCACTCGGTGGCCAGCAGCTGGATCGGCCGCCGTGCGCGCCGCGCCAAAGGCCAGGCGTCGTCGCTGTATCTGTTCTGTTATTACGTCGGCTCGAGCGTGGCCGGGACCCTCGGCGGCGTGTTCTGGCACAGTTTCGGCTGGAATGGCGTGGCGGCGTTCATCAGCCTGATGCTGTTGCTGGCGCTGCTGGTGGTGCATTACCTGAAGCGCCTGCCGGAAGCGGCGCGCCTGTGAATAAAAAAGCCGCGGTGGATTACCGCGGCTCGCTATGCCAATGCCGGTGATTATTGACCGGTTTTCCAGCGGGTGCGCAGGTACTCCACGGCCTTATCCGTTTGCGGCTCGGTCAGATAACCTTGCCGGAACAGGATGGTTCCCCCCATCCCCGGCAAGCTCTCGTTGAGATCCAACTGCCTTTTCAGCTCGGGAACGCCGCCGTCGACGGTCCATGCCGGTTCGCTCGCCGATGGCGTGCCCACTTTATACAGCGCCACCCCGGCATAAAGCCGAACCGGCGTGTCTTTCACCACCTCGGCCCACCAGTTGGCCAGCACGTCGTAGCGAACTATTTCACGATCGAAAGGCCAGTACAGCTGCGGTGCGATGTAGTCGAGCAGCCCCAGTTTGACCCACTGGCGCGTATCGGCATAGGCCGCATCGTACGATGGCGCGCCGGCCTGAGTCGCCGAACCGGCGGGATCGTCCGCTTTGTTTCGCCAGACGCCCGCCGGGCTAACGCCAAACGCGACAGCGGGCTTTAGCGCCCTGACGGTGGCTGAAACCTGTTTTATCAATTGCAGCGTATTGTCTCTTCGCCAACTGGCCTTGTCTGCAAACCCTTTGCCGTATTCGCGATACGTCTTTTCATCATCCAGCGGCGATTGCGGCGTCTCATAATAGAAATAATCGTCAAATTGAATGCCGTCGACGTCATAGTTTTTGACGACTTCAGCCACCACGCCGGTGATCCAGTTGCGCACGTCGGGTAAGCCAGGATCGAGCGCAAAGCGGTCGTTGGCCGTACGTATCCAGTCGGGATGCAGCGCATAGACGCTGGCCGGCGGGGACTGCAGCGTTTGATTAAGCGCATCAATCGTTTGCTGCCGGGTATTCATGGAAACCCGATAAGGATTCAGCCAGGCGTGCACTTTGATGCCACGCCGGTGCGCTTCTTTCAGCATAAAGGCCAGCGGATCGTAACCCGGATCCTGGCCCACGGTGCCGGTCAAGACCTCCGACCAGGGCAAGATGTCAGAACGCCACAGGGCCGTTCCGTCCGGTTTAACCTGAAAATACACCGTGTTAATCCCGGTTTTCACCATGTCGTCCAGTGCGTCCGTCAGTGCCTGCTGCTGCAGGCGAATTCGCTCTGGCGCGGTCTCCGCTTTCAGGGAGGCCGCCGGCGGCCAGTCCAGCCCCATGACTGTGGCCAGCCAGATGCCCCGCATCGGTGTGACCGGCTGTGCAGGCTGCGGAGGCTTTTCCGGCTCAGGGGGTTTGGCGCATCCGCTCACGCCCAGCATGGCGGCCATCAACAGCCATCCGCCTAGTTTTGTTGCGCCTGTCGGCATAAATGTTCTCCTTCCGTGAGTGACGGTTATCCCATGTCGTATCGTGCAGAGCAAGAAACCGCCCGCTTTATCAACGCTATCCCGCGACCAGCGTCGCCCTTTCTGACGACGCCGGTACTTGTCCCATTACCAGCTCAGCCCCGTCCCGCGAGGGAACGCCACCTTGCCCGTATTGGTTTCCTCATCGTAGTCATGCCAGGTGTTGACCGGCAGTTTGCCGTGCGGTGTGATTTTCCCCGTCAGCACCTGCGCCAGAGATATCATCGAGGGACCGCGCCATACGCCGCTGTCATACCCGTAGTAAGAATAGGTGGCGACGGCTGCATCCACGTCTGCGGCATAGTTCACAATATCGTAAGGCGCGCGCAATGAGAGGTGAACGCGTTTTTTCCCCTGCTCGGCGGCGTATTTCAACCAGCCCGGATAAGGACTGGTATCATTAGCCGCCCCGGTTGCGGAGGTCACGACCCCATCCTGCTCGGCAGGCGTAAAGCGGGTCGAAAGCGTGCCGAGCAGGAACACGTCGCAATCGGCAATATGTGCCCTGATTTGGGCATCGCTCAGTTCCGTTTCCTTCGCGGCAACGACGTTCTGGTAACCCTCCTGCGCCATCACGTTAGCGATGCCTTTGGCCTGCTCACCCCACGGGGTCAGGATAAAATAGCGCAGCGCCTTGTCTTTCAACGGCAGCAGGCTGTGGCGGTTAATGACCACGGTAATGGAGCGATCGGCGATGCGTTTTTCCAGCTTATGCGCTGAGGACGAAACGCTGCTGGAACAAGGGGCTTCGCGATGCCCCATCAGGTGATGGCGTAATTTGAGGCGCAAAATGCGCTCGACCGAAGCATCGATATCGGCCTCGCTGAGATGCCCTGTTTTCACCCGGTCCGCAAGGTAACGAATCAGGTCCGGCAGCAGGTTAGCCTGAGAGGGCGAAGCGATGCTGACGGGCATCAGGGCGATATCCACCCCGGCGGCAAAGACGTTTTCAGCCGCCCCTTGCTGGCTGAAATGCTCGGCAATCGCGCCCATATCCAGCGCATCTGAAATCGTTACGCCGGCATAACCCAGCTCATCACGCAGGATGCGGGTCTGAATTTCATGCGACATGGTGGCCGGCACCGTGATTTTTTCGCCGCTGCGGGTGTCGATCTGGCGGTTATCCAGCGCGGGGTACTGAATATGCGCGGTCATGACCATGTCCGGCGCCGCACAGCGGTCAATGGCCTGTTTGTAAGGCGCGATATCGATGGCAAACGCCTCTTCCCGCGTACGATCGACGCGCGGCAAACCGGTATGCGAGTCGGTGGAGGTGCTGCCATGGCCAGGGAAGTGTTTGTAAGCGGTGATAAGCCCTTGCTGCTTCATCCCCGCCACCATTTTCTCGGCCAGACGGGAAACGGCGTTCTTATCATCGCTGAAGGCGCGAACGTTAATCACCGGGTTGAACGGGTTGGTGTTGACGTCCACAACCGGTGCAAAGTTGGTATTGATATGCAACGCGCGCATATCCTGGGCCATCAGTTCGCCCTGTTCAACGGCGAGCTGTTTATCCGCGCCGCCCTCAATCGCCGCGGCGAGCGCCATATTGCCGGGGAATGAGGCATAGTCGCCGCGCGGCAGCCGGAAAACGTTACCGCCCTCGTTATCCGTGCCAATGAACAGGCGGATGCCGGCGTGGGTTTTCATCGCGGCATACCAGGCCGTTAACGTATTGATCTGCTGCTTATCTTTCAGATTATTGGCAAACAGGATCACCCCGCCCACATGGTTATCGGTGATCAGCTTGCCAATGGCTTCATCGGGAACGGTCATATCCTGATTGCTGCTACCGTTCCGATCCCAGTAGCGAAAATCCAGCATGATTTTTTGCCCGATCTTCTCTTCCAGCGTCATGTTTTTGACTTTCTGTTTAATATCCACAGTAAACCTCCTGTTAAAGCACCCGTTAATGACAGAAGAAAAGATAACCCCAAGGGCTCATAGCGTCCTGCCATTCTGTTTGTTCCAGCGTTTGGACAACGGCAAACGGGAAATGGATTAAACAGAAGACAAACGAACAGGAAAAAATCCATCAATGAATCAAAACCATAAGAAGAGCAGGTTTATTTTCGACAATCACACTTGCCCGCATGCGTAGCAGACGAGCGAGAGAATTCCCCCTGCTGCCCGCCCTATTTCCCCCTGGTAAGCCGGGTGGGCAGTTAAGCCGAGTATTGTCCCATTGCCGATGTTGCCCCCAGCCTGCTACTCTCCTATAGTATGTTGTAACTAAAATAGGGGCATATGATGAGCAAATACGATGTGATTGGCCGGATGAACGCCTGCTTTGCCGAACTGGAGCAAGCCCTCGGCGCATTGCAGCAGCAGATAACCCCGCTGCGGCTGCTGGCGGCGCGGGTGTTCAGCCTGCCGGAGGTAGAAAAAGGCCAGGAACATCAGGCCATTTCGCATATCGCGGTCGAGCAGCATGTGGGGCAAGCGGCGCGCGATCTGGCGCTGGAACACTATCAGCGGCTCTTCATCCACCATAACCGTGAGAATGTCAGCAGCAAGGCCGCCGTGCGCCTGCCCGGCGTCATCTGTCTGGCGGTGGAGCAACCGGAGTATCAGGCGCTGCAGGCGCAGCTGGCGCTGATCAACCGCCTGAAGGGCGAACTGGAGCAGATTATCACCGTCGATTCCGGCCTGGCGCCGGAGCAGCGTTTCGAATTCGTGCACACCCATTTGCACGGGCTGATTACCCTCAGCGCCTACCGCACCCTCACCGCCCTGACCAATCCCGACTCGGTGCGCTTCGGCTGGGCCAACAAGCACATCATCAAAAACGTCAAACGGGACGACATCCTGGCGCAGCTGGAGAAAAGTCTGAAAGCCGGCCGCGCGGTGCCGCCGCACAGCCGTGAACAGTGGGCCGCCCTGGTCAGCCGCGAAATAGACGATGTCAGCCGTCTGCCGCAGCATGCGACGTTGAAAATCAAGCGGCCGGTCAAAGTGCAGCCGATCGCCCGCGTGTGGTATCAGCAGCAGCAAAAGCAGGTGCAACACCCCTGCCCGCTGCCGCTGATCGCCCTGTGTCAGGTTGAAAGCGGCGCTGCGGTGCCGAAGATCGGCGAACTGCTCAACTACGACGCCGACGCAGTAAAGCATCGCTACAAACCCGACGCCAGGCCGCTGCGGCTGCTGGTGCCGCGCCTGCACCTGTATACCGACGGCACTACTCGCTGAGGGCATATACCCGCAGGCGATGGCCGTCCGGATCCCGCGCCACAAAGGTGTAGCCGAATTCCATTTCGGTTGGCGTTTGCTCGATAGGCAGCCCGAGCTCGCGCCACTGGTTATAGCGCGCCTCCACCTCTTGCGGATCCTGGCATAAAAAGCCCAGTTCACCGCCGCCGCCGGTCAGCGTGGCGGCGGGTTTTACCCCCTGTTTGGCCCACATCCCGAGCTTGAAGCCGTTGTTGAGCACGAACAGGGCAAAGCCGGGAGAAAGCTCTACCGGCGCCTGCCCCAGCAGGCGTTGATAAAAGGCGGCGCTGTTGAGCGGGTTATCGACGTAAAGCAGGGTCATGCTGGGAAGGGTCATCGGTCTGTCCTCTGGGTGATGGGAACCGGTTGGTTCCCGATAGGCACAGACTAAAGGAGGCGACTGACAGTTTATGGCAGCAGCGTGTCGTTATTGTTCCGCAATGCCTTCGCTCAACCGCCACTCTTTCAACAGTCGCCGCCGGCCATGCGGATAACGCTGTTCAAGCGGCGTGGCGGCCTGAATGCGATCGAGGCGAAAATGACGAAAGGCCTGACGCAACTCACACCAGGCAACCAGCATCTGGAACTGGTCGAAAAAGCCCAGCGCAAAGGGCCACAGCAGGCGTTCGCTGCGCTGCCCCGCCAGGTCGAGATAGTCGATATGCAGCTTGCGCTCGCGGCGGATGCTGTCACGGATTAACACCCGCATCTCATCCGCCACCGGCGGCGACTGAGCCGGTGCGATAAGCAGCGTGTTGGCCTCCAGCTCCTCCCGCAGCGCCGTCGGCAGCACGTCGGCGATCTTGGCGAGCGCCTGGCCCGCGGCGCTCGCCAACTGGCTGTCGCCGCGGCGGCTGACCCAGCGCATGCCCAGCACCAGCGCTTCTATTTCCGCTTGCGAGAACATCAGCGGCGGCAGCATAAAACCGGGGCGCAGCACATAGCCGAGCCCCGCTTCGCCGACGATCTCCGCTCCCTGCTGCTGCAGCGTGGAGATATCGCGGTAAAGCGTGCGCATGCTGATGCCCAGCGTCTGCGCCAACGCATGGCCCGCCACCGGATAGCGGTGGCTGCGCAACAGCTGCATCAGATCGAGTAAACGTTGTGCGCGCGACATCTTAATTTCTCCATAAAAAAGGGGCTTACCTCAGTAAGCCCCCGGTTGCCTCACAGATCAATTATTTCTGCATGCTGCCGACCATCGCCTCCGGGCGCACCCATTCATCGAACTGCGCTTCGGTCAGATAGCCGAGCTTCAGCGCCGCGGCTTTCAACGTCAGCCCTTCCTTGTGCGCTTTCTTGGCGATTTCCGCCGCTTTGTCATAACCGATATGGGTGTTGAGCGCCGTCACCAGCATCAGCGATTCATTCAGCAACTGGGTAATGCGATCGCGGTTCGGTTCTATGCCCACCGCGCAGTGCTCGTTGAAGCCCTGCATGCCGTCGGCCAGCAGGCGGATCGACTGCAGGTAGTTGTGGATCACCATCGGGCGGAACACGTTCAGCTCGAAGTTGCCGGAAGCGCCGCCGATATTCACCGCCACGTCGTTGCCCAGCACCTGCGCGCACAGCATGGTCATCGCTTCGCACTGGGTCGGGTTGACCTTGCCCGGCATGATGGAGCTGCCCGGCTCGTTCTCCGGGATAGAAATCTCGCCGATGCCGCAGCGCGGGCCGGACGACAGCCAGCGCACGTCGTTGGCGATCTTCATCAGCGAAGCCGCCAACCCTTTCAGCGCGCCGTGCCCCTGCACCAGCGCATCGCAGGTCGCCAACGCTTCGAACTTGTTCGGCGCGGTGACGAACGGCTGATGGGTCAACTCCGCCAGCGCTTTAGCGACGCGTACGGCGTACTCCGGATGGGTGTTCAGGCCGGTGCCGACCGCCGTGCCGCCCAGCGCCAGCTCGGCGATGTGCGGGATGCTGTCTTCGATGTGTTTCAGATTGTGCGCCAGCATCGCCGCCCAGCCGGAGATTTCCTGGCCCAGGGTCAGCGGCGTGGCGTCCTGCAGGTGGGTGCGGCCGATTTTGACGATGTCGCGGTAGGCTTCGGCCTTGTCGCTCAGCGTCTTGTGCAGCACTTTCAGCTCGGGGATCAGGTGCTCGCGCAACGCAATCACCGCCGCCACGTGCATCGCAGTGGGAAACACGTCGTTGGAGCTCTGGCTTTTATTGACGTCGTCGTTCGGATGCACCTTGCGCTCTTCACCGCGCACGCCGCCCAGCAGCTCGCTGGCGCGGTTGGCCAACACTTCGTTCATGTTCATGTTGGTCTGAGTGCCGGAGCCGGTTTGCCAGATGGACAGCGGGAACTGGTCGGCATGGCTGCCCGCCAGCACTTCGTCGGCAGCGTTGATGATGGCGGCGCCCCGCTCGGCCGGCAGCAGCCCCAGGTCCACGTTCACCTGCGCGGCGGCGCGCTTGGTCAACGCCAGCGCATGGATCAGCGCGGTCGGCATCTTTTCGGAGGAAATGCGGAAATGCGCCAATGAGCGCTGGGTCTGTGCGCCCCACAGCTTGTCGGCCGGTACTTCGATGGGGCCCATGGAGTCTTTTTCGATACGAACGCCTGCCATCATTGTCTCCTTAGCATAATTCCTAAAATTGTAGGGTTAGACCGACGCGCTACCCCCCGTCGGCACGCATTCCCAGTATAGTGACATAATAACTATTCGCATTAAGAGAGTTATCTCACAGCACGATTCATCTCTTTTACCCATTCATGACGCGGTTATTTGCCGTCGGTTAACCCGCGCCGAAATAAAGGCGAAGAAAGAACCGGGATAATAAATGCGGAGATGAAAATTAACGCGCGTGACGCGAATTAAAATTATTGATGCGCTGCGCCTGTAAGTGATTGAGTTCATCGATCCGCTGCTGTTGCAAATGATTGATCTCATCGTAGGCATCCTGCCGTTCGTTATGGCGATACGCCCCGGTCGCCACCGCGCCGGCGGTGAGCGCCAGCGGATGCGCCACGGGTGCAGTCACGGCGGGAAGCGCGACCGGTGCGGGCGCAACGACGATCGGCGCCGGCGTTATCACCACGGCGCGCGGGGCCGCGTAGGGATAGGTGACGATCACCGCCCCCTGAGCCGCCCCGGTGCAAAGCCCCAACAACAGCAACCATTTTTTCATGCAACAGACCTCTTGTTTCGTTAAATCGACTCGTTAACGGCTACGGTAAAGCGGTCTGTCGTTCAGGTTTAAGCTCGGCGTGTGATCGCCCGACTTGGCGCAAAAATAATAATAAGGGAATGGCTCAGAAGGTAAAAAATAAATTCCGCCGACATACTTTGACATGCCGATAAATAAATAATGACGTAGAAAGCCTGCGCTGTCGGCAATAATTTCTTTCCCTCCAATCTACGATCGATTGACGGATTTGCCGGGCCCTCTTGAGGCCGGTGCGCCATTTGAGACGCCGATCGTTATCACGCTATACTCTGGCCGCGTGGCCGGACGCAACCTTATCCGGCGTTGTTTTGATCGCGCCCATGAGGGTTCCTGCCGACACGGGCGTATGATGGTTGTCGGCACAGATGAAGCGAATCGTATAAAATCAGTAAGTTATTGCCATTAGTGCGGCAATGACGCAAAGGACGTTTATCGACATGCAAAAAATGACCAACGCGGTACAGAATTACGCCTGGGGCAGCCACGATGCGCTGACCCGTCTTTACGGCATCGCCAACCCGGATAATCAGCCGATGGCCGAGCTGTGGATGGGCGCGCATCCCAAGAGCCCTTCCCGCGTGCCCGGCGCCGATGGCGCACTGCGTTCGCTGCGCTTTCTTATCGATGAAGACCAGCCAAAGCAGCTGGGCGCTGACGTCGCCAGCCGCTTTGGCGAGTTGCCGTTCCTGTTTAAAGTGCTCTGCGCCGATCAACCGCTGTCGATCCAGGTCCACCCGAGCAAAGCGGCGGCCGAGATCGGCTTCGCGAAAGAGAACGCCGCCGGCATCCCGCTGAGCGCCGCCGAACGCAACTATAAAGATCCCAATCACAAGCCCGAGCTGGTCTTCGCCCTGACGCCGTTCCTGGCGATGAACGGCTTTCGCGAACTGGCCGATATCGTCTCCCTGCTGCAACCGATCGCCGGCGCGCACCACGATATCGCCACCTTCCTGCAGCAGCCGGACACTGCCCATCTGTCTACCCTGTTCGCCAGCCTGCTGACGATGAGCGGCGAGCAAAAGTCGCTGGCGCTCGGCGTGCTGAAAGCCGCGCTCAACAACCAGCAGGGTGAACCCTGGGATACCGTGCGCTTCATCGCCAGTTTCTATCCGGACGACAGCGGTCTGTTCTCACCGCTGCTGCTGAACGTGGTGCAGCTCGCGCCGGGCGAGGCGATGTTCCTGTATGCCGAAACGCCGCACGCCTATCTGAAAGGCGTGGCGCTGGAGGTGATGGCCAACTCGGACAACGTGCTGCGCGCCGGCCTGACGCCGAAATTTATCGACGTGCCCGAGCTGCTGGCCAACCTGCAGTTCCGCCCGCAGCCGGCGTCCGGCCTGCTGACCCAACCGGAGCGGCGCGGCAACGAACTGTTCTTCCCGATCCCGGTGGAAGATTTCGCCTTCTCGCTGCACGATTTGACCGCCGCGCCGCAGGCGCTCGCGCAACGGAGCGCGGCTATCGTGTTCTGCGTCAGCGGCGAAGCGACGCTGGAAAAATCCGGGCAGCGCCTGACGCTCAAACCGGGTGAATCCTGCTTTATCGGCGCCTTCGAATCGCCGGTCAACGTCAGCGGCAGCGGCCGTATCGCCAGGGTTTATAACCAACTGGCCTAACCGTTGATAAATTTCAGCAAATTGCTTGCTGAAAGCGAGAGCTGCCCCCACAATTAAACGCCTGCGGGCGTTTTTTGTCGGCCCACATTTGCCCCCTCCCTCGCAACGGAGGGTTATAAGAAAAAAGGATGAAACAGAGCTATGAAAAAATCGTTAGTCGCTGTCAGCGTCATTGTCGTTCTTGGCGCAGCATGGACCGGGGCATCCTGGTACACCGGGAAACAGATCGAGCAGCACATGGGCGAAGTCGTCGACAACGCCAACGGCCAACTGAAAGCCTACCTGCCGAAAGCCGGCGTCAAGCTGAGCTATGAAAATTACCAGCGCGGCCTGTTCAGCAGTAAAGTGCGTTATGTGCTGCGTTCCGATGGTACGGATACCAGCGAAAACGCGGCGCTGAAAGCCGGTGAAGAAGTGGCGTTCCTGGAAACCATCGATCACGGTCCGTTCCCGTTCGCGCAGTTGAAAAAATTCAACCTGCTGCCGAGCATGGCGTCGGTGCATACCGAGCTGGAAAACACCCCGGCGGTGAAAGGCCTGTTTGAAACCACCAAAGGCAAATCGCTGTTTACCGCCGATTCGCGCATCTCGTACAGCGGCGATACTGCGTCCACCATCGACTTTATCCCACTGGACTACCAGAAGGATAAATCTTCGCTGAAATTCAGCGGCGCCACCATTGACGCCGACGTGTCCCGCGATCTGAAAAAAATCGCGCTGGACGCCAATAGCGACACTATCGTGTTCGCCAGCCCGAACGAATTCGGCCAAAACGAGCAGATCACCTTCCAGGGCTTCAACCTGAAAGGCAACAGCAACGAAAGCAAGTTCGGCGTGAAGCTCGGCGATCAGACGATGACCCTGAAACAGTTCAAACTGACGATCGACGGTAAAGACACCGTGGCGTTGGACGGTTTCAATCTGGTGAGCAAGTTCGGCGAGCAAGGCAGCAGCAATATCGGCGGCCAGATCGATTACACCATGGACGCGCTCAAGGTGCAGGGCAACGACTTCGGCGCCGGTAAACTGACGCTGAAAATCGACAACGTCGACGGCAAGGCGCTGAAAGACTTCTCCGACAGCTACAACCGCCAAACCATGGCGCTGCTGCAGCAGGGCGAGAACCTGGATCCGGACGTCTACGAACAGCAGACCTCCGAGATGCTGCAAAAGAACCTGCCGATGCTGCTGAAAGGCAACCCAAGCCTCAGCATCGCCCCGCTGAGCTGGAAAAACAGCAAGGGTGAGAGCATCTTCACGCTGGATCTGGCGATGACCGATCCGAGCAAGGCCGCCTCCCCGGCACAGTCGCCGGATCAAGTGATCGCTCAGGCGGTTAAAAAGCTGGATCTCAGCCTGACCATTCCGGAAGCGATGGCCACCGAAGTGACCGCGAAGACCGCCTTGTTGCAGGGTTACAATGAGGAAGACGCGCAGAAACTGGCGCAGCAGCAAGTGCAGGGCCTGGCGGCCATGGGTCAGATGTTCAAGCTGACCACCCAGAAAGACGGCGTGATCGCGAGCAAGTTCCACTACGCTGACAATCAGGTTGACCTGAACGGCAACAAAATGTCGCTGCAGGAGTTCATCGGCCAGTTCGCCATGCTGGGCGCCCCGGCGGAAGACGCTGAACCGGCGCAGGAAGCGGAACCCGCTCCGGCACCGGCGCAGTAATCGCCTGAAAGCCTGAACAAGGGCCCCCTGTGGGGCCCTTTTTATTTACGCCGCATAAACCGCATCGCGGATCTGCTGCGGGTAGCGGCCGCACATGCCCTCAAATGCGGTATTGGTCAAGACGACTACGCTCAGCTGCGCCTCTGGATCAAAGAACCAGCTGTGGCCGTAAACGCCGCCCCAGGTCAGGGTACCGGCATGCTGCGGCGTCTGCGCAGCGTCTGGATCCACCAGTAGCGCGCCGCCAAAGCCGAAGCCCCAGCCCGGCCCTTGCGTTTGCGCCTCGGCGCCGACGTGCGGGTGACGCAGCAACGCCACCGTATCCGGTTGCAAAATGCCCTGCCCGCCGCTGCGCAGCGCCTCCACCAGCCGCAGCACGTCGTCGGCATCACCGACCATGCCCGCGCCGCCGGAGGGATAGGCTCCGACGTTAAGCGCGCGCGCCGGCGAGAACGTCACTTCTCCCCCCGCCATGTCTTCCGGCAAGGCGATCCGCACGCCTTCCGGCATGCGCCGCGGCCCCTGCGGCGTATTGTAATAAGGCGTCGCCAGGTTAGCGGCATGGGTCGCATGGAACGCGGTATTGCCGAGCCCCAGCGGCCGCGCCACCCATTCGACAAACAGCTGCGGCAGCGGCATGCCCGTCACTCGCTCCAGCACCGCGCCGAGCACGTCGATCGCCAGCGAATAGTTGAAGCGCGCGCCCGGTTCCGACAGCAACGGCGCCTGCGCCAACAGCCGCAGGTTTTGCTCCAGCGTCAACGTCGACAGCTCCACGCCGTCCTGAATGCCCAACCGATGATACACCCCCGCCGGCGGCTGATTCAGACGATAGTCCAACCCGGCGGTATGGCTCAGCAAATGACGAATCTTGATCGTCGGGCGCCGGCCGTCGGCCAGCGCCGGGGTAAACCACGGCAGCCAATCGCTGACCGCATCGTCCAGGCTCAGCTTGCCTCGTTCAATCAGGCGCAGCGCCGCCAGCGTGGTGTAGGGCTTGGAAACCGACGACAGCCGAAACTGAGTTTCTCGCCGCATCGGTTGCCGCGCTTCGCGATCGGCATAACCGGCCGTACCGGCGTAGCAAATTTCACCCCGCCGCGCCACCAGCACCACGCTGCCCACGATGCGCCCTTCGGCCATCGCCTGTTGATCGATCGCCGCGATCCGTTCTGTTAACGCCCGTTGTTCTGCCGACATGATTTTTATCTCGCTGAGGGAAAGTAAAAATCAGTCTAAAACGTTCGTCATAAATTAAAATAAGGTATAATTTAATGAATCATTAAGCACAGGTTATTGATAGATGAGTTCACTCCTGCAGCTGCTGCCCTATTTCGAAGCCGTCGCGCGGCTGGGCAACTTCACCCGCGCGGCCAACCAGCTGGGCGTCACGCCGCCGGCGGTGTCGCAAAACATTCAGGCGCTGGAGAATCAGCTGGGGGTGCGCTTATTCCACCGCACCAGCCGCTCGGTGCGCCTCAGCGACGAGGGCCGACTGTTTTACCAGAAGGTCTCGCCGGCGATGAACCAGATCGACGTGGCGGCGGACGACGTGCGCGCCCTGGGCGCGCAGCCGGCGGGCCTGCTGCGCATCACGTTGCCGCAGTTGGCCGCTTCGCTGCTGGTGATGCCGCACCTGGCGGAGTTTCAGCGGCGCTATCCCGAAGTGCAGCTGGAGCTGTTTACCGAAGACCGCTTTTCCGATCTGGTGCTGGGCAGTTTCGATGCCGGCATTCGCATGCACGCCATGCTGCAAAAGGACATGATCGCCGTGCCGATCGACAACGGCCAGCGCCGGGTGCTGGTCGCCTCACCCGATTATCTGACGCGTTGCGGCGCGCCGGCCACGCCGGACGATCTGCTCGCGCACCATTGCCTGCGCTACCGTTTTCCCGGCAGCGGCAAATTGGAGCCCTGGTATTTCAGTCGGCACGGCGATGAGCGGGCGCTGGACGTCAGCGGCAGTTTGATCTTTAACGAAGACAGGCTGATCAAGGATGCGGCGTTGGCGGGCCTGGGGATCGCGCAACGTTTTCAGGGCACGGTGGTGCAGGAACTGGCGCAGGGCGATCTGGTGGAAGTGCTGCCGGAGTATGCCAGCGAGGCATCGGGATTTTTCATCTACTTTCCCGCCGGCAGGCATCTGCCGCTCAAGCTGCGCGCCTTTATCGATTTCATGCGCGAACGGCGAGAGCGACAGCACCGGTAACAGGGGCGCCCCGACGGCGCCCCCCCGCGATCAGCGCTTATCCAGCGCTTGCACGATGCGGTAAGCCGCCTCGACCCGATCGTCGTTCGGGAACCATTTGTTGGCCAGCATCACCACGGCGATATTTTTCGCCGGGATAAACACCGCGTAGGTGGAGAAACCGCCGGTCGAACCGGTTTTGTTATACCAACCGGCGCGCAGCTCCGGCTGCGGCGGCGTGATGGCGGTGGCCGGCGTGCCGTTCATGATCATCCCGGCGTTGTTGCCCTCGATCAGCCGCGACAGTTTCACCGGGTACGGGTAGTTCTCCCACATCAGATCCTGCGTGAACACGCCCGCTTTGTAATAGCCGACGTGCGTGGCGGCCAGCGCCTCGCGCCACGGCTGCGCGACCTTCGCCTGCTGCAGGTTGGCGTCCAGGTAACGAATCAGATCGCGGGCGTTGGATTTGATGCCGTAAGATTCGGCGTCCAGCGGGCCGGGATTGACGCGCACCGGCTTATCGTCCTTGTTGTAACCCTGGGCATAGTTGGCCATCTGCGCCGCCGGCACCTGAATGTAGGTGTGGCTCATGCCCAGCGCCGGCAGCATGCCCTGCTCCATGGCCTGGATAAACGGCCGATCGAGGCTCTTGGCGGCGATCATGCCCAGCATGCCGATACCGAGGTTGGAATAGACGCGGTAGCTGCCCGCCGGGTGCTTCGGCTGCCAGGCCCGGTAGTAAGCCATCAGTTGGGCGTTGTCGGTCACGTCGTCCGGCACGAACAGCGGCAGGCCGGATGTGTGGGTCGCCAGATTCAGCAGGCTGACGCCGTCGAAGGCGCTGCCGCGCAGCTCAGGCAGATAATGGCTGGCCGGATCGCTGAACGACAGTTTGCCCTGCTGCTGCGCATAGACCGCCAGCGTCGCGGTGAAGGTTTTGCTCAGCGACCCCACTTCGAACAGCGTCTGCTCGGTGATCGGTTTGCCGGTCTGTTTCGAGGCGACGCCATACGGGTAAATCTGCTGTTTGCCATCGACCGATACGGCGATCGCCATGCCCGGCACGCCGTATTTTTTCATCAGCGGCTGAATAACGGCGTCGATATCCTGCTGCTGCGCGGCGTGCGCGGTCGGCAAGATCAGTGCGGCGATCAGCGCGGCCGCCAGGCGGTTCATTTTCGTCATGATAGAGGCTCTTCGGTTGCAGGGCATCGGCCGCGGCCAAAAGTTTTTATTGGCGTTGCGCACGGCGCACTCCCTGATGGATGATGTCATTCCTTTACGGGCTCCGCGAATCTTGCGGCAGCCGCGCCAAATATCGGTTTTTGCCGCCGGGTTGACAAGCGATAATAATTTCAGCCAGCATAAAGAAAAACTTATGGCTATCAACAATGCGCAACCGACTTCCCCTCAACGCCCTGCGGGCGTTCGAATCCTCCGCCCGCCACCTGAACTTCACCCGCGCCGGTCTGGAGCTGCGCGTCACTCAGGCCGCCGTCAGCCAGCAGGTGCGCATGCTGGAAGAACAGCTGGGCATTCAGCTGTTCCGCCGCCTGCCGCGCGGGTTGGATCTGACCGAAGAGGGCCAGGCGCTGCTGCCGGTGTTGAGCGACGCTTTCGATCGCATCGAGGCGGTGTTGCAGCAGTTCGAAGGCGGGCATTTCCACGAAGTGCTGACGGTGGCGGTGGTCGGCACCTTCGCGGTCGGCTGGCTGATGCCGCGGCTGGCGGCGTTCCGCGCGGCGCATCCGTTCATCGATCTGCGGGTGCTGACCCACAACAACCTGGTCAATCTTTCGGCCGACGGCATGGATTTCGCCATCCGTTTCGGCGAAGGTTTATGGCCCGCCACCCGCAATATCAAGCTGTTCGACGCGCCGCTGACGGTGCTCTGCTCGCCGGCGGTCGCCGCGCGGCTGCATACGCCGCAGGATCTGCAGCACGAACTGCTGATGCGCACTTACCGCCAGGATGAATGGGAACGCTGGTTCACGGCTGCGCAGGTAACGCCGTGGCGAATCAACGGCCCGGTGTTCGACTCATCGAGGCTGATGGTGGAAGGCGCGCTCCAGTGCGACGGCGTGGCGCTGGCGCCGGTCAGCATGTTCCGCCGCGAACTGGCCGCCGGCGCGCTGCAGCGGCCGTTCGCCGCCGAGGCCGCGCTCGGCGCCTACTGGCTGACCCATTTGAAATCGCGGGATCTGACGCCGGCGATGAAGGCCTTTATCGGCTGGATTTGCCGCGAAGCGGAAGAGGAACAGCGGCGGGACTAAGCGGAGCCGCGCCGGATCAGCGTCGGCGGCAAAATGACGTTCTGCGCCGGCAGATCGGCGTCATTGATGCGCTGCAGCAGGCGTGCGGCGGCGCTGCGCCCCACTTCCCGCGCCGAGCTGGAGACAAAGGTCAGCGGCGGTTCGGTCAGCTCGGCCTCCGGCACGTCGCCGAAACCGATCAGCGCCACCTGCCGGCCGTAGTAGGCGTCGACCCCGTCCGAACCGATGCTGCGGCCGCTGCGCGTCAGGCCAAAATAGGCGCCAAGCGCCACCGACGCCTTGTGGCAAACGACAGCGGTGATATTCGGGTAGTGGCGCAGCAGCTGTTCCGCCGCTTCCGCCGCCTCACGCTGCCGGCAATCGCACTCGACGATCCATTCGCTGCGAAACGGCAGGCCGTACTGCAACAGCGTGGCGCAAAATCCGCCCAACCTTTCGGCGCGCGTCAACGAGTCGCTCTGGCCGCCGAGATAAGCAATCTGGCTGTGGCCGCGTTTGATCAAAAATTCGGTGGCCAGCTTGGCGGCCTGCATATTGTCCGGCCGCACCACGTCCACGCCCTCGAGACCGCTGGAGCGCGCCACGCATACCAGCGGCACGCCCTGCTCGGCCGCCTTTTCCTTCAGCCCGGCCGCCGCGCGGATGCCGCCCGCCAGCACGATGCCGTCGACGCCCTGCGCCAGCAGCGCGTCAAACGCCCGCTGCAAGCCCTGGCCGTCGCGCCCGCTCTGGGTTAAAAACAGCAGTTTGTCGTGCGCCTCCAGCGCTTCGCTCAGCCCGGCGGTCATTTCGGCATAGAAGGGTTCGCAAATGTCGCGCAGGATCAGGCCGATTACCCCGGATTCACCGCCGCGCAGCGTCGCCGCTTGACGATTGCGCACGTAGCCCAGCTGCTCTATCGCCTGATTGACCTTCTCGACGGTGGTCGGCGAAATCCGCCCCTTGCCGCTCAATACCAGAGAAACCGTGGTGACCGAAACGCCCGCCTGTTGCGCCACATCGGTAATGGTGATCTTTTTGATGCTCATAGTCTCTGCGAACCCGTTCCTGGGCAACCCGCGCCGTAGTGATCAAGGGTATACCGAATCCGTCAATGCAGTAAAACGTTTTACTGCCCGCCGCATTTTCGCCAAAAACCGGGCGACAGATTTGTGATTGGCGGCGCATTTTTGCTAGGTAAAACGTTTTATCTTATTTTTACCTAATCAGAAGTCCCCTTTTTGCTCGTCTTTTCGCCAGGAGAAGTCGGTTATGTCAGCAGCCAATAAACCCAAAATCACCCTCTGGGAGTTCTTCCAGAGCCTGGGCAAAACATTCATGTTGCCCGTCGCCTTGCTCTCTTTCTGCGGCATCATGCTGGGGATCGGCAGCTCGCTGAGCAGCCGCGACGTGATCACCCTGATGCCGTTTATCGGCCATCCGATCTTCCAGCTGATCTTCACCTGGATGAGCAAGATAGGCTCCTTCGCCTTCAGCTTCCTGCCGGTGATGTTCGCCATCGCCATTCCGCTGGGCATGGCGCGCGACAACAAGGGCGTCGCCGCCTTCTCCGGCTTCGTCGGCTTCGCCGTGCTGAATCTGGCCACCAACTTCTACCTGACCGCCGCCGGCGTGCTGCCCACCAGCGATCCGCTGGTGCTGAAGGCCAACAACATCCAAAACATTCTCGGCATTCAGTCGATCGACACCGGCATCCTCGGCGCAGTGATCGTCGGCATCATCGTGTATCTGCTGCATGAACGTTTCCACACCATCCGGCTGCCGGATGCGCTGGCCTTCTTCGGCGGCACCCGTTTCGTGCCGATTGTCACCACCGTGACGCTGGGCCTGTGCGGCCTGCTCATCCCCCTGATCTGGCCATGGTTCGCCGCCGGCATCAACGGCCTGGGGCGCATGATCAATGGCGCCGGCATTTTCGGGCCGATGATTTTCGGCACCGGCGAACGCCTGCTGTTGCCGTTCGGGCTGCATCACATACTGGTGGCGCTGATCCGCTTTACCGAGGCGGGCGGTACGATGGAGGTGTGCGGCCACAGCGTCAGCGGCGCCCTGACCATCTTCCAGGCGCAGCTCTCCTGCCCGACCACCACCGGCTTCGCCGAGAGCGCCACCCGCTTCCTGTCACAGGGTAAAATGCCGGCGTTCCTCGGCGGCCTGCCGGGCGCGGCGCTGGCGATGTACCACTGCGCCAAGCCTGAGAATCGTCACAAAATCAAAGGGCTGTTGATTTCCGGCGTGGTGGCCTGCGTGGTCGGCGGCACCACCGAACCGATCGAATTTTTGTTCCTGTTCGTCGCGCCGTTCCTGTATCTGATCCACGCGCTGCTCACCGGGTTGGGCTTTACCGTGATGGCGCTGCTGGGCGTGACCATCGGCAACACCGACGGCAACATCATCGACTTCGTGGTGTTCGGCATTCTGCACGGCACCGCCACCAAGTGGTATCTGGTGCCGGTGGTGGCCGCCGTCTGGTTCGTCGGCTATTACGCCATTTTCCGCTTCGCCATCCGGCGCTTTAACATCAAAACGCCGGGCCGTGAGAGCGACAGCGCCGTCAGCCAAAGCGCGCCGAGCGGCGCGGTGGGCAAATCCGGCTACAATGTGCCGGCGATTTTGGCGGCGCTCGGCGGCCCGGACAACATCATTACGCTGGACAACTGCATCACCCGCCTGCGCCTGTCGGTCAACGACATGAGCCAGGTGGACGACGCGGCGCTGAAGGCCAACCGCGCCATCGGCGTGGTGCATCTCAACGATCATAATCTGCAGGTAGTGATCGGCCCGCAGGTGCAATCGGTGAAGGATGAATTAGACTCACTGATAGCCACGGCGCCCCCTGCCGCGGCGCTGCAGGGAGCCACCCATGTTTGATTTCTCCACCCCGATCGACCGCCACGGCACCTGGTGCACCCAGTGGGATTACATCGCCGATCGCTTCGGCAACGCCGACCTGCTGCCGTTCACCATCTCCGATATGGATTTCGCCACCGCGCCGTGCATTCTCGAGGCGCTGCAACAACGCCTGCAGCACGGCGTGCTGGGCTACAGCCGTTGGCAGCATGAGGATTTTCTCGGCGCGCTGCGCCACTGGTATCAGCAACGTTTCAACACCGCTATCGATACCGCAACGGCGGTGTACGGCCCTTCCGTTATCTACATGGCGGCGCAGCTGATCCGCCAATGGTCCGTGCCGGGCGACTACGTGGTGACCCATACCCCGGCCTACGACGCCTTCTATAAGGTGATCCTCGCCAACCAGCGCCAGCTGCTGGCCTGCCCGCTGCACAAGGCCGCAGATGACTGGCGCTGCGACATGGCGCACCTCGAAGCGTTGCTGGCGCGGCCGCAGACCAAGATCCTGCTGCTGTGCAGCCCGCATAATCCCACTGGCAAAGTGTGGCGCCACGAAGAGCTGCAGCAGATGGCCGAACTGTGCGAACGCCACGACGTGAGGGTGATCAGCGATGAAATCCACATGGACATGGTCTGGGGCGAACACCGCCATACGCCCTGGAGCCAGGTGGCGACCGGCCCCTGGGCCTTACTGACCTCCGGCTCCAAGAGTTTTAACATTCCGGCGTTAACCGGCGCCTACGGCTTTATCAGCGACGACGCCAGCCGCGAAGCCTATTTCCAGCAGCTCAAAGCCCGCGATGGCCTCTCCTCGCCGGCAGTGCTGGCGGTGGCGGCGCACGTAGCCGCCTATCGGCGCGGTGAACCCTGGCTGGACGCCCTGCGCGACTATCTGCAGGATAACCTGACCTACGTCGCCGAACGGCTGGCGGAGGCGTTTCCCGCGCTGGGCTGGCGCCCGCCGCAGGCCACCTATCTGGCTTGGATCGATCTGCGGCCGCTGGCCGTGGACGATCGGGCGCTGCAGCAGGTGCTTATCGAGCGTGAAAAGGTGGCGATCATGCCGGGCTTTACCTACGGCGAAGAAGGCCGCGGGTTCCTGCGCCTCAACGTCGGCTGCCCGCGCAGCAAGCTGGAAGCCGGCATGGACAAGCTGATCGCCGGGTTGAAGTTTGTGCTGGACGAGCAATAACGCGAGGGGGCGAGCCTCTGCCCGCCCATCGGTTACGCCTGAACAGACGGGATTTCCTCCAGATGACGATAGACCATCAATCCCCATTCGTTAGCCAACCGCACGTCGTTATCGGCCCCCGCAGACGCCCCTTCGATGCGATACACCGCCTGACACTGCGCAATCAGTCGGTGAGCCACCGGGTAAAGAAACGCCTCGCTGACCGCATCGCCAACCTGAGTGGAACCGGCCGCGGACGCCAAAGGCAGCGCCAGCCATTCGCCGATCACCGGCACGTGCCCCCGCTGGTAGACCGCCAGCGCCGCCTGTTCGAGGCGCGTCAGATTGGCGGCGATACGCTGCGGATCGCCATCGGTGCCGCTGCGATAAGGGCCGGCGATCAAGATTTGTTGGGCTTTCATCGTTGTTCCTCCAACGTCCGATTCAAGGCGACAAACTGCAGCAGCATGATGGTTTTGGCGTCAACGATCGTACCCTGACGAACCGCCTGCAGGGCCTGTGCCAGCGGCAGCTCGATCACCTCCAAATATTCCCCCTCCGCCGCCAGCCCGCCGCCCTCGTTGACGCGATCGCCCGCCTGATATTCACCGACGAAAAAGTGCAGCTTTTCGGTGACCGAACCAGGGCTCATGTACGCCTCAAACACTTTCTCCACGTTCTGCACGAAGTAGCCGGTTTCCTCTTCAACTTCGGCGCGGATGCGCGCCTCCGGCGACGCGTCGTCCAACAGCCCGGCGGCGGCCTCAATCAGCATGCCGTCATGACCGTTGACGAACACCGGAAAGCGGAACTGGCGTGTCAGGATCACCGTCTGCGCCTGCCGGTTGAACAGCAAAATCACCGCGCCGTCACCGCGATCGTAAGTCTCACGGCTTTGCCGCCGCCAGACGCCATCGCGCCGCAGAAAATCAAAGGTGGTTTTTTTCAGCAGGTACCAGTCATCGGACAACACCCGGGTTTCGACAATACGAACCCTGTCTTTGGTGGCTATCATCGGTTTACTCCGCCAGAGGAAGGAAATGGATACTATCGTGCAGTTTCGTGTATGATCAAGATATTTCGTGCATAGGAAATTTGAGAGGAAATGGCCATGTTGACCAGCCAACGCAAGAAGATCATTTTGGAAAAACTGGCCCAGGAGGGTCAGGTCTTGGCCAAACAGCTCAGCGAGATGTTCGGGCTGTCGGAAGATACGATCCGGCGCGATCTGCGTGAACTGGACGCCGAGGGGGTGCTGCAACGGGTGCATGGCGGCGCCCTGCCGGTTTCTTCCGCCATCGCCAGCTTCGCCGAACGCAATCAGTTGGAATCCGGCGCCAAACGCGCGATCGCCAAAGCGGCGGCGGCGCTGATCGCCCCCGGCCAGGTGGTGATCATCGACGGCGGCACCACCTCCGCAGAGCTGGTCAGGCAACTGCCGGCCAACCTCAACGCCACCATCGTCACCCACAGCCCCAGCGTCGCCGTGGGCTTGGTCGATCACCCCACGGTCGAGGTGATCCTGATCGGCGGCCGACTGTATAAGCATTCGATCGTCAGCGTCGGCGCCGCCGCCGTAGAAGCGATATCGCATATCCGCGCCGATATCTATTTTATGGGCGTGACCGGCGTGCACCCCACTGCGGGGCTGAGCACCGGCGATCTGGAAGAAGCCTACATCAAGCGCGCGCTGGCGGCCCGTGCGGCGGAAACCGTGGTGCTGGCTTCCGCCGCCAAGCTTAACGCCGCCTCGCAGTATGCGATCGGCGATATTACGCTGGCGCACACCATCATCGTTGAGCGGGCTACCGATGACGCGCTGATCGCGCCGTTGCAGCAGGCGGGCGTCAGCGTGTTGAAAGCCTGATTCACGACGAAAATGCGATACACCTCGCATTATTTGTGATGTAAGTCACTTTTTTATGCAACGCGATGGCAAGTTTCATCCATTTGTTTTTATACTGTTCTGCACTTTACCTACGATAATTAGCGAGTGCCCAGCATGATCGATCCCCGCCTACCGCTTACCGATATTCACCGCCATCTCGACGGCAACATCCGCGCGCAGACCATTCTCGACCTCGGCCGCCAGTTCAATCTCGCCCTGCCGGCCAACGATTTGGAGAGCCTGCGCCCGCACGTGCAGATCACCCATGCCGAACCGGATCTGGTCAGCTTCCTGCAGAAACTGGACTGGGGCGTGGCGGTGCTGGGCGATCTGGACGCCTGCCGCCGGGTGGCATACGAAAACGTCGAGGACGCCGCCAACGCCGGCCTGCATTATGCCGAACTGCGTTTCTCCCCTTACTACATGGCGATGAAGCATCAACTGCCGGTCGCCGGCGTGGTGGAAGCGGTGATCGACGGGATCCGTTCGGGCTGCCGCGATCGTGATATCGACATTCGCCTGATCGGCATCATGAGCCGCACCTTCGGCGAGGCCGCCTGTCTGCAGGAACTGGAAGGATTGCTGGCGCACCGCGACGGCATTACCGCGCTGGATTTGGCGGGCGATGAGCTGGGCTTCCCCGGCAGCCTGTTCCTCAGCCACTTCAACCGCGCCCGCGACGCCGGCCTGCGCATCACCGTGCACGCGGGCGAAGCCGCCGGCCCGGAAAGCATCTGGCAGGCGATCCGCGAGCTGGGCGCCGAACGTATCGGCCACGGGGTGAAAGCGGTCGAAGACCCGGCGCTGATGGACTTCCTGGCGGAACACGGCATCGGCATCGAATCCTGCCTGACCTCCAACATCCAGACCAGCACCGTGCCGTCGCTGGCGCAGCATCCGCTGGCCACCTTCCTGCGCCACGGCGTGCTGGCGTCGATCAACACCGACGATCCGGCGGTTCAGGGCATCGAGATCGAGCATGAATACCGCGTCGCCGCGCCGCAGGCCGGGCTGACGCCGGAAGAAATCCGCACCGCGCAGGAAAACGGCCTGAAGCTGGCCTTCCTCAGCGAGCAGGAAAAACAGGCGCTGCGCGCCAAAGTTCAGGGCTAAATCCCCCCAGGCGCCAAACGGCGCCTTCTTCTCATCCCTCTCCCCGCCGTCTTCTTCCGACTGCTCGTCTTTATCGCTGTGTTACCCCATGACTCTGCCGCAAAAGAGGAATTTCGCATGTCTGACAAAACACGCCGCATCGTGCTGACCGGCGGCCCCGGCTCGGGCAAAAGCACGCTCATCGACGTTCTTCATCGCCGCGGCTTTCCGCACTCGCAGGAGGCCGGCCGGGCGATTATTCAGGATCAGGTGAGTATCGGCGGCCATGCGCTGCCGTGGGGCGATCGCCAGGCCTTCGCCGAGCGGATGCTCGATTGGGAACTGCGCTCATGGCGCGAAGCAACGGGGGAAACATGCTGGTTCTTCGATCGCGGCCTGCCGGATATCGCCGGTTACCTCACGCTGTGCGGGTTGCCGATCCCCGCGCATTTGACGGCGGCGATCGGCGTCTTTCGCTATGCCGAAAGGGTGTTCATCGCCCCGCCGTGGCAAGCGATCTACGCGCAGGACAGCGAAAGAAAACAGTCTTTCACCGAAGCCGAGCAAACCTATCGGGCGATGGTGGCCGTCTATCGCCGCTATGGCTATCGGCTGCAAGAGCTGCCGCGCGCCTCACCCGATGAGCGCGCCGACTTTCTGCTCGACGCGCTGGGCCGCCGTTAGCGGCCTGCGGCCTATTTGGCCGCCAGCGCCTCCGCCTCGGCCCGCTGTTTAGCGGTTTTACGCGCATAGCGCTGCGCCAGCACCGCGCACACCATCAGCTGAACCTGGTGGAAAATCATCAGCGGCAGCACCATCGCGCCCACCGCCGCGGCCGGGAACAGCACGTTGGCCATCGGGATGCCGTTCGCCAGGCTCTTTTTCGAACCGCAGAAGACGATGGTAATTTCATCGGCGGTGTTAAAGCCCAGCCAGCGCGCCGCGTAGGTGTTGATCACCAGCACCACCGTCAGCAGCACCAGCGACATCACCAGGATGGTCAGCAGCGACCAGCCGTCGATGCGATGCCAAATCCCTTCCACCACCGCCGCGCTGAACGCGGTATAC
Source organism: Serratia sp. EWG9 (assembly GCF_019913725.1). Classification (NCBI taxonomy): domain Bacteria; kingdom Pseudomonadati; phylum Pseudomonadota; class Gammaproteobacteria; order Enterobacterales; family Yersiniaceae; genus Serratia; species Serratia sp. EWG9. The sequence continues at coordinate 599,450 of NZ_JADNRO010000001.1, forward strand.
ACCACCAGCAGGATCGACGAACGGTCGGTCAGATTGATCAATTTGCGATGGCGATCGATCCACTTGCCGATCAATGGCCGCGCCAGGTGACCGATCACGAACGGCACCATCAATTGCAAAATGATTGAACCGATGGCGTGCAGCACGTCGGTATTACCGCCCTGAGTATGCATCAATGCCCCCACCAGCAGCGGCGACAGGAACACGCCGAGAATGCTCGACGCCGAGGCGCTGCAGATCGCCGCCGCCACGTTACCGCCCGCCGCCGACGTAAAGGCGATGGCCGACTGCACCGTGGCCGGCAGCGCGCACAGATAGAGGAAGCCGAGATAGACCGTCGGCGTCATGATGCCCGGCACCAACAGGTTCATCGCCAGCCCGAGCAGCGGGAACAGCGCAAAGGTGCTGAGGAACACCAGCAGATGCAGCTTCCAGTGACTCATGCCGGCGATGATCGCCTCGCGCGACAGCTTGGCGCCGTGCATAAAGAACAGCAGCGCGATGGCGGCGGTGGTCAGGTGTTCAAAGAAGGTTTTCCAGATGCCTTCGCAGGGGAACAGCGAGGCGACGATCACCACCAAAATCAGAACCAGCAAAAATTTATCAATGCGCAAACGCTGCAACCAGGACATGAAACGGATTTCCTTGCACGTAGAGTCGTAAAAAGGCCCGACGTTGCGCCGGGCCACAGAAAAGTGGGCGGGATCAGACCACCGGCAGCGCCTGCTGCAGCCGGGCCGATTCCAGCCCCAGTTCGATCAATGCCATCACCGCGATGGCGTCGGCGGCCGGCACCGGATTTTCGCCTATGCCGGCAATCGCGTCGCGCACCGCCGCGTAATAAGCCGGGTAGTTGCCGGGAATATTGAGCAGCGGCTGTTCCGCCAGCAGGTCGCCGCGTGACAGCGTCACCACACCCTCGCGCATGTCATAGCCCCAGTCGGCCTGCGGCAAGCGTTCGCCGGCCTTCAGCCGGTCTTCCTGCGGATCCAGGCCGTATTTGACATAGCTGCCGCGGGTGCCGTGCACCACATAGCGCGGGCTCTCCGCCGCCGCCAGCATGCTGGCGTGCAGCACCACACGGCGATCGCCATAGTTCAGCAGCGCGTGGAAATAGTCCACCGCCTGCGCCCCCGGCCGCAGCTCACCCAGATCGACAAACAGCCGCTCGGGTTTGCCGAAGAGTTGCAGCGCCTGATCGAGCAGATGCGGCCCCAAATCGAACCAGATGCCGCTGCCGACGCCGCCCTGTTCGCGCCAGCGCTGACGCACCTGTGGCCGGTAACGATCGAAGTGCGACTCGAAGTACACCACCTCGCCCAGCGAACCGTCGTTCAGCAGCGCTTTGAGGGTCAGGAAATCGCTGTCCCAGCGACGGTTGTGGAACACCGACAACAGCAAACCGCTCTGCTGCGCCTGTTGCTGCAGCGCCTGAGCTTGTGACAATGTCACGGTAAACGGTTTGTCCACGACCACGTGCTTGCCGGCGGCCAGCGCCTGTTGCGCCAGCGGGAAATGGGTATCGTTAGGGGTAGGAATCACGATCAGATCGAGGGCCGGATCGGCGAACAGCGCCTGTGCATCGCCCACCACCGTCATCGACGGCCAGTCCGCGCGCACTTTGCCGGCATCGCTGCTGGAAACGGCGGCCAGCTCCAGCCCGGGCGTACCGGCGATCAGCGGCGCATGAAAGGTTTTGCCGGCATAGCCGTAACCGACCAGCCCGACACGAATTTTCTCAGCCATGGGATTTCCTCTTGCAGGCTCACGACACACCCTTTCGATTTGACACCATGCGGACGGCTGGAACAAGAAGTAAATGAGATGTTAATTCGAAGCGGGGTCGGCACGGCGCCGGAGTAGCCAAACGTGCGGCCCGAGCCCGCGACGCCGAGCTATCCGCTTGATAGGGATGACGAAGCCTATATTACCCGCTAAGCTATGCCGCCTGTGATCCCCGTTTCAATCAGGAAGCCGTTTTATGTCTCAAGCTGAATACTCTCGTATCGGCGGTTGGTTGCTGGCCCCGCTGGCCTATCTGATCGTCACCCTGCTCAGCGCCAGCCTGATGCTGCTCCTGTACGCCATGGCGATCTTCATGCCCGAGTCGCGCGACTATCTGTTGACCAACGCCCAGGCGTTTACCCTGCAATGGTACTTTTCGGTGTTGACCACGCTTTTGATGTGGGGCTTCACCCTGTGGCTGGTATTTCTGTTTTGCCAGCGGTCGCAGCGCTTCCCTAAACTGTTCTTGTTATGGCTGCTGATCACGGTGATCCTGGCGGTGAAAGCCTTCGCCTTCGCGCCGGTGCCGGATGAAGTGGCGGTGCGCAGCCTCGGCTGGCCGCTGCTGATGGCGGCGCTGCTGGTGCCTTACATCAAGCGTTCGCAGCGGGTCAGAGGGACCTTTACCGAACGTTAAAGGCGATTGCAGCACGTTTTATTGGGTGATTTGTGTAAATTTCCACCAAAAAAGGCAATACCCCTGCGATTCATATGTTGTCGTCCGGCCGCCGATTCCCGATAATAGGCGGCTTTTATTTTTTTAGGCATCGCAATGACCGAATACCTGCTCCTGTTTGTCGGCACCGTACTGGTGAACAACTTCGTTCTGGTGAAGTTTCTTGGCCTGTGCCCGTTCCTCGGCGTTTCCAAGAAGCTGGAAAGCGCCATCGGCATGGGAATGGCCACCACCTTCGTCATGACGCTGGCCTCCGTCAGCGCCTGGGTGATCAACACCTTTATTCTGGTTCCGCTGGACCTGGTGTACCTGCGCACGCTCTCCTTCATTCTGGTGATCGCCGTGGTGGTGCAGTTCACCGAGATGGTGGTGCGCAAAACCAGCCCGGCGCTCTACCGCCTGCTGGGCATCTTCCTGCCGCTGATCACCACCAACTGTGCGGTGCTGGGCGTGGCGTTGCTTAACGTCAACCTCGGCTATAACTTCCTGCAGTCCGCCGTTTACGGTTTCAGCGCCGCCGCCGGTTTCTCGCTGGTGATGGTGCTGTTCGCCGCCATTCGCGAACGTCTGGCGGTGGCCGACGTGCCGGCGCCGTTCCGCGGCTCCTCGATCGCACTGATCACCGCCGGGCTGATGTCGCTGGCCTTTATGGGCTTTACCGGGCTGGTGAAATTCTAATGACTGCGTTGTGGATAGCTATCGCGGCTTTGAGCGCGCTCGGGCTGCTGTTCGGACTGGTGCTGGGCTACGCCGCGCGCCGTTTTGAGGTGGAAGAGGATCCGGTCGCCGAGCAGGTCGACGCGATCTTGCCGCAGAGCCAGTGCGGCCAGTGCGGCTACCCCGGCTGTCGCCCCTATGCCGAGGCGGTGGCCAACGGCGAGATGATCAATAAATGCGCGCCGGGCGGCGAACAGGTGATGCTGAAACTGGCGGAGCTGCTCAACGTGGAGCCGCAGCCGCTGGGCAGCGAAGCCGCCGCCGAGCCGGAGCGTAAAGTGGCCTATATCGACGAGGCCAACTGCATCGGCTGCACCAAGTGCATTCAGGCTTGCCCGGTTGACGCCATCGTCGGCGCCACCCGCGCCATGCATACCGTCATTACCGACCTCTGTACCGGCTGCGATCTGTGCGTCGCCCCTTGCCCTACCGACTGTATTGAAATGAGACCGGTCGCCACCACCACCGCCAACTGGAAGTGGGACATGAAGACGATCCCGGTGCAAGTGATCCACGTGGAGCAACATGCTTAATCTGTTCGCCGCCTTTAAAAAAGACCGGATCTGGGATTTCGACGGCGGGATCCATCCACCGGAAATGAAGACTCAGTCGAGCGGCGCGCCGCTGCGTGTCGCCCCTCTGCCCAAGACCTTTATCATTCCGCTGCAGCAGCATCTGGGGCCGGAAGGCGAACTGTGCGTCAACGCCGGCGATCGGGTGTTGAAAGGCCAGCCGCTGACCGTCGGCCGCGGGCGCACCGTGCCGGTGCACGCCCCGACCTCGGGCACCGTTAGCGCCATCACGCCGCACATCACCGCTCACCCTTCCGGGCTGTCGGAGCTGTGCGTGATTATCGAGGCAGACGGCGAAGACCGCTGGTGCGAGCGCGAGCCGGTGGCGGATTACCGCCAATCGCCCGCCGCGGAGCTGATTCAACGTATTCATCAGGCCGGCATCGCCGGTCTGGGCGGCGCCGGTTTCCCGACCGCCAGTAAACTGCAAGGCGGCATGAGCGGCGTGGAAACGCTGATCCTCAACGCCGCCGAGTGCGAGCCTTACATCACCGCCGACGATCGCCTGATGCAGGAACATGCCGATCAGATCGTTGAAGGCACGCAGATCCTGCAACACATTCTGCAGCCCAAGGTCACACTGATCGGCATTGAAGACAACAAGCCGGAGGCGATCGCGGCGCTGAAACAGGCGTTGCGCGGCCAGACCGGCATTGCCCTGCGTGTCATCCCCACCAAATACCCGTCCGGCGGCGCCAAGCAGCTGACCAAGATTTTGACCGGCAAGGAAGTGCCGCACGGCAAGCACTCCTCCGCTATCGGCGTGCTGATGCAAAACGTCGGCACCGCCTTCGCCATCAAGCGGGCGATCGTCGACGGCGAACCGTTGATTGAGCGCGTGGTGACCCTGACCGGCGAGGCGGTCGAGCGCCCTGGCAACCTGTGGGCGCGCATCGGCACGCCGGTGCAGCACCTGCTTGATTTCGTCGGTTTCCGTCCGCAGGCGCAGCAGATGGTGGTGATGGGCGGCCCGCTGATGGGCTTTACCCTGCCCGCGCTGAACGTGCCGATCGTCAAGATCAGCAACTGCATTCTGGCGCCGACGGTGGATGAAATGACGCCGCAGGAACCCGAGCAATCCTGCATCCGCTGCGGCCTGTGCGTGGACGCTTGCCCTGCCGGGCTGTTGCCGCAACAGCTGTACTGGTTCAGCCGCGGGCAGGAGCACGACAAGGCGCGCAACCACAACCTGTTCGATTGCATCGAATGCGGCGCCTGCGCGTTCGTCTGCCCCAGCAACATTCCGCTGGTGCAGTACTACCGGCAGGAAAAGGCCGAAATCAAGGCTATCGATTTGGAAGCGGCGCGCACCGCCGAGGCCAAGGCGCGTTACGAGGCCAAGCTGGCGCGTCTGGAGCGCGAGAAACTGGCGCGCGAAGAGCGGCACAAAAAGGCCGCCGTCAAACTGACCGACGACGATCAGGGGGCGGTACAGGCCGCACTGGCGCGCGTACGCAGCAAGAATGCCGAAGCGGCGGTTACGCCGGTCGACGGCCAGCAGCCGGACAACAGCGAGATGATCGCCGCCCGCGAAGCGCGTAAAGCGCAGGCGCGTGAACGGCGCGCCCAGTTGGCGGCCGAAGCGGAACAAGTCTCGCCGGCAACCTCAGGCGACGACGCGCGTAAGGCCGCCGTGGCCGCGGCGCTGGCCCGCGTGAAGGCGCGCAAAGAGGCACCGGCCGCAGACATCACCGCCCCTGCCGCGACAGAGGACGATCCGCGTAAAGCGGCAGTCGCCGCCGCCCTGGCGCGCGTGAAGGCCAAGAAAGCGGCGCAGCAGGCGGACGCTCCCGCTGAGACAGAACCGGCTCCGGCTACCGCCGAAGAAGATCCGCGCAAAGCGGCGGTCGCGGCGGCCCTGGCTCGCGTGAAGGCCAAGAAAGCGGCGCAGCAGGCGGACGCTCCGGCTGAGACAGAACCGGCTCCAGCTGCCGCCGAAGAAGATCCGCGCAAGGCGGCGGTTGCGGCGGCTATCGCCCGCGCCAAAGCCAAAAAAGCCGCCAGAGAATCGCTGGCGGCGGAAACGGAAGACAAATGATGACGGCGGCGCCTGGCCTACGCCGGGCGCCGTTTAATCGATAGAGATCAGATAGGTGTAGTCCACTTCAATCTGACGCAGTTTGGACTCCGGGTTCCACTCTTTGGTTTGAATGATCTCCATTTCCATACTGCCGCGCACCTTATCCTTCAGCCCCGGCATCACATGCGACACCAGATAACCGAAAAACTGCAGACACTCCTTCGCCGTGCCCTTATGGTTGATGGAGATAAACTCGCGGCTCGGCAGATGGATGGTGTCTATCTGATGATTGGAAAGAATGTCCTTTTTATGTTCAGGATCGACCGCCATCACCAGCGTGGACGACAGCTCGTCGCCTTCCCCGGCCTGCGGGCAATAAATGCTGTAAATTCGCCGGCAGTCGACGTGCAACCCCTTGAAGAAGTCATTGAAAATCTCGTCCTTCATCGCCATGCAGGACGCGTACTCCAGCTCTTGTTCGGAGGCGAAATCCAGCCGGCGCGAGAAGCCAACCAGCTGCATCTCGGGCAGCGTCAGCCGCTTCACTTCCGGATAATATCCCGCGCCGTAGCTGGCTTCGAAGTTAAAGCGCGGCATCAGGTTTTTCACGTCCCAGTGCTCCATCGAGCGGTAGCGATTGGGCGTGGTGCCGAAGCGCTGCTTGAACATGCGAGTAAAGGTCTGCTGCGAGTCGAAGCCCAGCTCATCGGAGATGTCGATGATGGAGCGACGGGTGATGCGCAGCGCCACCGCGGCGCGCGTCAGGATGCGCGAACGGATATAGGTGGCGAGTTGAATGCCGGTAATTCGCTTGAATTTACGCTGCAGATGCCACTTGGAATAGCCCGAAATACGCGCAACTTCATCCAGGTTTGGCCGTTTCTCCAGATGTATCTCCACCCACTCAATTAGCTCTTCAATAAAAAAAATGTCTTCATTTGTCATTATTATGGATTCACTGACTCAATAATGTTCGCGATAGTAACCTACACGTATTATGTGAAAGTTGTTATTTTGTGCGGAAATCTGGACAAAAATGATATTTCATTCATACGGTTACCCCATTTCTCAGGGGCGATGGCGGCACAAGTTCCACAGACAATTCCTCACGTTAGCCCATTTTCCGGCCAAAAAAAAATCAAATCGCGCCACGCCGATCTCAACGGGTGCGAAAAGCCGAATACCCCTATCATTAAGGCGTATTACCCTCGCATCGAATCAGGTAGAATGCTCGGCTATTATTTTTGCCGCGCCCGCAATTCGGCGCATCGAAACTGCCGCAGGCGCGGCGCAGAAGGTATCGTTACTCTATGAAGTTCAGGCCGGTATCACCCACAGCCGCCAAAGGCTTACACATCGCCAGCTCGCCGTTCACCCACAACCAGCAAAGCACCAGCCGCATTATGCTGTGGGTGATGTTGGCCTGCATTCCCGGCATCGCAGCACAGATTTGGTTCTTCGGTTATGGCGTGCTGATTCAGGTGGCGCTGGCGGCGATCGTCGCGCTGGCCGCAGAAGGCGCGATCCTCAGGCTGCGCAAGCTGCCGGTGCGCAGCCGGCTGGCGGACAACTCCGCCCTGCTGACCGCGCTGCTGCTCGGCATCAGCCTGCCGCCGCTGGCCCCGTGGTGGATGATCGTCATCGGCACCTTCTTCGCCATCGTCATCGCCAAACAGCTGTACGGCGGCCTTGGGCAGAACCCGTTCAATCCGGCGATGGTCGGTTACGTGGTGCTGCTGATCTCCTTCCCGGTGCAGATGACCAGCTGGTTGCCGCCGGATGAGCTGCGCGCCACCGCGCTGTCGTTCCACGACACGCTGCTGGCCATTTTCAGCGGCCATACCGCTCAGGGCGCGACGCTGCACGAATTGCAGATGGGCGTTGACGGCATCAGCCAGGCTACACCGCTCGACGGCTTCAAAACCGGTTTGCGCAGCGGCCACAGCGTTGAACAAGTGTTGCAGCAGCCGCTGTTCGGCGGCGCGCTGGCGGGCATCGGCTGGCAGTGGGTCAACCTCGGCTTTCTGGCCGGCGGCCTGTTTATGCTGGCGCGCCGCCTGATCCACTGGCAGATACCCTTTAGCATGTTGGCCGCTATCGCCTTCTGCTCCGGTCTGGCCTGGTGGCTCGATCCGGCGCATCAGGCTTCGCCGCTGATCCACCTGTTCTCCGGCGCCAGCATGCTGGGCGCGTTCTTTATCGCCACCGACCCGGTCAGCGCCTCCACCACGCCGAAGGGCCGTTTAATCTACGGTGCGCTGATCGGCGTGCTGGTCTGGCTGATCCGCGTTTATGGCGGCTACCCTGACGGCGTGGCCTTTGCTGTGCTGCTCGCCAACATCACCGTCCCGTTAATCGACCACTACACGCAGCCGCGCGTGTACGGCCATCGCTAAGGAGCCGCCATGCTGAATTCCATGAGAAAGCACGGCACCACGCTGGCGGTGTTTGCGGCGGTCACCACCGGCCTCACCGCCGTGGTCTACGCCCTGACGAAAACCACCATCGCGCATCAGGCGGCGCTGCAGCAAAAAGCCCTGCTCGATCAGGTGGTGCCGCCGGAAAATTACGACAACGTCATGCAGAACGAATGCTTCCTGGTCAGCGATCCGGCGCTGGGCGACGGCGCGCCACACCGTTTATACCTGGCGCGCAAAAACGGGCAACCGACCGCCGCCGCGCTGGAAACCACCGCGCCGGACGGTTACTCCGGCGCCATCAAGCTGCTGGTCGGTGCCGATTTCAACGGCACGGTACTCGGCACCCGGGTGATTGAACACCATGAAACCCCGGGGCTGGGCGACAAGATCGAACTGCGCATTTCCGACTGGATTTCCTTCTTCAGCGGCAAGAAAATCGAAGGCCCGGACGACAAACGCTGGGCGGTGAAGAAAGATGGCGGCATGTTCGACCAATTCACCGGCGCCACCATCACCCCGCGTGCGGTGGTCAATGCGGTGCGCCGCACTGCGTTGTATATGGAAACGCTGCCGCCTAAACTTGAAAGCTTACCTGCGTGTGGAGCCAGCGAATGAGTGAAGCCAAAGAATTGATCGTCCAGGGGTTGTGGAAGAACAACTCCGCCCTGGTGCAGCTGCTGGGCATGTGCCCGCTGCTGGCGGTGACCTCCACCGTCACCAACGCGCTGGGCCTGGGGCTGGCCACCACGCTGGTGCTGACGCTCACCAACGCCTCCATCTCCGCGGTGCGCCGCTGGGTGCCAAGCGAAGTGCGTATTCCTATCTACGTCATGATCATCGCTGCGGTGGTGAGCATCGTGCAGATGCTGATCAACGCCTATGCCTTCGGTCTGTATCAGTCGCTCGGCATTTTTATTCCGTTGATCGTGACCAACTGCATCGTCGTGGGCCGCGCCGAAGCGGTGGCCGCCAAGAAACCGGTCGGCCTCTCGGCGTTGGACGGCATGGCCATCGGCCTCGGCGCCACCGGCGTCATGGTGACGCTGGGTTCAATGCGCGAGCTGCTGGGCAACGGCACGCTGTTCGACGGCGCCGATCAACTGCTGGGCGGCTGGGCCAAATCGCTGCGCATCGAAGTGGTGCACTTCGACAGCCCGTTCCTGCTGGCCATGCTGCCGCCAGGCGCCTTTATCGGCCTGGGCCTGCTGTTGGCGGTCAAGTATCTGATCGACGAAAGAATGAAGGCGCGCAAAGCCCGCGCCGTGGCGGCGGAACCGCTGCTGGAACAAGGACGTGCTGAGAAGGCCTGATGAACAAGCAGAAGCGACTGGAAATTCTGACCCGGCTGCGCGACAACAATCCGCATCCGACCACCGAGCTGGTGTACACCACGCCATTTGAGCTGCTGATCGCGGTATTGCTGTCTGCGCAGGCCACCGACGTGAGCGTCAACAAGGCGACCGCCAAACTCTATCCGGTCGCCAACACCCCCGCCGCCATGCTGGCGCTGGGGGTTGATGGCGTCAAGGAGTACATCAAGACCATCGGTCTGTTCAACAGCAAGGCCGAAAACGTGATCAAGACCTGCCGCATGCTGCTGGAGCTGCACGGCGGCGAAGTGCCGGAAGATCGCGCCGCGCTGGAGGCGCTGCCGGGCGTTGGCCGCAAAACCGCCAACGTGGTGCTCAACACCGCCTTCGGCTGGGCGACCATCGCCGTGGACACCCATATCTTCCGGGTGTGCAACCGCACCCACTTTGCGCCTGGCAAGAACGTCGATCAGGTGGAGGAGAAACTGTTGAAGGTGGTGCCCGCCGAATTCAAGGTCGATTGCCATCACTGGCTGATCCTGCACGGACGCTACACCTGCATCGCGCGCAAACCGCGCTGCGGCTCCTGCATCATCGAAGACCTGTGCGAATATAAAGAAAAGGTTTATCCGGAATCCTGAGTCCGTTGGGTGCGGCAAACCGCACCCGCCGCGTCCTCTTCCCTCGCCAACGCCGCTTTTTTATCAAAAATGTGATATCGCGCAGCAGTAACCCCGGCGTTATCGCGGTTTTCAGTAAGAAACCCATCACTGCGTTATTTTCAAGCAAAAAATTAGTCGAAAATTGCGGTGAACGTCACGCTTTCGGGATCACAAGGCGTTCACAAATGCCAGCCCCGTTTTCCTAAATTTCTATAATTTTACAAATCGCGCCATATACACAATATTCCAACGGATTAATAACCTCACGTACACTGATGCGCTAAAAATTAGCAATTCAGCAGAATATATCCCTGTTTAAAATTCGTATAGCTTTTAATCAAAACAAAAAATCGATAAACCACTAAAAGCCGAAAGTTAATACTGCATAACATTTGCAACATCGCGGCATAATCCTGCCGGCGTTAAATGTAACCGAATATGACAAACTGCTTGCCACGTTGACAAAGATAGTGAACATTAACCGCCGTCCCCATCCTATAACAACGCAAAAGGATGCCGTTCCGCATCAACTTTTGTACTTTCCCGTCCCCTAAAGACGGGCTGCGAAAAAACAGAGGTACCAGTGTCAACAGCAAACAACCAACACCAGGAGAGCGTGAGCCTTAACGCGTTCAAACAACCGAAAGCATTCTATCTGATCTTCTCGATCGAACTGTGGGAGCGCTTCGGCTATTACGGCCTGCAAGGCATCATGGCGGTTTATCTGGTCAAGATGCTCGGTCTGAGCGAAGCCGACTCCATCACCCTGTTCTCTTCTTTCAGCGCCCTGGTATACGGCTTCGTCGCCATTGGCGGCTGGCTGGGCGACAAGGTGCTGGGCGCCAAACGCGTGATCGTGCTCGGCGCGCTGGTGCTGGCCGCCGGTTACGCCATGGTGGCCTACTCCGGCCACGACATCTTCTGGGTCTACCTGGGCATGGCGACCATCGCCGTGGGCAGCGGCCTGTTCAAGGCTAACCCGTCCTCCCTGCTCTCCACCTGCTATGAGAAAGACGACCCGCGTATCGACGGCGCCTTCACCATGTACTACATGTCGGTGAACATCGGTTCCTTCTTCTCCATGCTGGCTACCCCGTGGCTGGCGGCGAAGTACGGCTGGAGCGTGGCGTTCTCCCTGAGCGTGGTCGGCATGCTGATCACCCTGGTCAACTTTATGATGTGCCACAAGTGGGTGAAGAAAAACGGCTCCAGGCCTGACTTCAAGCCGCTGCATCTGCCGAAACTGCTGATGGTGCTGGTCGGCATCGTGGCGCTGGTCGCCGTGTCCAGCTGGCTGTTGCACAACCAGGTGATCGCGCGCTGGGCGCTGGCCTTCATCTCCGCCGGGATCGTGATCGTGTTCGCCAAGGAAGCCTTCGCCCTGCATGGCGCCGCACGCCGTAAAATGATCGTCGCCTTCCTGCTGATGCTGGAAGCGGTGGTATTCTTCGTGCTGTACAGCCAGATGCCGACGTCGCTGAACTTCTTCGCCATCCACAACGTGGAGCACAGCATCTTCGGCGTCGCCTTCGAGCCGGAGCAGTACCAGGCGCTGAACCCGTTCTGGATCATGCTCGCCAGCCCGATTCTGGCCGCGTTGTATAACAAGATGGGCGATCGCCTGCCGATGCCGCACAAGTTCGCTTTCGGCATGATCCTGTGTTCCTGCGCCTTCCTGGTGCTGCCATGGGGCGCCAGCTTCGCCAACGAACAGGGCATCGTGTCGGTCAACTGGCTGATCCTGAGCTACGCGCTGCAGAGCATCGGCGAGCTGATGATTTCCGGTCTGGGTCTGGCGATGGTGGCGCAGCTGGTGCCGCAGCGTCTGATGGGCTTCATCATGGGTTCCTGGTTCCTGACCACCGCCGCCGCGGCGCTGATCGCCGGTAAAGTCGCCGGTCTGACCGCCGTCCCTAGCGACATCAACGACGCGCACGCTTCACTGGCCATCTACAGCCATGTGTTTATGCAAATCGGCATCGCCACCGCCGTCATCGCCATCCTGATGATGCTGACCGCGCCGAAACTGTACCGCATGACGCTGGACACCAGCGAAGACCTGAATCAGAAAGCGCAGGAAGCCACGGCGGCTCACTGATCGCCTGTGGATTGAGCGTAAATAGAAACGCCGGGGTTAACCCCCGGCGTTTTTTTATGCCCGTAAGAAACGTGTTTACGCTGGCTTGCGCTTGCCGCTCAGGTTGGCCCACATGAATTCGCTCACCAGCGCGCTGTGGAACGCCGCCTGTTGCTTGTCGGCGGCGGCGCTGTGCCCACCCTCGGTATTTTCGTAGAAGTAAGCCTGCTGATACCCCATCGCCTGCATGCGCGCCGCCATTTTGCGCGCGTGGGCCGGGTTGACACGATCGTCGCTGGTGGCGGTATAGAACAGCACCGGCGGATAGGCCGTTTTCGCCTGAATATTGTGGTACGGCGAGAAGGTTTTGATATAGGCCCACTGCTCCGGCTTGCTCGGATCGCCGTATTCCGCGATCCACGACGCGCCGGCGGAGAGTTGGGTATAGCGCTGCATGTCCAACAGCGGCACTTCGCAGACGATGCAGCCGAACAGCTGCGGATACAGCGTCAGCATATTGCCTACCAGCAGGCCGCCATTGCTGCCGCCGCGCGCGCCGAGATGCGGCGCGGAAGTCACCTTGCGCGCGAACAGGTCTTCGGCCACGGCGGCGAAATCCTCATAGGCACGATGACGATTCTGCTTGAGCGCCGCCTGATGCCAGGCCGGACCATATTCACCGCCGCCCCGAATGTTGGCCACCACGTATACCCCGCCGCGCTCCAGCCAGGCCGGCGCCTTGCCGCCCAGATAGCCCGGCAGCAGCGGCACTTCAAACCCGCCGTAGCCGTACAGCAGCGTCGGCGTGCTGCCGTCCAGCTTGAGATCTTTGGCGGCGATCTGGAAATACGGCACGCGGGTGCCGTCCTTGGAGCGCGCGAAATGCTGGCTGACCTGATAGCCGGCGGCGTCAAAGTCCTGCGGCGCCTGTTTCAGCAGCGTCGCTTCCCCGCCGTCGAGGTTGCCCATATACAGCGAGGTCGGCTGCAGGAACCCGCTGACCGTCAGGAAATAGGCGTTGCTCTCGTCGTCGATGCCGCCGGCGGAAAGGGTGCTGATGGCGCCGGGATTGCCCAGCGGGCGACGTTGCCAGCTGCCGCCCTGCGGCGTCAGCACTTCCAGTCGGTTGACCACGTTATCCATGATGCTGAGGATCAGGTGATCGCGCGTGCCGCTGTAGCCGCTCAGCGCCTGCTCCGCCGTCGGGGTAAACAGCGGCTGCAGCTCGCGCTTGCCCGCCAGATAGTCGTCGAAATTGGCCGCCAACAGCGAGCCGGACGGATAGCGCTTGCCGCCCACGTCCCAATCGCTGCTCGGCTTGATCAGCAGCCATTCCCGATGCGTATCCAGCTCGGCGTCGGCGGGGATGTCGATTTTTTTCTGCCGGCCGTCCTGAGTCAGCAAGAAATAGTCGCGGCGGTAGAAGTCCAGGCTGCGGCCGACGAAATCGCGCTCAAAGCCCGGCGTGCGGTCGTGATAGGCGAAGACCGCCATGTCCTCGGGCTGCGCTTCATACAGCGTTTCCGCGGCGCTCAGCTGCGTGCCGCGCCGCCAGCGTTTGGCGATGCGCGCGTAGCCGGACTGGGTCATCGAGCCGGGGCCGAAATCGGTGGCGATGAACAGCGTGTCCCGATCGACCCAGGAAACCCGGCTTTTCGCCACCGGTACGTTAAAACCGTCTTTGACGAAGCGTTTGGCCACCAGATCGAATTCGCGGATTTCGGTGGCGTCACCGCCGTCCGGCGACAGCTGCATCAGGCAATAACGGTATTCCGGCGCCAGCGGCTGCGAGCCCTGATAAACCCAATCTTTGCCCTCCGCCTTGCCCAGCGCATCGATATCCAGCACCGTCTCCCAGGCCGGTTTGGCCTTGCGGTACTCGTCCAGCGTGGTACGCCGCAGCAGGCCACGCGGGTTGGCCTGATCCTGCCAGAAGTTGTAATAGTACTCGCCGCGTTTGCTCACCCACGGGATCTGGGTGTCTTTATTGAGGATATCCAGGACTTCGCGCTCAATGCGCTGAAAGTCTTCGCCCTGGCCGAAACGTGCCACGGTGCGCTGATTTTCCTGCTGCACCCATTGCAGCGCTTTTTTACCCTGCAGCTCTTCCAGCCACAGGAATTCATCGCCGGCGGCCGCGCCGCCCTCCGCCGCCATCGCCAGGCGGATACTGTTGGGTAATGAAGTCATCGCGAATACGGCTCCTGCGGTTTGCGCACTGAGTTTAATAAACTGACGTCGATTGGTGACCGGCAAAATCAAGCTCCTTTTGAGTCGGCTGCAACGCCGCCCCGTCATGGGCGACAGCCTGTGAAATAAGAGTCATTTTCAACAAGGTAGGCGTTTGGCGGCGCGGAGTCAAAGCCCGCGGCCCCCGCGTTGAGTCAGGATTGAGGATAGTGGATCAGATCGTGGATGCGCACCGTGTGTGAACCGGCGTTGCGGTAGGCATGCGGCCGATCGGCCTGAAAGCGCATCGCCTCGCCGGCCGCCAGGCTGTGCCACTCGCCGTCTATCGCCAATTCCAACCGGCCGCTGATCACGATCACATGCTCAATCACGCCCGGCTCATGCGGCGACGATTCGCTGAGCGCGCCCGGCGCGAGATCGATGACGAACATGTCGAAACCCAGCTGGCGATCGTAGGGAAACAGCGGCACCACGCGCATATCGGCGTTGTCCTGATCGTACACCGGCAGTTCGCCGTAGCGGTGCAGCGTCGCCTGCTGCTGCGCGGGCGACGCCTCAAGAAAGGCGGAGAACGCCACGTTGAAACCGGTGGCGATCTTCCACAGCGTCGCCACCGTCGGGCTGGATTCGCCGCGCTCAATCTGCCCGAGCATCGCCTTGCTGACGCCGGTGTATTCCGCCGCCTGCGTCAGGCTCCAGCCGCGCTGCGCGCGCAGCGTGCGAAGGGTGTGCGCCAAATGGCCGGCAAGTTCCTGCATCCTGTTCTCCTCTGCGTATCGCGCTCGATTATACCCGCTTGTGCGCTATAGCGCACGGTGCTATTCTGATTTCTTACCGTGCGTTATAACGCACACTCACCGATTGGAGCTCCTCATGCGCCCAGCCCTCTCCTTGCGCCATCTGACCCTGCCCGCCGTCATGGCCGGCTTTGTCGCCGTTCTGGTCGGCTACACCAGCTCTGCCGCCATCATTTTCCAGGCCGCCGCCGCCGCAGGCGCCACGCCGGCGCAGATCGGCGGCTGGCTGAGCACGCTTGGGATCGCGATGGGCGTCACCTCGCTGGGGCTTTCGCTGTACTATCGCACCCCGATCCTCACCGCGTGGTCGACGCCAGGAGCGGCGCTGCTGGTCACCAGCCTGCCCGGCACGCCGATCAATGAGGCGATCGGGGTGTTCATCTTCGCGTCGGGCCTGATCCTGCTCTGCGGCGTCACCGGGCTGTTCGCCCGCCTGATGGATTATATTCCGCAGGCGATTTCTGCCGCGATGTTGGCGGGGATCCTGCTGCGTTTCGGGCTGGACGCCTTCGCTTCGCTGCAGCTCAATTTCCTCCTCAGCGCCGGTATGGGCCTGGCCTATCTGCTCAGCCGCCGTTACCTGCCGCGCTACGCCATCGTACTGACGCTGGCGATTGGGCTGGCGATCGCCGCGCTACAGGGCGATATCCATCTGGCGCAACAGGCGCCGGCGGTCGCCGTGCCGGAATTTATCGCGCCGCATTTCAGCTGGCCGACGCTGCTCGGCATCGGCGTGCCCTTCTTCGTGGTCACCATGGCTTCACAGAACGCCCCCGGGATCGCTACGCTGCAGGCGGCGGGCTACCGTGTTCCCACCTCACCGCTGATCGCCTGGACGGCGCTGACCGCGCTGCTGCTGGCGCCATTCGGCGGTTTCTCGGTGTGCATCGCCGCCATTACCGCCGCCATTTGCATGGGGCCGGACGTGCATCCCGATCCACAGCGGCGCTATATGGGCGCGGTGGCCGCCGGCGGCTTCTATTTGTTGGCCGGGTTGTTCGGCGGCGCCATCGGCCTGCTGTTCAGCGCGTTGCCGGTCGCCTTGATCCACACCATCGCCGGGCTGGCGCTGCTCGGCACCATCGGCGGCAGCCTGCAACGCGCGCTGCATGATGAAAAACAGCGCGACGCGGCGCTGATCGCCTTCCTCATCACCGCCTCCGGTGTCACGTTGCTCGGCATCGGTTCGGCATTCTGGGGCATTGTCGGCGGCGCCATCGCGCATCTGCTGCTGTCGCTGCCGCGGCGAAAAACCGTGACGTAACGGGCGGTCTACATTGACAAGCGGCGCCGTGGCGCCTTCACTTTCTCTGTCGTCTGAATGTCAATTCACATAATAAGTGACACCGTCACCAAGGAAGCTTATGACCGAGAAAGCCGCGCTGTTAGCCCAGCGCTTGATACGCAATGTCGAACAGGTAGAGATGAAGCATGACCGGCGGCCGCCGCTGTATGACAGCGTCGGCGCTCGTCTCGGCACCGGCACCGCCGCCGACAAGCTGGGCGCCTCCTTCGATTGTGTGGCGCCGGGCATGCGTTCCTGCCCCTATCATTTTCACTACGCTCAGGAGGAAATGTTCATCATTCTGGAAGGCAGCGGAACGCTGCGGGTAGCCGGAGAAATGCTGCCGATCGTCAGCGGAGATGTCATTTTCATTCCGCCTGGCCCGGAATACCCGCACCAGATCATCAACACCTCCGATGCGCCGCTGAAGTATCTGTCCGTCAGCACGCGCGAACAGCCGGAAGTGGTAATGTATCCGGACTCAGGCAAATACCAGGCGATGGCGCGCGGCAATGACGGCGAGCAGGTGCGTTACCTGCAGCGCCCTTCAGCCTCGCTCGATTACTGGCAGGATGAACCCTGAATCGCCGTCCGGCAACGTGAGATCCAGCGCGCGCGCCGCCAGTTCAGCGACGCGAAAATCGATGTCCGCCGCCTGCCCGTCTTCCATGAACCAGGCGGCGGAAAGCCCCGACCAGGCCAGGATCCATTGCAGCAAACGCCGGCGATCCAGCCCGGCCAACCGGCACACCTGTTCCACGCGGCGATGGAAAATGGCCGGATCGGTGGCGACGCCGTAGTTAGGATTGCAGAAGATGTTGGCGTAATCGAAGCCCCGTTCACCGTACAAACGCTTGGGATCGATCGCCAGCCAACCGCGTGCGCCAAAGTCCAGCACATTGTCATGGTGGATATCCCCGTGCAACACGCTTTCTTCTCGCGGGCTGCTCAACAGCTCCGCCGCCGCCGTGGCGCTGAGACGCAGCATGCCGCCGTGCGCCTGGGCCGCCGGCCACAGCGAGCTGAACCACTCCTGCAACGGGATAAGCTCAGGCAACGGCGCCGCCCGCGGCGCATGCAAGGCGGCGATCGCCCGGCACAGGATCTGCGTGGCTTGTTCATCGTCGCCGTCACGCACCAGCTGCGCCAACGACCCTTCGCCCTGCGCGCGCTCCAGCAAAATGCCGTCGTCGTGCCACGCCAGCACCTGCGCGGCGCCTTCTCCACGCCACCAGCACATCAGCTGCCCGCCGAAGCGCTCCTCCTGCTCGCGGGCGATCTTCAGCATGGCCGCCGCGCCCCGATAACGCACCGGCATCAACAGACTGCTGTGGGTTTCGAAGGCTTTGCCGTCCTGCTCCAGCCGCCAGCGCTGCAGGTAAGGCGTAAAAAGCGGGTTCATCGTCTCTGCATCCTTGTTGCCGATCTGCGCCGCACTGTCACATTCGCGTGAGAGACGGCGTATAACATAAAGGGGGATGATTCTCTCAGATATCATCGGCGTGCGGCGCTTTGCCGCGTTTTCTCCAGTATCCTAACCAAGTTTGTCGATTTTATTAACCGGTCTTGCGCGGGGTTTGACCATGACATCATTAAAACGCATTAATTATCCGCAATTGCCTACGCCGGGTGGCCCTTATGTGCACGCCGTGCGCCACGGCGATCGCCTGTACGTATCGGGCTTGACGGCCTTCGCCACCGACGCGCAGGGCTTGAGCGCGCCGCAGCAAACGCAGGAGATCCTTGAGCAGTTGGCGACCATCGCCGCCAGCGAAGGCGTCAATCTCAAGGCATTGATTAAAATCAGCGTGTTCCTGACCGACATCGCCGATCTGGCGAGCGTGCGCCCGGTGCTGTTTGACTATTTCGACGGCGCGCTGCCGGCCTGTTCTTTGATGGCGGTCAGCGCGTTGTTCTCACCCGCAGTGTGCGTGGAAATTGAGGCGGTGATGGCGTTGCAATAATGCGCGGCTAGAGCGCGCCTTCGTCCGGCACGCAGGGGCCGATCTTGAACCAGGCTTTGGCGATCCGCCCCTGTTCCACTTCGTAAATGGCGATGACATCCATTTTGCCGCGCCCCTGCGGGAAGTTGCGCGTCACCACCTCCTGATCGACCACCATATTCCCCACCGCCATGCGTTTTATTCGTTCGCCGTACAGGCTCGGCTCGCGAAAGCGCGCCAGATGCCGTTCGCGGATCGCCGCCTTGCCGCTGGCCAGCAGCGTGTCGGGGTGTTCGTAATACTGCGCGTCATCCGCCCAGCAGGCCATAAAGGCCTCGATATCGCGGGCGTTATAGGCGTCAAGCTGTTGTTGAACCACATCCTGCGGGCGTGCCGTCTTATCGTTCATCATGTTCTCCTGCCGAAGTTAACCGCCGCATGCGTCGAACCCATCACGTTAACCGCCCAGTGCTACGGCTTGATGACACAGCGCCAATTGAATAAAAACACGAAAATAGCGAATAAATAACCTATCACACCCGATAAACAATACCAGCGTCCGCGCATAAATTTTCAGCGTACTCCGGGGAACGCTGAAAACCGCCTGACGGCGTGCGTTAATCTTTGCGGCAATTGGGAGGATTCTGCTAATTTAGCGTGAACAGCCTGATGATAACGAAACGCTATGCAGCAAAAACCGGTGTTGGACGAAGCCAGACAGTTAAAACGACTCAACGCCGCCACGCGGCGCCAATCCCATATGTACAAATGGATCGCGCTGATTGCTGCGCTGGATGCGCTGTTGGTGTTTTGGTATGACCGGGATATGCGCAACGTCACCTTCTCGGGAGCGGTTGCGCTGGTGTGCGGCTATTTGTGGATCCGCGATCGCAACAAGGCTCGGGGTTACCGGCGCGAGTTTGATCGCAAATTCGGCAAGCACAGCGGCAATTAAGGCTGCATCGCTTCCAGCACTTTAGCGCTGTCGACAATCTGCACGAACTTCACGATCTTGCCGGCGCGCACCGTATAAATATGCGCAAAAGAGGCGCTGAAGGATTTGCCGGTGGCCCGGTAAGTGCCGTGATAAAAACCCTGAGCAATCACGTTGTCGCCGGCGTCGTAAAAGTGATCGACATCGGCGCGGTAACCTTGCCATTCGCTGCCCAAACGCTGATGCACGTTCTTGATGATATTCTCCGGGCCGATATAAGTACCGGCGTAAGGGAAACCGGCGGCTTCGGTCCACTCGGCATCGGGGGCCAGCGCCGCCAGCAGATTACGGCCGTTTTCTTCGGAACTGCCTTCGTAAGTCGCGCGCACTATCTCAAGAGGGGTTGGCATGTCTCTTCTCCCATGGCTGATAAGGATATTCCGACCATCTCCGCGGACACAGGCTCTCACCAGGCGGAGACGGCGGAATGCGGCTATTCTAGGTTGCTTGTTTCGCTGCAAAAACCGCAGTTGTGACAATAGTAGGTTGCACTTTAGTAAACAATAGTCGTCTTCTGTCATTCTCTCGACCTCCGACGCGGCTATGCTGATTGCCCGATTTCCCCCAACAGGAGCTGAACGTGTCTTTACCCTCGCTGACGCAAGAGCTGTTACAGCCTTTTTCCCCCTACCAGACGCTGGCGCAAACGCTGCTGCCGCTCACCCTAGAATCGGACGATGGCTCGCACGATGTGGCGCACCTGCACCGAGTCTGGAAGAACTGCCGGCGCATCAGCAAGCTGGAAGGCGGCGACCGGCGCATTCTCTGCGCGGCGGTGCTGCTACATGACGCCGTGGCGGTGGAAAAGAATTCGCCGCAGCGTCACCTGGCTTCGCGCATGGCGGCGCAGCAAGCCACGCTGACGCTGACCCGGCTCGAATGGTCGCCGGCGGACATCGCGGCGGTGGCCCACGCTATCGAAGCACACAGTTTTTCCGCCGGCATCCCTCCGCAAACGCTGGAAGCGAAGATCCTGCAGGACGCCGATCGTCTCGACGCCATTGGCCTGATTGGCGTAGCCCGCTGCTTCTATATCGGCGGCCGCATGCGCAGCGCGCTGTATGACGCTGCGGATCCGCGGGCCGAACATCGTCAATACGATGACAAGCGTTTCAGCCTGGATCACTTCGAAACCAAGCTCTTCAAGCTGCAAGACGGCTTCCAGACCGCCGCCGGGCGACAGATGGCCGAGCAGCGCACCGAACGCATGCGGCGCTTTGTCGACGATCTGCTGGAAGAGGTGTAACCTGGGCTTACGGGGCATTTTCGTTATGCCCATAACATTTTCGGTCACATAACGCCGTTAAACTGAAAGCCAACTTCACCGAACGGGCGGCAAAGATGAAAAAGTTGACGTTGAAAGAGATGACGGAAAGCGAGCAACGGGAAGTCAAAACCGAGCTGGACAAAGCGCGTAAAAGCCACGGCCGGCCGCTGACCAACGCCGAACAGCACAAGGTCAAAGATGAAGTGGTGGCGCGCATCATGGCCGCCAGAGCGAAGCTCGCCAAGGCAGAGCGCGCGGAACGCAAGGCCAACCGCTACCGACCAAGCGGCGACACCTTCAGCTGGTCCGCCACCATCGGTACCCGCCCGCCGCGCTGAATCAGCCAAACAATCCCCGCCGCCGCGGGGATTGTCGTTTATTAGCCAAACTCATCTGCCCTCACCCATCATGAATAACAATGTTATCAATCTGTTGTAAATTGACAGCCTGATGAAGAATATTCATTATCACCTCCACATCCTCTTTTCACGAGACTGCCATGGCCTATCCGCGCAACGTTAATACACCGATTCTCCCGGCGTTGCCCGTTGGCGGTTTGGCGGCGGTTACATCGAAGAAACAGACGCTCATTTGACCGGGGCGAGCTGTCCCGTCAGATGAGCTGACTGGATGGCCTGCAACGCCCCGCCTTCAATTTTCTCATCTGGCTTCTCTGTCGGTCACACAGAAGGAATATTTTATGGCCTCATTTTCGGGTATTTGGGTGGCGATGGTTACCCCTTTCAATCAAGATGCCGTCGATCTGCCGGCGGTTAAACGCCTGGCGCGGCACCTGCTCGACGCCGGCATCGACGGCCTGGTGGTCTGCGGCTCTACCGGTGAAGCCGCCGCGCTAAGCAAGGAAGAACAGCTGGCGGTGCTCGACGCCGTGCTGGAGGTGGCGCCCGCCCATCAGGTGGTGATGGGCCTTTCCGGCAATAACATGGCCGCCACGTTGCAGATGCAGCAGGCCATTCAACTGCGCGACATCGCCGGCGTGCTGATCCCGGCGCCTTACTACATCCGCCCTTCGCAATGCGGCCTGATAGACTATTTCACCCAGTTGGCCGACGCCTCCACCGTGCCGGTGATCCTGTACAACATTCCGCAGCGCACCGGCATCGCCATGGAGCTGGCCACGCTGCGCCGGCTCGCACGTCACCCGCGCATCACCGCCATCAAGGATTGCGGCGGCAACCCTGACGCCACCATGGCGCTGATCGCCGACGGCGAAATCGATGTGATGACCGGGGAAGACAATCTGATCCTCACCACGCTGTGCCTCGGCGGCACCGGCGCCATCTCCGCCGCCGCGCATGTTCACCCGGAACGTTTCGTCCAGCTGGTGCAGCAAGTCGCCGCCGGCGATCTGGCCGCGGCGCGCAGCAACTTCTATGAGCTGTTGCCGATGATCCACCAGATGTTCAGCTTCCCGAATCCGGCGCCGGTCAAGACCGTGCTGGCCCAACAGGGGCTGATCGCCAACGAACTGCGCTCGCCGATGCAGGTGGCGCCGCAGGCGCTGCAGCAGCAGATCGCCGCGACGCTGGCGCAGCTGCAGCCCGCCGAGGCGATCGTCGGTTAAATTTGTTAGCTAAGCCGCTGTAATTTTGGCGCTATGGGACTACGATGAGAGGTTAAGCATGCCCGTCATTCGTCATCAACAAGGAGCTTCCGATGAAACTGTTCTATAAAGCCGGCGCCTGTTCGCTGTCCCCGCATATCGTGCTGCGTGAGGCAGGGCTGGATTTTACGGCGGAGAAGGTCGTTCTGGCGCAGAAGAAAACCGAGAGCGGCGCCGATTACCTCGCCATCAACCCCAAGGGACAGGTACCGGCGCTGCTGCTGGATGACGGCAGCCTGCTGACTGAAGGCGTGGCGATCGTGCAATACCTGGCGGACCGCGTGCCGGACCGCAACCTGATCCCGGCGGCGGGCACCCTGTCGCGCTACCACGCGATCGAATGGCTGAACTACATCGCCACCGAGCTGCACAAAGGGTTCAGCCCGCTGTTCAACCCGAAGACGCCCGAGGAATATAAAACCATCGCGCGCGCCAGGCTGGAGCAGCAGTTCAGCTATCTGGATTCGGTACTGGCGAAGCAGCACTTCCTGTTGGGAAGCCGTTTCAGCGTGGCCGACGCCTACCTGTTCACCGTGCTGCGCTGGGCATTCTCCCTGCAGTTCGATGTGCGCAAGCACGCCCATCTGGCGGCCTGGTTCGATCGCGTTGCGGCGCGCCCGGCGGTAGATGCGGCGCTGAACGCCGAAGGATTGAAGTAAGGTTCAGCCCCGGCGGCTCTCGCCGGGGCCCGATGCCGCTTACAGTTTTACCGCACTGAACTCGCTGCGCGGCTGCACGATCCGATCCTGTGCCGCCACCACCTGCAATTCATACTCGCCCATCGCCTGCGTGGTCAGCATCACCTCATACACGGCGGCGGTCACGTGCTCCAGCGCTTTATCCAGCGCCTCGCCCTTCAGCAGATCCACCAGCAGCAGACCACTGGTCAAATCGCCGACGCCGACCGGCTGACGCGCCCCGAAGTCCACCAGCGGCCGGCTAATGTGCCAGGCTTCGTCCGCCGTCACCAGCAGCATTTCGAAACAGTCGGTGTGATAGCCGGCACGGGCCAGGTGCTTGACCAGCACCAATCGCGGCCCCTTGGCGATCAGCGAACGAGCGGCCTGCACCGCGTCGTCCACGTTGGCGACGGCCATCTGGCTCAGCATTTCCAGCTCCAGCAGGTTCGGCGCCACCATGTCGCTGCACGGCAACGCCTGACGGCAGTGAAACTCGGCCACCCCCGGCGCCACGATGCAGCCCTTTTCCGGATGTCCCATCACCGGATCGCAGAAATACCAGGCATTCGGATTCGCCTGCTTAACCTGACGCACGATCGCCAGAATATGGTCGCCCTGCTCCGGCGAACCGATATAACCGCTCAGCACCGCATCACAGCGCTTCAGTTGATCGATATTGGCGATGCCCTGCGCGATATCGCTCAGGTGGCTGGCCGGCATGACGCAGCCGGTCCACTGACCGTATTGCGTATGGTTGGAGAACTGCACCGTGTTCAGCGGCCAGACGTTGACGCCCATGCGGCGCATCGGAAACTCCGCCGCACTGTTGCCGGCGTGACCAAACACCACGTGCGACTGGATAGAAAGAATGTTTTTCATCGGAACAACTGACCTCGCCATGCCGTGTGCATCAGCCCGCGGCGAAATGAAAATGGGTGCATAACGCGAAAACGTCATGCCGGCGCTGTTAAAAACAAGAAATGAGAGGAATTTTTATGCTTTCGACGGCGGCGTATTGTAGCGAAAAGTCCGATTCAAAAAAAGCCGAGAACCGCCATGCAAGGCCTCTGCGACCTGAAAATCCGGGATCTTCCCACGGCCGCTGAATTGCATTTCGACGACGATAGACTTTACTTACTTGCCAATGTTGTTTTTTCACGACGCCATGGAGAATGCCATGAGTTTATTAAAACTACAGCAAGACGTTGCCATTCTATTCTACGCCACGCTGGGCAAAAAAGCCGACGATAACGCCCTGATCTATTTCGCTAAACAACTTGAAAAAGGGACTTATAATCAAAGCGAACTGGCGGATCTCTTCATTCGTTCTGCGGATGGCCGACATCTCTATGATAACCTGAACACCGCCGACAAGGTGAAGTCTCTCTATCACAACGCCAGCGGCATTTCCCCCGGCCCAGACACTGTGGCGCAGTGGGTAAAACAGGTCGATGACGGCAAATCGCTCGGCCAGTTGACGCAAGAACTCATCACCCAGCTCAGCGGTTATTCCGGGCCGGATAAAACAACCCTGGCACAACAGCAACACATTGAGAACACCATAGCGACCACTCTCTATCCCGCCTTTGTGCTGGCAGCAGAACATGCCCCGGCGGCGGCGGACATTCAGGGCATCTATTATGTACTCGGCAGCATGATTGATGCCACAGCGGTAAATTACTGGGGCAGCGTCCTCGCCGGCGGCCACCAAACTGCCGCACAGATAGCGACCTATTTCACCACCATCAAACCCTATATCACGTCGCTTAGCCATGAAGACTTCGTGAAGAGAATATTTTTTAAAGCGTTCGGCAACCAGGCCAGCGCCGACGAGGTGCAAAAATATGTCGCGGGCTTGAACGTCGGCAGCGAAACCCGTGGCGAAGTCATCATGCGTGTGATAACGGATATTCGAGCAGACACTCAGCATGAAACGGCCAAAAGTCATTTTCTGGCTGCCACCCATGTCTATGCACCTGGCGAGCGCCCCGATTTGCTCTATGGCGAAACCGTGATGTCCTTTTACCTGACGGTGGCCGGCGTTTCCGCCGACGCGACCGCACTTGACACCTTTAGCCGTTTGCTCGCCAGCGGGACGTCTTCCGTCGAGCTGTTGAAAATGCTGGCCAACGCCCGCCAATTCCAGGAAGCGGAAAGCTACGAGAAAATCTACGCTTCGCTGTATCACGAAAATTTGAGCCCGGCGCTCTCACAGGCCTTGTTGCTGAAGGCCGGCAATGATAAATATCAAGCCAGCGTGTTGGTCATCGAGTCATTCCGCCAGGGGATTTCCCCACTCGACGGCGCGCGTGAACCTCATCTGGCAGATGTCGCCGCCTATCAATTTAGCATCGCCAACTCGCTGAATTACAAACCCTTCGCCGAATTATCGCTCTCCACCGACGGCGTATTGAGCGGTTCGGTGAACACCGGCAGTCAACATCCGTTAAGCCCGGCGGAGTTGGCCGTTCTGACGCACGTCTTTCTGAATGTGAATGCCTCGGTTGACGTTGATTTCAGCCATTCAATCAAATTGCAGGAAGTGACCTTGCAGGGGAATATGCCCACTGACGCCATTGCACTCAACTCATTAAAAAATAAGGGATTCTCTTTGCGGCTCAATCTGGACGAGAACCCTTACTTCAAGATGACAGAAAAGATTGCATTTGGTACCGAACGTGATGCGGTAATGATTTCCGATAAATTCGATCTCGCCAATGCCAAAATGGATCTTCTTTTTGGCGCAGGGGGCGCCAGCCTGCTCTGGAATGGCAATGGCGTTAACCACGGTGCCAACAGGGTCAGCACGACGTTCACCGCACAGAACGCTTTTGATGCGGATGGCGTCATTTCCGCCAACCTGATCTTGAAGGATATTTATCTGACCTCGACGGCAAGTGGCGACACCGAAGGCGTAATCAAAACGAACATTAACCAGTTTCAATTCTTTCCTCAGATCGATCTTGCGGGTTATCGCGGCACAGGAAATATTTATCTTGATGGGAAATGGATCGCGACAGAAGGCGCAAACATTTTCGATTATGGCGTAATCAATCAAACAGCCAGTATTTATAACGACAGCATCCCAACTGTAGCCTATTTACAACAGGCTCCCCATGCCCAGAAAAGCGGTGACGGGTATTACTGGACGGGCAACCAGGGATTAACACTTTCAGGTTTCGCCGATAATGTGCATGTTATCAACCTGCCGGTCTTCAACACGCTGCCCTTTCTCGCCATAAACGGCAACGCCGGAGCGCAAAGCAAACTTCATCTGGAGTTGGCGCCGGTCGCCGCACCAACAGAAGACCCCTTCGGGCCCTGGGGCGTCAGTATCGGCAACCGTGCCATCGAGCACCTGGAAGCCGGGACATTGAGCTTCACCAGCCATTTCCTTGGTCGGCAACCAGCGGAAGAACTTCGATTATATGCCAACGGTTCAAAATTCGCTGCAGTCACTCTGGCAGGCGCAAACGCGATTGAAACAATACGCATAGGCGGCATAAGCAAATTGCAGGTGACGGTAAAAGCAGACTTTGGCAATAGCCTCAAAAGTATTGTTATTGAACCGACATTCAATCCCGGCCATGAAATCATCCCACGTGTCGAAGCGGACCTGAGGATGGAAAAAGGCGGTAGTGGCGGCGGTGAGTTCTATAAGCTACTCACCTCGTTGACGCATCACAGCGCCTTCGACAGCGTCATTGAGGCATTAGCCGGTGAACAACTCACTATCGACTATACCAACAGCCAGACATTAACGCTAAAAGGCAACACCACGTTGAACCCATTGACCATGGCCAATGAGTATGCACACGACAGCAAAATCAACTTTGAGCACAGCACAATCGATGACATGGTCACCATCAATACCCTCACCCCTACGGATACCCTCACCGTCGGCGACCCGCATCGTTCTTGGGTCTTCAACGCCAAGTCATCAGGCGAGATCGTCATTTACGGTGAACTGAGCCAAACGGAACAGGTCAACGCGTTGTTTGACTCACTGGCTGTCAGCCCCATCGATTCCGCGCAGGACATATTTAACCAGGCCCTGACGAAAATAACGCATGGCAACGGTGAAGCCCTATTGCAAAGCGTCGGTGTGGTTAAGCTAGGTAATAATGCTTATATTATTATTGACAATAATAACAACCAAAAACTTGATTCTCAGGATATTATTTTCTCGCTAGGCAATAAAGACATCCACGATATCACGACCCATCTTCATTATCAGGCGCCAGTCATCACGCTTGCCGGCAACACCGCCGCACCCGCAACGGAATTAGCCATGGCCTGATGGTCATTAGCGGCCGCCTCGCGTCGTGGGTGGCCGCACTTTCAACAAATACAGAATTTCCTTAGGTTCACTCGCATTGCAATCAGGCTGTTTTGGGCTGTACTTGTCGATGCCTCGCACTTATTTTAACAACACACAGGGAAATATCATGAGCCTACTGACCTTGCAACAAGGTGTAGCCAAGCTGTTCTATGCCACATTGGGCAAAAAAGCCGATGATGACGCGTTGAATTATTTCGCCAAAAAACTGGAGAAAGGCGATTACACGCAAAGTGAATTAGCCAATATGTTTATTCGTTCGCAAGACGGGCAACATCGCTACGATGGCCTGACCACCAGCCAAAAAATACAATACATCTATCAGAATACCACCGGCGCACAGCCGGATGCCTTGACGCTGAACGCGCTCACCACGCAGGTCAACGCGGGAAAATCTCTCGGCAACCTGACGACTGAGTTGATCGCCAACGTCATAAACTACACGGGCAACGATGCCGGACTGCAAGCTCAACAACAGCATTTGCAGACGATCGTCAACACCACGCTGTATCCTTCAGAGCTGGTGCAACCGTCACAGCTCTCTGCAGCAGCAGATGTACAAGGTCTCTATTATCTGCTCGGTAGCATGACCCATTCCGCCGCCGTCCAATACTGGAGCGACCTGCTGGTTAGCGGCAAGAAAAACACCGTCGACATCGCCAATGCATTCATCGCCACGAAAAGCTATATCCATTCACTCAGCAACGACGATTTTGTCAGGAAAATATTTTCGACGGGGTTTGGTAAAAGCGCCAGTGAGAGTGACCTGCAAAAATACGTGACGGGATTGAACGATCACAGTGAAACACGCGGTGATGTCATAGTGCGCATGATGGATGACATCAGAAATGACGCCGCCGCCACCACCGCCAAGCAAAACTTCACGGCGGCAACTCATGTCTATGGACCAGGTGAATTACCGCCGCCCGTTTATACCGAAGCGGTGATGGCGCTGTACCTGACGGTTGCCGGAACCGCCGCTGACGCCACTGCGCTCGATACCTTTAGCCGTTTGTTGGCCAGCGGCACCTCTCACAGCGATCTGCTTAAAATGTTGTCAAGCGCCTACCAATTCCGCAACGCCGGAGATTATCAAAAGATTTACCTCAAACTCTATGGCCAGCCACTCGACAGCGCTTCAGCGCAGGCTATCCTGCTGAAGGCCGGCAACGACAATATCAAGGCTTCCTCGCTGATTATCGATGCCTTCCGCGAAGGCAAATTCCCACTGGATAATCACCCCTACCCGCCCCAGGCCAGTCTGCTGAAAAACTTCGATATAAAATTGGGCGATGCATTGGGCTATCAACGGGACTTCAACGGAACGTTCAGCCTGTCAGATAGCGGTAAACTGGTGGCCAGCATTAATGGCAGAGGGGATCATGAGGTCACCAATGCCGAGATAGTCACGTTGAGTCAGATCAACCTCAACGTCAATACGCCCACGAACCTTGATGTGACAGCCTTGAAGAATGTTAATTCCATCGTGCTGTCCGGTCTCTATGCTACGAACACCATGGTGCTCTCTTCGCTGGGCAATAAATTCGTTTCTCTGCGCCTCAACGATGCCAATATCGCCAATGCGGATGCCGCTTTACCCATCAGCTTTTTAAACGTCGTGGTTGAAGGAAGCAGCAGCCTGAACAATGCCCATACCAGCCTGATGGCGAAAAACTTGCTCTGGGCCGGCAATGGCGTCAACGGCGGCGCCAACCATATCGGCAGCCATTTTTTGGCAGAGGCTAAATCCGCGAGTTCGTCCACTATCACAATGCTGTCAGCTAACTTCATTACCAAATCAGTTTATCTGACCACAAATCAGCTCGGTAATCTCGACGGCAGTATCGTCAGCAACGTCAACCAATTCAGATATTTTGACTATATCGATCTGACTCACTACAAAGGAACCGGCGACATTTATCTCGACGGAAAATGGGTTGCCAGCGAAGGCAGCAAGGTCTTCGACTTTGGTCTTTTCAGCCAAAATGCCGGCATCCACAACGCGGCTTACGCCAACGTATCCTCCCTCACCCAAGCCGAATTGCCCCTGAGCAACGGCAACGGTTATACCGGCCACGCCGGTGGGATTATTTCGGCTTATTCCGGCGACCTGACACTGCTTAACGTCAGCAATGACTCGTTCAAACTGGCCGGCGGTCTGACAAGCAACAGCCATATTCATATTCATGATACCCGGCAAAGCGATACCCGCTTTACGTTGGAATTCACCAAAGACAGCGGCAAGTTCTTCGATTTGGATATGGGCACGTTCAGCTTTACCTCTGACCATAAACAAACGCTGGAAGTCTATATGGGCAGCAACGCAGAAATGGTGCAAAACCGCACCATGACGCTCAGCGGCGGGGATAACTCAATTTCCGACCTGCTACTGACCGGTGCGATGTATGCCGGCGATCAAGCACTGGTGCTCAACCTCACCGTCGCGGCGGATTTCAGCGATAATCTGCAAACCATTCGCGGAAACGACTACATCGATCGCCGCTTTTATTCGGATATGAAGCTGCAGTTAGTGGCGGAGAAAGGCGGCACCGGTGGCGGCAGCTTCTACAACACATTGAACTCCTTGGCCAACAAAGACGATTTCAGCACTGTCATCAACGAATTGAACGGGCATCAACTGACCATTGACGATACCGGCCTGACGGTGTTGAAAGCACAGGTAAAAGGTAATACCACGGTGGACTCGGCACGGACACTCTCCTTCAGCGACAGTAAAATAGATGACATGGTCACCTTGAACGTCGGCTATCAGAATAGCGTGATCAATGTCGGTGATGCCGCCAGCCAATGGGTCTTCTCCAAGGCCGGCGATAAAACCGCCACGCTGTATGGCAGCGCGACCAGCGCCACCGAACTGCAGGCGGCGTTTAGCGGTCTGACGGGCGCCAACAACGCCCAGGCGCTGTTCTCGCAGGTTCTGGCGAAAATGACCAACGGCGCCAGCACCCACCAGTTGGCGGAAGTCGGTTTGCTGAAACTGGATAAATCGGTCTATGTCATCGTGGATAAAAATCATAACCAGACGTTTGACGCCGATGATGTGGTGTTCTCGATCGGCAATCAGGATCCCTATCTGGCCGCCGTCTCTCTGCACTACCATGCGCCGGCCGTCACCGTGAACGGTCTTGCGGCCGAAAATTCGCCGTCGGAGGCGTTTGCCTAATCTTCATCCGCGCCATGCGAAAAAAAAGCCCGGGGAGAACCCCGGGCTTTTCATGTCATGTAGCCTGACGCTTACTGCCAGTCCACCAGGCAGTAGTGTTTCTTGCCGCGGCGCAGCAGCGTGTAACGGCCAAACAGACGGTCCGCATCGCTGAAGCGGTATTCGGCATCCGACTGTTTCTCGCCGTTGATGGTCACCGCGTTGGAACCGATCATGGTGCGCGCCTGGCCACGTGACGGCACCAGTTCGGCATTCACCAGCGCCTGCTGCAGATCGGCGTCGCGCTCAAGTTTGATGGTCGGCATGCGTCCTGCGCCAGCTGGGCGAAGTCCGCTTCGGTCATGTCATGCAGCGCGCCGGAGAACAGGCTCTGGGTGATGCGCTTGGCGGCCGCCAGGCCTTCCGCACCGTGCACCATGCCGGTCACTTCTTCCGCCAGCACGTATTGGGCGCGCGGCGCCTTGCCGCTGTTCTTGTCTTCTTCTTCCAGCGCGTTGATCTCTTCCAGGCTCATGAAGGTGAAGAACTTCAGGAAGCGGTAAACGTCGGCATCGGCGGTGTTGATCCAGAACTGGTAGAACTTGTACGGGCTGGTTTTTTCCGGCGCCAGCCAGACCGCGCCGCCTTCGGTTTTACCGAACTTGGTGCCGTCTGCCTTGGTGATCAATGGCACGGTCAGGCCGAACACCTGCTTCTGATGCTGACGACGCGTCAGATCGATACCCGAGGTGATGTTGCCCCACTGATCGGAACCGCCGATCTGCAGCTCCACCTGGTGGCGGTTGTACAGCTCGGAGAAATCGAAGCCCTGCAGCAGGTTGTAGGAGAACTCGGTGAAGGAGATGCCGGAGTCGTCGCGATTCAGGCGCTGCTTGACCGCTTCCTTGTTGATCATCTGGTTGACGGAGAAGTGCTTGCCGATATCACGCAGGAAGGTCAGCACGTTCATGCCGCCGAACCAGTCGTAGTTGTTGGCCGCGATAGCGCTGTTGCTGCCGCAGTCGAAATCGAGGAACGGGGAAACCTGTTTGCGGATCTTCTCCACCCACTCGTTCACCGTATCGGTGGTGTTCAGCTTGCGCTCCGCCGCTTTGAAGCTCGGATCGCCGATCAGGCCGGTGGCGCCGCCCACCAGCGCTACCGGTTTGTGGCCGGCCAGCTGGAAGCGCTTCAGGCACAACAGAGGAACCAGATGGCCCAAATGCAAGCTGTCAGCGGTCGGATCGAAACCGCAATACAGTGCAATTGGCCCTTGCGCCAGTCGCTCCGCTAACGCTTCCTCATCCGTAACCTGGGCAACGAGGCCCCGCTCTTGCAGTTGTTTAATCAAGTTGCTGCTTGCCATCAATGACTCCATGTATAAACGAATGCACCTTTGCCGGTACACGGCCTTTCGCCCAGTGGCGAAATAAAAATTCAGGGTAGCGCATAGAATAAAGCGCCGGCGGCGTCAGCACCAGCGCTTAGAGGGGGATTTTACGTCTTCAAGGTGCCAGTCGGTCAATTTTCCAGTCATTCCCGTCCCGCTGATACAGGAAACGGTCATGCAGGCGGTGGGCGCCACCCTGCCAGAACTCGACGGAGTCGAATTTCACGCGGAATCCGCCCCAGAAACTCGGCAACGGCACCTCGCCCTGCTGGAACTTTTGCTTCAACTCGAGGAATTTGCTTTCCAGCACGCCGCGCGCGGAAATGCGTGACGACTGCTGCGACACCCAGGCGCCAATTTGGCTGTCCTTCGGCCGGCTATGGAAATACTTCAGCACTTCGAGGGTCGACAGGCGCTCCGCCTGACCGAGGAAAATCACCTGACGATCGAGCATGTGCCAGGGGAACAGCAGGCTGATATGCGGGTTTTGCGCCAGCTGCTGCGCCTTGCGGCTGCCGAGGTTGGTGTAGAACACCAACCCCTGCTCATCGAAATGCTTGAGCAGCACGATGCGCTGATACGGCTGGCCGCGTTCGTCGACGGTGGCGACGCACATGGCGGTCGGATCGGCCAGGCGCGCGTCGCAGGCCTGTTTCAGCCAACGCTCGAACAGCTCGAGCGGATTGGCGGTCAGATCGTTGCGGCGCAGGCCGCCTCGGGTATATTCACGGCGCAGGTCCGCAACATCAAACTCATTCTTTTCAATCATCTGGGTTATCGACCAACTGAAAAATCCGTCGTTACATTCTGCGCCTGCGGCGCCAGGAACTCAATCGCTCCGACGCCGCCGCTGACCGTCACTCCGTCAACACGCAGTCGCTCATGACTACCTTGCCGTTGCGCTCAAGATAGGCATTGCGGTCTTTCGACCAAAAAGTGTATTTGCCGTCGCTGTATTTAGCGCCGGTCAACGCCAGCACCTGCTTGAGATGCAGCTGCTCGCCATCCATCAGCAGGCTGACTTCGCTCGCCTTGCCGTCGAGCGCCACCGTCAACGGCGTGGTGCCGCACTGGTAGTGCATCGTCTGGCTGCTCTGCGGCAGGATGTAGCTGCAGCCGGACAGCGCCAGCGCGCCGGCGACGAAAATGACTTTTTTCATGCTGTTGCTCCTTAGAAAAATCCTTCACAGGCTATCCTAACAGAGCTAGCGCCCCCCGAATGGCAAAACCGGATAAATCCCACCCAGCACCGTTTCACGGCTGGCGCCAGTCACCGAAGGCAGGTTGCCGGCCTGGCCGGACAGCGTGCGAAACGCCAGCCAGGCGAAGGCCAGCGCCTCCATGTCGTCACCGCTGACGCCGCAATCGTCGGTCAGGCCGACCTCGGTGCCCGGCAGCAGCGCCGACAGGCGCGCCATCAGCAGCGTGTTGCGCGCCCCGCCGCCGCAGACCAGCAGGCGCTCACACCCGCCGGCCAGCTGCACCTGTTCGCTGATGCTGACGGCGGTCAGCTCCGTCAGCGTGGCCTGCACGTCGACCGGCGCAATCGCCGGTAATCCGGCCAGCTGACGCTCCAGCCAGGCGATGTTGAAATACTCGCGGCCGGTGCTTTTCGGCGCAGGCAGCGCGAAGTAAGGGTCCGCCAGCATCTGCTGCAACAGCGGCAAACAGACGCGCCCCTGCATGGCCCAGCCGCCGTCCTGATCGTAAGGTTGCGCGCGGTGGCGCCAGATCCAGGCGTCCATCAGCATGTTGCCCGGCCCGGTGTCGAAACCGCGCACCGGCGCACCGGGCAACAGCAGAGAGAGGTTGGCGATGCCGCCGATGTTCAGCACCATACGCCGCTCGACGGGATGCCCCAGCAGCGCCTGATGAAACGCCGGCACCAGCGGCGCGCCCTGCCCGCCGTAAGCCATGTCGCGCCGGCGGAAATCGCCGACGGTGGTGATATTGGTCAGTGCGGCGATGCGGTTGTTGTCGCCGAGCTGCATGGAGAAACGCGCGTCGCCTTCCGGTTCGTGCCATACCGTCTGGCCGTGGCAGCCGATGGCGGTGATATGATCCGCGTCGATGCCGGTTTGCTTCAGCAGGCCGAGCACCGCCTCGCCAAACAGCGTGCCCAGCTGTGCGTCCAACCGGCCGACCGCGGCCAGCGTGGTTTGCTGCCCCTGGCACATCCCCAGGATCTCTTTTTTCAGCGCGATCGGCATCGGATGGCTATAGCTGGCCTGCTGCGCCACCATGCGATCGTCAATCGCGGCCAATACCACATCGATTCCGTCCAGACTGGTGCCGGACATGACGCCTATATAGCGGCCTGACTTCATAGCAACATCCTCTAACCCGCACGGTAAGCAAATTTTATCCTGACAAATAAACCAGAATTGAAGAATTAACGCCATGAATTATGATGCTTTTTTTACGCGCCGTGAGCCAGGTGCGTCGCTGTGGCACATTTTATGTGTTAAACCGTGCGTTAACCGGCAACGGAATGTCGGTGAGGCTGTCATAAAGGTAAACCGCGGTTTATTATTGGTTGAACAGAGAAAAGTTAAGCTGCGTGCAGCGATGAGGCATGGCGCTGTATCAACTTTCAGCCATACTTTGTCTATCATTTTCACTGAATCTTGCCTGGTGAGCATTGCCAGGTTATGGACTACTACCATCAGGAGTTTTATATGATCAAGCGTCTTCTCGTCGTTGCCGTCGCCGCCGTTACGTTGGCTGGGTGTGCCAATGAATCCATGTCCGGCGATGTCTACTCGTCCTCGCAGGCCAAGCAGGTGCAGAACGTCACTTACGGGACGCTGGTTTCCGTGCGTCCGGTTAAAATTCAGGGCGGCGAAGGCTCCAACGCCTTGGGGATGATCGGCGGCGCGGTAATTGGTGGGCTGTTGGGCAACACCGTTGGCGGCGGCACCGGCCGTACGCTGGCTACCGCGGCGGGCGCTATCGCCGGCGGCGCGGCGGGCAACAGCATCGGTGAAGTGGCCGGTCGTACCTCAGGCTACGAGCTGGAAATCAAAACCGACCAGAAAGAGAACATCGTCGTGGTGCAGAAAGCAGGCGACACCAAGTTCAGCCCGGGTCAGCGCGTGCGCATGGCGCGCATGGGCGACACCATCACCGTCTCTCCGCTGTAAGTCAGCAGGCGGCACACGGCAAACCGGAGGCAATCGCCTCCGGTTTTATTTCTGATGCTGTGAAACTGTAATCGTAGAAAAATAAGAATATTATTATTTGTTCTGCAGTTCGGTGATATTTTGTTCTAACTTGCCAATCAGCCCTACCAACAGATGCACTTCGTCGGCGGTAATGCCGCTTAAAATCTCACTGCGCGTAGATGTGATCACACTGTCGACTTCCCTGATGATCGGATCGGCCGCTTCGGTCAGCTTGATGCGCTTCGCGCGGCGATCGTTGGCACAGGTGTGACGCGTGATAAGCCCCTTCTCCTCCAGTTGGTCCAGCGTGCGAACCAGTGACGGTTGCTCGATACCGATCGCCTTGGCCAGCTGGATTTGCGACTGCTCCGGCGGCAAGCGATTGATATTGTGCAACGTAACCCAATGCGTTTGGGTCAGCTCCAACGGCTTGAGCCGATGATCGATGAGCGCTCGCCAAACACGAACCAATCGTGCTAAATCTGAACCTAATGTTGACTCCACTTACCCCTCCTTATAATTAGCATGCTAACATTACCTCCCAGAGCTTAGACTATTTTGGGTAACTCACATTAAAAACACAAATGTATATAATGTATATTGTGGAAATAACCACTATTTTTAGCCGCTATTGTTTAATCGTTATGCAAATATTCAACATATTCACCCGTAGGGATTGTTAATGTGAATACATCATGGTTACACGCCTCATCGCCCTTACCCGATTTGGTCCTGGGGGCATCGCTTTATTTTCCACCCATATTTAAAGCTTTTTTGCTAGGACTGGTCTTATGGTTGCTGATTCATCAGCTGCTCAGGGACTGGATGTATTCCGGTGAAATCTGGCACCCCATGTTGATGGACCTGTCCATTTTCGTCCTGACCGTCAGCGGTTCCTTATGGATTTTAGCGAGTTGGTAACCCATGCAGCATAAAACATTAAAATACTTTTCTACGGTGATCGTCTGCGCCATTGCCGTCTGCGCCGGTTGGTGGCTCTGGAATTATTATATGCAATCCCCATGGACCCGTGACGGAAAAGTGCGCGCAGAACTCGTCAATATCACCCCTGAGGTTTCTGGAAGATTAGAGAAAATAAGTGCGAATGACAATCAATTCGTACCTGCGGGAAGTCTGATTTTTACCCTCGACCCGGTGCCTTATCAGATCGCGCAGGACAATGCCGAGGCCGCGGTGGCAAAAGCGCAATCGGATCTGGCCAAGGCGGACCACGAAGCCGCCCGACGCCGCGGGTTGCCGCGCAACGTTATTTCCGCTGAAGATTTGGATGAGTCCAATTTAGCCGCTCAGGCAATGAAGGCCGCCTATAAAGCCGCCCTGGCCAACCTGGAACAGGCCAAATGGAATTTGAGCAAAACTAAAATTTACGCGCCGACCGACGGTTATATCACCAATCTGCAGGCGCGGGTCGGGAACTACGCCAACGCCGGCACGCCTTTGGTCGCGCTGGTGGATGTCCATTCGTTTTATGTACTCGGTTATTTCGAAGAAACCAAGCTGAAACATATAAAAGAAGGCAATAAAGCCGATATTGTCTTATATAACGGCAACACCCCGCTGCAGGGGGAAGTAGAGAGTATCGGCCGCGCCATTTACGATCAGAGCGTTGACAGCAACAACGATCTATTAATGGATGTTAAGCCCAATGTTCCCTGGGTGCGTTTGGCTCAGCGCGTGCCGGTGCGGATAAAATTGCTCAACGTGCCCGCCGATTTGACGCTGGTTGCCGGCACCACCTGCACCATTTCGATTCATCAGCGGAACTAAAGTGTGAACCTGCCCTTTCTGGAGTGGAGCCGTACCCCCTGGGGTAAAGCGACCGGCGGCCAATGGCGCTATGCGCTGCGCAACTCGCTGGCGATGTGTCTGGCGCTGTGGGTGGCGTTCGTGCTCGAGCTCGACGAACCTTATTGGGCGCTCACCTCCGCCGCGGTGGTCAGCTTCCCCACCATCGGCGGCGTGATCAGCAAAAGCATCGGCCGCATCTTCGGCAGCCTGGTGGGCGCCGCCGCCTCGGTGGCGATCGCCGGCCACTGCCTGAACGATCCCTGGCTGTTCACGCTGTTCATCGCCGCCTGGATCGGGCTATGCACCTATATCTCCAACCATTATCAAAACAACGTTTCCTACGCGTTCGCGCTGGCGGGCTATACCGCCGCCATCATCGCCTTCGGTACGGTCAACGTCACCGATACCCAGCAGATCTTCGATATCGCCCAGGCGCGGGTTTGCGAAGTGATCACCGGCATTCTGTGCGGCGGGCTGATGATGATGATCCTGCCCAGCACCTCCGACGGTGAAGCCTTGCTGACTTCGCTGCGGCGCATGCAGCAGCGGCTGCTGGAGCACGCCGCCATGCTGTGGCAGCCGGAGGTCACCGCGCAGATGCGCACCTCGCACGAAGGGGTTATCGGCCAGATCCTGACCATAAACCTGCTGCGCATTCAGGCGTTTTGGAGCCACTACCGCCTGCGGCGGCAAAATAACCTGCTCAACTATCTGCTGCACCAGCAGCTGCGCATTACCAGCGTCATTTCCAGCCTGCGCCGCATGCTGCTGAACTGGCCGGATCGTCCCGCCAATCTGATGCCGGTGCTGACGCAACTGCTGGATGAATTGCGCGATCCCGCCACCGATAAATATCGCTTGGCGCGCCTGCTCCAGCAGATCGCCCCGCAAGATGCAGCGGACTACCGCCATCGCGCCTTCTGGCTGCGTTTGCGTGATTTCTGCTGGCTTTACCTGCGCTGCAACCGCTGGCTGCAACGATTGGAAAGCGCCACGGCGGTCAGCGATCTCCAGCCGCCGCGCGTCACCTCGCTGGCGCGCCATACCGACAGCTACGAAGCCGCCTATAACGGCCTGCGCACCTTTTTATGCATCGTGATCGGCTGCGCCTACTGGATCAACACGCAGTGGGACGCCGGCAGCGCGGCGCTGACGCTCACCGCCATCAGCTGCGTGCTCTACTCCTCCACGCCTTCGCCGATCAACAGCGTCAGCACCTTGCTCAAGGCGGTGCTGCTGCTCTCGGTCGCCTGCTTCGTGGTGAAATTCGGTTTGATGATCCAGATTGACGATTTCTGGGTGTTCTGCGCCTTCCTGTTCCCGATCCTGGTGACCATGCAGATGCTCAAACTGCAGAATCCGCCTTATGCCGCGCTTTGGGGGCAGCTGATCGTCTTTATGGGCTCATTTCTGACCGTCAGCAATCCGCCGAGCTATGACTACCAGTCCTTTATCAATGACAACATCGGTAAAATTGTCGGTGTGCTGCTGGCCGGGCTGGCGTTTCAGATCCTGCGCCCCAGCTCGGACAAGCGAAAGAGCCGCCGTATTATCCGCGCGCTGCGCCGCGACTTTATCGATCAGTTGAGCAAAAAGCCGCAGCAGAGCGAAAGCCAGTTTGAATCGCTGATCTACCATCGCATCAGCCAGCTCAATCAAAGTCATGACCAGGAGGCGCGCACCTGGTTGCTGCGCTGGGGCGTGGTGCTGCTCAACTGCAGCCATATCGTCTGGCAGCTGCGCGACTGGCAAACCCGCTCAGATCCGCTGTCGGCGGTGCGCAACGTCTGTATCCACTGCCTGCGCGGCATCATGACGGAGAAAGGCGTGCAGCACAGTTCGCTGGACGCCACGCTGCAAGAACTGCTGCGCATGAGCAACGCCCTGGCGCACCACCCGGAACAGGCGGCGCGCGATCTGGCCGGCCTGATTTGGCGGCTCTACTGCTCGCTGCAGCAACTGCAACAGGCCATTGGCCAGCCCGCCGCCACTGCGGCCGTCAGCGGCGGATGATCACTTGATCACGCCGCAGGCGAAGCGCTCGCCGCCGCCGCCGAGCGGCAGCGGATGATCCGAGTGATTATCGCCGCCGGCGTGCACCATCAGTGCCTTGCCCTCAATTTCACTGATTTTTTTCAGCCGCGGCGCCAACACCGGATCGTTCGCCATGCCGTCGGCGGTCACATAGATGGCCGGCAAATCGCCCAGATGCCCGTCGGCATACGGCCCGAGGTGTTTCCCGGTTTTTTGCGGATCAAAATGCCCGCCGGCCGCCAGCGCCGCCACCGCCTTGCCGTCCTTCATGCCCGGCTCGCAGCTGCCTTTCTCATGCACATGGAAACCGTGCACCCCGGCCGGCAAGGCTTTCAGGCTCGGCGTGAACAGTAAGCCGTAAGGCGTTTCGCTGATGGCCACTTTGCCGATATCCTGACCGATGCCCTGCCCGGTCACCAAGTTCATCTCAACGTCGACCGTCGCCGCCTGAGCGGCCCCGCAGGCCATCAGGCCAAGCGCCGCATACCAATAACGTTTCATCAATCAGTCTCCTTAATGACTATATCGAGTTATCAGTATAGGAGAGCCAGCGCCAGCACTGTTAACCAACGCACAATCTCGCCAATTTGATTCGCGGGCCTAATATTTAGCACCAATAATAATTCTACCGATGTTGGTCCTCTGACCAGCTGTCGTTCGGCTAACGTTGTTTCCCTGTTTCCACCGCCGACGCGCGAGAGTTCACTTCCCGGCCAGGCGGCATACTTCATAAGGAACTGATATGGGCATCTTTAGCTATAAGGATCTGGACGAAAACGCGTCAAAGGCGCTGTTTTCCGACGCCTTGGCCATCTCTACCTACGCTTACCACAATATCGATAACGGCTTCGATGAAGGCTATCACCAGACCGGTTTCGGCCTCGGTCTGCCGCTGACGCTGATCACGGCGCTCATCGGCAGCACCCAATCGCAGGGCGGCCTGCCCGGTCTTCCCTGGAACCCCGACTCCGAACAGGCCGCGCAGGACGCAGTGAACAATGCCGGCTGGTCAGTGATCGACGCCGCGCAGTTGGGTTACGCCGGCAAAACCGATGCGCGCGGCACCTACTACGGCGAAACCGCCGGTTACACCACCGCTCAGGCCGAGGTGCTGGGCAAATATGACAGCGAAGGCAATCTCACCGCCATTGGCATCTCATTTCGCGGTACCAGCGGCCCGCGCGAGTCGCTGATCGGCGATACCATCGGCGATGTGATTAACGATCTGTTGGCCGGGTTCGGGCCGAAAGGCTATGCCGACGGCTATACGCTGAAGGCCTTCGGCAATTTGCTGGGGGACGTGGCGAAATTCGCGCAGGCCCACGGGCTGAGCGGCGAAGACGTGGTGATCAGCGGCCACAGCCTCGGCGGGTTGGCGGTCAACAGCATGGCGGCGCAGAGCGACGCCAACTGGGGCGGCTTCTACGCGCAGTCCAACTATGTCGCCTTCGCCTCGCCGACCCAGTACGAAGCCGGCGGCAAGGTGATCAACATCGGCTATGAGAACGATCCGGTGTTTCGCGCGCTCGACGGCACCTCGCTGACCCTGCCGTCATTGGGCATTCACGATGCGCCGCATACCTCCGCCACCAACAATATCGTCAACTTCAACGACCACTACGCGTCGGACGCCTGGAATCTGTTGCCGTTCTCCATTCTCAACATTCCGACCTGGCTATCCCACCTGCCGTTCTTCTATCAGGATGGCCTGATGCGGGTGCTGAACTCCGAGTTTTATTCGCTGACCGACAAAGACTCGACCATCATCGTCTCCAACCTGTCGAACGTCACGCGCGGCAGTACCTGGGTGGAAGATCTGAACCGCAACGCGGAAACGCACAGCGGGCCGACGTTTATCATCGGCAGCGACGGCAATGATTTGATCAAGGGCGGCAAAGGCAACGACTATCTCGAGGGCCGCGACGGTGACGATATCTTCCGCGACGCCGGCGGCTATAACCTGATCGCCGGCGGCAAAGGCCACAATATCTTCGATACCCAGCAGGCGTTGAAAAACACCGAGGTCGCCTACGACGGCAATACGCTTTACCTACGCGACGCCAAAGGCGGCATTACGCTGGCGGACGACATCAGCACCCTGCGCAGCAAAGAAACCTCCTGGCTGATTTTCAGCAAAGAGGTGGATCATCAGGTGACCGCCGCCGGATTGAAATCGGATTCGGGCCTCAAAGCCTATGCGGCCGCCACCACCGGCGGCGACGGCGATGACGTCCTGCAGGCTCGCAGCCACGACGCCTGGCTGTTCGGCAACGCCGGCAACGATACGCTGATCGGCCATGCAGGCGGCAACCTGACCTTCGTCGGCGGCAGCGGCGATGACATTCTGAAGGGGGTCGGCAACGGCAATACCTTCCTGTTCAGCGGCGACTTCGGCCGCGACCAGCTGTATGGCTTCAACGCCACCGACAAACTGGTATTTATCGGCACCGAGGGCGCCAGCGGGAATATCCGCGACTATGCCACGCAGCAAAACGACGATCTGGTGCTGGCCTTCGGCCACAGCCAGGTCACGCTGATCGGCGTCTCGCTCGATCATTTCAACCCCGATCAGGTGGTGTTGGCCTAAAGACCGACGTAAAAAAAGCCGGGCGCTTTCGCCGCCCGGCTTTCCTCTTCCTACCCCGTCTCAGGGCACGTCATACCCCAACGCCGCCTTGCGAATGCGGAACCACTGCTGGCGGTTCAGCGCCAGTTTCTGCGCCTTCAACGCCGAACGCACCCGCTCGATCTTGCCGGAGCCGATAATCGGCAGCGGCGAAGACGGCAGGCGCATCACCCAGGCGTAAACCACCTGTTCAATGGTCTCGGCGCCGATCTCTTGCGCCACCCGCAGCAGCTCGTCGCGCAGCGGCTGGAACTCGGCGTCGTTGAACAAGCGGCCGCCGCCCAGGCAGGACCAGGCCATCGGTTTGATGCGCAGCTGCTGGCACTGGTCGAGCGTGCCGTCCAGGATCGCCGGTTGGTGAATCGGCGAGATTTCCACCTGATTGGTGACCAGAGAGAACGGCAGACGCGACTGCAGCAGTTGGAACTGCGCGGGCGTAAAGTTAGAGACGCCGAAATGGCGCACCTTGCCGCTTTTGTGCAGCGCGACAAAGGCTTCGGCCACGTCGTCAGCGTCCATCAACGGATCCGGGCGGTGGATCAGCAACAGGTCGAGGTAGTCGGTATGCAGATAGCGCAGCGAGTGTTCCGCGCTCTGTACGATATGATCGCGGTCGGTGATGTAGTGGCCGATCGAGTTGCCGGGCTTGGCGGTGGTGGCGATGCCGCACTTGCTCACCAGCTCCAGCGACTGCCGCAACGAGGGCTTCAGGCGCAGCGCGTCGCCGAATGCCTGCTCGCAGGCATAACCACCATAGATATCTGCGTGATCGACGGTGGTGACGCCCAGTTCGACATGCTGTTCGATAAACGTCAGCAGCTGCTGCGGCGACATGCCCCACTTCATCAACCGCCAGTAACCGCAAATCATACGGGAAAATTCAGGCCCCTGCGGCGCGAGACGAATGCGTTCTACCATTGCGAAAACCTCATGACATTATTTGTCAGCCAGCATACACAAGCCGGTGAGGCGCAGGGAAGCGCAAAGGCGCATGAACGTGCGGCAGATCAGGAAAGGGTCAAAACAGCGAAGGCTGTTCCGGCAGCGGCTCGTCGGGGGCTTTGTTGGCGCGCTGCAGGCGCAGGAAACGTTGGCGACACAGACGCAGCACTTCGCGCT
This sequence comes from Serratia sp. EWG9, assembly GCF_019913725.1. Classification (NCBI taxonomy): domain Bacteria; kingdom Pseudomonadati; phylum Pseudomonadota; class Gammaproteobacteria; order Enterobacterales; family Yersiniaceae; genus Serratia; species Serratia sp. EWG9. The sequence continues at coordinate 642,113 of NZ_JADNRO010000001.1, forward strand.
TTTGCGCGTCGCTCATGCTCATCCAGCCGAACCGCTCCTCGCGGCTGCGCAGGCAGCCACGGCAGAAACCGCGATCGTCGGCCTGGCAAATGCCGCGACACGGGCTGGGGATGTCGAAAAATTCAAGCTGCTGTGCCACGGGCCCTCCTGCATTCTCCTGCTAATTGAAGACGTCATCGCCGCCGCTGGCAAGTCCCTTTTCGCCATTGCGGCGAAAATAGTGGCGCAAATAGCGCAGCGCCTGACGGCTTTTCTCCGGCATAGTGCGTTCCAGCGTCAGCGCGTGCAGCCGCAGCGGCGCCGGCCGCCACTCCGGCAACAGCAGCAACAGCTCGCCGCGCTGCAGCTCGTCGCCAATTTCATACAGCGGCTGAACGGAAATGCCCAGACCGGCGCGGGTAAAGGCGCGCATCACGTTCATGCTCTCGCTGACGATCTGCCCCTCCGCCAGCCGCAGCTTGACCTGCTGGCCGGATTGATGCAGCAAATCCAGATGGGCCCCGCTGTAGCCGCTGGAGATCCAGCGGTGCTGCACCAAATCCTGCGCCTTTTCCGGCACCCCATGCTGGCTGAGGTAACGCGGCGCCGCGCACAGCACCATCGGCCACGCCGTCAGCGGGTGAGCGATCATATTGGCGTCCGCCAGTTGACGATTGGCGCGCAGCGCAATGTCGACCCGCTGTTCTATCATGTCGACGATGCGATCGTCCGCCAGCACCCGCAGCGTCAGCTTGGGATGCGCCTGCAACAGCGGCGCCAGCGCCTCCGCCAACGAGCGGCCGCCGATGCCGACCGGAGTGGCGATGCGCAGCTCACCCACCAGCGTGTCCCGCAGTTCCGCCAGCCGCTGCTCCGCCTGCTGCGCCTGTTGCAACATCGCCTCGCAGCCGGGATAAAACGCCGCCCCCGCCTCGGTCAACGCCAGACGGCGGGTGGAGCGGTGCAACAGCGGCACCCCGAGCGCCTTCTCCAGCGAGCGCATATGCTGACTGACCGCCGACGGCGTCATGCCCAGCCGCCGCGCCGCACCGACCAACGATCCCTCCGCCACCACGGTGGCGAACACCGCCATTCGATTGAGTTTATCCACGATTATGAAGTTTTACTTAATCAAGAAAGCATGAATATGGCACTAATCACGGCTATTGTTAAGGACTAGAGTAGATCCCACGCAGCAGGCACATCGGCCTGCCTTACGATACTGACCCATCCCTGAAGGAGCATACAGATGAAAGTAGCCATTATTGGAGCAACCGGTTTTGTTGGCCGCCGTGTGGTGGATGAAGCGCTGGCTCGCGGCATTCAGGTAACGGCGATCGCCCGTCAGAAAAAAGATTTGCCGGACCACGCCAATCTGACCGTCGCGCTGGGCGACGTCGCCGATACCGCCTGGCTGGCGGGACAGTTGCACGGTCAGGATGCGGTGATCAGCGCCTACAATCCCGGCTGGGGCGAAGACAACCTGTATGAGAAGACTACGCGCGGCGCCCAGCAGATCCTTACCGCGGTCGAGCAGGCAGGCGTCAAGCGCCTGTTGGTGGTGGGCGGCGCAGGCAGCCTGGAAGTGGCGCCGGGCGTTGAACTGGTGGATACGCCGCAATTCCCGGAAAATATCCGCCCCGGCGCGCAGGCGGTGCGCGATCTGCGCAATAAACTGCGGAACGAATCAGCGCTCGACTGGACCTATCTCTCTCCGGCCGCCCTGCTGGAACCGGGCAAACGCACCGGCCAGTTCCGCCTCGGCACCACGCAGCTGCTGATGAACGGCGACGCGCCGGCCAGCATTTCGGTGGAAGATCTGGCGGTGGCTATCGTCGATGAGATTGAAAAACCTCAGTTTATTCGCGCCCAATTCACCGCCGCCTACTAATTCCCCTCACCGCCAGGCCACCGGCCTGGCGTTTTCCCGCGTTCGCCGCCGCCAGTATTCTGAATTTCTAAGGTTTTCTTAAGTTTCATCCGGTAGATTTCAAGGCATTATCTACTCTCAGGATCCAGATTTGGCAATGTGGTTACGTCAACGCTTACAGTGCAACAGCCTCGGTTTTATCCTCGCCACCGCCCTGTTCTTCACTCTGTTCCAAAACGCGTTATTCCTGCATCGCGCCTGGTCGTATATCACCTTCGATAGCGTCCACAGCGTGATATTCGCCGCCAGCATGCCGGTGGTGATCTTCTGTGCGCTGAATATTATCTTCAGCGTGTTGACCGTGCCCTACCTGCGCAAACCACTGATCGTCTTTTTCTTGCTCGGCAGCGCCGCAGCCAACTATTTCATGTACAGCTATGGCGTGGTGATCGACGGCAACATGATGCAAAACGCCTTTGAAACCAACACCCACGAAGCGACGGCGTTGCTGACGCCGCGCATGGGGCTGTGGCTGGCGCTGCTCGGCGTCCTGCCGGCGGCGGCGGTTTGCTTCACCCATATTCGCCAGACCCGCCCCTGGTGGTACATGGTTGGGCTGCGCGCCGCCAACGTCATGCTGTCATTGGTGGTGATCCTGATCATCGCCGCGCTGTTCTACAAAGACTACGCTTCGCTGATCCGCAACAATAAAAGCGTGGTGAAGATGTTAACGCCTTCCAACTTCGTCGCCGGCACCATCAAGTTTACCGAGCAGCGCTACTTCACGCGCAATCTGCCGCTGGTGAAGATCGGTGAAGACGCGCGCAAAGGGCCGCTGATCGCCGGACAGGCCAAGAAAACGCTGGTGATCCTGGTGGTGGGCGAAACCGCCCGCGCCGAAAACTTCTCTCTCGGGGGCTACGATCGCGAGACCAACCCGCGTCTCAAGCAGGACAACGTGGTCTATTTCAAGAACGCCAGCTCTTGCGGCACCGAAACGGCGATCTCCGTCCCCTGCATGTTCTCCAATATGCCGCGCAAAGCGTACGACGCAACTCAGGCGACGCACCAGGAAGGCATGCTCGACGTGCTGGCGCATGCCGGCGTCAACGTGCTGTGGCGCGATAACGACGGCGGCTGCAAAGGCGCCTGCGATCGGGTGCCGCACATCGACATGACCAAACTGAAACTGCCGCAGGACTGTGACGGCGAAGTTTGCATGGACAATGTGCTGTTGTACAAACTGAACGACTACATCAATAGCCTGAAAGACGACGGCGTGATCGTGTTGCACCAGATGGGCAGCCACGGCCCGGCTTATTACCGCCGCAGCACGCCGCAGTTCCAGACGTTTTCGCCGACCTGCAACAGCAATCAGATCCAGGATTGCAGCCATGAACAGCTGGTGAACACCTACGACAACTCGATCCTGTATACCGACGCGATGCTCGATGCCACCATCAAGCTGCTGCAGCAGTATGACGACCGGTTCAATACCGCGCTGGTCTACCTGTCCGATCACGGCGAATCGCTGGGAGAAAACGGCATGTATCTGCACGGCACGCCTTATGTCTTCGCGCCGAGCCAGCAAACTCACGTGCCATTCCTGATGTGGATGTCGGCCGACTATCAGCGCAATTTCGGCATCGATCGCCAGTGCCTGAGCGCGCTGGCGGAAAAGGACGACGTGTCGCAGGACAATCTGTTCCACACCCTGCTGGGCATGCTGAATGTGCAGACGCGTGAATATCAATCCCAGTTGGATATTCTGCAACGCTGCCGCAACGCGGCGTAAGCGCTTAACTTACGCGTGCCGCTGAGGCACAATGCCTGAGACCAACCGGCGTTTTGTGCGCCGGTTTTTTTATTCCCATTGACCTAGACCAATCGGTCTATTATGCTCGGCGCCATGATGACCAAATCAACGCATTGCAACGTGGATACACGTGAACATCTGCTCGCCACCGGCGAAACCCTCAGCCTGCGCCTGGGCTTTACCGGCATGGGGCTGAGCGAACTGCTGGCCACGGCGGGCGTGCCGAAAGGATCGTTCTACCACTATTTCCGCTCGAAGGAAGCCTTCGGCGAAGCGATGCTGCAACGCTATTTCGCGCACTATGATGCGCAAATGCAAAAGCTGTTTGCCGACGAGCACACCGATGCCCGCCACCAGCTCTTGGGGTATTACGCCCAGGCCATCAGTTACCACTGCCGCAGCGAATGTCATAACGCCTGTCTGGCGGTGAAACTCTCCGCCGAGGTGAGCGACCTGTCGGAGCCGATGCGCCATGCGCTGGAAACCGGGACCGCCCGGGTGATCGGCCACCTGCAGGCGGCCATTGAGCGCGGCATCGCCGAGGGATCGCTGTCGGTAGCCATGAGCCCGGCGGCAACTGCAGAGACGCTGTATGCCCTGTGGCTCGGCGCCTCGCTGCGCGCCAAGATCCGGCGATCGTTGGCCCCGTTGACCAGCGCGCTGGAAAGCATCGAGTTGCTGCTGCGCCCGCCGCAGCCGTAACACCACCGTCTTTTTTCGTGAAAATGCAGTTCGTGTTTTTTTATCGCCCATAACTAGACGACCGGTCTATTAAATACAGGATGCACTATGAAGACTGAAAAATTGCTCTCTCCGCTGAAAGTTGGCGCAGTCACCCTGCCCAACCGCGTGTTTATGGCTCCGCTGACGCGTCTGCGCAGCATCGAACCGGACGACATTCCCACGCCGCTGATGGCGGAGTATTATGCGCAGCGCGCCGGCGCCGGTCTGATCGTGACCGAAGCGACGCAGATTTCCTTCCAGGCGAAAGGCTACGCCGGTGCGCCGGGCCTGCATACCCCGGAGCAGATCGCCGCTTGGAAACACATCACGCAGGCGGTACACGACAAAAACGGCCACATCGCCGTACAGCTGTGGCACGTAGGCCGCATCTCCCACACCAGCCTCCAGCCGGGCGGACAAGCGCCGGTCGCCCCTTCGGCGATCAACGCAGACACCCGCACCACCGTGCGTGACGAAACCGGCGCCTGGGTGCGCGTACCGACCTCTACGCCGCGCGCGCTGGAAACCAGCGAGATCCCGGGCATCGTCAACGATTTCCGCCAGGCGACCGCCAACGCGCGTGAAGCCGGCTTCGACTTTATCGAGCTGCATGCGGCTCACGGCTATCTGCTGCACCAGTTCATGTCTCCGGCGTCTAACCAGCGTACCGATCAATACGGCGGCAGCATCGAGAATCGCACCCGCCTGACGCTGGAAGTGGTCGACGCCGCCATCGCAGAATGGGGCTCCGAGCACATCGGCATCCGCATCTCGCCGCTGGGGCCGTTCAACGGCCTGGACAACGGTGAAGATCAGGAAGAAGCGGCGCTGTACCTGGTGGAAGAGCTGAACAAACGCAACATCGCCTATCTGCACATCTCCGAACCGGACTGGGCCGGCGGCAAACCGTATTCCGACGCCTTCCGTGACTCGGTGCGCGCCCACTTTAAAGGGGTGATCGTCGGCGCCGGCGCCTACACCGCTGAAAAAGCCGAAGCGTTGATCGAAAAAGGCTTCATCGACGCGGTGGCCTTTGGCCGTAGCTACATCGCCAATCCGGATTTGGTCGAGCGTTTCCGTCAACACGCCCCGCTCAACGAACCTAAGCCGGAAACCTTCTACGGCGGTGGCGCCGAAGGTTATACCGACTATCCGTTTCTGACGAAGTAACCCGTCCTGACCCTAAACGGCCACGCAACCGCCTGGCCGTTTTTTTATGCACGCAAAAAGGCCCGCACAAGGCGGGCCGACGTTCCCTGGTGTTGTTATCTGCTACAGGTCAATTTCTACACGGTTACGCGCGGAATTGATAATTGATTGTGCAGATCAATTACTTCGTATCGATCGGTACACTCGATCAATATTTAAACACCCATGGCGAGGGGGCAAAAAGTGACATCGTCACCAACTAGTCACGTTGAATTCCCTTGCGGGACAAGGCTATACTCGCTTGTGCTTCAATCCACCCGCCGTCTGCCACGGCACAGTCAATTCAGAGGAATTATGCGCTTACTCCATACCATGATCCGCGTCGGTGATCTGCAACGCTCCATCGACTTCTACACCAAGGTATTAGGCATGCGCCTGCTGCGCACCAGCGAAAACCCGGAGTACAAATACTCGCTGGCTTTTGTCGGCTATACGGAAGAGAGCGAAGGCGCGGTTATCGAACTGACCTATAACTGGGGCACCGACAGCTACGACATGGGCACCGCCTTCGGCCACCTGGCGCTGGGCGTGGACGACGTCGCCGCCACCTGCGACAACATCCGCCGCGCCGGCGGCAACGTCACCCGTGAGGCCGGCCCGGTGAAAGGCGGCACCACGGTGATCGCGTTCGTCGAAGATCCGGACGGTTATAAAATCGAGCTGATCGAAAACAAACACGCCGGCCAAGGCCTCGGCCACTAAGCCTTTCTCGGGGCGCGCCTGTGCCCCGCTGATTCTCCGCGCGATAGCGCCTGCAACCGGGCGCAAAATTTGCCATAATGCGCGCTGCATTCGATGAAGATAAGAAACTGATGGCCGAAAAAAGTGATCTTAACGCCCTGAGTGGTCGTTTTCGTGGGTTTTATCCCGTAGTAATAGATGTTGAAACCGCCGGCTTCAACGCCAATACCGATGCGCTGCTGGAAATCGCCGCCGTGACGCTGAAAATGGATGAAGACGGCTGGCTGCAGCGCGACGAAACCCTGCACTTCCACGTGGAGCCTTTCGAGGGCGCCAACCTGCAACCGGAAGCGCTGGCGTTTAACGGCATCGATCCGCACAACCCGCTGCGCGGTGCGGTCAGCGAATACGACGCGCTGCACGCCATTTTCAAAGCGGTGCGCAAAGGGCTCAAGGATCGCGGTTGCAACCGGGCCATTATCGTCGCGCACAACGCCAACTTCGATCACAGCTTCCTGATGGCCGCGGCCGAACGCGCCGGTTTGAAGCGTAATCCGTTCCATCCGTTCGCCACCTTCGACACCGCTGCGCTGAGCGGCCTGGTGCTGGGGCAAACGGTGCTGGCCAAAGCCTGCATCGCCGCCGGCATGCCGTTCGACAGCAGCCAGGCGCACTCCGCGCTGTACGACACCGAACAAACCGCCCTGCTGTTTTGTGAGCTGGTTAACCGCTGGAAGCGTCTCGGCGGCTGGCCGCTGCCCGCCGGCGATCTCGCCGAATAAGCCCAATAAAAAAGGCGGCCCAGTTTGCACTGGCGCCGCCCGTTACGCGATAACCGCAAGTCTGTCGATTAAGACTGCTGGTCTTCCTGCGCTTTATACTTTTCTGCCGTTTCTTTGATCAGCTGCTGCAATTCGCCGCGCTGATACATTTCGATGATGATATCGCAACCGCCGACCAGCTCACCGTCTACCCACAGCTGCGGGAAAGTCGGCCAGTTGGCATATTTTGGCAACTCGGCGCGGATGTCCGGGTTTTGCAGAATATCCACATAGGCGAAACGCTCGCCGCAGGCGGACAGCGCTTGCACAGCCTGCGCAGAGAAGCCGCAGCTCGGCAGCTTTGGCGAACCCTTCATGTACAGCAGAATCGGGTTTTCAGCGATCTGGTGCTGAATTTTTTCAAGTGTCGTCGTCATTTATTGCTTCCTCAAGCCACATTTCATGGCTACAACATGCATCACGCGGGCTATTGTAGCGGCTGGAACAGTCGCAAGAAAACGCCATCTTTTGCAAGGATATTCGCCCGCCGCCGATCGCGTTTCACCGGCCACGTCATTCCGGTCAAAACATACGTTGAGAATAACATTTTTAATCCGACCATTTCACTAATATATTGCGCCGCGATGACGGCGCGGCTTAATTATATCCGCTACCGCCGCCTGGCGCTTTTTTATACATCAACAGGCTGATTTTAAACCAAAAAAAATGTCATTAACGTTTTCTCACAATATGGATTATTATTTATGAGTTCTTCGCTGTTTTATATGGCGAAATTCGGGAATACTGTAACTCTTTCGATATCCGTTTCGGGGCCAAGGTTGGTGACGTCAACATGCGTTTAATTCTTACGCTCTTTGCGCTGCTGTTTACGCAGCTCTTCTTCAATTTGGCGCACGCTGCGCCACAGGCGCGTGTTGCCGCCGAGCAGCGTAAAAGCCATGCCAATGAAGCGCGGCCCGATGACCGCAGAAAAAAGAAAGCGGATAAAGCCGCCAAAAAAGCCAAAGTGACGGCCCCCGAGAAAAAAACCAAGACCGCCAAGGTCAAAAGCGAGAAAAGCGCGAAAAAGATCGTCAGCGCCAAACCCAAGGCCAAAGCGCAGAAAACCGCCAAAATTAAAGTCACCCCGCCGAAAAAGGGCTACAAAAAAGGCTATGGCCGCCACCGCGAAGCCGGTATGGCCACCGCCAAGCTGGCGCGTGATGAAAAACCGTTGAAACTCAGCCCGGCGCACAAAAAGCGTTACCAGCACGCCAAGCAGACCGCGATGGCCAAGCTGATGGATCAGATGGGCAAGCCTTACCGCTGGGGCGGCAGCTCGCCGCGCACCGGCTTCGACTGCAGCGGCCTCATCTATTACGCCTATAAAGACGTGGTGAAAATCAAGATGCCGCGCACCGCCAACGAAATGTATCACCTGCGCGACGCGGCGCCGATCAAGAAGAGCGAACTGGAAAGCGGCGATCTGGTGTTCTTCCGCATTAACAACCGCGGCGTGGCGGATCATGTCGGCGTCTACCTCGGCAACGGCAAATTCATCCAGTCGCCGCGCACCGGCGAAGAGATCCGCATCAGCCAGCTCGATAACGACTATTGGCAGAACCACTACATCGGCGCTCGCCGCGTAGTGACGCCGAAAACCATCCGTTAATTCCCTGCTCTTCGCGGTTGCGGCCTCGGCCGCAACCGCCTGCTCAAGCTATCGCCCATCGCACTCCCCCACGCGCATTTCTCGCTTTTCCTCCTGTTTTTTATGATGAAAATTGTTAAGATTGAATGACCACAATAAAAAAACGGCCCATCCGGCGTTCGCCCCGGCGAGAAGCTGAATGGCGCTGTAAAGGAGGAAGCAATGTCGTTTGAATTACCTGCATTACCGTATGAGAAAAACGCGCTCGAGCCGCACATCTCCGCCGAGACCCTGGAATACCACTACGGCAAACACCACAACACCTACGTGGTTAACCTGAACAACCTGGTGAAAGGCAGCGAGTTCGAAGGCAAATCGCTCGAAGAGATCATCAAGACCTCTAACGGCGGCGTGTTCAACAACGCCGCGCAGGTGTGGAACCACACCTTCTACTGGCACTGCCTGTCGCCACAGGGCGGCGGTGAACCGCAGGGCGAACTGGCGGCGGCGATCGTCAAATCCTTCGGCTCTTTCGCTGCGTTCAAAGAGCAGTTCACCGATGCCGCCGTGAAAAACTTCGGTGCCGGCTGGACCTGGCTGGTGAAAAAACCGGACGGCGCGCTGGCGATCGTCAACACTTCCAACGCGGCAACCCCGCTGACCGGCGAAGACAAACCGCTGCTGACCGTTGACGTGTGGGAACACGCGTATTACATCGATTACCGCAATGCGCGTCCAAAATACCTGGAAAACTTCTGGGCGTTGGTCAACTGGACTTTCGCGGCGGAAAACCTGGCGTAAGCGCAGGCCTTGCCTAAGTGATGAGGCGCAGCTTGGCTGCGCCTTTTTTAAAACTGGCGGGAAATCAGTTCAACGCGGCGACAAAGCTGAAAGCGATGATCATCGCCAATGCGCAAACGGTGGTGAACAGCGACATCTTCAGATCGGTATCCATGACAACTCCTTTAAAATGGGCTTTCCTAAGGATAAAAGGCGCACAATTAGTACGTCAAATCATTTTCCCACAGTTCGCCGATAAAATCTTGTTATCATTTCCCGGTTTATAATCTCGATTACCTCTTCCACTTTTGTTCAATATGCGACAAAATTCGCAGTTCACAACTGCGTACCGGCATTCATGCCCCTCCTGATTAAGCGCTGACGACTTCAACACTAAAAACTCAGTTTTCGCTTCTCTGGAGAAGGATCTACGTAGGCAAACGATTAACATCACACTTACATGCTGTAAACATGTGAGTTCAGGAGTCATTCCTTACATGGCAACGATTAAAGATGTGGCCAAACGCGCGGGCGTTTCCACCACCACCGTTTCGCACGTCATCAATAAGACTCGTTTCGTCGCCGAAGAGACCAAAGCGGCCGTGTGGGCCGCCATCAAAGAGCTGCACTACTCGCCGAGCGCCGTGGCGCGCAGCCTGAAAGTCAATCACACCAAGTCTATCGGTCTGCTGGCCACCTCGAGCGAAGCGCCCTACTTTGCCGAAGTGATCGAGGCGGTGGAAAACAGCTGCTACAGCAAAGGCTATACCCTGATCCTGTGCAACTCGCACAACAATCTGGACAAACAGCGCGCCTACCTGGCGATGCTGGCGCAAAAGCGCGTCGACGGCCTGCTGGTCATGTGTTCCGAATACCCGGATCAGCTGCTGGGCATGCTGGAAGACTACCGCAACATCCCGATGGTGGTAATGGACTGGGGCGCCGCGCGCGGCGACTTCACCGACACCATCATCGATAACGCGTTCGAAGGCGGCTATCTGGCCGGCCGTTACCTGATCGAGCGCGGCCACCGCGATATCGGCGCTATCCCGGGCCAGCTGTCGCGCAACACCGGCGGCGGCCGTCATCAGGGCTTTATGAAGGCGCTGCAGGAAGCGCATATCGATATTCGCGAAGAGTGGATAGTCCAGGGTGACTTCGAGCCGGAGTCCGGTTACAAGGCGATGCATCAAATTCTGTCGCAAAAACAGCGACCGACCGCAGTATTCTGCGGCGGCGACATCATGGCGATGGGCGCCATCTGCGCCGCCGACGAACTGGGGCTGCGGGTGCCGCAGGATATTTCCGTGATCGGCTACGACAACGTGCGCAACGCCCGCTACTTCACCCCGGCGCTGACCACCATTCATCAGCCGAAAGAGCGTCTGGGCGAAATGGCCTTCACCATGCTGCTGGATCGCATCATCAGCAAGCGCGAAGAATCGCAGGTGATCGAAGTGCATCCGAAGCTGGTCGAACGCCGTTCGGTCGCCGACGGTCCGTTCATCGACTACCGCCGCTGATCGTCCTCCCTACCGGAAGCCGGCACGGCTTCCGGTGCCGCCTCACTCAGCCACTCCTGATTCAGCGTCTCGCCATCGCCCAAATACGCCAGCAGCCAGCTCATCGCCGGTGACGGTTTATCCTGTTGCCAGGTCAGGCAGCAGGGGCTGGCGGGAAACGGCTGCTGCAACTGCAACGCCTTCAGCTCACCGCGCTGCACCCGCGGCAGCGCCAGATGCGCCGGCATCATGCCGACGCACAATCCGGCGCACAAACAGTCGAGCGCCGAGGTCCAGTCCGGCACCACCAGCCGCCGCTGGTTATCCAGCGTCCAGGTGACGCGCTTGGGCAGATTGCGCGAGGTGTCTTCCAGACAAAGCGCAGGGTACGGCCTCAACCGATCGTCATTCAACGGCCCTGCCAGCTGCGCCAACGGGTGCTGTGGGCTGACTACGCACAGCCAGTTCATATCCCCCATGTCGCGGAAAGCGAAGCCGCCGCCGACCGGCACCGCGCGGGTGGCGCCAATCGCCATGTCCGCCCTGCCGTCCACCAACGCATCCCACACGCCGTTAAACACCTCGGGTTGCAGCATCAACTCGACGTCGGGGAAATGGCGGTAGAAATCCAGCACCAGCTGGCGGCTGCGCTGCGGTTTGACGATGATGTCCACCGCGATATTCAGCTGACCGCGCCAACCGTTGGCCACCTGTTGACAGTGGCGGCGGGTGTCGAGCATTTTTTTGATAACAGCTCGCGCATCCTTGATAAACAGCGCGCCGGCCGGCGTCAGTTCCACATCTCGGTGACGCCGCTCAAACAGCGGCACCGCCAGCCATTGCTCCAGCTGCCGCACGGTATAACTTACCGCCGACGGCACCCGGTGCAGCTCCTGCGCCGCCGCGCTGAAACTGCCGGTGCGCGCCACCGCATCAACGACCTCGAGAGAATATTCAGACCACATCGCTTTGCCTTCAATTTTTTTAACAGCACTTTGCAAATATTACCGTTTCACAAGCAGAGATCCAGCCGGATACACTGGCCGGCGCTAAAAACCTGCGACACTAAAATATTAACGAGAAATACCATGCGAAATTCCTTTGGTTTTATGTTCTACCTCGCCGGCCTGAGCATGCTGGGTTATCTGGCGACCGATATGTACCTGCCCGCCTTCGGCGCCATGCGGGAGGAACTGCAAATTTCCGCCGGCGCGGTCAGCGCCAGCCTGAGCATCTTTTTGGCCGGCTTCGCCTTCGCGCAGCTGCTGTGGGGGCCGCTCTCCGACCGTCTGGGGCGCAAACCGGTATTGTTGATTGGCCTGACGCTGTTCGCGCTCGGCTGCCTGGGCATGCTGTGGGTGGAAAATGCCGCGCAGCTCTGGATACTGCGCTTTATTCAGGCCATAGGCGTCTGTTCCGCCGCCGCCATCTGGCAAGCGCTGGTGGTCGACCGCTATCGTGAAGGCCAGGCCAACCGCGTATTCGCCACCATCATGCCGCTGGTGGCGCTATCGCCGGCGCTGGCGCCGCTGCTGGGCGCCTGGCTGCTGAACCACGCCAGCTGGCGCGCGATCTTCGCCGTGCTGCTGGCCATCACCGCCTTGTTGCTGCTGCCGACGCTGCTGCTCAAAGAGAACGCCAGGCCAAAACCCGCCGTCGACGCGCCAAAAAGCAGCGTCAGTTTTTGGCAATTATTGAAATCCCCGGTATTCAGCGGCAATGTCGCCATGTACGCCGCCTGTTCGGCCGGTTTCTTCGCCTGGCTGACCGGCTCGCCGTTTATCCTCGGTGATATGGGCTACGGCCCGAGCGACATCGGCCTGAGCTATGTGCCGCAGACGCTGGCCTTCCTGCTGGGCGGTTACGGGTGCCGCGCCGCGCTCAAGCGCATCAATGGCAAAACCCTGCTGCCGTGGCTGCTGGTAGCTTATGCTGTCAGCATGGTGGCCCTGTATCTGGTGGCGACCGTGACCGCCCCGACGCTCACCACGCTCCTGATCCCGTTCTGCGTGATGGCGCTGGTCAACGGCGCCGGCTATCCGATCATGGTGGCCAACGCGCTGATGCCGTTCCCGGACAGCAGCGGCAAAGCCGCCGCGCTGCAAAATACGCTGCAGCTGGGGCTGTGTTTCGTGGCGAGCATGCTGGTATCGACGTTTATTGCGCAGCCGCTGTTGGCGACGGTGACGGTGATGGTGTCCACGGTGATACTGGCCGCGCTGGGGTATTTCATGCAGCGGGGAAAAGCGGCCAAGGCGCCGCAAGAAACGCCGCGCGAACATGCTAACTCAGCGTCATAATTGCCAAGCTAAATAATCACTTAAAGAATATGCGTGCCGAGTGCGATTTACAGTTGAGTCAATGCCTCGGCGCGCCTATACTCAAAAACAACCTTGTAAAGTAACACCTTATAATCTCTATATCTCAATTAGCTGTTGTGTACGCGTCTTGCGTCACACTCTTTTTTTGAAGAGGCGTTTATCCTGCGCCGTTTGCGTCGGGTCGCTTCTTTAAATTTCCTCTGTTCATAGTCGGATATCAGACGCCGCGGGCTTATTTCCCGTCGGTATACGTATGCACCCGCAGAAATTGTCTAAGCTGTTTCCTAACGGGTCATCAGTCAGAAGAAGGTGATGGAGAAGCTATGAGTTCATCGTGTATAGAAGATCTGAGCATCCAGGATAACCAGTGGTACCGTATCGCGCACGAAATGCTCGGTCTGGCCGGTATCGAAATTAACGGATCGCGCCCTTTCGATATTCAGGTTAAAAACCCCGAATTCTTTAAACGCGTTTTGCAGCAAGGCTCACTGGGTCTCGGCGAGAGCTATATGGATGGTTGGTGGGAATGCGAGCGGCTGGATATATTCTTCCAGCGCGTGGTCAGCGCCGGGCTGGAGAAGAAGCTCCCCCACCACCTGAAAGATACCCTGCGTATCGCCGCGGCGCGCCTGACCAATCTGCAATCGAAAAAGCGCGCCTGGATCGTCGGCAAAGAGCATTACGATCTTGGCAACGATCTGTTTACGCTGATGCTCGATCCTTACATGCAATACTCCTGCGGCTACTGGAAAGACGCCGCCACGCTGGAGGAAGCGCAAGAAGCGAAACTGCGGATGATCTGCGAAAAACTGCAGCTGCAGCCGGGCATGCGCTTGCTGGACATCGGCTGCGGCTGGGGCGGCCTCTCCGCCTATGCGGCGAAAAATTACGGCGTGTCGGTGGTCGGCGTGACCATTTCCGCCGAGCAGCAGAAGCTGGCTCAGGCACGCTGCGCCGGGCTGGACGTGCAGATCCTGCTGCAGGATTATCGTGATCTGCATCAGCAGTTCGATCGCATCGTCTCGGTCGGCATGTTCGAGCACGTCGGGCCCAAAAACTATCGCACCTATTTCAACGTGGTAGAGCGCAATCTGGCGCCGCACGGCCTGTTCCTGCTGCACACCATCGGTTCCAACAAGACCGACATGAACGTCGATCCGTGGATCAACAAATATATCTTCCCGAATGGCTGCCTGCCCTCGGTGAGGCATATCGCCGAGGCCAGCGAAGGCCATTTCGTGATGGAAGACTGGCACAACATCGGCGCCGACTACGATCGCACGCTGATGGCCTGGTTCGAGCGCTTCAAACAGGCGTGGCCGCAGCTTGCTCCGCGTTATTCCGAGCGCTTCGAGCGGATGTTCAGCTATTACCTGAACGCCTGCGCCGGCGCGTTTCGGGCGCGCGACCTGCAGCTGTGGCAGGTGGTGTTCAGCCCGAAAGGCGTTGAAGGCGGCATCCGCGTCGCACGCTGAACGCTCCCCTAATAAAAAAAGCCCCGGCAACCTCATCGCCGGGGCTTTTTTTGCTCTTTCGAACCAGGCGGCTTAGCCGCAGTAAACGCGGATGATTTTATCGTTGCTATCGCCGAGGAAGTTCAGACGGCGCAGGTTGAAATCCATGGTGACGGCAGAGTTGTACGGAATGGCGCGCACCTTGGATTCGATCCGCACGCCTTCCAGCGACGTCATCGGCTTGCCGACGTAGTTTTGATACTGCGAAGCGCCGCAGGTATCGTCCGCATCGGCCACTTGCGCGCCGCCGCCCTGCTCAGGTGAACTGCTGCAGGCGCTCAGCGCCAGCAACGCGGTTAACAACAACGTTTTCCCATAAAACTTCACGCGTTTCTCCTCTCTGCTTATGATTCGACTCCGGCGGCAACGCCCGAATCGCTGTCAGTCTTTGTGCGCCGGCGCCACCGCCGCCGCCAGCGTCGCTTCCCGATTGGCCAGCACGCGTTCGACGGTGTCCACTACCGCCTGCGTCTGCGGATCGATCTCGATGTTCACCTTATCGCCCAGGCGTTTTTTACCCAGCGTAGTGCGCTCCAGGGTTTCCGGGATCAGATGCACGCAGAAACGGTTATTCACCACTTCGCCGATGGTCAGGCTAATGCCGTCGATGCCGATGAAACCTTTGTGCAGCACATATTTCATCAATTCCGCATTCGGCATGCGCAGCCATACCTGACGGTTATTTTCAGAGGTATAAATTTTGGCCACTTCCGCCGTGCAGATAATATGGCCGGACATCAAATGACCGCCAATTTCATCATTGAATTTCGCCGCGCGCTCGATATTGACGATGTCGCCCAGCGCCAGATCGCCGAGGTTGGTCAGGCGCAACGTTTCCTTGATCAAATCGAAGCTGACGCGGTTGCCTTCCACCGCGGTGACGGTCAGGCAGCAGCCGTTATGGGCCACCGACGCGCCCAGCTCCAGCCCCGGCAGCAGTTCTGCAGGCATCTCGATCACATGGGTGCGGAAATTGGGTTTCTCATCAATGGCGACCAGCGGCGCGGTGCCTTGTACGATACCGGTGAACATATGTGCCTCTTCTTACTCAATAGATTAAAACGCTTCCGGCAGTTTGCCCCAGTTGGCGCTGAAAACCAAATCCGCGACGGCAAAAAACGCGTCCCTGCGCATTTAATAACTATTTATCTGCGGCGTTTGCTTAACGACGCCGAGCAGGTACAATATTTTTGACAAAATTCCGCTATTTTAATTGTTGTCCTCTCGCGGCAGCCCTCCCTCCCACATATATAAAATAGAAAGGTGTATGCGTGCAGAAGTACTTAATTGAAGCGCGTAGTTTATTGGCTCTCGCTATCCCGGTGATCATCGCGCAAATCTCGCAAACCGCCATGGGCGTGGTGGATACCATCATGGCCGGCGCTTACAGCGCCACCGATATGGCGGCGGTTGCGGTCGGCACCTCTATCTGGCTGCCGGCCATCCTGTTCGGCCACGGCCTGCTGCTGGCGCTGACCCCGGTGATCGCCCAGTTAAACGGCGCCGGCCGTCGCGATCGTATCGCCCATCAGGTGCGTCAGGGCTTCTGGCTGGCCTCCGGCGTTTCCGTGCTGTTGATCGTCGTGCTGTATAACTGCAAATTCGTCATCGACATGATGCACAACATCGATCCGCAGCTGGCGGATAAAGCCGTCGGTTATCTGCACGCCATCATGTGGGGCGCGCCGGGCTATCTGTTCTTCCAGGTGATGCGCAACCAGTGCGAAGGGCTGTCCAAAACCAAGCCCGGCATGGTGATCGGCTTCCTCGGCCTGCTGGTGAATATCCCGATCAACTACATCTTCATCTACGGCAAGTTCGGCATGCCGGAGCTGGGCGGCGTGGGCTGCGGCGTCGCGACCGGCAGCGTCTACTGGATCATGTTCCTGATGATGCGCTGGTACGTGAAGCGCGCGCCGTCGCAGCGCGACATCAAGCGCCAGGCAGGCGATCTCGGCGGCCCGGACTGGGCGGCGCTGAAGCGCCTGATCGGCATCGGCATGCCGGTGGCGCTGGCGCTGTTCTTCGAAGTCACCCTGTTCGCCGTGGTGGCGCTGCTGGTATCGCCGCTCGGGATCGTCGCGGTCGCCGGCCACCAGATCGCGCTTAACTTCAGCGCGCTGATGTTCGTGTTGCCGCTGTCGCTGGGCGTCGGCGCCACCATTCGCGTCGGTTATCGTCTGGGAGAAGGGTCGGTAGAAGGCGCGCGCGTCGCCGCATACTCCGCCATCGGCGTCGGCATCACCATGGCCGTCTGCACTGCGCTGTTTACCGCCACCTTCCGCGAACCGATCGCCCTGCTGTACAACAACAGCCCGGCGGTGGTGGCGATGGCCTCGCAGCTGATGCTGCTGGCGGCGCTGTATCAAATCTCGGATTCAATCCAGGTGATCGGCAGCGGCGTGCTGCGCGGTTATAAAGATACTCGCGCGATCTTCTTCATCACCTTCATCGCTTACTGGGTGTTGGGCCTGCCGAGCGGCTATCTGCTGGCGCTGACCGATGCGGTGGTGCCGGCGATGGGGCCGAGCGGTTTCTGGATCGGCTTTATCATCGGCCTGACCTTCGCCGCCATCATGATGGCGCTGCGCATGCGCTGGCTGCAGAAACAGCCGACCACCGTCATCCTGCAGCGTTCTACCCGCTGAGTCCGTTCCCGGCCGGTTTTCTCCCCGGCCGGGCAGCGGGTTGCGGAAAAAAACGCCTGTCTGCGCACAACCTCAGCAATCGCGTGAAATACCGAATAAAATTGCGCTTTTCCCCTTGCCAGCACGCGGGTAGCTCGTTAATATTCGTCCCCGCTGTCAGCCATGACAGACAGGAAAAGATGCGTCCGTAGCTCAGTTGGTTAGAGCACCACCTTGACATGGTGGGGGTCGGTGGTTCGAGTCCACTCGGACGCACCAAATTCCAGAAGCAGTACAGTGCGTCCGTAGCTCAGTTGGTTAGAGCACCACCTTGACATGGTGGGGGTCGGTGGTTCGAGTCCACTCGGACGCACCATATTGCTGATTCACCTCTCCCCCTATCGCGTTATAATTCTCGCTGTTTCGTCTCTGCCCGACCGCTCGATTTTTCATGTCGATTGCGCCGAACTACCGCCATCAGCCATCAGGAACGCCACATGACCACCTTCACCGCCAACACCCCCTTTTTACCGCTCGACAATGGCCTTGCCCGTCGTGAAGGCGTGATGAGCGACGGTTCGCCGGCAGCGGAAGTGCGTTTCGAGACCGGGGCCTTCGGCCAGCTGCAAAAGCCCGCGCACGCGCTGCAAACCCGGGTGATATCGGGTGAATTCGAGTTCACCCTCGGCGGCGACACGCGGACAGTGCGGACCGGCGAGAGCCTGACCCTGCCGGCCAACGTCGCCAGCGGCTGCTTCTGCCTGAGCGCCGGTGTGCTGCTGGAAATCCCGCAAACGCGCTAAGCCGCATTTACAGCAAGGTTATTTGCGCAACAAGCCGTACGCAACGCGTTGCATTTGCGCCACATTTGCCCTCGTTTTGACATATCCGCCGCACCGCCGCGGTTTTTTATTTTGTTTCCCGCCGCTTAGCCTTTATAATGCGCAACGTCTATCAGTTGAATGGTTTCAGCCCTTGATCTGCGAAAACGCAATAACAACACGATTTAATCTCACCCCGTTGCGCAGCATCCCCGCGCCCCCGCGCGGGCTGAATTTTTCCGCCCCACATCAACTGTCGTCACCTATCCTTAACTATGTTTTTCACCACCAGGCACGGCTCAAATTCCCTATCGGCGTAAACAACGCCGGTCAAATTCGTTTTTTTATCCATCACAACTTGTAGAAAACTCCGCCATGAAAAAGACCAAAATTGTTTGTACCATCGGTCCAAAAACCGAATCGGAAGAAATGCTGACCAACCTGCTCAATGCGGGCATGAACGTGATGCGTCTCAACTTCTCTCACGGCGACTATGAAGAGCACGGCAACCGCATCAAGAACATGCGCGCCGTGATGGCGAAAACCGGTATCAACGCCGGCATCCTGCTGGATACCAAAGGCCCGGAAATTCGCACCATGAAACTGGAAGGCGGCAAAGACGCCTCTCTGGTCGCCGGCCAAACCTTCACCTTCACCACCGACCAGAGCGTGATCGGCAACAGCGAACGCGTGGCGGTGACCTACGCCGGCTTCGCCGCCGACCTGAAGATCGGCAACACCGTGCTGGTTGACGACGGCCTGATCGGCATGGAAGTCACCAACGTGACCGAGAACGAAGTCGTTTGCAAGGTGCTGAACAACGGCGACCTGGGCGAGAACAAAGGCGTCAACCTGCCGGGCGTGTCCATCCAACTGCCTGCGCTGGCCGAGAAAGACAAACGCGACCTGATCTTCGGCTGCGAGCAAGGCGTCGACTTCGTGGCGGCGTCCTTTATCCGTAAACGCTCCGACGTGCTGGAGATCCGCGAGCACCTGAAAGCGCACGGCGGCGAGCAGATCCAGATCATCTCCAAGATCGAGAACCAGGAAGGCCTGAACAACTTCGACGAAATTCTCGAAGCGTCCGACGGCATCATGGTTGCCCGCGGCGATCTGGGCGTTGAAATCCCGGTAGAAGAAGTGATCTTCGCCCAGAAGATGATGATCGAAAAATGCAACCGTGCGCGTAAAGTGGTGATCACCGCCACCCAGATGCTCGATTCCATGATCAAGAACCCGCGCCCTACCCGTGCGGAAGCCGGTGACGTCGCCAACGCCATTCTGGACGGCACCGACGCCGTCATGCTGTCCGGCGAAAGCGCCAAGGGCAAATACCCGCTGGAAGCGGTCAACATCATGGCGACCATCTGCGAACGCACCGATCGCGTGATGCCAAGCCGCATCGATACCCTGAACGATCGCCGCAAGCTGCGCATCACCGAAGCGGTATGCCGCGGCGCGGTTGAAACCGCCGAAAAACTGGACGCGCCGCTGATCGTCGTCGCCACCAGCGGCGGCAAGTCAGCGAAATCCGTGCGTAAATACTTCCCGAACGCCGTGATCCTGGCGCTGACCACCAACCAGACCACCGCGCATCAGCTGGTGCTGAGCAAGGGCGTTATCCCGCAGATGGTCAAAGAAATCGCCTCCACCGATGACTTCTACCGCATTGGTAAAGAAGCCGCGCTGGCCAGCGGCCTGGCGCAAAAAGGCGACGTCGTGGTGATGGTTTCCGGCGCGCTGGTGCCGAGCGGCACCACCAACACCGCCTCGGTACACGTGCTGTAATATAAAACGTGACATAATTATCTTGATCAAAACGCCGCTTTGCGGCGTTTTTTTTATCGGCAGTAAACTATTTTTCTCAAAACGCAACCGCGATCTGCTCATTATTTAGCTAATAACAAATCGGAGTAGTCCCATGGAAGCCGGCTGTTTTCCCTCGTTTTTTTAACTAATTTGTAAAACCAGATGCAAGTTTGAGCGAACGATCAAAATAAAGCACCTCAACACTAAAAAATTATTCTCTTTCGAAAAAAGTTTGTGTAATACTTGTAACGCTACATGGAGATTAACTCAATCTAGAGGGTGTTATAATGAATCGTACTAAACTGGTACTGGGCGCGGTAATCCTGGGTTCCACTCTGCTGGCTGGCTGCTCTAGCAACGCTAAAATCGATCAACTGTCTTCTGACGTTCAGACTCTGAACGCTAAAGTTGATCAGCTGAGCAACGACGTGAACGCAATGCGTTCTGACGTTCAAGCGGCTAAAGACGACGCAGCACGCGCTAACCAGCGTCTGGACAACCAAGCTCACGCTTACAAAAAGTAAGATAGCTTTGGTTATTGAAAACGGCGCACATTGTGCGCCGTTTTTTTGCCTGTTTGTCGCCTGGGCTTTCCAGCTCTGCAGGCAAAAAAAAGAGGTTCAGCACGCTGAACCCCTCTTCGACCACTCAATCCGGCAACCTTAGTTCACCGAGCTGATTGGCGCTGCCTTGAATGGGCTCTTTTTCGCCGCAGGAGCCGCTGCAGGCGTTAAACTCACCTCAGACGGGCTCTCCCCTACGTTGACCAGCACCGGCATGCCAGAGCGGCGTACAACCGCGCTATCGAACACGGCGCGATCGGTTTGCCCATCGGCAGCAAAGGCTTTCTCCGCTTTAGACAACGCGATCGGCATGGTCTGCGGATCGTCGCTTTCCACCCGCGACAGCGGCTGGTGCACTTCCACATAGCGTTTGCCGTCCGGCTCGACCGAAATCTTCACCGGATCGTTGATCACTTGCACCCGCGTACCGCGCGGCACCATGTTGAACAGCGCCTCGATATCCGTCGGACGCAGGCGAATACAGCCGGAGCTGACGCGCATGCCGATACCGAAGTTGGCATTGGTGCCGTGGATCAGGTATTCACCGCGCCCCATAGCCAGACGCAGGGCGAACAGCCCCATCGGGTTCTCAGGGCCGGCCGGCACCACCGCAGGCAGCGTCACACCCTGGGATTGATAGCGCTTGCGGATGTTGGCGGTGGGCGTCCAGGTCGGATTAGGGATCTTCTGGCTGATGGAAGTCACCTCCAGCGGCGTGTGCATCCCGGTCTGGCCGATACCGATCGGATAGACGATCACTTTATTCTCGCCTTTCGGATAGTAGTAAAGGCGCAGCTCGGCCAGGTTGACGATGATCCCTTCACGCTTGGTGTCAGGCAGCAGCATTTGGGTCGGAATGGTCAGCACCGTACCCGGCTTAGGCAGGAACGGATCGGTGCCGGGGTTGGCTTCCAGCATGCCCAGCAGGCCAATCTTGTAGTCGGCGGCGATCGCCTCCAGCGGACGGCCGTCGTTTGGCACGGTATAAGTGGTGTTTTCACCGATCAGACGGCTGTCCGGCGGCGGCAGCGGGTATTCGGTCGCACTGGCGGCCTGCGTGCCGGCCAGTACGGTGGCGAAGACCATGCCCATTAAACTCAACGCACGTTTCATTATCATCCCTATATTTTTTATGACGGTTCGCCCCCAAGGCTAACGAGCGCCTGGCGGTGGGTAAATCAGACAATACCTGATTAATACTAGCAACGCTGGCATCAAAGGCAATAAGTTCTCTAAAAATCAACACGTTATAACGTAATCGTCGTCGCTGATTGTCAACGAAACGTCAATGGGTAAGCTGCTGAAATATCACTGAATTGGGGGATGAACCCCGGGGAAAACGGCGGATTGTAAAGACTCATTGACAAAGCGAATATATCAATGAGCCTTTAAAGAGCAGTGGCGTTAAGGATCAGGCCAGCTGAGCGGCTTTACTGCGAATGGCGCGGATCATCGCCTCCAGCCCCTGTGAGCGCGAAGGCGTCAAATGTTGGCTGAGCGCCAGCTCGGTGAAAAACGGCCGCACGTCGAGCTCGACGATTTGCTGTGGCGTCAATTGACGATAAAGAATAAACACCACCGCCAGCAGCCCTTTGACGATCGCCGCGTCGCTATCGCCATGGAATTCGACCTGCCCTTGCTCATCGCAGCGCATCACGATCCACACCTGGCTCTGGCAGCCGGAAATCAGGTTCTCGGCCTGCCGCTCGGCCTCGTCCAGCGGCGGCAATTTGGCGCCGAGTTCAATCACGTACAGATATTTCTCCTCCCAGTTCAAACAGCGGGAGAAATTACGCACCAATTTGTCTTTGTCCGGCAAATTCGCCATGGGGATCCTTTTGTACCGCCGAGGACGCGCCCCGGCTAGCCTAACAGCTGATGAATGCGTTGCAGCCCGGCCACCAGCCGGTCCACCTCTTCGCGGGTATTATATAACGCCAGCGACGCGCGGCACATGCTCGGCACCTGATAAAACGCCATCAGCGGCATGGCGCAATGGTGGCCGGTGCGAATGGCGATGCCGTACTGATCGAGGAAGCTGCCGACGTCATAGGCATGGTGTTCCCCCAAATTGAAGGCGATCACCCCGGCCCGATGTGCCGGACCATAGATTTTCAGCGTCGGCACCTGCTTGAGCGCCTCAAGCGCGTAATGCATCAGCGACTGTTCATAATCGCGGATCGCATTCAGCCCCAGGGCTTCGACGTAATCGAACGCCGCGCCCAGCCCCATGATGCCGGCGGTGTTCGGCGAACCGGCCTCGAAGCGCCAGGGCGGATCGGCGAAGGTGGTGCCCGCCGTCAGGCTGACCTGACGGATCATCGAACCGCCCCCTTCCCACGGTGGCATCTGCTGCAGGAGCGCCTGGCGCCCATACAGCATGCCGATGCCGGAAGGGCCATACAGCTTATGGCCGGAAAACACGTAGAAATCGCAGTCCAGCGCCTGAACATCGACGCGCTGGTGCATCACCGCCTGCGCGCCGTCCACCAGCACGGTCAGATCCGGCGCCAGGGCTCTGGCGCGGGCGATGATGTCGCGCACCGGGTTGACGGTGCCCAGCACGTTGGAGACCTCGGTCAGCGCCAGCAGTTTACAGGACGCGTCGATCAGTTCCGGCAACCGCGCCAGATCCAGCGTGCCATCCGGCTGCAGCGGCCAAACCCGCAGCTGCAGACCGCGCTCCTGCGCCAGCATCTGCCAGGGCACGATGTTGGCGTGGTGCTCCATCTCGGTGATGAGAATCACGTCGCCCGGCTGCAGCCGGTGGTGGCCAAAGCTGTTGGCCACCAGGTTGATGCCTTCGGTGGTGCCCTTGACGAACACCATCTCTTCCGCCGAGGCGGCGTTGATAAAGCGCGCCGCCTGTTCTCGCACCGCTTCCATCTGCTGAGTCGCCTCGGCGCTTAGGGTGTGGATGCCGCGATGCACCGCGGCATAGCCGTGGCGATAGAAATCCAGTTCGCGGTCGATTACCGTCTGCGGTTTCTGCGCGCTGGCGGCGCTGTCGAGGTAGGCCAGCGGTTGGCCGTTCACCTCGCGCGCCAGCAGCGGGAAGTCGCCGCGCACGCGTTCAATCGGATAACTCATGCAGCCTCCCCCGGCAGGCGCTGGGCGATGCGCGCCAGCACCCGTTCCCGGATGGTGTCGTTGGCGATGCCTTCGGTCAGCTCGGCGGCGAAGGCGAAGATAATCATCTGCTGCGCCGCGCGTTTGTCGATGCCGCGCGACTGCAGATAAAACAGCTGTTCTTCATCGATACGCCCCACGGTGGCACCGTGGCTGCACTTAACGTCGTCAGCGTAGATCTCCAGCTGCGGCTTGGTATCCACTTCCGCCACTTTCCCCAACAACAGATTGTGGTTGGTCATCTGCCCGTCGGTTTTGATGGCGTGTTTGGCCACTTTGATCATGCCGTTGAACACCGCTTTGCCGCGATCGCTGACCACGGTTTTATGCAGCTGGCGGCTTTCGCAGTAGCCCTTGTTGTGTTCCAGATAGGTGCGGGTATCGCAGATCTCCTTGCCCACCGGCAGCACCAGGCTGTTGATCACCAGATTGGCGCCTTCGCCGTTCAGCTGCGCGCTGGTGTTGTGGCGCGTCAGGCCGGCGCCCAACAGGAAGCTGTCGCTTTTCACCCGCGCGTCGCGGCCGATGACCAGATCGTTATGGGCAAAGTGGTAGCTCGGCCGGCTTTCAAACGCCAGCTTGCAGTGCAACAGCCCGGCGTTGTCCGCCACGTTGGCGGTCAGGCGCGCGCCGGTAAAGTGCGCGGCCTCGCTCAGGCTGACATAGTGTTCGATCACTTCCGCCTCGGCCCCGCGCCCAATCTCCAGATGATGACGATGATGCACGGTATTCACTTCCCCCGTCACGCCGCGGCCGTGCTGATATGCAGCAGGTACAGCGGCCGTGTGGGGGCTTTGCCGGCCGGCAGACGGATCAGGCTGGTTTCCTGCGCGAGGCTTTCGGTCAGATGCAGGAAGACTTCGGGCTGAATGGGCTCCGGCAGCGCCTGCGGCGTGCCGTAGGCGGTCAGCTCGAACTGGTAGTCGCCCAGATCGCCATCGCTGAGCGCGGCACTGTAGCGGCCATCGATAAACACCAGCCGGCAGGCGTCGATACCGAGCGCCAGCGCCTCGAGCTGCGCGGCGTTCACGGATGCGGGCTGCGGCTCAAGGAATTGCTGCTCCAGCAGCCCCTCGAGCGGCGTGTATTTCCAGTTCTCATGTTTGCGCGTCGGCCAGCCGAGTCTCAGCGCCTGCTGCCAGTGCGCCAGCGCATGGGGCGAACGCTCGCCGCCGCGGCCTTCGAACAGACGATACAGCTGCTGCAACGCGTTGGCGTTACTGTTGGTCGGTAAGCCAGCCATAGCCCTGCTCCTCCAACTGTTTCACCAGCGAGAAATCGCCGGATTTGACGATGCGCCCCTGGGACAGCACGTGTACGTAATCCGGCTGGATGTAGTCCAAAATGCGCTGGTAGTGTGTGACGATGATAAAGGCGCGCTTGCCGTCCCGCAGCGAGTTGACGCCGTTGGCGACGATTTTCAGCGCGTCGATATCCAGACCGGAGTCGGTTTCATCGAGAATGCACAGATCCGGCTCCAGCGCTGCCATCTGCAGAATGTCGTTGCGCTTTTTCTCGCCGCCGGAAAAGCCGACGTTGACCGAACGCGTCAGCAGATCGGCCGGCATATCCAGCAGCGCTATTTTCTCTTCGATGAAATCGGCGAAGTCAAAACGATCCAGCGGCTCCTGCTCGCGGTATTTGCGCACCGCGTTGACCGAGGTCTGCAGGAAGAAGTGGTTGCTGACGCCGGGGATCTCCACCGGGTACTGGAAGGCCAGAAACACGCCTTCGCCCGCGCGATCTTCCGGATCCAACTCCAGCAGGTCCTTGCCCTTGAAGGTGACTTCCCCTTCGGTCACTTCGTACTCTTCACGCCCGGCCAGCGTGGCGGAGAGCGTGCTCTTGCCCGAGCCGTTCGGCCCCATGATGGCGTGCACTTCGCCCGGTTTGATCTCCAGATCCAATCCCTTGAGGATCTCGTTGCCTTCCACGCTGACTTTCAAATTCTTGATGCTTAACATGCTGTGTCCTCAGATAGCGCCGACGGCGCTAAAAATGCGGCGATTAGCCCACGCTGTGTTCCAGGCTGATGGCCAAAAGTTTCTGCGCCTCGACGGCGAACTCCAGCGGCAGCTCGGAGAAAACGTCCTTGCAGAAACCGTTGACGATCATCGAAATGGCGTCATCCTCGCTGATGCCCCGCTGCAGGCAGTAGAACAGCTGGTCGTCGCCAATCTTCGAGGTGGTGGCTTCGTGTTCCAGCTGCGCGCTGTTGTTGCGCGCTTCAACGTAAGGGAACGTGTGGGCGCCGCTGTCCGGCCCGATCAACATCGAGTCGCACTGGGTAAAGTTACGGGCGTTTTCCGCCCCCGGCAGGATTTTCACCAGGCCGCGATAGGTGTTCTCGCTGTGCCCGGCGGAAATGCCTTTGGCGATGATGGTCGACCTGGTGTTTTTGCCGATGTGAATCATCTTGGTGCCGGTGTCCGCCTGCTGATGGCCGCTGGTCAGCGCCACCGAGAAGAATTCGCCGATCGAATTGTCGCCCTGCAGGATCACGCTCGGGTATTTCCAGGTGATGGCCGAGCCGGTTTCCGACTGGGTCCAGGACATTTTCGACCCGGCGCCTTCGCACAGCGCGCGCTTGGTGACGAAGTTGAGGATGCCGCCCTTGCTGTCGCCGCCGGAGAACCAGTTCTGCACCGTCGAGTATTTCACTTCGGCGTCTTTATGCAGGATCACTTCCACCACCGCCGCGTGCAGCTGATAGCTGTCGCGAACCGGGGCGGAACAGCCTTCGATGTAGCTGACGTAGCTGCCTTCGTCGGCGATCAGGATGGTGCGCTCGAACTGGCCGGTTTTGGCGGCGTTGATACGGAAATAGGTCGACAGCTCCATCGGACAGCGCACGCCCTTCGGCACGTAGACGAAGGTGCCGTCGGAGGCCACCGCGGCGTTCAGCGCGGCGAAGAAGTTATCGTTGGACGGCACCACGCGCCCCAGATACTGGCGCACCAGATCCGGGTATTCCTGGATCGCTTCGCCGAACGAGCAGAAGATCACCCCGCTCTCCGCCAGTTTTTCACGGTAAGTGGTGGCGACCGAGACCGAGTCGAAGATAGCGTCCACCGCCACCTCGCTGCCCTCGCGCACCGGCACGCCGAGCTGGTTAAACGCCAGCTCCACTTCGCTGGTCAGGTAATCTTTTTCCGTCGCCGCGCCCGGTTGCTGCTCGGCGCCGGGCTGCGAACCGCAGGCGTCGTCGCAGCTGCCGCAGGACGGCGCCGAATAGTAACTGTAGTCCTGGTAGTTAAGGCGTTCGTAATTGGCCTTCAGCCAGTGCGGCTCTTCCATCTGCAGCCAGGCGCGGTAGGCCTCGAGGCGGAATTCCAGCATCCACTCGGGTTCGTTGCGCTTGGCCGAAATGGCGCGCACCACCTCTTCGTTGATGCCCTTGGCCAACTCATCGGTTGCCAGCTGGGTGAAGAAACCTTCTTTGTAGCGACCTTCGCTGACCCAAGCCTGCACTTCATTAGGCATTTCTACATTGCTTCGTGTCATGTTGATTGCATCGCTCAAACGCCAAAACTCTCGCCGCACCCGCAGGCATGCTGAGCTTTAGGGTTATTGAATTTGAATATCTGATTCAGCCCTTCGCGGACATAATCTACCGTGGTGCCGTCAATAAACGGCATCGCCTTCAGCGGCACATAGAGTTTGGCGCCGTCGCGCTCAAACAGCAGATCGTCATCGGCGGGTTCGCGGGTCAGATCCAGCACATAGGCAAAGCCGGCGCAGCCGGATTGTTTTACCCCTAGCTGCAGCCCTTTCACCTGCGGATCCTGCTGCATCAGTTTCGTTATTTGTCGTACGGCGCTGTCGCTTAGCGAAATGCCTTGCCAGACATTCTCGTCCAAAGAAAAAGTGCCGACATTTTCCGTTTGCATAGGGTCTACCTCACACTCGTGTTTGGCCACAGCCAATCTGGGTTACTTATATGTTAGTGATAACGATTATCACTTCAACCGTTTGTTTTGCGGGGGTATCCGCCGCGAGCGCGGTTTTTCGCTGCGGCGTGCGGCAAGCCAGCGGGACATCCGTGGCGGCTTGCGGCGTGTGGCGGCAAGGCGTGCATGCTATCCCTATGAATTTGTTCTTTATCCTGCATCACCGTACCGCACTCCCCGGTGGCCCGTCAGCGTTACAGCGCCGCCGTGCGTTGCCGATCTAAACATTCATAGAAAATACCTATTTCTGCATTCTGTCTGTCGTAAATGTGCGTTTATCGGCATTTTGCGCCGCGGCGCAAGGCGCGGCCTTTAAGTTAAAGTTTAGTCGCTCTGGGTTAAGTTGGGCCGTCGATGGCCTTTTACCCCCATGGAATGAAAAAACGCTGCCACGGGGATTGATCGGCAACGCGGCAGTTTATATGATAATGATTATCATTCAATTTGAATTTGAGCGCGAAGCCAATGACTCTTTCGATCAACGCATGGTTGCTGGGCAAGATTGATGACTACAAATTCAGCGTGCGCGACGCCACGGTGGACTTTTATATGGCCGAAGCGGCGCTGCGCCGCCCGGAATGCAATATTGATCATCTGAAGCGGTACAACAGCGTCAGCCTCACCATGGCCAATCTGTGCCTGGAGAACGGCGATGATGACAGCTATCTGCATGCGCTCAGCAAACTGCACAACCGGCTGATCGTCGAGATCAACAATCCGCAGCGCTGCCAGCTGTTTCGGGTGCAAAGCTACCACTTCGCCCGCCACACGCTGACGCTGATCTGCCAAAAATATGCGATGGAAGGCACCTGGGAGAAGGCGAACGCGTTTCAGAAGGACTTCGTCAAACGCGTGCCGTTTCAGCTGTAAAACGAAGCGCTCCGCAGGCCGATCGCCTGCGGAAACCGGCGGGGATCAGTCGATGACCGCCGTGGTCAGACGCGAGGTGCAGCACAGCCGATCGCGCGCGTCGAAGATCTCTATCTGCCACACCTGATGACGGCGGCCAACGTGCAGCGCGCGGCACACCCCGCGCACCTGGCCATCGAACACCGCCCGCAGGTGGTTGGCGTTGATCTCCAGCCCCACCACCTTCTGTTCGCCTTCGCTGCACAGGTAGCCGGCCATCGATCCCATCGATTCCGCCAGCACCACCGACGCCCCGCCGTGCAACAGCCCGAACGGCTGCCGGGTGCGGCCGTCCACCGGCATGGTGGCCTCCAGGAAATCCTCGCCCAGCTGAGTAAACTCGATGCCCACATGGCTGACCATGCAGCCGTCTCCGGCGCGGTTCAGCTGCTCCAGCGATGTTTCACGTTTCCACAATTTCACTCAATCATCTCCAGAAGTGCCTGTAATGGGTGGCGCACGCCATTGCCCTCAATGCGTTTCACCTGGCTGCGGCAGGAATAGCCGGTCGCCAGGCAGCGCTGACGCGGCAAACGCTGCAGCGTCGGATGCCATGATAGCTCATAAATGCCGAGCGAGTTTTGCAGGTTCTTGGCTTCATGGCCGTAAGTGCCGGCCATGCCGCAGCAGCCGACGCTGACGTTCTCCAGTTTGGCGCCGAAGCGGGCGAAGATCGCCGCCCACTGTTGGCCGCTGGCCGGCAGCGCGGTGGTTTCGGTGCAGTGACCGAACAGATACCAGGGTTCGCCGGTCGCCGGCTGTTCGGCGCGATCCGCGATCCGCTGTTGCAACCATTCATGCACCAGCTGCACCTGGAAATCGCCGCGCTCGGCGCCGAGGATCTCGCGGTATTCGTCGCGATAGCACAGCACCAGCGCCGGATCGACGCCCACTAACGGCATGCCGAGCTGCGCCACGCGGTTGAGGAAATCGGCGGTTTTGCGCGCGGTGCGGGCGAACCGCGTCAGGAAGCCCTTCACATGCTGCGCCTTGCCGTTCGGCGAAAACGGCAGCAGCACCGGTTTATAACCGAGCTTTTCCACCAGCCGGACGAAATCCGCCACCACTTTGGCGTCGTAATAGCTGGTGAACGGATCCTGAACAATCAGCACGTGTTCTTCGCGTTGCTCGGCGCTCAGCCCTTCCAGCTGCTCCAGCGTCAGCGTGGTCGCCCGGTGGCCGGACAGCTGCTGACGCAGCGTCGGGCTGGACAGCAGCGGCAGATCGACCATGCCGATGGCGTTGCGGCTCATCTCCCGCAGCCACGGCTGGCGGAAGAAGAAGTTGAACACCTTCGGCGCGCGGGCCATCAATGGGGTATAGCTCTCTACGCCGGCGACCATGTAGTCGCTCACCGGGCGCAGGTAGCGGGTATGGTAAAGCTGCAGGAAGCGCGAACGGAACCCCGGCACGTCAATTTTGATCGGGCACTGGGTGGAACAGGCCTTGCAGGCCAGACAGCCGGACATCGCCTCTTTCACTTCGTGCGAAAAGTCGTACTCGCCCTTGCCGGCATGCCAGCTGTTGCGGGTTTTCTCGATTAGACCGCGCAAGCTGAGGCGCTGCTGCGGCAGCTGTTTCTCCAGCGCCAACGGATCGACGCCCTGCTCGGCCAACAGACGCAGCCACTCGCGCACCAGCGTCGCCCGCCCTTTCGGCGAATGAATGCGGTTGCCGCTGATCTTCATCGACGGGCACATCGGGCTGCGCACGTCGAAGTTGAAGCACAGGCCATTGCCGTTACACTCCAGCGCGCCGCGGAACGAGGTGCGCACCTCGACCGGGATCTGGCGATCGAAGGTGCCGCGTTTGACCGCATCCACCTGCATCATCGGCGCATCCACCGCCAGCGGCGCACAGATCTTGCCCGGGTTAAGACGGTTATCCGGATCGAACGCCGTCTTGATGCGGCGCAGCTCCTCGTACAGCGTTTCCCCGAAGAATTCAGGGCTGTACTCGGCGCGGAAACCTTTACCATGCTCGCCCCACAGCAGGCCGCCGTATTTGGCGGTGAGCGCCACCACCCGATCGGAGATCTGCTTCATCAGCACTTCCTGCTGGGGGTCGCACATGTCGAGCGCTGGACGCACGTGCAGCACCCCGGCATCGACGTGGCCGAACATGCCATAGCTCAGCTTGTGGTCGTCGAGCAGTTGGCGGAACTCGACGATATAGTCCGCCAGGTGCTGCGGCGGCACGCAAGTATCCTCGGCGAACGGAATCGGCTTGGCGCGCCCTTTGGCGTTGCCCAGCAGCCCGACCGCCTTCTTGCGCATGTTGTAAATGCGCTCGATGCCCGCCAGGTCGCCGCAGATCTGGTACCCGATCACACCGGCCTGCCGCTGGGCGATCAGTTCATCCAGCCGTTGGCACAGGGTCTCCATCTGGCCGTCGATCAGCGCGCGATCGTCGCCGGCGAATTCGACGATGTTCAGCCCAAGCATCTCTTTGTCCGGCACGTCGGCGATCAGTTCGCTTACCGAATGCCAAACAATATCTTCACGCGCCAAATTCAGCACCTTGGAGTCGATGGTTTCCACCGACAGCGCCTTGGCCTCGACCATAAAGGGCGCATTACGCAGCGCCGAGTCGAAGGAGTCGTATTTCACGTTAACCAGACGACGCACCTTCGGCAGCGGCGTGATGTCCAGCCGCGCTTCGGTGATAAAGGCCAGCGTGCCTTCCGCACCGGTGAGGATGCGCGTCAGATCGAAGGTTTGCAGATCGTCGCTCAGCACGTGGCGCAGATCGTAACCGGTGAGGAAGCGGTTGAGTTTGGGGAATTTTTCCACGATCAGCGCGCGCTGCTCGCGGCAGCGATTCAGCACCGTGCGGTAGATGCGCCCTTCAGCGGTCTCTTCCAGGGCAATCGTTTCCGCCAGCGCCGTCGGCATGGCGCGGGTGTCGATCATCTCGCCGCCCAGCAGCACCGCCCGCAGGCCCAACACGTGATCGGAGGTTTTGCCGTATACCAGCGAGCCCTGGCCGGAGGCGTCGGTGTTGATCATGCCGCCCAAGGTGGCGCGGTTGCTGGTGGACAGTTCCGGCGAGAAGAAGTAGCCGAACGGCCGCAAATATTGATTCAGCTGATCCTTGATGACCCCGGCTTCGACTTTCACCCAGCCCTGTTCGACGTTGATCTCCAGAATGCGGTTCATATGACGCGACATATCGACCACGATGCCGGTATTAAGCGACTGACCGTTGGTGCCGGTGCCGCCGCCGCGCGGGCTGAAGGTCAGCGTATTGAAACGCTCTTCCCCCGCCAGGCGGGCGATCAGCGCCACGTCGGCGGTGGAACGGGGAAACACCACCGCATCGGGCAACAGCTGGTAAATGCTGTTGTCGGTGGCCATCGTCAGCCGGTCGGCGTAGCTGGTGGCGGTATCGCCGTTGAATCCGTTTTGCTTCAGTGCTTCCAAAAAGTCGAGCACCCGTTGAACGAGGCCGGGCGCCTGAGAAATCTGTGGGATCATTCGCTTTTTTGACCCTGTCCGTCTATTTTTTATGCGCTGATGTACGCTGAATCGGGCCTTTAATTCAGACCCACCCTATTTTTTAGTGACACTAAAAACTAACATACTCGTTTAGTGAAGGCATTCACATTATTACCGCCCTGCGAGCGCCGCCACAGGCGGCCGCCCGGCGGTGATAAACCGACAGACAGGCACCCCGATTCGCCGGTGCCAGGGATTTAATTGACCAGGATGAGAACCCACTGATGCCACTCCCGCAATCGCGTTACGACTTACCGCGAATTATTTTCGGCGTGCTGTTTATCGCCATCATGATCGTCGCCTGTTTCTGGGTGATCCAACCGTTTATTCTCGGCTTCGCCTGGGCGGGCATGGTGGTCATCGCCACCTGGCCGCTGCTGCTCAAACTGCAAAAGCTGCTGTGGGGCCGCCGCTCGCTGGCGGTGCTGGTCATGACCCTGCTGTTGATCCTGCTGTTCATTCTGCCCATCTCCCTGCTGATCAGCAGCGTGGTGGATAACAGCGCACCGTTGATCGCCTGGGCCAGCTCGCCAGGCAAGCTGCATATTCCCAACCTCGCCTGGCTGCAATCCGTCCCGATGATCGGCGACAAGCTCTATACCAGCTACCATACGCTGGTTAACGCCGGCGGCGCCGCGCTGCTGGCGAAGGTACAGCCATACTTCGGCCAGACCGCCACCTGGTTCGTGGCGCAGGCGGCGCATATCGGCCGCCTGCTGCTGCACTGCGCGCTGATGCTGCTGTTCAGCGCCTTGTTGTACGCGCGCGGCGAACAGGTCGCGCTGGGTATCCGTCACTTTGCGGTGCGCCTCGGTTCCGCGCGCGGCGATGCGGCGGTGCTGCTGGGCGGCCAGGCGATCCGCGCGGTCGCGCTGGGCGTGGTAGTGACGGCGCTGGTGCAGTCGGTGCTGGGCGGCATCGGTCTGGCGATAAGCGGCATTCCGGCCGCCACCCTGCTGACGATGCTGATCTTCATCTGCTGTGTGGCGCAATTGGGGCCGCTGTTGGTGCTGGTGCCGGCCATCATTTGGCTGTACTGGCACGGCGACACCACCTGGGGCACTGTGCTGCTGGTCTGGAGCTGCGTGGTGGCCACGCTGGATAACGTGCTGCGCCCGGTGCTGATCCGCATGGGCGCCGATCTGCCGCTGCTGCTGATCCTGTCCGGCGTTATCGGCGGTTTGCTGGCCTTCGGCATGATCGGCCTGTTCATCGGCCCGGTAGTGTTGGCGGTGTCTTATCGCCTGCTGACCGCCTGGATGGATGAAGCGCCGGAGCCGACCACCGCGCCGGAGCAAGTGATCGAAGAACTGGAAAAACGTTAATCGCCCTCCCTTCCGCCCGCATCGCCGGGCGGAAGAGTTTCCCCTCTCACTACGCCTACCTCATTCGGGTAATATCTTCGCCAAATATAATGCCGTTGTTTATTGATTAAGGCGCGGCAAATGGAAAGGTGCAA
Source organism: Serratia sp. EWG9 (assembly GCF_019913725.1). Classification (NCBI taxonomy): domain Bacteria; kingdom Pseudomonadati; phylum Pseudomonadota; class Gammaproteobacteria; order Enterobacterales; family Yersiniaceae; genus Serratia; species Serratia sp. EWG9. The sequence goes on from NZ_JADNRO010000001.1 coordinate 675,684, forward strand.
TGTAAATCCGTGTTTGCTGCAAAATGCAAAAAGAGATAACGCCCGCAAATAAATGGTGATACCGCTATCGATTAGGATGATTCTTAATGACTAGTCGCGTTCAAATATCTAGTATTATGGCCATCTATTGCTTCAAATCACTGATTTTAAAGCAACCTTTCTGAACAATGTAATGCCATACATGTGAATTGCTGTGTGTAGTCTTTGCCCATCTCCTACGATGGGCTTTTTTTATTCTTTTTTCGCCAAATTGATTATTTAACGCGCCGTTATTTACATTCAGAAATAAAAAGGCCGCAGCGTAAACTGCGGCCGGGTATTAATGCCTTAGCAACGCCGAAGCCTTATTTCTTTTTCGACAAGTTGATCCAGGTCTGCACTACGGTATCCGGATTGAGCGACAGGCTATCGATGCCCTGCTCCATCAACCACTCGGCGAAGTCTTCATGGTCGGACGGCCCCTGGCCGCAGATACCGACGTATTTGCCGTGGCGTTTGGCCGCCTGGATCGCCATCGACAGCAGCGCTTTCACCGCGTCGTTGCGTTCGTCGAACAGTTCTGACACCACGCCGGAGTCGCGATCCAACCCCAGCGCCAGCTGGGTCATGTCGTTGGAGCCGATGGAGAAGCCGTCGAAGTGCTCAAGGAACTGATCCGCGAGCAGCGCATTGGACGGGATCTCGCACATCATGATCACTTTCAGCCCGTTTTCGCCGCGTTTCAGCCCCTGACGCGCCAGCTCGGCCACCACCGCTTCCGCCTGCGCCACGGTGCGCACGAACGGCACCATGATTTCGACGTTGGTCAGCCCCATTTCGTTACGCACGCGTTTCACCGCTTCGCACTCCAGCGCGAAGCAATCGCGGAAGCTGTCGGCCACGTAGCGGCCGGCCCCGCGGAAGCCCAGCATCGGGTTCTCTTCGTGCGGTTCATACTTGTCGCCGCCCACCAGGTTGGCGTACTCGTTGGATTTGAAGTCGGACAGACGCACGATCACGCGCTTCGGCCAGAAGGCGGCGCCCAGCGTCGCGATCCCTTCGGTCAAACGACCGACGTAGAACTCGACCGGGTGGTCATAGCCCTGCATCAACGCGCGAATTTCGTTTTGCAACGCCGGCGTTTGCTGATCGAACTCCAGCAGCGCGCGCGGGTGCACGCCGATCATGCGGTTGATGATGAATTCCAGCCGCGCCAGGCCCACGCCTTCGTTCGGCAAACGCGCGAAGTCGAAAGCGCGATCCGGGTTGCCGACGTTCATCATGATCTTCAGCGGCAGATCCGGCAGTTCGGTCACTTCGGAGCTCTGCACGCTGAAGTCCAGCATGTCGCTGTAAACGAAGCCGGTGTCGCCTTCCGCACAGGATACGGTGACTTTCTGGCCGTCTTTCAGCACGTCGGTGGCGTGGCCACAGCCCACTACCGCCGGAATGCCCAGCTCACGGGCGATGATCGCCGCGTGGCAGGTGCGCCCGCCGCGGTTGGTGACGATCGCAGCGGCCTTCTTCATGATCGGCTCCCAGTCCGGGTCGGTCATGTCGGTCACGAGCACGTCGCCCGGCTGGATGCGATCCATTTCGCTGATATCGTGAATCACTTTCACCGGACCGGCGCCGATGCGATGACCGATGGCGCGGCCTTCCACCAGCACCGGGCTGGAGCCGTTCAGCTGATAGCGTTCCATGGTCTGTTCGTTGGAGCGAACGGTCTCCGGGCGCGCCTGCACGATCAGCAGTTTGCCGGTATGGCCGTCTTTCGCCCACTCGATATCCATCGGACGGCCGTAATGTTTTTCGATCAGGATCGCTTGATGCGCCAGCGCCTGCACTTCGTCATCGGTCAGCGAGAACCGGCTGCGCTGCGCTTCCGGCACGTCTTCGATACGCACCTGCTTGCCGTGATCCTGCGACGGCGCGTACACCATGCGGATTTTTTTCGAACCCAGGTTGCGGCGCACGATCGCAGGCTTGCCTTTTTGCAGCGTCGGCTTGTGCACATAGAACTCATCCGGGTTCACCGCGCCCTGCACCACCATCTCACCCAGACCGAAGGCGGAGGTGATGAACACCACCTGATCAAAGCCGGACTCGGTGTCGATGGTGAACATCACGCCCGAGGAGGCCAGATCGGAGCGCACCATGCGCTGTACGCCCGCCGACAGCGCGACGCCGCGGTGGTCGTAGCCCTGGTGCACGCGATAAGAGATGGCGCGGTCATTGAACAGCGACGCGAACACGTGCTTGATCGCCACCATCACGGCGTCGATGCCCTGCACGTTGAGGAAGGTTTCCTGCTGGCCGGCGAAGGAAGCGTCCGGCATGTCTTCCGCCGTGGCGGAGGAGCGCACCGCAAAGGAAGCTTCCGGTTCGCCGTCGGCGAGCTGTTGGTAAGCCTGATGAATTTCACGCTCGAACTCGGCGTGGAACGGCGTGTCGATCACCCATTGGCGGATCTGGGCACCGGCCTTGGCCAGTTGTGCAACGTCGTCAACGTCAGTCTGATCCAGTAACTGATAGATGCGCTGGTTAACACCGCTTTGTTCGAGGAAATCGTTAAACGCCTGCGCGGTGGTGGCAAAACCGTTCGGCACGGCCACGCCCAAATCGGAAAGATTGGTGATCATTTCACCGAGGGAAGCGTTTTTGCCGCCGACACGGTCAACGTCGTGCATGCCAAGCTGGTTGTACCAAAGCACATTACGCAAGTCTGGGCCATTGTTGGACATCGAGACAATCCTTATTGCTATCAGTAGGGTAAAGACGGATTTAATTCGCTTGCTTTACGGCGCCGCTAAACGCGGAGCCGAATCAGACTAGCACACTGATCCGGGGAAAATGGAAAGGTGAATCGATCAACCCACTGAAGAAAGTGGTTTTTAAGAGAATGTCCTAACCGGCTGATTTGCCTGGGAACCGTTCCCAAACGCACGAAAAGCTTAGTTCTCAACTAATTACGTTCTTTTTAAACTTCTGTTTTAATGACCGCGCAAACGCTACCGTTTTTGGTGAAAATAACGGCAAACTCGCGCTTCAGGTGGAAAAGCGCCGCTGGGCCGCACTTTTTATGGCCGCTAATCGCGCTTTCCGCCTGCGCCGCCGCATGGCGGTTTATCGCCCCGTCGTCACAATTTTTTCTCTCGCCCCTTTACCGACGGATCGTCTGCGGCCCATGATATTGACAGTGATGACAGCAGGAACACCGTTTTCAGGTAAGGAGCCTCGGGTGGAAAGAAGCGTTTTTTATATTTCGGATGGTACGGCGATCACCGCCGAAGTGCTGGGACACGCGGTGCTGTCGCAGTTCCCGGTCACGGCGACCACCTATACCCTGCCGTTTGTCGAAACCGAGGCCCGCGCACGCGCAGTTCGCCAGCAAATCGATGATATTTACCATGAAACCGGCGTTCGCCCGTTGGTGTTTTACTCCATTATCTCGCCGGAAGTGCGCGATGTGATCGTCCAGAGCCAGGGCTTCTGCCAGGATATCGTGCAGGCGCTGGTCGGCCCGCTGCAGGGCGAGCTGGATGTGGAACCGACGCCGGTGCCGAACCGCACCCACGGCCTGACCGCCAGCAACCTCGGCAAGTACGACGCCCGCATCGCCGCCATCGACTATACCCTGGCGCACGATGACGGCATTTCGCTGCGCAACCTCGATCAGGCGCAGGTGATCCTGCTCGGCGTCTCGCGCTGCGGCAAAACCCCCACCAGCCTCTATCTGGCGATGCAGTTCGGCATCCGCGCCGCCAACTACCCGTTTATCGCCGACGATATGGACAATTTGCATCTGCCGGCCTCGCTGAAACCGTTTCAGCATAAATTATTCGGCCTGACCATCGATCCGGAGCGCCTGGCGGCGATCCGTGAAGAGCGGCGCGAAAACAGCCGTTACGCCTCCTTGCGCCAGTGCCGCATGGAAATCGCCGAGGTCGAGGCGCTGTTCCGCAAAAACCAGATCCGCTACCTCAACACCACCAACTATTCGGTCGAAGAGATCTCCACCAAAATCCTCGATATCCTCGGCATGAGCCGCCGCATGTTCTGATCTTTCCCCGCGGGGCCATCGCGCCCCGCCGCCTGCCGTTTATTTCAGCAGTAGCTGATTTTTTTGTGCTTTTTTTCGCGGCTTTGATCAACAGAACGCAATCTCTACGGTTGAATTCAGCGCTTTTTGCGTTATTGTGATCGCCATCACTTCCCGGCGCTCCTGCCGCAGAGAAGAACAGTTTCCAGGGAACAACATGCACAAAACAGATGAACTGCGGACCGCGCGCATCGACAGCCTCGTCACGCCGCAAGCGTTGGCGGATAAGCTGCCGATCTCGGCGGCCGTCGCCGATAACGTGACAGCGTCACGTAAACGCATTGAAAAAATCCTTACCGGTGAAGACCGCCGCCTGCTGGTGGTGATCGGCCCCTGCTCCATCCACGATCTCGACGCCGCCGTCGATTACGCCGGCCGGCTGAACGCCCTGCGCGAACGCTACCAGGATCGCCTGGAGATCGTGATGCGCACCTACTTCGAAAAACCGCGCACCGTTGTCGGCTGGAAAGGCCTGATCTCCGATCCGGCGCTGGACGGCACCTTCCAGGTCAACCGCGGCATCGAAATGGCGCGCCGCCTGCTGCTGGAGGTGAACCAGCTCGGCTTGCCGACCGCCACCGAATTCCTGGACATGGTCGTCGGCCAATACATCGCCGATCTGATCAGCTGGGGCGCCATCGGCGCGCGCACCACCGAAAGCCAGATCCACCGTGAAATGGCCTCGGCGCTCTCCTGCCCGGTCGGCTTCAAAAACGGCACCGACGGCAACACCCGCATCGCCATTGACGCCATTCGCGCGGCGCGCGCCGGGCACATGTTCCTGTCGCCGGACAAACATGGTCAGATGACCATCTACCAGACCAGCGGCAACCCGTACGGCCACATCATCATGCGCGGCGGCAAAACGCCGAACTACCACGCCAGCGATATCGCCGCCGCCTGTGACAGCCTGCGTGAATTCGATCTGCCGGAGCACCTGGTGATCGACTTCAGCCACGGCAACTGCCAGAAGATGCATCGCCGTCAGTTGGAAGTGGCCGACAATGTCTGCCAGCAGATCCGCGCCGGCTCTGCCGCCATTACCGGCGTGATGGCGGAAAGCTTCCTGGTGGAAGGCACGCAGAAAATCGTCGCCGGCCAGCCGCTGACCTATGGCCAGTCGATCACCGATCCTTGCCTGAGCTGGTCCGACAGCGAACAGCTGCTGGCAATGCTGGCGGATGCCATCGATAGCCGCTTCTAGCCTATCGCAGGCCGGGGCCACGCCCCGGCTTTATCTCCCCTGTTTCGCTCATCTATACTGATCGCAATCCTTTAATACCCGCCGCAACGCACTGGGAGCCCCGGCATGATTCACTCTCTGTTATCCATCCCCTGCGTCACGCTGCAGGGCGAGCAAAAAACGCTGGGCGATTTCCCGGCGCGCGCTTACTTGGTGGTCAACACCGCCAGCAAGTGCGGCTTCACCCCGCAATACCGCGGGCTGGAAAATTTGTGGCAATACTATCGCGAACGCGGGTTGATGGTGCTCGGCTTCCCTTGCAACCAGTTTGGTTCTCAGGAGCCGGGCAGTCCGCTTGAGATCGCCAATTTTTGCAGCCTCAACTACGGCGTCAGTTTCCCGCTGTTCAACAAAATAGAGGTCAACGGCCCCGGCGCCCATCCGCTGTTCAACGAACTGAAACGCCTGGCGCCCGGCATTCTGGGCAGCCGCCGCATCAAATGGAATTTCACCAAATTCCTGCTCACCGCCGATGGTCAACGTGTCACGCGCTTTGCGCCGATCACCAAACCTGAGCGTCTGTTCGACCGTATCGAAACCCTGCTGAAATAATCCCCTCTTTTTTACGGGCCGAGCGCGTTCGGCCCGTCGCCGGATGTCCGTTCGGCAAAAAGGTTCCATCGGTAAGAAAATTTTCCTTGATGTAACCTTTCCATCACATGATAATGATTCTCAATTTGATATTAATTACCATTTAATGGTCTGTTTTATAAGCACAAAGATGATGGATACTGCCAACACGCCAACTCCCGCCGCCGCGGCCCCGACCGAGCACAGCGCAAACGCGCCGCCCAGCTACGACAGCGCACAGCTGCTCGGCGCCGACGGCATCGCGTTCATTACCCATCAGGGCCAGCGCTATCAACTGCGGCAGACCAAGGCAGGGAAATTGATCCTGACCAAATAACCACAGCATCCTCAAACGCCAGCCACCCCGATCTTGTGATCCAGGCAGCCAGCAAATCTATTGATATGTTTCATTACATACGGAGAGTTGCACCATGCCTCTGACATTTTCCACCCGGCTGCGTTTTTCCGCGTTGAGTCTGGCGATTGCCTGCGCTCTGCCTACGGTGGCCTTGGCACAAAACACCAGCACGACCCCCTCTTCTTCCCCCGCGACGCCGGCCAAAAAAGCCAAAGCCGCTGACGAAACCATGACCGTGGTCGCCACCGGCAATCAGCGCAGCAGCTTTGAAGCGCCGATGATGGTGACGGTCATCGAAGGCAGTTCGCCGGAAAGCCAAACTGCGGGGACCGCTGCCGATATGCTGCGCCGCGTGCCGGGTATTACCGTCACGGGCTCCGGCCGCAGCAATGGGCAGGATCTCATGATGCGCGGTTACGACCGACGCGGCGTGCTGACGCTGGTCGACGGCATCCGCCAGGGCACCGATACCGGCCATATTAACGGCACATTTTTAGATCCTGCGTTGGTGAAACGCATCGAAATCGTGCGCGGCCCTTCTGCCCTGCTGTACGGCAGCGGCGCGCTGGGTGGCGTAGTGTCTTATGAAACTGTCGACGCCGCCGACCTGCTGTTGCCAGGCCACGACAGCGGGTTCCGCGTCTACGGCACCGCCGGCAGCGGCGATCACAGCTTGGGCATGGGCGCCAGCGCCTACGGCAAGACCGATAACCTCGACGGCCTGCTGTCGTTCGGCACCCGCGACGTCGGCAATCTGCGCCAGGGCAATGGCTTCGATGCCCCCAACGACGAAACCATCAACAACGTGCTGGCCAAAGGCACCTGGAAGATCGACGACAACCAGTCGCTGGGCGGCAACCTTCGTTACTACAACAACAGCGCCCAAGAGCCGAAAAACCCACAAACGCCAGCCAGCTCCGCTGGAAACTTAATGACCGATCGTTCGACGATCCAACGCGACGCGGCTCTGAGTTACAAACTGAAGCCGGTCGGCCAGGATTGGCTGGATGCTGAAGCGAAAGTGTATTACTCGGACGTGAAAATTAACGCGCACGCCAGCGGCAGCGAAGATGAAGCGCGCAAACAAACCACTAAAGGCGCCAAACTCGAAAACCGCACGCGCCTGTTTGCAGATACTTTCGCTTCGCACCTGCTGACCTACGGCACCGAGGCTTACAAACAGGAGCAAACGCCGGGCGGAGCGACCGAAAGTTTCCCGCACGCAAAAATCAACTTCGCTTCAGGCTGGCTGCAGGACGAAATCACGCTGCGCGATCTGCCCGTCACCCTGCTCGCCGGCACCCGCTATGACAATTACAAGGGTTCAAGTGACGGCTATGCCGATGTGGATGCGAACAAATGGTCCTCACGCGGCGCAGTCAGCATTACCCCCACCGACTGGCTGATGCTGTTCGGCTCCTATTCTCAGGCGTTCCGCGCACCGACGATGGGTGAGATGTACAACGACTCCAAACACTTCTCCATCCCAATGGGGCCTACCACCATCACCAACTATTGGGTGCCGAACCCTAATTTGAAACCGGAAACCAATGAAACTCAAGAGTACGGATTTGGTCTGCGTTTCGACGATCTGCTGCTCGCCGATGATAGCTTGCAGTTCAAAGCGAGCTATTTCGATACCAAAGCCAAGGATTACATCACAACCGACGTCACCATGGAGCTGGGACGCGGCCCGCGCGGCCCTTACTGCATCAGTTGCACCACCTTCTCGACCAATATCGATCGCGCAAAAATCTGGGGATGGGACGCTACGCTCAGCTATAAAACCTCATGGTTCGGCTGGGATTTGGCTTATAACCGCACCCGCGGCAAAAATGAAGCGACCGGTGACTGGTTGAGCAGCATCAATCCGGACACCGTCACCAGCTCGCTGGATGTCCCGCTGGGCGAAACCGGTCTGTCCGCCGGTTGGGTCGCCACCTTCGCCGAACGCGCCACCCGCGTGCAGACGGGCACGCCGGAGCAAGGCGGCTACGGGGTTAACGACTTCTATCTGAGCTACAAAGGCCGCGACCGTCTGCAGGGCGTCACCACCACCGTGGTGCTGGGCAACGCCTTCGACAAAGAGTACTACTCGCCGCAGGGCGTCCCGCAGGATGGCCGCAACGCCAAACTGCTGGTCAGCTACCAGTGGTGATCATTTGACTATCTGGCGGACATCCGGTGTGTCCGCCATTCGCATCACAGCGCAGGAGAATCCCGCATGAGCAACACCCTGTACGAACGTTACCAACAGGCTAAAATCGACCATCCCGGCAAATACGCCCGCGATCTGGCGGCGATCCTTGGCGTCAGCGAAGCGGAACTGACGCACGCCCGCGTTGGCCACGACGCCCGCCGCCTGCAGGCCGACGCCCGCACGTTGTTGACCGAACTCGAGCAAGTGGGCGTCACCAAGTCCATCACCCGCAACAGCTATGCGGTGCATGAGCAGATGGGCCGCTACCGCAACCAGCACCTCAACGGCCACGCCGGGCTGATCCTCAACCCGCGCGAGCTGGATCTGCGCCTGTTCCTCAACCACTGGACCAGCGTCTTCGCCATGAGCGAAACCAACAAGCGCGGCGTGCGCCACAGCATTCAGTTCTTTGACCCGCAGGGCGATGCGCTGCACAAGATCTACACCACCGAGGAAACCGATCTGCCGGCCTGGATGGCGCTGGTGGAACGCCACCTGAGCGAAGAAAACCCGGCGCTGGCGCTGCAGCCCGCCGAGGCGGCCACCTCCGATGAAGCCACGCAGGATCAGGCCAAAATCGACGCTGAATGGCGCGCGATGACCGACGTGCACCAGTTCTTCCAGCTGCTGAGCCGCAATAAGCTGACGCGCCAGCAGGCCTTCCGCGCCGTCGGCGACGATCTGGCCTATCAGGTGGACAACAGCGCGCTGTCGCAACTGCTGGAGGCGGCGCAGCAACAGCAAAATGAGATCATGATCTTCGTCGGCAACCGTGGCTGCGTGCAGATTTTCACCGGCCAGATCGAACGCTTGATGCCGCAGGAAGGCTGGATCAACGTGTTCAACCGCCGCTTCACGCTGCACCTGATTGAAAACGCCATCGCCGAAAGCTGGATCACCCGCAAACCGACCAAAGACGGCATCGTCACCAGCCTGGAGCTGTTCGCCGCAGATGGCACGCAGATCGCGCAGCTGTATGGCCAGCGCACCGAAGGCCAACCGGAACAAACCCAGTGGCGCGAGCAGGTCGCCGCGCTCGCCGCCAAGGACATCGCCGCATGAAATCCTCCTTGATCCGCCGCCTGGCGTTGATGGTGACGCTGACGCTGCCGCTCACCGCCGCCGCGGCGCAGCGCATCGTCTCGATCGGCGGCGACGTGACGGAAATCGCCTTTGCGCTCGGCGCCGGCAACGACGTGATCGCCCGCGACAGCACCAGCCTGCATCCTGAAGCGGTGAAAAAGCTGCCGGACGTCGGCTACATGCGCCAGCTGAACGCCGAAGGCATTCTGGCGCTGAAACCGACGCTGGTGCTGACAACCGAGCTGGCGCAGCCGGCGCTGGTGCTCAAACAACTGGCGGACAGCGGCGTCAAGGTCGTCAGCGTGCCGGGTGACACCACCCTGCAGGCGGTGCCGCAAAAAATCGCCGCGATCGCCGCCGCGCTGCAGCGTGATGAGCAAGGCAAGCAGTTGAGCGAGCGCTATCAACAGCAGCTGGCGGCGGTCGATACCACCCCGCTGCCGGTCAAGGTGCTGTTTGTGATGAGCCACGGCGGCATTACGCCGATGGCGGCCGGGCAACACACCGCCGCCGACGCGGTGATCGCCGCCGCCGGACTGAAAAACGCCATGCAGGGTTTTGACCGCTACCGTCCGCTGTCGCAGGAAGGCGTCATCGCCAGCGCGCCGGACCTGTTGCTGGTCACCACCGACGGCGTGCGCACCCTCGGCGGCGAACAGCAGCTGTGGACGTTGCCGGGTCTGGCGTTGACGCCGGCAGGCAAGCAGCGTCGCGTGCTGATCGTCGATGACATGGCGCTGCTGGGCTTCGGTCTGGAAACGCCGGCGGCGCTGGCCAAACTGCGCCACGCGGCGGAGCAAAAGTAATGCGCTGTCGCACCTCGCCTCAGTTAGCCATCATCGGCCTGCTGGTGCTGCTGACGCTGCTGGCGCTGGTCGCCGCTAACCTGGGCGCGCTGACGCTGTCGTTTGGCACCCTGTGGCGCGAACCCTTCAGCGACGCCGCCTGGCACATCTGGCTCAACATTCGTCTGCCGCGCGTGCTGTTGGCGGTGGTGATCGGCTGTGCGCTGGCGGTATCCGGCGCGGTAATGCAGGGGCTGTTCCGCAATCCGCTGGCGGATCCGAGCCTGCTGGGCATCAGCAGCGGCGGCGCGCTGTTTGTCGCGCTGTTCATCGTGATGCCGCTGGCGTTGCCGGTGACGATCGCGTTGTATGGCCACATGCTGGCGGCGTTCCTCGGCAGCCTGCTGGTATCGCTGTTGATCTACGGCATCAGCCGCAGCGGGCACGGCAATCTGTCGCGGCTGCTGCTGGCGGGCATCGCGATCAACGCCCTGTGCATGGCGGCCATCGGCGTGCTCTCCTACATCAGCAGCGATCAACAGCTGCGCCAATTCTCGCTGTGGATGATGGGCAGCCTCAGCCAGTCGCAATGGCCGACGCTGGCCGTTTCCGCCTCGTTGATCCTGCCCACGGCGCTGCTGACGCTGCTGCAGGCGCGTCGTCTGAACCTGTTACAGCTGGGGGACGAAGAGGCACACTACCTCGGGGTGAACGTTCAGCGCGCCAAGCTGCAGCTGCTGCTGTTGAGCGCCCTGTTGATCGGCGCGGCGGTGGCGATGAGCGGCGTGATCGGCTTCGTCGGTCTGGTAGTGCCGCATCTGGTGCGCATGCGCCTCGGCGGGGATCACCGCTGGCTGTTGCCCTGCTCCGCCCTGGGCGGCGCCTGCCTGTTACTGGTCAGCGACACGCTGGCGCGCACGCTGGTGGCGCCGGCCGAAATGCCGGTGGGATTGATGACCAGCCTGATCGGCGGCCCTTACTTCTTGTGGCTGGTGATGCGCCAGCGGGAGCGAACCGGTGGATAACGCCGCCAACCTCACGGCCCGGGAGCTGCGCTACAGCCTCGGTACGCGCCGCTTGATCAACGATGTTTCGCTCAGCCTCGCCGGCGGTGAAATGGTGGCGATTATCGGCCCTAACGGCGCCGGCAAATCGACGCTGCTGCGTTTGCTGACCGGCTATTTGACGCCAGACTGCGGCGAATGCCGGCTGCTTGGCCGCCCGCTGGAACACTGGGCGCCGCAGCAGTTGGCCAAAGTCCGAGCCGTGATGCGTCAATACAGCGATCTGGCGTTTCCCTTCAGCGTGGAAGAAGTGGTCAGCATGGGACGCGCGCCGCACGGCAAACGCGACGAGCACCAGGCGATCCAACAGGTGATGGCGCAGACCGATTGCCTGGCGCTGGCGCAGCGCGACTATCGTCAGCTGTCCGGCGGCGAACAGCAGCGGGTGCAACTGGCGCGGGTATTGGCGCAGCTGTGGCAGCCGCAGCCGTCCCCCGCCTGGCTGTTCCTCGACGAGCCGACTTCGGCGCTGGATCTTTACCACCAGCAGCATACCCTGCGCCTGCTGCGCTCGTTGACGCGCCAACAGCCGCTGGGCGTCTGCTGTGTGCTGCACGATCTCAATCTGGCGGCGCTGTACGCCGACCGCATCCTGCTGTTGCATCAGGGGCGTCTGGTGGCGAGCGGCACACCGCAGGAAGTGTTGCAGACGGAAATCCTCACCCGCTGGTACCAGGCCGATCTCGGCGTGATTCATCATCCCGAAGTGTCGTTGCCGCAGGTCTATCTGCGACAATGAAACGTTCAAGGGCGCCATGAGGCGCCCTTTTTTCATCTCAGCTGGAGCAGGAAATCTCCAGATGTTTGCCCCAGTCCGGCGGCAGCGCGGCGAGATCGTCATACTCCGGCTCATCGTCGAACGGCCGCAGCAAGGCCTGATGCAACCGCTGCAAACGGCCGACGTCGTCTTTCTCCGCATCCTCAATCGCTTGCTGGGCCAGGTAGTTGCGCAGGATCAGCCGTGGGTTCACCGCCTTCATCGCCCGTTGCCGCTCCGCGTCGCTGACCTGCTCCTGCTGCAAACGCTGACGATATTGCTGATACCAGGCGTCGAAGGCCGCGCGGTCGATAAACTCATCGCGCAGCGGCGACTGCGCCTGTTGCTGTTCTGTTTCGCTCAACAGGCGGAACGTGCGGGTATAGTCCCGCCCTTCCTGGGCCATCAGGCTCAACAGGCCGGTCAGCACGTCGTTATCCTGCGCCGTCGGCGTGAAGAAGCCCAGTTTGGCGCGCATCTGTTCGCCATAAGCGCGCATCAACGCCGGTTCATACGCCGCCAACGCCTGCTGCAGCTGTTCGGCAGTCATCAGCCCCGACAAAGTTTGCGCCAGGCGATGCAAGTTCCATAACGCCACCGCCGGCTGATTATCAAAGGCGTAACGCCCTTGATGGTCGGAATGGTTACAGATGTAGCCGGGCTGATAGTCATCGAGGAAGCCGTAAGGGCCGTAATCGATGGTGATGCCGAGAATCGACATGTTGTCGGTGTTCATCACGCCGTGGGCGAATCCGACGGTTTGCCAATGGGCGATCAGGCGCGCCGTGCGTTCGACCACGTCGGTAAACCACAACAGGTAACGATCGGCCTGATCCTGCAACTGCGGCCAGTGACGGGCGATGACGAAATCCGCCAGCTGCCGCACCTGCTCCGGCTGTTTGCGGTAATAAAAGTGTTCGAAGTGACCGAAACGCACATGGCTTTCCGCCACCCGCAGCAGCATCGCGCCGCGTTCCGGCTGCTCGCGGTATACCGGTTGTTGACTGGTGACAATAGTTAACGCACGCGTGGTGGGGATCCCCAGATGGTGCAACGCCTCAGAGGCCAGAAACTCGCGGACAACCGAACGCAGCACCGCGCGGCCATCCCCCATGCGTGAATACGGCGTCAGCCCGGCGCCCTTCAGGTGCCAGTCACGGTGACTGCCGTCCGCGAGGACTTGTTCGCCCAGCAAAATGCCGCGCCCATCGCCCAGTTGCCCGGCCCAGACGCCGAACTGGTGGCCACTGTACACCTGCGCCAACGGCTGCATGCCCGGCAGCAGCGTTTCCCCCGCCCAAATCGGGGTTTTATCCTGAGTAAACCAACTGTCATCCAGCCCCAGCTCGCGCGCCAGCGGCTCACTGTGGTACAGCAGACGCGCATCCTTGAGCGGCGTCGGGTTCAGGGCGGTGTAAAAACCGGGTAATTGTTGATAGTAAGCGTTATCGAATTGCGGCATAGGCCCTCCGTTTCAGCGTAGTGTAGAGCCTGAACGGGAGGATTAACACCGAAGGAATGCAGGGAGAACGCATCCGCCTGTCGCCAGAACGGATGCGGGAGGTTTCGCGTGAGGAAACGCGCTGAACGTCGGCTGACAAACGCGGTTATCAGCAAAAACGTGGGTGAATAACGGCGACTGAATCACGCTAAACATCACCCCGTCGCTTATTTACCTCATTGTGTGTAGTTTTTTTGTATCACTTCTTAATTATTGAACTCGCTGGGCATCGCCAGCAAAGCTTGCAGATTATCCACACCAACGCTGGGCCATAAAAAACCTTGCAGGCCTAAAACACCGGCGTATCTGAGTTTATTAAAGTACTCTTTTTTCTCTATTCCTCCGACGATCACGCCTTTACACAACAGGTTGATATTCTTTAACAACGAGTCGATGACCACGTCATACCCCTGATGGGTAAACAGCTGCCAGTAAAAACGCTTGTCTATCTTTACGTAGTCAAACAAACCATCGTACAACGCGGTCAGCGTGGCTTTACCGGAACCGAAATCATCGAGCCACAGCGTAAACAATTCGCTTAATCGCCGCACGCTCGTATTGTTCTTTCCGGCAGAAAGATTCGGAAAACTCTCACTCATTTCAAATGCAATAAAAGGATATTGCCGGATCCTCTGGCACAAGGCCGGATCGGAAAGAATAAGCTCGACGATGGTTTCTTCGATATTGATGGTCAACTGCACGCTGTTACCGGTAAACCAGGCAGCATGCTGCTCCGCCAGTCTCAATTGCTCATTAAATAACTCAATCCTTTGTTCAGGCGCCAATAAATTAATCCCAATTTCGGCCGGCATGGCTAAATCACCGTCGAGACTGTTGAAACGGCTCAACATTTCCACCGCCAACAGCCCGCCCTCCATTGAGTAAACAGGTTGAAAAACATAGCTACTAATAAAGTCAGCTTCGAGTTGGATGTTCATTTTAATGCCACAGGATGAATGGCTAGCGTATCATCGTATATCAATATATTTTATCGATCAATCCTTCTGGGATTAATCGGAAATATCAATGCAAATGCTCGTAAAATATCATTTAATTGATAGATTAAAGCTATACGACAATCGCGAACGGCGCAAAGAAAAGCAGCCGCACTTATGCCAGTTTTCTCGTTCGGCGCGTGATGCGAAAAGATATTTGGCTTAAGTGGAATGGATTTGAGGTCAAATTTGACTTATCTCCTTTGTTTTAATTAAGAAAAATCCTAAATAAAGTAAAATAATCTTTCTGACTTAACGCCAATTTTTCCGGCCGTTAACGATGACTGATTAAATTTAATAACGCATCAATTCCGCCCGTTATTCGCAGCATTGAAAACCTGAAAAAATGCCCACCTTGATTTTCAGAAAATCTGCGCTACGCCCAGCGAAACGTCGCTTTCAGCGATAAAAAAAGGGATGAGCACGCTCATCCCCTCGCAGCCAGACCGCCCGGCTAGCGGATGGTATCGCTCAGCCATTGCCGCAGCTCGGTCAATTCAGCCGCCTGTTGCGGATAGGCCGCCACCAGGCGGTCGCAGCAGGCGGCGACGGGCTCACTGCGGTACGCGCAGCCCACCAGCATGTCCGCCAACCGCTGTAGCGGAGCCGGATTCAGGCTGTCGGTGAATACCTGCGCACGAACAATTCTCCCCTTCTCGACATCGAAGAACAGGTCCACGCCGCCCCAGACGAAGCGTTCATTTAGCAGATGGCTGAACGCCGGCGCCTTGCCGAAATTCCATTCCCAACTGCTCTGTTTGGCGAACTGCGCGGCAAAATCGGGCAGATCGGGGAATACATCCGGCGAAATGATCTCCGGCTCGGCCGTCTCGCCATAGTGGGCGAAGAAGGCCTGCACGATCGCCTCACACACCTGCTCATGGCTGATGCCCGGCAAAAACTCCGCCAGGTTGGCGACGCGCGAACGCACCGAGGTGATGCCCTTGGCCTGCAGTTTTTTGGGATCCGGATTGAGGTAGTCCGCCAGCCGCTCCAGATCGGCATTCAGCAGCAGCGTGCCGTGGTGGAAACCGCGATCCTGCGTTTCGCGATAGGCGGAGCCGGATATTTTGCGCGGCCCATCGGCAGTTTCCATCACCAGGTCATTGCGCCCCGATGCGTCGGCCGTTACGCCCAACTGCCGCAGCGCTTGCAGAATGATGTTCGTGGAGACGCTTTTATCGTACCCCGGCTTGCCGGCCATAAAGGTGAAACAGGTGTTGCCCAAATCGTGGAATACCGCCCCGCCGCCGCTGCTGCGCCGCGCCAGCCGAATGCCATCCTGTTCCATACGCCGGGTGTTGCACTCTTTCCAGGGGTTCTGCGACTGGCCGATCACCACCGTTTCGGCATTGCGCCACAGGAAGAGGATTTTTTGCGTGGTCATTTCGCGGAAGATGCACTCTTCCACCGCCAGGTTGAACCAGGGATCGTAGGAGTCGGAGATCAGTAAACGCAAACTGTTCATGGCAGGCACCGTTCAAAACACGTGATGCCGCCATGATACACCAAATCAACGGGTTAAGGCTAAATGCGCCGCGCCTGCCAGTACACCCGTTTCCAGTAAACGTTATCGAGCGAGGAGCGGATCACCCCGCGGCTGGTCGAAGCGTGGATAAATTGGTCGTTGGTATCGTAAATGCCGACGTGCAGACCGTTCTCACCGCCGCCGGTTTTGAAAAACACCAGATCGCCCGGCATCAGTTCGTCGCGCGAGACCTTGGTGCCCAGCGAGGTTTGCTCTTCGGTCGAACGGGGCAGCTGCATATCGAAGCGATCGCGGAACGTGCGGTAAACAAAGCCGGAGCAATCCACGCCGCCGCGATCCAGGCCACCGTAACGGTATGGCGTGCCGTACCACTGGCGCAGTTGTTCATTGAGCTGAGCCACCACCACGATAGAATCCGCCAGGCGGCCGCTGGGTGGCGGCGCATGGCTGCTGCAACCGGCGAGGATTAAACTGGCTAATAAAAACCACACACGCATCCGCATAATATCCCTTCATTGAACACGTTGCCGCATTATGCCATTCGGTACACCACTACACTGCCTGCGAGGCAAAGCCGGCACCACGTAAGGAAAGCGCTATTTCGCGTTAATTTATCTCCCGCACGGGGAAAAAGGCAAGCGCCATGAGGGAGATAATAGCAGGATCGCCGGTTTTGGCCCTATTGCGGCGATTTGGTCTCGGATTTGCTGTTAATCAGCCAGACGCCGAACAGAATAAACAGCGTGCCCAACGTTTTCAGCAGCGTAGCGGATTCGTTAAACCACGGCAGGATCACCGCCGCCAGGTAAACCAGCGCATAGCTGACGCTCAGCAGAGGATAAGCGCGGTTTAACGGCAGATGGCGCAGCGCAAAGAACCAACACAGCATCGACAGCGCATAGCCAAAGATGCCGCCGCCCACCGCCAGCAGCGGTAGCCAGTAGTCGCCGATCAGCGTCAGCGAGACGTCGGCGAACGACATCAGCGGGATCTGAACCATGCCCCACTTCATCAGCAACTGCGCCAGCGTCACCAGCAGTACGCTGGCGGCGCCCCAGGCATAGCCCTTCATGAATGCACGCTCATCAGCAGGATCCCCAGCATAATCGACGCCACGCCACACCAATGGCGCGCGGTCGTCGGCTCGTGAAACAGCCAGCGCGCGGCCAGCGTCACCATCACGAAGTTAAGGCTGAGCATCGGGTAAGCCAGGCTGAGCGGCAGGCGTTGCAGCACATTGAGCCACACCGCCATGCCCAGCCCCAGCAACAGCACCGCCAGCGCCAGCCAACGCAGCGTCTGCTTGAGCCGCGCCTCGTCCGCCCGTTCCCAGCAGTGCGCCGCCTGCTTCTGGCACAGCTGCCCACCACAGGTGAGCAGACTGACCACTATCACCAACAGAAAACCGATCATGGTTGCTGTTTATACCACATCAGCACCAGACGGTTCATGCGATCCACCTTATCTGCGGCAGGCAGTTCCTGCGGCAGCGCTTCGCCGCGGGAGAGCTGCAACACCAGCGACACATTCCCCTGCTTGCGCGCCTGCGCCAGCCACTGCGGGAAATCGGCATCGCTGATCAGGTGCCCTTTGGCGTCCGGATACTCCAGACCATAGGCCACCTCGCCTTTCTGGCTGTACATCAGCACGTCGCTGCGCTTGAGTTCCCAGGCCAGGCCGGCCGCCACCCCGACGCTGTCGGTCAGCACGTAACGGCTGTCGCCCAGTTCGGCCATCGTGGCGCGGGCGAAGTTCTGCGGCAGTTTGGAATCGGTCACCTGCTGCGGAATCGCGTAACCGATCACCAGGCACAGCAGCACCGGGCAAGCGGCCGCCCAACGCCATTGGCGGCCGTTATCGCGCGCGGAGACCAGCGCGAACAGCAGCCAACCGCCGAACGCGATCAGGCCGAGCACCACTTTCGGCCACTCCTGCGGAGTAAACAGATGCGCTTTCGGCAGCAAACCGGAGCTCAACACCACCAGCGCCACGATGCCAATCAGCCCGAACAGGCCGTTCAGCCAGGCGTTGGCCTTAAACAGCCTTGCGCGCAGCGTGGCGGCATAGTCTTCCGCGTAGGCGGTCATCAGCAGCGCCAGCGGCGCCATGCAAGGCAGAATATAGGTCGGCAGCTTGCCTTTGGCGATGCTGAAGAAGATCAGCGGCATCATCGCCCAGCTCAGCAGGAAGAACAGCTCCGGGCGCTGCACGCGTTCGCGCCAACCTTTGAGCAGCGCGCCGGGCAGCAGCGCCAGCCACGGCAACACCGCCGCCAGCAGGATCGGCAGGTAATACCAGAATGGCGCCTTGTGCTGGGCGTTATCTTCGGCGAAGCGCTGAATGTGTTCGACCCAGAAGAAGTAATTCCAGAAATCGGGCTCACGTTGCGCGATCGCCAGCGCCCACGGCAGGCTGAGCAATGTGGCGGTCACGATCGCCACCGGGCCGTAGCACAGCAGATCCTTGATGCGACGTTGCTGAATGACAATCGGGATCACCGCGATCACCGGCACCGCCAGCGCCAGGAAGCCCTTGGTCATAAAGCCCATGCCGCAGGCCAAGCCCAGCAAGGCGTAGGCACCCAGCTTGCCTTTGACCGAGGTGGCTTTCAGCGTCAGGTAATAGCTGACCATCGCCGCCGCCAGCCACAGCGAAATCATCGGATCCAGCACGCTGTAGGTGCCGATGCTGAACACCAGCACCATCGACAGAAACATCAGCATCGCCAGGCTGGCGCGGCGCGCATTGCGCCACATCAGCATCGCCAGCGCGAACACCAGCAGCGCGGTCATGCCGGTGCTGAACACCGAGCCGAACCGCACCGCAAAGTTGTTTTCTCCGAACAGCCACTGGCTGATGTTATTGAACCAGTATCCCGCTACCGGCTTCTCGAAATAGCGCAGCCCCAGCAGGTGCGGCACCACCCAATCGCCGCGTTGCAGCATTTCACGGCTGATCTCGGCATAACGCGTTTCATCCGGCTGCCACAGCAGGCGACCGTTAAGCGGGATCAGATAGACCAGAGCAAAAAAAACGGCCAGCAGAATGGCCCAGGATCCTTTTAGCGCCTTCATGTAACGTCCTTCACATCGGTTTGACAGCCCAGCCAACCTTCGCGGCCGGGGAAAGGAGCGCGCTTGATGCGGCCCAACGGCAGTGACGCCAAATCTTGCGGTAACAGCGCGCTCAGCGGGCAGAATTCGATGCCCAGCTGCCGTGCGCGTTGCAATAACTGTTCGAACATCGCCGCTTGCGACATGCCTTCCACTTCGGTGTGAATGGTGTACACCGGTACGCCGCGATCGTTCTCGATGGCGCGCAGAATGTAGTCGTTAAAGTCGGCCATGCTGACTTCGCTGCCGATCACTTCGTCGAAGGTCGGCAACGTCACCGGGATCTGCACCGTACCGTGACGCCCGTCGCTCAGCACCGGACGGAACGGATGGGTGCCGCGGCAATCGCTGTTGTAATGGAAGCCGAAGCGCTGCTTGACCTCCAGCACGCGCGTGTCGGCACGCCACCCTGCTACGGCGGAGCATTTCACCGGCTGGCCGGTGCTGGCGCTCAGGGCATCGACGCCCCGCTGCACCTGTTCGGTCAGCTGCGCCTCGCTCCATTTGCCGACGTTGGCCTGCCATCCCTGGTGATCCCAGGCGTGCAGCCCGACTTCATGGCCGGCTTCGGCGGTGCGCTTCATCAGCGGCCCCAGCGCGCGTGAAATGTTGCGCCCCGGCCACGCGGTGCCGGCCAGCAGAATATCCAGACCGTACAGCGAAGCGGCGTTCGAGCGCAGCATTTTCCACAGAAATTTCGGACGCAAAAGGCGCCAAAGATGGCGCCCCATGTTGTCCGGTCCCACGCTGAAGAAGAAGCTGGCCTGAATGTCGTACTTTTCGAACAGGTCCAGCAACTGCGGCACCCCTTCACGGGTGCCGCTGAAGGTATCTACATCAACCCGCAGACCGACTTTCTTCATGCATCGTTCCCTTCCTGAACGGTAGTGCGCAGGAAGTAGTCCAGCGTATCGGCGACGGTTTGCTTCATCTCGATGGTCGGCTGCCAGCCCAGCAGGCGGCGCGCGTTCTTGATGCTCGGCGTGCGGTGCTCGACGTCCTGGTAACCTTTACCGTAGTAGCTGCTGCTCTCCACGTCCTTGAAGCCGGCAAACGGCGGGAAGCGGTCGCGCAGCGGGTGGTTGTTGAAGCTTTCCAGCAGCATTTCCGCCAGCTCGCGAATGCTCGCTTCGTTGGTCGGGTTACCGATGTTGACGATCTGACCGTCGCACAGGCCGTCGCGGTTCTCAATGATGCGGAACAGCGCTTCAATGCCGTCGTTGATGTCGGTGAAGCAACGCTTCTGTGCGCCGCCGTCCATCAGTTTGATCGGCGAACCTTCTACCAGGTTGAGGATCAGCTGGGTGATGGCGCGGGAAGAACCGATGCGCGCGGCGTCCAGGTTATCCAGACGCGGCCCCATCCAGTTGAACGGACGGAACAGCGTGAACTTCAGGCCTTCTTTGGCGCCGTAAGCCCAGATCACCCGATCCAGCAGCTGTTTGGAGACCGAGTAGATCCAGCGTTGTTTGTTGATTGGCCCGACGATCAGACGCGAATGGTCTTCATCGAACTCTTTGTCGTCGCACATGCCGTACACTTCTGAGGTGGACGGGAAGATGATGCGCTTGTTGTATTTCACGCAGTCGCGAACGATCTTCAGGTTCTCTTCGAAGTCCAGCTCGAACACACGCAGCGGGTTACGGGTGTATTCGATCGGCGTCGCGATCGCCACCAGCGGCAGCACCACGTCGCATTTCTTGATGTGATACTCGATCCACTCGGAGTGGATGCTGATGTCGCCTTCCACGAAGTGGAAGCGCGGGTTGTCGAGGAAGCGGCTGATGGCGTCAGAGCCGATATCCAGACCGTAGATGTCGTAACGATCGTCGCGCAGCAGACGCTCGGTCAGGTGGTTGCCGATGAAACCGTTGACCCCGAGGATCAGCACGCGGGTGCGGCGTTTCATCACGGCGTTCGGCTTGGCGGCCAGACGCACATCGGTGACGATGCCCATTTCCTGCGCCAGGCGGCTGCCCTGCACGTACAGGCCACTTTCGTTCTGCCCGGCGACGATTTCCAGCGCGCCTTCGCCACAGGCGATGACCAGCGGGGCGGTGCTCAGCACGGTGCCCGGTTGTTTATCGTGTTGGGTATCCAGCACGCGGGAACGCCAGACGATCAGCTTGCGCTGGCCGAGGTAGCTGAATGCCCCCGGGTACGGTTCGGTGACGGCGCGGACCAGGTTGTTGATCTCTTTGGCGGATTTGTGCCACAAGATCTCACCGTCCGCCGCGGTGCGGCGCCCGAAGTAGCTGGCCTGAGACTCATCCTGCTTGGTGAAGGTGGCGGTGCCGTTCTTCAGCTTTGGCAGCTGCTCTTTCAACACGGCCTGTGCGGCTTCCAGCACTTTTTTGTGCAGCGTCAGCGCAGTGTCGTTGTCGGCGATAGCCACTTTCTGCTGGCCCACGATGTCGCCGGCGTCAGGGCGTTTCACCATTTTGTGCAGGGTGGCGCCGGTTTCGGTTTCGCCATTCACCAACGCCCAGTTCACCGGCGCGCGACCACGGTAGCGCGGCAGCAGCGAACCATGCAGGTTGAAACCGCCCAACGGGGCCAGCGACAAGATCTCGTCGCTCAGCATGTGACGGTAGTAGAACGAGAAGATCACGTCCGGCTGCAGTTCGCGAATGCGATCAACCCACAGCGGGTGGTTCACGTCTTCCGGCGCATAGACCGGCAGATCCAATTCGGCGCCCAAACGGGCCACGGAGGAGAAGAAGTTGTTCTCACCTGGGTCGTCGGTGTGCGTGAACACAGCCTGCACGTCATAACCCGCCTCAGTCAGCGCTTTCAGACCTGCGCAGCCAATATCATGGTAAGCAAATACAATAGCTTTCATCATTCTTCTTCCTGAGTATTGTGGTCTTGCTGTACGCCGACCACTTTCTGAACAAAATAGCGAGGACGTGCGCGCACGTCGGTATAGATGCGGCCGATGTATTCACCCAGTAGCCCCATGCCGACAAACTGGGCGCCGATAAAGGTGAACAGGACGGCGAAAAGCGTGAACACGCCGCCGGCGGCCCATTCAGGACCGAGCAGCAGACGCAGCGCGATCAGCACCAGCGCCAACACGAACCCGGACAGCGCCACGATACTGCCGACCACGCTGAGCAAACGCAGCGGCGTAGTGGTCAGACAGGTGATCAGGTCATACATCAGGTTGATCAGCTTCATCAGGCTGTATTTGGAGTCGCCGAACTCGCGCTCGGCGTGACGCACGTCGATCTCGGTCGTGCGACGGGCGAAGGTATTCGCCAGGATCGGGATGAAGGTGCTGCGCTCATGACAGTGCAGCATCGCCTCAACGATATGACGACGATAGGCGCGCAGCATGCAGCCGTAGTCCCCCATCGATTTGCCGGTGGCGCGTTGAATCATCATGTTGATTACGCGCGAAGCGCTTTTGCGGAACCAGGAGTCCTGACGGTTGGCGCGCACGGTGCCCACCACGTCATAGCCCTCTTCCGCCACGCTGACCAGCCGAGGGATTTCCTCCGGCGGGTTCTGCAGATCGGCGTCAAGGGTAATCACCAGATCGCCGGTCACCTGATTGAAACCGGCCATGATCGCCGAATGTTGGCCATAGTTGCGGTTAAGCAGGACGGCAATCACGTGACTGTCCGGCTTTTCGGCCGCCGCGGTCAGCATGTCAGCGGAGTTGTCGCTGCTGCCATCGTCGACGAGAATGATTTCATAAGGTTGGGATAACTGCTTACAGGCGGCGGTAGTGCGCTCCAGCAACGCAGGCAGGCTTTCCTGCTCGTTGTATACCGGGATGACTATCGACACTTTTTTGATCGGTTCAACGCGAGACACGTAAAGACTCCACAACAGAAGACAAGGCATTGACCACGCGATCCACATCGGCGTCGGTCATATCAGGGAATAGCGGTAAGGTGCACAGCCGCGCCGAGTTCCATTCGGTATTCGGCAACGACAGCTGCGGATAGCGCTCACGGTAGAATTTCTGGGTGTGCGCCGCACGGAAATGCAGCCCGGTGCCGATGCCAACCTCTTTCAGGCGCTCCATCAGCTGGTCGCGATCAAGGCCGCAGCGCTCGGGATCGACGCGCACCATAAACAGGTGCCAGGCGTGGTCATGCGGATAATCCGGCACGCCCAACGGCTGGAACGGCGAGCCTTCCAGCGCGCTCAGGTAGCGCTGCGCCAGCGCCTTGCGGCGCGCGTTCAGCTCAGCGAAGCGCGAAAGTTGCACCACGGCGATCGCCGCGTGAATGTCGGACAGGTTGTATTTGTACCCCGGCTCCACCACTTCGGCCTGCGGTTTGCGGCCCAGCTGCTGGCGATCGAAGGCATCGACGGCCAGGCCGTGGAACTTCAGGCAACGCAGGCGATCCGCCAGCGCATCGTCGTCGGTGGCGATCAGGCCGCCTTCGGCGCAGGTCACGTTCTTAATCGCGTGGAACGAGAAAATCGCCGTGCCGCGCGCGCCGACCCATTCGCCGTTGTAACGCGTGCCGACCGCATGGGCGGCGTCTTCGATTAACGGCAGACCATGGCGTTCGGCCACGGCGCGCAAAGCGTCCATCTGCAGGGGGGCGCCGGCATAATGCACCGGAACAATCGCTTTGGTTTTCGGGGTGATGGCAGCCTCAACGTCGGCGGCGCTGACCATCAAGGTCTCACGGTCAACGTCGATCATCACCGGCGTAGCGCCCAGCAGTTCGATCATGTTGAGGGTGGAAACCCAGGTTTGGGAAGGGGTGATGACTTCATCGCCGGGCCCCACGCCCAGCGCCATCAAAGTGATGTGCATGCCCGCTGTGGCGGAACTCACGGCGATGGCGTGCTTACAGCCGAAGGTGGAACAGAAGTCGCTTTCCAGTTGCTGATTTTGCGGGCCGGTGGTGATCCAACCGGAACGCAACACTTTCTCTACCGCGGCGATTTCTTCATCGCCGATGGCTGGACGAGAGAAAGGTAAAAATTGATCCATAGTTAACCCCAAACGTATCGAACTGCTTTTGATGACACTGTAAATCCCTTTCGTTTAACGAATATTAAACGCCAGAGAAGAATCGTTTCCGTGGATTAACTGCCAATGTAAGGCCGCAAGCTTAACTAAACCTTAAGACGAGACTTGTCATCAGTGGGAGAACTGATAGGAAGGTGCCGTCATCATTAATTTAATTTTATTATGTAAATCAATTTCTTATATTTTTTTAATAATTACTTACGTATTTTATTTTTGCCGAATCAAGCGTAGCACGTCATCGACGTTTTTCAAGAAAATCGATAAGAAAATGAGAGACCGCACAATATTCGCCGATCCTTACCCCGCTATTTATATTCACTGTGTTTAGTTTCCGTTTACGTTGCGCCCCGCCGACTGGGTTAATTAAGCCGTGCGGGTCATGATCCAACGCTGCTCCCCTACCCATTGCAGTTGAAAATCCACTTCATAAATCTGCGACAGCATCGCGGGCGCCATCACCTCACGCGTGACGCCCTGCGCCACCAGCCGGCCGGCATGCAGCAACCAAACCCGATCGGCCTGCTGCAGGGTGTGATTCAGATCGTGCGCGCATACCAGCGCGCTGCGCCCGCTCTGGCAGAATTCGCGCAGCAGGCGATCCAGCGCGACTTTCTGCGCCACATCCAGGCTGTTGGTCGGCTCATCCAGCAACAACAGGCGGCTGTGCGGATTGACGCTGGGCCACACCTGCAGCAAGACCGCCGCCAGCCGCACCCGTTGCCATTCGCCTCCAGAAAGCTGCGTCAGCATGCGTGACAGCTTATCCACCAGCTTCAACCGCCGGCACAGATAGAGGATGGCGTGCTCCACATCGGTTTGCGTCGCCGCCGCAGGCCGGTGCAGCGCCAAATACTGAAACACCGGCATCAGCGACACCGGCGGCTGTTGCTGGCTGAGGTAACCACGCCGGGATGCCAGTTCGCTCCCCGGATAATCTGAGAGCGCGCGTCCGTCCAGACGAACCTCGCCCAGCCCCGGCAGCATGCCGGCCACCCGCGCCAGCAGAGTGCTCTTCCCGGCGCCGTTTGGGCCGATCAGGTGAACCTGCAACCCGCCGTCAATCTGTGCCGAAAAAGGCGCCAGGCGCCCCGCCACCCCAACCTCAACGAGTTGCAGCATTCGTCTTACCCTGCCAGCGCTTGTTTCACCGCCGCCACCAGCGCCGGATCTTCCGGCGTGGTGTCAGGCGAGAAGCGCTGGATCACCGTGCCGTCGCGCGCGATGAGGAATTTCTCGAAGTTCCACAAAATATCGCCGGCGTGCTTCGGCGCACGCCCTTTGCTGGTCATCCGCGCCAGGAACTCGCTGCCCTGCGGCGCGACAGCAGCCGGCTGCGCGGCAATCAGCGCCTGATACAGTGGATGACGGTGTTCGCCGTTCACCTCAATCTTGGCGAACATCGGGAATTGCACGCCGAAAGTGCCACGGCAAAACGCCAGGATCTCTTCGTTGCTGCCCGGCTCCTGCCCCAGGAATTCATTGGACGGGAACCCCAGCACTTCCAGCCCCCGATCGCGATAGGTTTCGTACAGCGCTTCCAGCCCTTCATATTGCTTCGTCAGGCCGCACTCCGAGGCCACGTTGACCACCAGCAGCACCTTGCCCTGATAGGCCCCCAGCGTGGTAGCCTGATTTGCGATGGTCTGTAACGGCAGGTTATAAATTGGATTGCTCATCGGTTGTCATCCTGTAGTTTTTTAATGGCAGGTGAATGAAGAAAACTACCTTACGCCTTTTGCCCGGGTCAGTAACCAGATAAATAGCGGCGCTCCCAGCGTAGCGGTCACCACGCCGATCGGCAGTTCGGCCGCCAGCAGCGCAACGCGGGCGATCACATCGGCCACCAGCAACACGCCGGCCCCCGCCAGCGCGCAGGCCGGCAACAGATAGCGTTGGTCGGTCAGGCCGGTGAGCCGCAAAATATGCGGGATCACCAGCCCGACGAAGCCGATCACCCCGGCGAGCGCCACGCTGACGCCCACCAGCCAGCCGATCGCCAGCACCAGCAGGTTGCGCCACAGATGCAGCGACAGCCCGAGCTGCCGCGCCTGCACCTCGCCCAGCGCCATCAGGTTAAGCGCTCGCCCCTGGCCGCACAGCCACAGCAGCACCGGCAGCAGCGCCAACACCAGCCACTTTTGGCGCCAGTCGACGCCGCCGAAGCCCCCCATCATCCAGTACATCAACTGCCGCAGATCGAGACTGGTGCTGAAATAGACCGCCCAGGTCATCAGCGCGCTGCACACGATGCCCAGCGCCACTCCCACCAGCAACAGCCGCGCATTGGTCAGGCGGCGCCGGCGAGCGAAGCCCAGCAGCAAGAACGTCATCGCCAGCGCGCCTGCTATCGCGGCGGCGCTCATCAGCGCTACCGGCAGCAGACCGTGGCCCAGCAGCACCGTCAGCACCAGCGCGACGCCGGCGCCGTTCGCCACCCCCAGCAGGCCAGGTTCCGCCAACGGGTTTTCAAACAGCGCCTGCATCACCGCCCCGGCTACCGCCAGGGCTGCGCCGACCAACATCACCGCCAGCGCACGCGGCAATCGCAGTTGCCAGACGAACAGCTGCGCCCGATCGCTGAACCATTCTGACGGCCATATCCATCGATCGCCGGCGCAAAGGCTAAACAGCAATGCCAGCACCACGCCCAGTGCCAACAGAATGACCTGGCGTTTATCGCGGTAACGTTGATGTTGCAACAGTAAGGTGAAGGTACGGCTGGTTGGCATGGCGCGGCGATTCCCTGCCGGCCGCTGTCGTGGCCGGATAATTGACGTCTGAGTCAAATATTAGGGGGTTAACGCCGCAAGGGGAAGCCTTGCGTAAGCGATGGCACAGGAAAGCAGCGGCTGGCCCTGCCCGTCATCGCCAGGATGATGGCAAAACCAGCCGCCGATAAACTCAGGGGTTAACGATGCTGACCGGGGTTGCCCTGCGGATAGGGCCGGCCGCGGCCGTCATCGCGCCGGTCATGGTCGCCGCGATCGTCATGGCGGCCATCATGATCACGATTATCGCGATCGCCGTGGAAAGGATTGCCGCTGCGCGCCGGCTCGCGATGCTCATAGCCGCGCGGCGGCGAAGGCTGCCAGCGCCCGCCGTCCCAGTACAGGCCGCGCGCATTGCGCTCCCCCAAACCGCGGCCCTGGTGTGCATGCCACCATTGCGGGGGACGCCAGTCGTAGCCATCCCAGTAGTAGCCGCGGCGGTCCTGATCCCCCAAATGCAGGGAAACGCCCGGCACGTTGATATCGACGGAGACATCGGCCTGTGCCGCCAGCGGCAGCAACAGCGGAAAACACACCAGCAACAGGATCTTTTTCATTTTGCCTTCTCACTCTATTTTTCTTGCTGCAGTGGTTATATCAGTGCGCTTATTTAGCGACTATCTCACCGGTGCCTATTTTCAGATCGTTTTCGACGGCCTTACACAATCCCGACACTGTTTGCCGACGTCTTTAATTATTATTGCCTCTGCCAAGGCTTAACGAATAACTGACATCGCTTAAGCGGCGCGACAATGATAATTAAACGGATCCCCACCGGAGGATAATAAGATGATTAAACGACTCGGTATGCTGCTGGCCGTGGTCGCCCTGGCCTCAACCCTTAGCGCCTGTTGCTGGGGCCCTCACGGAGGCGGCGGCCACCGTGGCGATGGCCCTGGCCATTATTACGGCCGTTATTGAAGTGAGAAATAAAAGCCACGCATTACATGAAATAAGATATAAGAATATTCCGCAATTAAGGGCAATGATTTTCGCCGTGCCGACTTAACGGCTCAATGGAGTCATGTCTTATCGATTAGGAATAAACTGAATTTTGTCCCAGAAAAGAAAAAGGCCGCGCAAGCGGCCTTTTTTGATGTCACGTCACTCACCCTTTCGGGCTGGCGTTTTCTACCCGGCTTTTCAGCTTCTGCCCCGGACGGAAGGTCACCACGCGGCGCGCCGTAATCGGAATGTCTTCGCCGGTCTTCGGGTTACGCCCCGGACGTTGGTTCTTGTCACGCAGATCAAAGTTGCCAAAACCCGACAGTTTTACCTGTTCGCCATTCTCAAGGGCCCGACGGACCTCTTCAAAGAACAGTTCCACCAGGTCTTTGGCGTCCCGTTTGCTAAGCCCAAGCTTCTCAAACAGGTGTTCTGACATTTCAGCTTTAGTAAGCGCCATAGGTTCAATCCCTCAAGGATGCTTGGAATCGCTGTTTTAGAGCCTCTACGCATTTTGCAACGGTAGCGGCTATCTCCTCTTCTTCCAGTGTACGAGCGGTATCCTGCAATACCAGACTGATAGCCAGGCTCTTGTCACCTTCTGCCACGCCCTTGCCACGGTACACGTCAAACAAGTTTACGCCAACTACCTGATTTGCGCCAACTTTCTTACACTCGGCCAAAATATCTTCTGCGGGGACGTTTTCAGCCACCACAATGGCGATATCACGGCGGTTTGCCGGGAAGCGCGAAATCTCCCGCGCCTGAGGCACGGCGCGGCTCGCAAGCTTGTTCCACTCCAGTTCAAACACCACGGTGCGGCCGTTAAGATCCAGTTTACGTTCAAGTTCCGGGTGAACCACACCGATGAAACCAACGCGTTCGCCGTGCAAATAAATCGCCGCACTTTGCCCTGGATGCAGGGCCGGATTGGCTTCCGCCCGGAACTGAATTTCGGATAATTTACCGGTCAGCTCGAGGACAGACTCCAGATCCCCTTTTAAATCATAGAAGTCGACGGGCTTGCGCGCCAGATCCCAATGTTCATCGTGCGTATGGCCGGCGATCACGCCCGCCAGCATGACGTCCTGACGGATACCCAGATCTGCCGCACTATCAGGCACAAAGCGCAGGCCGCTTTCGAACAGGCGCAGGCGCGTCTGCTGACGGTTCTGGTTATACACCACCGCAGACAGCAGGCCGGTCCACAGCGACAGACGCATCGCCGACATTTCGACCGAAATCGGGCTTGGTAGGATCAGCGCTTCTTCATTCGGGTGCAGCAGCGCCTGCACTTTCGGATCGACGAAGCTGTAGGTGATCGCTTCCTGATAACCGTGATCGACCAGCATGGTCTTCACGCGCTTGAGCGTCAGATCGGCTTCGCGATGCTGGGTCATCACCAAATCGGCGCGCACCGGTACATCCGGAATGTTGTCGTAGCCGTAAACGCGCGCCACTTCTTCCACCAGATCCTCTTCGATCTCCATATCGAAACGCCAGCTCGGCGCGACCGCTTGCCAGCTGTCGCCCTGTTCGGTCACCTGGCAACCCAGGCGGCGCAGAATGTCGCTGACCTGCTCGCTCGGCACCACGTGGCCGATCAGGCGATCCAGCTTCTCGCGGCGCAGCGTGATGGTGGCGCGCTTCGGCAGTTCATTCTCGTGAGTCACGTCGATAATCGGGCCGGCCTGGCCGCCGCAGATGTCGAGCAGCAGGCGCGTGGCGCGCTCCATGGCTTTGTACTGCAGCGCCGGATCGACGCCGCGCTCATAGCGGTGAGAAGCATCGGTGTGCAGGCCGTGACGGCGCGCGCGGCCGGTGATCGACAGCGGGCTGAAGAAAGCGCACTCCAACAGCACGTCCTGGGTTTCGCCGTTGACGCCGGAATGCTCGCCGCCGAAGATGCCGCCCATCGCCAATGCTTTTTGATGATCGGCGATCACTAAGGTGTCGGCGTTCAGTTTGGCTTCGTTGCCGTCCAGCAGCGTCAAGGTTTCCCCTTCTTCCGCCATGCGTACCACGATGCCGCCGTCGATGCGGCTCAGATCGAAAGCGTGCATCGGCTGGCCAAGTTCCAACAGCACATAGTTGGTGACGTCGACGACGGCATCGATAGAACGGATACCGCAACGACGCAGTTTTTCACGCATCCACAGCGGGCTTGGCGCCTTCACGTTGATGCCTTTGACCACGCGGCCCAGATAACGCGGGCACGCCTGCGGCGCATCAACGCGGATCGGCAGCGTGGCGTCAATCGTCGCGGGCACCGGGCTCATGTCCGGCTCGGTCAGCGCAACCTGGTTCAGTACGCCCACGTCACGCGCGACGCCGATGATGCCCAGGCAGTCGGCGCGGTTCGGGGTGACGCTGATCTCGATAGTGTTGTCGTTCAGTTTCAGATAGTCACGGATGTCGGTGCCGATCGGCGCATCCAGCGGCAGTTCGATAATGCCGTCATGATCGTCAGAAATGCCCAGTTCGGAGAACGAACACAGCATGCCTTCCGAAGGTTCGCCGCGCAGTTTGGCGGCCTTGATTTTGAAATCGCCCGGCAGCACCGCGCCTACGGTGGCGACCGCCACTTTCAGGCCGGTGCGGCAGTTCGGCGCGCCGCAGACGATGTCGAGCAAGCGATCGCCGCCCACGTTAACTTTAGTGACGCGCAGTTTATCGGCGTTCGGGTGCTGACCGCACTCGACAACCTCACCCACCACGACGCCGTTAAACGCGCCGGCAACCGGATCCACGCCGTCCACTTCCAAACCGGCCATGGTGATTTGATCGGATAATGCTTCGCTGCTGATGGCCGGGTTTACCCACTCGCGCAACCAGAGTTCACTGAATTTCATGTGATATTCCCGCCTTACTTAAACTGTTTGAGGAAACGCAGATCGTTTTCGAAGAATGCGCGCAGGTCAGTGACGCCGTAACGCAGCATCGTCAGGCGCTCCATGCCCATACCGAAGGCGAAGCCGGAGTAAACTTCCGGATCGATGCCCACGTTGCGCAGCACGTTCGGATGCACCATGCCGCAGCCCAGCACTTCCAGCCATTTACCGTTTTTACCCATCACGTCAACTTCGGCGGACGGCTCGGTGAACGGGAAGTAGGACGGACGGAAACGAACCTGCAGGTCTTCTTCAAAGAAGTTATTCAGGAAATCGTGCAGCGTGCCCTTCAGGTTGGTGAAACTGATGTCTTTATCAACGATCAGCCCTTCCATCTGGTGGAACATCGGGGTGTGAGTCTGATCGTAGTCGTTACGATAAACGCGGCCCGGCGCAATGATGCGGATCGGCGGCTGCTGGTTCTTCATGGTGCGGATCTGCACGCCGGAGGTCTGAGTGCGCAGCAGGCGCGTGGCGTCGAACCAGAAAGTATCGTGGTCGGCGCGCGCCGGGTGATGCCCTGGAATGTTCAGCGCGTCGAAGTTATGGTAATCGTCTTCAATCTCCGGGCCGGTAGCGACGGAGAAGCCCAGCTCGCCGAAGAAGGTTTCGATGCGGTCGATGGTACGGGTCACCGGGTGCAGGCCGCCGTTTTCCATGCGACGGCCCGGCAGGGAGACGTCGATGGTTTCAGCCGCCAGGCGCGCGTTCAGCGCGGCGCTTTCCAGCGCGTTCTTGCGCGCGTTCAGGGCGTCTTGCACCTCTTGCTTGGCCTGGTTGATCACCGCGCCGGCCGCCGGGCGGTCTTCCGCCGGTACGTCGCGCAGAGACTGCATCTGCAAGGTGAAATGACCTTTCTTGCCAAAATATTCGACGCGCACCAAATCTAACGCGGCAACATCCTGGGCATCTTCTACGGCTGCCTTGGCATTGGCAACCAGCTCTGCGAGATGTGGCATTGCTTTCCTCTTCCTCTGGCCGGGATGGCCCTAAGTAATTGTTATCTATTATTCGAACACGCCTTTGAGCAATCTTCAAAGACTTTTCAATGCGTTGCCGGCCAGGCGGCTCGCCTGCGCGGCGCAGGGCCGGCTGAGTACCCGCCGTTCTGACCGCAACGCTTTGCAAGGCGGGACGATGGCCAAAAACAAAAAAGCCTCCACGAGGGAGGCTTAGGCGCTACTTTTCGTTTCTTTTCTTACGCGCAAAGCCTCCTGAAATCAGGCGCTAAAGTAAAAAAAGAAACGAAAAATAGCTGCGTGCATAATTGCGGTACCTTGTCGATGATTGTCCACCAGTGATATAGCGGCGGGCAATGAAAGTCAATATTTGTCGCTGAAAACAAAGATTAAAAGAGGGAGCAAGCTCCCTCTTCTACTGACTTACGCCAGAGCTGCTTTCGCTTTCTCAACCAGTGCGCCGAAGGCCACTTTGTCGAAGACTGCGATGTCAGCCAGGATCTTACGGTCAATTTCGATCGAGGCTTTTTTCAGGCCGTTGATGAACTTGCTGTAAGACAGACCGTTCTGACGAGCAGCTGCGTTGATACGTGCAATCCACAGCTGACGGAACTGACGCTTACGTTGACGACGGTCACGGTAAGCATACTGACCTGCTTTGATTACTGCCTGGAAGGCAACACGATATACGCGCGAACGGGCACCGTAGTAGCCTTTCGCCTGCTTCATGATTTTCTTGTGACGTGCGCGTGCAATTACACCACGTTTTACGCGAGCCATATGCTCTCTCCTAAAGTCTTATTCTAAATTCAAAAAAAATGGCTTATGCGTACGGCAGGCACGCGGTAACCAGGACCAGATCGTTTTTAGACACCATGCCTTTCGGACGCAGGTGACGTTTACGCTTGGTTGCTTTTTTGGTCAGAATATGACGCAGGTTGGCATGTTTACGCTTAAAACCACCGCTGCCGGTTTTTTTGAAGCGCTTGGCTGCACCACGTACAGTTTTAATCTTTGGCATTTTAATTAAATCCACTTCGCATTGTTAAACAACGAATCAGTTGGGCGAATAAAACCCACACAGCGCAAGCGCGCGCGGGTTCCATTACTTGTAAGCCTTACTGTTTCTTCTTAGGAGCGAGCACCATAATCATCTGGCGGCCTTCGATCTTCGTAGGGAAGGACTCGACCACTGCCAGATCCATATCTTCACACAGGTCTTTACGGACGCGGTTAAGCACTTCCATGCCGATCTGCTGGTGCGCCATCTCACGCCCGCGGAAACGCAGGGTGATTTTGGCTTTATCGCCATCTTCCAGAAAGCGAATCAGGTTGCGTAGTTTGACCTGATAGTCGCCATCATCGGTGCCAGGACGGAATTTGATTTCCTTAACCTGGATAACTTTTTGCTTCTTCTTCTGTTCTTTCGTCGACTTGCTCTTCTCGTAGAGGAATTTGCCGTAATCCATGATTCGGCAAACTGGCGGTTCGGCATTTGGGCTGATTTCTACTAAATCAACGCCCGCTTCCTCAGCTTTTTCAAGAGCTTCATTCAGACTGACAATACCAATCTGCTCGCCATCGACGCCGGTTAGGCGAACTTCTTGCGCGCGAATTTCTCTGTTAATGCGATTAGGACGCGCCGGTTGAACTCGTTTTCCGCCTTTAATACTTTATTCCTCCAGTTGATGAAGACTACGGCTGCGAATCTCTTTCAGCAGCTTGTCTACGACTTCGTTTACGTCCAGGCTTCCCAAGTCTTTGCCACGGCGGGTACGAACGGCAACTTTGCCTGCTTCGACCTCTTTGTCACCGCACACCAACATGTAAGGGACTCGACGTAAAGTATGTTCGCGAATTTTAAAGCCAATCTTCTCATTTCTCAAGTCCGCTTTCACGCGAATACCTGCATCCTGCAGTTTTTTGGTCAATTGCTGGACGTAATCAGACTGGCTGTCGGTGATATTCATCACCACCACCTGCACCGGAGCGATCCAGGTCGGGTAGAACCCGGCATATTCTTCGGTAAGGATACCGATGAAGCGTTCCATGGAGCCCAAAATGGCGCGGTGAATCATTACCGGCACGACGCGATCGTTGTTTTCGCCAACGTACGATGCGCCCAAACGGCCCGGCAAGAAGAAATCGAGCTGCACGGTACCACATTGCCATGCGCGATCCAAACAATCATGCAGGGTAAATTCAATTTTCGGTCCGTAGAAGGCGCCCTCGCCCGGCTGGTACTCGAACGGAATGCCGTTCTCGGTCAGCGCGGCGGCCAGGTCTTCTTCCGCACGGGTCCACATGTCGTCGGTGCCGATGCGTTTTTCCGGGCGCGTGGACAGCTTGACGGCGATCTTGTCGAAGCCGAAAGTGCCGTACACGTCATAGACCATGCGAATGCATTCGTTCACTTCGGCGCGCACCTGCTCTTCGGTACAGAAGATGTGGGCGTCATCCTGCGTGAAGCCGCGCACGCGCATCAGGCCGTGCAGGGAACCCGAAGGCTCGTTGCGGTGGCAGCTGCCGAATTCGCCCATGCGCAGCGGCAAATCGCGGTACGACTTCAGGCCCTGGTTGAAGATCTGCACGTGACCCGGGCAGTTCATCGGCTTGATGCAGTATTCGCGATTTTCCGACGCGGTGGTGAACATGGCGTCTTTGTAGTTTTCCCAGTGGCCGGTTTTTTCCCACAGCACGCGGTCCATCATGAACGGACCTTTCACTTCCTGGTACTGGTACTCTTTGAGCTTCATGCGCACGAAGGCTTCCAGCTCGCGGAAGATAGTCCAACCGTCGTTGTGCCAGAACACCATGCCCGGCGCTTCTTCCTGCATATGATACAGGTCGAGCTGTTTGCCGATCTTGCGGTGATCGCGCTTGGCCGCTTCTTCCAGGCGTTGCAGGTAGGCGTTCAGCTGCTTCTTGTCTGCCCAGGCGGTACCGTAGATACGCTGCAGCATTTTGTTTTTGCTGTCGCCGCGCCAGTAAGCGCCGGAGGTTTTCTGCAGTTTGAAATGGTGGCAGAAACGCATGTTCGGCACGTGCGGACCGCGGCACATGTCGACGTATTCTTCGTGGTGATACAGGCCCGGACGATCGTCATGGCTGATGTTCTCATCCAGGATCGCCACTTTATAGATTTCGCCGCGCTCAGCGAAGGTGTCGCGGGCTTCTTGCCAGCTGACCTTCTTCTTGATGACGTCGTAATCCTTATCGGCCAACTCGTGCATCCGCTTTTCCAGCAGATCCAAGTCTTCCTGCGTCAGGGTGCGGTCGATATCCACGTCATAATAGAAACCGTTGTCGATCACCGGACCGATCGCCATTTTGGTATCCGGCCACAGCTGCTTGATCGCATGACCCAGCAGGTGCGCGCAGGAGTGGCGCATGATTTCCAGACCGTCTTCGTCTTTGATGGTGATGATGGCCAGCTGCGCATCTGATTCGATCAGATCGCCGGCGTCGACCAGCTCGCCGTTGACACGGCCGGCGATACAGGCTTTCGCCAGGCCAGGGCCGATATCGCGCGCGACATCCATCGGGGAAACGGGGTGGTCGAAATGACGCTGACTTCCGTCAGGAAGGGTAATAACAGGCATTAATAATTCCTTATCTACAGTGGTGACCCACACGACAGATCACATGCAGTACGAAAATTGGATTTTGGGTTTGGTCAGCCAGGTTTCAGATCTCGCCCACAATTGCCAGATTGAAACCTCACTGGGTATACAGAATGGAACGCATACCTTCTCAGCCGCATTCGGCTAAGCGAATAGTATCACTAAAATTGTTCCGGATAAATAAAGCGCCGCCGCCCTCACACTTTCGCTCTATCCGGCGCAAACACGCCTTTCAGGTAGCTAAGGGTGGCCAGCAGGCACAGGCCGTAGCCCAGCAGTTCGCATCCCTCTTCCACCATGTTTTTCACCACCCGGTTGTAACCGTCCAGCATCAGCGTTTGCCACAGCGCGCTCATGCCGAACAGGCGTGAAAACACCAGGATGCACAGCAGGCCGGCGCACATCATGCCGTAGCCGGGGTGCGACACGATATAGACCAGGCCGCGCGCCGTAGCCGCAATATGCCTTGCGGCATGCCACAGACAGGCCAAGGCGACCGCCAGCGCGAACCACACCCAGGCGCCGTGCCACAACGCATCGAAAGCGAAGTCCATCTCGCGGATCAGCATGCAGAGAAAGAAGCCGCCAACCAGCAGCCAGGCGGAACGACGCTCGGCCTGTCGCCGAGCCGCGGCGAAGAAACCGCCGGAGATGGCGAGCAGCAACAGCTCCTGCGCCGCTTCGGTCAACGAGGTTTCATGCACGAAGTTATGCAGCCAGTGCACATCGATAAACACCAGGCCGACCAATGCCGCCATGAAGGCGGCGGAAAGCGCGAATGCGCCGATTTTCCCCAGTAAAATATGCAGTTCTTGTTTCATAATCACACTCATTATTATTTACAGCGCATCTATGGTATCCACCTGTTCTCAGGGATCGTGGCAATTGATGCCTAATGCCCTGCGCCGCGCGAAAGGTGGTCGTTAATTACGCCGAAACAATAAAAAACCCCGGCACCTGGGCCGGGGTAAGGCCAGTCTTTCCTGGCAGTCACTTCATCGTCGTCAGTATTCCAGGCTCTCATCCCTATATCATCGAGACGCGCAAAGGAGCCTGAAGATTACGCCTGCGCAGGTGATACCGCGATACGGTGGACATTGGTGTTAACGCCCCACAAGCCGGCCAACGCACTGACCACTGCGCCAATCAACAGCGCAAAGAACGACCACAATGCGGCCCGCGACAATTCGTCCGCAGCAGCGGCAGCCTGTTCGCGCGCCTTCTGTTTCAGCTCCACATACTCCTGTTTTGCCTGATTGATTTTTGCTTCGGCGTCATCCAAACGCTGATTAACCAGCTGCGCAGTTTTATTTTTGGCTTCGACCAAATTCTTCACCGTCTGGTCCACTTCCTGCGGCGTCATATCGGTATTTTCCGCCAAGGCCTTTTTCAGGGCGTCTTGATCCACATCTTGCGAGATGGCCTCACCCTGTTTTTTAAGCTTGGCGACCAGTTGATTAATAATGGCGTCGCTATTGTCAGGCTGAAGTGCCAGAGCTTTTACTGCATCCGCCAAATCAGTTTTGGCCGCATTCAACTGCTGTTGCATGAATTCAGGCTGCAATGACGGGATACCGCTTTTTTTAAGCGCCGTAACCACATCGCCTTGCAGCTGTTCAGGTTCCAAGGTTGTGTCAATGCCCAACTTGTCAAACACTTTACCGCCGGCGTCCGCCAATCCGGATGCCCCTTTGCCAATCGCTGAACCGGCGCCGGAGAGCAAGCTGCCGGAGGTCGAAGCGATAGCGCCCAGCGCATTGCCGGTCGCCTTCACGGCAGACCCGACCAGCATCCCCCCCAGCACCGCCGCCACAATCAGTGAGGTCGCCCATACCAGGAAGCCATGAATAAGTCCGTCATTAGCAGCCAAACGCCCGGCAATAAAAGCGCCGGCGGCCAAACTAATAATGATTGAAACAGCGGACCAAATCACTACGGTGGTACCGGCGCCGTTTATCGGATCGTCTGATGTCGGATCCACGATGGAGAATCCAAGACTGGTGCCTAACGTCGACAGCAACAGTGAAACAGCCAATACGGTGATCACGCCGCCGATGACGCTGCCCCAGGAGATTTTTTTCGCCGCTACCCATTCTTTTGCCACTTCCATAGTAAAACTCCTTTTAAGTTTTCGATTATAAAGAAATGCCAGAAAGCCTTACCATTATAGACTCGCTTCATCAATCAGGCGGTTAAAGGGTGAAAACAGTTAAAAATAATTAATGATAATGACTTCAGACGTGCGTTTACTTTCAGCGGCGCTACGCTGACAGACCGCCTTAGCGTCACTATTCTTACGCTATCCACCAATGAACAAGGTCTTAGCGCACAACATGAACCGGTTACTCGCAGCCCTCATCGTGGCGTGCGCGGCATTGGCGACGTTATATGGGCTGGTGCATTTTGGCGCACGTTCGGTGCCGCGCGCGATTGCGGTCAACGAGGCGCCGCTGGGGTGTGAGGATGAACCTGAGCTCGCCGGCGAGTGCGGCGATGACGATGAGGCTCCCGCCGACGAATTTCGCCGGCCGGCGACGCTGAACGCCCGGGCCGACGGTTAATTAACGTTACGAGCTATCCCCATTGCCGCCAGGCGTACGGCAGGCTAGGCTGTTCAGCTCATGGGCCGCCGTTTGGCGGCTTGAACGTTGCACAGGGAGTCTATTTTATGACGGGTATTTTGCAGTTATTCCAGGCCATCGGACTGGGTTTGGTGCTGCTGTTGCCGCTGGCCAACCCGCTGACCACGGTGGCGTTGCTGCTCGGGTTGTCCGGCAATATGACGCGCGAAGAGCGTAATCAGCAGTCGCTGATGGCCTCGGTTTATGTGTTCTGCATCATGACGGTGGCGTTTTACGCCGGGCAGGTGGTGATGAACACCTTCGGCATTTCGATCCCCGGCCTGCGCATCGCCGGCGGCCTGATCGTCGCCTTCATCGGTTTTCGCATGCTGTTCCCGCAGCAGAGCCCCGAAGACGCGCCGGAGGTGGAGAGCAAGTCGCACGAGCTGCGCCACAAGACGTCGGCCAACATCGCCTTCGTGCCGCTGGCCATGCCGAGCACCGCCGGGCCGGGCACCATCGCGATGATCATCAGCTCGGCGTCGAGCGTCAAAGCGAACTCGCTGGGCTTTGAACCCTGGGTGTTGGCCGTGGCGCCGGTCGCCATCTTCCTGACGGTCGCGGTGATCCTGTGGGCCTGCCTGCTCAGTTCCGGCGCCATCATGCGGTTGGTCGGGAAAAGCGGCATCGAAGCGATCTCGCGCCTGATGGGCTTCCTGCTGGTGTGCATGGGCGTGCAGTTCATCATCAACGGCGTGCTGGAGATCATCTCCACCTATACACCGGCCGCCGCCTGACCATGAAAAACGGGCGCGACACCGCGCCCGTTGCCGTTATTTCCCCGCCGGCGCCTGCGCGCCCAAAATGCCCTTGCCTTCCGGCACTTCGGTAAAGCGACTGAGGATCTCGCTGTAGGTCTTGGCCGGATCCAAATCCGGGAACTGCGCCGGATAGATAAACTTCGCCAGATACTCCAGCCCGACGATGTTGTACGGGTGGTTGTAGAAGTTATGGTAGATGCCGTAGAACCGCCCTTCCTTTACCGCCGACACCTGCGAGAACCCCGGGCGCTGTTTCATGCGGTTGAAGGCCTCATCCACCTGCTGCTGCGTCACGCCATAGCCGAACGGCACCGCGGCGTTAGTCTTGCTGGCCCACTGCGAGCCGGAAACGATATACGCATCCGGTTTCATGCTGATCACTTTTTCCAGCGCCACGTCGCCGGTCGCACCCGGCAGCAGCGCAGAACCGATGTTGCGCGCGCCGACCGCTTCGACCAACGCGCCCCAGCCGACGTGCGCATGGGTGAAGCAGCAGGATTCCAGGCCATTCAGACCGGCCTTGGCTTCGAAGAACACCAACGGTTTGGGTGCCACCGCCTGCGTTTTGGCCAGAATGGCCTGATAATGCTGCTGATAATAATCGGTATATTGCTTGGCTTCGCTTTCACGGTTGAGGGTTTCCCCCAACAGCGTCACGCTTTTCGGCGTGTTTTCCACCGGCTTGAGCATGGTATCGATAAACAGCACCGGCACGTTCAGCGCCTTCAGCTTATCCAGCACGCCGGTTTGGCTCAGCGAAGGCTTGGAGCGCAGTTGGGCGATCATCAGATCGGGGCGCTTGGCGATCACGCTCTCCAGATTCACTTCGCCTTTATCGCTGAATCCCATATCGATGATGTTTTTCGCCGCCGGCCATTTGCTCTGCAAGATTTCCCAGGTCGCCGCGTCGCTTTTCTTCAGCAGGTTATTCCAGGCCACCAGCCGGCCGAACGGGTTGGCGCGATCGAGCAGCGCCAGCGTGAGAATGTCGCGCCCGTCCTGCACCACGATGCGTTTCGGCTCCTGCGGGAGGGTGACCGTCTGGCCGGAGGTGTCGGTCAGGGTCAACGGATAGGTAGTGGCCATCGCCGGAGAGGCGAGTAAGGCGGCGCAAACCAGCGCCGGCAAAGTGATTCGACGGTGCACGAAAGACTCCTTAGTCATGAATACATTCAGGAAATACTAATGAGAATGGCTTGCATTATCAAAGATAACGCCCGGCATGCCGGCGATTAATTGCAAAGGGATGTGTAAAGGAAGGATAAGAGGCGCGCCGGAGCCGGCGCGCCCAGGGGATCATATCAGGCCGTAGATCAGCGCCGAGAGCGCGATCAGCCCCATCACCAGCACGAAGACGTTGCTCGCCGCGCGATATTGGCGCATGGCCGGCACCGCACGCACGGCGTACATCGGCAGGATGAACAGGATCGCCGCAATCAGCGGGCCGCTGATGGTTTCGATGATATGCAGCGCGCTGGGGTTCCACACCGTCGCCGCCCAGGTGAGCAGGAACAGCGACACCGCCGAAATGCGGTGCGTCATGCGCGAGCTGAGCGGCTTGCCGACCGCGCGCGTGACGCCGTCGATCAGGCTGGTCGCCCCTTCCGTCACCCCCAGCGAGGTGCCGAGATAGGATTTGGCCATCGCCAGCATCGCCATCACCGGGCCAAGGTAGGCGATCAGCGGGTTGGAGAACTTGTTGGCCAGCGTGGTCAGCACCGTGATGTTCTGCTCTTTCGCCTGCAGCATGTCTTCATGAGACAGGCTCAGCACGCAGCTGAACACGAAGAACAGCACGGTAACGCAGATCAGCACATAGCTGTAGCGCATGATGCGCGCGCAGCGGCGTTCCGCCTTGTCGCCGTACAGGCTCTTCTGGGTCGAGGCGAAGGAAGAGATGATCGGCGCATGGCTGAAGGAAAACACCATCACCGGCACGGCCAGCCACAGAGAATGCCACAATCCCGGCGTGTCGAAGCGGGTGGCGGCCAGGCCATGCACGAAGTTGGCGGTATTCCAGCTCGGCATCAGATAGAGCGAAATGCCCATCAGGAACACCAGCAGTGGGAACACCAGCATGCCCATCGCCGCCACGATGCTGTCTTTGCCGCGCAGCAGCACCAGATTGAGCACCACCACCACGGCCAGGCTCAGCCACAGGCGCGGCAGCGGCGCCACGTGAAACTGATGGATCAGGAAGCTGTCCAGCGCGTTGGTGATCGAAATGCTGTACACCAGCACGATCGGGAAGAACGCCATCAGATACAGCACCATGATGATTTTGCCGGCCAGCACGCCGAAGTGTTCCACCACCACATCGTGAATGTTGCCGTCGCGGCTGGAGCCGGAAAGCACGAAGCGGCTGAGCGCGCGGTGCGGCAAATAGGTCAGCGGGAAAGCGAACAGCGCCATCAACAGCAGCACCAGCGGGCCGTTCAGGCCGGCGTTGATCGGCAAGAACAACGTACCTGCGCCCACCGCAGTCGCATAGAGACCGAACATCCAGACGGTGTCGGTTTTGTTCCATTTGGCAGTCTGAGCGGCCGTCAGCGTGCCTGAATCGGGAGAAATCGTACTCATGAGACAGTCTACCTTAATCTGCGGCGACAACGATTGCGCCTAACGGGATATCCTTCTCCGCGAGTTTTTTAATAATAATCAGTGAATTAAAGCGATATTTCATACTTACGCCTGATGAAAGGACGGCAAGGATAATGAAAAATCCGCTGCGGGTCTATGTTTTATCGGCTGAACGGACGATTTGCGAACACAATCTGCTGAAAAAGCAGGCGGCAGCAGAAAAACTAAGGGCCCCTTGCGGAGCCCTTAAACGGTTTACTTCTTCGCGTCCGGATGGTCCGGCACCTCGGCGCTGCCCATCTCCTTCTCATCGCGGATCATCGAGCGGTCTTTACGCACGTCGGCCACATCGGAGGCGCTCACCGGTTTGGCGCTGTTGCCCCAGCTGGAGCGGATGAAGTTCACCACGTCCGCCACCTGCTGATCGTTCAAACGCCAGCCAAACGGCGGCATGGTGATGTTGGACACCGCGCCCTGCACCGCCGGCGTGGTGTTGCCGGTCAGCACGATGTGGATCAGCGAGGTCGCGTCCTCGGTCTGCACCACCGGATTGCCCTTCAGCGACGGGAAGGCGCGCTTGTAGCCCACGCCGTCGGTGCGGTGGCAGGCCGCGCAGTTATCAACATACAGGGCCGCGCCGGGCTTGCTGTCATTCCCCCGCCACAGATCCTTGGCCACGCTGTCTTCGACCGGCGCCGCCTGCTGCTTGCCGTCTTTCGATGGCAGCGATTTCAGGTAGCGCGCGATGGCGGTCAGATCGTCGTCGCTCAGGTATTGCAGGCTGTGCTCCACGACGTCGCTCATGCCGCCGAACACGATGGCTTTGTCGTTACGGCCGGTTTTCAGGAAC
Source organism: Serratia sp. EWG9 (assembly GCF_019913725.1). Lineage (NCBI taxonomy): Bacteria > Pseudomonadati > Pseudomonadota > Gammaproteobacteria > Enterobacterales > Yersiniaceae > Serratia > Serratia sp. EWG9. The sequence goes on from NZ_JADNRO010000001.1 coordinate 717,923, forward strand.
TCGGTCAGCTCGGCTTCGCTCCAGCTGCCCAGGCCGTCCTTGCGGTCGCCGCGCAGGCTGGAAGCCACCCACCCGTCGATCGGCGCGTTGCTCCCGGACAGGTAGTCGTCGCTTTCGCTGTTGCTCAACGCTTTCTCCTGCATGGTGATGCTGCGCGGGGTATGGCAGGCGCCGCAGTGGCCCAGGCCTTCCACCAGGTAGCGGCCGCGCTCAATCACCGGATCGGCCTTGGCGTCGGCGACAAAATCCGCCGGCGACGGCGCAAACATGCCGCGCCAGATGCTCAGCGGCCAGCGCATCGACAGCGGCCACGGGATGTCGGAATCCTTGTTGGCCTGCTCCACCGGCTGCACGCCGTGCATGAAATAGGCATACATGGCGCGCATGTCGTCCTCTTTCACCAGCGCGAACGACGGGTACGGCATCGCCGGGTACAGGGTGCTGCCGTTTTTGGCTACGCCCTTACGCACCGCGTTGTCGAAATCCTCGAAGCTGTAATCGCCGATGCCGGTTTTCTTGTCCGGCGTAATGTTGGTCGAGTAGATGGTGCCGATCGGCGTCTCCATCGCCAGGCCGCCGGCGAAGGTCTTGCCGTTCTTGCCATCGGTATGGCAGGCCACACAGTCACCGGCGCGCGCCAGGTACTCGCCGCGCTTGATCAGCTCGCTGCTGACGGTGGCGTCCTGCGCCCAAACGGAGAAACTCACTGCACTGAGAACCAGTGCCGGTACAAATGCTTTCATCGTTCGCCGTCCTTATGCCTGCACCAATGGGCCTGGGTTTTTCAGATACTGCTCGCGAATGGCGCGGGCAGACCAATAAGCCAGCGCCGCCACGGTGCCGGTCGGGTTGTAGCCCAGCCCTTGCGGGAAGGCCGATGCGCCGATCGAGAACACGTTGTGCACATCCCAGCTCTGCAGATAGCGGTTGACCGCGCTGGTCTTCGGATCTTCCCCCATCACCGCACCGCCGTTCATGTGGGTGGTCTGGTAGCTGGTGGTATCGAAGTGGCTGTTGGCGTTTTTCGGGCTGCCGGCGATCAGTTTCGGGTTCATCGCCTTGGCGATCGGCGCCATCTTGTCGTACATGAACTGCGCCATCTTGATGTCGTTTTCCTGCCAGTCGAACGTCATGCGCAGCAGCGGCTGGCCGAACACGTTCTTGTAGTTGGGATCGAGATCCAGATAGTTGTTGCGGTACGACTGGTGCGCGCCGTGGGCATCCATCGAGACGTGGTGGGTGTAGGCATCCGCCACCGCCGCTTTCCACTTGCTGCCCCAGGCCGGGGTACCCGGAGGGGTCGGCAGGCCGGAGATCGGCTTGGTGCCCGCCTGGTTGACCCAGAACGGCGAACCGCCGACGAAGCCTTCTTTGGCGTGATCGAAGTTGTCGGCGTTGAAGTCATCCACGCCCACGCCGTTGCCGCCGGCGCCGATGAACGGGTTGGTGAAGACGTCTTTATCAAAGAACGCCTTGATGGTGGTCATGTTCTGGTAGGCGAAGTTGCGCCCGACCACGCCTTCGCCGGTCACCGGATCGTAAGGCTTGCCGATGCCGGACAGCAGCATCAGGTGCACGTTGTGGAACTGGAACGCGCCCAGGATCACCAGGTCGGCCGGCTGTTCAATCTCGCGGCCCTGCGCATCGACGTAGTTCACGCCGGTGGCGCGGGACTTGTCATCGGTCAGGTTGACCTTCAGCACGTTGGCGTTGGTGCGCAGTTCGAAGCGTTTCTCCATGCGCAGCGCCGGCAAGATGTTGACGTTCGGCGAGGCTTTGGAATACATGTAGCAGGCGTAGCCGCTGCAGAAACCGCAGAAGTTGCATGGGCCCATCTGCGCGCCGTACGGGTTGGTGTAAGAGTCCGAGGTGTTGGCGGACGGCAGGTTGTAAGGGTGGTAACCCACCTCCAGCGCCGCTTTCTCGAACAGCTGGGCGGAGTAGGTGTTTTTCTGCGCCGGCAGCGGGAAGTCGTCGGAGCGATCCGGCGCAAAGCGGTTACCGCCCTTCTGCGCCACTTTCTGCCCTTTGATGGTCCAGGCGGTGCCGGAAGTGCCGAACACTTTCTCCGCTTTGTCGAAGAACGGTTCCAGCTCGTCGTAGGTCACGCCGAAGTCCTGGATGGTCATGTCCTTCGGAATGAAGTTTTTGCCGTAGCGTTCTTCATAATGGCTGCGCATGCGCAGTTCGATCGGATCGACGCGGAAATGTACGCCCGACCAGTGCAGACCGGCGCCGCCGACGCCGGTGCCCGGCAGGAACGCCGCCAGCTGGCGGTAAGGCACCGCGGTCTGGCTGCTGTTGTGGCGAATGGTGACGGTGCTTTTCGACAGATCCTGGAACAGCTTGCGTCGAATGTTATAGGTCAGCTCGTCGATCACCTGCGGATAAGACCCGTCCGGGTAGGTGTCGCGCATCGGGCCGCGCTCCAGCGCCACCACGTTGAGGCCGGCCTCGGTCAGCTCTTTGGCCATGATCGCGCCCACCCAGCCGAAGCCGACGATCACCGCGTCTACTTTTTTCATTACCGTTGCCATGGTTAGCCCCTCTCCCCACGAATCGAGACCGGCGGGAAGGGATAACGCTCCCCTCGCTCAACCCAGTCCATAAAATCGGCGCGCGCGCCCGGAAAATTAATCAGCTTCCAGCCAACCATGTCTTTGTTGCCGCCATGGATCGGATCGCTGAAGAAACCTTCACGGGTGTTTTGCAGCAGATAGGAGAAGAACAGTTTCGACGGCAGTTGCTGGAACTCCGCCTCGCCGGACTCGAACTTTTGCAGCAGGGCGTCTTGCTGCGCGCCATCCAGTTCGGCGAAAGGCTTGCCGGCGGTTTTCTTGCTGTAGGCGTCGGCGTCTGCGATGCCGAGGTTGTAGATTTGCTTGGGCACCAGCGGCAGCTGGTAGCCCATTTCCTTCGGCACATCGGGGTTGAACGGCCCCTGCATGTACCAGATGGAACCGGTGGCGTACGGCGTGTTCATCTGGCGATCGATAAACTCCGGCACGCCGGCTTCCAGCGCGCCAGGGCCGCGTTCGTCGGCCGGGATCAGGCGCGCGACGGCGGTCTTGATGAAGGCCCACTCTTCCGGGGTGAAAAAGGTCGGTTGGTAATCGTTCTGCGTTGAAGTGTTCGAGGCAGCGACCGCTGGTGCTGGGGCCGTCAGCGCGCCAACGCCGCTGCCACCAATTACCGCCGCAGGAATTAAGGTCATCGATTTCAACAAGAAATCGCGCCGCGAATTGTTGGTTTTATGATTCGACATGTCACATTCCATCCAAAGATAGTCACAACTATTTAACCGCAACCTTGCGATCGATACGGGTTTTTAAAATAATTTGTTACTTATTTGTCTATTTATTGAAGGTCAGAATGCGAGCAAAAGCAAAAATGTTACCGGTAACTTATTGAATGAACGTAAAGATTTATCTGCTAACGTAAATTTAACTTTTTGTGCGGTTTTTCTGATAAGCGATGAGGAAATAACGAAAAATGAGAGGCGGGTCGCGCTAAAAACTGACGCCGAAAACAAAATCGGCCGCGTTCGGCGGCCGATTCAAAGGATGGGATTACTGCGACATCGCCTGATAAGCGGTGGTCACTTTCCATAAATAGCGCGGCGCCTGCGGTGCCGGGTGCTTTTTCTGGATGTGCTGATAAAACTCATCCGGACTCATCTGATTGATGCGATTAACCGCCACGCGCTTGTCCGAGGAGAAAGTGCGCAACATGGCGCCCGCCCCGTTCACATACGAAACGATGGTGGCGTAACGCAAAGTCTGTGGGTTGTTGATCCCGGCTAGCTGCTGGCTTTGAAGAATATTGATATAGGCCGTTCCCAGATCAATATTGACCGCCGGATCCTTCAGCTCACGCGAGCTGGGTTGCCCGCTTCGTCCTTTCATGCGATAGGCGTCGCGGCCGGCGGTAGAAGCCTTCAGCTGCATCAATCCCACTGCGTTCGAGGTGCTGACCACGTTCGGGTTAAACCCGGACTCCACCTGAATAATCGCTTTAATCAGCGTTTCGTCGACGCCGTAGTTGCTGGCGGCCTGACGAATGTAATCGTTATAAGCAACCGGGGTGCCTGTGCGGTTTACCGGTGCCTGCGGAGGGGGTTTTAACCAACCGCCGCGCGTTGTGCCACTGCCTGAAATATTGCTCGCCGTTTGCGGGTCTTTGGCGCACCCCGACAAAAGCAAAATTGCCGTAAGGCAACCTATTTTTGTTTTCACAGAATCCCTCACTCCTTTCAATGAGTTGCGTAGCATATACAACTTGTAAGGACACCTGCAGTAATTTTTTGGACTAATCTCAAGCTATCCATATACCAAGAGGTGATTTATGAGTCAATCTGCAACAAGCTGCTTTGTGGTGACTTTTCGCTATCAGGAAGCGGGACTGACCGACCTGGCCAAGCTGACCGGGCAATTGACCCGTGAAGGTTTTGTCACGTCGGTGACAGACGAAAATGGCGTTCATCATGAGCTCGGCAGCAACAGTTTTGCGTTCATAACCGTTCTGGATCAAGAGGATGTGCAGCGACTTGCGCAGGGGTTCGGGCAGTTGGCGTTGGGAAAACAGCCGGAGGTGGCGATCTGCACCTGTAAGGACTACCTTCAGCGGTTACATACTGATACATAAAATGCTATAACTCCCCGGACGGTATTATTTTTCAGTTGGAGAAATAGCCCCGCCGGCGGTGGGCAAGTGACGCTTGACTTCGCTTCAATTGATATTGATAATCATTTTCATTTGAATCAGGAGACGTCATCATGCCATTGATAACTTGCGCTTTTCGTCGCAGTCGCCCTCCCCGCGCTGCCGCACTGTTACGCCCCTTCACGCTCGCCTGTTTGCTGCTCGGCGCCGCTCTGGTCAGCCAACCCGCGCTGGCGGAAAAAAAGCTGCGCGTGGTGACCACTTTCACCATCATTCAGGATATCGCCCAGAACGTGGCGGGTGACGCCGCCGTCGTGGAATCCATCACCAAACCGGGCGCCGAGATCCACGATTACCAGCCCACCCCGCGCGATATCGTCAAAGCGCAGCACGCCGACCTGATCCTGTGGAACGGCATGAACCTGGAACGCTGGTTCCAGCGCTTCTTCGAGAACATCAAGCAGGTGCCGGCGGCAGTCGTGACAGAAGGCATCACCCCGCTGCCGATCCGTGAAGGGCCCTATAACGGCAACCCGAACCCGCATGCCTGGATGTCACCGAGCAACGCGCTGGTATATATCGAAAACATCCGCAAAGCGCTGGTGGCGCACGATCCGGCCAATGCGGAAACCTACAACCGCAACGCCAAGGCCTACGCAGAGAAAATCGGCGCGCTGGACGCTCCGCTGCGCGAACGCCTGGCGCGCATTCCGGCCGCGCAGCGTTGGCTGGTGACCAGTGAAGGCGCCTTCAGCTACCTGGCGCAGGACTATCAGCTGAAAGAAGTCTATCTGTGGCCGATCAACGCCGATGAGCAAGGCTCGCCGCAACAGGTCCGCCGGGTGATCGACGCGGTGCGCGCCCACCATATTCCGGTGGTGTTCAGCGAGAGCACCATTTCCGACAAGCCGGCCAAGCAGGTGGCGAAAGAGACCGGCGCCAAATACGGCGGCGTGTTGTACGTGGACTCGCTGTCCACCCGCGATGGCCCGGTGCCGACCTATATCGATCTGCTTAACACCACCGTGCAAACCATCGCCAAAGGATTCGATCAATGACCCATGAGCTGTTTGTCCGCCCTGAATTGAGCGTGGACGACGTCACCGTGACCTACAACAACGGGCACACCGCCATTCATAACGCCAGTTTTACCCTGAGCGGCGGTTCTATCTGCGCGCTGGTGGGCGTTAACGGCAGCGGTAAATCGACGCTGTTCAAAAGCATTATGGGGCTGGTCAAGCCCACCAGCGGCCGGGTGTCGCTGAGCGACAAACCGGTGGCGGACGCGCTGAAAAAGAACCTGATCGCCTACGTGCCGCAAACCGAAGACGTCGACTGGAACTTCCCGGTGCTGGTGGAAGACGTGGTGATGATGGGCCGCTACGGCAAGATGAATTTCCTGCGCATTCCGTCGCGCGAGGATCGCTTGCGGGTCGACAAGGCGCTGGAGCGCGTCGGCCTCAGCGAGCTGCGCGGCCGGCAGATCGGCGAACTCTCCGGCGGTCAGAAGAAGCGCGTGTTTCTGGCGCGCGCCCTGGCGCAGCAGGGCACGGTGCTGCTGCTGGATGAGCCTTTCACCGGCGTGGATGTGAAAACCGAGAATGCCATTATCGATCTGCTGCGCTCGCTGCGCGACGAGGGGCATTTAATCCTGGTTTCCACCCATAACCTCGGCAGCGTGCCGGAGTTCTGCGATCGGGTGATCCTCATCAACCGCACGGTGTTGGCCGCCGGCCCGACCGAAACCACCTTCACCCAGAGTAATCTGGAGCTGGCGTTCGGCGGCGTGCTGCGCCATATCAACCTCTCCGGCCCGGATCTGCACGACGACAACGATCCGCGCACCGTCACGGTGTTGACCGACGATGAACGCCCGGCGGTGTTCTATGGCCACACCAAGAGCGATCCGCCTGCCAACAGTCAGGCCAGGGAGAAACAATCCTGATGCTGGACCTTCTGCTGCAACCTTTCAGTTATAACTACATGGTGAAGGCCATCTGGGTCAGCGCCATCGTCGGCGCCGCCTGCGCGTTTCTGTCCGCCTACCTGATGCTGAAAGGGTGGTCGCTGATGGGCGATGCGCTGTCGCACTCGGTGGTGCCCGGCGTGGCCGGCGCCTATGCCCTCGGCCTGCCCTACGCCGCCGGCGCCTTCTTCACCGGCATGCTGGCGGCGCTGGCGATGACGCTGGTGCGCCACATCACCCGGCTGCGCGAAGACGCCATCATCGGCTTTATCTTCTCCACCTTCTTTGCCGTCGGCCTGCTGATCGTGTCGCTCAACCCCACCTCGGTCAACGTACAGTCGATCATCTTCGGCAATATCCTCGGCATCGCCGACGAAGACGTGCTGCAAGTGGAAATCATCATCGGCGTTTCGCTGCTGATCCTGTGCCTGGTGTGGAAAGATCTGCTGGCGGTGTTCTTTGACGAAAGCCACGCGGTGTCGATCGGCCTGTCGCCGCTGAAGCTGAAGATCCTGTTCTTCACCCTGCTCAGCGCCTGCACCGTCGCCGCACTGCAAACCGTCGGCGCCATTTTGGTGATCGCCATGGTGATCACGCCGGGCGCCACCGCCTATCTGCTGACCGACCGCTTCAGCCGGCTGGTGATCATCGCTATCATCATCGGCGCATTGACCAGCGGCATCGGCGCCTACCTGAGTTTCTTCCTCGACGGCGCCACCGGCGGGGTGATCGTCACCCTGCAAACGCTGGTGTTCCTGGCGGCGTTCTGCTTCGCGCCGAAACACGGCCTGCTGGCGGCAAAACGTCGCGTAGCACAGTCACCAACCGGAGGCCGCTGATGGACACACTCTACCAACTGCTCAGCGAACCCTTCGCCTACCCGTTCATGCAGCGGGCGATCGTCGCCGCCATCGTCACCGGCGTGGTATGCGCCGTACTCTCCTGCTATCTGGTGCTCAAGGGCTGGTCGCTGATGGGCGACGCCATCTCGCACGCCGTCTTGCCCGGCATCGTAGTGGCGTTCGTCATCGGCATTCCGCTGGCGATCGGCGCCTTCTTCTCCGGCATCTTCTGCGCGGTGGCCACCGGCTACCTGAAAGAGAACAGCCGGGTGAAAGAAGACACGGTGATGGGCATCGTTTTCTCCGGCATGTTCGCCTTCGGCCTGGTGCTGTTCTCGCGCATCGACACCGACCAGCACCTGAGCCACATTCTGTTCGGCAACATGCTGGGCATCACCGACGGCGAGCTGAAGCAAACCCTGCTGATCGCCGGCCTCACCCTGGCGGTGGTGTTGCTTAAACGCAAAGACTTCATGCTCTACTGTTTCGATCCGCACCATGCGCGGGTGATTGGCCTGCCGGTCAAGCTGCTGCACTACGGGCTGCTGTGTCTGCTGGCGATGACCATCGTCGCCTCGCTGCAGGCCGTGGGGGTGATCCTGGTGATCGCCATGCTGATCGCCCCCGGCATCATCGCCTTTATGCTGTGCCGCCGCTTCGATCGCATGCTGATGGTGGCGACGGTGGTGTCGGTGTTCTCTTGCGTGCTCGGCACGCTGATCAGTTTCCACATCGACGGCGCAACCGGGCCCTGCATCGTCATTGTGCAGGCCGTGCTGTTCGTTATCGCCTTACTGTACGGTAAACTGCGTCCGTTACAGCGTAACCAAACCGCCCTGAGCGACAGTTAAACGCCCTCCTCTGATGCGGCGGCGCTCTCCGCCGCATCCTGTTTTCTCTGCCCCCTTATCCGTTGTCATCAAGTTGCAACCGGTATTGCGCTTAAATTAATCAATAGGGTATATACTGTGAGCTGGCGGGATGCTGAAAAAATCGCCTATTTTGACGCCGGCTGTGCGCCGCGTCGTGTTTTCACCACGGGAAAGACGCTAACCTAATGAATTATCAGGCAGCACAGAGGGGGAAATACCATGTGGCAAGCCGTTAGCCGTCTGTTAAGTGAACATCTTGGCAGCGCAGAGATACGCGAAAGGATTGAACTGCCCGGGGGCGACATTCACCCGGCGTGGCGCGTGAGTTACGGTGACAACGAGGTGTTCGTGAAATGCGACGCCCGTGAACAACTGCCGATATTCACCGCCGAGGCCGATCAGCTGGCGCTGCTGGCGCGCAGCAAAAGCGTGCGGGTGCCGGAAGTGTACGGCGTCGGCAGCGATCGCGACTACAGCTTCCTGCTGCTGGAGTATCAGCAGTTGAAACCCCTCGACGCCCATGGCGCCTACTGCCTGGGGCAACAACTGGCGCATCTGCACCAGTGGAGCGAGCAACCGCAGTTCGGTCTCGACTTCGACAGCGATCTGACCACCACCCCGCAACCCAACGCCTGGCAACGCCGCTGGTCGGAATTCTTCGCCGAGCAGCGCATCGGCTGGCAGCTGCAGCTGGCGGCGGAAAAAGGCATGACCTTCGGCGACATCGACGACATCGTCGATCGGGTGTATCTGCGCTTGCAGCACCACCAGCCGCAGCCTTCCCTGCTGCACGGCAACCTGTGGCCGGGCAACTGCGCGATGACCGCCAACGGGCCGATACTGTTCGATCCGGCCAGCTACTGGGGCGACAGAGAGTGCGATTTGGCGATGCTGCCGCTGTATCCGGAGCTGCCGCCGCAGATCTACGACGGCTATCAGAGCGTGTGGCCGCTGGGGGCCGGATTTATCGAACGCCAGCCGCTGTATCAGCTGTACTACCTGCTCAACCGCAGCAATCTGTTCGGCGGCCAGCATTTGGTGGCTGCCCAACGCGCGGTGGAGGCGCTGTTGCAGCCCGAAGCGTCATAACGTTCCGGGGCGCCGAGCGGCGCCCCGTTCATGGTTCAGGCCGCGCCGGCCAACTGCCCCAACAGGCGGATCACGAACCAGGCGATCACCGCAATCACGATCGGCAGGATGTACAGCGGGAAGTACTGCAGGAAGATGGTGTGGTGCGGCAGCGTAATGCGCTCCTCAAGCTGTTGGCGCGTGTGCCCTTCGCTGCCCTTGGCCTGCTCCAGGATCATCTGGTCTTCCAACCCTTCGCGGATGAACTTGACCTGACGCGACATGCGCGCGCCGGAAGCCTGCAGCGCCAGCCCGACGAAGATCAGAATATAGATGATGATGAACATCAGATTGGCGCCGCTGAACAGGCTTTTATCCACGTCGGGCACCGGTGAGTTGTACCAGAAAAGGTTCAGGAACGGCGTGTTGAAACGCACCATGTCCACCATCACGTGAACGAAATCCAGCATCACCGCGTTGATGCCCTTAGTTTTTTCACTGTGCTGATAGATAAAACCCAGCACGGAAATCAGCGTCGACAGCAACGCCGGGATAAAAACCACCCATCCGAGAATGCGTTTCAAAATGGCGAGACGCCCGGCCTGTTGATACGTCATGTGTTCCCCTTGTTAGCGACGTAACCGAATCGGCTAAGTCTACCTGCTGTTGGCGAAACTCGCCCACCGTTTTCTTCACTCCCGCTGTGCTACAAGCTTAGCCGAATTAGTCGAAATCAAAAACTTAACCGCGCCGGCACACTATCATTGAAGAGATAACGTTATCCATTCGGGCAGAGGCCGCCATGATTCGACTGATTATCTTATTGCTGGGCGCGCAGGCGCTGCACGGTCAGCGCCGTCTGCTGGTGCTGTTCGGTTGGCTGTGGATAGCCGCAGGGGCGCTGATGCTGTTCGACATCCTGCAGGATGGCCGGTCGGTGCTGGCGCTGGATGCGCTGGCGGTCATCCTGGCGCTGGAGGGGTTGGTGGCGGTATCCGCCGCGCTGGTGATCGGCTCTTCGGCCAGCAGGCCGGTGCTGCTGAAAGGATTGGGTTTTGTCTTTATGGCCTTTTTAATGCTGGACGTGCCCGCAGACGATAACATCGTCGCCACCGTGGTGTTTGGCAGCGCGCTGCTGCTTGACGGCGCCGTGCGCATCGCCTCCTCCACGGTGATTCAACACAGTCGATGGAAAGGCGTGGCGCTGGCGGGCAGCGGCGAGATCCTGCTTTCGTTGATGATTTTTGTCGGCTGGCCGGCGCCGCATCGGATGACGGTGCCCTTTTGCCTCGGCGTGATGATGGTGCTTTCCGGCTGGGCCTTATTGCGTATCGCCCGGAGACTGACAAGCTTCTCTCTGAATCAGCACCCCGCGCGGCAGCCACCGCACCCGGAGGATGAGACTGCGCCGCTCACGGTGTATGTCTGGACACCGATTGGTGCGGCTAAAGATCCGCGCCGGCGTTACATCGTCGACCGATACATCGCGGCGGTTGACGGCGGCGGCAATATCTCCACCGGTCACGCCGCCCTGGCGCTCGCGCCGGATGTGTATATCAGTCACTACCCGCTCAACGACATCAGCCATTCCGTTCAGGATTTCCGCCAGTTGTTGCATGCCGGCGAACAGAACAACGTCGACGGGCGTTTCCTGCCCGACCTGGCGGGCGAGATCGCCGCCTGGTGCCCCCCGGACAAGAAAATTCAATTCTACCGCTATAACCCGGCGGCGCTGCGCGCATTCTGGCTGCGTTATCGGCAGGACGCCACCTACAATCTGACCCGGCGCAACTGCTCCACCACGGTCATCGGCGCGCTCGACAGCGCGTTGGAAGGCGTGCTGGGCGATAAACATCTGTGGCGCCGCTTTCTGTTGCTGGTGCTCGATCCCAACCTGTGGATGCTGGCGGTACTGCGCAGCCGCGGCGAAAGCATGACCTGGACGCCGGGTTTGGTGCTGGACTACGCACGCATGTTGCAACAGGTCACCGAGCGTCAACACCAGCGCTGGTGGCTAAAATTGCGCGAGGTGTGGAATATCCTGCGTTTTGGCAAAAGCCAAACGCGCAGGCAAAGGTTTTAGTCTCGTCACCGGCGATGATAAAGTGTCGGGCACATTCACCCGCGCCGGCAGGAGTTAACCGTTAATGGCTTATTCGCAACGCATTGAAACCGCAATTTTTGATATGGACGGCTTGTTGATCGACTCGGAACCGCTGTGGCTGCAGGCTGAGTTGGATATCTTCGGCGCGCTGGGTTTGGATCTGTCCGACCGTCACAAGCTGCCGGACACGCTGGGGCTGCGCATCGATCTGGTGGTGAAGATGTGGTATCAGGCGATGCCGTGGCAAGGGGTTTCGCTTGATGAGGTGTCGGCGCGGATTATCGAGCGCGCCATCGAGCTGGTGCACGATACGCGCCCGCTGCTGCCGGGCGTTCAGCAGGCGCTGGAGCTGTGCCGCCGCCAGGGGCTGAACATCGGTCTCGCCTCCGCCTCGCCGCTGCACATGCAACGGCAGGTGCTGAAGATGTTCGAGCTTGAGGATTACTTCGATCAGCTGGTTTCCGCCGAATACCTGCCGTACAGCAAGCCGCACCCGGAGGTCTACCTGATCGCCGCCGAACGCCTGGGCAGCGATCCGCTGCGATGCATCACGCTGGAAGACTCGTTTAACGGCATGATCGCCACCAAGGCCGCACGCATGCGTTCCATCGTGATCCCGGCGGCCGAATACCGTCACGATCCGCGCTGGGCGCTGGCGGACCACAAACTGGACACCCTGGAACAGCTCACCCCCGCCCACTTTGCCTGACCTGCGGCGCCGGCCATCGGCGCCCTGGGTTTGCCGCTCTGCGTCATAAAAGGGATCCGCACCGCAAAATAAACGAAACACCGTTTCATTTTATTGAATTGGCATGACGTTCTCATTATGCTGCATGGCAGGGAAAGCGACGGCCCGCGGCGCGTTGTCACTGCCACGCAGCGCGGTTCAAGGCCGCCGCTTCCTCCCGCCACACGCCGAGCAACCGTCCTTTTTTCTCACCGCCATACGCCCCCCATCGCCCGCTTTTTGTTCTCGCCCGTCAAAATCGATGCTTTGTTACCCATTGCCGTAACAAGCCGTTGTAAAACAGGGAAAAATAAACAATTGGTTACAGGGTAACTGCTTCCACTACTGGGAATTTTCCCATATACTGGATAAATTAACAGTTTACCAGTCGGAATCGCAACAGCATGACCGCGGAAGGACACCTTATATTCTCTGTCGCTTGCGCGATCTTCGCCAAGAAGGCGGAAGTGACGCCAGAGCTGGCTACCGGCGACTGGTGGCACATCATACCCGCCGCGCTGCTGACCTCACTGCTGCCGGACATCGATCACCCCAAGTCGGTGCTGGGCCAGCGTCTGCGCTGGATCGCCATTCCCATCGCCCGCGCCTTCGGCCACCGCGGTTTCACCCACAGCCTGCTGGCGATCGCCGGCGGCATGGCGCTGTTTCAGCTTGATGTGCCGCGCAGTTGGCCGATCCCGGCCGACGCGCTGCACGCCATGATCATTGGTTACTTCAGCCATCTGCTGGCCGACATGCTCACGCCCGCCGGCGTACCGCTGCTGTGGCCGTGCCGCTGGCGTTTTCGCCTGCCGCTGCTCAACTCGCAAAAAGGCAATCAGTTGGAGCGCGTGCTGTGCCTCTGCCTGGTGGCGTTTGCCATCTGCTGGCAAGGTGATTTCACCCTCCCGGTGCAATCCTACGTAGAGCAAATCAGAAATATTAGACTCTGATCACAAAAAATCGCTCAACCCATCACCCATGCGTATATAAAACGAACAAAATCACACAAAAAGCTATATTAAATTCCATTTGGATATAAGTAGGCCCCTCGGCAAACTGTTACGATATTTACATCGCGACACACCTAATGGTGCGTAGTCGTTTTTATATAAGAAAGATTATTGGAGATATTGGGGATGAATCTTCCGCTCGTGATTAACGTGCTGGTGTTTGTCGCGCTCCTTTTGCTGCTGGCGCAAACCCGCCACAAGCAATGGAGCCTGGCGAAAAAAGTGCTGGTCGGCCTGGTGGTCGGCGTGGTGTTCGGTCTGGGGCTGCAGCTGGTGTACGGCGCCGACAACCCGGTACTGAAAGAATCCATCAGTTGGTTCAACATCGTCGGCAACGGCTATGTGCAACTGCTGCAAATGATCGTCATGCCGCTGGTCTTCGCCTCTATCCTGAGCGCGGTCGCCAAATTGCATAACGCCTCTTCGCTGGGCAAAATCAGCGTTCTGACTATCGGCACATTGCTGTTCACCACGCTGATCTCGGCGCTGGTGGGCGTGCTGGTCACCAACCTGTTCGGCCTGACCGCCGAAGGCCTGGTGCAGGGGGCGCAGGAAAGCGCGCGCCTGACGGCGATCCAGACCAACTACGTGGGTAAACTGGCCGATCTGACCGTGCCGCAGATGGTGCTGTCGTTCATCCCGAAAAACCCGTTCGCCGATCTGACCGGCGCCAGCCCGACCTCGATCATCAGCGTGGTGATTTTCGCCACCTTCCTCGGCGTGGCGGCGCTGCAGCTGCTGAAAGACGACAAGCCGAAAGGCGAGCGCGTGCTGGTGGCTATCGATACCCTGCAGGCCTGGGTGATGAAGCTGGTGCGTCTGGTCATGAAGCTGACGCCGTACGGCGTGCTGGCGCTGATGACCAAAGTGGTCGCCGGCTCCAACATTCACGACATCGTCAAGCTCGGCAGCTTCGTGGTGGCCTCCTACATCGGTCTGGCCATCATGTTCGTGGTACACGCCATCCTGCTGGCCTTCACCGGCGTGAACCCGCTGAAGTTCTTCCGCAAGGTGTGGCCGGTAATCACCTTCGCCTTCACCAGCCGCTCGAGCGCCGCCAGCATTCCATTGAACGTGGAAGCGCAGACTCGCCGCCTGGGCGTGCCGGAATCCATCGCCAGCTTCTCGGCGTCGTTCGGCGCCACCATCGGCCAGAACGGCTGTGCGGGCCTCTACCCGGCGATGCTGGCGGTGATGGTTGCGCCGACCGTCGGCATCAACCCGCTGGATCCGGTGTGGATCGCCACCCTGGTCGGCATCGTCACCCTCAGCTCCGCCGGTGTGGCGGGCGTGGGCGGCGGCGCCACCTTCGCCGCGCTGATCGTGCTGCCGGCGATGGGCCTGCCGGTGACGCTGGTCGCGCTGCTGATCTCGGTCGAACCGCTGATCGACATGGGCCGTACCGCGCTGAACGTCAACGGTTCCATGGCGGCGGGCACCATCACCAGCCAACTGATGAAACAAACCGACAAAGCCGTGATGGACAGCGAAGACGAAGTCGAATTGGCTCACCGTTAACGCCTTCCGCGAACGAAAAAACCGGGGATGATCCCCGGTTTTTTTATGCCCTGCGTTCGGTCGTTACGGCCGCTCGCCGTTCGCCAGCCGCCGGTTGATATCGGCGATCACACCCGGCAATTGCGCCAGCGTGTCTATCACATAGTGCGCGCCCGCCGCGTACAGCTTATCGGCGGCGGCCGTGCGGCGGCGCTCGATCTCCCCTTGTGGCATTTGGCGATACTCCTGCCAGGTCGCGCCAAACTCGTTGCCGGACAGCGCCAGCCCGACGCTCCACATCCCGGCGTTCAGCCCTTCGGCAATGCCCGGCACCGCGTCATCCACCTTCACGCAATGCGTCACCGCATCGATGCCCAGCGCAATCACGTTTTGCAACGCCATCCACGGCCCCGGTCGCCCGCCGGCCGCGAGATCGTCGGTGGCGACCCAGTAATCCGGCGCGTAGCCGCGCTGCGCCGCGGCAGGCGCCAGCACCGCCATCACCGCGCGCGGATAACCGGAGCAGGAGCCGATTTTGATGCCCTGTTCACGCAGAGCGGCAATCACCTGCGGCACGCCCTCGATGGGATCGGCGAAGTCGATCACTTTGGCGATTTGTAGCGGCATAAACGCCTGATACAGCGCGTCGATGTCTTGATGGCTCATCGAGCGGCCCAGCTTCTGCCGCCAGCGCGCGTCAACCGCCGGCAACTTGCCCAGCGCCTCGATGTGTTGCCATTTGCCGAGCCCCATCGGAATGCGCGCTTCCTCCAGGCTGATGTCGATATCGAAAGTGCGTTTGAACGCCTCGACGAAAATCTGCGTCGGCGCAAAGGAGCCGAAGTCCACCGTGGTGCCGGCCCAGTCGAGGATCACTGCCTTGATCTGTTTCATGGTCAATCCTTATTGATTCCAGTACATCGCCTGCCCGACGGCCGCCAGCAATCGTTCGATATTCTGCGGATAAATTTCGCCGATGTTGCCGATGCGGAAGCAGTCGCTCTGCGACACTTTGCCGGGATAAATCACGAAGCCTTGCTGCTTCAGGCGCTGATAAAACTCGGCGAAGCGGTAAGTGTCGGCCTTCGGCGAATAGAATGCCGTGATGATCGGCGAATGCAGCGCATCGTCCAGCAGGGTCTCAAAGCCCAGTTCACGCATGCCCGCCACCAGCCGACGCTGATTGGCGTGATAGCGGTGGTGGCGCGCGGCAATGCCGCCCTCTTGTTCCAGCTCTTTCAGCGCCTGCGCGAAGGCCAGCACGGTGTGAGTGGGCGACGTAAAGCGCCATTTGCCGGCCTGGTCTTCCATACAGCGCCACTGGGCATACAAATCCAGCGACAGCGAGCGCGAACGGCCGGCGCATTTCTCCAGTTCGCTGCGGCGGGCGATGACGAAAGCAAAGCCCGGCACACCCTGAATGCATTTGTTGGCGGAGCTGATCAGAAAATCGATGCCCAGCGCGTCCACATCCAGCGGGATGCCGCCGAAGCTGCTCATCGCATCGACGATAAAGGTCTTGCCGTTGCGCGCCGCCAGACCGGCGACCTTCTGCAGCGGGTTGAGCATGCCGGTGGTCGTTTCACAGTGCACCATGGCGATATGGCTGATGCGCGCATCGCTTTTCAGCACCGCCTCCATCGCCGCCACGTCCGGTTCGTTCACCTCGCCGCAGTCGAACGCGTGGTGGTCGATATCCATCAGCCGCGCCATTTCGATCATCCGCGCCCCGTAGGCACCGTTGTTGACGATCAGCAGCTTGTCGTGCGGGCCGATGACCGTGCCCAGCACGCCCTCTACTGCAAAGCTGCCGCTGCCCTGCAGCAGCACCGAGGTATAGCCGGCGGACGGCGTCGCCAGCGCCACCAACCGTTGGCGAATGCGCTGCACCACGCCGAGGTTGTAATCTTCATCCCAGGTGCAGCTGTCATACAGCATCGCCTCTTTCACCGTTTTCGACGTGGTCAACGGGCCGGGGGTCAACAGCAGGTAGTTACGGTCGGACATGTTATTCACCTATTGGTCTATACCAGATCGCGCTGATTGTGGCGGCAAATTCCTTCCCAGGTCAAACGGCAAAGCGCGGTGAAACAAAAAATTCATCTGGCTATGTATAATAAGCGGGCCGGAATGCCAGGCCGATGCCATAGCGAGATGAAATGAAAGAACATCCGGGCGATATGCCCCACTATCTGCAGATCAAGGATCAGCTTCAGGCGCGCATCACCCGCGGCGCGCTGCAGGCCGGCGACAAGCTGCCTTCGGAGCGCGAGCTGTGCGCCATCTTCTCCACCACCCGCGTCACCATCCGCGAGAGCCTGGCGCAGTTGGAAGCCACCGGCGCCATCTACCGCGCCGATCGTCGCGGCTGGTTCGTCACGCCGGAGCGGCTGTGGCTGGATCCGACGCAAAACACCAACTTCCACCGTCTCTGTCAGGAGCAAGGGCGCACGCCACGCACCGCGCTGCTGTCCGGCGAAAAAACCACGGTGCCGCTCGACGTGATGCAACCGCTGGCGCTCGAACCGTTCGATCAGGTGTATCTGCTGCGCCGGGTGCGCTATGCCGACGGCCGCGCCATCTGCTATTGCGAGAACCACTGCCTGCCGCAACGGGTGCCGGAACTGCTCAGCCACGATCTCAACGGCAGCCTGACCGAGGTTTATCAGCAGCATTACGATTTGATTTACAGCAACATGCACCTGTCGTTCTACCCGACCGCCCTGCCTTATCGCGCCGCCAACGCGCTGGGTGCCATGGTCGGCCTGCCCGCGTTGCTGCTGCGCCGCTTGAATTACGATCAGCACGGCCGCATTCTCGATTTCGATATCGAATACTGGCGCCACGACAGCCTGCGCATCGAGGTCGATACGCTTTAACTCCCTGCCCAACGGGGCCTGCGCAGCAGGCCCGCCTTTCTCTCCCGCGTCGTCCTCCCCGTTTCCGGCAATGATATTTTGCTGATTTCATTTGTTTGTCATATTCGCCGATTAGCGTGGCCGCATATCTGGTGTATACCAGTTTCGCATTAACCCGTAACAGTGAGGCTGAAGCTATGAAACTTTCTCGACTGGTCGTGATGACCGCCATCGCACTCGGCGCCGCGCCGCTCTGGGCCGCCGAGGCGGTGGTGACCGTCTACTCCGCCGATGGTTTGCACGACGGCGATCACAGCTGGTATCAAACGCAGTTCGACGCCTTCACCCAGGCGACCGGCGTCAAGGTGCAGTACGTCGAAGGCGGCTCCGGCGCCATCGTGGAACGCCTGTCGAAAGAGCGCAGCAACCCGCAGGCCGACGTGCTCGTGACGCTGCCGCCGTTCATTCAACGCGCGGCGGCGGAAAGACTGCTGCAGGACTTTACCCCGCAGGCGACCGCGCAAATCGCCGATGCGCAACCGCAGTTCGTGCCGCTGGTGAACAACTACCTGAGCTTCATCTATAACGCCAAACTGCTGCCGCAGGCGCCCGCCAGCTACCAACAGCTGCTGGACGCGCAGTTCCGCAATAAGCTGCAGTACTCCACGCCGGGCCAGGCGGGTGACGGCACTGCGGTGATGCTGCAGGCGTTCCACAGCTTCGGCGGCAAAGACGCCGGTTTCGACTACCTCGGCAAGCTGCAAAGCAACAACGTCGGCCCTTCCGCCTCCACCGGCAAGCTGACCGCGCTGGTCAATAAAGGGGAGCTGCTGGTGGCCAACGGCGATCTGCAGATGAACCTGGCGCAGATGCGCAGCAACCCGAACGTGAAGGTGTTCTGGCCGGCCGGGCCGGACGGCAAGCGCAGCACGCTGGTGCTGCCTTACTACATCGGCCTGGTGCAAGGCGCGCCGCAAAGCGCCAACGGCAAAAAGCTGATCGATTTCCTGCTGAGCAAAGAGGCGCAGAGCAGCGTCAGCGCCATTTCCTACGGCATGCCGGTGCGTAAAGACGTGACCCCGACCGACGATAACTTCAGGCAGTCGCAGGCTGCGCTGCAGGGCGTGGATATCTGGGCGCCGGACTGGAATCAGGTGGTGAGCAGCCTGTCCGCCGACATTTCCCGCTGGCACAAGGTGACAGAATGACGCTGACCATGCCTTCTCTTCTCGCTTCCCGCGCTGAGGCGCGGGATAACAGCCGGGACATCGCCGGGCCGTCGGGCATTCAGCTCGACCGCGTCAGCGTGTCGTACCGCGGCACCGAAGTGCTGAAACCCCTGACGCTCACCATCGCGCCCGGCGAAGTGCTGGCGCTGATCGGCCCCTCCGGCTCGGGCAAAACCACCGTACTGCGAGCGATTGCCGGTTTCGTGCAGCCGTCCGCCGGACGCATCGCCATCGGCGATATCGATGTCACCGACGTGCCGCCCTATGAACGCGGCCTGGGCATGGTGGTGCAGAACTATGCGCTGTTTCCGCATATGCGCGTCGAAGACAATGTGGCGTTCGGCCTGCGCGCCCAGGGCAAGCCGCGCGGCCTGACCGCCGAGCGCGTCGAAGAAGCGTTGGCCATCGTCGGCATGTCCGCCTACGCCAGGCGCTATCCCAGCCAGCTTTCCGGCGGCCAGCAACAGCGGGTGGCGATCGCCCGCGCCATTGCGGTGCGCCCCAAAGTGCTGTTGCTGGATGAACCGCTGTCGGCGCTGGACGCGCAAATCCGCCACAGCATGGTGGAAGAGATCGCCCGCCTGCACCGCGAGCTGCCGGATCTGACCATCCTGTACGTCACCCACGATCAGGGCGAAGCGCTGACGCTGGCGGACAAGATCGGCATCATGCGCGACGGCCACCTGATCGCCCACGGCGAAACCCGCGCGTTGTACCACCATCCGACGAACCGCTTCGCCGCCGAGTTTCTCGGCCGCGCCAACCTGCTGCCGGCCACCGCGCTGGAGACCACCACCGGGCAAGGCATGACCACCGTCAGCTGCGCCGGCAAAGTGATCGGCTGTTTCACCTACGGCGCACAACGCGGCTTCGACAAGCTGCTGTGCATCCGGCCGCAGCATATTGCGCTCGATGCCGACGCCCAGCGCAGCAACTGCCTTATCGGCACGCTGCGCGATATTCATTGGCAGGGTGAACTGACGCACCTGCAGTTCGACGCGCAAGGCCACCCGCTGCGCGTGGTCACCACCCATCGCAGCCGGATGCCGCAGATCGGCGAACGGGTGCCGCTCTATTTCGCCCCCGACGATGCGGTACTGATCGAGGACTGACATGACCGACTCTACGCTTATTCGCCCGGCCCAGCGGCTGCGTTTGCCGCGCCGCCTGTGGATCCTGTTGCCGCTGCTGGCGCTGGCGACGCTGTTTTTCTACCCGCTGGCGTTGATCGTCAAACAGGCGTTTACCGACGACCAAGGGCTGTTCAGCGCCGCTGCGCTGCAGCAGGCGTTCGAATCACGTCGCTTTGTCGGCGCCCTTCTCAACACGCTGCAGATCGCGCTGCTGGCGACGCTGGGCTGCCTGGTGCTCGGCACCCTGCTGTCGCTGCTGCTGGTGTTCACGCCGTTCCCCGGCAGCCGTCTGATCGCCCGGGTGATCGATACCTTTATCGCCATGCCGACCTTCCTCATCACGCTGGCCTTCACGTTCATCTACGGTTCCGCCGGCCTGCTGAACGGCACGCTGATGGCGACCTTTGGTTTCACCCTGCCGCCGGTGGATTTTCTTTACTCCATTTGGGGGGTGATCCTGGCGGAAATCACCGTGTTTACCCCGCTGGTGATGCGCCCACTGATGGCGGCGCTGTCGCAGATCGACCGCAGCCAGCTCGAGGCCGCCAGCATCCTCGGCGCCCGGCCGGGACGGGTGGTGCGCCAGGTGATTTTACCGGCCGCGCTGCCGGCCTTGCTGGCCGGCGGCAGCCTGTGTTTGTTGTTGACCACCAATGAGTTCGGCATCGTGCTGTTTATCGGCGCCAAGGGCGTCACCACGCTGCCGATGATGGTCTACGCCAAAGCGATTTTGGAATCGGACTACGCCGTCGCCTGCGCGATCGCCGTCGTGAATATCGCGCTGTCGCTCGGGCTGTTCTCCCTTTACCGCTACGCCGCGGCGCGCGCCGGGCTGAGGAACTGACGATGTTGATTTGGTCTCGCACCGGACGCACCCTGACCTGCACACTGGCGGTCACGCTGTTCGCCCTGTTCTTCTGCCTGCCGCTGGCGGTGATCCTGATGTCCAGCCTCAGTGAACAGTGGAGCGGCGTGCTGCCGAGCGGCTTCACCCTCAGCCACTTCCGCCAGGCGTTCAGCGGCGCCTCCTGGGACGCGCTGATCGCCAGTCTGGCTATCGGTTTCAGCGCCAGCCTGTTCGCGTTGTTGTGCGGCACCTGGGCGGCGTTGGCGCTGCGCCACGTGCCTGAACGCGGCCGACGGCTGCTGGGCACGCTGTTTTTCATTCCCAGCGCGGTGCCTTCGGTCTCTATCGGTTTGGGGATGCTGGTGGCGTTCAGCCAGGGGCCGCTGCAGATGAACGGCACCTTCCTGATCGTGCCCGCCGCCCACTTCGTGCTGATTTCCGCCTTTACCTTCGGCAACGTCATGGCCGGGCTGACCCGGCTGCCTGACGACTACGAGAACGTCGCCGCCAGCCTGGGCGCTTCGCCGCTGTTTCGCCTGCGCCACGTCACCCTGCCGATGATCGCCCCCTACATGATCTCCGCCTTCGCGCTCAGCCTGTCGCTGTCGATGGGGGAGCTGGGCGCGACCATGATGATCTACCCGCCAAGCTGGGCGACGCTGCCGGTCACCATTTTTAGTCTGACCGATCGCGGCAGCATCGCCAATGGCGCAACGCTGACCATGATCCTGGTGGCGGCCACGCTGGTGCTGATGTTGGTGCTGGAGCGGATTTCTCAGCGGTTGACGCCCGGCGCGAAATAACAGCAAGGCGCCGTCATGACGGCGCCTTGCTCATCGAAACGCAGGTCAGAACGGGTAGTCGTGATAGCCCTGCTGTTCGGAAATGCGTCGGGCGGCGACGTGCAGCAACGCCACATACTCCTCCCGCGCCGCTTCGGAAAAGCGCAGCGTCGGGAAAGAGATGCTCAGCCCGGCGATCGCCACCCCGAACCTGTCAAAAACCGGTACCGCGATGCAGCGGATCCCCGCTTCTTGCTCTTCGGCATCTTCGCCGTATCCCTGCGCACGCACCCGATCCAGCACCGGCAACAGTTCGGCGGCGCTGGTCAGGGTATGCTCGGTGCTGCGGGTAAATTCAATCTGCGACAGGATCTGCGCCACCTCATCCCGCTCGCGCCAGGCCAGCAGCACCTTGCCGATGGCGGTGCTGTGCAGAGGGTTGCGGCGGCCGATGCGCGAATACATGCGCAGGTTGTACATTGCGTCGATCTTGTGGATGTAGACGATGCCATCCTCGTCCAGGGCGCCGAGGTGGATGGTTTCACGGGTATGATTCGACAGCTCGCGCATCTGCACGTCGGCGCTACGGATCAGATCGACGTTCTGCAACGATTTGGCGCCCAGTTCGAACAGCTTGAGCGTCAGCGCATACTTTTCCGTCTCGCCCTCCTGTGAAACGTAACCCAGCGCTTTCATGGTCTGCAGAAACCGGTAGACGGTGCTTTTAGACATCATCACCCGCAGGGACAGTTCGGTAATGCCTATCTCGCGCTCATCGCCGAGCGCCTGCAAAATGCCGAACACTTTCATCACGGATGAGACGGCATCCGGTTGCTTGTCTGAATCTGCGTTAGCCATGGCGAATACCCTACTTAACGGTTTTGTTTCAGGAAATTTAAACAAGGGTTTCAGTATAATCGGAACAGATCGCGACGCGCAACGCAGCTGAAGGCTAAGCGATTGAAGCCAAATGAATAACCGCCTGCCGCTCACCGCCGTTTACAATTAAGCGGACAAGGGGCATGCAATCGCAGGCGAATATGATTAGCATGATAATACTCTCCTGAATAAATACCGCTGAGACCTGCATGCGTCCTTGTTCCGACGGCCTCCCCGTCCCGCAACGCTATGGGGCGATCCTCGCCATCGCCCTCGGCATTACCGTATCCGTGCTCGACGGCGCGATAGCCAACGTGGCGCTGCCCACCATCGCGCGCGATCTCAACGCCAGTCCGGCCAGTTCCATCTGGGTGGTTAACGCCTATCAACTGGCGATCACCGTCTCTTTGCTGTCGCTGGCGTCGCTCGGCGATCTGGTCGGCTATCGCCGCATCTATCAGGCTGGATTGCTGGTGTTCAGCATCACCTCACTGTTCTGCGCCCTGTCCGACTCGCTGCTCACCCTGACCATCGCCCGCGTGCTGCAGGGCTTTGGCGCCGCCGCCATCATGAGCGTCAACACCGCGCTGATCCGCATCATCTACCCGCAGCGTTTTCTCGGCCGCGGCATGGGCATCAACTCGCTGATCGTCGCCTGCTCCTCGGCGGCCGGGCCGACGGTGGCGGCCGCTATCCTGTCGGTCGCGTCCTGGCAATGGCTGTTCGCCATCAACCTGCCGATCGGCATCGTCGCGCTGCTGCTGGGGATGAAATTCCTGCCGGCCAACGGCCAAAAAAGCGATAACCGCCGTTTCGATCCCACCAGCGCCGTGCTGAACGCGCTGACCTTCGGCCTGCTGATCACCGCCATCAGCGGCTTCGCCCAGGGCCAGAGCCTGACGCTGATCTTCAGCGAGATCGCCGCGCTGCTGGCGATTGGCGCGGTGTTCGTACGCCGCCAGCTGCGCCAGGAATTTCCGTTGCTGCCGGTCGATCTGCTGCGCATTCCGATCTTCGCCCTGTCGATGGGCACCTCAATCTGCTCGTTTGCCGCGCAAATGCTGGCGATGGTGTCGCTGCCGTTCTTCTTGCAAAGCGCATTGGGCCGCGACGAGGTGGCGACCGGGCTGCTGCTGACGCCGTGGCCGCTGGCGATCGTGGTGATGGCCCCGATCGCCGGCCGGTTGGTGGAACGCGTGCATGCCGGCCTGCTGGGGTGCATCGGGCTGGCGGTGTTCGCGCTCGGGCTGTTCTCGCTGGCGCTGCTGCCCGCGGCGCCGTCGAATATGGACATCATCTGGCGCATGGTGCTGTGCGGCGCCGGTTTCGGCCTGTTCCAGTCGCCCAACAACCACACCATCATCTCCGCCGCGCCGCGCAACCGCAGCGGCGGCGCCAGCGGCATGCTGGGCACTGCCCGTCTGCTGGGACAAACCTCGGGAGCCGCGCTGGTGGCGCTGATGTTCAACCTGTTCCCGACCTCCGGCACCCACGCTTCACTGATCCTGGCTGGGGTGTTCGCCACCCTGGCGGCGGCCGTCAGCAGCCTGCGTATCACTCAACCGACGACGCAAACGGCGCAGCCCAGCCGTGAGGTGAAATAGCGCACATAAAAGAGCCGAGCCCCCATCGATTGTAAAACCGACGGGACCAGCACTGGCGGCCGGGCCGCGTCGGGTGCGGTGCCGGGAGCATGGCAGGCCAGGCGTCAGTCGCCGCGCCTCAACGGGCTGCGGCCTTGTCGTAAACAGGCTAAATAGGCGTCGTCATCCGGATACCAGCCAACAAGGCGTTGGCCGTCGTTATCCATCCCCTCGAAGGCCTTGAGCAGGCCGGGGGCGAACATGCGCTTTATCAGATCTTCGGATTGCGCGCTGTCGATGCGGCAGTCGCAGCGCGTCTCTCCGTCAACCTGAACGAAGTTCTGCAACGAAGCGAAACATCGCGCGTCGAGGTCGCCATGAACATGGATAAACTCCCCCGTTTCTACCAGGGTGAGCGCGGTCAGGTCTCCCCCCACCACGAACGCGCCGTCGTTTCCTGAGCTGCAATAGGCATGGCGTATGCGGACATCGTCACGCACGACCAGTCCGCCCCAGCAAATCAGCGTATCCGCCTGCAGCCGCCCCAGCACAACAATGCCGCCGTCCTCTCGCTGCGGTGACACCGCCAGGCATCCCTCCACGATCACATCGCCGTCCACGATCAGGTAATCGTAATCGTGGCCGTCGTGCTCATCGGGGAAAAACGCCGGCAGGCGCAGATCGCCTGAATGCCAGCGAATAACCGGCGGTTCATCATCGTCATCATGCCGGTTCAACAATTCCGCAACCGCATCGGCGACACCGCCAGCCAATGCGGCCAGGCGCGCCGGCACCTCATCACCGTTGAGTAAGGGAAGGTGGTTGATTTTCATAGGGCCTCAGGGACAAATGTCATTGTGCCAGAGCATATAACATGTGCTTCCAAAGCCAAACAGGCGGTCGTGACCGGGCCCGATGCGGCTTGCCCTCTCACCGGGTGATCTGGCACCGCGCCTGCCCAGGCTGAGAGGCCGAAAGACGCGGTTTGCAGGTAGGCTTCAGGGACTTCGGGCGCTGCTGCACGGCATTAACGCCCGCAAACTTCGCTGAAGCGCTCACCCCATTCATTGCCGAATTTCATTGTTGAATCCGTCGCCGCCGCTGAAATAGCGGTTCAGGCATGCCATAAAAAAACCCCGGCAAGCCGGGGTTTTTCATTTCATTCAGCCGATTACTTCAGGTACTGACCGGTGCGCAGCGCTTCGATGCGCTTGTCGAGCGGCGGGTGCGACATGAACAGCTCGCTGAACGACTTGGATTTGCCGTTGATGCAGAACGCCATCATGCTGCCCGCTTCCTGCGGTTCATAGCTGGTTTTCAGACGCTGCAAGGCGGCGATCATCTTCTCGCGGCCCACCAGTTTGGCGGAACCGGCGTCGGCATAGAATTCGCGGTGACGCGAGAACCACATGGTGATGATGCTCGCCAGGATGCCGAACACCAGTTCCAGCACCATCGACACGGCGAAGTAAATCATCGGGTTGCCGTTGCCTTCCCCTTCACCGTCGCGGTTGCCCAGGAAGCCGGCGGCAACCTGTGCGATCAGGCGCGAAATGAAGATGACGAAGGTGTTCACGATCCCCTGGATCAGGGTCATGGTCACCATATCGCCGTTGGCGACGTGGCTGATTTCGTGCGCGATAACCGCTTCCGCTTCGTCGCGGCTCATGCTCTGCAGCAGGCCGGTGCTGACGGCGACCAGCGAAGCGTCGCGCCGTGCGCCGGTGGCGAAGGCGTTGATGTCCGGCGCGTGGTAGATAGCGACCTGCGGCATGGCGATGCCCGCCTGCTGCGATTGACGGCGCACCGTTTCCAGCAGCCAGTTTTCGGTTTCGTTACGCGGCTGTTCAATCACTTCCCCGCCCACGGAGCGCAGCGCCATCCATTTGGACATCAGCAACGACACGAAAGCGCCGCCGAAGCCGAACAGACCGGCCATGATCATCAGGCCCTGAACGCTACTGGATTGGATTCCTGTCAGGCTGAGCACCAGCCCGAAAACCAACATCACCGCCAGGTTGGTGAGCAGGAACAGAGCTATACGCATCATAAAATGTTTACTTCCTCATAAATGTTAACAAAACACTGTCCAGATACCCTGGATCGTATGGGCATTCGTCACAGTTTCAAGAGTTGCGCGCCATTAACCTACTAAAAATACGAAACTTTACAAAAACGACGCGCGACCGGGATTTGGCAAATTGTAAACGATTGTTGCGCAAGGCGGAGGGATTTTGCAGAAAAATTTCTTTGCCCGCACGCCATGACAACGAGAACCGTTATCCTCACGCTTTATAGGCCAATATCCGCTCAGCGCGTTTCATCATGCCCCGCCTGATTCAGCGGCGACGAAAGTTTGAATCTCGCGATTAATTGTTACATTATAACATCACAATTAATCGTAAAGGGATGTCAATCATGTTATCGCGTATCGTCTGGATGCTGGCGACGTGGCTGCTTTTCTGCCAGGTCGCGCACGCTGAAATTCACCTCACCGACGTTGAAGGACGCCAGGTTACCCTGGCCGCCCCCGCACAGCGCGCCTATATCGGCTTTTACTACGAAGACTTTCTGGCGGTGAACGGCCCGGAGAGTTATCAACAGGTCGTCGCCTTCTCCAAAAGCGACTGGGCGTTGCGCGCCAGCCAATGGACGCGCTATCAGGCGGCGCTGCCACGGCTCGCTCAGCTGGTCGATGTCGGTTCGCTCTATAACCAGAGCTTCGATTTTGAACGCCTGCTGACCACGCGGCCAGACCTGCTGATCCTGGCGAAGTGGCAGCTCGACGGCTTCGCCAACTACCTGCCGGTGCTGCAACAGCTCAACATTCCTTACATCGTCGTCGACTTCAATCAGGGCGTTGAAGTCAAGCTCGCCAGCATCCGGTTAATGGGCCAGGCGATGGGCCACGCCGAGCGAGCGGAACGGCTGGCCGACGAATATCGCCAAAGTCTCGAGGATACCCGGCGGCGCATCCGCCAGGCGCAGCTGCCGCCGCCGGTCACCTACATTGAGCTGGGGGACAAGGGCCCCGGCGAGTACGGCAGCAGCTATGGCGCATCGATCTGGGGGCCGCTGCTGCAGCTGGCCGGCGCCGACAATATCGCCGCCGGCGTCGTCGGCAGCCCTTCCCCCTTGCGCGCCGACTATGTCCTGACCCAACGGCCCGAGGTGATTTTTCTCGCCGGTGGCGACTGGGAAAACATGCCGAACGCCGTGCCGATGGGCTACGGCACGCAGGCAGCCCCCCTACAGACGCGCCTGACGCAATACGCCCGGCGGGCGGGATGGCCGCAACTGCCGGCGGTAAAAAATCAGCGTCTTTATGCGCTTTACCATGGCGGCGCGCGCACGATTTACGATTTTATCTTTGTCCAGTATCTGGCAAAAGCGCTCTATCCCGCCGCGTTTACCGATGTTGATCCCGCGCGCAATCTGGCGCAGTTCTACCATCAATATTTGCCGATAGAGGCGGACGGCGTCTTCTTGCAACGCTGGCAAGGAGAATAACCGTGGCCCACACAGGACGTGCGTTTTTGCGACGGCGCAGGCTGCGCCGCGGGCTATTGACGCTGGCGCTGCTCGGCGCGCTGCTGGCGGCGACCGCCATCGATCTCACCGTCGGCGCCGCGCAACTTGGCCTCACGGATATCGTGCGGATGCTTTGGCCCGGCTCTGCGCCTGGCAACGCACTGCATCAGGCGGTTTTCTGGTCGATTCGCTTGCCGATGACGCTCACCGCCTTGGTGGTCGGCGCCAGCCTGGCGCTGGCGGGCCTGCTGATGCAGACCGTGCTGGCCAATCCCCTCGCCAGCCCCTATACGCTGGGGATCTCTGCCGCGGCGGGGTTCGGCGCGGCGCTGGCGATCCTCACCGGCTTCAGCCTGGGCGGCGCGTTGGCGCTGGGCACGCCGCTGCTGGCTTCGCTGATGGCGCTGTTGGCTTGCGTGCCTGTCTATCTGCTGGGACAACGCCGCGGCATGACGCCGCAAATATTAGTGTTGAGCGGCATCGTGGTGCTGTTTTTCTTTCAGTCGCTGCAATCGCTGCTGCTGTTTCTGGCCTCGCCGGAAGCCATGCAGCAAATTGTCTTTTGGCTGTTCGGCAGCCTGCTCAAAGCCAATATGCACGGCGTGGCGATCACCGGCGTCGTGTTGCTGTGCGCGCTGTTCGTCAGTCTGCGGCTCGCCTGGCGGCTGACGGCGCTGTCCGCCGGCGAAGAGCAGGCCCAGGGGCTGGGCATCAATGTCAGCGCCTTGCGCAAGCTGGCCTTTCTGCTGGCGACCTTGCTGACGGCCGCCTCGGTCTCGTTTGTCGGCACCATCGGGTTCGTCGGGCTGATCGCCCCGCATTTCGCCCGCTTTCTGGTGGGTGAGGATCAGCGCTACCTGATCTGCATTTCCGCCCTCTGCGGCAGCCTGCTGCTGCTGTGCGCCTCGATCGTCGCCAAGCTGGTGATGCCGAACGGCGTGGTGCCCATCGGCATCGTTATCGCACTGATCGGCGTGCCGGTGCTGTTTTACTTCGTCACTCGACAGGTTAAACGCCCATGACTCAACTGACCCTCACCCGCGTCGGCGTCTCGCTGCATCGCCGCTCGCTATTGGCAGACGTTTCATTGAGCTGGCCGGAGGCGCAGCTCGGCGGCATCATCGGCCCCAACGGCGCCGGCAAATCGACGCTGCTGAAAGCGATTAACCGCATGGTGCCGTGCAGCGGCGAGATCGCTTACCGCGAGCGCCCTCTCGATCCGAAAACCAGCCGTATCGCCTATGTGCCGCAGCTTAATCGCTGCGATTCGGCATTGACCGCTTTTGACATGGTGCTGCTGGGCAAGGTACGCCAGTTGAGCTGGCGCATCAGCGCCGCCCAGACCGATGCGGTCGAGCAGGCGCTTACGGAATGCGGCATTTCCGCGCTCGCCGATCGCCCCTTCAACCGTCTCAGCGGCGGCCAGCGACAGTTGGTGATGCTGGCTCAGGCCTTCGTCTCTCAGCCGCAGATCATTTTGCTCGACGAACCCACCAGCGCGCTGGATATCCACCACCAGCTGCGCGTGCTCAATCAGATCGCCGACTACGGCCGGCGCCACCGCTGCATCACGCTGCTGGTGATCCACGATCTGGGATTGGCGCTGCGCTATTGCCACTCACTCACGCTGCTCGCGCACGGACGCGTCGTTTGCCACGGCGATACCCATCAGATGATGGGACATCCGATGGTGTCTCGCGTATTTGGCGTCGGCATCGAAAACGGCGTCAGCCCGCAGGGCTACCCCTATCTGCTGCCGACACAGCTGTTACACGCACACGGAGAATCCCCATGTACACTCTGACCAAGGCGGACATGCTGGCGCAACTCGCCGGCTTGCAACAGGAAATTCACCAGCTTCACCGTTCCGCCCGGCAAGATCGGCGCCATTTTTCCCTGCTGGAACGTCGTTTCAGCCGCCTGCAGGCCTTTAACGACGAACCGCAGCTGCAGGCCTATCGTCAAAAGCTGGAAAACGACCGTTTGATAACGGCGCAGATCACCCAACTGCGGGCGACGGCCAACGCCGCGTTGTGCGACTACGAAAAGCATCGCGTCTCGGCGCTGTGCCGGGAACCGGCGCAAACCAACGCCTACCTGAACAGTTTCGACCGCGCGCTGCAGCTGGAGATCGCGGCCGCCGACATTAAACCCGGCGAACGGGTGCTGCTGGTGGGCAGCGGCGCATTGCCCACCACGGCGCTGGCGCTGGTCGCCAGGCTCTCCGCCACCGTCATTTGCTACGATTGCGATCCGGCGGCCCAGCGTTTTGCCCGCCGGCTCACGCGCCACCTGGGGCTGGTGCAGCAGATGCCCTGCATCGACAATCTGAACGGCCTGACGCGCAACGATATCGATCACATCATCATCGCCTCCCTGGTGGCGGACAAGCAGGGTTTGCTGAAGGCGCTGCGGCCTTTGCTGCCCCAGTGCGGCAAATTGCTGGTGCGCTATGGCAATGGCCTCAAGTCGATCTTCAACTGCCCTTACCACCACCAGGCCGCCGGCTCGCCCTGGCGCGTCAGCGGTAAACCGCTCACCACCCCACTGTACGATCTGTTGATTTTGGAGCCTCACCGCCATGAATAATGCCTTTCCCACCCTGATCCTCGGCGCCGGCCCGGCGGCGATCCAACTGGCTGCGGACATCAAGACCGCGGGCAATGCGCGCATCGGCCTGTACAACCGCACCAGCGAAAAAGGGCGCCGCCTGAAGCAACATCTGGCGCACACGCCCAGCCTGTGGCTGACGGGCGCCGGTAAGGCGCAACGCACCCAAGACGATGCGCAGGTGACGATTGAGCGCTATTGCGATGATCTGGCGCTCGTCGGCGGCGACTGGCGCAGACTGATCCTTGCCGTCCCCGCCGATCAATACCATGACGTGCTGCGACAGGTGCCATGGGCGGCGTTGCCCCAACTGCGCTCACTGATCCTGCTCTCTCCCTCCATCGGCTCCGGCTTGATGGCGCAAAGCCTGCTGCAGGAGGCCGGGCAATCCCACGTCGAGGTTATCAGCCTGTCGAGCTACTACGCCGACACCAAATACCAGAACGCCGAACAGCCTTACCGCGCCTACACCAAGGCGTTCAAGCAGCGAATTTATCTGGCCGGCGCAGGCACAAGGTCAGACTGCGCCGAACTCGACTGGCTTTGCTCGCTGCTGGCGCATCACGGCATTGACGCCCAACGCTGCAACAGCCTGCTCGCCGCCGAGCGCTTCAGCATCACCAATTATGTTCATCCTCCGCTGGCGCTGGCCGAAACCACGCTGCAGGCGATATTCCAGCCGCAGGCGCCGATCCAGTACCTGTATAAAACCCACCCCGAGGGCCCCATCTGTCCCGAGGCGATCGCCGACATGCTGGCGCTCTCGCAGGATTACCAGCAGTTGCTCAACCGGCTCGGCATCGAGGCCATTAACCTGCTGCGCTTTTTGAATGACGACAACTACCCGGTTCCGCCCCGTATGGTGAGCCGCCGCTGGATTGACCAATTCCCGCAGCTCGCGCCGACGGAGCAATGCTATGCGCTGTTTACGCGTTATACCGCGCTGCTGGTCGACCCCTATTCCGAGCCGGATGCGCAGGGTCGCTACTATGATTTTTCCGCCGTCAGGGTCGCCCGCGTCTTCCAGGATGCCCAGGGGCGCTGGCGACTGCCGCGCGTGCCGCAAGAGGACGTGCGCAAACTGCGCGTCCTGGTCTTGCTGGCGCAGCGGCTTGACGTCGAGATGCCCGCCGCCCAGCGTCTGTTGGCCCGCTTTCAGCAGGCGCTGCAGCGCTTCGTCACCCGGATCGGCGCCGAGCATTGCCATCGTTCGTTGCTGGACGATACCTGCGACGAGCAGGCGGACATCATTTACCGACAATGGCGGAGGCAAGCATGAATCAGGGTGCGCTACTGGCCATTTTTGCCTCATTGATTTTCAGCGTCATGAACGCGCTGGTTAAAACCATCTCCGATGCTATTCCCACCGGTGAAATCGTGTTCTTTCGCAGCAGCATCGGCTGTGTGCTGGTTCTGCTGCTGATGTACCGCCACCGCATCGCCTTCAGCCGCGTAGACCGGCCGCTGCTGGTGTTGCGCGGCACCATGGGCGGGCTGTATCTCATTTGTTATTTTTACAGCATCGCCCATCTGACGCTGGCCGACGCCAGCATGCTGGCCTACCTGTCGCCGTTTTTCTCCATTTTGCTCTCCTTGCTGGTGCTGCGTGAACGGGTCAGCGCCTGCACCGCGTTTTGGCTGGCGATGGTCATCATCGGCGCCGTGCTGCTGGTGCGGCCGTGGCACTTCTCGGCCTATACTCTGGCGTCGCTGGTCGGCGTGATGAGCGCGGTGTTCGCCTCGATCGCCTATCTGTCGGTCAACAAACTCAGCAAGCGCCACCACAACTACGAGATCGTGTTCTACTTCCTGTTCATCGCAACGCTGATCTCGCTGCCGCTGATGTGGAACGCGTTCGTTTGGCCCAACGCCTATCAGTTCGCCATTCTGCTCGCCATCGCCCTGGTGTCGCTGTTGGGGCAGGTCGTCTTAACCCAGGCCTTCTCTTCCGATAACCTGATCGTGGTCTCGGTGGTGCGCTATATCGGCATCGTGTTCAACATCGCCTGGGGTTGGCTGTTCTGGCATGAGATCCCGCTGCTGCTGTCGCTGTTCGGCTGTCTGCTGGTGGTGGTTTCCTGCATTCAGCTCGGGCTGCGTCACCGCAAGAAACCGGCTTAAGCCGGGCTTGCCGCAACCAAAAAAAAACGCACCCAAGGGTGCGTTTTTCACAGGCAAAGCCGTGGCCTTATTTGGCCGGCGTCGGCTGCTGAGCGGGCTGATCCTTTTCCAGATGAGCCAGGTCCAGCGCGATATGCACGGTTTCATCCAGGTACGGATCCGGCTCCTGGTAATCCTTCGGCAGATCGTCGAGCGATTTCAGCGGCTTCTTGCCCGCACGTTCCAGACGCTCGTTGATGCGTTTCAAACGGGTCGCGTCGTCATCGTGATTCTCTTTCTCGCGTACCGCCAGATTGAGGGACACGATGTTGCGTTTATCCTTCAGCGCCTTGTAATGCGCGATATCCTGCGCGATGTACTGGAACTCCGGATTTTGCGCGATGCGCTGCTGGTGATCTTTCAGCAGCTCCGGCTCGAACGGCGCCATATCGCCGGTCTTGCTGTAGGTCGCCGCATTGATGCTGTCCCACGGCATGGCGTTGTCTTCAAACGCTTCGCCGGTTTCCGCCGGATCGACGCCGGTCGGCATCAGAATGTCCGGCGTCACGCCCTTGCGCTGGGTGCTGCCGCCATTGACGCGGTAGAACTTCTGAATGGTGTACTGCACGGAACCGAGCGCCGGCCACTCAGGGCGCAGCATCTGATCGTAGATACGGTTCAGCGAACGGTACTGCTGCACGGTGCCTTTACCGAAGGTCGGCTCGCCGACAATCAGCGCGCGGCCGTAATCCTGCATCGCCGCCGCGAAAATTTCGGAGGCGGAGGCGCTGAAGCGATCGACCAGCACCACCAGCGGGCCTTTATAGTAGGTCACGCCGTCGGTGTCGGCGTCTTCGCGCACTTTGCCGTTGTTGTCGCGCACCTGCACCACCGGGCCGCTCGGAATGAACAGGCCGGACAGCGACACCGCTTCGGTCAGCGCGCCGCCGCCGTTGGTGCGCAGATCGATGACCACGCTCTTGACGTTCTGCTTGGCCATCTTCTGCAGCTGCACTTTCACGTCATCGGTCAGACCGACATAGAACCCGGGGATGTCGAACACCGCCACCTTCTCTTTGCCGACGGTCTTGATGGTCATTTTCACCGCGCGGTCTTCCAGACGGATGCGCTCGCGGGTCAAGGTGACCACGCGGGTTTTGGTGCCCTTGCCGGCCGGCAGGATCTCAAGACGCACCTTGCTGCCCTTCGGCCCTTTGATCAACGACACTACGTCGTCCAGGCGCCAGCCGATCACGTCCACCATCGGTTTGCCGGCCTGGCCGACGCCGACGATGCGATCGCCCACGGTGATCGCCTTGCTCTTCGCCGCCGGACCGCCCGGCACCATCGAGTTGATCAGGGTGTAGTCGTCATCCATCTGCAGCACCGCGCCGATGCCTTCCAGCGACAGACTCATCTCGGTGTTGAATTGCTCGGTGTTGCGCGGAGACAGATAGTTGGTGTGCGGGTCGATTTCATGCGCAAAGGCATTCATCGCCAGCTGGAAGACGTCTTCGCTGTTGCTTTGCGTCAGCCGCTTGATGGCGAACTGATAGCGCTTGGTCAGCGTGTCGCGGATTTCTTTGTCGGTCTTGCCGGTCAGCTTGAGGTTCAGCTCGTCATACGTGACTTTCGCATCCCACAGGCTATCCAGCTCGGCCTTGTCTTTCGGCCACGGCGCTTTGCTGCGGTCGAGATCGATAGTGCCGTTGCCGGTGAAGTTCATCGGCTTGTCCAGCAACGACAACGCATAGGTATAACGCTCAAAGCGGCGTTTCTGCGCCAGATTGAACAGCGCGTAGAAGGTGTCCAGCTTGCCGGTTTTCAGCTCTTCGCCAACCTGATTGCGTTTGCCGGCGAACTGCGCCACGTCGGAGGCCAGCAACACGTTATGGTTGTAGTCCAGCATGTTCAGGTAGCGATCGAAGATCTTGCCTGAAAATTCCGCATCGAGGGCGAACTGGCGGTAATGAGAGCGAGTGAAGCGCGAGGTGACGCGCTCACTCACCGTAGCGTGCTGGGGTTCCTGTTGCAGTTGGGGCAGTTGGCCGATGCGGATGTTGGCTGTTTCCGCGCCGTAACTGACACCCGCCCACAGCAGCCCTGCAATCGCTGTTAATCTGACGAATTTGTTCATGCCTGGGTTGGCCTCCGTATCAGAACTGCAAGTGTTCTGCGCGCACAATCATCGCCAGACCGGAAGAGAGCTGCACACGTACGCCATCTTTAGCGATTTCGAGTACGGTAGCATCCATCGCGCTCTTGCCTGCTCTGACTTTGATTTCCTGGCCAATTTGCAGTTTAGAGATATCCGTGACTGGCGCATAACGCGGCTGGCTTTCCTCTTTGGCTGCACGAGGTTGGCGAGCGGGCTGTGGGCGAGTTTGTGGGCGCGGCTTGCGGTTTTCCGGCGCGGCTCCGCCTTCGCGACGCGCAGCGGGCTTTTTACCGGCTGGACGCGGACGGCGCGGAGCGGCATCGGCGGATTCGCCGGCGGCTTCACGTTTTTTGGCGTTTTGTTCGGCACGCTGTGCCTGAACGCGCGCTTTGGCTTCTTCAAGCTGCTGGCGAGCATGATCGACATGCTGCTGCTCCAGTTCACCGCACGGATTGCCGTCCAGATCGACGCGCTGCGCGCCAACCTTGACGCCGTACAGGTAACGCCAGCTTGAGGTGTATAGGCGCAGGGCAGAACGCAATTGCGTTTTGCTGAGATTCTCTTCCCCCTGCACGCGCTCTACCAAATCCTGAAAAATACCGATTTTCAGCGGACGAGCTTCGCCTTCGGCGCTAAAGCAGAGCGGAAAACGCTCGGCAAGAAAAGCAATGACTTCTTTACTAGAGTTCAACTTAGGTTGATTTTCCATGAAATTTCCTGATTACAACGGTATTGCCAACAAGCCACAGGCATGAACAGGCGTCATTATAATGACGC
The DNA here is from genome assembly GCF_019913725.1 of Serratia sp. EWG9. Lineage (NCBI taxonomy): Bacteria > Pseudomonadati > Pseudomonadota > Gammaproteobacteria > Enterobacterales > Yersiniaceae > Serratia > Serratia sp. EWG9. The sequence goes on from NZ_JADNRO010000001.1 coordinate 753,161, forward strand.
CATCGGTAATTGCCACGTTAACCGTCGATCAACTTGCCGCCACAGTCACATATTTCGCACTGTCACACTGTTCCAGTTGCTCACAAAGCCCCGCCACCACTGCTTTCAGGCCCACTTCGTCCTGTTCGTCGAAGCGTTGATAAACCGTGCTATCGATATCCAAAACGCCGATCGCTCGGCCGCCAACCGCCAGCGGCAGCACGATTTCCGCGTTGCTGGCCGCATCGCAGGCGATATGGCCCGGAAACGCATGCACGTCACCGACGCGCTGCACGCGATTTTCCGCCACCGCCGTGCCGCACACGCCCTTGCCCACCGGAATGCGCACGCAGGCGATCTTGCCCTGGAACGGCCCCAGCACCAGTTGGTCGCCATCCATCAGATAGAAACCGACCCAGTTCACGTCATCCAGACGTTCGTTGAGCAACGCGCTGGCGTTGGACAACGCCGCGATAAAGTTGGTTTCCCCGCCGAGCAACGCGCTCAGGTCACGTTTTAATTCCGCGTAGAATTGTTCTTTTGTCATGTGATAACCATTGAAACAGTGAAGATGGCCAGAAGCCCAAAGCTTAGGCCCTATAAAATAAGCATTAAATGCGTATAGCCACAAGGTTAATCATCTGTTGCTTCACAAAACCCCGTCGCTCGGGGTATGTTTGCCGCTCAGAATCCCGGTTTACCTCGTTTTACCGTCCGGCGCCCGAACGCCGGTGACGCGGCCGGTTTATTTTTCAGCTACGCTGACAGTTCCGGCGGGCTCAAGGGCAGCTACTTGTCAAAAATGAAAATACACGCGATCACCGCCCCCCTTTCCAAAGCGCGCCACCAACGCTGCTGCGAGTGCGACCTGCTGTTTGTGCTGCCGCCGCTCAGCGGCAATCAGGCCGCTTATTGTCCGCGCTGTAACGCCAAGGTGGTGCACGGCCGCGACTGGTCGATGACGCGCCTGACCGCCATGGCGATCACCATGCTGCTGCTGATGCCGTTCGCCTTCACCGAACCGCTGATCAGCATTCGTCTGCTCGGCACGCGCATCGACGCCAGTTTGCTGGAGGGCATCTGGCAGATGAGCCGCCAGGGCGATCCGCTCACCGCCAGCATGGTGGCGTTTTGCACCATCGGCGCCCCGCTGACGCTGGTGCTGTCGCTGCTGTACCTGCGTTTCGGCCATGCGCTCGGCATGAACCTGCGCCCGGTGCTGCTGATGCTGGAGCGGCTCAAAGAGTGGGTAATGCTGGACATTTATCTGATCGGCATGGCGGTGGCGGCGATCAAAGTGCAGGATTACGCCGACATCCAGCCCGGCAGCGCGCTGATCGCTTACCTGTCGCTCACGGTGCTGAGCATCCTGACGCTGATCCACGTCAACCTGGAGCAGCTGTGGGAGCGCTACTATCCGCAGGAACAGCCGGAAGGCCCGCCGACGGCGCTGCACATTTGTCTGTCCTGCCACTATACCGGCTATCCCGACGCGCGCGGCCGCTGCCCGCGTTGCCATGTGCCGATGTGCCATCGCCAGCCCTACAGCCTGCAGAAAACCTGGGCGGCGCTGATCGCGGCGATGATCCTGCTGATACCGGCCAACCTGCTGCCGATTTCCATCATTTACGCCAACGGCACGCGGCTGGAAGACACCATTTTCTCCGGCGTGGTCTCATTGGCCACCTCCGGCAACGTGCCGATCGCCGCCATCGTGTTCATCGCCAGCGTGCTTGTGCCCTTCACCAAGGTGATCGTGCTGATCGTGCTGTTGCTGAGCATCCACTTCAAAACCTCGCACAGCCTGAAGACGCGCATTCGTCTGCTGCGCCTGGTCACCTGGATCGGCCGTTGGTCGATGCTCGATCTGTTCGTTATCGCCTTGATGATGTCGCTGGTAAATCGCGATCAACTGTTATCTTTTACTATGGGACCGGCCGCGTTTTACTTTGGCTCGGCGGTCATTTTGACTATTCTTGCCGTTGAATGGCTCGATAGCCGATTGATTTGGGATGCACATGCAACAGGAAACGCCGACTACACCGACTGAAGCGCGGGTCAAGAACAAACGCCGCATTTCACCGTTCTGGTTACTGCCGTTCATCGCCCTGCTGATCGCCGGGTGGCTGGTCTATAACAATTTCCAGGAGCGCGGCACCACCGTCACCATCGATTTCCAATCGGCGGCGGGCATCGTCGCCGGCCGCACGCCGGTGCGTTACCAGGGCGTTGAGGTCGGCACGGTGCAAAAAATCAGCCTGAGCAAAGATCTGCGCAGCATCGTGGTGGAAGCCAGCATCAAAAGCGATCTGGAAGACTCGCTGCGCGAAGGCACCCAGTTCTGGCTGGTGACGCCCAAGGCCTCGCTGGCCGGGGTTTCCGGGCTCGATGCGCTGGTCGGCGGCAACTATATCGGCATGATGCCCGGCAGCGGCAAGGAGCAAACCCACTTCACCGCGCTCGATACCCAGCCGAAGTACCGCCTGAACACCGGCGAGCTGATGATTCACCTGCACGCCGACGACCTGGGTTCGCTCAACAGCGGCTCGCTGGTCTATTACCGTAAAATCCCGGTCGGCAAGGTGTATGACTACACCATCAGCGAAGGCAACAAGGGCGTAACCATCGACGTGCTGATCGACCGCCGCTTCGCCAACCTGGTGAAGAGCAACAGCCGCTTCTGGAATGTCTCCGGCTTCAAGGGCGATTTCAGCCTGTCCGGCGCCACGGTGCAGATGGAGAGCCTGGCGGCACTGGTCAACGGCGCCATCGCCTTCGATTCGCCGGCCGATGGCCAGCAGGCCAAGGGCGATCAGAACTATACCCTTTACCCGGACCTGGCCCACAGCCAGCGCGGCGTCAATATTCTGCTGGATCTGCCGAGCGGCAACAATTTGAGTGAAAACCGCACGCCGCTGATGTACCAGGGGCTGCAGGTCGGCACCCTGACCAAGCTGACGTTGCAACAGGACAGCAAAGTCATCGGTGAACTGACCATCGATCCTTCGGTGGTCGATCTGATGCGCAGCGGCACCCGCATCGTGATGCGCAGCCCGCGCATCAGCCTCAACGACGCCAAGATCAGCCAACTGCTGACCGGCACCACGCTGGAACTGGTGCCGGGTGAAGGCGAACCGCAGCAGCGCTTCAACGTGCTGGACAGCAGCGAAACGCTGTTGCAACAGCCGGGCGTGTTGACCGTCACGCTGACGGCGCCGCAAAGCTACGGCATCGACGTCGGGCAACCGCTGGTGGTGCACGGCGTGAAAGTCGGCCAAATCCTGAGCCGCACCTTGACCGCCGGCGGCGTGGTGTTCACCGCCGCCGTTGATGCGCAATATCGCGGCCTGCTGCACAAAGACAGCAAATTCGTGGTCAACAGCCGCCTCGACGTCAAGCTGGGAATAGACGGCATGGAAGTGCTCGGCGCCAGCGCGCAGGAGTGGGTAGACGGCGGCGTGCGCATTATCCCCGGCAGCAAAGGGGAGCCTGGCGGCCAGTATCCGCTGTACGCCAACAGCGAAAAAGCCGAGGAAGGCATCGTCGGCAACGCCCCTTCCACCACACTGACCCTCAGCGCCACCAGCCTGCCGGACGTGCAGGCCGGCTCAGTGGTGCTGTATCGTAAATTCCAGGTGGGCGAGATCGTTAACGTTCGGCCGAAGGCCAACGAGTTTGAGGTGGATGTCTACATCAGCCCGGAATACCGTAAGTTGCTGACCCGTGAAAGCATCTTCTGGGCCGAAGGCGGCGCCAAGGTGCAGCTCAACGGCAGCGGCCTGACGGTGCAGGCTTCACCGCTCAACCGCGCGCTGAAAGGCGCCATCAGCTTCGACAACCTGCAGGGCGTGACGCTGAACAAAGGCGCCAACCGCGTACTGTACGCCAGCGAAACCGCCGCCCGCGCGGTGGGCAGCCAAATCACGCTGAAAACCTATGACGCCAGCAAGCTGTCGGCGGGCATGCCGCTGCGTTACCTCGGCATCGACGTCGGCCAGGTGGAGTCGCTGCAGCTGGCGCCGGAGCGCAACGAAGTGTTGGCCAAAGCGGTGCTGTATCCGGAATACGTGCAGACCTTCGCGCGCCTCGGCAGCCGCTTCTCGATCGTGTCGCCGGAGATCTCCGCCGCCGGCGTCAGCAACCTCGATACCCTGCTCCAGCCTTATATCAACGTAGAGCCGGGCCGCGGGCGCGAGCTGCGCACCTTCGAACTGCAGCAGGCCAGCATCACCGACTCGCGCTATCTGGACGGCCTGAGCGTCGTGCTCGACGCGGCCGAAACCGGCTCGCTGCAGATCGGCACGCCGGTGCTGTTCCGCGGCGTGGAGGTCGGCACCATCACCGGCTTCTACCTCGGCGCCATGTCCGATCGGGTGCACGTCGCGCTGCGCATCAGCAAGAAGTACCAGCATCTGGTGCGCAACAACAGCGTGTTCTGGCTGGCGTCGGGTTACAACCTGCAGTTCGGCCTGACCGGCGGCGTAATCAAGAGTGGCACCTTCCAGCAATTCATCCGCGGCGGCATCGCCTTCGCCACGCCGCCAACCATTCCGCTGGCGCCGAAAGCGACACCGAACAAGCACTTCCTGCTGAATCCGGAAGAGCCGAAGGACTGGAAAACCTGGGGCACCGCCATTCCGCGCGATTAACTTTCGCGTTTCCCTCAGGGCCCGGCAATGCCGGGCCCTGTTTTTTTCCGCTTTGTGATAAACTCTCGCCCTTGTCTTTATTGCACCCTGAGAGTTCGCCCTGTGGCCAAATCCACCGCCGTTTTTCTGCCCCCCGCTTTCCTTGACGCCACCCGCGCCATCATGCCCGCCGAACTGGCGATGGACGATTTTATCGCCGCCTGCCAGCGCCCGCTGCGCCGCAGCCTGCGCGTCAACACGCTGAAAATCAGCGTCACCGACTTCCTGGCGCTGGTGCGGGACTACGACTGGCGATTGGAACCCATTCCCTGGTGCGCGGAAGGTTTCTGGATCGAGCGCGACGATGAAGAGCTGCGATTGGGCAGCGCCGCCGAACATTTGAGCGGCCTGTTCTACATTCAGGAGGCCAGCTCGATGCTGCCGGTCAGCGCGCTGTTCGCCGGCGGCGCAGCGCCCCATCGGGTGCTGGACGTGGCGGCCGCGCCGGGTTCCAAAACCACCCAGATAGCCGCGTTGATGGATAATCAGGGCGGCATCGTCGCCAACGAATACTCCGCCAGCCGGGTGAAAGTGCTGCACGCCAATATCAGCCGCTGCGGCGTGAAGAATACGGCGCTGACCCACTTCGATGGCCGGGTGTTCGGCGCCGCGCTGCCGGAGAGTTTTGACGCCATTCTGCTCGACGCCCCCTGCTCCGGCGAAGGCGTGGTGCGCAAAGATCCGGACGCCATGAGCAACTGGTCGCCGGAAAGCGTCGCCGAGATCGCCGCCACCCAGCGCGAGCTGATCGACAGCGCGTTTCATGCGCTGGCGCCGGGCGGCGTGATGGTTTATTCCACCTGCACCCTCAATGCGCAGGAAAATCAGCAGGTGGTGCGCTGGCTGCTGGACACCTATGGCGACGCGGTCAGCATCGAGCCGCTGGGTGAGCTGTTCCCCGGCGCCGACAAGGCGTTGACCGCCGAGGGCTTCCTGCACGTCTTCCCGCAGATTTACGACAGCGAAGGGTTTTTCGTCGCCCGCCTGCGTAAAAAACACGCCGTGGCGCCGTTGGCGAAGCCGACCTATAAAGTCGGTAAATTCCCGTTCAGCCCGCTGTCCGGCAAAGAGGCGGCGCTGATCGCCCAAGCCGCCGCCGCATCCGGCTTAACCTGGGGCGATGACAGCCGGCTGTGGGAGCGCGACAAGGAAATCTGGCTGTTCCCGGCCGAGCTGGAGCCGCTGTTCGGCAAAGTGCGCTTCTCGCGTATCGGCCTCAAGCTGGCGGAGCGCTTCCCGAAAGGTTTCCGTTGGCAGCACGAAGCGGCGATCGCCCTCGCGGGCGCCGACGGCAAACAGCATTTCGAGCTGGACGCCACGCTGGCCCAGGAGTGGTATCACGGCCGCGATCTCTACCCTGAGCAGCCGCCGGCGGGCGACGAGTGCATCGTCACCTATCAGGGGCAACCGCTGGGCATCGCCAAACGCATCGGCAGCCGCATCAAGAACAACCTGCCGCGCGAGCTGGTGCGCGACGGCGCGCTGGATTTTCACCTGTAATCGCCCTGGCGCCGGGGAGCCGCTTTCCCCGGCGATAAATAAAGATAACAATATTCCCATCACCATTCGTTATTATTCTAATCATTTCACCATCACGTTATTTCACCCGCGCACGCTTGCCCTGTGCCAATTAAAAAGTTTTGACCTTTGATAAAGACAATTTCACGTTCTTATCCTATTAATTTAAATGTAAGTAAATAAATGCGTGCAACTCAGCTCTGGGTGGCGTTTTTGCGGACTTTCTCTGACATGGCAAGGAATCATGATGAAAAAAACTCTGCTGGTTTTGCTCTCGTTAACACCTCTGCTGTGCATCAGTGGCGCAGCCAACGCAGCGGGCACCATTCAGGGCACGGTGGGCGTGACAATGACCATCGGCGCCGGGTGCGTGGTCACCGGCGGCAACAGTTCCGGCACCACCAACGACTTTGGTTCCATCAGTTTCGGCACCTACTCGTCGCTGGCTAACGTTATCACCGCCAGCGCCACCGGCAGCGGCGGCACCGGCACCCTGGGGCTGAACTGCACCACCGGCACCAACTACACCGTGGCGCTGGACAACGGCCTCAACGCCTCCGGCAGCCAGCGGCGCATGGCCAGCGGCGTGCCCGCCTACATCAGCTATAACCTCTACCAGGACAGCGCCCACGCCGTGCCGTGGAACAGCACTACCGGCGTGCTGACCGGCACCGGCACCGGCTCGGCGGTCCCGCTGATCGTCTACGGTCTGGTGCCCGCCGCGGGCACCACCCCGGCCGCCGGCGTGTACAACGATACCGTCACCATGACCGTGACCTGGTGATGCCTGCCGACACGGGGCGCCACCACGGCGCTCCGTTATTCATCAATATAATAATATTCCTATCCACCCTTTCGTTATCTCAAACACAATTCCCCCTGATGTGTTTACGCTGCACTCAACCTGCGATCTCGCTTAAAAATAAATAAAGTTTTTAATCTTTCGGCAAGACATTCTCCCGTTCTTATTCTATTAATTAATCTGTAAATAGATTAATGCATTTGACTCATTTTTCGGGCTTTTTGGCAGGCTTCTCTACTACGGCAAGGAACCATGATGAAAAAGACTCTGGCGGCATTAACCTCGGCAGCGGCCCTGCTGTGCACCTCTGGCGCCGCCTTTGCGGCAGGCACCATTCAGGGCACGCTGGGCGTCACTTTAACCATCGGCGCCGGCTGCGTCGTTACCGGCGGCAACAGCTCCGGCACCACCAACAACTTCGGCTCCATCAGCTTCGGCACCTACTCGTCGCTGGCTAACGTCATCACCGCCAGCGCCACCGGCAGCGGCGGCACCGGCACCCTGGGGCTGAACTGCACCACCGGCACCAACTACACCGTGGCGCTGGACAACGGCCTCAACGCCTCCGGCAGCCAGCGGCGCATGGCCAGCAGCGTGCCCGCTTACATCAGCTATAACCTCTACCAGGACAGCGCCCACGCCGTGCCGTGGAACAGCACCACCGGTGTGCTGACCGGCACCGGCACCGGCTCGGCGGTCCCGCTGATCGTCTATGGTCTGGTGCCCGCCGCGGGCACCACCCCGGCGGCAGGCGCGTACAGCGATACCGTCACCATGACCGTCACCTGGTAAGCATGACGCGCCTGGCCGTCACCTGCATGCTGCTGTCGTTGGCAGGCGCTTGCCGCGCCGACGTCAGCACTGCGACGGTCGGCGTCAGCGCCACCTTGGTCAAATCCTGTGTCGCAGGCACCACCAGCGGCGGCAACACCACGTTCGGCACCTTTAACTTCGGCACGGTTTACTTCCTCAATACGGCAATAAAAGTGACCGGCCAGGCGAACGCCGGTGCACTGCAGATCAACTGCAACAACGGCACCAGTTACACGGTGCTGCTCAGCGGCGGACAGAGCGGCAATACCGCTTCGCGCTATCTGCAAAGCGCGGCGGGCGCCCGCGTGAACTACAACCTGTATACCAGCGCCAGCTACGCCACCGTCTGGGATAACGTCACCGGCGTGACGCAGACCGCCACCGGTCAAAGCGTCTGGCTGCCGGTGTACGGCATGATTCCGGTGCAGGCGACGCCGGCGACGGGCACTTATACGGACACGGTACAGGTGACGATAAATTGGTGATTAACGGAACGCTGCGCACCCTGCTGCTGACGGCGCTGTTTGGCGCTCCGGCGGCACATGCCGATACCGTCAGCCAGGGCTTCACTGTCAATGCTTCGATCATCAAAGGCTGCGTGCTCGGCAGCGGCGTCACCAACGTTACCTCGTTCGGCAGTATGAGCTTCGGCCAGGTGGCGTCTTTAAGCAGCCCGATAAAAATTGTCTCGAGCGCCGGCGCCGGCTCGATCCTGATCCGCTGCAACCCCGGGCTCAGCGTCACCCTGGGATTGAACGTCGGCAATAACGTGTCCGGCTCCATCGCCGGCGGGCGCAAGCTGTTGAACTCGGTCACCTCGGAAACGCTGATTTACCAGCTCTACCAGGATGCCAACTACGCCGTTTTGTGGGGAGACGGCGGCAACGGCGGCGCCGCCCAAACCGTCTCCTCCACCGGCAGTACGCAGGAAATAAAAATCTACGCCAGTTTAATGGCGAGCAGCACCTTGCCCACCAGCGGCACCTACAACGATACGGTCTTAGTGACGGTGAGTTATTGAGCTTTTAAAAGGATCACATTATGCGTACTACTCTGCTTCGCCTGCCTCTGCTGGCAGGATTGTTGTTAGCCGGCCAGCCGCAGGCCTTCGCCGCCGCCTCCATTCTGATTTGGCCCATCGATCCGGTTATTGAAGACAACCAGCAGGCGACAGCCCTGTGGCTGGAAAACCGCGACAGCAAGCCGGTTTACATGCAAATTCGCGTGCTGGGCTGGCAACAAACCGGCGGTAAGGACGATTACCGCAACCAGAGCGAGGTGCTCGCCAGCCCGCCGGTCGCCACCATTCTCCCCGGCAAACGCCAACTGATTCGCCTGATCAAGCAGACGCCGGCCGCCGCCGGACAAGAGCGGGCTTACCGCATCCTGGTCGATGAAGTGCCGATCAAAGATAAAGATGGCGCAGCGCCCGACAAAGGCGCGCAGATGGGGCTGAAATTCCAGATGCGTTATTCGGTGCCGCTGTTCGTCAGCGGCAAAGGCGTCTGGACCAAGCAAGACTTCGAACACCCGCGCGACTACGCCACCGCCAACCAGCCGAAGCTCAGCTACCGGCTGCTGCAACAAAACAGCCAGCGCTGGCTCGACGTGCGCAATGACGGCATCGTGCATGCTCGTCTGTCGCAGGTCAGCATTCAGGGCAAGCCGCTCAACAACGGGCTGCTGGGCTATGTGCTGCCGGGTTCGCAAATGCGTTTCGCCCTGCCGCCGTCGGGCAGTTTTGCCGCCGGCAAGCTGCAGGCGATGGTCAACGACAACAAGCAGCCCGTAACCCTTCCGTCTTACTGAGCCCGAGGCGCAGGTGATGCGGATGTCGCCATCGCCCTCACGCGGCATGCAGCTCAAGCCGCTGGCCCTGGCCGTACTCTGTATGGCGGTAGAACTGTGCCCGCCGCCTGCCGCCGCAGACGATTTGCCACCGCCGCCCCGCGCCGTCAGCATGCCGGATACCACGCTGTATCTGGAGCCGGTGGTGAATGGCCGCCCGACCGGCAAAGTCGTGCCGGTCGCCTACCGCGGCGGCCATTACTATTTAACGCCTCAGCAGTTGATCGATGCCGGCCTGCCGGTGACGGACAAACAGGTGAAAGAGATCGCCGTCGATCAACTGGATAAGGTCGACGTCACCTACAGCGGCGAAACGCAGCAGTTGCTGATCTCGGTGCCCAACGATTGGCTCCCCAGGCAAACCCTCGGCGACGCCAACCCGGAGCAGCGGCTGCCGGCGCAAAGCAGCCTGGGCTTCTTGCTGAATTACGACGCCTACATCAGCCAAAGCGGTGGGCGCGGCAATCCGGGCTATTTTTCCGCCTGGAGCGAACAGCGCCTGTTCGACGGCTTCGGCGTTATCGCCAACACCGGCATTTTCCGCAGCAGCTTCAACGGCGAGACCGCCACGCAGCAGAACAATCGCTATATCCGCTACGACAGCAGCTGGCGCTACAGCGACGACGACACCATGCTCAGCTATACCGCCGGCGATCTCACGACCGGCTCGCTGCCCTGGACCAGTTCGGTGCGCATCGGCGGTCTGCAGGTAGCGCGTAATTTCGCCACGCGGCCGGATCTCATTACCTACCCGCTGCCGCAGTTCTCCGGCCAGGCCGCCGTGCCGAGCAGCGTCGATCTGTACATCAACAGCTATAAAAACACCTCCGCCAACGTGAATCCCGGCCCGTTCACCCTGAATACCGTGCCCTACATCAACGGCGCCGGTCAGGCGACGGTGGTGACGACCGATGCGCTCGGCCGCCAGATCAGCACGACGGTGCCGTTCTATGTCGCCAGTTCGCTGCTGCAGGCCGGGTTGAGCGATTTCAGCCTGTCGGCAGGCGCGCTGCGCCAAAACTACGGTTACCGATCCGCGGACTACGGCCAGTGGGTGGCCAGCGGCAGCGGGCGTTACGGCGTCACGGATTGGCTCACGATCGAAGGGCGGGCGGAAGGTGCGGCGGAGTTGGCGGTCACCGGCGCCGGCGCCGGCGTGCGCATCGGGCAGCTAGGGGTGCTCAACGCCTCCTACAGCTACAGCCAGGCGGGCCGCGACGCTTTCAACGCCCCTCCGGTCACGCCGCGGTATTACGATCCGGTCACCGGCCAACCGGTGCAGCAACCGGATGCCGGGCAGGTCTATCAGTACGCCGGCCGACACGGCGATCAAACCAGCCTGAGCTACACCTACAGCAATCAGTATTTCAGCCTCAACGCTCAACGGGTGCTGCGCAGCGCGGACTTTGGCGATCTATCCACCTACAAGAGCAGCTATCGGCTGAGCCGCCGCACCGATCAGCTGACCGGCAGCATCGGCCTGAGCCGCTTCGGCAGCCTGGGCGCCGGTTATTTCGACGTGCGCGACGCCATCGGCCAGCGCACTCGCCTGGTCAACCTGTCGTACAGCCTGACGCTGTGGCGCAACATCAGCCTGTACGCCTCAGCGAACCGCGAGATTGGCGGTGACGGTTACAGCTCTCAGCTGCAGATCAGCATTCCGTTCGATACCTGGGGCACCGCCAACGTCAGCACCGCCCGCGACGCCGGCAACCGCTGGAGCGAACGCGTGGCTTACAGCCGCGCCGCGCCGACCGACGGCGGTTTCGGTTGGAATCTGGCCTATGCCGGCGGCCAGGGCAGCAACAGCGATTATCGTCAGGCGGATGTGACCTGGCGCACCTCGCTGTTGGAAACCCGCGCCGGGCTGTATGGCAACCGTAACGACTACACCCGCTGGGGCGAAGTCAGCGGTTCTCTGGTAGCGATGAACGGCGGCGTTTATGCCACCAACACCATCAACGATGCCTTCGCGCTGGTATCGACCGACGGCTACGCCGGCATACCGGTCAGCTACGAGAACCAGCGCATCGGCGTCACCAACGACAAAGGTTATCTGCTGGTGCCCACCGTCACCTCGTATTACCACGCCAAGTTCCAAATCGACCCGCTCAATTTACCGGCGGACGTTAACCTGCCGGCGGTCGAAAAAACCGTCGCCATCCGCGATCACAGCGGCTACCTGGTCGAATTCCCCGTCCAGCGCCTGTCCGCCGCCGACGTCGAGCTGGTCGATGCGCAAGGCAAACCGCTGGCCAACGGCAGCCAGGTGGCGGTGCTCGGCGGCAATCAACAAAGCTACGTCGGGTGGGATGGCATGACCTATATCGATCCGGTGCAGCAACACAACCGGTTAAGCGTAATCCCGGCCGACGGCGGCCCGCCGTGCCAGGTCAGTTTCAGCCTGGCCAACCCGCAGGGGCTGCAACGCGTCGGCCCTCTCGTCTGCCAGTAACACACGGAGAAGAAGAATGATGTCTCGGCAAGTGAAAATCTTTTTGGCGGCGCTGCTGTTGATGTGTGGACAACGCGCGCTGGCGGACTGCGCCACCACCAACGGCACGGTTACCCTGCCCAGCAGCAACTCCTTCGCCGTCTACAACGGCCAGATAAGCGCCCAAGGCACTGCGGGGCTGAACTGCACCGGGCTCGGGCTCAATTTGCTGACGCAAAACACCGTCACGGTCAAGATCGCTTCCACCACCAACAACATGGCTCTGCTGAACGGCAACGGCTCAGGCGATAAAATTTCTTATTTGATCTACCCGGATTCGAACTACCAGTACCCGTATAGCGTCGGCCAGACCATCGATTACAGCTCGCTGAATCTGCTGTCGCTGATCCTGATCTCTTCCAACGTCAACTTTCCGGTGTATATCAAAACCGTCGTCGGCGCGAACGTCAGCGCCGGCACCTATACCGATACCATCAACCTGGTGTGGAACTACCATATCTGCGGCCTGGGCCTGATAGGGCTTTGCATCTGGTGGGACGGCACCAATCAACCCAGCACCGTGACCGTCACCGCGGTCATCACCAAGAGTTGCCTGATCAACACCGCCAACAACGTCAACTTCGGCAGCATGGCCTTAGTGGGGCAATTCAATCCGATCAACCAAAGCATCACGCTGACCTGCACCAAATCCCAGTCTTACAGCTCCTATTTCACCAACGGCAACAATCCGATCACCGGCTGGCGGCGAATGATCAGCGGCACCAGCAACTTCCTGCAGTATCAGATCTATTTGCCCAATACCAGCACCGTGTGGAGCAGCACCAACGCGCAAAGCGGCACCGGCACTGGCCTGGCGCAAAGCATCCCCTTTACCGCCGCCGTCAATCCGGCGCAGACCGAAGTGCCGGTCGGCACCTATCAGGATAACGTCAGCTATGTCGTGACTTACTAGCGCAGCCGCTAGCCGCCCGGCACGAATGTTGCCAGAATGTATTTTTTATGTGGCATTTTTTGCTCATTTGGCTATGCTCATACCGATGACCTAACTGGTCTAACCTCCTACCACATCATTGAGCAAGGAGTTCCCATGAGCAAAACCGTCGTAAAAATTGGCAGCTTCGAGGTCGATGACGCGCATCTTCACGCCACCGCCGACCGTGCAGGCACCCTGAGCATCCCCTGCAAGTCCGATCCGGATCTGTGCATGCAGCTCGACGGCTGGGATGAACACACCAGCATTCCGGCCATCCTCAACGGCAAGCAGTCGCTGCTGTACAAGCAACACTACGATCGACAGACGGACGCCTGGGTGATGCGGGTGGCATGAAAATGCATCCAGTCGGCTGACGACGCGCTGCTTTCATCAGAAACAGCGCGTTTTTTTATGCGATGGCGATGCCGCGGCCGGCAAAGAAGTGGGCGAAGCGGTTGAGTGACAGCTGTACTCGCTCGCGCGTCGCCGGGCTGTCGCCCGAAGGATTATGGAAGGTCACGCTTTGCGCATCGGCGGCGGTGATCAACACCAGATGCCCGCCCCGCTGCGGCGGTATGTTCTCGGGCCGGCGAATGGCGGGATGCACCGAGGCGATAAAGTAGCGGCATTCATGAAGCAGCGCCGGCACATCGGCGGCCGCCAACCCCACCTTCACCTCCGCCTGCAGCGCGAACTGCTCGCGCACGTACTCGACGAACGGCGCGTAAATCAGCCCTTTTATCCGCTCGTTCTCACGCACATAGGCGCCATAAGGCAGGCTGCGGCGCGCCAGTTCCAACAGCGGCGGCGCTGCGCCGTCGCGGTGGCCCAGCACCATTTTCAGGCAGGCCATGCCGCACACGTGGTTGGCCCACTCGACGTACTCCGCCCGATCGCGGGCGCCGCTGCGCGCCCAATTCTCGTCTTGCGCCAGCGTCGCGCGGCCGGCGATCAGATCGGCGGCCATCTCCGGGCTCGCCCACTGGCACTCGTAGGGAACGGCGCGCATCAGTTTAGAACTTGTCGACGACTTTGAAATTCATCAGCACCAGCGTCATGTCCGGCGAGAACAGATCGTACTCTTCGAAGAAGCGTTGCAGCTCTTTGCGCCAATGCGCCAGCGAACGATCGCCCTCGCCTTCGGCAAAGGCGTGCGCTTCATCGACCTGATCGTACGTTTTCATTTCCACCGCGGTCAGCTCAACCGCGCAGACCGGCTCTCCCTTGCCGTCCACCACCAGGAACCGATCGCCGGCCTGTGGGATGCCCTCGCCGTCCAGGTTGGAGCAGGTCGCCGTTTTGGTGCCGTTCAAAATCAATTGCACCACTTCATCGGCCTGCTGTTCGGTATCGCCGAACGCCCAACGCTCAAGGTGCTCGTATTTCTGTGGAATTGCCGTCGCCATGATTATACCTTTTGGAAAAATGCCTCAATGCAGACAGGATAGTACAACGTATTGGCGGCCGTCTGCATCCGTCACAAGCGCGACTGCGCGTTATGCCAGCGCCGTCTTTACGAGTTTTTACCGTTCTTCGCTGTGCCTTCAGCGCTACGGGGCGCATACTGTGAACATTATTCACTCAATGGCAACGCCAGGCGGCAACATGCGGCAAGACGATTTCGATGCTGACGATACCTTCAGCGATTTACTCAACAGCGTCGCGTTGGCGACGCTGTTGCTCATCGCCATCGCCGGCGATGGTATTTCAGTTAAGAGAGGGCGACGTGGCGACAAAACGCATGGGCAACAAGCTCAGTAAAATGGTGGGGGTGCTGCTGCTGATCTGCCTGGCGTTGTTGCTGTTGCGTTGGGCGGCGATAGCGTTCGGTTAATCCCATAAAACGACGCCGGCCAACCGCCGGCGCCCTGCTCACCGCCGCGGCGCCGCGGTCGGCTCCAGTAACTCGCGCAAATAGGCCAGACGCGCTTCCCCCTGTGGCAACCAGCGACGGCACAGCCAATGTTGCGTTTCACCCGTGCGGCTGAGGCGGTAGTACTCCGCCAAGGTTTCGACCCAGTTCATGTTGTGATCTCCTGCTTTTCGACACCGCAAGTATTGAGCGCAAAAACCAGAAGAAATACTGATGGCTTGTTTTTTATGCTTCCTGTTTTTGGCCGTCGGTAGCGAAGCCGCAGTTCAACTGCTACATTGGGCGAAAATCAACCCACCGAGGTGTAGGCCATGACGTTCTCGGAACAGGAGATTAAACCCGTATGGGATGAAGTCGCGCGCCTGATCGGCGACAGCGTGATGCAGCTGCGCCATCGCGGCGAGGCGCTGTCGGTGGAAACGCTGGAGAAACATCTGGCGCGGCAGCTGGCCGAGAGCAACGACATCGAACGGCGTATCCTGCTCGGCGCCGCCATCAACATGCTGAAAGGCGGAAAATGAATCGCCAACCGAAAAGGTTGGCGATCCGACAGAAGCCCGAGGTATGCAAGCCCGGCCTTCTGCGCGCTACTATGTCACGCTAATATGACGTAATTAATAGGAATTGTCGGGTTTTTGCCCAAAATGCCCTATTTTTGTTGCCTGCCTTACGCCAACACGAAATCGCCGGCATCCAGCGGCTGCCCCACCACTTTCACCAGGAAATCGTTGCCGTCAAAGGCGCCGCCCAGGTTGATCGCCACATCGCTGACGTGATTTTGCGCATCGTAGCTCAGCTTCGCCTCGCCCGCCTTGCCGCTGAACTGATCGACGAAGCGGATGCCGTCGGCGCTGCCGGTGTTGAACAGCGTCAGATCGATCTTGTCCTCGCCGCGCACGAAGTCGCGGATCCAATCCGGCGCCGCCGCCGTCGACTCATCCGCCGCGAAGTAGACGAAGGTGTCCTTGCCGGCGCCGCCCCACAGCTGATCCGCCCCTTTGCCGCCGTACAACACATCATCGCCCGCGCCGCCCTTGAGCACGTTATCGGCGGCGTTCCCGACCAGCACATCGTTACCCGACCCGCCGATGGCGTTTTCAATCGTTACGCCCGCCGCGATCGACACGTTGCCTTTCAGGCCGCCGACGTCCGAGAACGCCTTTTCATTCAGGTTGATGCGCTGATTTTGGTCGAAGCCGGAGAAGTCGAAGGTGTCGTTGCCGCCGGCATCCCAGGCGGTGAAGATTATCTTGTCCTGCGCGCCGGTGGCGGTGAGGAAGTCGCGATCGGTGTTGGAATTGAAACCGTAAACCGTGTCGCCGGTGCGGGTGTTCATGTTGGCGCCGTAGAAATGCTGGATCGCCGTGATGTCATTGAGCAACGGTCCGGAAGAGTACGCGCCTTTAAAGTCCTGCCCGGTGTTGCTTTCGCTGAAATAGCTCATCAGGCTGTGGGCGCGGCTGTCTTCGAAGTAGGTCGCGTCTTTAGCGTAGGTGATGCTGACGCCCGGCGCGGCGTTATAGTCGCCCGGGTGCTGCAACCCCAGCGCATGACCGATCTCATGGGTGAAGGTCTGGCGGCCGTACTCGTTTTCATGGATCTGGTTGTTGACGAAGGTGTGGTTCTTGGCGTTATACCAGGTTTGACCGGCGACCGAAGGCGATGAATCCGGGTTATACGCAAAGGCATAGGAGCCGCGCGAGCTGTAATCGAACAGACCGAATTTGATGTTGGCGGCGGCGGTGTTGCTGGTCTCGGTGAAGGTAATGTTGGCCACGTCGGACCATGACTGCAGCGACAGTTTGGCCTGCTCGCGCTGTTCCGCGTTAAAGCTGCTGAAGCCGCTGATGCTCATGCTCGACATATTGCCCGGCGCCTTTTCCCAGAAGCTGTAGGTCAGGGAGACCGGCTTTTCGGTCACGCCCTTGTCGTGCCAACTGCGATCGCCGCGCACCAGTTCCAGGCCGGCATTCTCGAACGTTTTCGACGGATGAAGCACGGTAATGGTGTCGTCTACATCGGGTTTATAAGCGCCCAGCAGGGCTAATACGCCTTCGGCCTTAACGGAAGCATTGCTTGATGACATAACCTTATCTCCATATTCGTCAATTCAATCGGGGGGATGCCCCAACTGGCGGATTGCCTGAACGGCAGCGGCCCGGTGTTGAATCAATACGGGGATATCGGTAATGCGCTGGCGCCTTCCATCGGCACTCTGAATGAGAACGATAATCCCTTAAGAGAAGAGAATAGACACATTTTACCGAGAACAGATTTTTCTTATCAAAAGTGTGACAGGGATTTTCCGCCATGCGAATGATTTTCAAGGTAATAATCAGCATTATCACGATGTCGAAAAAAGTATAAAAAAACCGGGGCAATCCAACCCCGGCTATCCATAACACACTCTGGACTCAGACTAACCAACCGAGCAACAGCGTCGCGCCAATGACCGTGGAAGCGCCGCCGATGCGCGTAGCGATTTGGGCGAACGGCATCAGCCCCATGCGGTTGGACGCCGACAGGATCGCCACGTCGCCGGTGCCGCCCAGGCCGCTGTGACAGCAGGTGACGATCGCCGCTTCCACCGGGAACATCTTCAGGTAAGGCGCAATCAGGAAACTGACCAACCCCATCGACAGCACCACCGAGCCGCAGACCACCACATAGCCGACCGAAAACACCGCAACCACGCTTTCCAGCGGCACGTACAACATGCCCAGACCGATCATCAGCGGCCACACCAACGCGGTGGAGACGAACTTATAGAAACTGTGCGCGCCGGTCTCCATCGAAGCCGGGATCACCCGGCAGTATTTGCACAGCACCGCGAACAGGATCATCAGCACCGGGCCAGGGATATGCACGATATGCTCGAACAGGCCGCCGACGATAAAGAAGGCGCAGATCACCAGCAGCCCGCCGCCCATTAGTTGGAAATCGACGTTGCCGCTTTGTTCCTTGATGGCGAACATCGCGTTCTCCTGCGCCGAACGGATCAGCATGCCGTCGCCGCTCAGCGCCTTGCGCTGCATGCCGACGCGCGCCAGCACCCCGGCGGTCACGATGGCGAAGATATTACCCAGCACCGCCGCCGGCGCCAGCTGCGCGACGTAGACGTCCGGTGTCGATCCCAGGATCGCCGAATAGGCCAACGACAGCGGTAAAATGCCCTCGCCGATGCCGCCGCCGATGATCGGCACGATGATAAAGAAGAAGGTGTGATAGAAGGTGAAGCCGAACAGTTTCCCCACCAGCAGCCCGGTGATCACCGCCGTGACCGTGCCCACCACCAGCGGCACGAACATGCGAATCATCCCCTGGATCAGGATCACCCGGTTCATGCCGAGAATGCTGCCGACCACCAGACTGGCGATGACGAAATAAAGCAGGTTGGCGTCTTTCATCAGCAGATGGACGGTGCCCATGACGTTGGGCTGGAACACGTTGAAGTAGACCAGCACCGACGGCACCATCAAACACAGAATGGCCGGCCCGCCGATATCGCGCAGCACGGGAATGCTTTTACCCAACTGCGCCAACGCAAAGCCCAGCGTCATTATCACCGCCAGGCCGCCGATCATATTCTTCGGCAGGAAGTTGGCGTAGGCGGAAATCGCCACGATGGCGCAAATCGTGATAAACAACGCGATCGGCACCGCACCGATATCTATTTGACGAAGTTGATTAATTAATCCTGATGATTCGGACGATGCCGTATTTTTATCACAGGCTATTTTTGCATTTATCTGTTTCATTATTCACCCTGCTGACAAGCGTACAGTACGGTTAGATCCACCTGGCGCAACAATCCCGCCATAGCCAAGTGAAAACAACTAATTACAAAAATCCTATTGCGGATTTCGCTTTTTCTAATAAGAAATAAAACAGTAGACAGCACTGACAATATGATAAAAAATAAAAATGCAAAACTAAATTACGCTGAGGGAATTCAATATTGTGACCCTCCGCCAAGGTTGGTTTTAATTAATTATCGTCAGCATTTTGTAATTAAAGTAATCAGGCTTAAATTCGCTGCTATGCTATAGGAGGGCGAAAAAGCCCCCTGCTTTATTAATAAAGAACCGGAAACGCCATTAGCTGAATCCGGTCAGCTTGATCCGAACCTTAATCCTGCGCGCGGCACCGCACGGGAAAAAGGCATAATATGACTCATAAGGAAGTAGAATATGTCTTCACGCGCTGTTACCCCACAAACCCTCGCTCGCTACGGCATCCATCAGGCCGCCGACATCGTCTATAACCCCAGCTATGAATTGCTGTTCGCCGAAGAGACCCGCGCCGACCTGCCGCCGCTGGAACGCGGCACCCTCACCCAACTGGGTGCGGTCAACGTCGCGACCGGCGAATTTACCGGCCGTTCGCCGAAAGACAAATACATCGTGCGCGACGACACCACGCGCGACACCGTCTGGTGGTCCGACAACGGTACCGGCAAGAACGACAACCAGCCGCTGTCGCCGGAAGTCTGGCAGCATCTGAAGACGCTGGTGGGCAACCAGCTCTCCGGCAAGCGTCTGTTCGTGGTGGATGCCTTCTGCGGCGCCAACGCCGATACGCGCCTGAAGGTGCGCTTCATCACCGAGGTGGCCTGGCAGGCGCACTTCGTGAAAAACATGTTTATCCGCCCAAGCGACGCCGAGCTGGCGGACTTTGAGCCGGACTTCGTGGTGTTGAACGGCGCCAAATGCACCAACCCGGACTGGCAGCAGCAAGGGCTGCACTCGGAAAACTTCGTCGCTTTCAACCTGACCGAGCGCATGCAGCTGATCGGCGGCACCTGGTACGGCGGCGAGATGAAGAAAGGCCTGTTCTCGATCATGAACTATCTGCTGCCGCTGAAGGGCATCGCCTCGATGCACTGCTCGGCCAACGTCGGCGAGCAAGGCGACGTCGCGGTGTTCTTTGGCCTGTCAGGCACCGGCAAAACCACCCTCTCCACCGATCCGAAACGCCAGCTGATCGGCGATGACGAGCACGGCTGGGACGACGACGGCGTGTTCAACTTCGAAGGCGGCTGCTACGCCAAAACCATCAAGCTGTCGCCGCAGGCGGAGCCGGAAATCTATCAGGCGATCCGCCGCGATGCGCTGCTCGAAAACGTCACCGTGCGGGCCGACGGCAGCATCGACTTCGACGACGCCAGCAAAACCGAGAACACCCGCGTCTCTTACCCGATTTATCACATCGAGAACATCGTCAAACCGGTGTCCAAAGCCGGCCACGCGCGCAAGATCATCTTCCTGACCGCCGACGCCTTCGGCGTGCTGCCGCCGGTGTCGCGCCTGACGCCGGAGCAGACCCAATACCACTTCCTGTCCGGCTTCACCGCCAAGCTGGCCGGCACCGAGCGCGGCATCACCGCCCCGACGCCGACCTTCTCCGCCTGCTTCGGCGCCGCGTTCCTGACGCTGCACCCGACGCAATACGCTGAAGTGCTGGTGAAACGCATGGAGGCCGCCGGCGCCCAGGCTTACCTGGTCAACACCGGCTGGAACGGCAGCGGCAAGCGTATCTCGATCAAAGATACGCGCGGCATCATCGACGCCATCTTGAATGGCGACATTGAGCAGGCCGACACCTTCACGCTGCCGATCTTCGGGCTGGCAGTGCCGACCGCGCTGCCGGGCGTCGATCCGTCCATCCTCGATCCGCGCAAAACCTACGCCGACGAATCGCTGTGGCAGGAGAAAGCGCAGGATCTGGCGCAGCGCTTTATCGATAACTTCGCCAAATATACCGTCACCCAGGCGGGCGAAAAGCTGGTGAACGCCGGGCCGAAGCTGTAACGCAGACGTTTTGCATCCTGCTGTTTAAGGGCCGAACTTTCGGCCCTTTCTTGTTTTCATCCTTCCGCCAGCAAACCCGGCATCACCAGCGCCACTGCCGCCGCGATGCGCTCGTCGATCGCGCTGCCGGGCGGCAACAGCCCCAGCGTCATCTGCCGCAGCGGTTCGGCGATGGTCATCGCCAACAGCAGATCGCTGGTTTGCGCCCAGTCACGCTCACGCAGCCACCCGCACTGCTGCTGGCGCCGCAGCCAGTTCGCCACCGTCGCCCGTCCGCGCAGGATGCCGTTGCGCTGATAGCTGTCCAGCAGCGCCTCGCGCCCCGGAAACTCGCTTTGCAACAGCCGAAACATCCCCACCGCTTCGGCGCTCAATACCTGCTGCGCCACCGCCTTCAGCCCTTTTTCCAACAGCGGCGCCACCGCCTCCCACCGCCCGGCATCCTGGGCGAAGGCCGGCTGAAACGCCTCGGTCCAGCCGCTCACCGCCTGCGCCACCAGTTCGTCGCGATTGGCCGCAAAGCGATACAGGGTTTTTTTAGCCACCCCGGCGCGTTTCGCCACCGCATCCACCGTTGCCGCGGCATAGCCGCCGTCGAGCAACAGCGCCAGCGTCGCCTGCGCCAACGCGGCGCGCAGCGCCGTTTCCGGCGTGGCCGGCCGGCCGCGAGCACGCAGCGGTTCTTCATTCGGGTTCGCCATATTTATTCCTCACAAGCATTGACAGACTCAGCATAGCGGCATAGTTTTATTTTGGAAACACAATTCGTTTCCAAAATAAAACAGGAACCCATTATGACACATCCTTCCCTGCTGGCGCCGTGGGGCGTTAACGATATCAACGAGTTGCTCAAACCTGAACCGCTGCGGCTGGAGATGGGGCTGAGTCGCAGCGCCGACGGTTTGCTGACCGTCGCGGTCCGTACCGATCTGCACGGCTGCAAGGGGCGCATGCTGGACTGGTGGTTCACCTTCTTTGAGAACACGCAGCACATCAACTGGTGGCACCCGCACGATCACGTCGAACATCGCGGCTGGGACCGCCATTGGAAAAAAGGGGAAAGCTACGTCGGCGCCAGCATCGAAGCGGTCGAATGGCTGGCGGAGCTGCCACCGGTCGCGGCGCGCCTCAAATTCCACGCCGCCGAGGACTTCTTCGCGCCGCAACCGCTGCGCCAGGCGCGTGACGCGCAGGCGCTCTCCGCCGCCGTGTGCGCGCGCATCGGCTTCGGCGACCAGGTGGCGTTGGATGACAACGGCGATCCCTGCGACGGCGAAATGCTGCATCTGGCGCGCGATACGCCCTACGGGTGCGTGCTGCGCAGCCGTTTTCTGTTGGGTAAAGCCTGCGCCAACGCCCACGACGAACTGTCGGACGACATCGGGTTTAACCTGATGCGCCACTGCTACAACGAGTTCAGCTATCTGGCGCAGTTCCTGCCGTCGCTGTACTACGCCGAAAACGGCCGCGAGCCGGCGCCGTTGCTCTGGTGAATCGCGCCTCACAGTTCCCGCTGAAATCAATTGATTGTTTTGTCGTATAAATTTAGAACTGACGAACAATAAATCAAAAGTATGGGAACGGGGATGAATCAACAGACTCTCGACGCGCGCCGCTCGCGTCAGGCGTTGCTGGCCGGCTCGGTCGGCAACTTTATCGAATGGTACGAGTTCGGGGTGTACGGGTTCCTGGCCACCGTTATCGCCGCCAATTTTTTCACGCTGCAGGGTGAAAATGAAATCACCAGCCTGATCCTCACCTACGCCGCCTTCGCGCTGGCGTTTTTCTGCCGGCCGATCGGCGCGGTGATCTTCGGCCGCATCGGCGATCGCATCGGCCGTCGTCCGACGCTGATTGCGGTCCTGCTGCTGATGACGCTGGCGACGGCGTTGATCGGCGTCATGCCGACCTATGCCTCGATCGGCGTCGCCGCCCCGCTGCTGCTGACGCTGCTGCGTATGTTCCAGGGGCTGTTCGCCGGCGGCGAATTCGGCGGCGCCGTGTCGCTGATGACCGAGTTCGCCCCAAAGGGCAAGCGCGGGCTGTTCGGCGCCTGGCAATCGCTGACCGTCGCGCTCGGCCTGTTGGCCGGCGCCGGGCTGGTGGCGCTGCTGGCTGCGCTGCTGAGCGTGCAGCAGTTGCATGACTGGGGCTGGCGCATTCCCTTCCTGCTGGCGCTGCCGATGGGCGCCGTGGCGCTGTGGCTGCGGCTCAAGCTTGAGGAAACGCCGACGTTTACCCAGGCGCAGCACGCCGCGGAGCACACCGCCGCGCCGCCGGAAGCGAAGCTGGGCGGCGTGGTGAAAACCATTCTGGTCGGCATCGGCCGCATGATGGGCTGGTCGGCCGCCGGCTATACCTTCCTGGTGGTGATGCCTTCCTATTTGCAAACCTCGCTGCACGCCACCTTCCAACAGGCGCTGGTGGCGACGGTGCTGGCCAACGTCGGTTTCGCCCTGACCATCCTGCCGGCGGGCATCATCAGCGACAGGCTGGGACGAAAAACGGTGATGCTGACAGCCGTGGCGGCGGTGATCCTGTTCACCTTCCCGCTGCTGCACCTGTTGCAGGATGCGCAGAGCTCACTGTGGATCAAAGGGCTGGCAGTCATGATCGCCGGCGCCGTGGTCGGCCTGCTGGCCGGTCCCGGCCCGGCGATGCTGGCGGAGATGTTCCCGACCCGGGTGCGCTATACCGGCCTGGGGCTGGCTTACTCGCTGTCCAATGCGGTGTTTTCCGGCTCGGCCGGGCTGATTATCACCGGCCTCATCAAACAGACCGGCAATATCGACATTCCCGCCTACTATGTGGTCGCCACGTCGGTGGTCAGCCTGTTTGCGCTGATGACGCTGCGCCGCGACGATCATCTGCGCTCGCTGAACGAACGTTAATCCTCCGGGGGCGCATCGCCCCCATTCCAACTAGTGATAATGATCACAACGCAAGAATGTTAACGTTAACTTTTGTGATTAACATCGCATGAGTGATAACTGACAGCTTCATCCATCCGCGAGTTAACGTTAACAATAGAGCTAACTTCACTCACCGGGGCCCTACCCATGAACCGCGAAACTAAAAAATATTACGTGCTGCTCAGCGGCCTGCTGTTCTTCTTTTTCTTCACCTGGTCTTCCAGCTTTTCGCTGATCTCGCTATGGCTGAATCAAAAGATCGGGCTGAAAGGCGCCGAGACCGGCCTGATCTTCTCCGCCATCTCGCTGGTGGCGCTGTGCGCACAGCCGTTGTACGGCTTTATTCAGGACAAACTTGGGCTGCGCAAACACCTGCTGCAGTTTCTCGGCGTGATGCTGCTGCTGACCGGCCCGTTCTTTATCTACGTTTATGCCCCGCTGCTGGCGAGCAGCCTGCCGCTCGGCGCTTTGGTCGGCGGGGTGTTCATCGGCGCGACCTTCTTCGCCGGCATCGGCGCGCTGGAGTCTTATACCGAGCGCGTCAGCCGCATCAGCGGTTTCGAGTTCGGCCGCGCCCGCATGTGGGGCTCGCTCGGCTGGGCCAGCGCCACCTTTGTGGCCGGTTTTATCTTCAATATCAACCCGAACATCAATTTCTGGCTGGCCTCCGCCGCCGCCGTGGTGTTCCTGTTGCTGCTCAGTCAGGTGCGCGAGCTGAAGCCGAACGCCATGGCCGGCCTGGCGTTCGGCAAACCGGAGAACCTGCGGCTGCAGGACGCGCTGGCGCTGCTGCGCATGCCGGGCTTCTGGGCGCTGGTAGTGTTTGTGCTGGGGATCAGCGTATACAACGTTTTCGATCAGCAATTTTCTGTCTACTTCGCTTCACAGTTCGCTTCTCGCGCACAGGGCAACGAGATGTACGGTTTTCTCAACTCGCTGCAGGTCTTCCTCGAAGCCGGCGGCATGTTCCTGGCCCCGCTGCTGGTGAACCGCATCGGCGCCAAGCAGGGGCTGTTGCTGGCGGGCAGCGTGATGGCGCTGCGCATGTTCGGTTCCGGGTTGGTCAGCGGCGCCCTGATGATCTCCGCCATGAAACTGCTGCACGCCGTAGAATTGCCAATCCTGCTGATCGCTATCTTCAAATACATCGCCAGCCGCTTCGACAGCCGACTCTCCTCCACGCTGTACCTGGTAGGCTTCCAGTTCATCACCCAGGTGATGGCCAGCTTCCTGTCGCCGCTGGCGGGCTACGGTTATGACCGCATCGGCTTTGCCGACACCTATCTGCTGATGGGCTGCGCGGTCGCCGTCACCACGCTTGTCTCCTGTTTCTTGCTGCGCGGCGAACGCTCCGCCACGGCAACGCCCTTTCCATCCGCCATTAAATCAAGTGAGTCTGTCCAATGAACACTGCTTTAGCTCAAGCCGACCATGCGGTCGAAGCCCTGCGCGCAGAGCGCCGAGACGATTATTATCCGCAGTTCCATCTCGCACCGGCCGCCGGCTGGATCAACGATCCCAACGGCCTGATCTGTATTGACGGCGTCTATCATGCGTTCTTCCAACATCATCCCCATAGCGAGCACTGGGGGCCCATGCACTGGGGGCATGCGACCAGCCGCGATCTGATACGCTGGCAGCACCAACCCATCGCCCTGGCGCCCGATGCGCCCTATGACAAAGACGGTTGTTTTTCCGGCTGCGCCGTGGATGACAACGGCGTGCTGACGCTGCTTTACACCGGCCATGTGTGGTTGGGCGAACCCGGTGACGACAGCCAGGTGCGGGAAGTGCAATGTCTGGCCACCAGCGAAGACGGCATACGCTTCGTCAAGCACGGGCCGGTACTGGCCCCGCCGGACGGCATTCAGCATTTTCGCGATCCGAAAGTCTGGCGCGAAAACGGCGAATGGTGGCTGGTGGTCGGCGCCAAAGAAAACGGCCTGGGCCAGGTGCGCCTGTACCGCTCTGCCGACCTGCGCGCCTGGCGCTTCGATCGGGTGCTGGCCGGCGCGCAAACGGCGCATCAGGGCTATATGTGGGAATGCCCGGATTTCTTTCAGCTGGGGGAGCAACACCTGCTGCTGTTTTCGCCGCAGGGGCTGGCGGCGCAGGGCTACCGCTACCGCAATCGCTTCCAGAGCGGCTATCTGCTCGGCCATTGGCGGCCGGACGGCGACTTTACGGTAACGCAGCCCTTCTGCGAGCTGGATGCCGGCCACGATTTCTATGCGCCGCAGACCTTCACCGCCGCCGACGGCCGTCGGCTGCTGTTTGCCTGGATGGATATGTGGGAATCACCGATGCCCAGCAAAGCGCACCGCTGGGCCGGCGCCCTCACCCTGCCACGCGAGCTGACGCTGGCCGCCGACGGCAGCGTCCGCATGAATCCGGCTCGTGAACTGGCGGCGTTGCGCCGAGGATCGCAGACGTTGTCGGCGCAGACGCTGACCAATCAGCATCTGCCGCTGACGAACGATATGCAGGAGCTCATCCTGACGTTGAGACCGGCCGACAGCGACGCCGAGCGGTACGGTCTGGCCATTGGGAGTGCGGCGCGGCTGTTCGTCGACAATCAGTCACACCGATTGGTGCTGGAGCGTTTTAATGAACACCCGGCGCTGTGCACCTGCCGCAGTGTGCCGCTGCCGGAGGGTGACATTCTGTCGCTGCGGATCTTTATCGATCGCTCCTCACTGGAGATCTTCGTTAATCAGGGGCAGGCCTGCCTGACCAGCCGCATCTATCCGACGGCGGGCGATCGCCGCCTCAGCCTGTTCGCCGAAGGCGGCCAGGCGCTGTTCGAGCCCATCACGGGATGGCAGTTGGCAAGCATCTGGGGGTAATGGGAATGAGCACCGGGCGCGCAGCGATGCCCCCGGTGCGCTTACAGCGAACCACGTTCCAGCAGCGGGCAAGGCACTTTCACCGTATCACGCTGTTCCCGCCGCTCAATCACATGCAGCGCCGCAAGGCGACCCAGTTCATAATGCGGCAGCTGCACCGTCGTCAATGCAGGCAGGAACAGCTCGCCGGTGCCGACCATATTGTCGTAGCCCAGCACCGCCACCTGCTGCGGTATCCGCCAACCTTGCGCCAGCAATACCTGATACGCCAGAAACGCTATCCGATCGTTCCCACACACCACGACATCGCAATCGCGCCGGCCGGCGGAAAAATGCCGCTCCAGCAACGCTACGCAGTCGCGATAGCTTTGATCGCCGGCGCTCAGATCGAGATGATACTGCCGCAGCTGTTCAACATCGCGCCCCGCTTCGCGCCAGGCGCGTTCCAGACCGCGGCGGCGCAGCCCCGCCGCCAGCGTATCCGCCGGTAAATGAATGCACAAAGGCGCGCGATAGCCTTTGGCGATCAGCGTGCGCGTCGCGTCATACTGCCCTTGCTCATCATCAGGAATGTAGCTGGCGATCGAATGCGCCGGGCTGACGCAGTTGGCCAACACCAGCTTTTTGTCCAGCAGTTTGGCCGGCAGCGTCACCTCACGCAGCCCCATCGTGGTGAAGATCACCCCATCCGGCCGATGCGCCAGCAGCAGATCGACGGTCTGTTCGGCGTTGTCGTCGGCGAACAGGTTGACGACGAAGCTGTTCCAGCCGCGCTCGCGCGCGGTTTTCTCAATCGACAGGATCATTTCCACCGAGAACGGCGTCGTGGCGGTATCCAGCGCCAGCACGCCGAGCGTCTGCACGCGATTTCCGTCACCGCGAATACGCCGCGCCGACAGATCCGGCACATAGTCCAACCGATCGATAGCCTGTTTGACGCGGCGGTAGGTTTCCGGCCGCAGCTTGCCGGGATCATTGATGGCGCGGGACACCGTCATCAACGAGACTCCGGCAAGTTTTGCGACGTCTTTCAGCGAAGCCATGCGCCCTTCTTTATGATTAATGGGAAAAAGTGAATAATCCCATAACCGGGCGCAGGACTCTACTCTGCGTTAACGGGGTGTGATGTCCGCCCACAGGATGGCGCTGCCGGCCCTCAACGGCGCCACGTCGCCCCCCGCCGCCGATGCCGTCCACCAGACGCCCTCGCGCGCGCTCAGTTCGCCGCCCCCCGGCAGCGACCAGAGCCCGCTCAGCACATACAGCACCCCCGCCCGCCCCGGCGGCAAGGTTAGCGGCTCGGCGCTGCGTTGCACCTGCGCCGCTAGCCGGCCGCGGCGCGTCATGATGTTGAAATCCTGACTGGCGCCGCCCAGCAGCGTCGCTTCCAGCGCCACGTCGCCGGAAAAGGCGAACGGCTCCCCGATACGCGCCAACTGATGGTCGATATGCCCGGCGCTGAACAGCCGCACGCCGTCGCCTTCCAGCAGCGTGATCGAACGATCGATGCCCGCAAAGGCGGAAAACGGCCCGTCCTGTGCGATGGTGGCGATGCTGGCGCGCCAGTCGAAATCCGGCTCGCCCGGCGGCCAACTGACGATTTCACGGGTTTCCCCGCCGCCGTTGCGCCACGGGCTGACCGGCAACCCAGCGAAATTAAAACGGGTCAGGCTCATCACGCCTCCTGCTGAAAGGTTTTCAGCACCTGCAGGAAATCGGCGCTGCTCTGCTGCTGCAGCGCGTGCCGCCCC
Organism: Serratia sp. EWG9; assembly: GCF_019913725.1. NCBI lineage: Bacteria > Pseudomonadati > Pseudomonadota > Gammaproteobacteria > Enterobacterales > Yersiniaceae > Serratia > Serratia sp. EWG9. Next base: position 781,429 of record NZ_JADNRO010000001.1, read on the forward strand.
TGCTCGATCACCTGTCGGCCGCCGACGAACACGTCGCGAATTTGCTCTTTGCCGCCGGCGAACAGCCAGCGGTTGAGGATCGAGGCATCCGGCGCCGCCGACAAATACGGATCGTCGCCGTCCAGCACCAGCCAGTCGGCGCGATAGCCGCTCTGCAAGCGGCCGATCGGCGCGCCACACGCCTGCGCGCCGCCTTGCAGCGCCTGGTGATACAGCACATCGCCCACCGCCGGTTGCTGCGGTGTCGTCAGGCGATTGCGGCGCTGATCGCGCAGCCGCTGACCATATTCAAACCAGCGCAGCTCTTCCACCACGTTGAGCGAAACGTGGCTGTCGGAGCCGATGCCCCAACGCCCCTGCTGCTGCAGATAGACGTCGCCGGGGAAAATGCCGTCGCCGAGGTTGGCTTCGGTGGTCGGGCACAGGCCGGCCACCGCGCGACTGCGCGCCAGCGCTTCCAGCTCGTCGCGATCCAGATGGGTGGCGTGCACCAGGCACCAGCGCTGATCCACCGGCAGATGGTCATACAGCCAGGCCACCGGTCGCTGCCCGCTCCACGCCAGGCAGTCGTTCACCTCTTTTTGCTGCTCGGCGATATGAATATGCACCGGCAAGGTGCGATCCGACGCGGCCAAAATCTGTTGCATCTGACCAAGTTCCACCGCGCGCAGCGAATGGAAACACAGACCGTGATTCTGCAACGGGCGATCCGCCAGTTGGCGAGCAATCACCTGCTGCTGTTGCAGATAGCCTTCGGCATCCTGGATAAACCGTTTCTGCCCCGGCTGGGCCGGCTGGGCGCCAAAACCGGCGTAACTGTACAGCACCGGCAGCATCGTCATGCCGATGCCGGCCTGATGCGCGGCCGCGCTGAGGCGGCCGGTCATTTCACCGCGATCGGCGTAAGGCTTGCCGTCGGCGTCGTGATGCAGGTAGTGGAATTCGGCCACCTGGGTATATCCGCCCTTGAGCATTTCGATATACAGTTGACGGGCGACCACCTCCACCTGCTCCGGCGTCAGGCGCTGCACCAGCCGATACATCAGATCGCGCCAGGTCCAGAAGCTGTCCTGCGGGTTGCCCGCCACTTCCGCCAACCCGGCCATCGCGCGCTGAAAGGCGTGGGAGTGCAGGTTCGGCATGCCCGGCACCGCATCGCCGTGCAGCCGGGTGCAGCCTTGCGGTTCAGCGTTGGCGGTAACTTGAGTCAGATAACCTTGCGCATCGACGTCTAGCCGGACGTTATGCGCCCAGCCCTCAGGGAGCAAAGCGCGTGGGGCAAAATAAGCAGGCATGGCAGTATTCCACGGTTAATGTAACGGCGAATAAGGCGCGGCGATGGCGCGTCTTCAGGAATTTTTGGCGGTCGCCGGCAAGTTTCTGGCGCGACGGCCACTAGTTGTATATACATATACATACGCCGACATCAACAGTAAACTGGTGTTATTATTTTTTTATTTGACGAGGTTAACGTCGTGGCTGAACAACAGACCGTGTTACAACTGGCGGCTGCAATGAGCGATGCCCCCGCCCCGATCTACCAACGGGTCAAACAGGCGATCGTGAATCAAATCCGTGCGGGGCACTGGCAACCGCACCAGCGCGTGCCCTCCGAAAGTGAACTGGTGGCGGAACTGGGCGTCAGCCGCATGACCATCAACCGCGCGCTGCGCGAGCTGACCAGCGAAGGTTTTCTGATCCGCATGCAAGGCGTCGGCACCTTCGTCGCCGAAGCCAAGGCGCACACCGCGCTGCTGGAAGTGCACAACATCGCCGATGAGATCGCCGCGCGCGGTCATCGCCACAGCAGCAAAATCCTCGAGCTGAAGGCCCGCCCGGCCAGCGAGGAAGAGGCGGCGGCGCTCGGCATTCAGCCCGGCCAACGGCTGTTCTATTCGCAGATCGTGCATTACGAAAACGACGTGCCGGTGCAGGTGGAAGACCGCTGCGTCAATCCGCTGGTGGCGCCGGATTACCTGAAGCAGGATTTCGACCGCGTCACGCCCTACACCTATCTGACGCAGGCCGCGCCGCTGACCGCCGGCGAACACATCGTCGAAGCGGTGATCCCGACCCGGCGCGAACGCGAGCTGCTGCAGCTGGAGGACCACGAACCTGGCCTGCTGATCCACCGCCGCACCTGGTCCGGCAAAACCGTGGTGACCTCGGCCCGGCTGCTGTACCCCGGCAGCCGTTACCAGCTGTTCGGCCGCTTCACCAGCGAAGTCTGATCCCCGGCGGGCGCCCCTGCGCCCGCATCTCCGCGGTCGATCACATCCTGATAACAAAATCTCTCCCGCCTCTTGTGACATCCCGATGAATGCGTTAGGTTGTTTTTAATTGTATATACAACCATGTGGGAGCTGCGGCTCCGACGGAGGAAAGCAATGACGTCTGAGATTCACTGTGACAGCCTGTGGCACGGCGCCGATATAGTCACCATGCGCGACGGCAAATATCACACCCTGACCGACGGCGCGATCGCCGTACGCGACGGCAAGATCGTCTGGATTGGCGAACATGCGGCGTTGCCGCCCGGCCTGATCGCGGACGAAACGGTGAAATTCGACGGCGGCATCATCACCCCCGGCTTTGTTGACTGCCACACGCACCTGGTGTTCGGCGGCAACCGCAGCGGCGAATTCGAACAGCGGCTGAACGGCGTGAGCTATGCCGACATCGCCGCTCAGGGCGGCGGCATCATCTCCACCGTGAAAGCCACCCGCGAAGCCGACGAAGCGCTGCTGCTGGAACAGGCGCTGTTCCGCCTGCGTCCGCTGCTGGCGGAAGGCGTCACCTGCGTGGAAATCAAATCCGGCTACGGTCTCAGCCCGGAAAGCGAGCTGAAAATGCTGCGGGTGGCGCGCAAACTGGGCGAGCTGCTGCCGGTCGAGGTGAAAACCACCTGTCTGGCGGCCCATGCGCTGCCGCCGGAATACGCCAACCGCGCCGACGATTACATCAATCTGGTCTGCGATACCATCATCCCGCAGGCCGCCGCCGCCGGCCTGGCGGATGCGGTTGACGCCTTCTGCGAACATCTGGCGTTCTCACCGGCGCAGGTGGAGCGAGTCTTCGCCGCCGCCGAAGCCGCCGGTTTGCCGGTCAAACTGCACGCCGAACAGCTCTCCGCCCTCGGCGGCAGCACGCTGGCGGCGCGCCATCACGCGCTCTCCGCCGACCATCTCGAATACGCCACCGAGCAAGATGCCCGCGCCATGGGCGACGCCGGCACCGTGGCGGTGCTGCTGCCGGGCGCCTACTACCTGCTGCGTGAAACCCAATGCCCGCCGGTAGAGCTGTTCCGCAAACACAACGTGGCGATGGCGCTCGCCAGCGACGCCAATCCCGGCACGTCGCCGGCGCTGTCGCTGCGCCTGATGATCAACATGGCCTGCACGCTGTTCCGCCTGACGCCGGAAGAAGCGCTGGCGGGCGTCACGACCCACGCCGCCACAGCGTTGGGGTTGCAACACAGCCACGGCACGCTGGAAACCGGCAAGGTGGCGGACTTCGTTCACTGGCCGCTGTCGCGGCCGGCGGAACTGGCTTATTGGTTGGGCGGCCAGCTGCCCTGTACGGTGATTTTCCGAGGAGAAGTACGTCAATGACCATTCGCGATCCTTTTAGCTTCCAGACCGGCAGCCTGCCTCTGCTGATCAGCATCCCGCACGCCGGCACGCAACTGACGCCGGCGGTCGAGGCCGGGCTGACCGACGACGCCCGCCCGCTGCCCGATACCGACTGGCACATTCCGCAGCTGTACGACTTCGCCCGGGCGATGGGCGCCAGCGTGCTGGTCGGCAACTATTCGCGCTTCGTCATCGATCTGAACCGCCCGGCGGATGACAAACCGCTGTACACCACCGCCACCACCGGTCTGTATCCCGACGTGCTGTTCGACGGCCGCCCTAGCTTCCTGCCGGGCAAAGCGCCGACGGACACAGAACGCGCCGGCTATCTGCAGCAGATTTGGCAACCTTATCATCAGCAGCTGCAGAACGAGCTGGCGCGCCTCAAAGCGCGGCACGGCTATGCGTTGCTGTTCGACGCGCACTCCATCGCCTCGGTGATCCCGCGGCTGTTCGACGGCAAACTGCCGGATCTCAACCTCGGCACCAACGGCGGCGAAAGCTGCGCCCAGGCGCTGAGCGATCGGCTGGTCGCCTGCTGCGAGCAGCAACAGCAGTACACCCACGTGCTGAACGGCCGCTTCAAGGGCGGTTACATCACCCGCGCCTACGGTCAACCGCAGCAGCAACAGCATGCGATCCAGCTCGAGCTGGCGCAGGTCAACTACATGTCCGAACAGTATCCTTTCGCGTTCGAACCGCAGCGCGCCGCCTCGCTGCAGCGCCTGCTCAAGCAGATGGTTGAAAGCCTGTTGGACGGTGCCGCCAGGCTGAACTGATCCCCCTTTACAGGCGCCGCCGGGCGCCTGTTTTTCTCCTGCCTTTAACCGCAACGCCAGCAGAAATCTGCGCGCTATATCAAAGTTTCGCGTGATTCCCCGCTAACTGGTCCAAACAGCGCACAAAACAGCGGCCGACGAAAAACGCACTGCGCCACAATCAGCCCAAAAGCCCGTGTTCATCGTCAGCACCGGGCGGCCTGTGGCCAACTGGCCCGTTTCGAATATCTCTCTGGAGGCCCTATGTCTGTAACACCGTTAAACTGGCGCGCTGCCGGCGCCGTCGCCGAACAACTGCTGGCCGGCTGGCAACGGCGTGGCGAACCCGGCGGCGCCATCACCCTGTTTGACGCCGAACAACTCCGCGCCACCGCCTGCGCCGGCCTGGCCGATCTGGCGCAGAACACCCCCTTCACCGCCGACAGCGTGGTGCGCTACGCCTCAGTGACCAAGCATATCTTCGCCGCGCTGGCGCTGAACGCCACCGATCGCGCCGTTCGGCTGGAACAACGCCTGGGTGAACTGCTCCCCGCCCTGCAGCCTGCGCTGGCGGACGTCACCGTCGGCCAGGCGCTGGACATGACCGGCGGCCTGCCTGACGTGCGCGAGACGCTCGGCCTGCTCGGCATCTCGCTGCACGCCGTAAGCGAGGCGCAGCCGGTGATGCAGTTTGTCGAGGGGCTGGAAAGGTTGAACTATGAGGCCGGCAGCGAGATCGCCTACAGCAATACCGGCTATCGGCTGCTGGAGGCCGCGCTGCGCAGCAAAGGGTATGATTTCGACCAGTTGGTGCAACGGCATATCGCCCAGCCGCTGCAGGTGCAGATGCGAGCGCCGGAAAGCTGGTTCGACGTAGTGCCGGGGTTGGTGCCGGGTTACTGGCGGGCGCCGCAGGGCTGGCAACACGCCAGCGCCGGCCTGCACCTTTCCGCCTCCGGCAGCCTGACCGGCAGCCTCAACGCCCTCACCCGCTGGCTGCAAACGCTGTTGGCGGACCAAGGCCCCGGCCAGGGCGTGCTGGCGCAACTCAGCGCGCCGCGCCGCCTCAATCAGGGCCAACTCAGCGCCTATGGCCTGGGGCTGGCGCGCACGCCGCTGGGCCGCCGCAGCCTGCTGGGCCACGGCGGCTCCCATGCCGGTTACAAAACCTATTTCCTGCTGGCGCCCGACCGTCAGGCCGGCGTCGCGCTGGTGGCCAACCGCGAAGATTGCGACAGTTTCGGCATGGCCTTGCAGGTGATGGCGACGCTGCTGGGCGAACCGCTGCCGCAGCGCAGCGCGGCGATCCCCGACGGCCTCTACGCCACGCTGGCGGAGCCGCACTGGCTGGAAGTCAAAAACGGTAACCTGGCCTATCTGGGCAGCGATGAACCGCTGTATCAAGGAGAGGACGGGTACGCGGTGTCGCTATCCGCTCATATGCCCATCAGGCTGAAGTGGACCGGCGAAACGGTAGAGGGCGAGGTTGGACACGTGGCGCGCCGTTTCCTGCCGGTCACGGCCAACGGCGACTGCCTGAAGCATGTGCAGGGGCTGTGGTACCACCCGCACTATCGCACCGCCTTTGAAATTCGCGGCAATCGGGTGCATATCGGCGTCGGCCCGGCGGCGCAGACCGGCACGCTCAGCCCGCTGGGCCAGGGACGCATGCTGGTGGAGTGCCAGGACGGCCCGTGGTTGAAACGCTTTTGCCTCTATTTCCGCGGTTACAACGTGGATCTCATCGCCAACCGCAGCCGGATGCTGACCTTCCGCCGCAGCACCGTCGGCCGCGACTGACGATCAGCGCGCGCTGTCGGCTTTGACCGCCAGCAGCGCATCCGCCAGCCGCCGCTTGTCGGCGGCGCTGAGATTCACCTGTTCCACGGACGCCATAAACGCCGCCCGATCCGCCGCGTCAAGCGGGCCGGCGCGCAGCCGCGCCGCCAAACGCTGCAGTATCCGGCTGCTCAATTGCCCGATCTGCACCCGCACCTGCGCCAGCGGGCGCGGCTGCCAATCGCTTTCCGGGCTCGCCAACCAGTCGGCGCGATAGCGGTACTGAATCGCCTTGGCGGCGTTCATCTGCGCGGTGATAAAAGGCCGTACCGACGCCGGCTCCAGCCCCAAACGCCCCGCTTCCGCCTGCGCGTTGGCCAACACCTTCGCCTCCTGCGCCAGATCTTCGATCGGCAAATGCTGCTGCGCCTTGTAACCGGCCACGTCTTTCATCAACGACAGCCGTTGGTTCACCAGCTCGCCGATAGCGGCGCCGCCGTCCGCCAACGCCGGAAAACTGGTCAGGCAACACGCTATCAATAACGCCCTGAACATGGCGCCTCCCTTATGATGCAGTGAAAAGGTCAGGCGCCAAGTTCACCACGTCAGCCCCGCGCCGGCAAATAAAAAAGGCCCCGCCGCAGCGAGGCCCGATGAGATCCAACCGGCGTTAGTCGAACACGCCGTTGATGACGGAAGCCACAATCGCGGTGCTGAGCGCGACCAGCACCAGATCGTCGCCGGCAATGCGCCATTCATAACCCGGATACTGCGGCAGTTCACGCAGCATCGAAGACGGCACCATTTTTTTGGCGATGCCCGGCGGCAGCGGTTTGCCGCGCGCCAGATTCTTGGCGATGCCCGGCGGCAACGAGCGGTAGCCGGTCAGCCCGTAGGTGTGCGCCAGCGAACGGGCGCGGTCGCGCGAGAGGCTGACGGAAACCAGATTATCGTCGTTTCTATAGTCTCTATAGTCGCCTTTATCTTTGTTGCCGTGATTGCCGTGATTGCCGTGATTGCCGTTGTTGCCGTGGTTACCGTTGTTGCCGTGATTGCCGCTGTTGCCATGCCCGTTGCCGTTACCATTGCCGCCTTTGTCGGCCATGGCCGGGGCGGATGACAACCCCAGCGATGCAATCAGTGCCAACACCGTGAGAGTCGTACGACGTTTGTTCATGTTGTGTATTCCTGCGTGGGGGACTCTGTTTACTATAGTTGGCCTTTTCCGGGCAAAGTATAAGGAAAACTCCGAGATGACAGTGCGGTTTTACGGCATTCGCGCCACTCTCTTGTTTTAACGCAAAACGCCTCGAGAATTCCGAAATCTACCCCCGATTTTTCTTGAAGAAAAATAAGCCTTCCGCTAGCGTGGGACGGTAACAAAAAAGAGTTAGCGTGCTCTTTTTCGTCGCACCTCAAATCTTATTCTTATCATCCAGAATGATAATATCGAACACTTCCCGCCTTTCCGTGCGGGATTCTTTTTCCCACCGGCGTCGCCCCTATTTGGTGCTTTATGTTGAGATTTCGTTGCCGATAATTTACATTCGCTGTCTGAGAAACCTTAACCTCCCGCGGTGGCCAGGCTGGCAACGGGTGGGCGTTCAGGAGCAAAAGACGTGCAAATGACCCTCATGGAATACATCACTCGGCACTTTAACGGCGATCTTCATCGTTACGCGCAGTCGGAAGGCGTCAGCCGTGAACAAATCATTAGTTGGATAAATAATGAATGTCACGTGATCAAAGGCAGGCTGTTTATGCCGGTGAGGCATCTCCCGGTAGAACAAGCCCAGTGATGACGAAAAAAAACCCCGCCAGGCGGGGTTTTCTGTTTCTGATAACACGGAAAATCAGAAGTTATAGCCGACCACCAGGTAGTAACCCCAACCGGTAGACTTGATCGGGCCCTGCGGCGTGCCGATCTCCGCGCCATCCTGCCACTGGCCGCCGTTATGGAAGTAACGCGCCACGAAAGAATAATGCCAGTGATCGTAGTTCAGCGCCAAAATATGACTAGAGGCGATCGAGTTGCCGGTGCGCACCTGTTTGCCGGTGCCGTCAACCCAGTGGCTGTCCTTGCCCAGATCGGAACCGAAGTCGAAGTTGGTGAAGCCGATGTAGCTCAGATTGCCGCCCCACACCTGGGTCAGCGGCACAAAGTATTTCACCTTGAAGCGGTAACCGTCCCAGCTGTTCTCGTTGGCGGCCTGGTAGTTTTCCCACTGGTATTTGGCATAGATGTTCATCGACAGGCTCATCGGCAGGCCGGTGTCGATATCGGTACCCAGGCCCATGTACCAGGTGTTCTGACGGCCGTCGGCGTTGTGGCCCAGGTCATAGATGTAGTTGTTGGCGAAGTACCACTCTTTGAACGGACCGAAGCTCAGATCGGTGCCGGTCAGCTTGTCGATGGAGAAGCGCGGTTCAATCTCCATAAACAGCGGGGAGCCTTTGTCCCAGATGCCGCGGTCCGGGGTGTTGCCCACGCCGAAGAACTTTGGCACGTCAACGTAGCCGTAGAAATCGAACCAGTCTTTCTTGGCGAAGGCTTCGTATTCGAGATACACGTCGTTATTCAGTTGCGGCCCGAAACGGGTGTGGTAGCTGCCCACCACGTTAACGCTCTGGTGCCACCAGTCGGAGACATATTGACTGTCTTTGCTATCAGCCATTGATGATGCACTGTAAGACGCTGCGAGCAGTACACCTGCTGCGAGAGCTATTTTTTCATTTTATTACCACATGCTTAAAGGGCCATTTCCTGCCCGTTTAGAAAAGATGACAATGAGTCTGCCGACACCTGGCGTTGTCTTCACACAGAAACTCGGATGACGCGCGCATTATAGAAACCACTGACTGTAAGAATCTGTGATCCAGTTACGCATTTCGCGAATAGGTAATCGATTGCGTTCACATTTGTCAAATTATGTTTCATGCAAATTCACATTCGCTGTGATTTTTGTCATGTGTCGCGTTTTTTAGCGCAGTTTTTAAGCCAAATGACATCAGGGCGTCATCACGAGGTGGAAAAGAAAAAGCCGACGCGCGAGCGTCGGCCTTCGTCAGCATCAGGAGAAAGTGCGGAACGTGAAATCAGTTTACCGCCGGCACCGCTTTGGCGATGTTTTCCTGGCGGAACGCCACCTCTTCACCGTTTTTGACCTCCCAGCTGGCGACCGGAATATCGGTTTTGGGCGCCGCCGCGACGACCGAACCGTAAATCAGCTTGTCGTCGCGGCGCAAAATATAAACATCGAGCTGATATTCATGCCGCAAATTCGCCGTGGTCAGGCGCACGGTATCGCCGCGCTCATAATGATGCACGTCGATTTCAGGCTGCTGAATAAATTGAATGTCACTTCTCATTGTCGTCGTTCCTTCAGGCAACATGGCTAGTTAAATTCTAGTTCAACATTGCGGCGATGGCGGATAATTTCCGTTAATTTCCGCGAGTTGCCCGCCAACAGATCAGCGAACCCAGGGTAACCATCGCCACGCCCTGCCAGAAATTGACGGTCAGCGAGGTGTGCAGCACCAGCGCGGCGAACACCGCCGACAGCACCGGGGTAAAATAGGAGACGGTCGCCAGCAGCGTCATGTTGCCGTGCAGAATGCCGACGTTCCAGGCGGCATACCCCGCCCCCATCGCCACCCCGGCGCACAGCAGCGTCACGGTCACGCCGACGCTGAACTGCATGCCGCTTTCCGCGCTGAAGGCGTACTTCAGCCACAGCGCCAGCGCGGTCAGCGCGATAAACAGCACCACGCCGTTGCTGCCCTGGGCGATCTTCTTGGTCAGGTTGCAATACAGCGCCCAGATCACCGCGCCGCTGAACGCCAGCGTATAGCTGAGCGGATTGCTGCGCACGTTGGCCAGCATCTGCGCCGGTGACCAGCCGCCCTCGCCGCTCATGATCCAGCCGATGCCGAACAGCGACAGCAGCAGCCCCGGCAGCAGCCACCATTTCGCCTTTTGGCCGTTGAGCGCCAGCGCCATCAGCACGGTGAAACAGGGCCACAGGTAGTTGATCATGCCCACTTCTATCGCCTGCAGGCGGGTATTGGCGTAACCGAGCGACAGCGACAGGCAGATCTCGTAGCTGACAAACAGCAGGCTGCCGACGATCAGGTAAGGCCGCGGAAAGCTGCGCCATTTCGGCACACCGAGCGCCACCAGCAAGAACGCCGCGCTGACGCTGTAGATCATCGCCGCGCCGCCGACAGGCCCCAGCCCTTCGCTGACGCTTCTGATCAGGCCAACGACGCTGCTCCACAGCACGATGGCCAACAAACCGAACAGCGTGGCGCGGGTACGCGAGGGCAAAGCGGGCATAAGGCAGGTCCAATAGGTTATTTTTTATCAGGTTTTTCACTCTACTGCCGCACGCGCCAAAAAGAAAGGCGGGAAACTCCCGCCTGTGAATTTATTGCTGCGGTTGCCGCTCCAGCTGCGGCGGCGGTTGGCGAAAACGCCGGGTCAGCCAGGCCAAGTAGCCGAAGCCCAGCGTCGCCCAGATCAATCCCATGGTCAGCGAGCTCTTCTCCAGATTCAGCCACAGCACGCCCACCGTCAGCGCCCCCACCAACGGCAGGAACAGGAAGTTGAAACGATCCTTCCAGCTTTTGTTGCGCCCTTCGCGAATAAAGAAGTGGCTGATCACCGACAGGTTAACGAAGGTAAAGGCCACCAGCGCGCCAAAGTTGATCAGCGCCGTGGCGGTCACCAGATCGAACGACAGCGCCGACAACGCCACCAGCCCAACCATCAGCACGTTCAGCGCCGGCGTGCGCCATTTGGGATGGATATAGCCGAAGAATTTCTCCGGGAACACGTTGTCGCGCCCCATCACGTACAGCAAGCGCGACACGCTGGCGTGCGACGCCAGGCCGGAGGCCAGCGTATTGATAAATGTCACGCACAGGAAGATCGACTGGAACAGTTTGCCGCCGACGTACAGCGCAATCTCCGGCAGCGCGGCATCGGGCTGGTGAAAGCGTTGAATGGACGGGAAAAACAGCTGAATGAAGAACGACACGCTGATAAAGATCACCCCGCCGTACAGCGCGGTCAGGAAGATGGCGCGCGGGATCACCTTGGCGGCGTCGGGCGTCTCTTCACACAGCGTGGTGACTGCGTCAAAGCCGAGGAACGAGAAGCACAGGATAGTCGCGCCGGTAATGATCGGCAGCAAATGCGCATTCTCGCTGAGGAACGGCCGCAGGCTCCACACCGTGCCCATCCCCTCGCCGTTGTGCAGGCCGCGCACCACCAGATAGATGAACACCAAAATGATCGCCACCTGCGCCAGTACGAACAGGGTATTGAAATTGGCCACCAGATTGACGCTTTTCAGGTTGATGGCGGTGATCAGAATCACGAAACCCACCACCCACACCCAGGGCGGCACCTCCGGGAACAGCGCGGTCAGGTAGATCTTGGCCAGCAGCGTGTTGATCATCGGCAAGAACAGATAGTCCAGCAGCGACGACCATCCCACCAGGAAACCGACGTGCGGATTGATCGCCTTCTGCGCATAAGTGTAGGCGGACCCTGCGGTGGGAAACTGGCGCACCAGTTTGCCGTAGCTGATGGCGGTGAACAGCACGCCGGCCAGCGCCAGCAGGTAGGAGGTCGGCACATGGCCGTCGGTGAGGCCGGAGACGATGCCGAAGGTGTCAAACACCGTCATCGGCGTCAGATAGGCCAGGCCCATCATCACCACCTGCCACAGCTTGAGGGATTTGCGCAGCTGCGGTTTGCCCGCCTGGCCGCCGTCGATGGCTTTAGTCGTCATGGCATTTCCCCTTTTGGTCCTCTGCTGTCAACCGTGCAACGTCATTCAGAGAGGCCGCGGGGAAACTGCTGCTCAGGCGGCGGGAAAAACGGGTTGGGATCGCTGTCGGGCGGCCGGCGACCGGCCCGTCGGCACTGCGGCACAGGCAAACGTCTGCGCAGGGAGATGACTGAGTCATGGTTATTTCCTCGTCGGCGTCCTGTACGCGTGATAGAAGAAATGCAGTACCGCAACGCGCAGCCTCGCCGGCCACAGGAGAGCCGATGAAATGCGCCGGACGCGCGCGGTAGTCGCAGGGTGAGCGGGATCAGGCGTTTTTCAGCATCCACTCGATCTCGGTTTCGGTGATCAGGCGCTCGAACTGCACCAGCTCATCGGTTTTGCAGGCCAGATAGACGTGGCTGAAGCGTTCGCCCAACAATGCGTTGAGCACCGGCTGATGTTCGAACTCGTACAGCGCGTCGCTCTGGCGGATCGGGAACGGCAGCCCGTCCTGCTCCAGCCCGTTGCCGGTCACCGGCTCAGGCAGCGGCAATGCGGTTTCCAGGCCGTAGACGATGCCGGCCAGAATGGTCGCCATCACCAGATACGGGTTGGCGTCGGCGCCCGCCACGCGATACTCCACCCGGTGGTTATCGCGATCGCCGCAGGGAATGCGCAGCGCCACGGTGCGGTTGTTATGCCCCCAGGAGGCCTGGGTCGGCACATACATGCCGGGCTGGAAGCGGCGGTAGGCGTTGACGTTCGGCGCCAGCAGCGCCATCGAGGACGGCATCAGGGCGATCATGCCCGCCAGCGCCTGTTTCAGCAGCGCCGAATCTTCGCCGTCGTCATCGGCGAACACGTTGTCGCCTTGCGCATTCAGCATGCTGATGTGCACGTGCATGCCGCTGCCGGCGTGCTCTTCATACGGCTTGGCCATAAAGGTCGCCTGCATATTGTGGTTCTCGGCCACCATGCGCACCAAGCGCTTCAGCGCCAGCGCATGGTCGCAGGCCTGCAGCACATCATCGGTATGGTGCAGGTTGACCTCGAACTGCCCCGGCGACGCCTCCGCCACCGCGCCGTCCGCCGGAATGCCCTGCAAGCGCGCCAGTTCGTCGATCTCGCTCAGCACGTCGGCGAAATGATTCAGGTTATCGACGGAGTACACCTGGCTTTGGGTGTTGCGCTCCTGGGTCCCCGGTGCGCACGGCGGCTGCAGATACCCCTCCGCATCGCGTTGACGATCGATGAGATAGAACTCCAACTCTACCGCTACCACGGGGGAGAGCCCGCGCTGACGCAAACGCTGCCACACTCGGTTCAGCACATTGCGCGGTTCAACGTCAAAGGGAGTGCCATCTTCATCCAACATGGTGAGCAGCACCTGCGCGATATATTGCGGATCCGCCGCCGACGGCGTCAGCGTGCCCGGTACCGGCACGCACACGTGATCCGGCTCGCCCAGCTCCTGCCCCAACCCGGCTTCTTCCACCACGTTGCCGAGAATATCCATCGCAAATACCGACGCCGGGAAGTAACAGCCTTTCTCCAGCTTATTCAGACCGCCGACCGGGATGCGTTTGCCGCGGAAGCTGCCGTTCAGATCGGTCAACAGGACGTCGACATGTTGGGTTAACGGATAACGTTCCAGGTACTTCTTCACTTCGCGCTGGAACGCGCTACTTCGTCTCTCTTCACTGTGCTGAACAAAGTTTTCCACTTCTACGATGTTGGTCTGCATGGTTCACCCGCCGTTTGTGTTTTGCTGTCGTCGATGTTTATTGACCGTCTTGTTCAATATAATGCCCACAATTGAAACGTAGATGAAACAAATTTGTTTTGCAAGTGTTACTTTTGGTTTGAATATTGGCCAATCGACTGCTAGATTTATAGAATATTGAACGAAATCGGCGGTGGAGAAGCTTATCGTTCATAATTTCGAACGTACCAAGGGGATAGCATGGACAATATATTTAACAGACCAGTCATCGGCGTCGTCATGTGCAGGTATAGGTTAAACGGGCACCTTACGCAGACCTTGCAAGAAAAGTACCTGAATGCCGTTATCACCGCCGGCGGTTTACCGATCGCCCTGCCGCATGCGCTGGCGGAGCCTGAGATGCTGGCGGAACTGTTGCCGCGCCTCGACGGCATTCTGTTGCCCGGCAGCCCCAGTAATGTGCAGCCGCACCTTTATGGTGAAAACGGCGATGAGCCTGACGCCGATCCTGGCCGAGACGCGTTGAGCCTGGCGCTGATCCGCCAGGCATTCGACAGGCGCATTCCCCTTTTCGCCATTTGCCGCGGCATGCAGGAAATGGTGGTCGCCACTCAAGGCACCCTGCATCGCCGCTTGTACGAACTGCCCGAGCTGCTGGAGCATCGTGAAGATCACGACCTGCCGCTGGAACAGCAATACGCCCCCGCCCACGAGGTCATCGTTCAGGAAGGGGGGCTGCTTTCGCAACTGATACCGGATTGCAACAGATTCTGGGTGAACTCGCTGCACGGCCAGGGCGCCAAAACCCTGGGCGCGAGCGTTCGCATCGAGGCGCACGCCGCCGACGGGCTGGTGGAGGCGATCAGCGTACGCGATCAGCCTTTCGCGCTCGGCGTGCAGTGGCACCCGGAGTGGAACAGCGACGAGTACGCCCTGTCGCGCCTGTTGTTTGATGGTTTCATTACCGCCTGTCGGAACTATCAAAAGGAAAAACGCCCATGAGCGACGTCAGCTTGGCACCGGGAAAACGTCTGTCGCAGATCCGTCAACAATTGGGGTTGTCGCAGCGCCGGGTCGCCGAACTGTCTGGGTTAACCCACAGCGCCATCAGTACTATCGAGCAAGACAAGGTCAGCCCGGCCATCAGCACGCTGCAAAAGCTGCTGACGGTATACGGTCTGTCGCTGTCGGCGTTTTTCGCCGAACCGGAAAAACCGGCTGAGCCGCAGATCGTGATAGACAGCGACGACCTGATCGAGATCGGCAGCCAGGGCGTATCGATGAAGCTGATCCATAACGGCGATCCGAATCGCACGCTGGCAATGATGATCGAGACCTACGAACCGGGCACCACCACCGGCGAGCGCATCAAACACCAAGGGGAAGAGATCGGCACGCTGCTGGAAGGCGAAGTGGTGCTGCAGGTCAACGGCCAGAGCTATCACCTGCAGGCTGGGCAGAGCTACGCCATCAATACCGGCATTCCCCACAGTTTCAGCAACACGTCGGCGCGCATTTGCCGGATTATCAGCGCCCATACGCCGACGACATTCTGATCAACGGAGCCAGGCATGAACTTTCACCATTTGCAGTATTGGCAACAACGGGCGCAGGCCCTGAAGATTGAGCACCAGCTGTTTATCGACGGCCGCTACCAGCCGGCCGCCGCGGGGAAACGTTTCGCCGTCGAAGATCCCGCCGGTCGCCGTGAGCTGGCGCAGGTCGCGCGCGGCGAAGCCGCCGACATCGATCGGGCGGTCAGCGCGGCGCGCGCCGCCTTTGAACGCGGCGACTGGGCCCAGGCCGCGCCGGCGCAGCGCAAAGCCACGCTGCTGCGCTTCGCCGAGCTGATGGAACAGCATCACGAAGAGCTGGCGCTGCTGGAAACGCTGGACACCGGCAAACCGATTCGTCACAGCCTGCGCGACGACGTGCCGGGCGCTATCCGCTGCATCCGCTGGTACGCCGAAGCGATCGATAAGGTGTACGGCGAAATCGCCCCTACCGGTCGCGACGCGCTGGCGCTGATCGAACGCGAGCCGATCGGCGTGGTCGGCGCCATCGTGCCCTGGAACTTCCCGTTGCTGCTGGCCTGCTGGAAGCTCGGCCCGGCGCTGGCCGCCGGCAACAGCGTGGTGCTCAAACCCTCCGAAAAGTCGCCGCTGAGCGCCATCCTGCTCGGCAAACTGGCGCAACAGGCCGGGCTGCCGGACGGCGTGCTGAACGTGGTGCCCGGCTACGGCCACGACGCCGGCAAGGCGCTGGCGCTGCACCGCGACGTCGACGCCCTCACCTTTACCGGCTCTACGCTGGTGGCGAAACAGCTGATGATTTACGCCGGCGAATCGAACATGAAACGCGTCTGGCTGGAGGCCGGCGGCAAAAGCGCCAACATCGTCTTCGCCGACTGCCCGGATCTGGATCAGGCCGCCCGCAGCGCCGCCGCCGGCATCTTCTACAATCAGGGGCAGGTGTGCATCGCCGGCACTCGCCTTTTGGTCGAAGCGAGCATTGAGCAAGCGTTCCTGCAGGCGCTGCGCAAACACGCGGCGGCCTTCGTGCCCGGCGATCCGCTCGATCCCGACACGGTGATGGGCACGCTGATCGACAGCGGCCACTGCGAGAAAGTGGCCGGCTATATCGATCGGGGGCTGAGCCAGGGCGCCGCGCTGTTCCTCGACGGGCGCGACCATCCGCAGGGCGACCACGCCGGCTATCTGGGGCCGACCATCCTCACCCAGGTGGACAATGCCATGAGCGTGGCGCGCGATGAAATCTTCGGCCCGGTGCTGGCGGTGACGGCGTTCGACGACGAGCAACAGGCGCTGCAGCTGGCCAACGACAGCGACTACGGCCTCGGTGCCGCGGTCTGGACCCGCGATCTGGCGCGCGCGCACCGCATGGCGCGCCAACTGAAGGCCGGTACGGTGTTCGTCAACAACTACAACGACGGCGACATGACCGTGCCGTTCGGCGGTTACAAGCAAAGCGGCAACGGCCGCGACAAATCGCTGCATGCGCTGGACAAATTCACCGAATTGAAAACCACCTGGATCTCGCTGGAATAAGGGCTTACATCATGACTGAACACGTAAAAAGCTATTATGCGGCCACGGCCAACGCACATCAGCCCTATCCGCAACTGAATGAATCGATCGAGTGCGACGTCTGCGTGATCGGCGGCGGCTATACCGGCCTCTCCTCCGCGCTGTTCCTGGTGGAAGCCGGTTACGACGTGGTGGTGTTGGAAGCGGCGCGCATCGGTTTCGGCGCCAGCGGCCGCAACGGCGGCCAGTTGGTCAACTCTTACAGCCGCGACATTGATGTGATTGAAGAGCGTTACGGCGCGGAAAGCGCCCGCCTGCTCGGCAGCATGATGTTCGAAGGCGCGGAGATCATTCGCAGCCGCATCAGCCGCTACGCCATCGACTGCGACTACCGCCCCGGCGGCATCTTCGCCGCCCTGAACAACAAGCAGTTCCATGCGCTGATCGAGCAAAAACGCAACTGGGAGCGCTACGGCAATACCCAGCTTGAACTGCTCGACGCGGACCGGGTGCGCCAGGAGATCGCCAGCGATCGTTACGTCGGCGCGCTGCTCGATCACAGCGGCGGCCACATCCATCCGCTCAATCTGGCGCTGGGCGAGGCCGAGGCGATTCGCCTGCAGGGCGGGCGCATCTTCGAGCAATCGGCGGTGACGAACATTCGCCACGGCGAACCGGCGCTCATCAGCACCGCCAATGGCCAGGTGAAGGCGCGCTTCGTCATCGTCGCCGGCAACGCCTATCTGGGCGATAAGCTGGAGCCGCGGCTGGCCAAGCGCAGCATGCCGTGCGGTACCCAGGTGGTGACCACCGAACCGCTGGCGCCGGAGATAGCGCAGGCGCTGATCCCGCAGAATTACTGCGTGGAGGACTGCAACTACCTGCTGGATTACTACCGCATCACCGCCGATCATCGTCTGCTGTACGGCGGCGGCGTGGTGTACGGCGCGCGCGATCCGGACGACATCGATAACCTGATCCGGCCGAAGCTACTGAAGACCTTCCCGCAGTTGAAAGGGGTGCGTATCGACTATCGCTGGACCGGCAACTTCCTGCTGACGCTGTCGCGCATGCCGCAGTTCGGCCGGCTGGAGAATAACGTGTACTACATGCAGGGATACAGCGGCCACGGCGTAACCTGCACCCATCTGGCGGGCAAGCTGATCGCCGAGCTGATGCGCGGCGACGCCGAACGCTTCGACGCCTTCGCCAAGCTGCCGCACCTGCCGTTCTTCGGCGGACGCAATCTGCAGATCCCGTTCACCGCCATCGGCGCGGCCTACTACACGCTGCGCGATCGCATCGGCGTCTAAAACAACAGGCCCAGTCATAATGGCCGGGCCTGCGCATTAACGCTTAGACGATCTTCGGTTGGCCGTCCGAGGCGGTCGCCCCGCCATCGACCGGAATGTTGGCGCCATTGATAAAGCTGGCGTCGTCGCTGGCCAGAAACGCCATCACCGCCGCCACTTCTTCCGGCTCCGCCGCACGCCCCAGCGCGATGCGCTCATTGAACTTGTCGCGGATCTCCTGCGGCCAGCCGTTGGTCATGTTGGTTTTGACCAGGCTCGGGCAGACCGAGTTGATGCGCACGCCGTCACCGCCGTGATCCAGCGCCATGGCGCGCGTCAGGTTAACCACCGCGCCTTTCGCCGCGCAGTAATAGGCCGCGCCCCAGTCACCGCCCAGGCCAGACACCGATGCGGTATTGACGATGCAGCCTTTGGTTTTCAGCAAGTGCGGCAAGGCGAATTTGGAACAGAACACCACGCCGTCGATATCGACCCCGGCGATGCGACGCCAGTCGTCAATGCTGGTTTCCAGCACGCTGCCCGCCACGTGTACGCCGGCGTTGTTCAGCAGGACGTCGATGCGGCCCATTTTTTCCGCCACCTCGTTCATCATTTTTTCAACCGCCACGTGATCGGAAACGTCGATATGCACCGCCATCGCACGGCCCTTCGGCAGCGAAGCGGCAACCTTGTCTACCGCTTCCTTGGCCCAGTCGGCCAGCACCACAATGGCGCCCTCGGCGGAGAAACGCCGCGCCGCCGCTTCCCCCATGCCATTGCCCGCACCGGTGATAACCACGACTTTATTGTCAAAACGCATGAGACCTCCTCCATGTAAACGCATTTATATAAGTCATACAAATCTCATTGCCCGAGGATAAGACGCAGGCTCCCTGAGAGCCAGTCAAAACGTGCGGTTTATTAACCAAAAGGAGGTATGTGAGTCATTTCAATGCGCTGGGTTAATCTTTATCGGATTTTGGCCAACATATTGATGGAAATAATAAAATTGCGGCCAGTCACTATTTTCCTGGCGGATTGTCAGCAAGCGGGATTATTGCGGATAGACGGTTATGGCCGCTCAGAGATAAGCGATGCGAATGAAAAAAGCAGCCACCCGCCGGCGCCGCGACTATTTTTTCTCGATGGGGATCACCAGCAGATCGACGTTCAACTCATTGATCGCCTGACGCGTCGAAGAGAGCAACCGGCTCCAGACATCGTGGTGATGGCCGAAGATCACCAGATCGAACCCTTTTTCCTTCGCCACCCGATTCAGCTCTTCCGTCAATGCGCCACGGCTGACGATCACCTCTTCCACCGGATAGGAAGACTGCCCTTTGATCGCATTGAGCATATTCTTCACCCGCTCCGAAAACGTGCGATCGGTGTAGTTGTAATCTCCCACGCCCAGATCGACATAATAACCGGCGCGGTGAATATCGATATAAATCAGTGAAAGTTTGGCCTGGAGCGCGGCGGCCAACCTGGCGCCCTTGCCCAACAGGAACTCGGCGTCTTCGCTGAGATCCGTGGCGACAACGATATGCTGATAAGCCATGACGGCGGCCCTCCGCGTCAAACCCATGAACAGGATGGCGTTCCTTGCCGCATGTTTCTCATGCACCTTAAGTTTAGCCCAGCGCCGGCCCCCTCGCCTGCTGCAGTGTCGTTCTATTAATGGAACGATGCATCCCGGCTTTAGGCTCTACCGGATTTATCTCCTCTCTCTACACTGTAGGCAAGTGCTGAGTTTCAGCCTTATCAATCAAAGAAGATACCCACTGACCTCACGACGAGAAAAGGAAAATACCATGAGCACTCCAGCCAACTTCAACGGCCAGCGTCCTGTTATTGATGCTAATGACGCGGTCATGCTCCTGATCGACCACCAGAGCGGTCTGTTTCAGACCGTCGCCGATATGCCGATGACCGAACTGCGCGCTCGCGCCGCCGCCCTCGCCAGCATCGCCACCCTCAGCAAACTGCCAGTGATCACCACCGCCTCGGTGCCGCAGGGCCCCAACGGCCCGCTGATCCCGGAGATTCACCAGAATGCGCCGCACGCGCAATACGTCGCCCGTAAAGGGGAAATCAACGCCTGGGACAACCCGGACTTCGTGGCGGCGGTCAAAGCCACCGGCCGCAAAACCCTGATCATCGCCGGCACCATCACCAGCGTCTGCATGGCCTTTCCGTCCATCAGCGCGGTGGCCGAAGGCTATAAGGTCTTCGCGGTGATCGACGCCTCCGGCACCTACTCGAAAATGGCGCAGGAAATTACCCTGGCGCGCGTGGTACAGGCGGGCGTGGTGCCGATCGACACCGCCGGCGTCGCCTCCGAGCTGCAGGGCAGCTGGAACCGCGCCGACGCTCAGCAGTGGGCCGAGGTCTACACCAAAATCTTCCCGGCCTATCAGCTGCTGATCGAGAGCTACCTCAAGGCGCAGGACGTGGTGAAAAATAACGAACTGCTGGACTCGCAACGTTAAGATCGCGGGTATAAAAAACCCCGGCCAAGGCCGGGGCTATTAATCGTGTGCCGGTGACTTTCCCGGCTGTCATGTTATGGCGTAAGCGTCCATCCCACACTCCAACATTACGCAGACTAAGCGCGACTTTTTCACAACAGAAAAATAGACTGAAACGCGGCGTTATTAATTCTGCGGCAATCTGTTTTTCTGTTGCCAATAATCATTAATTATTGGAACGTCATCGAGGAATCGAACCCCAGTCCGCCAACGAATAATTTCGCTGCCGCTCTTCCTGCTGAGCTAATGACGTATCGAGAAAGACTCCGGGCGAACCCGGAGTTTATTCAGGCTGAGGATTTCATTGCTTAACTGCTCCGGCTTAAACCATCATCGCTGTCGTAAGACATTGCACCTCGGCCAAAAATTATAACGCGACCACGTTGCCGGCAGAAGGCCCCTTCATGCCATTTTCGATAGTGAACTCAACCTGTTGGCCTTCGTCCAGCGTTTTGAAATCGTTGCTCTGGATAGCGGAGAAGTGTACGAACACATCTTTGCCGCCGTCTGCCGGGGTGATAAAGCCAAAGCCTTTACCTGCATCAAACCATTTTACCAAACCAGTCATTTTATTGGACATAGAGATATTTCCTTTATATTTTTGCGACGCCATAGGGCGATAGAGGTCTGTTTTTATTGGAAACTTATGGGGCACTAGAGAAGAGAATTCGCGGAAGAAGAGGTATCTGAGGGATATCGCTAATACTGAGAACTGCTTTACTAAAACTGCTTTCATAAGGTCTGTACTACAAACCGATGACGCTATTTACACACAGCTAAATTATTTAAGCAAGATATATTTTAAATTATATTCATCTGCCTCATAAATTTATTACCGCAAAGCACCGCCTGCATCTGCCGCCAGCTCAGGGTTTTCGGCGCGGCGTTCGGGGTGAAAAATAACGAACGATTGGACTCACCGCGCCGGGGCCGATCATGAACGCGCAAACAGCCGCCGATTCCGCGTTCTGCTCTTCCCTTCACGCGAAACTACTCCCTGCTATAACACTGAAGAAAACCGCTTAATCGTCATGAAAGAGAAATAAAAGCTTAATAAATCAATCTGTTCTCGACACTGGCGCATTATCGTTGTTAGGATAATTATTTTACTTTACAGGAAATGACCTCAAGGATGGCTATGATGGGCAAAAGAACACTGATGCTGACGGCGCTGACGCTCAGTTTGGCGGGCTGCCAGCCGGCACCGCCAAGCTATGTGGAAAACGCGAACGCCTTGATAGCCAAACAAATCAGCGCGATTGGCCCGCAAGCGGCGCAGTGCAAATTTGCCCAAGACGGCGATTATTGGATTTCGGCTTGCTCATTGGGCAACGCGCGCCACGCGCCGGTATTCGCCTTGTTCGAGCAGGAAGGCGTCATGCAGGCTAACGACAATCTGGCGATCGCCGTCGTGCCGCTCAACGAGCAAGCTCGGCACTTTGTGCGCGATCCGCGTTTCACTATCCCGGTAATGCAACGCCGCATTCCCGTGGACGCGGATCAAGCGTTCAATCGCTTATTTGCCCAACCATCGCGCTAACCCTCCCCTTCAGCCGATGATTGCGATCCCCAGCCGCTCCAGCAGTTGAGCGGCCTGGTGACTGTCCATTTTAACGCCCTGCAGATCGGTGGTGCGCAAATCCAACTCGCCCAGTTCCGCGTTGCTCAGATCGCACTGGGTGACATCGGCGGCGCGCCAGTCAAAACCGGAGAATTCGCCGCCGGACAGATCGGAGCCGCTGAAGCTGGCGCCGAGCACCTGCGCGCCGTGCCAACGGTTTTCCCACAGCTCGCATTTCTCCAACACCACTTTGGCAAAATTGGCGTAGCTCAGGTTGCTCTTGGTGATATAGGCGCTGCAAAACCAGGTGCGGCTGGTGATCATATTCATAAAGCTGGCGCCGCGAAAATCTGCTCCCTGCGCGCGACATTCGCGGATCTCCAACCCCAATGCGTCAACGTGGCGGAAATCGGCCATCGATAAATCGCAGCTTCTAAAACTCGCGTCTTTCAGGATCGCGCGGCTGAAGTTACCGCCCTGTCGGCTCTCGCGATCGTAAAATTGACAGCCGATAAATTCGGTGCCGGTCAGATCGGCGCCCGAAAAATCACACAGCATAAAGCTGCCGTTTTCAATTTTTTCGCCGGTAAAGCGGTTACGCGCGATCTTCTCACCCTTCAGCGCCAGGCTCATTGCAACACCCCTGTTTATTTATACAGTCAGTGCAGCATTTAATCCTATTCCGGCACGGTTGGCAACCGCCGTCGAGCAAAGGCGCGAGAGCGGAATATGAACGAGCACCTGATGATGGCTTGAGCCGCTGGCGTCGTAAAAGACCGCAGTAATCGGCGCAAAAAAAAACCGCCCGATACGGGCGGTTGACGTGACGGCGAACCGTTACTTCAGGGCTTCCTGAATAGCGTCGGCCATCGGGCCGATGTGCTTCTCCGCCGCCTTCAGCTGGAAATCCACGCCGTTGCCATCGTTGGTGTCTGACAGCGTAGCCTTGATAAGCTCCAGTGCCGCCTGCACCGCCACCAGCCGCTTGTGCTGTTCGTCCGTGACCGGTTCGGCGCCCATGTTTGCCGGATAGTAATGCTCTAACATCGCGATCTCCTTTTGATGACGTTAAACCTTAACCTACCAGAAAACCGCGCATTTATTAAGGAAACCGCGCCCGGCGCGGCCGAGTGACGATAAATTGCACTATACTGGGCAAACACTCTCCCCTGTTACAGGATCATCGCCATGTCATTCCAGGGAAGCTGCCACTGCGGCGCCGTCACCTTTACCGTGGACGCCGAACTGCCGACCGAAGCCCTCAGCTGCAACTGTTCGATTTGCCGCCGCAAAGGGCTGCTGCTGTCGTTCTTCCCCATCAGCGCTTTCACGCTCAACAGCGGTCAGGACCAGCTCAGCACCTACACTTTCAATCACCACAGGATCCGCCATCAGTTCTGCCGAGTCTGCGGAGCCCAGCCCTTCGCCTACGGCACCGCGCCAGACGGCGCCGCGATGTGCGCCGTTAACCTGCGTTGCGTGCCGGACGTCGCGCTGGATGCGTTACAGATCCACAGCTACGACGGGGCCAGCGTCTGAGCGAATCGCTCGCTCAGTCGAAGGCGACCCAGCCGGCGTCGGTTTCGGCGGATTGCACGCAGCGCGCCACCCACTTCACGCCCAGCGCGCCGGCCTGCACGTCCGGGTACCAGAAGTCGGCCAGGAAGGCTGCGTCGCGCCGATCGGTGGCGTCCATCGCCAGCGCGAAGCGGCGGTAGAGATTCGACCAGGCTTCAAACAGCCCCTCCGCATGGCCGCCGCCGATGCGATCGTCCGCCAGCGCCGACGCGGCGAGATACGGCATGCCGCGCTCCAGGATCCGCACCGGCTCGCCCTGCACTTCGAAGCGCAGCTGATTGGGTTGTTCATCCCACCACTCCAGGCTGGCCTTTTCACCGACAATGCGCACCTTTTGGCCATGCATCGAACCGCAGTTGACCGCCGAAGCCCACACGGAGCCGATGGCGCCGTTGTGATACTCCATCAGCACATAGGCGTTGTCCTCCAACGGCGCGCGCGACGGCACAAAGCTTTGTCGACTGCAGAGCAGCCGCCGGATCTTCAGCTGCGGCGCCATGGTTTCCGCCAGGAACAGCGTGTGGGTCGCCAGATCGCCCAGCACATAGCTGGGGCCGACAAAGCGCGGATCGACCCGCCAGCGAGTGCTGGGATTATCCTGCTCCACCGGCGCGGCGTGAAAGCCGTGGGCGAACTGCATATTCACCAGCCGAATTTCCCCCAGCCGGCCATCGGCAATCATCTGCCGCGCCTGCAAAATCATCTGGTGCCCGGCATAGCCGTAGGTCACGCCGATGACTTTGCGCTGCCGCTCGCACAGCGCCGCCAGCGCCTGCGCCTCTTCGACGCTGAAACACAGCGGCTTCTCGCATACCACGTGCAATCCCGCCTCCAGCGCCGCCCGGCAAATGGCGTAATGGGTGTTGTTCGGCGTGGCGATCGAGACCGCTTCGATGCCGTCCGCCCGCGCGGCTTCGGCGCGGAACATCTCGGCATAATCCGCATAACAGCGCTCCGCCGCCACGCCCAGACTCCGGCCAAAATCACGCCCGCGTTCGGCGTCAATGTCGAACGCGCCGGCCAACAGAGTAAACGCGCCGTCGCGCAAGGCCGCCGAACGGTGGATGTAACCGATCTGGCTGGTGCCGCCGCCGCCGACCATGCCCCAGCGCAACGATCTCGCCAAAGGTTTGCTGCCGTTGATCATCGTGTTTCTCCTGATTAAAAGCCGAGGCCGCGCAAGTAGCGCAAGCTGGCGGTGACGTCCTGCAGGCTGCCCTGCACATTGCGCGGATCGCGCTCCTGCTCGATAGTGATCCAGCCCCGGTATCCGCGCTCGGCCAACAGCGCGCGCAGCTGCGGATAATCGATCGCCCCGCTGCCCAACGGGCACATGACGCCCTCGGCGCAGGCGGTGAAGAAATCGACGCCGCGCGCCAGCACCTCGCGGAACACCTGCGGATCGACGTCTTTGAAGTGCAGATAATCGAGACGCTCAAAGTGCTTGCTCAGCCAGGCAGCCGGGTCCAGCCCGGCGTAATACAGATGGCCGGTATCCAGGCACAATCCGGCGGTGTGATGCGGAATGTCCGCCGCCAACCGGTCGATTTCGTCGGCGAACTCGATACAGCCGCCGGCGTGCGGATGCACCACCGGCCGCACGCCGTATTCCCGCCAGGCCAGTTCGCTGATGCGCGTAATGTGCCCAATCATCCTCTGCCACTCCCGCGGCGACAAACGCGGCGCTAAATCTGAACGCCCGGCGAACCTGGCGCGTTGCGGATTGCCGAAATCGATAATCACCAAGAACGGCGGCGCGGCGCGATCGCCCTCGGTCGGCTCAGCCCTGGGTGCCCGCGAGAGGTTGCGGCATATCCGATGAGTCAGGGCCAGCAGGCGCTCAATGTTCGCCTCGCTGACCAGATCGTCAAAAATCGTACCGGCCACCAGCGACAGGCGATGCTGCTCCAGCGCGGCACACAGCGCCTCGCTCTGCGTCGGCAGATAGCCCCACGGCCCCAGCTCGATGCTGCGGTAGCCGGCCGCCGACGCTTCTTGCAGAACCGTGGCATAGGGCGGCAAATGGGGGTTGTTAGGATCATCCACGCCCCAACTGCAGGGCGCATTGGCGATAGGCAAAGTCATGGCGACGGCTCCTTTTTTGCGGGGAATGCCGGCAGTATCAAACAAAAATTCCAAAATCATCAATAATGAAAATTTTATTTTTTGATAGAGATCGCGCTATTTTTGATAAATTATTTGATAGTTTTTAATCAAATCCAGGCGGCGCCTGGCTGCGCCCTGACCTCGGCAACCACCACTCAGCGGCCGTCAGAGGTTTTCTTTGGTGATCACATCGAAGCGATTAATGATGTGGCGTAATCCCGGTTGTTCATCGGCGGCGAGTAACGTCTCGACGATCGTGGCGGCCAATTCGGGAATGCGGTGGCACAGCAGCAGATCCACCGTGCCGTCGAGCAGCGCCATTTCACCGCCCTGCACCGGGCCGTGGCACACCAGCGTGATGTCGCGCTGCCGGCCGCTCTCTCGCAACGCCTGAATAATGCCCTCCACACCGCCGCTCGGCGCGTAAAGCGCCGCCAGTTCCGGGTGGTTCGCCAGCAGTTCACGCGTGACCCGGCGCGCCGTTTCCGCGTCCTCAAGGCTGCGCACCGGTTCCAGCACTCGCTGGCCGCTCATCTGCTCACGCAGGTAGGAGCGAAAACCGATCTCGCAGGCTTCCTGGCAAGTAAAACGGTTGTCGCCGATGATCACGCCGACGTCGCCCTGACGCCGGCACAGACGATCCACCGCCCAGCCGGCGGTGCGGCCCGCTTTTTGATTATCCAGACCGATGTAGCCGGCGCGGCTGGGCACCGATAAATCCGACAGCAGCGCGAAAACGTTGATGCCCGCCTGGGCGGCTTCTTCTACGGCATAGTGGATCAGGGGATGATCCAGCGCCAGCACGCCGATCGCTTCCACCTGGCGGCTCAATTGGCTAATGGCGGCGGCGGTGTCGCCGATGGCATTGAGAGAGTGGAAGATGAACTGCGGCGGCTGACCCGGCTCATGATACGGCGCCGCTTGCGCCATCAGTTCATCAGCCAGTTGCGCATAGAAAGAGTGTTCGCGCCGCAGCAGGATAAACCCCATTCTCAGGCGGCGCTCCGGCCTGCCCAGCACCGCCGACAGGCAGTGGGACTTCTCCAACGCGAACCCCAACTTTTTCGCCGCCTCAATCACCCGGCGCTGGGTGGCGGGCCGCACCGACGCGCGTTGGTTGATCACCCGATCGACGGTGGCGATGCCGACCCGCGCCTCTCTGGCGATGGCCGCCATGGTGGTTTTCTTGCCGCTCATGTTCATCTCCATCAACGATTTGATGGAAAAATATCATAGCCGTTGCCGCCCCTGATGTGACGCCGTTCGCGATTAACGGTAGACGGAGAACTTCTTGGTGAGCGGCTTAAGCTGTTCAGTGTCGCCGTAGAGCGCTACTGCCACGAAGTCCAACTGCTCGTAGGGGGTATTGGCGGTGTCGGCGATCTGCTGCTCGGCGGAATGCGACAGCATGGTGGTGGTGAAGAAGTTGGACAGCACGCCCTCCTCCTTGCATTTGAGGATCAGGTTGCTGAGCTGGCTGCTGTTCTTGGCCTGCAGGATGACGATCGGGTAGTGGCTCATATTGGCGCTGACGCCGTCGAGGCTGCTCGGGTAGTGGTGAAACTCGCGCTGCTCGATAAGATCGGTGATGCCCGCCGTCAGATGGCAGGAGGCGTTAAACAGCGTGGCCGGTTCGTGGTTGCGGTTGAGGATGATGTAGAATTTTTTCTCGTTGTCGCTGTACATACTCTTCTCCTTGAATAGACAACCCTTTTTACCCAAGCCAAGGGCGGTTTTCAAGGCGAGATAAGGGCCGCGTCCGGCCCCGTGATAACGTTTCAGCCTCAGATCCCGCCTTCGCCCGGGCCCTGCGGCTGCGCCACCTGATGCAGCACGGTGATGTTCTGCAGGACAGTGCCGCCGTCGATCGGTTTCATCTGGCCGTCGCGATCTTTATAGTGCGTCGGTTTGGCCCCGTGGAAGAACAGGCCGGCGTTGACCTGCACGCCCAGATAACCGGCGCTTGGCGGCAGGCGCTGCACGTCGGTCCAGGGGTTGGAGACCGGCACGAACTGGAATCCCTCGCCCGTCTTCACATACAGCGGGCGCAGCAGCGTGACAAAGGCCATCAGCGGCGACAGCGCCTCTTTGAAGATCTGAACCGGCCGATCGACCGTCATCAGGAAGCCATGCGGCTGTTCCTCTACCGTGTCGAAGGTCAGGCTGCTGCTGATATCGTCACCCCGGCCGCCGTAGCTCCACTCCATCACCGGCGCTCCGTTTTCATTCATCATCTCTGACATACACTGCTCCTTATAAATAAAATTGATCGGGC
The DNA here is from genome assembly GCF_019913725.1 of Serratia sp. EWG9. NCBI lineage: Bacteria > Pseudomonadati > Pseudomonadota > Gammaproteobacteria > Enterobacterales > Yersiniaceae > Serratia > Serratia sp. EWG9. The sequence goes on from NZ_JADNRO010000001.1 coordinate 809,491, forward strand.
ACGCTCGCTGCGTGCCGGAACAGTAAACCGCTGAACGGGCACCCGCGTCCACGCAGGGCGGCACGCTGGCGAACCAAACAACGAGGCGCGCAAAATAAAGCTCGAAATGAATAATTTCCCCGCGTGACAGCGCAGCATTTGAACGACTTCTGTCGTAGCGCAGACGCATAGTGAGGGCGTTACCGCCACTGGAGAGTGTTATGACTGCGATTAAACCGGACGCCATCGACCGCGTTTCCCCCGCCGCCACGCCCTGGCTAGCCGTCATCAATGTGCTGTTCGCCGGCATCGCCGCGGCGCTGCACGTGGGCAAGGCCACCATTGCCTTGCCGGCGCTGCAGGCCGAGTTTGGCCGTTCACTGGAGACGCTAAGCTGGGTCATCTCGGCGTTTCCTTTCGTCGGGGTGTTCGGCGGCATCGCCGCCGGGCTGCTGGTGCGCCGCTGGGGCGATCGGCGCCTGCTGGCGCTGGGATTGCTGATCGTCAGCGCCGCCAGCTTTACCGGCGCCACGCTGCACGACTTCAGCGGCTTGATCGTCAGCCGCTTTGTCGAAGGCCTCGGCTTCGTCATCGTGGTGGTCGCCTCGCCGGCGGTGCTGAACCGCATCGTCGCCCCGGCGCAGCGCAGCCTGGTGTTCGGCATCTGGAGCACCTTCATGCCGGCGGGCATCGCCATTTCGCTGTTTTTCGGCCCTCACCTGGCGGGCTGGCAACAGAACTGGCAGGCCGGTGCGGCGCTGACGCTGCTGGCGCTGCTGCGCCGCTGACCACGCCGCGCCGCGCCGCCGACGCGCACGCTCCGCCGTTGCCGCTGCGGCAAGCGCTGGGCGCGATGCTGCGGGCGCGCCAGCCGCTGTTGCTGGCGCTGATGTTCACCGCTTACAACCTGCAGTTTTTCTCGGTGATGACCTTTTTACCGATCTTTCTGATGCAGCGCATCGGTCTGACGCTGGCGGCCGCCGGCGGCATCAGCGCGGCGGCGGTGGCCGTCAATATCCTCGGCAATCTCGCCGCCGGGTTCTTGCTGTCGCGCGGTCTGCGGGCCGGGAGCCTGCTCGCGGCCACCAGCCTGGTCATCGGCATCTTCGGCATCGGCATTTTCCTGCCGATGACGCCCAATGGCCTGCTGATCCCGCTGTGCTTCCTGTTCTGCGCCATCGCCGGCATGCTGCCCGCCACCATTCTGGCCGCCACGCCGGCGGCGACGCCAGAGCCCACGCTGCTGCCGCTGAGTCTGGGGTTGGTGATGCAGGGGAACTACCTCGGCCAGGTGATCGGCCCGGTCGCGCTGAGCGCCATCGTGGCCGCGGCCGGTTGGGCGGCGCCGGCTTGGCTGGTGCTGGCGGCGGCGGTGTCAGGGGCGGGATTAGCGCTGATTTATCGCCGCGGGCCACGCAATGCGGCGTAATGGCGCAATAATGAGAAAGGAGGTTCTATTTATTATTAGCGGTGCTGAATATTCCCTGGTGCGGGCGCGTGCTTATCGTGAAGGATAAGGCCAGTGATGATCCAGGCCCGACAATGACAAGGCGCCGGTCGCAACAAGATAAATCAGCAGACCGGCGAAAGCGATCAGCAATGCCTTTTCGATAACGGCAAGTCGTTTGTGTTCTGTCATTTGCATACTCCTGCGTGGTATCGGGCGAACGGCCGCCCTCATCAACACTAGAAAAGCCTGGCGCAGGGGGCAAGCGCAACACACAAAATGAAACACAATCAATAAATTTTGTTAACTATTTAGCGTTCTTTCTTTCCTTGCGCTGCCGCCTGAGCCTCGCGCGGCGCCCTCCTTTCCCCTTAGTAACCCTATGGAATACGCCGTTAAAAATCCCCTACCGGATAAGCAAAGGTAATGATAGTGTTGTTTTCATTCAGTTCATCTATGCTGAAAATTCATCTTTTGAGGGACGACTATGATGTCTAAAGGCATTTCCAAGGGATTCTTTATTCTGATCCTGTTCATCGTTACCGCCGCCTTTCTCGACGTGCTGGGGCCTTATTACTCCTCGGTGCTGTGGGCGGTTATTCTGGCGGTGATTTTCCATCCGGTGAAAAAGAAGTTGAAACAGTACGTCGGCGAACGCAACGGCGTGGTGTCGCTGCTGACGGTGGCGCTGATCTGCCTGATCGTGTTCACGCCGTTAGCGATCATCGCCTCATCGCTGGCGATGGAATTCAACATGATTTACACCAAGCTGCAGACCAACAACAGCCAATTGCCGACCATGCTTGCGGACTTCATGCGTCATCTGCCCGGCTGGGCGCAGCGCTTCCTGGCGGAACATAACCTCAACAGCGCCGCCGAGATCCAAAAACAACTTTCCGAGGTGGCGCTCAAGGGCGGGCAATACCTGGCGGGCAGCGTGTTCCTGATCGGCAAAGGCACCTTCAATTTCGTCGTCGGCTTCGGCGTGATGCTCTACCTGCTGTTCTTCCTGCTGAAAGACGGCCCGTACCTGGTGAACCTGGCGCTCGAAGCGCTGCCGCTCTCACAGCACGTGAAGCACCACCTGTTCGTGAAGTTCGCCGCCGTCTCCCGCGCCACCGTCAAGGGCACGGTGGTGGTCGCCGTGGTGCAAGGCGCGCTCGGCGGTCTGGCGTTTTACTTTACCGGCATCGACGGCAGCTTGCTGTGGGGCGCGCTGATGGCGTTCTTGTCGATCATCCCCGCCGTGGGCTCCGCCATCATCTGGGTGCCGGCGGTGATCTACTTCTTCGCCACCGGCATGCTGTGGAAAGGCATCTTCCTGGTGGTGTTCTTCGTGGTCGTAATCGGCCTGGTGGACAACATTCTGCGCCCGCTGCTGGTAGGCAAAGACACCAAAATGCCGGACTACCTGATCCTGATCTCCACCCTGGGTGGCATGGAGATTTACGGCATTAACGGCTTCGTCATCGGGCCATTGATCGCCGCGCTGTTCATCGCCTGCTGGAACATCCTGTCCGGTCGTGACAGCAAGGAAAACATCGAAGAGATCGACGAAGAATTCATCGAAGAAGGCAAGAATCATCCCGACGCGGCGGAGTAAGCCTCTCGCACCGTATCGCACCGGGGCCCGTTTGGGCCCCTTTTTTGTCTGTGGTATCCTTGCCGCGCTCACAAGGAAGAACGGGTTTCGTTGTGCTTATTCTCTACGCCACGCTGGCCATCGCCTTCACCCTGCTGTGCCTGCTGGCCTTTATCTCTTGCGCTTATCAGTTTTCGAAGCAGGGCGACGTCAAATTTTTGGCCTCGCTTTCCGTGCTGATCTTCGCGCTGCTGGCCTTCTATGCCGCTTATGGCTACGTCAGCACCTGGCTGCAACAGCAGGCGGTGGATGTCCGGCTGTATTAGCGCAGCGGGATGAAAAAGACCTGCTCCGGATCGCCGTCATCGAGATTGTCAATTTGGCCGCTGGCGACAAACCCGGCGTTCAACAGCAGCCGCTGCATCGACAGGTTGGAACGATTGGTGGAGGTGAACAGCTTCGGGTGCCGGCAGTGCAACTTAAGCGCCGCAATCAGCGCCTGCCCGACGCCCCGGCGGCGATAGCGCTCGCCGACCATCAGCATCTCGACAAAGCCGCAGCCGAAGAAGTGATAGTGCAGCACACCGTATCCCATCGCCATGCCCTGCTCCTCGGCAAGATAACAGACGCCCTGCCCGCACCAGGCGCGGATCTGCGCCGCGCGCTGCGGCTCGTATTCGGCGACGCTGTCGAGGGCGATCAGGGCTGCGGCATCGCTGTCGGTGGCCTGGCGAACAAACATGTTTTAATCCTCATGCTGATGGATAACGGCGATACCGCATCAACGAAACGGCAACCGCGGCGGGATAGTTTTTACATCCCGGTCGAATTTTGTAATCCTATTATAGAGTTACCAAAACACGCGCCAAGGAAGGAAAGCATTTCCCGATGAGCATACCGCAAATCTCCGCCGCCCTGCTGTTTACCCTGCTGCTGGCCGGCTGCCAGTTCCACAAAACCGTGTTCCCGCCGCCGTATATCGGCACCCCGCAAGAGATCGGCACCTACGAAGTGAAAGGGCTGACGTTCGTCACCACCGTCACCTTCAGCGGCCTGTTCGCCGAAGATCTGGTGCGCGAATACGCACAGAAACACCACTATCGCTACTATGTGGTAACGATGCGCAGCAACGGTTTTAAAGACCGAAGCGAGCGCGTGAGCGCGATGATGTATCGGTAGAGAGTGGCGCCACATGCCGTGAAATAATGCCGAAAAAACGGGCTTTAGCATGAGGAAGCGCTATACGAAATATTGCACAACCCAATACTCACAGGCCGCATGAAAATACGGCCTGTGACTTTGGTTTAATTGTCTGGCATCGCAGTGCCGTTTATTTTCACTGCGGGCGAAATTCCAACGTGCTGCTTTTGACCGCTTCGTAAACCGCGGCCGTTGGCGGTTTAGGCAAACGTGCATTGACGATTGCCTTTATCGCGGCCTGGCAAAGTTCCGGATCCCCTTGAACAGCCCGAATGCTGATCAGCATACCGTCCGGCGCCAGCTTGATGCTCAATGTGCAACGCTTGCCTGAGTAGGCTTCGGCATCTTTCAAATGGCTTTGAATCGCGGCCTGCAACTGGGCGATATAGTGTTCTTTCTCTTTTCCCGGCGCCTTTGGGTTGCCAAGGTTGGCGAAAAGATCGTCAACCTCTTTATTCACCGGATCGGTTTGGCTGGGGGCGGTGCTCTTGGCACACCCCGTTAATGCCAGCGCGAGCATCGCCGCCAATAATGTGGCGGCGCCGGTTTTAAAGCCTGAATGCGTGATTTTCATATCCCTGTCCTTATGGATGACTATCAGCCAAAATCAACGTGGTATTCGACAAGATCCCCGGCGCATACTTATACAGAATTAACGCCAAACCGCCAGAGACATTGCGAGTATCAAGCATCGGCATGCGGAGAATCGTGGGCCGATGATGACATGAAGCCATAGCGCCCCAGGCGGGGCGTACAGCTGAACACCCTGACCTATCGATAACCTTGTTATCCGAACGAGTAATCACTCCATCAATAAATTAAGTTATTCTTAATTTTTTATCCCATTAGAAGCGCTTTCAACCCTGGCAATCTGGAAAATCTGCCTATACTTACTTTCCTGATATTAAATTTGTTTAAGTAACCAGGATGGTAGGTATGAAAAGCAAACGCCCCTTTGCCGCGCTGCTGGCGGCAACAGCATTGATGTCCCTGGTGGGCTGCGCTTCCAATCAGGCGATCAAAACGACGGACGGTAAAACCATTGTTACCGACGGCAAGCCCCAGATCGATAAAGATACCGGATTGGTCTCCTATCGAAATGCTGAAACGGGCAAAACGGAACAGATCAATCGAGACCAGATTGCAAACATGAGTGAGTTGAATAACTAAAAGGAGCTTCAAATGAAAAAAGCGCTTGTTCTTCCCGCGATCGCCCTGGTAGCCATCGCCGCACTGTCAGGCTGCACACGCACCAGCTACGCTATTCATACCCACGATGGCCGAACGATCATCAGTGACGGCAAACCGAAAGAGACTTCTGCCGGGTTGATCGGGTATACCGACGCCAATGGCGTCAAACAGCAAATCAACAAGACGGAAGTCAAAGAGGTGTCGGAAATCCCTCATTAAGGTTCCGATAATCTGAGCCTGCTAAAACAAAGGGAGCCGATGGCTCCCTTTCTATTCAAACAGTAAGCGCGCCCATTGGCGTTTAACGATAACGTCGATAAACGCCTGACATTTCAGCAGACAACGTTGCCAGGTTTGCCATACGGATCTCCCCTTTCCCGGCGTCGAACGGCTATAATCCGATAAGTGGAGTTTTTTAAAACGATAAGGAGGGAGTATGTACAAAACTATTTTGGTTCCCGTGGATATTACCGAGCCGGAATTAACACAGCAGGTCATCCCGCATGTCAACGCGCTCGCCAGGCTCGAAGACTCCCACGTCCATTTCCTGGCGGTGATCCCGTCGCGCGCCACCTACGCGGCCTTCGGCTTTGCCGCCACGGCGGCGGTGGAAACCAAAGATGAAACCATTGCGATAGCGACCGAGGGGCTGGCGAAAGCGGCAAAACAATTCAGCGTACCCGAGGATCGAGTGACCACGCATGTCGCCGTCGGCGATCCCAAAGATCAGATCCTGGAACTCGCCGATGCGCTTAACGCGGAGATTATTGTGATGGGCTCCAACCGCCCTTCTGCAATGACTTACCTCCTCGGCTCGAATGCCACCGCGGTGGTGCGCCACGCCAATTGCCCGGTGCTGGTCGTGCGTGAATCGGCTAACGCTTAAAATCGCTTGCTCATTTGAACAATAAAAAAACGGGAGCCCTAAGGCTCCCGCTCTCATTCAAGCGCTGAACACACTTACATGTGTTTAACGATAGCGTCGCCAAACTCTGAACATTTCAGCAGTTTAGCGCCTTCCATCAGGCGTTCGAAGTCGTAGGTCACGGTTTTGGCCGCGATGGCGCCTTCCATGCCCTTAACGATCAGGTCAGCCGCTTCGAACCAGCCCATGTGGCGCAGCATCATCTCTGCGGACAGGATGATGGAGCCTGGGTTCACTTTGTCCTGGCCGGCGTACTTCGGCGCGGTGCCGTGAGTCGCTTCGAACAGCGCGCAGTCAGAGCCGATGTTGGCGCCCGGCGCGATGCCGATACCGCCTACCTGGGCCGCCAGGGCGTCGGAGATGTAGTCGCCGTTCAGGTTCATACAGGCGATCACGTCGTATTCCGCCGGGCGCAGCAGGATTTGCTGCAGGAAGGCGTCGGCGATCACGTCTTTAACCACGATCTCTTTGCCGGTGTTCGGGTTCTTGATCTTCAGCCATGGGCCGCCGTCGATCAGCTCGCCGCCGAACTCTTCGCGCGCCAGCTCATAGCCCCAATCCTTGAAGGCACCTTCGGTGAACTTCATGATGTTGCCTTTGTGAACCAGGGTCACGGAGTCGCGGTCGTTGGTGATGGCATATTCGATCGCCGCGCGCACCAGGCGTTTGGTCCCTTCTTCAGAGCATGGCTTCACGCCGATACCGCACTGCTCCGGGAAGCGGATTTTCTTCACGCCCATTTCGTCGCGCAGGAATTTGATCACTTTGTCCGCTTCGGCGGAGCCGGCTTTCCACTCGATGCCGGCGTAGATGTCTTCGGCGTTTTCGCGGAAGATCACCATGTCGGTCAGCTCAGGCTGTTTCACCGGGCTTGGGGTGCCCTGGTAGTAACGCACCGGGCGCAGGCACACGTACAGGTCCAGCTGCTGGCGCAGGGCCACGTTCAGAGAACGGATGCCGCCGCCGACCGGGGTGGTCAGGGGGCCTTTGATGGCGACGCGGTAGTCGCGGATCAGGTCCAGAGTTTCGTCCGGCAGCCACACGTCTTTACCGTAAACGTGGGTAGATTTTTCGCCGGTGTAGATTTCCATCCAGGAGATTTTACGTTCGCCGTGGTAAGCCTTTTTAACAGCCGCATCAACCACGTGGATCATGGCAGGAGTCACGTCAACGCCGATGCCGTCGCCTTCGATGAACGGGATGATCGGGTTATGAGGAACAACCAGTTTACCCTGGGCGTCAACCGTGATTTTTTTACCTTCTGCCGGAACAACTACTTTGCTTTCCATCAACCTCTCCTTCAAGCGCAATTTTGTTAATGCTTTGTAAGATGCGTGTAGATACTACTTGAATATTCGGTCCGCGCCAATCCGAAACGGATTCGGTTATAATGCGCTTATCATCCGTAATCTCAACTGTTATGAAAAAATTCTCTGTTAGAAATCACAACGTTAAACGATTCAGCAAGCCGAATGCCGCCAAACCCGCCGCGCCGAAGGGGCCGCGTCGAATTGTGTTATTCAACAAGCCCTTCGACGTGCTGCCGCAGTTCACCGATGAAGCCGGCCGCGCCACGCTGAAAGAGTACATCCCCTTCCCCGACGTTTACGCCGCCGGGCGCCTGGATCGCGACAGCGAAGGGCTGCTGGTGCTGACCAACGACGGCCAGCTGCAGGCGCAGCTCACCCAGCCGGGCAAGCGCACCGGCAAAATCTACTATGTGCAGGTCGAGGGCGCGCCGCAGGAAAGCGATCTGGCGCCATTGCGCTGCGGCGTTACGCTGAAAGACGGCCCCACGCTGCCCGCCGGGGTGGAGCTGGTAGCCGAGCCGCAGTGGCTGTGGCCGCGCAACCCGCCGATCCGCGAACGTAAATCCATCCCCACCAGTTGGCTGAAAATCACCCTGTTCGAAGGGCGAAACCGCCAGGTGCGTCGCATGACGGCGCATATCGGGTTCCCTACCCTGCGCCTGATTCGCTACAGTATGGGTAATCTTTCGCTGGGCTCACTGCAGCCTGGTGAATGGAAAAGCATTGATTCTCTGTAGACCGATAACTGATGGAGGCGCCATGAAATCCACGCTGCTCGCGCTGCTGCTCACCGCTCTGGCGGCCCCGTTTGCCGCCCAGGCCGCCAGCTTCGACTGCGCCAAGGCGGCAAGCCGCGATGAGCAAGCCATCTGCGCCAACCGCACGCTGAACGATTTGGATGTGCAAATGGCCACCCAATACCAATTCCTGCGCGGCCTGTTCGCCATGGGCGCGCGCGGTGCGATGCAGGACAGCCAGCAGGCCTGGCTGGCAAAACGCCAGCGGTGCGGCGGCGACACCGCCTGTCTGCTCAAAAGCTACCGCACCCGCATCGCCGAGCTGGACGATATCTATCGGCGCATCGACAAACCGCTGTAAGGAGACCGCATGTTCAAACCGCACGTCACCGTGGCCTGCGTGGTGCACGCCGCCGGCAAATTTTTAATTGTCGAAGAGACCATCAACGGCAAAGCGCTGTGGAATCAGCCGGCCGGCCATCTGGAGGCCGACGAGACGCTGGTGCAGGCCGCCGAGCGCGAGCTGTGGGAAGAGACCGGCATCCGCGCCACGCCGCAGGCGTTTTTACGTCTGCACCAATGGATTGCGCCGGATCGCACGCCGTTCCTGCGTTTTTGCTTCGTCATCGAGCTGGAACAGCCGCTGCCGACCGAGCCGCACGACAGCGATATCGATCGCTGCCTGTGGTTGAGCGCCGACGAGATTTTGCAGGCGCCCAACCTGCGTTCCGCGCTGGTGGCCGAGAGCATTCGCAGCTACCAGCAGCCGGAGCGCTACCCGCTGTCGCTGGTCGGCAGCTTCGCCTGGCCGTTTTAAGGGCACCGGGCAGCACAAGATGAACAGTGCGCCGGCGCGGGCAACGTGGTAAAATCCTGCGCTTGTTTTTATCAGCACGGTTCGTGTTCAAGTTCGTGAGATCCCCATGTCAGACAACAGCCAGAAAAAAGTAATCGTCGGTATGTCCGGCGGCGTCGACTCTTCCGTTACCGCCTATCTGTTACAGCAACAGGGCTATCAGGTCGCTGGGCTGTTCATGAAAAACTGGGAAGAAGACGACGACGAAGAGTACTGCTCCGCCGCGACCGATCTGGCCGACGCGCAAGCGGTCTGCGACAAGCTGGGCATCGAACTGCACACGGTGAACTTTGCGGCGGAATACTGGGACAACGTGTTTGAGCTGTTCCTGGAAGAGTACAAGGCCGGCCGCACGCCGAACCCGGACATCCTGTGCAATAAAGAAATCAAATTCAAAGCCTTCCTGGAGTTCGCCGCCGAAGACCTGGGGGCCGATTTCATCGCCACCGGCCATTACGTGCGCCGCCAGGACGTGGACGGCAAAAGCCGCCTGCTGCGCGGCGTCGACGGCAACAAAGATCAGAGCTACTTCCTCTATACCCTGAGCCACGAGCAGGTGGCGCAAAGCCTGTTCCCGGTTGGGGAACTGGAGAAGCCGGAGGTGCGCCGCATCGCCGAGCAACTGGAGCTGGTCACCGCCAAGAAGAAAGACTCCACCGGCATCTGCTTTATCGGCGAGCGCAAATTCCGCGACTTCCTCGGCCGCTACCTGCCGGCGCAGCCGGGCCCGATCGTTAGCGTCGACGGCCAGACCGTCGGTGAACACCAGGGCCTGATGTATCACACCCTGGGCCAGCGCAAAGGGTTAGGCATCGGCGGCCTGAAAGACAGCAGCGAAGATCCGTGGTACGTGGTGGATAAAGACGTGGCCAATAACGTGCTGGTGGTCGCGCAAGGGCACGATCACCCGCGCCTGATGTCAGTCGGCCTTATCGCGCAGCAGCTGCACTGGGTTGATCGCCTGCCGCTGACCGGCCCGTTCCGCTGTACGGTGAAGACCCGCTATCGCCAGCAGGACATCCCTTGCACCGTGACCCCGCTCGACGACGAACGCATCGAAGTGCGTTTCGACGAGCCGGTCTCCGCCGTCACCCCCGGCCAGTCGGCGGTGTTCTACCAGGGCGAAATCTGCCTCGGCGGCGGCATCATCGAACAGCGCCTGGCGTAGTTCGCCTGCCGCCCAAGAAAAACGCTGCGTTTACCGCAGCGTTTTTTTTATTCAGAATTCCACCTGCGCCCCCAGTTCGATCACCCGGTTTGGCGGGATTTCGAACAGATCCGGCGCCCGCAGCGCGTTGCGCTGCAACAGCTGGAACACCTTGCCGCGCACGCGCAGATACCAGGGGCGCTTGCCCAATACCAGCGTATCGCGCGACATGAAGAACGAGGTCTCGTTCATGGTGAAACTCATCCCCTCCAGGCCGCAGCGATAAAGGATATCCGTCACGTTGGGCGTTTCGCGCCAGCCGTAGCTCGCCACCACCCGCCAAAAGCTCGTCGACAGCTGTTCGATCGCCACCCGCTGCACGTTGTGCACATACGGCATGTCGGTAGTCACGATAGTCAGCAGCACCACGCGCTCATGCAACACCTTGTTGTGCTTCAGGTTATGCAGCAGCACCAGCGGCACCGCATGCGGCGTGCGCTCCATAAACACCGCGGTGCCCGGCACCCGCTTCGGCGGCGCCTTCTCCAGCGACTCGATCAGCGCGGTCAGCCCTTCCTGGTTGTCGCGCAGCCGGCGGATCAGGCGCGAGCGCTCGGTCTTCCAGGTCAGCATGATCAGCAGAATGATCAACCCCAGCGCCACCGGCAGCCAGCCGCCGGTCGCCAGTTTGATCAGGTTGGCGCCGAACAGCGGCACGTCGATGCACAGCATGGCAAGCAGCATCAGCCCCCCCAGATAGCGCGGCCAGCCCCAGTTTTTCACCGCCACGATGCTCAGCAAAATCGACGACAGCAGCATGGTGCCGGTCACCACGATGCCGTAAGCCGAGGCCAGGTTGCTGGAGTGTTTGAAACTGATAATCACGATCAACACCGCCGCGAACAGCAGCCAGTTCACCACCGGAATGTAGATTTGCCCGGACTCCTGATCGGAGGTATAGATGATGCGCATCGGCGGCAGGTAGCCCAGCCGCACCGCCTGGCGCGTCAGGGAGAAGACGCCGGAGATCACCGCCTGCGAGGCGATCACCGTCGCCAACGTGGCGATCACCAGCAGCGGGATCAGCGCCCAGGTGGGCGCCAGCAGGAAGAACGGGTTATTGATCGCCGCCGGGTTGGCCAACAGCAGCGCCCCCTGGCCAAAGTAGTTCAGCACCAGCGCCGGCGCCACCAGCGTAAACCACGCCAGGCGGATCGGTTTTTTGCCGAAGTGGCCCATGTCGGCGTACAGCGCTTCGGCGCCGGTGACCGACAGCACCACCATGCCCAGCGCGAAGAACGACACTGCCTTGTACTCGAGGAAGAAATTCACCGCCCAGTAAGGGTTCAGCGCCCGCAGCACGCCGGGGTGATGCAAAATGCCGCCGATGCCGAGCAGCGCCAGCGTCAGGAACCAGATGACCATCGCCGGGGCGAACAGTTTGCCGACGCTGCCGGTGCCGTGTTTCTGGATCGCGAACAGCGCGGTCAACACCAGTAGCGATAGCGGCACGATAAAGCTGTCCAGCTCGGGGGCGATAATCTGCAGGCCTTCGATAGCCGAGAGCACCGAAATGGCCGGGGTAATCACCCCATCGCCATAAAAGAAGCTGCCGCCCACCAGCCCGATCAGCACCGCCGCCGGCACCCAGCGCGCATCCAGCTTGCGGATCGCCAGCGACATCAGCGTCAGAATCCCCCCTTCACCGTCGTTGTCGGCGCGCATCACGAAGCAGACGTATTTGATCGACACCACCAGCGTCAACAGCCAGAAAATCAACGACAGAAAGCCGTAGATCGACGTCGGCGTCAGGGTGATCCCTTCTTCCGCCGTCAGGCATTCGCGCAGGGTATACAGCGGGCTGGTGCCGATATCGCCGTACACCACGCCGATGGCCGCCAGCGTCACCGCCGGCAGCGGCTGCTTGTTTTTTACGTGCATATAAAGGTCTTTATTTGAGGGGTCACGTTGGCAGTATAGATGCAGCCGCCGCACTTTATTTGCCGCCGCAACAATAAGTTCGTGCCGCGCCACCGGCGATTTTCGCCGTCTATTTGCGCAGTTCTGCGCCGCACGGCGCATCCGCCTCGCCACAGGCGTATTAGACGCTGGGTTTACCCTCAATTTTATGGCATGATCCGCGGCATTCGTTGTCATCGTTGTTACAGCCACGCCCGATCGTTACCGTTCGCGGCCGCCGCCGTTACCCTGGCGATACACACAACCTTATACAGTAAGCCATGTACCGTTCACCGCGTTTACAGGAGTCATCGTGGCGAAGAATTATTATGACATCACGCTGGCCATGGCGGGCATCAGCCAGTCGGCGCGTTTGGTTCAGCAATTGGCCCATGAAGGGCAATGCGACCGCGAAGCGTTTCACACCTCGCTGAAAAGCCTGCTGCAGATGGACCCACCCTCTACGCTGGCGGTGTTCGGCGGCGAGGAGCGCAATTTGATGGTCGGCCTCGAAACCCTGATGGGCGTGCTTAACGCCAACAACAAAGGGCCGGGCGCGGAACTGACCCGCTACACCATCAGCCTGATGGTGCTGGAGCGCAAGCTCAACGCCAACAAACAGGCGATGAACACGCTCGGCGAACGCCTCGGCCAGCTCGAACGCCAGCTGGCGCACTTCGATCTTGAGTCGGACACCATCATCAGCGCGCTGGCCGGCATTTATGTCGACGTGGTCAGCCCGCTCGGGCCGCGCATCCAGGTGACCGGCTCACCGGCGATCTTGCAGAACCCGCAGGTGCAGGCCAAAGTTCGCGCCACGCTGCTGGCCGGCATTCGCGCCGCCGTGCTGTGGCAACAGGTCGGCGGCAGCCGCCTGCAGTTAATGTTTTCCCGTAATCGTCTGTTCAAGCAGGCGCAAAATATCGTTGCTCATTGTTAATCGATCCCAGGAGTTGCTACCGATGGAATTATCCTCACTGACCGCCGTTTCCCCCGTTGATGGACGCTACGGTGATAAAGTCAGCGCACTGCGCCCCATTTTCAGCGAATACGGTCTGCTGAAATTCCGCGTACAGGTTGAAGTACGTTGGCTGCAAAAACTGGCCGCCTGCGCAGAAATCAAGGAAGTTCCCGCTTTTGACGCCGACGCAAACGCTTTCCTCGACAAAATCGTCGCTGAATTCAACGAAGAAGACGCTCAGCGCATCAAAACCATCGAGCGCACCACCAACCACGACGTGAAAGCGGTCGAGTATTTCCTGAAGGAAAAAGTGGCGGCGGTGCCTGCGCTGCACGCGGTGTCCGAGTTCATCCACTTCGCCTGCACCTCCGAAGACATCAACAACCTGTCGCATGCGCTGATGCTGCAAAGCGCTCGTCAGGACGTGGTGCTGCCTTACTGGCGTAAAATCATCGATGCGCTGAAAGGGCTGGCGCTGGAATACCGCGATATCCCGCTGCTGTCGCGCACCCACGGCCAGCCGGCTACGCCGTCGACCGTCGGCAAAGAGTTCGCCAACGTGGCTTACCGCATGGAGCGCCAGTACCGCCAGCTGGAGCGTGTGGAGATCATGGGTAAAATCAACGGCGCGGTCGGCAACTACAACGCCCACATCGTCGCCTACCCGGAAGTGGACTGGCATCAGTTCAGCGAAGCGTTCGTGACCTCGCTCGGCATCACCTGGAACCCGTACACCACCCAGATTGAACCGCACGACTACATCGCCGAGCTGTTCGACTGCGTAGCGCGTTTCAACACCATTCTGATCGACTTCGACCGCGACATCTGGGGCTACATCGCCCTGAACCACTTCAAGCAGAAGACCATCGCCGGGGAAATCGGCTCCTCCACCATGCCGCACAAGGTCAACCCGATCGACTTCGAAAACTCCGAAGGCAACCTGGGCCTGGCCAACGCCGTGCTGGGCCACCTGGCGGGCAAACTGCCGGTCTCCCGCTGGCAGCGCGACCTGACCGACTCCACCGTGCTGCGTAACCTGGGCGTGGGCCTGGGCTATGCGCTGATCGCCTATCAGGCCACCCTGAAGGGCATCAGCAAGCTGGAAGTGAACCAGACGCACCTGCTGGACGAACTGGATCACAACTGGGAAGTGCTGGCCGAACCGATCCAGACCGTGATGCGCCGTTACGGCATCGAGAAGCCTTACGAGAAGCTGAAAGAGCTGACCCGCGGCAAGCGCGTGGACGCCGCTGGCATGCAGGCGTTCATCGACGGTCTGGCGCTGCCGGAAGAAGAGAAAACCCGTCTGAAGGCGATGACCCCGGCCAACTACATCGGCCGCGCCACCACCCTGGTCGACGAGCTGAAGTAAGCGCGTTAGACCCACAACGACAAGGCGGCCCGCGGGCCGCCTTGTTGCTTATTATTCGCCGCGCAACACCTGCAGCCGGGCTATCTGCCGCCCCTGCGCATCGAAGTTCTCGGCACTCAGCCAACGCGCCAGCGCCTGCCGCACCGTCGGCCAACGGTCGGCGGTGATGGCGAACCAGTCGGTATCCCGGCTGCGCCCCTTGACGATCACCGCAAAGCGGAAGTTGCCCTCGTAACGGAAACCAAAGCGCAGCGCGGCCTGGCGCGACGGCGCGTTGTGGCTGTCGCACTTCCATTCGCAGCGGCGGTAGCCCAGCGTATCAAAGGCGTAGCGCAGCAGCAGCGCGATGGCTTCGGTGGCGCTGGAGCGCTGTTTCATCAACGGCGACCAGCTGACGTGGCCGATCTCCAGCACGCCGTTGGCCTCGTCGATGCGCATCAGCGCCACCGTCCCCACCGGCGCGTCGCTGGCGGCGTCGAACACCGTCAGATTGACCAGCCCCGGGTTGGCCTGCAGCGTCTCCAGATGCTGCAGCATCGCCGCCGGCGTATCGGGCCGTTCGATAGACAGATAGGTCCAGTCGCGGCCGTCCGGCGCCAGCTGGAAAGCATCGTACAGCGCGGCGTAATCCCGCTGCGGCTCGAGCGGCGCCAGTGAACAGAAACGCCCGCCGAGCGTTGCGCCGCCCGGGCGGCGAGCCGGCTGCCAATCCGGCATCGGTTCGCCAATCGGCTGACCATAACGATTCATTGCCATACGCGCCTCCTGCGGTTAACGGGTATAAACGATAAACGAACTTCTTCTGCCGATTTTGTCGTACAGCGAACGCGCCGGCGCGTTGTACTCCTGAGTCATCCAATAGACCCGATCGCTGCCGCGCGCCTCCGCCAGCCGATACGCCTGTTCGAACAGTTTTTCCGACACTTTATGGCCGCGCGCCTGCGGCGACACATAAAGATCTTCGATATAACAATAGCCCACCGCACTCCAGGT
The DNA here is from genome assembly GCF_019913725.1 of Serratia sp. EWG9. Taxonomy (NCBI): domain Bacteria; kingdom Pseudomonadati; phylum Pseudomonadota; class Gammaproteobacteria; order Enterobacterales; family Yersiniaceae; genus Serratia; species Serratia sp. EWG9. The sequence continues at coordinate 825,150 of NZ_JADNRO010000001.1, forward strand.
GGACGGATGGAATACCAGGTTCATCAGCCCCAGCAGCCGGCCGTCGGCATCCTCCGCCACCAGCCCGTACACCTGTTCATCCTGCCCCAACCGTTCGAAGGTGCGATCGGTCACCTGCGGCGCCACGTCGGCGCGGTAGAAGTCGAGATAGCCCTGCCACAACGCCAGCCATTGCGCTCTGTCGTCGCCATTGATTCTGCGGATAGTCACTTCACGATTTGATGGGTTCATAGCGCCTCACGGGGTTAAGATATTATTTCCATTAGGGAAATAACCGAATAGCGGCAGGATACACCGCGCAGCGACGGTGTAATACGGACCAATTCAAAACGCCGAGCAGACCAATTTTAACCGCCGTTTTCCCGCGGCAGCGCGTTGAACACCTGCGCCAGCGTGGCGATAAAGCGCACGATCTCGTCCGGCGCATAGGCCGAGAAACCGAGCACCAGCGCCCCGCGCTGCGGCGCGCCGGTGTAGAAATCCGCCAGGCCGTACAATCGTATTCCCCGCTCGGCCGCCGCCGTCACCAGCCGCCGCTCCGTCGCCGCATCCGCCAGCGGGCAAACCAGCTGCAGGCCACCCTGCGGCAAGGCCGGGCGCGTCCAGGGCGCGAGATGGCGATGTACCGCGTCGTACAGGACGTCCAGCCTCGCCTTGTACAGCGTGCGCATATTGCGCAGATGCTCGGCGTAGCCGCCCTCGTGCAGGCAGTGGAACAGCGTCATCTGCGCCAGTGCTGACGTGTAGCCGTCCTGAAACTGCCTGGCGGCGACCAATGGCCGCACCAGCTGCGGCGGCGCGATCATGAAACCGATGCGCAGCCCCGGAAACAGCGTCTTGCTGAAGGTGCCGATATACAGCGTGCGCCCGCCGCTGTCCAGCCCCTGTAGCGCCGCCTTGGTTTGTCGATCGTAGTTGAACTCGGCGTCGTAATCGTCTTCGATGATCCAGGCCCGCCGGCGCTGGGCCCACTGCAACAGCGCCAGGCGCCGCTCGAGGCTCAGCGAGTATCCCAGCGGGTAATGATGGGACGGCGTGATGTAAACGCCCCGCCCGCCGCCCGAAGCCTGCATCAGTTGCCCGACGTCCAGCCCTTGCTCATCGATGCCGATCGGCCGCGCCTGCAGCCCCGCCGACTGCACCAGTTTTTTCGCCCCCTGGTAACCCGGCTCTTCGACGAATACCGCATCGCCGGGATCGAACAGCACCTGCGTGCACAGCGCCAGCGCCTGCTGAGAGCTGGTGACCACGATCACCTGCTCCGCCGTCGCCTTGACGCCCCGCTCCCGCTGCAAATAGTGCGCGATCTCCGCACGCAGCTCCGGCAAGCCCTGCGGATCGGCATACCCCAACAGCCGCTCGCCGTGCCGCCGCAGCGCCTGCTTTTCCCACTGCAGCCACGAATCGATGGGAAACGCCCGCAGATCAGCCAGCGAGGGCGTCAGCGACGCCTGACGGCTGGTGTGCGGCGTATGGCTGACCGCCAGCAACGCCCGGCCGCGATCGCTTAGCTCGCGTTCCGCCAGCCGCGCCTCCTGGCCCGCCTGCGTCGCCAGCAGTTCACGGCCGAGCAGCGTATCGCAGCGATAGCGAACATAGCTGCCGCGCCCCACCGCCCGGCTGATGTATCCCTCCGCCTCCAGCCGCGCGTAGGTCTGCTCCACCGTATCGCGCGCCACTCCCAGCCGGGGCGCCAATGCGCGGCTTGGCGGCAGCTTCGCCCGCCACGGCAGTTCCCCGGCGGTGATGAGCCGCAACAGGGCCTGATGCAGCGCCGAACGTCGGGTCAGCCCCTGCTGACGCTGCTGGGTGAAGGCCGCCAGGATTGCCGCGTCGTCCGCGCAGGATGGGTGGTCACTCATGGGCTGTCTGTTTCTCCAAACTCGGGGCGATTGCACACTACTCTACCTTATTTCATCCCCTCGGCGGCGGCAGTTGCGCTGCCCGGCGAAATCCCCTTAAATAAGCCATTGCATTGAGGCTACAGGATTTCCGTCGGCTATGAGCAAGGAGACCAACCAGCGTCTGCTGGAAAAACTGCTGCAGGATCTGGCCAGCGCGGGCGCGATGCCGCTGTATCTGCGCTTTAACGCCTCGGTGCGCCAGGCCATCGAGCAAGGATTGCTGAACGCGGGGGATTTCCTGCCCAGCGAGCGTCTGTTTACCGAACGGCTCGGCATCTCGCGCATCACGGTGCGCAAAGCGCTGGCCTGTCTCGAGCAAGACGGCATCATCGGCCGTTCACGCGGTTACGGCACTTTCATCCAGGCGCAACGGGCCGCGCCGAAGCTGCGCTATTCATTAGCGGACGTCAAAGGGTTCTCGCGCGAGGTGATGCAACAAGGGCGCCGGCCGGACACGCAATGGCTCAGCCGTGAACGGGTACCGGCCAGCGCCGAACTGGCGGAAAAGCTCCAGCTGGCGACCGGAACGCCGATCTATCAACTCAAACGTATCCACTTTCTCGATCGGCAGCCGATGTCGGTGGCGGTGTCCTACGTGGTGGCGGCGGCGATTGCCAACGTCGACGAGATTGGCATCTCGCTCTATGACTACTTCCGCCGAAGTAACGTGGAGATGGGATCGCTGCGCAGCCAGGTCAGCGCGGCCATGGCCGATGACGACATCCGCCGGGCGCTGCAATTATCAGAACCGATGCCGCTGCTGATCGTGCGCCAGACGCTGTTCGACCACCGCAAGAAGCCTATCGAATACAGCGAAAGCTTCTGCCGCAGCGACATGTACGAATTTACCAGCGAAAGCTGATCCGTTACGCCTCGCCCTGCCGACGGCGGCGAAAACGCACGAACGCCTGGGCATACGCCTCGACGTCCAGTGGATTCACCCGCTGCAACTGCGCCAGCAGCGCAGGATCCATCGCTTCGGCGCCGTGCAGCGCGCCGCAGACAGCGGTGGCCATCGCGCCGATGGTGTCGGTATCGCCCCCCAGGTTGGCGCACAGCACGGCGCAACGGGTAGGATCGGTTTGCGCCAACTGCACCATCGCCAACGCCGCCGGCACCGACTCGATGGTGCTCACCCCGGCGCCAATCAGTTGATATATCCGCTCGGATGCCTGTTCGGGATCGGCCGCCTCATCCACCACCTGAAACGCCAACTCGATGCGCGCCGCCAGCGAAGGGCTGAACGTCGTCACCTGACGGCGCTGGGCATACTCCGCTACGCCCGGCAACGCCAGACGAATCGAGGCCCAGTCCGCCCCCTCCACCGCACGCGAAACCGCCCAGGCGATCGCCACGGCACCGGCGACGGCGATGTCGGATTTGTGCGTCGGGCTGGAGGCCAGCCACACCTGCTGACAGAAACCCTCCAGCGGCGCAGACGGCAGCACGCAGCCCAAAGGCGAAATGCGCATCGCCGCGCCGTTGGTGATGCCGTTGTTTTCCAACGCGGCGATCGGCGTGCCCGCTTTCTGCTCGCTCAACGCCAGTTTGGAACTGGGGCCGAGAATGTTCTTGTTGAAGGCGTCAAAACTGTCCACCCAGCGGATCACGTTGCGGGCGATCAGTTCTGGCACCACCTCGCCTTCCGCTTCCAGCAGCGCATCGGCCAGCGCCAACGCCATCGAGGTATCGTCGGTATATTGCCCGGCCTTGAAGTAACAGGCGGCCGAGTTCTCCGCCGGCCCATCGAGGAAGCCGTCTATCCAGCCGAAGTGGCGCTTAACCCGCTCGCGCGGCCACAGCTCGGAAGGCATGCCGAGCGCGTCGCCCAGCATCTGTCCGTAAAATGCGCCCGCTATGCGTTCTGCCTGGGTTAATTGCTTCATCCATCGCTCCTGAGAAAATATGCCGATACCTCAATAATACCTTATTAGTACCTTTAAAGCTTATCAAGCGCTCCGGTTCACACTTTCCTTTCGCGGCAATGCCCGACGCGTTTAAGTTGCGTTTAACGTTGCCCCGCCGCTGTTTATCCGACGTTTATCAGAGCTTGTCGATAATGTCGGCGAACAAATTGATAACGCTTATTTTAATACATTGCTTCGGCTCTCTTGCGGGCCGGGCGGGTTATACCTACCATAACCTCAGCATTTTTTGCCAAAATGGTTCAGGTGGCCGCGTTATCCCCTGACACGCCGCAGAGCGTGTTCCCTTTTATCGCGTGGGTGACAGGACATTCACCCGCACAGTCACAGGAGTTCGCCATGCGAGTACTGGTTGTTGAAGATAATGGTTTGCTGCGCCACCACCTTTCCGTTCAGATGCGCGAGATGGGCCATCAGGTCGATGCGGCTGAAGACGCCAAGGAAGCCGATTATTTCCTGCAGGAGCATGCGCCGGATATCGCCATCGTCGATCTCGGCCTGCCGGGCGAAGACGGCCTGAGCCTGATCCGCCGTTGGCGCGCGCACCAGACCAAGCTGCCGATCCTGGTGCTGACCGCCCGCGAAAGCTGGCAGGACAAAGTGGCGGTGCTGGAAGCCGGCGCCGACGACTATGTCACCAAGCCGTTCCACCTGGAAGAAGTGATCGCCCGCATGCAGGCGCTGATGCGCCGCAACAGCGGCCTGGCATCGCAGGTGATCGTGCTGCCGCCGTTCCAGATCGATCTGTCGCGCCGCGAACTGAGCGTCAACGATCAACAGATCAAGTTGACCGCCTTTGAATACACCATCATCGAGACCCTGATCCGCAACGCCGGCAAGGTGGTGAGCAAGGATTCGTTGATGCTGCAGCTTTACCCGGACGCCGAACTGCGCGAAAGCCACACCATCGACGTGCTGATGGGCCGCTTGCGCAAGAAGGTGCAGGCGGAATACCCGCATGAAGTGATCACCACGGTACGTGGCCAGGGCTATCGTTTTGACGCGAAGTGAACATGATGTTCAACAAGAATAAAAAACCGTTTTCGCTGCGCGCCCGCTTCCTGATGGCGACCGCCGGGGTGATCCTGGCGCTGTCGCTCTCTTACGGTTTGGTGGCGGTCGTCGGCTACATCGTCAGCTTCGACAAGACCGCCTTCCGCCTGCTGCGCGGCGAAAGCAACCTGTTCTTCAGCCTGGCGCAGTGGAAAGACAACAAGCTCACCATCGCCATTCCTCCCGATATCGATCTCAATTTTCCCACGCTGGTGTTTATCTACGACGATAAAGGCAACCTGCTGTGGAGCCAGCGCAAGGTGCCGGAGCTGGAGAAGCTGATCAACAAGGAATGGCTGGAGGAGTCCGGCTTCTACGAAATTGACACCGATACCCGCATCAGTAGCGAAGTGCTGGGGGACAACCCCAAAGCGCAGGATCAGCTGAAGAATTATGACGATACCGATCAGAACGCGCTGACGCACTCGGTGGCGGTCAATACCTATGCCGCCACGGCGCGGCTGCCGGCGTTGACCATCGTGGTGGTCGACAGCATTCCGCAGGAGCTGCAGCGCTCCGACGTAGTGTGGGAGTGGTTCAGCTACGTGCTGCTGGCCAACCTGCTGCTGGTGGTGCCGCTGCTGTGGCTGGCGGCCTACTGGAGCCTGCGGCCGATCAAGGCGCTGGTCAATCAGGTGGGCGAGCTGGAGAACGGCGAACGCGATCAGTTGGATGAGAACCCGCCCAGCGAACTGCGCGGCCTGGTGCGCAATCTGAACATTCTGGTGCGCAACGAACGCCAGCGCTACACCAAATACCGCACCACCCTGTCGGATCTGACCCACAGCCTGAAAACGCCGCTGGCGGTGCTGCAAAGCACCCTACGCTCGCTGCGCAGCGGCAAGCAGACCACCATCGAAGAAGCCGAGCCGATCATGCTGGATCAGATCGGGCGCATCTCTCAGCAGATCGGTTACTACCTGCATCGGGCCAGCATCAACTCCGGCCAGACGGTGCTGACGCGCGAGATCCACTCGGTGCCGGCGCTGCTCGACAGCCTGGTGGTGGCGCTGAACAAGGTTTATCAGCGCAAAGGGGTGGTGATCACGCTGGACATCTCGCCGGAAGTGACCTTTATGGGCGAGAAGAACGACTTTATGGAAGTGATGGGCAACGTGTTGGAAAACGCCTGCAAATACTGCCTCGAGTTCGTGGAAATCACCTCGCTGCACTCCGAGAAAAACCTCATCCTCGTCATCGACGACGACGGCCCGGGCATCCCGGAAAGCAAGCGCCAGCTGATCTTCCAGCGCGGCCAGCGGGTGGATACCCTGCGTCCCGGTCAGGGCCTTGGCCTGTCGGTGGCGGCGGAGATCATCGAGCAATACGACGGCGAAATCGTCATCAGCGACAGCCCGCTCGGCGGCGCGCGCATGCAGGTCACCTTCGCCCGCCAGCACGATACCCACCACAACGAGTAAATTATGCCTCTGCGGCCCCGATCCACGGGGCCAAACTTCCGTTATAATCGCACTCAGGCTCACTCCTCTATCCTGGAATAGAACATGGATTATCAATTAGACCTGGACTGGAACGATTTTTTGCAACGTTATTGGCAAAAACGTCCGGTGATTCTGAAGCGCGGCTTCAAAAACTTTATCGATCCGATCTCCCCGGATGAGCTGGCCGGGCTGGCGATGGAAAACGAAGTGGACAGCCGCCTGGTCAGCCACCAGGACGGCCGTTGGCAGGTCGCGCACGGCCCCTTCGAGAGCTTCGATCACCTGAGCGAAAACAACTGGTCGCTGCTGGTGCAGGCGGTGGACCACTGGCATGAGCCTTCCGCAGCGCTGATGCGCCCGTTCCGCCAACTGCCGGACTGGCGGATGGATGACCTGATGATCTCCTTCTCGGTGCCGGGCGGCGGCGTCGGCCCGCACCTCGATCAGTACGACGTGTTCATCATTCAGGGCACTGGCCGCCGCCGCTGGCGAGTCGGGGAAAAAACGCCGCTGAAACAGCACTGCCCGCATCCGGATCTGCTGCAGGTCGAACCGTTCGACGCCATCATCGACGAAGAGATGGAGCCGGGCGACATTCTCTACATTCCACCGGGCTTCCCGCACGAAGGCTACGCGCTGGAAAACGCGCTCAATTATTCGGTGGGCTTCCGCGCGCCGAACGGCCGCGAACTGGTGAGCGGCTTCGCCGATTACGTGCTGGCGCGCGAGCTGGGCAGCAAACGCTACGGCGATCCGGACGTTAAACTGCGCGAACACCCGGCGGAGATCCTGCCGCAGGAAGTGGACGCCTTACGGCAGATGATGCTGGATCTGGTGCAACAGCCGGAACACTTCCAGCACTGGTTCGGCGAGTTTATCTCCCAATCGCGCCACGAGCTGGATCTGGCGCCGCCGGAGCCGCCGTATCAGGCCGGGGAAATCTACGAACTGCTGCAACAGGGTGAAGCGCTGCAGCGCCTGGGCGGGTTGCGCGTGCTGCGCGTCGGCGATCGCTGCTTCGTCAACGGCGAACTGATCGACACCGACCAGCTACAGGCCGCAGACGCCCTGTGCCAGCACTTCAGCGTCGACGCCGCCCTGCTCGGCGACGCGGTGGACGACCCGTCATTCCTGGCGCTGCTGACCGCGCTGGTCAACAGCGGCTATTGGTACTTTAACGACTGATTGCGAGTACGCGAACAAGCCACCCTATCGGGTGGCTTTTTTTATGCCTGCCGCGCCTGCGCGCGAAAACCGGCCAGCGCTTCATTCGCCATGCCCGCCTGCTCCGCCGCCGCGCAAATCTGCCGCCAGGTATTGGCGTCTATCGGTATGCCCTGCTCCAGCCGCGCCGCGCGGTTGGCCTCTTCCCATTCTCCCGGCACCGCGATCGGCTGTTCGCCGCTCGGCGGCGATGCCTTCACCCAGCCGATAAACGCTTCGGCCTCGGCCTGCATTTGCGGGGCGTCGAAGGCCTGAGGATCGAGGATCAGGGTCGTCATGCAGTTGAAGATGGCGTCGCTGTCGGCTTTCAGCGTGGCGTCGTGGGTGGTGCGGCCGCCGGAGAGCGCGCCGCCGAGGATCTCGCACATCGCCGCCAGCGCATAGCCTTTGTGCAAGCCGAACGGCAACAGTGACCCGAACGGCGCTTCGTGCATCACCTTCGGTTCGGTGGTGGGTTGCCCGTGTTCGTCGATCAGATAGCCCGGCGCCACCGACAAGCCTTTGTTATAGGCCACCCGAGTCTTGCCGAAGGCGATGCCGCTGGTGGCGAAATCCAACAGCAGCGGCGTGCGGCCCGGCCGCGGGAAAATGGCGCAGAACGGGTTGGTGCCGAAGCGGCGATCGCTGCCGCCGAACGGCGCCACCATCGGATCGCCTACCACGTTGACGAAGTGAATCGAGATAAAACCGGCGCGGGCGCACTGTTCCGCCCAATGGCCGATGCGGCCGATATGGTGCGCGTTGTGCAGCGCCACCGCCGCCAGGCCCAGTTTGCCGGCGCGCTCAATGCCCAGCGCCATCGCTTCGCTGGCCACCACCTGGCCGAAGCCGCGCGCGCCGTCGAGCGTCAGCACCGCGCCGGCGTCGCGCACCACCTCGGCATGTTGATTAAGCTGCAATTGCCCCTGCGCCAGCGATGCCATGTAACTGGGGATCATGCCGACGCCGTGCGAATCGTGCCCGGCCAGATTAGCCTGCACCAGGTGATCGGCCACCAGCTCGGCTTCGCGCGCCGTGCTGCCGGCCTGGCGCCAAATCGCCTGAACGAACTGCGCCAAATGCGGGCTGGCGATACGGTATTCGGTGCTCATCATGCGGTCCTTATGCGTGGGGAATAGGCTTCAACACTATGAGCAACGCCTTGTTACGGCAAGCGATTATGCCGATCGCAAGCGTCCCGTTTTAACTATGGTATCCGCACGTTAGCCCAGGCGACGAAAAGAGCGGGCGCCGCTACTTTAGCCACCCGGCATAAAGGCTCGCGTTATGGCGCCCCCACCAGCCAAAAAAGAAACCCCCAACAAAATTTCGTTTGCCGGGGGTTAAAGATGCACTAATCAGACCATAACTATGGCTATTCGATACCGTATTTTTTCTCAGTTACGAATTTCGGCTCTTTCCAATTGGGGCCTTTAACTACTTTTCCATTTTGATCTTGAAGCACCCCTTTTTGGAATAATGCATCGTAAGTAGAAGAGAGTTCCCCGCTGGAAATTGCATCAAAGCGATTATAGGTATATAGACGATCCAATTTACGGTAATCAGAGGTCGGCCCCAAAAAAGTTAGCACATCTTCTACACTTTCATTTTTAACGATATCTTTTAAAGGCATTATTTCTTCCCTCCCATAGCATCTTTCAGCTCCTGTTCATATGCGGCTTGTAGGGCCCCATCTGTATAAAGTGCCTGTTCTTTTTCATTTATTCTATAGTCTTCAAGCGTAGCAGTATGTGTATTATTCCATACGGCCTTCTGTTCTTGAACACTGTGCGGAACCTCACCATCTTTTATGCCAAGATTCCTGTACCTTTCCAACTCTCTGATTTCATGAGTATAAAATCGCCTATCAGTGTCAGTTGGTTGTAGCTCCCCTTTCAAGATTTTATCCAAACGGTCAATCATCACTTGGTTTTCCGGAGTCTGTTCAAAACGCCCAGTATGCAGCTTCACCTTATCCACGCCGGCACGGTCGATGCTGGCCCCTTTCCAATCCAGATTCTGAATGGGGCCTCCGGCTTTATTGGTGTTGTATTCACGACCGCTGTATTTGCCCCTGGCGTTGGTTTCACCATAGGGCTTGCTCACCATCACATAGATGGCCTCTACACCAATCTCCGTCGCATCCGGCTGCCACAGGATAAAGTCTTGCAGATCCTGCACCACATCCGCCGGGAAGGTGGTGACCACGATGCTGTCCGCCTGCCTGATGCCGGTGCCGGTATGCACTGGCGACTTAGGCCCCGGTGAGCCGTTGCCGGTATGCGCCGGCGCTGCCGGCCCGGTCGGCACCGGGTTGATCAGTATCGTTCTGGCCGGTGTGCCCGCCACCGCTGGCAGCGTGATTTTGTCCAGTCCTGTCAGCTCATCGCGAACGGGTCTGAATACCGGCACGCTCGGCGATACGCCGCCAACCCCCGTCCTGACAAAGTTGACGCTCTGTCTCCCGTCGTCGTCGGTGGTGATAAACCCGCGCACCGGCAAATCGACCGAGGTCATGCCGGACTGGATAGTCGCCCGGCCCGCCGCCGCCAGGCTCGCCTGGAGGGCAAACAGATTGACATCCCGCCCGGGCACCTGGGCACTCCCGGCTCCGGCCTCCGTCGGGTAGAAGCCGAGGGCAAAAGCCCCCAGCACCGATCCGGCGGCGACCGCGGTACCGGCGCGTATACTGCCGACTTCGGAGGCCGCCCGCCACGACGCGCTCGCTGCCCAGCCGGCCAGTTCGCTCGTGGTCGTCATCACACCTTGCCCGACCATCGACGTCTGCAACATCGCGGGCGCACGGTTGAGCACCATGGCACCTGCTGCCGCCAGCGCCGCATTGGCCGCTTTTAGCTTTTCTGGGGAGTAGGCCGGTGCATCCAGAATCCCCGTTTTGGCGAATAGCGCTTTTCTTGCTGCTTCCGCCTTGCGGGCTTCTTCAGCTTTGCGAGCCTCCTCAGCCTTACGAGCTTCTTCGGCTCTGCGGGCCTCTTCCGCCTTTCGGGCTTCCTCGGCTTTACGGGCCTCCTCAGCTTTGCGTTGTTCCTCAGCGACATCTCTGAGCATCTGTTGCCACTGTTGGTAAGCACGGGTGAGCGAAGGAACTTCTACTGTGGTTTTCCGGTATCCCGTCCGACTGTCTCCTTTCCCCCCACCGTTAATCTCATACTCAATCACAACCTCAGTCATGACTTTATTGTTATCCAACCAATAGCCCGGTGGTATCTTCCCTTGCAGAACAGATGAATAGGCACTAAACGTGACGTTGTTTTCCGCCACCGTATTGGCATCACCATTGTTACCACTGGGCCCTCGCTCGTAATCACCGAGTCGGTAGCCGGTTTCAACCTTTCCTGAGTAAAACGTCTTTTCATTTACTGTGCCCGCGTCGGCGGTAAATGAAAATATTGAATCTCTTTCTATTTGCGGTCGCACTGACTGAAAAGCCATCTCTACGGCGAGAGACTGCTCACGACGCATACCCGAAAGGCTTATACTCAACAGACCGCGCGCATCTACACTGACTAACTCGACTTTCGCCGATGGGCTAATGCGCAGAGCCCGCTTTTGCAAATCCGCCAGCATGTTTTTAATCGCCGGATCATTCAGCACTGCGGTCATCTGGCGTTGGAAAGCACCCGCCTGAGAGTTGTCGTTGCCACTGTCTCGACCGCCATTGCCATTGGAGCCGCCACCGGGTTCGGGAGTATCTCCTTTTTCAGAACTCCAGTCAGTCCCATCCCCTTTTCCGCCGCCATAGTTAAATCCGCCCATATCTTTCTCCTTGTTCGAGACAGGCGGAGCAAATATTGCATTATTCAGCCGCAATAATTACTCCGTTGAAAATCCCGTCAGTTGGCCGTGACTCAAGCATTTTGAGACGTTGAAATCATGCCTTCCAACGCCGCCAACCGCGATTCCAGCCTTTCTCGGGCCGATCGCTCTTCCTTAAGCGCCTCAACCAGCAGCGCCACCACGCCGTTGATATTGATGCCCCGCGCATCCTTCAGCACGCTGCCGTCGTTGAGCTTCAATTCGGTTTGGGTGACCGACTGCGGCAACACGTTCTCCACTTCCTGAGCGATCACCCCGGCTTCCGGCACGCCCTGTTTGAGGTAGGTGTAGCCGCCGATACCAGCCAGCTTGTCCAATGCGCCGTCAATTTTGGCGATATCCGTTTTCATGCGGGCATCGGAGCTGCTGTGCCATGCGCCGTTGGCGTAGGCGTGGCCGTCGTTGCGGAATTCATACCATCCTTGCGCCCCGCCGTTAGCCACGTGCAGCCCCACAAAGTGGTGCTGACCGATGCGCTCATAATGATAAAAGTCGGCAAACAGATCGCCCTTGCCCTGTATACGCATCGCGTTGGTAATACGATCGGCATTATTATTAGTGTCGAAGTTACCTGCGGCCACGATCCAACCATTGGCGTTACGCTTTACCAACTGCCCGACAGAAAGCTCGCTATTCGCTCTCACCTGCAGCTCGTTCCAGTTCCCTTGCCAATCGCGGTACGAAAGCAAACCGTAGTCTTCTTTACCGGCGACAACCCGTGAGCCCATCATCATGGTGGTGGTTTTGTTGCCGCTGGTGAAATCGGTATATACCGGAGGCGCAGAGTACATTTGCCCATTGATCAGCGGCGCTGGCCCAGTTATCACCGCCCGAATGCCCGCGTTATGCGATACCATCGCTCCACCGGAAATATCAACGCCGTTACCGAGTGCAACCCTGCCGGAAGCCAAGCTGAAAGCGAAAGGACGCAAGGTGTTCCATTGTCCGTTTTGAGCTTGCCCGGCAGGGGTTGTCAGTAAGTAAAAAGCTTCGCCGTCGTTGCGCAGCATCACGCCGGTATTGCCATTTGCCAGCCGAAAACCGTTGGCCGATTTGGAGACGATTTCACCGTCGCTGACCACGCGCTGGCGCAGCGTAGACAGCGATTTCAGTTCGGCAATATCGTCGTTAACGCCGTTAATCACCTGAGCATTTTTCTTTTCTTCTACCATGATTGTTACCCTCTTACGTCCTGTTTGATGGCGGTTAACAGCGCTCATTCCCCCAGCATCCCCTGGCCACTGGGCTCACCGCACCGAAGCTGTAAACCGATTAAGCACACAGAAAACCTGTATGCATAACCAGCACTCTATATCGAAGGATAATGGGATTCCCTCACCGCGGGTTGTGTGGTGAAAGGGACAACCAAGAAACGGGAACTATAAAGAGAACAGAAGCAGAGAATGGCGGGCACACTGAGCCCCGCCGGGCGTATCAGAAAAGGGAATGCGGGCCGGCGCAAGCCGGCCGGGGAACGAAGGTGTTTACCGCGCCCGCTCGGCGGCCAGCGCCGCGATGCGCATAATTACCGCCACCGCTTGCTCCATGCCTTCCAGCGTCACGAATTCGTGCTTGCCGTGGTAGTTGTAGCCACCGGTGAACAGATTCGGGCACGGCAGGCCGCGGAACGACAGCTGCGCGCCGTCGGTGCCGCCGCGGATCGGTTTCATCACCGGTTCAATGTCGCAGTCGCGCATTGCCTGCTGCGCCAGCGCGATCGCGTGCGGATGCTCCGCCACCTGTTCGCGCATGTTGTAATAACTGTCTTCGATGCTGACTTCAATATAACAATCGCGCGGCAGGCCTTTGCCGACCTCGCGGGCGATCTCCACCATCTTGCGTTTGCGCGCCTCGAATCCCTCGCGCTCGAAGTCGCGCAGGATGTAGTGCATTTCGGCGCGTTCCACGCTGCCCTTGATGCTGCTGAGGTGGTAAAAGCCCTGGTAACCCTCGGTGGTCTCCGGCGTTTCGTCCGCCGGCAGCGCCTGATGAATGCGGGTAGCCAGCGACAGCGCGTTGACCATCACGCCCTTGGCGCTGCCGGGGTGCACGCTGTTGCCGAGGATTTTGATCGTCACCGAGGCGGCATTGAAGTTTTCGCACTCCAGCTCACCGACGCCGCCGCCATCCACCGTGTAAGCCCATTCGGCATTGAAGGCCGCCACGTCGAACAGCTGTGCCCCCTTGCCCACCTCTTCATCCGGGGTGAAGGCCACGCGGATGTCGCCGTGCGGGATTTTGCGCGCGTGCAGGCGCGCCATGGCGGTGAGGATCTCGGCAATGCCGGCCTTGTCGTCGGCGCCCAGCAGCGTTTTGCCGTCGGTGGTGATCAGGGTCTGCCCCAACATCTGGTGCAGGATCGGGAACATCACCGGCGACAGCACTTCATCGCCAATGCCAAGCGCAATGTCGCCGCCGCGATAGTTCTCGACGATCTGCGGATTGACGTGTTTGCCGCTGAAATCCGGCGAAGTATCCAGATGGGCGATAAAACCGACCGCCGGCACCGGCCAGGCGACGTTGCCCGGCCAGGTGCCCATCACGCAGCCGTGCTCGCTGAGCGACACCCGCTCGAAGCCGAGCGCGATCATTTCCTGCTGCAACGCGCGCGCCAGCTTCAACTGCCCGTCGGTGCTCGGCACATGCTTTACGTTCGCTTTGGACTGGGTGTCGAAAGAGACGTAGTTGAAAAAGCGGTCAAGTAATTTATCCATGGTAGCGGCCCCTCAGAATATCGCGTTTCATTATGCTGAACCGATCAGGATCAAATATTGCGTCAGGTCATTTTTAACCAGAATTCGCCAATATCATTAATCTTTGTGATGATTTCAGAGGGAAATAACGCTGTCATCACAGGGTCATTTGTCGCTATCATGATGAAAAACGCGGCATCTGGGCCGGATCGGCTTTCAATTCCGGCATTCAGCGTCTATCATGCGCGCTCGAAAAATTTCCATTGGCGCAACTGGTTTGAGCTTCTTTTGAATCGCGGGCCTGCCCGCAAGCTCCGGCAGTCTTTTCCAGTTGCGGTTCTATCTGCATTAGCCCACGGGATAGAGTAAGACGATAAATGACTGAGACATCCTCTCGAGCCCCCCTTGTTGAACTGCATGCCCTGAGCAAAGCGTTCGATGGCAAAACCATCATTGCCGATCTGGATCTGACGATTAATCACGGCGAATTCCTCACCATTCTTGGCCCCTCCGGCTGTGGCAAAACCACGGTGCTGCGCCTGATCGCCGGTCTGGAAGACGCCGATCGGGGCCGCATCGCGCTCGACGGCCAGGACATCACCGCCATTGCGGCCGAGCATCGCCACGTCAACACCGTGTTTCAGAGCTATGCCCTGTTTCCGCACATGTCGGTGTTCGACAACGTCGCCTTCGGCCTGCGCATGCAAAAGGTGCCGGCGGCCGAACTGACGCCGCGCGTCGAAGAGGCGCTGCGCATGGTGCAGCTGGATGCCTTCGCCAAGCGGCGGCCGGGCCAGCTCTCCGGTGGCCAACAGCAGCGTGTGGCCATCGCCCGCGCGGTGGTCAACAAGCCGAAAGTGCTGCTGCTGGACGAATCGCTGTCGGCGCTGGACTACAAGCTGCGCAAGCAGATGCAGAACGAACTGAAAGCGCTGCAGCGCAAGCTGGGCATCACCTTCGTGTTCGTCACCCACGATCAGGAAGAAGCGTTGACCATGTCGGATCGCATCGTGGTGATGCGCGAAGGCCGCATCGAACAAGACGGCACGCCGCGTGAGATCTATGAAGAGCCGAAAAACCTGTTCGTCGCCAGCTTCATCGGCGAGATCAACATTTTCGACGCGGTGGTCCTGCAACGCCTCGATCCGCAGCGGGTGCGCGCCAACGTGGAAGGCCGCGAATGCGACATCTATGCCGATCTGCCGGTAGAACCGGGCCAAAAGCTCAAGGTGCTGCTGCGCCCGGAGGATCTGCGGGTGGAAGAAGTGAACGACAGCGCGCAGCACGACGGGCTGATCGGTTACGTGCGTGAGCGCAACTACAAAGGCATGACGCTGGAATCGGTGGTCGAGCTGGAGAACGGCAAAACGGTGATGGTCAGCGAGTTCTTCAACGAAGACGATCCGGACGTCGATCACTCGCTCAATCAGAAGATGGCGGTGACCTGGGTCGAAAGCTGGGAGGTGGTGCTGGCCGATGAAGAAGTCGCGTAAAGTCTTCCAGAATGTGGTGATCGTCGGCGTCGTCGCCTGGCTGTTGCTGTTCGTGTTCATGCCGAACCTGATGATCATCGGCGCCAGCTTCCTGACCCGTGATGACGCCAACCTGGTGCAGATGGTGTTCACGCTGGATAACTACCGGCGCTTGTTCGATCCGCTGTATGCCCAGGTGCTGCTGCACTCGCTGAACATGGCGCTGATCGCCACCCTGTGCTGCCTGGTGATCGGCTATCCGTTCGCCTTTATTCTGGCGCGCTTGCCGCAGAAGGTGCGGCCGCTGCTGCTGTTTCTGCTGATCGTGCCCTTCTGGACCAACTCGCTGATCCGCATCTACGGCCTGAAGCTGTTTCTCAGCACCCGCGGCTATCTCAACGACGCGCTGCTGTGGATCGGCGTCATCGACAAGCCGCTTCGCATCATGTACACCTCGGAAGCGGTGATCCTCGGCCTGGTGTATATCCTGCTGCCGTTTATGGTGATGCCGCTCTATTCCAGCATCGAAAAGCTCGATAAATCCTGCCTGGAGGCGGCGCGCGATCTCGGCGCCAGCAAGCTCCAAACCTTTATCCGCATCATTGTGCCGCTGACCATGCCGGGCATTATCGCCGGCTGCCTGCTGGTGGTGCTGCCGGCGATGGGGCTGTTCTTCGTCGCCGATCTGATGGGCGGCGCCAAAAATCTGCTGATCGGCAACGTGATTAAAAGCCAGTTCCTCAATATCCGCGACTGGCCGTTCGGCGCGGCCACCAGCATCTGCCTGACGCTGGTGATGGGGCTGTTGCTGCTGGTCTATTACCGGGCCGCCCGCCTGCTGAACAAGAAGGAGGATCTGGCATGATCGGACGTCTGCTGCGCGGCGGCTTTATGACGCTGGTATACGCCTATCTGTATATCCCGATCGTCATCCTGATCGTCAACTCCTTCAATGCCTCGCGCTTTGGCATCAACTGGCAAGGGTTCACCACCAAGTGGTACAGCACGCTGCTCAACAACGACAGCCTGTTGCAGGCGGCGGGCCACTCGCTGACCATGGCGGTGCTCTCCGCCACCTTCGCCACGCTGATCGGCTCGCTGACCGCGGTGGCGCTGTACCGCTACCGCTTCCGCGGCAAACCGTTCGTCGGCGGCATGCTGTTTGTGGTGATGATGTCGCCGGACATCGTGATGGCCATCTCGCTGCTGGTGCTGTTCATGTTGCTGGGCATTTCGCTCGGCTTCTGGTCGCTGCTGTTCTCGCACATCACCTTCTGCCTGCCGTTCGTGGTCGTGACCGTCTACGCGCGCCTGAAAGGCTTCGACGTGAAGATGCTGGAAGCCGCGCGCGATCTCGGCGCAAGCGAGTTCACCATCCTGCGCAAAATCATTCTGCCGCTGGCGATGCCGGCGGTGGCGGCCGGTTGGCTGCTGAGCTTCACCCTGTCGATGGACGACGTGGTCGTCTCCTCCTTCGTCACCGGGCCGAGCTACGAAATTTTGCCGCTGAAGATCTATTCGATGGTGAAAGTCGGCGTCTCGCCGGAGGTTAACGCGCTGGCCACCATTTTGCTGCTGCTGTCGCTGACGCTGGTGATCGCCAGCCAGTGGGTGATGCGCGATCGCTCGCCCAAGGCCGAGTAATCCTTCCCGCCGGGCGCTGCGGCGCCCGTCTCTTTCATTGACCACAATGATATGAAAGCGGCCTTTGGTGATGGCCCTGACTCGGTTAACCCGCTGATTTGCCGCTGGGATAACCGCCTTTACCCACCCCGCCCCGGCCCCTATAATGGCCCCTTTCTGGGGTATGGCGCGGCCGAAAACGGCGGCTCATACGGGTTCGGCTCACTACTGCTGAAGGATACGCTGCATGAAAAAGTGGTCACATCTGCTCGCAGCCGGGATGATGGCGCTGAGTTTCTGCTCTGCAAACGCCTCTGACGGCAAAACGCTGTATTTCTATAACTGGACTGAATACGTCCCGCCGGGGCTGCTGGAGCAGTTCACCAAAGAAACCGGCATCAAGGTGATTTATTCCACCTATGAATCCAACGAAAGCATGTACGCCAAGCTGAAGACCTACAAGGACGGCGCGTACGATCTGGTGGTGCCTTCCACTTACTTCATCGCCAAGATGAGCAAGGAAGGCATGCTGCAAAAAATCGACAAGAGCAAGCTCAGCCACTTCAAGGATCTCGATCCTACCCTGCTGAACAAGCCGTTCGATCCCAACAACGACTACTCCATCCCTTACATCTGGGGCGCCACCGCCATCGGCGTTAACAGCGACGCGCAGGATCCGTCCACCGTCACCTCCTGGGCCGATCTGTGGCAGCCGCAGTACAAAGGCCGCCTGCTGCTGACCGACGATGCGCGCGAAGTGTTCCAGATGGCGCTGCTCAAGCTGGGTTATTCGGGCAACACCACCGATCCGAAAGAGATCGAAGCCGCCTACCGCGAACTACAGAAATTGATGCCGAACGTGCTGGCCTTCAACTCCGACAACCCGGGCAACCCGTTTATGGAAGGGGAAGTCAACGTCGGCATGGTGTGGAACGGTTCGGCCTTCGTGGCGCGCCAGGCCGGCACGCCGCTGGAGATCGTCTGGCCGAAGGAAGGCGGGATCTTCTGGATGGACAGCCTGGCCATTCCGGCCAACGCGCGCAACGTCGAGGGGGCGCTGAAGCTGATCGACTTCCTGCTGCGGCCGGAAATCGCGGTGCAGGTGGCGGAAACCATCGGTTACCCGACGCCGAACCTGGCGGCGAAGAAGCTGCTGTCGCCGGAGATCGCCAACGATCCGTCTCTCTACCCGGATAAAACGGTGATTGAGCACGGCGAGTGGCAAAACGACGTCGGCGACGCCAGCACGCTGTACGAAAGCTACTTCCAAAAACTGAAAGCCGGGCGCTAACACGCCCCGCCATCCCATCAGGGCGCGCATTGCGCCCTGATGTCTTTAGGGCTTATCGGCCCGCGCCACCTTGCCCACCAGAAATTTGTGCACAAACGCGGCACCACTTCGCTGGCCAGGCCGTAGTGTTTCTCGTCGAACTGGCTTTCCACCTGACTCGGCTCCAGGTTCAGCTCCATCGCGTAGGCGCCGCCCAGCCGCGCCTCATGCACGAACCCGGCCGCCGGATAGACATGGCCGGAGGTGCCGATGGCGACGAAGAAATCGGCCTTGCTCAGCGCCTGGTAGATGTCGTCCATGCCCAGCGGCATCTCGCCGAACCACACCACGTGTGGCCGCAGCGGCGCCGGGAACTGGCAGCAGTGGCAACGCTCGTCAACGCTGAGATCGCCGGGCCACTCGAACACCTGCCCCGACTGGGTGCAGCGCACCTTCAGCAATTCGCCGTGCATGTGCAGCACCCGCTTGCTGCCGGCGCGCTCATGCAGGTTATCGATGTTTTGCGTGACCAACAGGAAGTTGTCCCCCAGCCACTCTTCCAGATCCGCCAGCGCGCGGTGCGCGGCGTTCGGGGCAATGTCCTCGGTCTGCAGCTGGCGGCGGCGTTCGTTGTAAAACGCCTGCACCAGCGCCGGATCGCGCTGAAAACCTTCCGGCGTGGCGACGTCCTCCACCCGGTGCTCTTCCCACAGCCCATCCGCGGCGCGGAAGGTGCGAATGCCCGACTCGGCCGAAATGCCGGCCCCGGTCAACACCACCACAAACGGCTTTTTCAGCTCGGCCGCCGCCATGGTGTCACGGTGAAAAATGCGTGAACGAAAGCGCTGATGCAGCACATGCTTACTCTTGCGAAACTGACACAGCCGATGGCGAGTGTGCATTAACTCTCTCCTTACTTTTCCCTGTTTACCCTTCTTACTGGACGTTGCGGCGTTGTTGGCTGTATACATTCACGCCTGACCGCAACGCCCATTACGTTGGGCGAGCCAAATTGAGGAACGCTGCGCCGCGCACGCCGCCGGCGTCGCCATAGCGCGCCTTCTCGATGCGCGGCAGCCGAGCCACCCGCAGCAGGTGCGCCGGCAGCCGCTGCGGCAACGCCTGGTAAATGGCGTCGAAGTTCGACAGCCCGCCGCCGATCACCACCAGGTGCGGATCCAGCACCGTCAGCAGGTTACCCAGGCAGATCGCCAGCACGTCCATAAAGCGATCGACATGCGCCACGGCCTGCGGCTCACCCGCCTGATAATGCGCAATGATCTCGGTGGCGGGCAAGCGCCGGCCATAAAAATGGGCGTACATCCATTCGAAACCGCGGCCCGATATGTAATTTTCAATGCAACCCTGATGGCCGCACCCGCAGGCGACGCGAGGCACATCACGCCCCAGCACCTCGAGCGCGTCCACCGGCAGGCGCAAATGGCCGAACTCGCCGGCGATATAGTTGCGCCCGGGCACCGTCTTGCCCTCGACGATCAGGCCGCCGCCTACGCCGGTGCCGAGGATGATGCCCAGCACCGTCGGGTAGCGGCGGAACTCGTCGTCCCAGGCCTCCGACAGCGCAAAGCAGTTGGCGTCGTTATCGACCCGCACCTCGCGCCCGATCAGCGCCGCCAGATCGCGCGGCAGCGGCCGCCCCATCGCCGCCGGCACATTGGCGGTAAACAGCGTGCCGTCATCGTCATTGGGCAGGCCCGGTATGCCGATGCCGACGCTGCCGCGCCGGCCACAAAACGCATCCGCCTCAAGGGTCAGCTCGCACAGCGTAGCCAGCAGTTGCCGATAATCGTCGCGCGGCGTCGGCACCCGCTTTTGCCAAATGCGCTGCAGGCTGTCGTCGAACACCCCCAGCTCAATCTTGGTGCCGCCCATATCGAAACCGTAGTACATAACCCATCCCCAGGCTAAAAAAACGGGGCGGCATCGCTGCCTCCCCGTGGGTTTTATTGTCCGCTCAGCACCCGCGCCGGATCGATGCGGCTGGCGCGCCTCGCCGGATACCAACTGGCCAACAGACTCAGCACGATAGCGGTCGCCAGCACGATCAGCACGTCCAGCCAGTGCAGCTCGGAAGGCAGGAAGTCGATGAAGTAAATATCGCCCGACAGGAAGGAGTGGCCGACCAATTTCTCGATGCCCCGGATGATGTTGGTCAGCTGCAGCGAGGCGATCACCCCGATCACCACGCCGCTCAGGCTGCCCAGCAACCCGGCCAGCAGCCCATACCAGATGAAAATGGCGCGGATAAAGCCGTCTTTGGCGCCCAGGGTGCGCAGCACCGCGATGTCGGCGCTTTTGTCTTTCACCGCCATCACCAGCGTGGAGACGATGTTGAAGCAGGCCACACCGATCACCAGCACCATCGCCAGGTACATGATGGCGCGGATCATCTGGATGTCGCGGTACATGTAGCCGTACTTGCCGATCCAGCTCTTGATGTAGATGTAAGCGTTGGTCACTTCGCCGGCGTCGCGCACCAGCTTGTTGGCGGCGAACACGTCGTTCATCTTGAGAGCGATGCCCGTGACGCTGTCACCCATGTCGAGATACTGCTGCGCATCGGCCAGCGGCACCAGCGCCAGGCTGTGATCGAGCTGGCCGCTGAGCTGCAAAATGCCGGTCACGTGCAGGCGAATACGCTTCGGCTGCAGCAGCTTCATCTCAGGGTCGCTGTTGGGGATCATCACCGTGACATAGGCGCCCTGCTTGACGCCCAGCGCGTCGGCCACGCCCTTGCCGAGGATCACCTGCTGCTCGCCGGGCTTGAAGTTGGCCCAGGCGTCGCCCTGCACATACTGCGGCAGCGCGCTCAGTCGGCTCTCCTGCTGCGGATCCACGCCTTTGACTTCCACCGCGCGCAGCTGCGCGCCGTTTTCCATCAGGCCGGTAAAGTTGATGTACGGCGCGGCGGCCACAATGCCCGGCACCTTTTCCACCCGCTGCAGAATCGACGGCCAGCCGCTGAACGGCTGATTGACCGGCTCGAGCTCGCCGTGCGGCACCACCGCCAGAATGCGGTTCTTCAGCTCGCGCTCAAAGCCGTTCATCGCGCTCAGACCAACGATCAGCACCGCCACCCCCAGCGCGATGCCAATGGTGGAGATGACCGAGATCAGCGACACCATGCCGCCGCGTTTACGGCCGCGGCTGAAACGCAGGGCCGTCAGGAAGGACAGTGAGGCTCCCGCCATTACTCGGCCCCCATCAGGGTCAGCTGCGCCTGCAGGTGACCGTCGGCCATTTCCAACTGGCGGCTCAAGCGCTTGGCCAGCTGCAGATCGTGCGTTACCACCAGGAAAGCGGTGCCCTGACGCACGTTCAGCTCGCCGAGCAGATCGAAGATGCTGTCCGCGGTGCGCTTGTCGAGGTTGCCGGTCGGTTCGTCCGCCAGCACCAGCGCCGGGTTATTGACCAGCGCGCGCGCGATCGCCACGCGCTGACGCTCGCCGCCGGAAAGCTCGGACGGGCGGTGTTTGCTGCGCTTTTCCAGCCCGACCGCCGCCAGCATCTCCCGCGCTTTCTCCTGCGCCTGCGCCGGTTTGGCGCCACCGATCAAGAGCGGCATGGCGGCGTTTTCCAGCGCGGTGAAGTCCGGCAACAGGTGGTGGAACTGATAGATGAAGCCCAGCTGGCGGTTGCGCAGCTCAGCCTTGGCCGCCGAAGACATGGCGTTCAGCGATTCGCCCTTGAAGATCACTTCGCCGGAGGTCGGCGAGTCCAGCCCGCCCAGCAGGTGCAACAGGGTGCTCTTGCCGGAACCCGAGCTGCCGACGATCGCCATCATCTCGCCCTGCTGCATAGCAAAGCTGACGTTGCGCAGCACGTCGGTGTGCAGGTTGCCTTCCTGATAGGTCTTGCACAGGTTGTCACACTGCAGCAAAAGATGGTTACTCATAACGTAAAGCCTCAGCGGGTTGTACGGCGGCAGCGCGCCATGAAGGATAGAGCGTGGACAACAGGGAAACCGCCATCGCCACCACGGCGATGATCGTCACCTGCAGCGGATCGACCGCCACCGGCAGCGAAGCGCCGTCGATCAATGCGCCGAGGATCGGCATCAGGTTGTTCAGGTTGGTGGCCAGCAGCACGCCGAGCAGCGTGCCGAGCAGCGAACCGATGATGCCGGCGCTGGCGCCCTGCACCATAAATACCGACATGATCTGGCGACGGGTCAGCCCTTGAGTCTGCAGAATGGCGACCTCACCCTGCTTCTCCATCACCAGCAGGCCGAGCGAGGTAATGATGTTAAACGCCGCCACCGCCACGATCAGGCTGAGCAGCAGCCCCATCATGTTCTTCTCCATGCGCACCGCCTGGAACAGCTCGCCCTTGCGATCGCGCCAGTCTTTCCAGACGGTGCCCGCCGGCAGCGACTGCTGGCTGAGGGTATCGACCGTCAGCGGCTGTTGCAGGAACAGACGCCAGCCGGTGATGTTGCCGGCCGGATAGCGCATCAGGCGCGAAGCATCCTGTTGGTTGACCAGCAGCTGATAGCCGTCCACCTCGCTGTTGGCGTGGAAGGTGCCGATGAGGGTGAACAAACGTTGGCTGGGAATGCGGCCCATCGGCGTGAATTGGCTGGCGCTCGGCACCATCACGCGCAGCGAATCGCCGCGCTTGACGCCGAGTTGCCCCGCCAGCTGTTCGCCGATGATGATGTTGTATTGGCCCGGCTGCAGCTGTTGCTGCTTGACGTTGACCAGATACGGGGTCAGCGGGTCGGCCTCGTCGGGATTCACGCCGAGCATCACCCCGACCGCCACGCTGCGAGCGCTTTGCAGCACCACGTCACCGGTGGTCAGCGGCGCAACGCGCGTGACGCCCTGCAGCTTCTGCACCTCGGAGGCCGGCAGTTGCTGCGGGTTGACCGATCCTTGCGGACTGGTGACCAACGCCTGCGGCATCAGGCCGAGAATGTTGTTCTCCAGATCCTTTTCGAAACCGTTCATCACCGACAGCACGGTGACCAACGCCATCACCCCCAGCGTAATGCCGATGGTGGAAAGCCAGGAAACAAACCGCCCGAAGCGGTCTGAGGCTCGCCCGCGCATGTAGCGCAGGCCAATGAATAACGCGACAGGTTGATACATGAAATCCGTTTGATAGCCGTGGCTTAAGCAAAGTGATCACGGATTATATCGTCGCCGTAAAAACAATTAAATGAAAAATAAAGATTTTTACGATTCTTGCATCGATGTGCATGCGGCATTTCCATCGCGGATAACCCCTTGTTTACCCTTGACTGTTTTGGTGAGTCGCCGAAAATGTTTTTGCCGGCCCGCCTCAGTTTCTTCTGAAAATGACAGTGTCGCCTGCGAAATCGCATTTGCCCCTGTCGCTCGCAGGGCACCCGCCGCGCCATCGTTTTCCATCATTATTGGCACATGCCGTTATCCGACGGGTTTCAGTCTGGGACTCCCGCACAGGATCGCCAGCGATTTCGGCCTATGTTACTATCTGCCAATATTGACGAAGTTGATGATAGTTATCGGTTAAACCCAAGGGCAATCAATGAGAACGGAAACAAAATATAAAATTTATGCCGACTTCTTTCGCGCCAGCAGAAAGTCCGGCGTCGCAAGACTAATCAAGTCCCTTTTCCAACAGAACTACATCGGCTTTAACTATATTTTCACGCTGAGGCTGCACAGTGATTTTCATTCCAGGAAACGCAATATCGTTGAGAGAATTTGCTTCCGCCTGCTGGTAAAGAATCTGAAGCGCCTGCAAATAAAATATGGCATCGAAATTCCCCATCAGGCCAGCATCGGTGAAGGTCTGGTTATCCCGCATTTCGGTGGCATCGTCATCCATCCCAACGTCAAAATTGGTAAAAATTGTACCATCCTGCAAGGGGTGACCATCGGCAACAACCTCTTCAAAAGCCGGGACGACGTCGCCACTATCGGCGATAACGTCACCATTGCCGCCGGAGCAAAAATCGTTGGCCCGGTCACCATCGGTGACAATGTGACGATTGGCGCCAACTCCGTAGTCACCAGCGATATCGAGCCCAACTGCATCGTGGCAGGCATACCGGCTAAAATCATTTCGCGCAAAGCGTCGATTGTCCTGAATACGGATTACCTGTCGTTTGACGAATATCAGAAGCGCTAATCTTGCGCTGTTTCCGCCCCTCGCGACGCCTGTTTGGCGTCGCGCTTGCATGCAATGCCAACCCAATAACTTGCGAGACAGGGCACTTTTATCGGTGTCAGTTTGCCGGCCGCTGGGCTACTATAAACAGCATAAAGGCGCTGGGTTATCCGTGCCGGGACGCCATCCAACACATTGATTAAAGATACCTGAATGAGCACTTCCGATAGCCGTAACCGTTCCTCATCCCCTCGTTACTCTCTGCCCGATCGCGCGGGCGATCTGCGCCAGCTGGGGCAACTGACCGGCGCGGCCTGCGCCGTGGAATGCGCCGAGATCGTCGAACGTCACCCTGGCCCGGTGATGCTGATCGCGCCGGACATGCAAAACGCCCTGCGGCTGCGCGACGAGATCCAACAGTTCACCGATCAGATGGTGACCACCCTGGCCGACTGGGAAACCCTGCCGTACGACAGCTTCTCGCCGCACCAGGAAATCATCTCCGACCGTTTGTCGAGCCTGTATCACCTGCCGACCATGGCGCGCGGCGTAATCATTCTGCCGGTCAATACCCTGATGCAACGCGTCTGCCCGCACGAATTCCTGCACGGCCATGCGCTGGTGATGAAAAAAGGCCAGCGCCTGTCGCGCGACAAGCTGCGCGCGCAGTTGGAACAGGCCGGCTACCGCAGCGTCGATCAGGTGATGGAGCACGGCGAATTCGCCACCCGTGGCGCGCTGCTCGACCTGTATCCAATGGGCAGCGATGAGCCTTACCGCATCGACTTCTTCGATGACGAGATAGACAGCCTGCGCATCTTCGACGTCGACACCCAGCGCACGCTGAGCGAAGTCGAGGCCATCAATCTATTGCCGGCCCACGAGTTCCCTACCGACAAAAACGCCATCGAGCTGTTCCGCAGCCAGTGGCGCGAGCAGTTTGAGGTGCGTCGTGACGCCGAGCACATCTATCAGCAGGTCAGCAAAAGCGCCTGGCCCGCCGGCATCGAATACTGGCAGCCGCTGTTCTTCAGCCAGCCGCTGCCGTCGCTGTTCAGCTACCTGCCAGCCAATACGCTGATCGTCAACACCGGCGATCTGGAGGGCGCCGCCGAGCGCTTCTGGCAGGACGTCAACCAGCGTTTCGAAAGCCGCCGCGTCGATCCGATGCGCCCGCTGCTGGCGCCGGATACGCTGTGGCTGCGCGTTGACGCACTGTTCGGCGAGCTGAAAGCCTGGCCGCGCATCGCGCTGAAAACCGATGAGCTGCCAGCCAAAGCGGGCAATACCAATCTGGATTACCATGCCCTGCCCGATCTGGCGGTGCAGGCGCAGCATAAATCCCCGCTGGATAATCTGCGCCGCTTTATTGAAAGTTTTGACGGCAGCGTGATCTTCTCCGTCGAGAGCGAGGGGCGGCGTGAAACGCTGCAGGATCTGCTCGGCCGCATCAAGCTGGCGCCTGCCTTGATCCAACGACTCGATCAGGCGGAAACCGCGGGCCGTTACATGATGGTCGGCGCCGCCGAACACGGCTTCCTCGACGGCCTGCGCCGGCGGGCGCTGATCTGCGAAAGCGATCTGCTCGGCGAGCGTGTCAGCCGTCGCCGGCAGGACAACCGGCGCACCATCAACACCGATACCCTGATCCGCAACCTGGCGGAGCTGCATCCCGGCCAGCCGGTGGTGCACCTGGAGCACGGCGTTGGCCGCTATGTCGGCCTGACCACGCTGGAGGCCGGCGGCATCAAGGCCGAGTACCTGATCCTGTCTTATGCCGGTGAAGACAAACTGTACGTGCCGGTGTCATCGCTGCATCTGATCAGCCGCTACGCCGGCGGCGCGGACGAAAACGCCCCGCTGCACAAACTGGGCGGCGACGCCTGGACCCGCGCGCGGCAGAAAGCCGCCGAGCGGGTGCGCGACGTGGCGGCCGAGCTGCTGGATATTTACGCCCAGCGCGCCGCCAAGGCCGGTTTCGCCTTCAAACACAACCGCGAGCAGTACCAGCTGTTCTGCCAGAGCTTCCCGTTCGAAACCACGCCGGATCAGGAACAGGCGATCAACGCGGTGCTGAGCGACATGTGCCAGCCGCTGGCGATGGACCGCCTGGTGTGCGGCGATGTCGGCTTCGGCAAAACCGAAGTGGCGATGCGCGCCGCCTTCCTGGCGGTGGAAAACGGCAAGCAGGTGGCGGTGCTGGTGCCGACGACGCTGCTGGCGCAGCAGCACTTCGACAACTTCCGCGATCGCTTCGCCACCTGGCCGATCCGCATCGAGATGATGTCGCGCTTCCGCAGCGCCAAAGAGCAGCAACAGGTGCTGAACGACGCGGCCGAAGGCAAAGTGGACATCATCATCGGCACCCACAAACTGCTGCAGAGCGATCTGCGCTGGAAGGATTTGGGGCTGCTGATCGTCGATGAAGAGCACCGCTTTGGCGTGCGCCACAAGGAGCGCATCAAGGCGATGCGCGCCGACGTCGATATCCTGACGCTGACCGCCACGCCGATCCCGCGGACGTTGAACATGGCGATGAGCGGCATGCGCGATCTGTCTATCATCGCCACCCCACCGGCGCGCCGCCTGGCGGTGAAGACCTTCGTGCGCGAATACGACAGCCTGGTGGTGCGCGAGGCGATCCTGCGCGAAGTGCTGCGTGGCGGCCAGGTTTACTACCTTTACAACGACGTGGAAAACATCGAGAAAGCGGCGCAGCGTCTGGCTGAGCTGGTGCCGGAAGCGCGCATCGCCATCGGCCACGGCCAGATGCGCGAACGCGATCTGGAGCGGGTGATGAACGATTTCCACCACCAGCGCTTCAACGTGCTGGTGTGCACCACCATCATTGAAACCGGCATCGATATTCCCAGCGCCAACACCATCATCATCGAGCGGGCCGATCGCTTCGGCCTGGCGCAGCTGCATCAATTGCGCGGCCGCGTCGGGCGTTCGCACCACCAGGCTTACGCCTATCTGCTGACGCCAAACCCGAAAGCCATGGGCACCGACGCCCATAAACGGCTCGAGGCCATCGCCTCGCTGGAAGACCTCGGCGCCGGTTTTGCGCTGGCGACCCACGATCTGGAGATCCGCGGCGCCGGTGAGCTGCTGGGCGAAGACCAGAGCGGCCAGATGACCACCGTCGGCTTCTCGCTCTACATGGAGCTGCTGGAAAGCGCCGTCGACGCGTTGAAAAACGGCCGCGAACCGTCGCTGGAAGATCTCACCAACAGCCAGACCGAGGTGGAGCTGCGCATGCCGGCGCTGCTGCCGGAAGATTTCATTCCCGACGTCAATACCCGCCTGTCGCTGTATAAGCGCATCGCCAGCGCG
Source organism: Serratia sp. EWG9 (assembly GCF_019913725.1). Classification (NCBI taxonomy): domain Bacteria; kingdom Pseudomonadati; phylum Pseudomonadota; class Gammaproteobacteria; order Enterobacterales; family Yersiniaceae; genus Serratia; species Serratia sp. EWG9. The sequence continues at coordinate 853,025 of NZ_JADNRO010000001.1, forward strand.
AAGAACGACGGTGAGTTGGATGAGCTGAAGGTCGAGCTGATCGACCGCTTCGGTCAACTGCCGGACGCGGCGCGTAACCTGTTGCAGTGCGCAGCGCTGCGGCTTCATGCGCAGAAGCTGGGGATCAAACGCATCGAGAGCAACGAGCGCGGCGGCTTTATCGAGTTCGGCGACAATAACCGCGTCGACCCGGGTTATCTGATCGGCCTGTTGCAGGGCAATCCGCAGGTTTACCGCCTGGATGGCCCGAGCAAGCTGAAGTTCACGCTCGATCTGGCCGATCGCCAGAAACGCCTGACGTTCACCGAAGAGCTGCTGAACGCGTTCCGCGAACACACGCTGGCGGCCTGAGCCAACGCCCCCGCCGTGGCGGCGGGGGCAGCTTACTCGCGCGGGAATCCGGCGCCCAGCGGCGCCAGCTGCATCACGCGGCTGGTCACCACCCGGTTTTTGCCGCTGCGCTTCGCCTCATACAAGGCCTCGTCGGTCATGGCGATCGCCTTGTCCAGCATCATGCCAGGCAGATACAGCGACACGCCGATAGACATTGTGATGTGCGCTTCGTCGTGCGCATTCAGCAAGAACGTCGAGCTTTCCACCGCGCTGCGAATGCGCTCGGCCACCCCGCCGATCACCTGCGGATCGTAGCTGGCGGTGATCACCATAAACTCTTCGCCGCCGTAGCGCCCGACGAAGTCCTCATTGCGCACGCTGTTTTGCAGCAGCCGCCCCACGCTCGCCAGCAGCACGTCGCCGGCCGGGTGACCGTAAGTGTCGTTGATGTTTTTGAAGTTATCCAAATCGAGGATCATCAGCCCGCACGGGCGACGTTCGGCGCGCTGCAGCATCAGGTGATAATCGACGCTGGCGCGGTTGTTGATGTGGGTCACGCTGTCGGTCGTGGCGCGCGCGCGCATCGCGAAATAGGCGTAGATGTGGCGCTCTTTGAAATTCAGCGCATGATAGCAAATCGCCAGACAGAGCGCCGAAGCCGCCTGGTACAGCAACACATCCGGCCACAGCCCCCTTAGGTCCACCAACAGCCACACCACAACGATGCGATACAGCGCGATGACGCCGATCGTCAGGTAAAACACCCGATGGGATTTCTTCAGCCACACCCGCGACAGCAGCAGCGGCGCGACAATCGAGGCGATGAACAGGTTATCGACGGTGAAGCCGCCGGTCAGTGCCATAGCGAACAGAAAGCTTACCAGCCCGCTGACGCCGCCGCCGAAGAACGTCACCAAAATCATCGGGATCATCGCAAAGCTGTAGTGAACCTTATCGGTCAGCTCCAGGCGGTCCTGGCTTAAGTACAGCGCCGCCACGCCGGCCAGCAGGCCGAAAACGACGCGCTTCCACCGTGCGGATTGATAAGAAAACGGGGCATTCTTGCTGAGCAGGAAATAGCTTATCGACAGCGTGGCGTAGGTGATGCAGGCGTCGCTGTAAAGGGTAGAAATGGACGCAATGTAAGTCATAAATAATCAGCGCGCTCCTCGGTGTCGCCAGGGGGTAATATGCAGACGTTGAATAACGCATCCCTGTCGTCTCCGCTTCGGCGGCGGCCATTTTACACGGTCTATTAATAGAGTAGCAGTTCTATCTTATCGCTAAGCCGTCTATCTCATGGCGAACGCTTCAGGCTACTCTGTGCTTTGGGTTATCTGGGGAGAACCGCATGAATATCGACGATGAACTGCACGCACTCAGCGAACAGGAAGCGACGCTGGCGTTTGCGCATTTTGACGCCGCGACCGCCTGGGAACTGGGTGCGGCGCTGAAAACCGCCGCCGAGCGGCGCGGCCTGAGCATCGCCATCGAGATCCAGCTGGCCGGGCAAACGCTGTTTTATTACGCCATGCCGGGCACCACGCCGGATATCGCCGACTGGGTGCGGCGCAAGCGCAACCTGGTGAACCATTTTCACAAAAGCTCTTACGCTATCGGCCTGCGCCTGCAGCAGCGCCAAACGTCGCTGGAGGAGCGTTACGGGCTGAGCGTACGCGACTATTCGGTGCACGGCGGCGCCTTCCCGCTCACCCTGACCGGCCTCGGCTGCGTCGGCAGCATCAGCATTTCCGGCGCGCCGCAGAAAGAAGATCATCAGCTGCTGGTGAGCACTTTAGCCCATTTTCTCGGCTTATCCCTGCCCACCCCGCGTTAACCGTCAAAATCTTGATTGTTCACTTCCTTTTCAGCCGCAGATTCTGCGGCTGACTTACTCATCAGCGGCATTTAGCGCCGGATAAAACGGCGACTCTCTGATTTCCTGCGCCAAATTGATACAGGTCTGGTAATCCGCTGAGCAAAAGGCGTATGGTATCTGTCACGTGACAAGACGGACCTCATCGGGCCCGCCATTCCTTTCACTTTTGAAGATTTGGTACGCACCGTAGATGAAAACCCATGAAATAAACAAAATTCGCCCCTTCAGCGCGCTGATAGACGCCTGCTGGCGGGAACCTTATAGCCTGGCGCGGTTGCTGAAAGACGCCATCGCCGGGGTGACGGTCGGCATTATCGCCATTCCGCTGGCGATGGCGCTGGCGATCGCCAGCGGCGTGCCGCCGCAGTATGGCCTGTATACCGCCGCCATCGCCGGCATCGTCATCGCCGTCAGCGGCGGTTCGCGCTACAGCGTCTCCGGCCCCACCGCCGCCTTCGTGGTGATCCTCTATCCGGTCTCGCAGCAGTTCGGCCTGGCCGGCCTGCTGGTCGCCACGCTGATCTCCGGGGTATTTCTGCTGCTGATGGGGCTGGCGCGCTTTGGCCGGCTGATCGAGTACATTCCGCTGCCGGTGACGCTCGGTTTTACCTCCGGTATCGCCATCACCATCGCCACCATGCAGATTAAGGACTTTTTCGGTTTGCAGCTGGCGCACACGCCGGAAAACTACGTCGGCAAGCTGTACGCCCTGCTGCAGGCGCTGCCGACGTTGGATCTCGGCGATACCCTGATCGGCGCGGTGACGCTCTTGATCCTGATCTTCTGGCCCAAACTCGGCCTGCGCGTACCCGGCCACCTGCCGGCGCTGCTGGCAGGCACTGCGCTGATGGGGCTGCTGACGCTGTTTGACCACCCGGTGGCGACCATCGGCTCTCGTTTCAGCTACCTGCTGGCCGACGGCAGCAGCGGCCAGGGCATCCCGCCTATCTTGCCGCAGCTGCTGCTGCCCTGGGATCTGCCGGGCGGCGGCGGGCAGCCGTTCAGCCTCAGTTGGCAAACCGTCTCCGCCCTGCTGCCGGCGGCGTTTTCGATGGCGATGCTCGGGGCGATCGAATCGCTGCTGTGCGCGGTGGTGCTCGACGGCATGACCGGCAAGAAGCATAACTCGAACAGCGAACTGATCGGCCAGGGCGCGGGCAACATCATCGCGCCGTTCTTCGGCGGCATCACCGCGACCGCCGCGATTGCCCGTTCGGCCGCCAACGTGCGCGCCGGCGCCACCTCGCCGGTATCCGCCATCATCCACGCGCTGCTGGTGCTGCTGGCGCTGCTGGTCCTGGCGCCGTGGCTCTCTTATCTGCCGCTGGCGGCGATGGCGGCGCTGCTGTTGATGGTCGCCTGGAACATGAGTGAGGCCCACAAGGTGGTTTACCTGCTGCGCCGGGCGCCGAAGGACGATATTTTGGTGCTGCTGCTGTGCATGTCGCTGACGGTGCTGTTCGACATGGTGATCGCCATTACCGTGGGCATCGTGCTGGCGTCGCTGCTGTTTATGCGCCGTATCGCCCGCATGACGCGGCTGAGCGAACTGAGCGCCGACGATGGCCGCCTGGTGCTGCGAGTGAACGGCCCGCTGTTCTTCGCCGCCGCCGAGCGCATCTTTACCGAACTGTTGGCGCGCAGCGAGGGCTATCGGACGATCGTGCTGCAATGGGATGCGGTGCCGGTGCTCGACGCCGGCGGCCTGAGCGCCCTGCGTCGCTTTATCGACGTGCTGCCGGCGGATAAAAAGCTGGTGATCACGACGTGCCGTTCCAGCCGCTGAAAACCCTGGCGCGCGCGCGGGTGCAGCCGATCGAGGGCCGGCTGCAGTTCTACCCGACGCTGCCGGAAGCGCTGGCGGACACCGGCGCCTAAACGTAAAAAAGCCCGACGAGTCGGGCTTTTTTTGGCGATGAACGCTTAGTTGCTGGTATCCAGCTCCGGGAAGCTCTTCACCAGGTCGTCGATGGCTTTCATCTGCGCCAGGAACGGCTCCAGCTTGTCCAGCGGCAGCGCGGACGGGCCGTCGCACTTGGCGTTGTTCGGATCCGGGTGCGCTTCGAGGAACAGCCCTGCCAGGCCAACCGCCATGCCGGCACGCGCCAGCTCGGCCACCTGAGCGCGACGGCCGCCGGACGCGGCGCCGAACGGATCGCGGGTCTGCAGCGCATGGGTCACGTCGAAGATCACCGGATGGCCGCCGGTCACGTTCTTCATTACGTTGATGCCCAGCATGTCGACCACCAGGTTGTCATAACCAAAGTTGCTGCCGCGATCGCACAGGATCACCTGGTCGTTGCCGCCTTCTTTGAATTTGTCGACGATGTTGCCCATCTGCCCTGGGCTGACGAACTGCGGCTTCTTGACGTTGATTACCGCGCCGGTTTTCGCCATCGCTTCCACCAGATCGGTCTGACGCGCCAGGAAGGCCGGCAGTTGGATCACGTCAACCACTTCGGAAACCGGCTGCGCCTGCGCCGCTTCGTGAACGTCGGTGATGATTTTCACGCCGAAGGTTTTCTTCAGCTCTTCGAAGATCTTCATCCCTTCTTCCAGGCCCGGACCGCGGTACGAGTGGATGGAAGAACGGTTGGCTTTGTCGAAAGAGGCTTTGAAAACGTAAGGAATGCCCAGTTTTTGCGTCACGGTGACGTAGTGCTCGCAGATGCTCATCGCCAGATCGCGCGATTCCAGCACGTTCATACCGCCAAACAGCACAAACGGCAGGTCGTTTGCTACGTCGATGTCGCCAATGCTAACCACTTTCTGTTTCATGCTTTCGCCTTTGTTAAGGTTGTAACCGTCGCCTTGCAAACTGCACGGAGTCATTGAATTAATGCAGCGTCACCTGTTTCGGCTCAATCGAGTGGATCTGTACTTTGATCACTTCGCTGACCGGGTCTTCAGGACACTGCTCGACAAAATAGTTGAGATCGGAAATCGCGATATGGTTGCACTCCAGCTGGGCGTAAATCAGCCCACGATCGCGGATCTCGTACGGATCTTCCGGATCGAAGCACAGCACCGTTTCGCTGGTGCGCAGCGCCATTTCCAGCTGCTTTTCTTCCATCAGGGCGGCCTTCAGCGTATCCAGCATCTTGCGCACCACCATGATGTTCTCGGATTCGTCGAGATCGTCGTCTTCCAGCTCGGCGCCCAGCCCCAGGTTGCCCTTGATCCACACTTCCAGCTGGTGTTCGCTCAGGGTTTCGCCGTTCAGCGGGTTGATCAGCCACAGCTCTTCATCCAGCCAATCGGCGCGCAGGATCAGCTGAGTGGGGAAAATCACCGGCAGCAGCGGCAAATCCAGCGCGTTGGCGATATGCAGGAAGATGGTGCCGAGCGAAACCGGCGTGCCCTGCCGCCCCTCCAGCACCTTGTCCAGCCAGATGGCGTCCGACAGGCGATAGACGCCGCTGGCGCCGCCGAATCCCCAGGTTTTGTAGAACAGTTCGATGAGCGCATCCAGTTGCTGCTCCTGTGTGATGTCGGCCGGCACCGCCGCGCGCGCTTCGTCCACCAGCTGTTGCAGCTTGCGCTCCACGTCGGCGGCGGGGAAATCACGCCTTACCGACTGCGACACCAGGATCACCCCTTCGCTCAGTGGCGAGGTGTTAAATTCAAAATCAGCAATGCTACTCATAGGTATCCCATCAGAAACGGTATTTTCGTCGTGGCAAGTTTAATTATCAGATACAGACAGCCCAACGCCAGCACGAACGCCACGGTTCGCAGCCGCTGACTTTTGGTCTTCTTGCCCAATGCGACGTAGCCAAGCAGGATATAGATAATAACGCCAAACAGCTTCTCGGTCAGCCATGAGTCCATACCCAGCAGCGGATAAAACCCGAACGTCACCACCAGCGCGATGCCGCTGACGAACAGCAGCGTGTCGTTCAGGTGCGGCGCTATCTTGACCCAGCGGCGCCCCACGATCGGCGAGCGGCGCCACTGCCAGTAAAAACGCAGCACAAACAAGGTAATACTGATGGCGACCGTCAGCAAATGGAAATGTTTCAACGCGGTGTATGCAGTCATGATGCTCCCTTAGATGGCCCGGGCGTCGTTATTATGAGGGGCGCTTATCCCGGCCATTGGCCGAGCGTCACACGATCGTTGTCGCCGTAATCACGGTGGGTGGCGACAGCGGAAAATCCGGCGGCCTGCAGCAGCGCGCGCACGCTCTCGCCCTGCTGCCAGCCATGTTCCAACAGCAGCCAGCCCTGTGGCTGCAGATAGTGCGGCGCCTGGCGCACGATGGCGGCCAGATCGGCCAGCCCGTGCTCGGCGGCCACCAGCGCGCTGCCCGGCTCGAAGCGCACATCGCCCTGCGACAAATGCGGATCGGCGGCGTCGATATAGGGCGGATTGCTGGCGATCAGCGCAAAGCGTTGCCCGGCCACGGGCGCAAACCAGCTGCCCTGTAAAAATCGAACGTTGTCGATCTTCAGCTTGCGCGCATTGTGCTGCGCCAGCGCGACCGCGTCCGGCTGCACATCGACGCCGATTGCCGAACAATCCGGGCGCTCGCTGGCCAGCGCCAGCGCGATGGCGCCGGTGCCGGTGCCGAGATCGAGGAAGTGGCAGGGTTGCGGCGGCAGGCGCGCCAGCGCCAGTTCCACCAGGCATTCGGTATCCGGGCGCGGGATCAGCGTCGCGGGCGAGACCGACAGCGGCAGCGACCAAAACTCGCGCTCGCCCACCAGATAGGCCACCGGCTCACCGCGTTCGCGGCGCGCCAGCAGCGTCTCCAGCTGCTGTTGCTGCGGCGGCGTCAGCAGGGTTTCCCCGAACGCCATCAGGAAGGTTCTGGCCTTGCCGGTCACGAAACCCAACAGGATTTCCGCGTCGCGCCGGGCGCTGTCGCTGTGGGTCAAACGCGCGGCGGCGGCTTTCAGCCAGTGTTGATAATCCATCACTCTTGCTCGGCGGACAGCGCAGCCAGCTGATCGGCCTGATACTCCTGCACGATCGGCTGGATCAGCATGTCCAGTTTGCCTTCCATCACTTCATCCAGGCGGTAAAGCGTCAGGTTGATGCGGTGGTCGGTCACCCGCCCCTGCGGGAAGTTGTAGGTGCGGTTGCGATCGGAACGATCGCCGCTGCCCAGCAGGTTGCGGCGAGTGGACGCCTCGGCCTGCTGGCGCTTGGCCATCTCGGCGGCGCGAATGCGCGCGCCCAGCACCGACATCGCCTTGGCTTTGTTTTTGTGTTGAGAACGTTCGTCCTGGCACTCCACCACGATGCCGGTCGGCAGGTGGGTAATGCGGATCGCCGAGTCGGTGGTGTTAACGTGCTGGCCGCCGGCGCCGGAGGAGCGGAAGGTGTCGATTTTCAGATCGCCCGGGTTGATGTCCGGCAGCTCGGCTTCCGGCACTTCCGGCATCACCGCCACGGTGCAGGCGGAGGTGTGGATGCGCCCCTGGGATTCGGTTTCCGGCACGCGCTGCACGCGGTGGCCGCCGGATTCAAACTTCAGCTGGCCGTACACGCCGTCGCCGGAAACTTTGGCGATCACTTCTTTGAAGCCGCCGTGCTCGCCTTCGTTGGCGCTCATCACCTCGACGCGCCAGCGGCGGCCTTCGGCGTAACGGCTGTACATGCGGAACAGATCGCCGGCGAAGATCGCCGCCTCATCGCCGCCGGTGCCGGCGCGCACTTCGAGGAAGCAGCTGCGCTCATCATCCGGATCTTTCGGCAGCAGCAAGACCTGCAGCTGCTGTTCCAGCTCTTCGCTGCTCGCCCGCGCCTGTTTCAGCTCTTCCTGCGCCATCTCGCGCATCTCCGGATCGTCCAGCATCATTTCCGCCGTCTCCAGATCCTCCTGCACCTGACGCCATTCCAGGAAGCAGCGGCTGACATCGGTCAGCTGCGCGTATTCTCGCGACAGCGCGCGGAACCGGTCTTGGTCGGCGATGACGCCGGCATCGCCGAGCAGCGCCTGCACTTCTTCATGGCGCTCTTGTAACGCTTCCAGTTTGGCAACAATAGAAGGCTTCATGCGTGGTAATAAACCCTGTTAATAGAGAAAACTAATGCTGATCCAGCCCGAGGCTGTCGCGTAATAACTGCAACCGCTCCACGTCGCCGTCGCCGGCGGCCTGCTGGAGGGATTTGGTGGGGGCATGAATAAGACGGTTGGTCAGTTTATGGGCCAGCTCGTGAATAACCTGCTCCACGTTGGCGCCCTGCGCGATGGCGGCCAGCGCTTTGGCCTCCATCTCTGCGCGAATTTGGTCGGCCTGCGAACGGTAGTCGCGGATGGTTTCCACCGCGCCCTGCGAGCGCAGCCAGGCCATGAAGTTGGTGCTTTCCTGCTGCACGATCGACTCCGCCTGCACCGCCGCCGCTTTGCGCTGCGCCAGGTTGCTTTGAATGATGGCGTGCAGATCGTCCACGCTGTACAGATAGGCGTTGGCCAGTTTGCCGACCTCCGGCTCGATATCGCGCGGTACGGCGATATCCACCAGCAGCATCGGCTGGTTGCGGCGCGCCTTCAGCGCGCGCTCCACCATCCCCTTGCCGATGATCGGCAGCGGGCTGGCGGTGGAACTGATGATGATGTCGGCGTCCGCCAGGCGTTCGTCGATCTCCGGCAGGGTGATCACCTCAGCGCCGACCTCGTCCGCCAGCAGCTGCGCGCGCTCGCGGGTGCGGTTGGCGATGATCATGTGCCGCACTTTGTGTTCGCGCAGGTGGCGCGCCACCAGCTCGATGGTTTCACCGGCGCCCACCAGCAATACGTTGAGATCGGCCAGCGATTCGAAGATCTGCCGCGCCAGTGTACAGGCGGCGAAAGCCACGGAGACCGCGCTGGCGCCGATTTCGGTTTCGGTGCGCACGCGCTTGGCGACGGAGAAGGATTTCTGGAACAGCCGCTCCAGCTCGCCGGACAGCGACTGGCCGCGTTGCGACTCGGCGAAGGCCTTTTTCACCTGGCCGAGGATCTGCGGTTCGCCCAGCACCAGTGAGTCCAACCCGCTGGCCACCCGCATCAGATGGCTGACCGCGTCGTTGCCCTGATGCCAGTACAGGCTTTTCTTCACCTCTTCCGGGCGCAGGTTGTGGTACGCGCACAGCCAGGCGACCAGCTGCTCGTGCATGTGTTCCTGTTGCTCTACGCTGAGGTACAGCTCGGTGCGGTTGCAGGTGGACAACACGACGCCGCCCTGCACCAACGGTTGTTGGAGCAAGCTGGTTAGCGCCTCATCGATGGACTCTGGCGAGAAGGTCACCCTTTCACGCAGAGAAACCGGAGCGGTTTTGTGATTTATACCTAACGCCAGCAGGGTCATTGCTTCGAGTAATACTTATCTTGGTACGGGTTCTCGTTGAACGGCATTCTACTTGATGCGCGGGATCAATAAAAGTAACAACCGCATCTTCCGTTCAATCGCTGTCATAGATGACATCAATTAATGAATAAGCAATAAATACAGCAGGATAAATAGTCATAGGGTAGGTTAATTGCTTAAATTTTAGCGCAGTTTGCGATAACGCGCACGCTATTCGGCGTACGCAGCGGCGGCGTTTGCGCAACTCCGGCACCGCTTATCGGGCGCGCCTCCCCCGCCTTCGGCCGATTGTGTTACGCTTAATGGCGACCCCGACGCGCGTGCCAGGTTGGTATTGCGCCGGTAAAAGCGGCAAGATTCAACGCGATGCAGCAAAAAATTGACGCGTCGCCGCCGCCCCGTTAGCGTGAGCGCTGAATCCGGGTTTCGTCGCGCATGCCCGCAAGGACAAAAGGACAAGAGAAAGTTATGCCAATACGCAAAGTTAGTTTGCTCCGTCTGATCCCGCTGGCCAGCCTGGTGCTGGCCGCCTGTACCACCACCAAGCCGACCGGCCCGGCCACCAGCCCAACCTCACCGCAGTGGCGCGCCCATGAGCAGGCGGTGCAACAGCTCAGCACCTATCAGACCCGCGGCTCCTTCGCCTACTTGTCTGATCAGAAAAAAGTCTACGCCCGCTTCTTCTGGCAGCAGTTCTCGCCGGAGCGCTACCGCCTGCTGCTGACCAACCCACTGGGCAGCACGGAAATGGATCTCAACGTGCAGAAAAACGTGGTGCAGCTGACCGACAACCAGGGCAAACGTTACGTCAGCGACAACCCGGAAGAGATGATCCGCAAGCTGACCGGCATGGCGATCCCGCTGAACAACCTGCGCCAGTGGATGCTCGGCCTGCCGGGCGAAGCCAGCGATTTTGCGCTGGATGACCAATATCGTCTGAGCAAACTGACCTACCAGCAAGGCGGCCAGACCTGGAAAGTGGATTACCAGGGCTACAGCAACGAGGTGCAGCCGACGCTGCCGAACCGTCTGGAGCTGCAGCAGGGCGACCAGCGCATCAAGCTGAAGATGGATAACTGGACACTCAAATGATCCGCCAGTGGCCCTCCCCCGCGAAACTCAACCTGTTTCTGTACATCACCGGCCGTCGTGAAGACGGCTATCACCTGCTGCAGACGCTGTTCCAGTTTTTGGACTACGGCGACACCCTGACCATCGACCCACGCCAGGACGACCGCATTCACCTGCTGACGCCGGTTGAGGGCGTGCCGGACGAGCAGAACCTGATCGTGCGCGCCGCCCGCCTGCTGCAACGCTATTGCGATGAACGCGGCCTGCAAACCGCGCCGCGCGGCGCCGATATCAGCATCGACAAACGCCTGCCGATGGGCGGCGGTTTGGGCGGCGGCTCCTCCAACGCCGCCACCGTGCTGGTGGCGCTGAACGAATTGTGGCGCTGCGGTCTTGGCGACGACCAACTGGCAGAGCTGGGGCTCAGCCTCGGCGCCGACGTGCCGGTGTTCGTGCGCGGCCACGCCGCCTTCGCCGAAGGCATCGGCGAGCGCCTGCAGCCGGCCGAGCCGCAGGAAAAATGGTATCTGGTGGCGCATCCCGGCGTCGGCATCCCGACGCCGGTTATCTTCGGCGACGCCGAATTGAAAAGAAACACCCCGGTTCGCTCCTTAAGTGAGCTGTTGCAGGCGCCGTACGCAAATGATTGCGAACCGATCGCAAGAAAACGTTTTCGCGAGGTTGAACAGCTTCTTTCATGGCTGTTAGAATACGCCCCGTCACGCCTGACTGGCACAGGTGCTTGTGTGTTTGCTGAATTCGACACAGAAATCGCCGCCCGTCAGGTGTTAAATCAAGCCCCGGAGTGGTTGTGTGGTTTTGTAGCGCGCGGCGTTAACGTCTCCCCACTACATCGCATCCGTTCCGGGCGGTTTGAGTCGTAGCTCAACGTTTCGCTGCGCAGGGTCATGCACACCTGGCCCTGTTATCCCTGCGCTGCCTGCGGTCTCAATTTTAGTTTTACATACCCGTATGTATATTGCGCCGGCGTCGCCGACTGCCCCTTGGCGATGTCGCATGACAATATCTTCTCTGGACGCAAGCCTGAGGTTCTTCTCGTGCCTGATATGAAGCTTTTTGCTGGTAACGCCACCCCGGAACTAGCACAACGTATTGCCAACCGTTTGTACACCAGCCTTGGTGACGCCGCTGTAGGTCGTTTTAGCGACGGCGAAGTGAGCGTGCAAATCAACGAAAATGTACGCGGCGGTGATATTTTCATCATCCAGTCCACCTGTGCCCCGACCAACGACAACCTGATGGAACTGGTTGTGATGGTCGACGCCCTGCGTCGCGCCTCCGCAGGTCGTATTACCGCCGTTATCCCTTACTTCGGCTATGCCCGCCAGGATCGCCGCGTGCGTTCCGCGCGTGTGCCAATCACCGCCAAGGTTGTCGCCGATTTTCTCTCCAGCGTAGGGGTTGACCGCGTTCTGACGGTGGATCTGCATGCTGAGCAGATTCAAGGCTTCTTCGACGTACCGGTAGACAACGTGTTCGGCAGCCCGATCCTGCTGGAAGACATGCTGCAGCAAAATCTGGAAAACCCGATCGTGGTTTCTCCGGATATCGGCGGCGTGGTGCGTGCCCGCGCTATCGCCAAACTGCTGAACGACACCGACATGGCCATCATCGACAAACGTCGCCCGCGCGCGAACGTTTCTCAGGTGATGCACATCATCGGTGACGTGGCAGGCCGCGACTGCGTGCTGGTCGACGACATGATCGACACCGGCGGCACCTTGTGTAAAGCGGCTGAAGCGTTGAAAGAACGCGGTGCCAAGCGCGTATTCGCCTACGCGACGCACCCGATCTTCTCCGGCAACGCCGTGGACAACATCAAGAACTCGGTGATTGATGAAGTGATCGTCTGCGACACCATTCCGCTGTCGCCGGAAATCAAGGCACTGAAAAACGTTCGCACTCTGACCCTGTCCGGCATGCTGGCTGAAGCCATCCGCCGCATCAGCAACGAAGAGTCGATCTCTGCGATGTTCGAGCATTGATTCGTCGTCTTTCCGGTGCGGCGCCCACCGTGCCGGAAAGATAGCGAGCCCGACAGCAGAAAAAGAAAAACCCGTTGGTGCGCGAGCAACAACGGGTTTTCTACTTGTAGTCCGACATGACCTCAAACCTTAATGCACGGCAGATGTTCCCTTGCCCTGCTCTTGCTTCCCTTCTGCTTTTTTAATCAATGCGACGAACGATGTTGATCGTTGCGGCACCGTTTATCAAAGTGTTTTACCCACCAGTAGCGATCCGCCACCTGCTCGCGGCCGCCGATACGCGCGCCCACCAGCCACAACAGCGCGCCGACGAAGATGCTCATGATGGCGCCGTGGGCGAAAAATTGCGGTAAATTGAACTGCGATACTTCAGCAAGAATGGAGTATCCGACGCCGCCGATCATCACGACCAGGCCCAGCCCCATAAAAAAGTTGCCCACTCTGTCCGCGTTTCTACGTTTCATATGCCACCTCCATGATTGCCATGTGCCAACCGGGATAACGCTGCAACTTGTTAACCCACTTTGATAAGTTAAGTATAGCCCTTGCTGCGGCAAGGGGATTGCGGAGGCGATCACAATGGTAAAGAATTATTGACACTTCTTAACACACGGCTGAAAATTAGCGGACAAATTGAATTATTCAGCTAATGAATCATTCGTCTTTGTTACCTGCGACGACGGCGGAGATCGGATTTTGTCATTCGCCGCCCCGACAGGTAGACTAACTCCCTTTCCATTACCCTGATCATAGCGAATCACTCAGTGAGCAGTATTAAATTGATAGTCGGCCTGGCTAACCCGGGCGCGGAATACGCCCAGACGCGCCACAACGCCGGCGCCTGGTACGTCGATCTGCTGGCCCAGCGCCACAATCAGCAGCTGAAAGAAGAGAGCAAGTTCTTCGGTTATACCGCCCGTTTGAACCTGGCGGGCAACGACGTGCGCCTGCTGGTGCCGACCACCTTCATGAACCTGAGCGGCAAAGCGGTGCTGGCGATGGCCAACTTCTACCGCATCGAACCAAGCGAGATCCTGGTGGCGCACGACGAGCTGGATCTGCCGCCCGGCGTAGCCAAAATCAAGCTCGGCGGCGGCAACGGCGGCCACAACGGCCTGAAAGACATCCAAAACAAGTTCGGCAACAACCCGAACTTCTATCGCCTGCGCATCGGCATCGGCCATCCGGGCGACAAGAACAAGGTGGTGGGCTTCGTGCTCGGCAAGCCGCCGGCCAGCGAGCAGAAGATGATCGACGAAGCGATCGACGAATCGCTGCGCTGCACCGAGATGCTGATGAAGGACGGGCTGGAAAAAACCGTTCAGCGCCTGCACAGCTTCAAGGCGCAAGCCTGAACCTTGCCGCAGCGGGCGCCCTGCCCGCTGCCGGCTTTTAGCCACGCGGGTGGAAGGTCTCCTCGCTCACGCGGCGTCTCCTCTCCTGCTGCGGATCGCCCCGCCAAACAAGTCTGATCGAGATAAACGCCCATTACGTGTATAATGGCGGCATTATTTTGCCCTTTATGCAGTCGGTTAAATCTAACCGGCTGATAGTTAAGATATTTAAGGTGATTACAACATGGGATTCAAATGCGGTATCGTCGGCCTGCCTAACGTAGGCAAATCCACCCTGTTCAACGCGTTGACCAAAGCGGGCATTGAAGCAGCCAACTTCCCGTTCTGCACCATTGAACCGAACACCGGTGTGGTGCCGATGCCCGATCCGCGTCTGGATAAGCTGGCCGAGATCGTCAAGCCGCAGCGCATTCTGCCGACCACCATGGAATTCGTCGACATCGCCGGCCTGGTGAAAGGCGCGTCCAAAGGTGAAGGCCTGGGCAACCAGTTCCTGACCAACATTCGCGAAACCGAAGCCATCGGCCACGTAGTGCGCTGCTTCGAAAACGACAACATCATCCACGTCAACAACAAGGTCGATCCGGCCGAAGACATCGACGTGATCAACACCGAGCTGGCGCTGTCCGACCTGGACACCTGCGAGCGCGCCATCCACCGCGTGCAGAAGAAAGCCAAAGGCGGCGACAAAGACGCTAAAGCCGAGCTGGCGGCGCTGGAGAAATGCCTGCCGCACCTGGAAAACGCCGGCATGCTGCGCGCGCTGGATCTGACCGATGAAGACAAGGCGGCGATCAAATACCTGAGCTTCCTGACGCTGAAGCCGACCATGTACATCGCCAACGTCAACGAAGACGGCTTCGAGAACAACCCGTACCTGGACACCGTGCGTAAAATCGCCGACGCCGAAGGCTCCGTGGTGGTTGCCGTGTGCGCCGCCGTGGAATCCGACATCGCCGAGCTGGAAGATGAAGAGCGCGACGAGTTCATGGCCGAACTGGGCCTGGAAGAGCCGGGCCTGAACCGCGTGATCCGCGCCGGTTATGAACTGCTGAACCTGCAAACCTACTTCACCGCCGGCGTGAAAGAAGTGCGCGCCTGGACCATCCCGGTAGGCGCCACCGCCCCGCAGGCGGCCGGCAAGATCCACACCGACTTCGAGAAAGGCTTTATCCGCGCCCAAACCATCTCCTATGACGACTTCATCACCTACAAGGGTGAGCAAGGCGCCAAAGAAGCCGGCAAAATGCGCTCCGAAGGTAAAGACTACATCGTCAAAGACGGCGACGTAATGAACTTCTTGTTCAACGTCTAAGCCTCTCTCCGCAGCGCTTTTCTCCGCTGCCGGAAACGGAAAAATCCACGCTTCGGCGTGGATTTTTTTGTCTCCAGGGCCTGCGTTTTGGCAACCTGGACGCCGTCTCACCCTCCCGGTTCTTTCCCACTGAACGATCTTCGCCGTACGTTTTATTGCGCCCTTCATGACGGCATTATCCGCATCGCTGCACGAAAATGGCTCTCGTGTTGATACTTTGTCCTACAGGAAAAAGCTTGTCATCTTCCGTTGCAGTCTTATAATGAGTGTTTACTCACTTATTAAAGGAGCCTCAAAGTGGCCCGTCCCCGCAGTGAAGAAAAGCAGCAGGCGCTCTTGCAGGCCGCCACCGACATTTTTGCCGAACAAGGATTAGCGGCGCCCACATCGGCCATCGCCAGGAAGGCTGGCGTCTCGGAGGGTACGCTGTTCCGCTACTTTGAAAATAAGGACGTACTGCTGAGCGCAGTCTGCGATTACCTGCTTGATGAAATGGAGTGCCTGCTGACGCAAAGCTTGCAGGACGTTTCGCCTGGTAAAGATAACATGCAGGCCGCCTGGGATGCCTACATTGACTGGGCGCTCGCCAATCCCGCCGCGTATGCGACAGGAAACAAATTGATGGTCTCCGGCAAGTTATCCAGCGCACAGAGGGAAAGAAGCGTACGGTTCGGTGATATTTCCCAACTGGGTATTCCGTTGGTCCAGGGGCTGGATTTACCGCAGTCGAGCGAGTTTCAGGGCATGATTTGCACGGTAATGGCCAATGGCGTTATCGATATGGCCGTTCAAAAACCTCACCTGCTGGATATTTACAAACGCGCAGGTTATGAAGCCATGATGCGAGCCATTGAGCTTCCTGACGCTCATACAGCCATCTAGCTTCTTTTTTTAATTATATAATGAGTGCGTACTCACGCATTAAAAAGACACGACAATCATGCCACCCGTTTCAAAACTAAAAATGCTGCGAACACGGCCCTATCCAAGGCTCCGCCGACTCATATTCGTTTCTCTTATTCTCAGCGTGTCTTTGATCCTCTGCGCTTGCGCAACCGCACCTGCATCAGACCGTTTGTCAGGAACCCAGCATGTTCCAACAAAATGGCGGGCCTCCCTGCCTGGCTCGGCGCATGTGTCTGTGTGGAATGCATGGCCCCCCGCCCGAAATGAATCCGGCGCCCGGCGCTTGCGCGCTCCGGCCGGCAAGCCCAGTCACTTGGAGAATGAGCGCGGAGCACAAACGTCGGTTGCGCGCGCAAATTTGGAGTGCGTTCAAGCGTTATGGAATGACGCCCGCAAACTGGTTGCGACAGAGGCTGCGGCCCTCTATTACGCATCGCGTACCTGCCGGCGACAACACGCGTTCTCTACCCAAAGCGCGCCATTGCCTGAATCCTTCGAACGGGCGATACAAACGCCCCCTCGCCGGGCGTCTCAATCTGCTCAGAAGGAAGTCGCCGAGCGTGGCAAGACCGCTGCCGATGGAAGCGGGATCAACCGCCACACAACCAAGCATTCTGTTCCCTGGACGTTGGATCTATCGAGCGTGGATACCGACCCCGGCGAAAGCGCGGCGGATTGGCAGGCTGAACCGCCTGAGCATCATAGCCGCGTGCGATCGACAGTGCGGAAGTGGATACGGCGTCTGTTCACTGCGTCAGAGCGAACAAGGATTCAACGCCAGGCTGAACCGCTGCAGGACAGCGCCGTATTCGTTTGAAATTCAATACAGAGCAATACATCGCCGCACCGCTGGCGACAGGTTCGACAAATCATTCACCTTATGGGTTCTCCCGATGACACAACTGATAGCTAAAAACACGCGTCCCCGCTTTTGGTCTTTGCGGAGCCTGCATGCAGCCGTGCTGGCGATGCCGATTGCCGCCGCCTTATCGGCCTGCGATACGCCGGCGGACAAGGTTGCCCCACCGGCAGATAAACCGACGCTGACAGTGACCCTGACAACGCCGGCAAGACAGTCCCTTTCCCGCACCGTCACGGCCAATGGCTCTGTTGCGGCCTGGCAAGAGGCGATCATCAGCCCGGAAGCCAATGGGCTGCGCGTGCAAAAACTGTTGGTGCAGGAAGGGGATGTGGTGCGCCAGGGCCAACCGCTGGCGGAATTTACACGCGACTCCGTGATGAATGACTGGCTGCTGGCGAAAGCCGATCTCAACGAAGCGAAAGCGGTCGCGTTGAATGCGCAAGCGGATGGAAAACGAGCGCGGTTGTTGCGCGGTGTCGGCAGCCTGAGCGAACAGGATATCCAAAAGCTGTTAACCCAGGAAAAGACGGCACAGGCGCGTCTGGAATCGGCGAAAGCGCGGATGGCGGCCCAGCAGTTGCGACTAGACCAGACGATATTGCGCGCCCCCGATGACGGCATCATTTCCGCGCGATCGGCCGCGGTCGGTTCAGTTCCTATGCAAAGCACCGAAATGTTCCGCCTGATCCGCCAGGGAAAATTTGAATGGCGAGCGGAATTGTCGGCGCAGCAGCTGGAACAAATCCAACCGGGGCAAAAAGCGCAGATCGCTTCACCTGGCGGTAACACCTGGGAAGGCATCGTGCGCCTGGCGGCACCGACGGTCAATTCGACCTCGCGCCGCGGAATTGCCTATGTGGACATCCTCCCATCAACCGCGAAGAATGCCTCGCCGATTCGGCCCGGCACGTATGCCAGCGGTACGATTACGGTAGGCGATCGGCAAGGGCTGACCGTGCCGCAATCCGCCGTCGTGGCGCGCGACGGTTTTCACCTGGTGTTCACCGTAGATGACGAGCTGCATGCACATCCGCTTAAAGTCGCGGTAGGCCGTCTGGTGAATGACCAGCAGGAGATCCTGTCCGGTCTTCAAGGCGCGGAACGCATCGTCGCCAGCGGCGGCGTGTTCCTCAATGAGGGCGATAAAGTCCAGTTGGCCAACACGGCCGAGGCTTCCCACTCATCGGATCCGCGCTAAGAGGCCCATTATGAATATCTCAACCTGGTCCATTCGCAACCCTATTCCGTCCATCTTGCTCTTTGTCATCTTGAGCGTTGCCGGCTTTTATTCTTTCAAATTGATGAAGATCCAGAGCTTCCCGGACATGGATGTGCCTACGGTCACCGTGTCCGCTTCGCTTCCGGGCGCGGCGCGCCCCAGCTCGAAACGGAGGTGGCGCGCAAGCTGGAGGACACCGTCTCTTCGGTACAGGGGTTGAAGAACCTGCGCACCACGATCCAGGATGGGCTGGTCGATATCTCAGCAGAGTTTCGTCTGGAAAAACCCGTTCAGGAAGCGGTGGATGAAGTCCGGTCAGCCGTGCAAAGCATTCGCACCGAGTTGCCGACGGATTTACGTGATCCTATCGTTCGCAAGCTCAACATCACGGGCAAACCTATCCTGGCCTTTTCCATCAGCGCCAGCAAGATGGATGAGAATGAACTGTCCTGGTTCGTGGACAATACCCTGTCGCGGCGTCTGAGAGGCGTCGCCGGCGTAGGGTCGGTCACCCGTGTGGGCGGCGTGAACCGTGAGGTTCAAGTCGAACTCGATCCGGTCAAACTGGAGGCGATTGGCGCCACCGCCGCCGAAGTTTCCCGTCAGTTGCGCGATATACAGATGGACGCGACGGGCGGGCGAGTCGATCTGGGGCGGGGAAAACAACCGCTGCGTTTGGTCGCCCGCGTCAAGAACGTGGATGAACTAGCCGCGGTGGAACTGTCGTTGCCCGGCGGGCAACGTTTTCGCCTGGACGACGTGGCGACGCTGAAAGACACCATTGCGGAACGCAGTGCACTTGCGCTCCTCAACGGCAAGAAGGTGGTGGGCTTTGAGATCACGCGCGCCAAAGGCGCCGGTGAAGTCGAGGTCGGCAACAAGGTGGAGAAAGTTCTGGCGCAGTTGCGCACAGAGCGGCCTGATTTGCACATCACGCAGGTCTTCGACTTTGTCCGGCCTGTGCAGGAGGAGTTCGACGCCTCCATGCACATGATTTATGAAGGCGCCATTCTCGCTATCCTGGTGGTCTTCATGTTTCTGCGCGATATCCGGGCGACGTTGATCTCGGCGGCGGCGTTGCCTCTGTCGATTTTACCGGCCTTCATCGGTATGGACATGATGGGCTTTTCGCTCAGTATCGTCACGCTGCTGGCGCTGTCGCTGGTGATTGGCCTGTTGGTGGATGACGCCATCGTCGAAGTGGAGAACATCGAACGCCACATCGGCATGGGTAAACCGCCGTACCAGGCCGCGATGGATGCCGCATCGGAAATCGGCCTGGCCGTCGTCGCCACGACGTTTGCCTTGATCGCCGTTTTCCTGCCGACGGCCTTCATGTCCGGCGTTGCCGGAAGATTCTTCACGCAGTTTGGATGGACGGCGGCGCTGGCGGTGTTTGCCTCGCTGGTTGTGGCGCGTTTGCTGACGCCGATGATGGCCGCCTACCTGATGAAACCGCATGTGCGCCCTCAGCGCGATCCTTTCTGGATGGCGATCTACCTGCGCGCCTGCCGGTGGACGCTGCGGCACCGCGGGCTCACCCTGGCGCTGGCCGGCGGGTTCTTTATTGGCTCTCTGATGCTTATCCCTCTGCTGCCCCAGGGCTTTTTCCCTGCAGATGACAACTCCCAGACGCAGGTGACGTTGGAGCTGCCGCCAGGGAGCACGCTGGAACAAACCCAGGCCATGGCAGAACTCGCTCGGCATCGCCTGGCGCCCATCCCGCATATCCGTAACATCTATACCACCATCGGTGGCGGTGCAACGGGCGGCGATGTCATGGCTTCCGATGGGAAAACCGACGTTCGCATGGCAACGCTGACGGTGTTGTTGGATGCGCGTCAAGCGCGCCCGAAGAAGCAGGTCATCGAAGGCGAGATACGCACGGCAATGGCAGCACTTCCGGGGGTTCGCAGCAAAGTGGGGTTTGGCGGCTCAGGTGAGAAATACCAGTTGGTGTTGGCCGGTGATGATCCTCAGCGGCTGGCTAAGGCGGCCGATTCAGTATTAAGTGACCTGCGGCAGCTCCCCGGCCTCGGTAACATTACCTCCAGTGCCGGGCTGGCGCGCAGCGAAATCCTCCTGCAACCCAATTTCGCCAAAGCGGCCGATCTGGGGGTATCGGGCGTCGCGATTGCCGATACTTTGCGTATTGCAACCGTAGGTGACTACGATCAGTTTCTGTCTAAATTCAACGTGGAGCAGCGCCAGATCCCGATCGTCGTCAAGCTGTCAAAGGACATCCGTGAAGATATGGGGCTACTTGAACGTTTGACCGTACCCGGCGCCAGAGGCCCGGTGCTGCTCAATCAGATCGTCAATATTGAGCAAGGCAGTGGGCCGGCGCAGATTAATCGCATCAATCGCACACGCAGTGTGACCCTTGACGTGGAACTGTCGGGCACCCAACTCGGGGATCTGGCCGCTCAGGTGGCGAAGCTGCCGTCAATCCAGAATCTGCCGGTCGGCGTGCACCAGGTTGTGCAGGGTGATGACGAAATGATGAAGGAACTGTTTGCCGGTTTCGGCACGGCTATGGTCGCCGGCATCCTGGCCATCTATGTCGTGCTGGTTCTGCTGTTCAAAGACTTCTTCCAACCGATCACCATCCTGGCCGCGCTCCCGCTGTCATTGGGCGGCGCATTCGTTGGGTTACTGCTGGCGGGCCAGTCGTTCACGATGTCATCCCTGATCGGGTTAATCATGTTGATGGGGATTGCGACCAAAAACTCGATACTGCTGGTCGATTATGCGATCGAGTCACGGCGCGGCCATTACGGCCCGAATGGCGAAGTGCTCAATAAACCCATGAGCCGGACAGAGGCGCTGATTGATGCCTGCCACAAACGTTCCCGCCCCGTCATCATGACGACGTTAGCGATGGGGGCGGGCATGTTGCCCGTGGCTCTGGGTTTCGGCAGTGCCGACCCCAGCTTCCGCAGCCCGATGGCGGTGGCCGTCATCGGAGGATTGATCACCTCCACCGTGCTGAGCCTGCTGGTTATCCCTGTCGTTTATACCCTGATTGACGATCTTGAAAACTGGCTGCGCAAGTTGCCCAGCCTGCTGGCACGCAGCAAGAACCTGAGCGGGAGGAAAAAAGCCGGGTTTGCCATGCTTATCGTAGTTCTGCTGTATTGGCTGGCATTTCCTGTCATTCCGTTCCTCGACATCCCGTACAAGATTGTCGTTGTCTCTACGCTTGTTGTGGTCGGTGAAACCTTGTTTGTCATTGCCATCGCCCTGCTGGGCAAAGAGTATTGGGGCCAGATCAAACACTGGCTGCGGCAGAAGGTCTTTAAGCGAAAAGACTAAGCGCTGATAACGGTTCGCGGTGGCGAATAGCGTTTTGCCGCCGCCGCTCCCCCATCAACTTCCCTCCCACGCCGAAGGCCGGTTCTCCTTGCGCCACCTCTCCCCCGCCGCCGTCCCCGGCAACGGGGGTTTCAATCCGTCTATCGTCCACAGCGAGAACGGCGTTTCGTCGACGTGCAATTCCCAGCGCAGCCCGCGGGCGGCGATGTAGGGGTGCAGGATGCGGGTGCAGGCCGCCAGGAATTGCTGCTGCTCTGCGTCGTTGTCCATGGCGCGCGCGATATGGTCTATGGTCACCCGCACGAAATCATCGGCCGGTTCGCCGCCGAGATAGGCCGAACCTGGCGGCAGCGCGTGGAAGAACACGTTGACGTAAAAGCGCGGCAAAAAGTCCTGGTACAGGGCGGTGACCTTCTGCGCAATCGCGCGTTTATCGGCGGCGCTGAAGGCCGGCTCAGGGTGGTAAATCTGCCACAGTGGCATAACGTTTTCTCCTCGGTGAAGGCGCGGGTTTCCGGCCGGCGCTCAGGCCATCAGCCGCTGTTAATGATAAACTCCAATAATAAGAGTAATAACTCCAATTATTGAAGTTATCAAGCCGAGGCGATAACATTCTCGGCAATCAGGCGGCAAGCGGAGGTAAAGCAACGTGAAAGCAAAAGGGTTTGAAGGCATGACGTGCTCGGTGGCGCACGTGCTGTCGGCATTGGGCGATCGCTGGGGCGCTATTCTCATGCGCGATCTGCTGCTGGGGCTCTCGCGCTATGACGATCTGCGCCACTCGACCGGCATCACCAACAATACGCTGGCCGACCGGCTCAAGGCCCTGGAAAGCCACGGCCTTATCGAAAAGCGGCAATACCAAACGCGCCCCGCTCGTTATGAGTATCTGCCGACGGAGAAAGGAAAAGATCTCGGACTGCTGGTGATGGCGATGATTCAGATTGGCGACAAATGGAATCTGTCCGAGCTGGCCGGGCCGCCGCTGCGCGTGGTTGACCGCGTAACCGGCCACCCTGCCACCCTGCGCGCGGTGGATGCCGTGACCGGCGAATCGCTGCCGGCGCAAAACCTGGCGCTGGCGGCCGGGCCGGGCGCCGACGAAATGACGCAATGGCGGCTGGCCGTCGGCCAAGCCCGTTCGTTGTGATCTACAGCAGCGCAATCATCTTCAGCAATTCCACCCGATTGCGGATGCCGAACTTCTTGCCGGCATTGTTGAGGTGCGAATAAACGGTTTTCGGGTGCAAATTCAGCCGCCGCGCGGTCAGGCGGATATCTTCCGTACGGGCCGTTTCACACAGCACCGCCGCCTCACCGGGCGTGATCGCCGCCGCCCGATGCCTGTTCAGCGCGCGCCGTTCGCTCGCCTTTTCCCGGCGGCTCAGCGCCGCGCAGGTCTCCCGCACCACCTGTAGCGCTTCCCGTTTGTGCAAAATCGCATCCGGCTGCGCCGCCGCGATAAACGCCAGGATCAGCGGCGAAGTCTTATCGACGAAGAACAGTATCCGGACGCCTTCATATTCAGCACGTGAGGCGTGAATAAATCGCAAATACGCTTCGAACCGATAAATTTCATGGGGAAAATCCATGATAATTAAATCAGGCGCAGGGCTTATATTTTTAATAATATTAATATTGGGCGAGGATAAGGTTATCACTCCTTCTCCCAATAATGTTTTCATCCCCAAACGGCACAGCGGCGAACCGTCGATATAAATCACTCTCACTTTAATTCTCCTTATCAGCGTAA
The DNA here is from genome assembly GCF_019913725.1 of Serratia sp. EWG9. Classification (NCBI taxonomy): domain Bacteria; kingdom Pseudomonadati; phylum Pseudomonadota; class Gammaproteobacteria; order Enterobacterales; family Yersiniaceae; genus Serratia; species Serratia sp. EWG9. The sequence continues at coordinate 876,337 of NZ_JADNRO010000001.1, forward strand.
AAGTATGCTTCCACACCTCAGGCGGCTTGTCGCTGCTCTTTTTTGGGGTAATTCGCCTGCAAAGCACACCGATATAAAACATCTTGATAACATGTTTTTCAAATAATCACGCAACAGCCAGCGCTTTGATTAATACGCAAAAAAGGCATGAATGTTTCAGATTATTTCATTCGCAAAAACTGACAATTCAATAAAAATGCAACGCAATGATATAGATCTATTTTCTATTTTGTATGATATAAGCGAAAATGAAAGCAAATGTAACAACAGGAGTCATCGCCTTATTGCCTTATTCAAAATATCTATAGGGAAAATTCTTAGTTTGTTAGGATGAAAATCCATGTTTGCCGACGCGTTTAAAAAACAATTGCGCAACATGATTAATCAACAACCGCACGTCAGTAAATTATTACTGTCAGGAAAGCTTTTCTCTAAAGTAAATTAAAGGGCATTTCACATGAATGTTAAATTAGTCGCATTATCCATGCTGGCTCTCTCCGGCGCCTGTGCGGCCGCCTCGTCCAATACGGTGCAATTTAAAGGCGAAGTCAGCACGCAAACCTGTTCGGTGAATATTAACGGCAACCAATCCAACCCGGTTGTTCTGCTGCCGACCGTCGCCGCCAGCCAGCTCGCCACCAAAGGCGCCACCGCCGGCGACACCACCTTTACCGTTAACGTCACGGGCTGTGCGGCGGCAACCAGCGATACGGCGATCAAAACCGTGCTGGCGGGCAACAACCCGACAGTTAACGGCAACCTGGGCAACGCGGGCGATGCGGCCAAGGTTTCCATTCAACTGCTGGACAGCGACGCCACTACGCCGTTGTCATTCGCCAGCGGCTCTACCGTCACCACGTCGGCGATGACGCTGGCGAAAGACGCCACGTCCACCTCGCAGAACCTGGTGGCTCGCTACTACGCGGAAGATACCGGCGTAGCGGCCGGTTCGGTGATCGCCACCGCCCAGTTCGCCATTACCTACAGATAAGCCGGCGTCAGGCGCCATACCTGTTGATGACAGCGCCGTTCCTTAGCGGACGGCGCTGAATGACTCGCTCCTTTTATCGGTTCACGTTTATGCAGCAGATAACCCGTTACGCCCGCCGTTGGGCCGCCCTATCGTTTTGCCTGATGAGTTTTGCCGCCAGCTACGCGTCGGCCAGCGTCACGCTGCTCGGCAATCGCGTGATCTACCCCGCCGAGGCGCGGGAAAAAACGCTGCAATTCACCAATGACGACGGCGCCCCGGCGCTGATGCAGATCTGGCTCGATATCAATAACCCCAAGTCCACGCCGGAAAACGCCGACGCGCCTTTTGTCGCCTCGCCGCAAATCTTCCGCATGAATCCGCACAGCGGGCAGATGGTGCGGCTGTCGTTCGTCGGCCAGCCGCTGCCGCGCGATCGCGAATCGCTGTTCTACCTCAACTTCCTGCAGGTGCCCGCCGTGCGTCAGACGGACAGCGACAAGAACAAACTGCTGCTGGTGGTCACCAATCGCCTGAAAGTGTTCTATCGCCCGGCCGGGCTGGCCGGCGACGCCAATCACGTCATCGATAAGCTCAGCCTGCGCCAGGTCGGCAACGCGCTGCGCGTCGACAACCCGACCGGCTACTACGCCAACGTCAGCCAGGCCGCGATACTCAGCGGCGCAAAACGCACCGCGATCCCGCAGGCGGACCTGATCCCGCCGTTTTCGCAGGCCAGCTGGCCGGTGAACGGTGAGGTGCGGCAGATCGCGCTGCGCGTCATCAATGACTATGGGGTGGAAATCACACGCACCCTGAACGTCGCGCGCTGAAACCAGACAGGGAGGTTTTCATGTTCGATGCTCGCAAGGCGACGCCGCTTCCCGCACGCTGGTGTTGCGCGCTGCTGGCGCTGCCGCTGGGCTGCGCCGCCGCCGATGGCTACACCTTCGATCCCGCGCTGCTGCGCGGCAGCGTGCTGAGCAACAGCGCCCTGAGTCAATTCAACCAACAGGACGCCGTCGCCCCCGGCAGCTATCAGATCGATCTGTACCTCAACGGCCAGTTTCTCGAGCGCGATCAAATTCGTTTCGTGCGCGATGGCAAGCAGGTACTGCCCTGTTTCGATCGCGCGCAGCTGACGCGCTTCGGGCTGAAAAATCCGCCGGCGGCCGAAACGGCATGCCTGCTGCCCGGCCGGGATCTGAAGGACATCACGGTGAACGCCGATATCTCGCGGCTGCGCCTGGATCTGAGCATTCCGCAGGCGCTGTTGAACGGCCAGCCGCGCGGCAGCGTCAATCCCGCCAGCCTGGACGGCGGCGAATCGATGGTCTTCGTCAATTACAACCTCAACCAGTACCACGTCAGCTACCGACAGGGGCAAACCCGCGACCTCGACTCGACCTACGCCAACCTGAACGGCGGGTTCAACCTCGGGCTCTGGCGCTACCGCCAGCAATCCAGCTACCGCTACGATCGGGAGTTCGGCGGCCACCTGGACACCAGCCGCCGCTACGTGCAGCGCGCGATCTTGCCCTGGCGCAGCGAAATGCTGCTGGGCGAAGGCTTTACCGACGGGCACTTCTTTTCCGGCCTGGGCTTTCGCGGCATTCAGCTCAGCTCGGACGATCGCATGCTGCCGGATTCACAGCGCGGCTATGCGCCGGTGGTGCGCGGCGTGGCGAAAAGCAACGCGCGCGTGACGGTGCTGCAGGGTAAAAGCACGCTGTACGAAACCACCGTGGCGCCGGGGCCGTTCGCCATCAACGATCTGTACGCCACCAACTACGCCGGCGATCTGACCGTGGTGGTGACCGAGGCCGACGGCAGCGTCAGCACCTTCACCGTGCCGTTCGCCGCGGTGCCGGAATCCATCCGCCCCGGCCAGTCGCGCTACTCCGCCATCGTCGGCCGTTCCCGCTACGTCGGCGATAACGATCTGTTCAGCGAAGTGACCTGGCAGCACGGCCTGACCAACGCCCTGACCTTCAACATCGGCAACCAGCTGGCGGACGGCTATCAGGCGATGATGCTGGGCGGCGTGTACAGCAGCGAACTGGGCGCCTTCGGCATGGACACCACCTATTCCCACGCCAGCCTGCCGGACGGCGGCGCCTCAGGCTGGATGCTGCATCTCTCTTACAGCCGAACCTTCAGCCCGACGGACACCACCTTATCCATCGCCGGCTACCGTTACTCCACCGAAGGCTTCCGCGATCTCAGCGACGTGCTCGGCGTGCGGCGCGCCGCCGTCACCGGCCAACGCTGGCAGTCCGATTCCTACCGCCAGCGTTCGCGTTTCGAGGTGGCCGTCAATCAGGGCATGGGCGCGTTCGGCAGCTTGACGATGTCCGGCTCGACCCAGGACTACCGCGATCAGCGCGGCCGCGACAATCAGCTCCAGCTGGGCTGGGGGAAAACCTTCGGCAACGGCGTGGCGCTTAACCTCTCCGTCACCCGCACCCGCAGTCTGGGCTACAGCAACGGCGACTATCGCGGCTACGGGCCGTTGGATAACGTCTACAGCGCGCCGCTGGCGCAGAACACGCAAACCGTCACTGCCCTGTCGCTCAGCTTCCCGCTCGGGCGTTCGTCATCCGCCCCCAGCGTCTCGCTGCTGGCCAACCACAGCCAGGGTCAGGGCGGCAACTATCAGGCTGCGCTGTCGGGCAGCGTCGGCGACGAACAGCCGGTCAGTTACGGTCTGAACTTCACCACCGACGACGATCGCCAACAAAGCATCTGGGGCGGCAACCTGCAAACCCGCCTGCCTTACGCCAACGTCACCGGCTCGTTCTCCACCGCGCGCCAGTATCGACAAGGCTCACTGTCGCTGCAGGGCGCGGTGGTGGCGCACCGCGGCGGCGTGACATTAGGGCCGTATGTCGGTGATACCTTCGCCCTGATAGAGGCGCCCGGCGCCAACGGCGCGCAGGTGATGGGCGGCCAAGGCGCGCGCGTCGATCGCTTCGGCTATGCGCTGGCGCCGGCGCTGGTGCCCTATCACTACAACACCGTCGCGCTGAACCCCGAGGGCATGAATGATAAAGCGGAACTGGAGGACGGCCAGCAACGCGTCGCCCCGTACGCCGGCGCCACGGTGCGCCTGCGCTTCAACACCGTGCGCGGCCAGGCGCTGCTGATTACCGCACAGCGTCCCGACAACGCGCCGATCCCGATGGGCGCCAACGTGTTGGACAACGCGGGCAACAGCGTGGGCATGGTTGGCCAGGCCAATCAGGTGTATCTGCGCAGCGACCGGAATGCCGGCACGCTGACGCTGAACTGGGGCGACGCACCCGGCCAGCAGTGCACGCTGCACTATCGCCTGCCCGCCGCGGAAGACAGCCCGATTCAGCGGCTCAGCGCTCCGTGCCGCTAACCCGTTTAACTTATCTCAGGAGAGACGATGAAACGCATTTCTTATCTGGTCGCCGCCCCGGCGCTGTTCGCCCTGTCGCTGTTCGGCGCGCCCGCGGCGCTGGCGCAATGCACGCGCGTCGCCCCCTGGATCGACTCCGGCTGCGATCCTTGCGGGGTGGGCACGGCGCTGGGTCGGGTCAATCTGACCAGCACTTATCTGCAGCCCGTCGGCACGCCGCTGGGCACCAGCGTGTTCGATCTGACCTCCGGCACCCGCTATCCCGACCCAAACAAGGTGCTGTATGAATGCGATGCCGGCGATGTTGGGCAAATTTATGAAGTCTTCGCCACCAACGGCGACGATCGCGTCGGCGGCTATTACGATCTGGGCGCCAGGGACGGCAATCCCAACTATTACGCCACCTACTTCCCTTACGTCGGCATTCGTTTGACCCATCTGGATTCCGGCAAGGTTTTTACCCGTTACTGGCAGTCGGCGCCGATTACCCGCTACGCCACCGTCGGCAACAAAATCCAGATCCGGGTGAAAGACTTCAGCGCCATCCGCGCCGATCTGATCCGCATCAGCTCGCTGCCGGGCGCGGGCGCCAGCAACTACTGCGGCTACAGCGCCGGCAACCCGCTGGTGGGCATGGCGTCGACCACCGGCAATTCGAACTATACCTGCACGCAGCCGAACGGCTATGTCACCTTTCAGGGGCCCGGCATCGCCTCGGATCCTATCGGCAGCGACTCCGCCACCAACTACGCCACCTGGGGCACCGGGCGCTGGAACGCGATGGGCATGGGTACCGCACCGATCTCTTCGCTGACCTATACCGCCACCTGCGTGGCGCGCAACGTCACGCCGCTGGTGATCCTGCCGACCCTCTCCGTCAGCCAACTGACCGCCGGGCAAACCTCGCAGGCGCAGTTCACCCTCAATATCGAATGCGACAACGCCGCCGTGTCCGGCGTCAGCAGCAACAATACCGCCCTCGGCCTGCAGGTGCCGTATGAAAGCTATGTCGCGGCGCAGCGGCTCGGGTTGGTCAGCGCCAACGGCGGCGTAAGTTACCTGCTCTCCAGCGGCTACGGCACCGACAGCAGCGTCGCCACCGGCGTGGGCATCGCGCTCGCCAACGCCGGCAACGGCGCGCCGATGAACTTCGTCGGCTGGGCGCGATGCAGCGCCGGGCAATGCCCGCAGGGTAGCGACGCCGGCTGGTATCCGGTGCTCAACGGCGCCAGCGGCGGCGGCAGCACCGCGGCGGGGTTTACCCACTACACCACCCAGCTCACCGCCACGCTCGCCCGGCTGCCTGGCCAGACCGTCACCGCCGGCAAGGTGGATGCCAGGGCCTACGTCTGGGTTAAGGTGCAATGATGAGAAAGAAATACCTGATTATGGGATGCGCCCTGCTGCTGGCGCTGGCCTCCATCGGCGCGCAGGCGGGCATCATCGCCTCCGCCACGCGGGTGATCTTTCACGAGGGCGAGACGGAAAAAACCCTGATGCTGCTCAACACCAACGGTTACCCGATCGTGGCGCAAACCTGGGTCGATAACGGTGACGTCAACGCCGCCCCCGAACTGTCTCGCGCGCCGTTTGTCGCCCTGCCCAGCGTATTCGCGCTGCAGCCTTCGGCGCTGAAAGGGCTGCGGATCCTGTTTGCCGGCGCGAACCTGCCCGCCGACAGAGAGTCGGTGTTCTGGCTTAACCTGTATGAGATCCCGCCCACCCGGCCGACCACGCCGCCGCTGGCGTCGCGCGTGACGCTGGCGATGAACACCCAGATGAAAATCTTCTACCGGCCCAGGGCGCTGAAGGGAAAAGCCGAAAACGCGGCCGAGGCCGTCTCATTCACGCTGCAAAAATCGCCGGACGGTTATCTGCTGCGCTGTCAAAACCGATCGGCGTTTTATCTCTCGTTCGCGCGTATCGCCGTGCACACCAACAGGCGCGATTACCCGGTGCGGCAAGAAAGCGACATGATGACCGCGCCATTCAGCTCGCGGGATTATCACCTCGACGGCGTTTCGGCATCCGCGCTCCCCTCTCGGGCCACCGTTCAGGCCACCCTCATCAACGACCAGGGCCAGCAGATCGTCAAGCCATACACAGCAAACCCATAACGATAAAAAGCAGCGCATTTTTTTAAGTACAGGAAATAGGGAAAATGAGTCTAAGCAGATTCCAGCTACAGTTTCATCTGGAGAAACAGGCCAACAACATCAGGCAGTCAGCGGCGTTTCACACCGCCATCGTCAAACACGGGGAATTATTGAGGGAGACCTACAAGAAGCATCCGCTGTTTTACAAAATCATTTTCAGGAACAGCCGGTTCATCATCTGCTCCACCATCCTGTCCATTTATTACCACCAGCCCGCCGCCGCGCTGAAAGACATCAAAGCCTTTTTCAAAGGGAAGAATATGATCAGCGAGAACTCCCTGGATTCCTTTCTGTTCTTTTTACGGGTCGGGCGCCGGCTGGAGGTCAAACCCTGCGAGCATGACAAACGCCAGTTGCGCTATAAGCCTACGCCGCACGCGCTGGCGGAAACCCAGGCGCTGATCGCCTCAATGGCGCGGCCTTATCAGACGCTGGCGCCACAGATGCCCATCGCGGCGCTGCTGGCGGCGCCCGACTTTCTGCCCACCTTTTTCGCCGCCTACGGGCAACTGATGCTCAAGGAGATCTACCTGATCGACCTGGTGCAACAGTCCGGGCTGTTTATCAGCAAAGACGCCGGCCACATGGTGTTGTTGATGCTGTTTATCGAAAGCATCCGACAGGACTCCCCCTTTCTGCTGCTCTCCTCGGCGAAAATCGCCAAGTCGTGTTCCGTCTCTCGCGCTCACGTGAACCGCATTCTGCAGGCGGCGGAAAAATCCGGCCTGCTGACCACCACCAATAATGTGGTGATCGAACTCAACAGTTCGTTTTTCATCATGGCGGAGCGTTATTTCAGTCTCTATTTCGCGATGGTCGAATTCGGGCTTGAACACGTTTGGCAAACGCAACAATCCGCCACGCACTCCTGAGCCCTTTACCGCGCCCGCAATACCCGATCGATCAATCCCCAGGCCGCCGCTTCGTCGGCGGTCATAAAGCGATCGCGATCCAACACCCGCTCCACTTCCTCTTCGCTCAGGCCACAATGTTGGGCATACAGCCGGATCACCCGGTCTTTGGTGCGTTTCATTTCCTCTGCCTGGATCAGAATGTCGGACGCCTGCCCCTGAAAGCCGCCCAGCGGTTGGTGCACATGCAGGCTGGCGTTGGGCAGCGCCATGCGGTGCCCCGGTTCACCGGCCATCAGCAGGAACGACCCCATCGAGCGCGCGGTGCCCATGCACAGCGTATGCACCGGGGCGCGGATATACTGCATGGTGTCGTAAATCGCCAGCCCGCTGGTGATCGCCCCGCCCGGCGAGTTGATGTACAGGTGGACCGGTTTTTCCGGGTTTTCCGCTTCCAGAAACAGCAGCTGGGCGCACAGCATTTCGGCCACGTCGTCGTTGACTTCGCCGTTGAGGAACACGATCCGATCGCGCAGCAGGCGCGAGTAAATGTCAAAGGAACGTTCTCCCCGGCTGGTCTGCTCCACCACCATCGGGACGAGCATCATCTTCTCACGCATCGGTGAACTCCTGGGTTGGCAACAAAGAGAAAGGTGTTTAACGCGTCAGGCGGCGCGCATTACCGTCGTCGGGCCATCGTTGGCGGCGTCGAGCTGGTGGATAATCCGCAGCAGGCTGCCGCCGCCGGCGTCCGGCACGATCTGCAGGGTGACGACACTTTCGAGAAACGGCGGTTGGTCGTCGCGCAGGCGATAGCTCACCGCTTCGCCCGGCGTGGCGGCCAACGGTTCTGCCTGCGCCAGATCTCCCGTCGGCAGCCACTGCTCGCGCAATTCGGGCACGCTGAGCGCTCGCCACACTTTTTCCGGCGGCGCATCAAGCGAATATTCCAACACCAGCCGTTCCTGCGGCGGCGGCTCGGCCTGTTTGTTCATTGATCCATGTCCTTCAGCAAGGTTTGCAGCGCGTCGATGCGTGCCGGCCAGTAAGCACGGTACTTCGCCAGCCACTGCGCGATCTGCGCCAGCCCCTCCGGGTCGACCTGGTAATTGACGAAGCGCCCCTGTTTCGCCTCGCGCACCAGTCCGGCATTGCGCAGCACCGCCAGGTGTTGCGACATCGCCGACTGGCTGATGGTCAGCCCTTCGCGCAGCGCGCTGGCGTTCATGCTGCCGGCGGCGAGTTTGTCGAAGATGCAGCGGCGGGTCGGATCGGCCAACGCCTTGAAGATGTCATTTTCGTTCATACAAACACATTAGTATTCACTTATGTATTATGCAACCGAGCAAGGCATTTTTTGCTGCAAAAGAAACTCCGCGCCGCAGCGCGGAGTGAATGGACGAGGCATGATCGCGCTTATGAACGGATCGGGATCACCAGCACGTCGATATTCAACTGGTTGATGGCGTTGCGGGTGGAAGAAAACAGATTGCTCCACAGATCGTGGTGATGGCCGAACACCAGCAGATCGATGTCTTTATCCACGATCGCCGTGCGCAGTTCGTCAACGAAGCCGCCGCGCCCGATAATCACTCCCGCGATCGGGTAATTGACGTTTTGCGTGGTGGGTTCCAGCTCTTTGCGGATCTTCTCTTCGAACGGCACGCCGTCGTCGCTGCGCTCAGAAAAGCCGATCGCCGCGTGGTAGGTGTCGTAGTGAACGTCCACATAGATCAGCGAGAGTTTGGCCTTCAGCGCTTCCGCCAGCAGCGCCCCCTTTTCGACCAGCCGTTTGCCGTCATCGCTCAGATCGGTGGCGATGACAATATGGTGGTAACACATAGCGCCTCCTGTCATGGACTCGGTAGAGCCGAGGCTCCGATATCACGCCGGGGTCATATCGTTATGGTTAATTTTAGTTCAGAAATGGCACTCGTGGCGGGAGGTGATGCGGTGGGAAAGCCCCGTTGCCGGGGCTGAAGGCAGAAATTACTTCTCGCGCTGCGCCTCAAACCAGACGTTGCACAACGACAGGATCAGCGTGTTGGCGTCTTTCACCAGCACGTTGTCGCCGGGCACCCCTTCGGTGCCTTGATCGGTGATGCCTTTGATAGCGATATCGGCATGCTGAATGGCCACGCGCTCGACCGACGGCGTGCTGATGCCCAGCATCGGGAAATCGATGTAGGAACTGCTGCCGGCGTTGTCCTCGACAAACTCCTGCGCCTCTACGGTGCTGACGGTAGCCCCCTCGCTTTTCAGCGCCGTGCCGTTCCAGCTGAACGCATCCGCTTTATAGCTGATCTTGCCGCCGATCAGGCTCTGCGCCTGCTGCTGATCCCAGCAACCGGCGGTTTGGGTCGGCACGATTTTGCTGACGCGCCAGTTGCCCAGCAGCTGTTTAGGGATCGGCCCGGTATCGCTCTCCGCCGCCCGAACCTGAGTCGCCGAGACGCAGGCCAACACCACCAGCGGCAGCAGCGCCTTGCTCCAAGTGTTCAATCGCATTGTCTTTTCCTTCGTTTCAGTACCCAGTCTGCCCTCGCGGGCCAGCGGCTATCATAATAAGCCCGCCGATTCGCCGTCAAAGCAATCCGCATCGCGCCGGGCGGCGGCTACTCATAGCCAATCGCTATTAGTCATAGTGAATCAGTATTTTGTTTTAGCTCAGCGATTACCTACAGTCACTGCCACTATTCTGCCCGCCTAAATTAGCAGGCAATGTTGACAAGGACCCTGGGAAAATGACATTTACGCTGAAAAACCTCACGCTGGCGCTGGCCGCCGCCGGCACGCTGTTGCTGACCGCCTGCGGCCCGACCGCACAGGACGATCACCACATCAAGGTCGGCATCAGCGCCGGCATCGATCAGTCGCTGTGGGCGGTGGTGCAGAAAGTGGCCAAGCAGAAATACGATCTGGACGTGAAGGTGGTGACCTTCAACGATTACGTGCTGCCGAACGAAGCGCTGAACAACGGCGATCTGGACGTCAACGCCTTCCAACACAAGCCGTATCTGGACAAACAGATGCAGGAGCGCGGCTACAAACTGGCGGCAGTAGGCAACACCTTCGTCTACCCGATCGCCGGCTATTCGAAGAAAATCACCGCGCTCAGCCAACTGCCGGACGGCGCGCAGGTGGCAGTGCCGAACGATCCGACCAACCTGGGCCGCTCGCTGCTGCTGTTGCAAAAACAGGGGCTGATTACGCTGAAAGACGGCGTCGGCCTGCTGCCGACCGCGTTGGACATCGTCAGCAACCCGAAAAAGCTGAAAATCGTCGAGATTGAAGCGCCGCAGCTGCCGCGCGCGCTGGACGACCAGCAGGTGACGCTGGCGATCATCAACACCAACTATTCCAGCCAGATCGGTCTGTCGCCGGCGAAGGACGGGCTGTTTGTCGAGGACAAAAACTCGCCTTACGTCAACATCTTCGCCAGCCGCATCGACAACAAAGACAGCGAGAAAGTGAAGGATCTGGTCAAGGCCTATCAGACCGATGAAGTGGCGGCCAGCGCCGCCGAAATCTACAAGGGCGATGCCGTCAAAGGCTGGTAACGCCGCGCGTAGGGCCCGTGGCGCCTGGCCACGGGCGATGACAGCCTCAGCCGCGCTGGATGGAAACGCCGCCGTCCACCAGCATTGCGGTGCCGGTGACGAACGAGGAAGCGTCAGACGCCAAATACAGCGCCGCCTGCGCGATCTCCTCCGGCATCGCCAACCGCTTCAGCGCGTGCAGCTGGGCCACCTGCGCCAATGCTTCCGGGGTATTGCTCATCTGCCGCCCCATCGCCGTGTCGGTGCCCCCCGGCAGCAGCGCGTTCACCCGAATGCCGTGTCCGCCAAATTCCACCGCCAGCGCCTGCGTCAGGCCGATCAGCCCCGATTTGCTGGCTGCATAGGCCGCCGTCCCGGGAAACGCCGCGGTGTGGCCGACGAACGTAGAGGTGAAGATCACCGAGCCCGCGCCGCGCGCCTGCATGGCGGGGATTTGATATTTGGCGCTGTAGTAAGCGCTGGACAGGTTGGTTTCCAGCACGTCGCGCCATTCTGACGCGCTGAGCGCCAGCGACGGCCCCAGCGGCCCCAACGTGCCGGCGTTGTTGAAGGCGATATCCAGCCTGCCGAATTCATCGACGGCCGTCGCCGTCAACCGTTCGGCGAAGGCTTCGTCGCGCACGTCACCGGCTACCGCCAACGCCCGGCCGCCCTCGCGCCGAATGTCCTCCACCAGTTCAGCCAGCAGCCGCTCGCGCCGGGCGCCCAGCACCAGCGTCGCCCCCTGCCGGGCGAACAACAGCGCCGCCGCCCGCCCGATCCCCGAACTGGCGCCGCCAATCACCGCCACCTTACCGTTCAATGCGTTCATCTCTTATCCTCACACCGTAAAAGAGCCTCAGTGTGACGCAACATCCGGCGCAGCGCTGGCCGCAAGCGGACATGCAATTGGCGCCATGAAAAAGGCGCTGCAAGCAGCGCCCCGGCAACGCGGATCCGACGGCGAACTCACGGTTTGGCCGCGTATTTCTCCTGATTGGCCGGCGTCACCAACTCGAACGGGATCCAGTAATACGGCTCAAGCTTTTCGCCGTTGATCATGCGCTGCGCCACATCGACCGACGCCTTGCCCTGGCCGACCGCATCCTGGAACACCGTGACCTGCATCTTGCCGGAGGCCAGCGCCTTGAGGCCGTCGGGCGTGGCGTCGATGCCGCCGATCAGCACGTTCTTGTCCGCTTTGCCGGCCTGCTGCAGCGCCATGATCGCGCCGATCGCCATCTCGTCATTGTTGGCGGCGACGATGTCGATCGTTTCGCCGTTGGTCAGCCAGTTCATCATCAGGTCCATACCTTCACTGCGTGAATAGTTGGCGCTCTGTTTCTGCACCACCTTCATCTTCGGGTATTTGGCCACCACCTGCTCCACGTCTTTGGTGCGCTGCAGCGCGCCGGCGTCGGTCAGGTTGCCGATCATCACCGCCACGTTGCCCTGATAGTTAGCCAGCCGCGCCAGTTCTTCCATCTGCAGCGTGCCGGACTCCCGCTCGTCGGAGCCGACGAACACCACCCCCTGCGGCAGCCTGGCGTCGCCCGGCGTGCGGTTCACGTACACCAGCGGCACGCCGGCGGCCTGCACCATTTTGGTCATCACCGGCGTGCTGGCCGAGTTGACCGGATCGACGATAATCGCGTCCACCCCGGCGCTGATAAAGCTCTGCACCTGATCGGTCTGGCGGCCGACGTCGCCGCGCGCGTCCTCAAACTGCACGGTAATGCCGCGCGCTTTGGCCTCCTTGTCGATCGCCTGGCGGATAATGGTGAGGAAGTTCTGGTCGAAATAGGCATCGATACGCCGATGGTTTGCGCCCATGCCGGCGCGGAAGCGCACAGCGCCGCCGCCAGCCACAGCCCTTTCAGAAAGTTCATGATGTGTCCCCCCGGGTAAAAAAACGCCGCCGGCCAACCTTGGCGCCGGCGGCAATTCACGGCAATCAGTGTTTTTTGCGGTTGCGACGCATGTCGATCGACACGGCGGCGACGATAATCACGCCTTTGATGATGTCCTGAATGTAAGAATCGACGCCGATAAAGGTGAAGCCGCTTTTGATAAGGCCGAGGATCACCGCGCCGATCAGCGTGCCGGTAATGCGCCCGACGCCACCCATCAGGCTGCTGCCGCCGATCACCGCCGCGGCGATGGCGTCCAGCTCATAGGACATGCCCATGCTCGACTGGCCGCTGCTGACGCGCGCCGCCAGCACCACGCCCGCCAGCCCCGCCAACCCGCCGGCGATGGTATAAACCGTCACCAGGTACTTATTGACGTTGATGCCGGAAACCCGCGCCGAGGTCATGTTGCCGCCGATGGCGTAGATGTATTTGCCATAACGGGTGTGCTTCAGCGCGATGTGGAAGATCACCGCGATCACCAGGAAGATGATCACCGGCATTGCGCCCTGGCCGATCGCCGTGAAGCCATCCGACAGGAAGCTGACCGGGTTGCCCTTGGTGTAGTACTGCGCCAGACCGCGCGCCGATACCATCATCCCCAGCGTGGCGATGAACGGCGGAATGCCGGTGCGGGTGATCAGGAAGCCGTTGATAAAGCCGCAAACGATGCCCACCCCGATCCCCGCGCCGATCGGGATCGCCGCCGGCAGATCGAGCAGCCCCGGATACATCGGCGAAATGCTGTCCGAGGTCTGCGCCAGGCTGGCCGCCACCACCGCGGTCAACGCAATCAGCGAACCGGATGAGAGATCGATGCCGGTGGTGATGATGACCTGGGTGACGCCCACCGCGATGATGCCGATGATCGCCACCTGCAGCACGATCAGCAGCAGGCGGTTCGGGTTAAGCAGGAACGACTGATCGCGCATGTACCAGCCGAGGATTTCGAAGATCAGCGCAATGCCGAGCATCACGATGAAAATACCGGTGTCTTTCGGCATTTTGCCGCTCAGCCCGGAGAACAGCGATCCCTTGCCCGTTGAATCGGCGGAGAGCGGCTTCTCAATCTTTACGTTACTCATGATGTTCACCCTTCGTTATTCTGAGGCCAGCGCCAGGATCTTTTCCTGGTCCGCGTCGTCTTTGTCCAAAATGCCGGTGATGCGGCCGCCGTGCATCACCATCACCCGATCGCTCATGCCGAGGATCTCCGGCAGCTCCGAAGACACCAGAATGATGGCGACGCCGCGGTTGGCCAGCTCGCTGATCAGGCGGTAGATTTCCGCTTTGGCTCCCACGTCGATGCCGCGCGTCGGTTCGTCAAGTATCAGGATTTTCGGCTGCGCCAGCAGCCAACGCGCGATCAGCACCTTCTGCTGGTTGCCGCCGCTGAGGTTATTGATGATCTGATCCATGGTCGGCGTTTTGATGTTGAGCTTCTTGATCTGCGCCATGCAGTCTTTGGCCATCTGCACATGGCTGACGAAGCCGTTCTTGCCGATGTATTCCGACAGGTTGACGATGCTCATGTTTTCGACCACCGACAGCACCAGAAACAGGCCGGACTTCTTGCGATCTTCGGTGAGAAACGCCAGCCCGCTCTCGATCGCCTTCGCCGGGGAATCCACCTTCACCGCCTGGCCTTCGATAAAGATCTCGCCGCCGTCCGCCGGGTGCATGCCGAACAGGCTTTCCATCACTTCGCTGCGTCCGGCGCCCACCAGCCCGGCGACGCCGAGGATCTCGCCGCGTTTGACGCTGAACGAGACGTCGTGGAACCAGCCGCTGCGGCGCAACCCGGCCACCCGCAGCACTTCCTCGCCGATGTTGTTGTTGAATTTGGGGAACATCTGCGTCAGCTCGCGCCCCACCATCATGGTGATTAGCGACTGTTTGGTCAGATTTTCGGTTTTGTCGCAGGCGATGAAGGTGCCGTCGCGGAAAATGCTCACTTCGTCGGTGATGGCGAAGATTTCGTCCATCTTGTGGCTGATGTAAATGATGCCCTTGCCCTGCTCGCGCAGCTCGCGAATGATGGCGAACAGGTGCACCACTTCACCTTCGGTCAGCGCCGAGGTCGGCTCATCCATGATCAGCACGTCGGCGTTGTAGGATACGGCCTTGGCGATCTCCACCATCTGCTGGCTGGCGATGCTCAGTTCGCCCACCAGCGTTTCCGGCCGCAGTTTGATGTTCAGCCGCGCCAGCAGCTCGCGGGTTTGTTCATTCAGCTGTTCGTGGTTGACGAACCCCAGCCGCGCCGGCTCACGCCCCAGCCAGATGTTTTCCGCCACCGTCATGTAGGGCACCAGGTTCAGCTCCTGGTGAATCATGGAAATGCCCGAATGCAGCGCCTGCAGCGTGTCGCTGAAGGTCACCGGCCGGCCTTTGATTTTGATCGAGCCCTCATCCGGGTGATAGATGCCGATCAGGCATTTCATCAGCGTCGACTTGCCCGCGCCGTTTTCGCCCATCAGCGCATGCACGCTGCCGGGTTTGATTTTAATCGAGACCTTATCCAGCGCTTTGACGCCGGGGAACTGCTTGCTGATGCCTTCGGCCTCAAGAACATAAGGGTACATACCGCTTACCTCCGCACTGACCCACGTTTTCTGCCGCGGGCGCTCAGGTGGAGCGCCTGCGGCAGGCTTCAAGGCTTATTTTTTGTTTTTATCGGCGAATTGCTGGTAATTGGCCTGGGTGATCAACTGATAAGGGATCAGCACGTTGCTCTCCACCTTCTCGCCTTTCACCAACTGAACGGCGGTTTGCACCGCGCCTTCGCCCTGGCCTTTGGCGTCCTGGAACACGCTCAGCGCCAGATCGCCTTTTCTGATGAATTCCAGCGCATCGGGCGTGCCATCCACGCCGGCCACCCGCACGCCGGACTTTTTAGCCTGCTTGAGCGCCAGGATGGCGCCGATGGCCATTTCATCGTTGTTGGAGGCGATGGCGTCGATCTGCTGGCCGGTCAGCACCCAGTCAGTGGTGATATCCACCGCATCTTTACGCGTCCACTTGGCGGTTTGCTTATCGACAATCTTGATGCCGGGATAGTTGGCCGCCACCTCTTCCACGCCGCGGGTGCGGTCGCGGGTCGATTCATTCGACAGTTCCCCCATCAGGATCATCACGTTGCCCTTGCCGTTCATCAGCTTGGCTAACGCTTCCATCTGCAGTTTGCCGGCCAGCTTGGAATCGGAGCCGACGTAGGCCATGCCGGCCGGGAGCGTCACTTCCGGCTTGCGGTTGACGAACACCAGCGGGATCTTGGCGTTCTCGGCCAATTTGATCATCGGCTTGACGCCCTGGGTATCCACCGGGTTGAGGATGATGGCGTCGACGCCCTGGCTGACGAAGTTTTCGATTTGTTGAATTTGTTGCGCGATGTCGCCCTTGGCGTCTTCGAACTGGCCGCTGACGTTGCCGTCGGCTTTCATTTTGTTTTGCATCGACTGGCGCAGAATGGTGAGGAAGTTGTCATCGAAGTAAGCCATGGAAACGCCGATCTTGATGTCTTTCGCCAACACGCTGGCCGGCAGCATGCACATCAGTACGGAGGCGGCGATCAGTTTCTTCAGCTTCATGTTCGTTACCCTTTAATCGTTAGAATGAAGTGGTCTGTTGGTTGACAGCTAATGAAAGATATTTTTTACATTCAAACAACATTACGGTCGGTGTTATCCCTTTGATACGGCGAAATTACCGCGTTATCCCCGTATTAAGGCCGTGAACAAAATGGTGATCGATATCTCAAAATAGATTAAAAACAATCAATTGAAATAAACCCCTGGTAGAGCAAGCCGCGTCTTCGCCGCTTTTTTAAATGTTTATTTCATAATTGAGATTATTGAAACTTTTTAACCCAAACAAGCGAAACATGCGTTTTGGAATGGCTTATTAACAAAAACATGACACGGATCTAACAAATGCAGTGAAAGCCATCGGGTAACGCGCCCCGCGCGTGCGCCACGCCGGGCGTCGGCAAAAACTGCGAGCGGGCGCGCAGTTTGCGGTTTCCGCGTTTCCCGACCATCCTTACTCGGCAATAATGGACATATCCCTATCTCAGGAGGACCTGACATGCAGCTCAGCAGTAAGGTGCGGATGAACCGCCTGTTCAATAACGGCAAGTGCCTGGATGTGGCGATCGATCACGGCATCGCCAACGAACCGGATTTCTTAATCGGTCTGGAAGATATCGAACGGGTGATGGGCAACCTGATCGCCGCGCGCCCCGACGCCATTCAGGTCAACTACGGCCAGGCGGAGCTGCTGCAGCGCGCGCCGCAGCGCGAAAAGCCGGCGCTGGTGATGCGCACCGACGTCGGCAACGCCTATAACGCCGCACGCCACCGTGAGATGTGGGCGGTGTTGCACAACCCGGAAGCGCCGATCCTCGCGGCACTGCAAATGGACGCCGCCGCGGTGGTGGTCAATCTGTATATGATCCCGGATGAACCCGGCATTTTCCGCCAGTGCGTAGAGAACATCGGCCGCCTGCGCCACGCCTGCGATCGCTACGCCATGCCGCTGATGATCGAACCGCTGGTGATGGCCCCGGCCGGCCAGGGCGCCGCCTACGGGTCGCTCGGCGACGTGGAAAAGATCGTGCCGCTGGTGCGGCTGGCGCGCGAACTGGGCGCCGACATCATCAAGGCCGACCCGACCGAACGGGTGGAAGATTTCCACCGCGTGGTGGAAGCGGCGCGCTGCCCGACGCTGGTGCGCGGCGGCGGCAAGGGGGAGCTGGGCCCGGTGCTGGAGAAATCCGCGGCGCTGATGGCTCAGGGCGCGTCCGGCATGGTCTATGGCCGCAACGTGTATCAACACAGCAATCCGTCGCAGGTGGTGCGCGCCCTGATGGCGATCATCCATCAAGGCGCCAGCGGCCAACAGGCGCTGGAGATCTACCACCAGCAGTGACCCGCTTTTGTAACTAAAATAACCCCTTCGCGACCCGGCAGCATGCTATAACCTGCTGCCGGTAACTGCAGCTTGCCTCATTCCTCGCTAGAATACGCCGTGATATCGCCATTCGGAGAACCGCCATGCCAAAACAACGGGTGCCGCTCAAGCTGAGCACCTCCATCACGCTGATGGTGTCTGCCATCATCGCTTCGGTGCTGCTGGTGGTGTTCGCGCTGTTTTTCGTGCAGATGAGCCGCGAAGGGCAAGATCAGCTGCAGCAAAAAGCCATCGCGATCGCCAACACGCTGGCGCTCTCGAGCACCGTGATAGACGGCCTGCAGCGACGCGATCAAAGCGGCGCCGTGCAGCGCTTCGCCGAGCAGGTGCGCCATCAAAACGAGCTGCTGTTCGTGGTGGTGGTGGATATGCAGGGCATCCGCTATTCGCATCCCAAACCCTGGCTGATCGGCAAACATTTCATCGGCGAAGATCTGGCGCCCGCGCTGCAGGGCAACGTCAACAGCGCCATCAACCGCGGCACGCTGGCCCCGGCGCTGCGGGTGTTCGTGCCGGTGTATGACGAGCAGCGGCGGCAAATCGGCGTGGTGGCGCTCGGCATCGCGCTGGACACCGTGCAGCGGGTGGTGGCGGAAAGCCGCTGGATCATCTATTGGACCATCGCCTTCGCCGCGCTGGTCGGCAGCCTGGGCACTTTTTTCCTGGTCTCCGCGCTCAAACGCATCATGCTGGGTTTCGAGCCTTACGAAATCTCCACCCTGTTCGAGCAGCGCAACGCCATGCTGCAGTCGATTAAAGAAGGCGTGATCGCGGTCGATAATGATTCCCGCATCACCATCGTCAACGACGAGGCCAAGCGCCTGCTGCGCCAGAGCGGCCCGGTGGAAAACCTGCTGCTGGACGCCGCCAGCAAGCATTGGCCGGCACAGCTGCATCTGGCGGAAGTGCTGGCCAGCGGCAAACCGCTGCGCGATCGACAGATCAGCTTCAACGGCAGCGAACTGCTGACCAATACCGTGCCGGTGATCGTCAACGGCCAGGTGACCGGCGCCATCGCCACCTTCCGCGACAAGACCGAGGTCAGCCGCCTGCTGCAGCGCCTGAGCGGCATGGCGCACTACGCCGATGCCCTGCGGGTGCAGTCGCACGAATTTATGAACAAGCTGCACGTGATACTCGGCATGCTGCACATGAAGGCTTATCAGCAGTTGGAAAACTACATCATCAATACCGCCAGCAACTACCAGGAAGAGATCGGCGCGCTGCTGCGCAAGATCCACTCGCCGGAAGTGGCGGGCTTCTTCATCGGCAAGATCAGCCGCGCCCACGAAGCCGGCATCGAACTGACCATCGAGGAAACCAGCCTGCTGCCGGAAACCGACGACGCGGAAACCACGCACGTGCTGATCAGCGTGCTCGGCAACCTGATCGAAAACGCCATCGACGCCATCGACGGCGTTGAAGGCCACGAGATCGGCCTGAGCTTCCATCACCACGACGATCAATTACACTGTATCGTCAGCGACGACGGCCCCGGCATCGATCCGGCGATCGCCGCGCACATCTTTGAACACGGATTTTCCACCAAGGGAACGGGACGCGGCATCGGCCTTGCGCTGATCCGCAGCCATCTGGAGAAACTGGGCGGCGGCATCGATGTCGAGTCCGAACCGGGCGAGCTGACCCAATTTTTCGTGCACCTTCCCTATCAGGCCAAGAGCGAAACCCATGATTAACGTACTGATTGTCGACGACGACCCGATGGTGGCGGAGCTGAACAAATATTACCTGAGCCAGATCGGCGGTTTTCACTGCCAGGCTACGGTCGCCACCCTGGGCCAGGCGCGCGCCCTGCTGGCCGACGCCAGCGTCAGCATCGATCTGGTGCTGCTGGATATCTACATGCAGCAGGAGAACGGGCTGGATCTGCTGCCCGGCCTGCGCGAGCTCGGCGAGAAGACCGATGTGATCATCATCTCTTCCGCCAGCGATGTAAACACGGTGCAAAAGGCGCTGCACTACGGCGTGGTGGATTACCTGATCAAGCCGTTCCAGTTCAGCCGCTTCAAAGAGGCGCTCAGCCACTATCGGCAACAGTCGCAGCTGCTGGCGCAGCGCGAGTTTTCGCAGGCTGACGTCGACAGCCTGCTGCGCCGCCAGCCCGGCGGTCAGGAGAGCAAAAAGCTGCCGAAGGGCCTGACCAGCATCACCCTGAGCACGGTCTGCGAGTGGATAGAACAGCAGCACGACAGCGAATTCTCCACCGACAACCTGGCCAACGCCATCGGCATTTCGCGGGTGTCCTGCCGCAAGTACCTCATCTACCTGGCGGAAAGCGGCATTCTCGGCACCCGCATTCTGTACGGCGCGACGGGCCGCCCGGTCTATCTGTATCAGCTGAAGCCGGATGCGATCGCCATGCTGAAAGAGCATTGCCGCCCGGCATAAACGACGCCGGGCGCTGCAAGCGCCCGGACGTTGAAAGCTAGAAGTTGTACATGTAACACCTCGCCTCGCGGTGAGGATCTTTCGAGTGTATCCGCAGGCAGCGCCGCTTTTTCTGCTGTTGCTCCAGGTGACGCTGCTGCCGCTTGGCGGCTTCTGCGGCCTCGCGCTGCTGTTCGCGTGCAATCGCCTGCTCATTGGCCTGCGTCAGGCTGTCGACATTCCACACCTTGTGGCGCAGCGCGCTGCGTTTTTTCTGGTACTCCTCGGGGACTTTATTGTCCTTCGGCGGCGCCGCGTGGTATTCCAAATCCACCCGCGCCTGCGCAAAGCAGGCGCAACACAGGGCCACGCCGGCCAACACTAGCCTTTTCATCGATAAACTCCTGACAAATCCCTGTTCTCATCTTTAGCAATTCAGCGGCCGGCCATTCAGCCAGGCGCGGCAATAAACGCCGACAAACGGTCGATGCGGCCCCGTCAGAGACGTCCGCCGCAGACGCAGCGACAGGCAACGGACGATATCGGCACCCTGCTCACAGGCCGTTCGGGCGCTCTGATGCCCCTGCGCGGAAGGTCTCGCCGCTTCCTGCGTTTGCAACCGGATTTCCAACGCTTCCCGCTCCGCACGCAGCAGCGCCAGCTGCATGCGCTCCGCCTGAATCTGTTCAGCCAACCAAATATGCTGCAACAAGCCATCCAGCCGCGCCGGACACCCCGCCGCAGAGGGACTTTCCGTCGAGGCGCCGGGCGAGGAATGGCGATCGATGAACGCCTGACTGCAAAATGAGGCCAGCAGCGCCAGCGCCGCAGCGATTAACGAAGGTAGTTTCAATACACAAGCTCCATGAATAAGCCGACTGGGGCGCGCCGCGAAAAACGACGCAGAGAACCGTTCAACAGCCGTTGAGTGAAGACACCTGAGGCTCCGCGGAATCGGGCGCATGTTGCCCTCCCGTCGCCGGCGCTTTCGCGTTTTCGGCATCGCATTCCGCCAGACGCGCCAAGGTTTCGGCCTCATTCTCCGTGGGCGGGGTCGGCTCAGCCATCTCTTGTCGCAGGCCATGCGCCAGCTCTTTCAATTTCTTCTGAAACAGCACGGGAGAAATTCCCTCGCATTGCCGATCGTAACGGGCCGCATTTGCTTGCAGACTCAACAACGACATTATCAACATGGCGACAATACGCTTTGCCATTGAAAACTCCTGTAAGGATGTCTGGGTATGTTGATATATATTCAACAAGCAGAGATTCATCGTTTAAAGATAAATAACGCATCGGAAAAACAGAGTAGCGAATTAATAATAAACCGTTCCACAATATCTTTGAGATAACGTCTGCCGCCCCGCCGAATAAAGAGCGGCGGTTAGCGCCCCCCTATTTTCGACCAGTCCAGCGTACCGCCGATACCGACCCGGCCTTCATTCAGCACGGCAGCGGCGGATTCGCCGGCGATAATGCGCTGTTTCTGTTCTCGCGTTGCGGGCTGCGGAGTTCCCCAATTCCCCCAGTGAGTGGAGGAGGATGAGGATGAAACAGTGGGGTGAATGGCACTGCATCCGTTTAATACAAGACACAATGCCAGAAGAGAATTACGCCATGTCATACTATTTCCCTTAAAATAACGCTATTGGTAGTGACGGTAAATGAAAAACGAGTTTATTTAGTTTAATAACTTTCGCCGCATGCAATCGCCTGCGACAAAAAGAATACGCAAGTGTTAATAACCCGTTATTTTAATTAACCTGAATCAAACAAATATCGTTCAATAAGACAACGCTAATCGCAGAAATGGGCCAGCAGGCTCAGCGCACTTCCGAGTGCGCTGGGATCTTACTCTTCGCCGTCCGGCTGCCAGGCCAGCAGATCGCCAGGCTGGCAGTCGAGAATGCGGCAGATCTTGTCCAGCGTTTCCAGCCTGACTCCCTTGACCTTGCCGTTTTTCAACAGAGACAGGTTTTGCTCGGTGATCCCCACCTGCTCCGCCAGCTCCTTTGAACGCATCTTCCTTTTGGCCAACATGACATCAAGACTTACGATTATTGCCACTCTATTCTCACACGAAAGAAAGCTGTTCTTCATTCAGCCGCAACGCTTCCAGAAATACCCGGCTAAATACCAGGATTGCGCAGCCTACGATCAGCGAGCGCACCGACTCGCTATTGACGCCATAATAAAGGATAAACAGCATTTTTTCATCGGCGGTCAATACCATCACCTGCAGCAGACCGGCTAACGACGGGAACAACACATCGACGATCAGCAAGATGCCAATGATCTGCAACAGCACCATATTGTTGCGATGCCACACGTTGCCGCGGAAGAATTGATAAAACAGCCCGGCGCCGCACAGCAGCGCGCTGTAATAGGGCAAATAACCGAGCATGTCGATAACCAGCGTGGCGAACAGCGCCCAACGTTGCTGCGGGATCGCGTAGGCAAGCAGCTCCGGGTAATATTCCCGGTAAGAGGCGACGATATCGCGATAGGCTACGCCCTGCAGCCAGTCCCGCACGATGATGAACATCTCAACGCCGGTGCTGACGATCAGCATCGCCATGATGAGCAAACACAGACAACGCACATACAGCGGCAGATGGATCCTTGGCGCAGCGCCCATAATTTTCTATCCCTTAATCAACAGCAATAAATTATCGTAAAACGATAATTTATTGCTGTCAATGATCAAGTGGACTGATGAGTCAGGCGGTGGTCGCCAACGCGCGGACAATAAAAAAGGCCGGGCTAACCCGACCTTGTTTGACCGCTCGACGCGCTTAGACCAGTTCGATCACCTCGAAGTTGGCTTCGCCGCTCAGATCGGCATCGTAATCAACGCCCTGCAGACCGAAGCCGAACAGGCGCAGGAATTCCGCCTTGTAGCCCTGGTAATCGGTCAGTTCGTTGATGTTGCTGTCGTTCAGCTGCTTCCAGATTTCACGGCAGGTTTCCTGCACTTCGTCACGCAGTTCCCAGTCATCCAGGCGCAGACGGTGTTTCTCGTCGGTATCCGGCGCCGCACCGCTGTACAGCTTGGTGGCGAACAGACGCTGGATCTGCTCGATGCAGCCTTCGTGAATGCCCTGCTCCTTCATGATCTTGAACACGATGGAGATATACAGCGGCATCACCGGAATGGCGGAAGAAGCCTGCGTCACCACCGACTTGAGCACCGCAACGTAAGCCGCGCCGCCTTTGGCCTGCAGCTTCTGGTTGATGGCGTGCGCCGCGCGATCCAGATCTTCTTTCGCCTTGCCCAGCGTACCGTGCCAATAGATTGGCCAGGTCAGATCGGTACCGATGTAGGAGTAAGCGACAGACTGCGCGTTATCCGCCAGCACGCCCGCTTCGTCCAGCGCGTCCATCCACAGCTGCCAGTCCTGGCCGCCCATCACCTTCACGGTGTCGGCGATTTCTTGCTCGTTGGCCGGCTCGACCACGGCCTCAACCAGCACGTCTTTGTTGGTGTCCAGCGCGACGGATTTGTACGGCTCGCCGATCGGCTTCAGTGCGGAACGCACCACTTCGCCGGTTTCCGGCATCTTACGCACCGGCGAAGCCAGCGAGTAAACCACCAGGTCAACCTGACCCAGGTCTTTCTTGATCAGATCGATAACGGTCTGACGGCACTCGTTGGAAAATGCGTCGCCGTTGATGCTTTTCGCGTACAGGCCTTCTTCTTTAGCTGCCTTGTCGAAACCGGCGGAGTTGTACCAACCGGCGGAACCGGTTTTGCCTTCGCTGCCAGGCTTCTCGAAAAATACGCCGATGGTGGCCGCACCGCTGCCGAAAGCGGCATTGATGCGCGAGGCCAGACCGTAACCGGTGGATGCACCAATGACCAGCACCTTTTTAGGCCCGTTTTTCAGTTCGCCGCGCGACTTAACGTAGGCGATTTGCTCACGGACGTTGGCTTCACAGCCTGCCGGGTGAGCGGTGGTGCAGATAAAACCACGAATTTTAGGTTTGATAATCATAGTAATTTTTTCTTGGTAGCTAAAAACCGAAGGACAATATACCTGATTTTCTCGATATACTTAAGAAAGTGCGAAAACAAGCGCAGTGAACAGACCAGTCAACGGCCCTGCGACACAGGCAAGGGATAATGATAGCAGGCCAGGTTGCTATTGCCCGGCCTGTTGAGGGTCATGCCTTGTGCTTTTCCAACTGCTCAATCAGCGTGTAACGCAGCGATGAGGCGTCGGCCGGTACGTTCTCCACCGGGGTGACGCGCACTTTCAGCCGATACTGATAGCCTGGTTCGAAGGTGAAACCCTCGATGCCGGTATAGAACAACTCCCACGGCTGCTGCGCGGAGCGGCGCACCTGCATGCACTTCATCGGGCCGACGCCCACGCAGTCCACCAGCGCGCTGTTGACCAACAACACTTCCGTTTGGCCGCCTTTCTCGTTTGCGGGCTGATTCATCGAGGTTCCCTCCTGGCTGCAGCCGGCCAGCGCGGCCAACGCAACAAATAACAACGCTTTAATTTTCAATGTACTGCACCAATAGTCATCCAGGGGCTCCATGTTAACAAATTAACCGGCTCAAGAGAACGGATAGCGATACGGATCCACACGCCCAAAATATCATTCCTCGGTGCTCTATCAGTCTGGAAAATATCGCAAAATAAACCCCCTGTTCTTATCCGAACCGGTAATTACCCCCGCTATTTTTTCTGTTAAAAACAGCTGGCTTGCGCAAGCTTTACGGAATTTAACTGAATCGATAAAGAGGGAATTTTATGCAAGAGATCGATGCCAAACACTTTCACCTGATCGCCGGCGCCGGTAACTTTGCCGACAACCGCGGCAGCAATGGCCGCGTCAACAACAACGGCGGCAACAAGAACGGGGGCGGGTCATCCAATCAGGGATTCTACGGCAAGCACACCTCGCCGGATTGCGTTAACGGCGTGATCACCGGTTCTCTGGGCGGCCTTGGCGGCCTGGCGGTGGGCGCGCTCAACGGCGGCTGCTTCAAGGAAGGCAGCAAAGGCGGCGGCAACGTCGGCATGGGGAAAGGCGGCAACAAAAACAGCGGCAGCAACTGCAATAGCAATAAAGGCGGCAATACCTGTTCGCGCTAAGCGGTTTTAATTAATCAAAGCCCCGGCTGAGCCCTTTCCGTTCGGTCGGTGCTTTCCGTATTTTGGGTGATAACCATGTTTAAACTGTTTCGTACCTTATGCCTGCTGCTCGGCTTCTGGATCGCCACCCTGCTGCTCAGCGGCGCGGGGGTCTCCTTTACCCACGGCTACGCCGCGCCTAAAAATCTGTCGCATTTCGTCGTCTCGCTGGTGGTGGTCGGCGCCATCCTGCTGTGGACCCATAAATTGCTGCGGTTCTTTTTTGCCGAGAAATTTGATAAGAAACCGCGTTAAGCCGTGTTCTTATTGGGGGCGCCGCCCGCAACGATAAAACCGGCATCGCGAATCGCCGCCTTAACCTGCCTGGCGTCCATCACGGCCGTTTTCACATAGCCAAAAAAGGCCCCCCGTGCGCTGGGCAAACGGATTGGCGTCGCCAGTTGGGCCATAAGATCACGATTGCGCTGCGCCATCAGCTCGGCGCGCGCATGCCAAAACGCGGTGGCGTCGGCGCGTGTTTCAGTGGCGGAGTCGAACCGAGAGGCCAACTCGCTGAGCGCCTCCCACTCCGCCAACAGGACGGCGATCACTTCAGGATTAGCCACCTGCTCCCAGTCAGAGGGTAAGGCCCCCTCACGCCACGCCTCGAGATAGCCGGGCAACATCATCTTTATTGACTCAGTTGCTCGTTCACTGCGGGTTACCTTTTATAGCGCCTGATGCCGGGATATTTCCCATAATGACACTCTCGAAACCGTTGATGGGAGCAATGGACGAAGCTTATCAGCGCCATAGATGACGTAATGACTTTTGGTGCAGCCAAATTAGCGATAGGTGCGGTTGGGGGGAATGGAGATCGGGTTGGGATGTAATCGCCAGATCAAAAGTGTAATTTTCGCTCTGGCGGCCACACTGGCCAAGCATTGAAACATCTCCCCACGTCCGTTATGTTACAACCATAAAAATTTCGAGGGATGGAAGTGAACAACACAGAGATAGTGGAACGGATAGTAAAAGTCATTGTCTCCCCAGAAACAGTTGTGGGGCTGCTTGACGGCGCAATGTCTGTGCCTGTCGATTTTGGCTATCTAGCTCTGGGCATTTTTGACACAAGCAATCGTCGCAAGATGGAAGACGAACGCATTCGCATGATGCGGGCAATAAAGTCCGGTTTATTGAACTATCATCAAGTTATCAGGACGACTAAAATCATCATCGATGCATTCACCGCGTACATCCCACAAGAGACGCAAGACAAAATATTTAGAGCCGTAGGCTCCGCATCCACCGGCAGAATGCTTACCACCTCTCTGATTTCATCCAGAATAGTGAATAGCATCATATCAGCAGGTGGTGCGGCCATGATTACCCGAGGTGCAGGCGTTGCTACAAGCTTCACGCTGATGGCTGGCGGAATGATAGAACGAAGCATATACAAATCAATCGGTCTCGAACGTATGCATAGTGCCGTTTACTACAAGCTTAGAAGTGCCGGGAATTTGGACTTTATATACTTTTTAGTTCAACCCTATGTTGATCCATTCATAGAAGCTTTGGCTGTACGTAAAAACCAAGGTGATGCAGAGTTTAATAGATTGCTGCAAAACATTGAGGAAAAAATGAAATGAGAAAAGATAGCATCCATATCCGCATACTCTCTTTTTTCTTTGAATTTTTCTATCAGTTAATCGGAGGAATTGGTTTTTTATTGTGTATCTATTTTTTCTTTAGCTTCGATACGATAACTCAGCGCGTCGTTGCCATTTTATCGACAATAGCAATATTTTGTATCATTTGCTGGCTCGGCGACACCCTCATCAAAAAGCTACGAGGTTATTGATGTTATCAGACCGATGAGTGCCGGCCATGATTCATCAATGAGCCTTCCATGTAGAGAACATCAGCGGGTCGCCGAATACGTAGCGCCGGTGTTCAACCGTCGAGTTGTACGGCATATACACCTGGCAGCACGCACCAACATCACCTCTGATCGAAACACTTTAGCGCGCAGCCACAACCTCTGGGTAGTTTAGGGTTAATGTGGCGTTGCTGGTCACGTTCTGGAAGTATTCATCAGGTGCGATTATCGCGTTTAAATCCGTGACTGCTGGCAGGGTCTTATCAGCAACAGTTTTTAATCGCTTCACGGTATTTCCTTTGGGCGGTGTCGTGCTGCTGGCGCAGCTGCTGCATCGCCTTCAGCGCGCGATTCTGCGCATCTTGCGTCTGCAGCGTAGCTATCAGCCCGGCCTGTTGTGCCAGCGTCTTCTGCTGTTCTGCAGCCTGTTGGTGTGCCAACTGCAACCGGTGCGACAAAAGCGAGTTGTAACCGCCAAGTCAGATAGCCACAGCAACAGAAGCGCCAGGCTGCCGCTGGCGATCTTGTTCATCCAGCCGTTCATGATTGGTTCCGGGTGCAGACGGTGTTTTCGACTTCACGCCGGGTGCTCAGCCCTTTCCACTCTTTGCCGCCGGCATACTTCCAGCGCTTCAGTTCACCGCACACGCCGGCCGGGTCATCGGCATTCAATTTTTTCAGCATCGTGGAGCCGATAAACGCATACGTCCAACGTTGTACGAGAACGAGTAAATAGCGGCGCGCTGAGTTTACGTGGTTTTCACCTTGATCGCGGGATCGACAATCCGTGCGACTTTCTGCAGGTCAGATTTCAAAAGCGCGTCACATTCTGCGTCGCTGTATCGCTTGCCGGGAATAATATCGGCGCCGGTATGTTCATCGCAGACCGTCAGAACGCCGACGACGTCGCGATAGAACACATACCACCGCCCCTCAACCCATCATGGCCGCCGAGCATTGCAGTGGCAATCGCAATCGCCCCGCCACCACCGGTTATGGCAGCGACGATTTTATTTCTCAATTGTGGGTTCATGGCATCACTCGCTCATCGCTTTATAGCTGCCAAGACAGCCCAATCTTGCAATGTCATGGCACCAGCTGCGGCCAACAGTGAAGCAACCCAATACGAGAGCTGGGAGCTGTATTTATCCATATTCATACTCTTCGCCTTCCGGGGATCTGTCCCGGTACCGGTGATAGGAATGGTTTAGTCGCCTGCATTAGACACTCGATGACAGGATAAATGCGCAGTGATCGAATGTTTTGGCAAAGAGGCGAAACGAAAAAACTCCGCCGGAACGAGGTTTTTAATTGGGTAAGCGACTAGACTACGTAACCACACTTATCACGTTACAACAGCTTTTGCGTGCGCGTTAGTTATTTTGTAATATTGCTCTAGGTAGATAACTAGCACTGAATTTACCTGCATTAATTTAATTTTTATTAGTTACATTTGAAATTATTTCAAGTCAAACAAACAGCATTGTATTGTCGTTCATAAGGATTCAATATGAATTTTAGAGAAAGTAAAGAAGGCAACTATACAAAAAAATCCATCGTAAGAGCCTTTGAGGTGAACCATACCTCTAAAAACAAACTTTTCGATCAGCTCAAAAGCAACTCTAAATTTAAGGTGAATGCGGACTTTTCTATCTCAGGAACAAAAAAAATTCGAATTAGAGAGATTACATATACATCTAATGAGTGTTTTTGCCATGTAACAGTATACAACCCTAAGGAAAGTGTATCCATCACACCAAAAATTCAAAATAACACTGGTGACTTAATTGATGTAGATAATTACGATACTTGTCATTACTTTATGCTTATAAATAAAAATTACATACGTGTCATACTGCAAATTTCATTCACTTGGCCTGAAAATAAACTACATCTATTTTTTGAACAGTTAGGCATCTACGTAACTCCAACACCAGTATTAGACTCTCAAGTAGTCTCTAGTTTACAAGATGAAGGATTTAAAGCATTGCATATAAATACTGTTATTCACTCATCGAAGACTACGACAAAAGACAGTTTTTTCACAAGAATTGCGAATAAGGTTCCCAAAGTTGGAAATAAAGGTGTATATGGTAACATCAGAATAGCTGGAAATGGTAATCCTGAGATTGCAAACTCTATTGAACAAACCCCTCAGATTTGGGTGAATGAGCTTGATGGTGATTTTTACATCGAGACTAAAAAGGGGAGTAAAATAACTGGTGATAAAATTAAACTTCATAAAATTTATTACACATTCCCTTATGGCTCCAAGACTATAACAGCCAAGTGCGCAAACGAAATACTTTCGCATTTCAAAGCCAACGTGTTATAATTCGACAATTTAATTGGATGCAGAGGTGAGATCATGAGCTCAGGGGTAGGAAAAGTTGATTACATCGCAGTAGGTCTCACCTTTATTTTCTTCATCATATCTGCTGTCTTTTCATTACTTTTCAGTAAGACATTGGTTGGTAATACAGACGCCCTTAACCTTGTGGCTAATGTATTCTCCGTTCTAACAGGCTTTCTATTACTAGTTATAACAATGACAAGCGACACTGCATCTATATTGGATGGCTTGTCTGAATCTGAGAAAAAGAACCAAAAAGATCGATTTACAACTAGATTCTACAGGTACTACTCACTATTTTTCATATACTTTATGGTTCTTGTTATGATTTTCTTATATTATCTTATTTCAAAGGGAAATCATGAAACATTCAAGTACCAAACTCATGTAAAATCATCTCTTGAGTATGGCATTACGTTCTTTACTTCATTCTCTTTTCTAAACTCCTTATTTATTCCTTTAAGGATAAAAGAGCTATTTTTAGAGAGGTTTGATCTAAACTCTTAGAATTAGCTTTAATCAGACATCAAATATCCATATTAATCTTTACATCTAAAATAGCCAAGATCCTGCCGATAAACCCTTCAGCAGTTTGTATCTCTTTTCGCACAGTACCGTCGGAGCACTTACGCATCTTAGCAATCTTGCGCAAAGAAACTCCGTAAACATGGTGCGCAATCACCAGGTCGTACTCGCCCGACTTGTACTGCTTCAGCCTGGCCACACATCCATCGATTACCAACCCGTCATCATTGCAGCAAGACAGCTTACCATTGGGCGGATGAGGTAGTAGCCCCTTAAAACCTGCAGCGATTGGCGAATAATTAATGCTACTACTTTCTCGCGCCCACACTCCCCAACGGGACAGCACTTCGTATATGTCCAATTTCATAGCTTTCCTTCCTTTCTCAAAATTTTTTGCGTGCACTTGACGCCTTCGGCGTGCATCAGTCTGGCGCCGTTCGCGGCGATAAGACGCGTGCGGCGGTCTACTTCATTGTGACAGGCGCTGCAGGCCCACGCTGCCTGTGTGTCGTCTGGCTTTATTACCGTGCCGCAGGTGCCGGTCAGCCGGTAATGTGCGGCGACAGTTGTTTCGGGGTTTCGGTTACAGATGCCGGGGATCCTGATTTGGCAATCACGACCGCGGGCCTCGTCTGTCAGTTTGCTCATGCTGCATAATCCAGAAGCTGAGCCGCGGCGTTCTCTGCCTCGGCGATGGTTGGGAAGGATTTGTTTAAGATGAAGGTCCACAGCACGTTAAGCGCTGCCTGGTACAGGTCGTTAAATTCGAGGTCGTCCATTTTTGAGAATGAGATCGATCGCGGCTCGCGCAGGGTCGAACCGTCGGGGAGTTCAAAAAGGTCATAATGCCCCGCTTCGACGGTTACCCATCGGCGGAAAGCGTGGAAGGATTTTGCAATCGTCAGCCGTTCGGCGCGCTTCTTGGTCACCAGCTGCAGGTATTCGTCCGCCGGCGCATAGAACACGCTAGCATCGTCAACATGGCGCGCCAGGCGATTGATATACCCGCGGAGGAATTGACGCTCAAACGTTGATACTGCGCCGCCAGTCGGCGTCCAGTATTCAAACCGAGATTCAGGAGTGAGAAAAATTTGCGGTGCAGTCCGGGATTCCGGGCGCGCTTAAACTCGCCAATGACAACCGCCCCCAGCTTGAGCTTGTTCGTAACGAAATCGACCGTGTCGGGCGTTGCCGTCGAAAGGCCGCGGAGACAATGCCGCCGTGGTTCTGCCTGGCGATGGATCTCGCGCTGATCTCCGGCCAACGCCGCGAGGATCTGACACAAATGCACTTTAACCATATCGTTGACGGACGCCTGCAGGTTGAACAAGGCAAAACGGGGGCTTTGCTCTCCCTCCCACTTGATCTTGAACTGAAATGTATGGGCCTGCGGCTTGGCACCGTTATCGACCGATGCCGATTGGTCAGCACGACAGACTTCATGATCAGCGCAGGCATCAGGAAAAATAGCCCAGATGGTTCGATCCATCCCGACGGGATAACGAAAAAATTTGTTGCTGCTCGAAAGGCTTCAGATTTGTCGTTCGAGGAAAGTCCGCCGACCTTTCACGAGATCCGCAGTTTGGTTGGCCGGCTGTATAAGGAAAGAGGGAAAGACTTTGCGCAAAAGCTGCTGGGGCATACAACGGAAATGATGACGCTGAAATATCTCAAAACGAGGGGGAAAGAGTACGTGATGCTGTAAAAGACCGAATATCAAAATTCGGACATATTTCGGACATTTTCGGACAAACGAAAATAAATCCTTCAAAATCAAAAACTCAAAAAAAGACCGAATACGATTCCTATATTCGGTCTAGGGAAATGGCTCTTGGGAGAGAGCCGTGCGCTAAAAGTTGGCATTTAATGCAGGGCTTGTTCAGCCGTGCACTTTAAGAGTAGCCTACCGCGCCAGTTTTGCCAGCCGCCCGGTGGCCGCGTGATAGTTTCGTGACGAAATAACTATGCGGCAAATGCGCATCAATCTGCGCGCGCTGGGCAAGGCGTTGGCAAACAAGCGGTTAGTCAGCGCACAGCTTCTCGGCGCGTTCGATAAACGGCGCCATGCTCATTTTCTTCCCCGGTTCAGCGGGATCGTCCAGCAGGATCACGTCCAGCGGCTGCGCGCGCTGATGGCCCTTCTTCACCTGCTGCTCCGCCGCGTCGTTGAGCGGGTATTGCATCAGGGTGCTGTTATTCAGCACGAACAGCGCGCCGCCGCTGCGGCACTGCAGCGTCACCTCTTCCTTGGTGAACGCCCACTGTTTGCCGTACTCCAGTTTGGTGATGTTAACCAGTTTGTCTGCCGCCAGCGCGCCGGTCGCGGTTGCCAGCAGCGTAATGCCGAGTAATACCGATTTCATGTGATGGCCTTAAGGTTGCTATTCGCGTCGATTTTCCCGCAGCTTGCCGGCCTGCGGCAAGCTGAAATGTCAAACCGGCGCATAGGTTGCAAATAAACTGACCAGCAGCAGCACCGCTATGCCCAGCCCGACTTCGAGCCAGCACGCCAGCACCACCCCGCGCTGCGCCAGCGCCGGTACGCGGCTCATCGCCGGCACGATGGCGTAGCGATTGGCCAGCGCCACCATCACCATCAGCGCCACCAGCGCGGTTTTGATCAGCAGCAGGCGCTGATAAGGCGAGCTGAGATTAAGCGGCCAACCGCCGAGTATGATCAGGCTGTTGACGATGCCGGTGACGATCACCGCCGCCACCGCCAGGTGCCCCCAGCGCGAGAAACGGATCAGCGTGGTGATGGCGTCGCTGCGCCACTGCGGCGGCTGCAGGTAGCGTAGGCAAACCAGCAGCGGCGCCAGACTGCCGAACCAGTAACCGGCGGCCAGCAGGTGCGCCGCATGGTTGGCGCGGTGCAGCGCGCCCAGCGCGCCTTCGTGCATCGCCGCGTGGCCGATGAACGCCAGGCTCACCAGCAGCAGCGCTGAGCACAGCGCCAACGCCTGCGCGCGCGGCCGTTCCGGTAGCAGCAGGCTCAGGATCGCCAGCAGCGACAGGCCCAGATGCCAGCGCCACACTTCGCCGAAGGTGGTGCCGAGCACCGCCCACCAAACCTCCAGCCGCCAGGCGTCTTGCCAACCGTCACCCATCTGCCCAGCCTGAATGGCCAGCAGCGCCACGGCGGAAAGCCCGGCAATCCAGGTGCCGGCAAGCAGCAGCGGACGCACATCGCGGGAGAGGATCGGGGAAAGGCGCTGCGGTGCCAATAAGGCGGTGAACAGACTGATGCCAAACATCAGCATCACCGCCGCAAAGTGCACCAAGCGACACAGAACGAACAGGGTCGCCAAACTCACGATCAGTTTACGGTGAAGCTGTACTGGCCTTTGGTTTTATGCCCGTCGACCGACACCACATGCCAGCTGACGTTGTATTTGCCCGCGCTCAGCTCGCCTTCGATCGGCACGTTGACCTGGGTGTTGTTGTTCGGATCGAGCTGCAGCTTGCCGGTTTTCACCACGGCGTTATCCGGGCCGGTGATTTTCACGCCGCTGAAGTTCGGCTCGATGCCTTCGGAGAAGCTGAGAGTCAGCGCCTTCGGCGCCGGGCTGACGCTGGCGTCGGCCTTCGGCGTTTCCACTTTCAGGTGAGCGTGCGCCAAGGCTTGCTGTGAAGACAGGCCAACGAACAGGACGAAAACGGTGGAAAGCAGGCGACAGGAGGAACGAATTTTACCGATCACAGTGGTATCCCTTAACAATATAAAGAGGGTCATAAGGGTTAAGGCCACAGCCAAGGCGATGTATCAGCGGCCCCAACCCACCGCAAATGATTGCGCCACGGGTAAACAGAAAAACGGGTTGTATCGGCTAACCCGCTGTTTTGACTCTACCATCCCTGTAGCGTATCGCGGTAAATCATAACGAGCACGCCTCAGCAAGTCGAGCGCATCACTGGCATTTTGCGATCCGGCAGCACGTATCGCCGCATAACCGCGATAAACGCAGGGTAAAAAAAACCGCGCGTCGGGTTTGCCCCGCGCGCGGTTTTTCAATGTTCAGTCAGGGATCAGGCCTGGCCGTTGCCGCCCTGGCCCATCGCGCCCATTTTCTTCAGGTCTTTGTCGATGAAGAACAGGCCTTTGCCGCTGGTGCCCACCAGCGCCAGCTTATCCAGCACGGATTTGAACAGTTTCTCTTCTTCGTGCTGCTCCGCCACGTACCATTGCAGGAAGTTGAAGGTGGAGTAATCGTGCGAGGACATTGCCGCGTGCGCCAGCTCGTTGATCTGACGGGTGATCAGCTTCTCGTGTTCGTAGGTCTGCTCGAACACGTCCGCCAGCGACTCAAACGCCACCGGCGGGGCCGCGATGGTGCCCAGCAGCGGCAGAGAGCCGGTGTCGCTCAGGTAGTCGAACAGACGTTGCATATGCTGCATCTCTTCCTGAGAGTGCTCTTTAAGAAATGCGGCGGCGCCTTCAAAGCCTTTGTCGCTGCACCATGCGCTCATCTGCAGATACAGGTTGGCGGAGTAGAACTCCAGATTCAGTTGCTCATTCAGCTTTTGAGTCATTTCTTGCGTCAGCATAATCATTCCTTTTATTTTGCAGGTCATGAATTTAATTTCCGCGCATTATGCCCTGTCGCCGTAAAAATAAAAACACCTTATTTACATTCAAACCAAATCAATTACAAAAACAAATTATATCAATAAGTTAAAATATCATGGAGTTATTGGTAATTAACATGAGAATTATTTAGATCTTTTATTTTAATCAAAAAGCGAATCATTCTTATTTAAAAGAATAAATAGATTGCATTACTCTTGGATAAATATCGCCCGCCGCCGCGGCGCAACGGGCTTGCCAAGCGCCGCCGGGTGGATTACCTTCTGCGCAGATTCAATGCGGCAAAGTAAGGAGCATAAGGTGGGTTACAATCTGGCCGAGTTGTCCAAAGAAGAAATGGACAGGGTGAATGTGGATCTCGCCGCCTCAGGCGTGGCGTACAAAGAGCGTTACAACATGCCGGTGATCCCGGAAGTGGTGGAGCGCGAGCAGCCGGAGCCGCTGCGCGACTATTTTCGCGAGCGCGTGGCGCACTACCGCGCGGAATCCCACAAGTTTTCGCGTCTGCCTTACGAACCGAAGGCCAAATAACAAAACCCGCCGTTACGGCGGGTTTTTCGTGTCACTTGCCGGCGAATCGGTCGGTGGCGATCATCAGCTGGTGCAAAATGCCCGGTTCATCAAACGAATGCCCCGCCCCTTCCACGATATGCAGCTCCGCCTCCGGCCAGGCCTTGGCCAGATCCCAGGCGTTCTGCACCTGGCAGGCCATGTCATAGCGGCCATGGACGATCACCGCCGGGATATGGCGGATCAGCGGCACGTTGCGCAGCAGTTGGTCATCGCTCTCCAGGAACCCCAAATGCGTGAAGTAGTGGTTTTCAATGCGGGCGAACGCCAGCGCGAAATCATCCTCGCCGAACGAAGCGGATTCACGGCTTGGCAACAGCGTCACCGTTTCCCCTTCCCACACGCTCCACAGTTTGGCCGCTTCGAGCTGCACCTGCGGATCGGCTGAAGTCAGCCGCTGCCGATAGGCGGCAATCACGTCTTTGCGCTCGTCATCCGACAGAATGGACAGCACGCGCTCCCACTTGTCCGGGAAGAAGCGCGAGGCGCCGTCCTGGTAATACCAATGCAGCTCCTGCTTGCGCAGGGTAAAGATACCGCGCAGCACCATTTCACTGACGCGCGCCGGGTGGGTCTGCGCATAGGCGAGCGCCAACGTAGATCCCCAGGAGCCGCCGAACACCAGCCACTGCTCGACGCCGGCCATTTCGCGCAGCCGCTCGATATCGGCCACCAAATGCCAGGTGGTGTTGTTATCCAGACTGGCGTGCGGACGGGAGCGGCCACAGCCGCGCTGATCGAACAGCAATACCTTGTAGCGCTCGGGATCGAACAGCTGGCGATGATGCGCAGAGATGCCGCCGCCCGGCCCGCCATGAATGAAGACCGCCGGTTTACCGTTCGGGTTGCCGCTCAGCTCCCAGTAGATCCGGTGGCCATCCCCAGTGTCCAGCCAACCGCTGTCGTATGCCGCTAACGGCGGGTACAAACCTCGTAATTGTTCCATGGCGCTTTCCGTCTCTCTGTGAGTCATGCTTTCATCAAAGCGGAAGCCGCCCGGCAGGTCAACGGTAAAACCTGAAAACTCGAACGCGCGCCGGGAACTCGGCGCGCGTTTGCTCAAAATCGCAACGACCCGCCTGCAAAATGCCCACAGGCCCGATCAGTTCACGCCTTGTTACGCCTACACGCCTTTACGCATATGCGGCTCGCGCATCTCCTGTGCGGTTTTCGCCTCGATGCTCAGCTCCGCCGTCGGGCGCAACATCAGGCGTGCCAAGCCGATGGGTTCGCCGGTTTCCCGGCAGTAGCCGTATTCGCCGTTCTGCAACCGCGCCAGCGCCGCATCGATTTTCGGCAGCAGGCGGCTTTCGCGATCCAACTGGCGGAACAACAGGCGCAGCTCTTCTTCGCGCGCCGCCTTGTCGGCTTCATCGCCCGTCGCTTCGCCGCTGTCGATCGCCTTCTTCAGCTCATCGATGTGCAACAGCAGTTTTTGCCGCTCATCCTGCAGCAGCTGGCGGAAAAAAGCCCGTTGAACCGAGTTCATGTAA
Organism: Serratia sp. EWG9; assembly: GCF_019913725.1. Taxonomy (NCBI): domain Bacteria; kingdom Pseudomonadati; phylum Pseudomonadota; class Gammaproteobacteria; order Enterobacterales; family Yersiniaceae; genus Serratia; species Serratia sp. EWG9. Next base: position 912,999 of record NZ_JADNRO010000001.1, read on the forward strand.
TCAGAATCCGGCATGGCCAGCAGTTGCTGCGCATCCGGTAATGTCATCACTGTCATTGCGTTCTCCGAACCCTAAAGGTGTAATATTATAACATAATAATTATTTTAAGCACCCGGTCATCCAAAAACAAAATTTCACGTGCAAACAGCCAGTTACATACTACTTGCACTTTGTCGCTTGCATCCTGTCGGCTTTAGGCGGTTAATGGCTGAGCAAGCCACCCAATCATAGGTAACGAGAGGCCATCATGAGTAAGGGAATGGATAGCAAAAAAAATGCGAAGAAGAAGCCGTTGAAAACCCCAGCAGAGAAACGTGCGGAGAAACGCGCCAAAAAAGCGCATCCGTCTGGTGAGTAAGCGTCCTTCCATCCGTCATTAAACCCGCCAAGGCGGGTTTTTTATTGCCTCACTGGAGAGATGGCCAATGTCCTGCTTTACCCTCGCCGCCGCCCAATACCCCGCCGCTGCGGCCGATATCGCCTGCAACCTTGAACGTCACCTTGAATTTGTCGCGCAGGCAGCCGAACAGCAGGTGCAACTGCTGGTTTTTCCCGAACTGTCGCTAAGCGGCTATGAGCTGGCCGATGCCGCCGAACTGGCGCTGACGCTGGGCGATCCGCGTCTGCAACCGCTCGCTGCGGCGGCGCAATCGCATCAGATGACGATCATCGTCGGCGCGCCCTTGCGCAGCGGCCAGGCGCTGCATATCGCCGCCTTGATCTTTCACCCCAACGGCGCGGTGGCCGCCTATACCAAGCAACATCTGCACGGCGCGGAACAACAACGGTTCTTGCCCGGTAATGGCGGCACGCTGCTGGAAATACATCGGCAACGCATCGCGCTGGCTATCTGCGCCGACACCTCGCAACCCGGCCACGCAAGCGCCGCCGCGCTGGCGGGGGCGCAGATTTATGCCGCCGGCGTGCTGGTATCTGAAGCCGGTTACGCGAAAGACAGCGCTGCGCTGGCAGGCTATGCCCGTCGTTATGGCATGGTCACGCTGATGGCCAACCATGCGGCGCCGACCGGAGGCTGGATCCCGGCAGGCCGCAGCGCCATCTGGAATGAAACGGGAGCGCTTTTGGTTGCCGCGCCGGATGACGCCCCTGGTCTTATCATCGCCGACAGGATCCGCGACGGTTGGCACGGCCGCCTGTGCCGGTTAAGCTGAAACCTGACGGCAACGCGGAGGAAAGCATGACGTTACGCGTAATAGATACCGAGACCTGCGGGCTGGACGGCGGCGTGGTGGAAGTGGCCTCCCTCGATCTGCTCGACGGCCAATTGACCAACCCGATGAGCGACCTGATCAGCCCGGACCGCCCCATCAGCCTCGACGCGATGGCGATTCATCACATCACCGAACAGATGGTGGAAGGCAAACCGCGCATTGCGGTGGCGATCGGCCGCTATCAGGGCAGCCCCTACTATGTGGCGCACAACGCCGCCTTTGATCGCGGGGTGTTGCCGGAGATGAACGGCGCCTGGATCTGCACCCTCAAGCTGGCGCGCACGCTGTATCCGGACATCAAGTACGGCAACCAGTATCTGCGCTACGCGCTGAATCTGGACGTGCAGCTGCCGGCAGACGCCACGCTGTACCCGCACCGCGCGCTGTATGACTGCTACGTCACCGCCGCGCTGCTGCAACGCATCATCAAGGATTCGGGCTGGACGCCGGAGCAAATGGTGCAGATCACCGAACAGCCGGTGCTGCTGAAGAAGTTCAAGTTCGGCAAGTATCGCGGGCAGGAGATCGACCGCATCGCCCAGGAAGACCCCGGCTATCTGCGCTGGATGCTGAAATCCATCGACGATCTGAGCCCGGACATGAAACACACGCTGAAATACTATCTGATTGGCTAACACAGCGGGCGGCTCAGGCCGCCCGCCGCACGCCGTTATTCCGCCAGCGCCAGAATGAAGGCGTACTCCAGCGCAATATCCTCATAGGCCTTGAAGCGGCCGGATTTGCCGCCGTGGCCGGCATCCATGTCGGTATACAGCAGCAGCTGCCGATCGTCGGTTTTCAGCTCGCGCAGCTTGGCCACCCACTTGGCCGGCTCCCAATACTGCACCTGCGAATCGTGCAGGCCGGTGGTCACCAGCAGATGCGGGTACTCCTGCGCTTTCACCTGATCGTACGGGCTGTACTGCTTGATGTAGTCGTAATAGGCCTGCTCGTTCGGGTTGCCCCACTCGTCGTATTCGCCGGTGGTCAGCGGAATGGACTCATCCAGCATGGTGGTCACCACGTCGACGAACGGCACCTGCGCCACCACGCCGTGGAACAGCTGCGGCGCCTGGTTGATCACCGCGCCCATCAGCAGGCCGCCCGCGCTGCCGCCCATCGCGAACACTCGCTTGCCATCACCGTACCCCTGGGCGACCAGCGTTTCGGTCACGTCGATAAAGTCGTTGAAGGTGTTCTGCTTGTTGAACAACTTGCCGTCTTCATACCACAGCTGCCCCAGCTCGCCGCCGCCGCGAATGTGCGCCAACGCGAACACGACACCGCGATCCAGCAGGCTCAGGCGGCTGGCGCTGAACGCCGGATCCATGCTGCTGCCGTAAGAGCCGTAGCCATACACCATCAGCGGGTTGGCGCCGCGCTGGAAGCTGTCCTGGCGATACACCAGCGAAACCGGCACCTCGACGCCGTCGCGCGCCTTCACCCACACCCGCTCGCTGCGGTAGTTTTCCGGCGTGAAATTCTTCACTTCCTGCTGTTTGAGCATCGTCCGCTCGCCGCTGTCCATGTTCAGCTCGTACAGCGTGGTCGGGGTGGTCATCGACGAATAGCCGTAGCGCAGCAGCGCGGTTTCCGGATCCGGTTATACGCCAGCCAGGTGGTGTAGGTCGGATCGTCGAAGGCGATGCGCTTCTCTTCGCCGCTTTGCCAGTGGATCTGGCGCAGCAGCGTCAGGCCGGCATTGCGCTCTTCGACCACCAACCAATCACGGAACAGGCTGAAGCCCTCCAGCATCACGTCGGCGCGAGGGGCGATCAGCGTCTGCCACTGCGCTTCGTCCGCCTGTTCGCTTTGGTACAGGCCGAAGTTCTTGCCGTCCTTGTTAGAGCGGATATAGAAATGCTGGTGATAGTGATCGATGGCGTACTCGTGATCCTTGCGGCGCGGCACGAACAGCTGCGGTTTGGCGTCCGCACGATCGGCATCCAGCAACAGGATCTCCGAGGTGGTGGTGCTGCTCAGGTGGATCAGAATAAAGCGCTCGGAGGTGGTCTTCTCCAGCCCGACGTAGAAGGTATCGTCCTGCTCTTCGTAAATCAGCTCGTCCTGCTGCGGATCGCTGCCGACTACGTGGCGATAAACCTGATACGGCAACAGCGTCTTGGCGTGCTTGCGCACGTAGTACACCGTCGAGGAATCGTTGGCCCACTCGAAGCTGCCGGAGGTGTTTTCCAGCACTTCGTCGGCCCAGCTGCCGTCGGCCAGGTTCTTGAAACGAATGTCATACTGGCGGCGCGACAGGAAATCCTCCGCCACCCCCAGACGCTGATTGTCGGGACTGACGTCCAGCCCGCCCAGGGTGTAAAACTCGTGGTTCTCGGCGCGTTGGTTGCCGTCGATAAGCACATCCCACTGCTCGCTCTCGGCCTGCGGCTGGCGCACATAAATCGCGTATTCGTTGCCCGGCTCGTAGCGCGTCTGATAGCGATAGCCGTGGCGCACGTAAGGCACCGAATGTTCCTGCTGCGGGATGCGCGCCACCATCTCTTCGTACAGGGCTTCGCGCAACGCCTGCTGCGGCTTCAACATCGCATCGGTGTAGGCATTCTCCGCCTGCAGGTAGTCCAGCACCTGACGGTCTGCGCGCTCATCGTCGCGCAGCCAGTAGTAGTCATCCACGCGCGTATCGCCGTGGATAGTGATGGGATAAGGCCGTTTTTCCGCTTTCGGTGGGGTCATCATTGCTAAATCATCCGCTTACATAGATTGCGGCAAGAGTGACACGATTCCCCCCGGCTTGCCAAGCGGCGCTATGCCAGCTCGCGCTTTTTCTCGTTGACGTCGCTCTCGATGCCCTGCTTGACGTCCGCCGGGATCTTCAGCGCCTGCGCCAGCGCATCAAGATAGCCGCGCTCCATAAAGTGATCGACGTCGATCACCAGACAACTCAGGTAATAAACCTCCAGCGCCTCGTCTTCGTTTTGCACGCTGCGGGCGATTAACGCCGGGTTGAGCGGCTGGTCGAGCGCTTCCTGCACCCAGCCCTGCGCCTCTTCCCCCACCTGCAGTTGCGCCAGGCTGTGATCGATGGCGCGCTGCTCGTCGGCATCGATATGGCCGTCGCTTTTGGCGGCGAACACCAGCGCCTGCACCAAACGCTTGGCGCGCAGATCCACCGGCGTGGTTTGCAAACCGAACTGCGGTTCGTCCTGATGGGTCTCTTTCACCCGCTGCTTGTACTTGTTCCACAGCACCGCGCCCACCGCCGCGCTGCCGCCGATAATCAGCGCATTCTTGCCGAACTTACCCACCAGCTTGCGCGAAGATTTGTTGGCCAACAGCACGCCGACCAGGCCGCCCAGCGCCGTGGGCGCCAGCAGTTTGCCGATGCCTTCTGCCCCGCCCATCGCGCCGGCCTTCTGCCCGATCAACGTTTGAATCTGCTGCATCCAGTTACTTTTCATCATCTACCCCTTGCGTGAAAAAACGCGGCGCGCAGGCGCGCCCGAACCGACGGTAAACCGCCAGATTAGGGGATCTTTTGTCAATTTACGTCTGGGGGATGCAAACCTGTGTTTAGCGGGCCGGGCGGCCCGCCTGGATAAGCTGCGGCGTTACGCGTTTTCGTCGCCCGCTTCATCGTCCTGCTCGTACTCGGCCAGCTCGTCGCGCATCGCCTGGAGGGCGTCGCGGGTCATCAGCGCCAGCGTGCGGTAGAAACCGGTGGTGGCGTGCGCTTCCACTTTGCCGAGGAAGCGGCCGCACCACGGCAGCAGGAACTCGTCGAACAGCGCGATCTGCGCCTGCGCTTCATCTTCCTGCGACTGATCTTCCAGCCAGGACGCCGCCAGCAGCAGCTGGCCGAAATGGTCGGCCGGCGCCTCAGCCAGCGGCATGCCGCGCTGCTGCAGGAAGGCGCGCACTTCAGCCTCGCTTGCGCCTTCGACATAGTCGGAGCGGAACGGCGGCACGCTGCATTCGCTGCCGACGAACATCGCATTGAAGTCGGTCGCCAGTTGGTTGACGTCGCCGCCCTGCTGCAGGCGCTTCAGCAGGTCATCCTGCTCCAGCGGCCAGTGCTGCTGCAGCTTGCCCTCTTTAATCAGCGCGAACAGCGGCACCAACAGCGGATCCTGCGGCTGGCGGTAGAACAGCGTACCCAGCACGCGGCAGACAATCGAAAACTCATTCATGATAAAGCCTTATTCAATACGGAAAATTTTGCCGGGACGATGTCACAAATCGGCCAATTCCGCAATCGCCGGCTTGCCGCGCCGCTCGAGAAAATCCAGCAGCCGGCGCGGGCTGACGTTGAGAATGCGCTCCTGCGGGAAGCCCACCTCTTCGATAATGCGCTCGCAGTGCTCAAAGTTACCCAGCGAAAAGGCGACGTGCGAATCCGAGCCCAGCGCCAGCCAGCCGCCGGCGTCGCGCACCGCGGCGGCGATCGCCCGACAGTTGGCCTCGCTGCCCTTGCGGGAGTGGGTGAACGACGAGTTATTCAGCTCCAGCGCCACCTCGTATTTGGCCGCCGCCGCCGCGACGGCGGGAATGTCGATCGGATAACGCGGGTTGCCGGGGTGGCTGATGATATGCACGTCCCCCTGCGCCATTGCGGCGATCATCGCTTCAGTATTGGACGCTTTATCCTGCGGCGCAAACACCGGCTCATGGAAACCGGCGATGATCACGTCGGTGGCCGTCAGCATCGGGCCGGTGCAGTCGATATCGCCCTGCAGGTTTTTGATGTTGGCTTCGATACCGCGCAAAATGCCCACGCCGTTCACCCGGCGCGGCCAAACGTGCATGTTCATAAAGTGCCAGTAGTGCGGCGCATCGGCCATGTCCGGGCCGTGATCGGTGATGGCGAACAGCTGGATGCCCTTCTGCCGGGCTTCGGCGATGTAATCGTGCAGCGTGCTGTAAGCGTGCGTGCTGGCGACGGTGTGCATATGCAAATCAACGGGATACATTGTTTCTCCTTCCAGAGGGCCTGCCCGCAGCGGTGCGGGCGGGCGCGATGACGGTGTCAGCTTATCAGTTACCGAACGGCGGCTGAAGGATCAGTACCCCCGTTGCCTGTCGACCACGCCGGCAGGGGGATGCCCCGTCTCCAGCGCGCGAATGTTGGCGGCGATCTGATCCATCGCCTGCTGCGGCAACGTGATGGCAGCAATATGCGGGGTAATGGTGACACGCGGATGACGCCAGAACGGGTGATCCTGCGGCAGCGGCTCGCGGACGAACACGTCCAGCGTGGCGGCGGCCAGTTGCCCCTGTTCCAACGCCGCCAGCAGATCGGCTTCCACCAGGTGCGCGCCGCGCGCGATGTTGATGAGGTAGGCGCCCGCGCTCAACTGTGCGAACAGCTCGCGGTTGAGGATGCCAACGGTCTCCGGCGTATTGGGCAGCAGGTTGATCAGCAGTTTGACGCCGTCGAGGAAGGCCGCGCGCTGAGCCTCCCCGGCGAAGCTTTGCACGCCGTCAATCTGTTTGGCGCTGCGGCTCCAGCAGCGCACGCTAAAGCCAAACTCGGTCAGCTTCCGCGCCACGCTCTGCCCCAGCACGCCGGCGCCGAGGATGCCGATGGTGAAATCATCCAGTGAGTGCGGATCGAGCGGCTGCCATTCCTGCCGCTGCTGCAACGCCTGATACTCGTCGAAACGGCGGAAATAGCGCAGCACATAGCTCAGCGCATATTCCTGCATCTGCTGCGCCATGCCGGTATCCTCCAGCCGCAGCAGCGGCACGCCGGCGGGCAGCGTGCCGGGGTGTTTGCGCTCCTGATCGAGAATGGCGTCGACGCCGGCGCCGAGGGCGAACACCGCTTTCAGATCGCGGCGGTTGGCTAACATCTCGTGCGGCGGGCGCCATACCAGCGCGTAATCCGCCGGCCGCTCGTCGCCGCGCTGCCATTCGCGGATCTCGGCCTGCGGCAGGCGTTGCTTGATGCCGGTCAGCCATTCCTGGGCGTTAAATAAGGGATGGTAATAGATGATGTTCATACTGCAGGCTCCCGTTTGTTTTTATTGGTTTTCCTTCAGCCTTCCGCGATTCATCGCCGGATGCAAGCGTTAAAGCCCAAAATAAAAACAGCCCCGACCAGTGGGGCTGTTGTGCATGTGCGCAAAATCAGGCGGCAGGCGCGCCGTCGCGCCGGATAAGACGCCGCAACAGCGGAATTAAAATCAGCATCGCCACGCCGACGCCCGTCGCCCCCCAGCCCAGCGCGCTGAAGATTTCGCTGTAGCCGGGATTGGTTTGCAGCGGCGTACTGCCGCTGTTTTCCGGCATCAAGCCGGATACGTAGCCCGCCAACACCGAAGCGACACCGGTCACCATCATCCAGCAGCCCATCATCACGCCCTGATAGCGCGGCGGCGCCAACTTGCCGATCATCGCGTAACCGATCGGCGAGATCATCAATTCACCGACGCTTTGCAGCACATAGCTGATGACGATCCATTTAAACGCCACCAGCCCGTCGCCGCCCGCCATGCTGATGCCCAGCGGCAATACCAGCATGCCGAGCCCGATGCAAAACAGCGATCCGGAGAACTGCAGCGGAATGTCGATGTTGCAGCCGCGAGCGCGCAGGCGGTTGAACCACCAGGCCAGCAGCGGGCCGCCCACCACGATCACCAGCGTGTTGATGTTCTGGATCCACTGCGGCGCTACCTGAATGCCGTAAACGTTCAGATTGATGTTGTGCTCGGAGAATAGCATCAGCCCCATCGGCGCCAGCTGATACAGCGCCCAGAACACCAGCGACCCCAGCGCCAGGATCAGATAGGCCGCCATTCTGCGGCGCTCATCGCGCGGATGGTGGCGCAGCGTCACGAGGCACAGCATCAGGAAGATCAGCGCGCCGAGCACGATCACGAAATGGCCGCTGAACTCGGCATGGGTCAGCATCACGCGGATAATCGGCACCAGCGCCACCAGCACCGCCAACCCGACCAGCATGCGCCAGCGGTATTGGCTGCGGCTGGCGTCGTGGAGCGGCGTATTGAGATCGGCCAGAATGCGCCAGCGACAGACGGCGACGATGATCGCCGCCGCGTTGCCCAGCGTGGCGAACAGGAACAGCGCGCGATAATTTTCCGTCAGTTGGAAATACCCGGCCACGGTAAAGCCAACGAAGAACCCGAGGTTCATGCCGGCGTAATTCCACAGGAACGCCGATTCGCGCCGATCATCGTCCGGTTTGAAACGCTGGGTGAGCATCATATTGATGCAGGTCACGTTGAGACCGCTGCCGGTCAGGAACATCGCCAGCCCCCAGTACAACCCCCACACGCCCGCGACGGCAATCAGCGCGCAGCCGAACACCTGCAGCACCATACCGAGCACGAACAGATTGCGGTTGCTGAGGAAACGGCCGCCGAGATAGCCGCCGAACATGTGCAGGCCATAGTTGAAGGCGCCGAACACGCCCATCATGGCATTGGCGCTGCTTTCGTTGAAACCCAATCGCTTGGTGGCGTACAGCACCAGCGTGGAATAGAGCACGGCGAAACCCAGCGTGGCGAAGATCTGGATGAAGAACAGCGCCCCCGCGCCGGGGGGAATGGCATGGCGCGCTTGCGGCGCCGGCATGGCATCTGAAGGAGTCAAAACGAACCTCTACTGCATTATTATGTAATGAGTCTGTCCCTGTCTGCGGTATCGCCGGCCTGTCACCCGGCAATCTGCGCGGCGACGTGATGTTCCTTGCCAAAAACGCCGCGCCGACATGATTCCATTTAGCGACACATCTGACTAATAATCCAGTATTAATGCATATAACAGCAAACAACCTCACCTCAATGGCGAGATATTGAGCTATCTGTACAGAAAAAAGTCAAACAATCGGCTTTCACGCATTTTGCTCGCTGCCGCCCTGTCCGCCGGCGGCCGAGAGTCAGGATATCGTTCGGTAAATCAGCAAATTGCTGCAAGTTTGGCTAAACAGTCATGAGAATGAAATAAGAGGGTTGACGCTGAGATCAGATTCTCCTACATTAGCGCCCGTCGACAGCGCAAGGCGTTATCGGCAACAAAACGGTGAGGTGTCTGAGTGGCTGAAGGAGCACGCCTGGAAAGTGTGTATACGCGAAAGTGTATCGAGGGTTCGAACCCCTCTCTCACCGCCAAATTCAAAGAGAAAGCCTGGATTCGCGTCCAGGCTTTTTTTTGCATGGTGCACCGCCGAGAGGGGTGAGAAGCCTCGACAGGGTTCGACAAAACGCTCGCGTTTTGGACCGCCAACGGCGGCCCGTAGGGTGAGCGCAGCGAATCAAGCCCTCTCTCACCGCCAAATTCAAAGAGAAAGCCTGGATTGCGTCCAGGCTTTTTTTGCATGGTGCACCGCCGAGAGGGGTGAGAAGCCCCGACAGGGTTCGACAAAACGCCCGCGTTTTGGACCGCCAACGGCGGCCCGCCGCGAACGCCTCCCGCCTTACGCTGCCGAGGTTCCCCTTTTTCTCGGTTCTCCTCGAACCGCCTCTCTGATTTTCTCGCCCTTTCATGACTTCTGACGTGTAGTTCGCCGCAGTTTTCAACAAAGTGAACACGGCTTGAGCGGACAAGCAAAAACACAGAAATTATTCTTGACCGGATCGGCCCCACTCCCTATAGTAGCGCCCCGTTGCAGCGATGATTTCGCAACAAAAAAATATGGTGAGGTGTCCGAGTGGCTGAAGGAGCACGCCTGGAAAGTGTGTATACGCGAAAGTGTATCGAGGGTTCGAATCCCTCCCTCACCGCCATATTCTAACGAGAAAGCCTGAGCGAAAGTTCAGGCTTTTTTGTATGCATAGCGCACCGACCGGGAGGGTGAGAACCCTCGACAGGGTTCGACAAAACGCCCGCGTTTTGGACCGCCAACGGCGGCCCGCAGGGTGAGCGCAGCGAATCTATCCCTCCCTCACCGCCATATTCTACGAAGAAGCCTGAACTCGCGTTCAGGCTTTTTTGTTTGCATCGCGCACCGACCGGGAGGGTGAGAATCCTCGACAGGGTTCGACAAAACGCTCGCGTTTTGGACCGCCAACGGCGGCCCGCAGGGTGAGCGTAGCGAATCTATCCCTCCCTCACCGCCATAAAAAAAGCCCGAACGCAAATTCAGGCTTTTTTATTCCCACTGCCAAACCGCTCAGTGGTGCGTGCATCTCACCGCCGTCGGCTGCGCCAGTGCGCGGCGCCAGTCCCCCGGCGTTTGGCCGAACTGGCGTTTGAAGCTGCGGTTGAACGACTGCTGTGAGTCGAAGCCAAGCGAGATCGCCACGCTGACGATCGGTTCGCCGCTGTTGGCCAAGCGCTCCGCCGACACCTTCAGTTTTTGCATGCGGATATACTCCCCCAACGCATAGCCGGTCTGACGCTTGAACATGCGCTGCAGATGCCATTTGGAGTAGCCCGCGCGGTCCGCTACGGTGTTGATATCCAGTTTTTCTTCCAGATTGTTGTCGATCCACGTCTTCAAATCGGTAATGAAACCCGTCGTGTTCATGCTGATGCTCCCATCATGTCGGCAGGGTCCCCCTCTGCCCAGTGCGCATACGTTGCAACAGTTTCGCTTTAAATGCAATTTTTATTATTGCATTTACCAGAAAGCCGCCTCTATACTCCACCCAATTAATGTAACCGATATTGATACATTAATGTGACACCAATATGTTTCAAAACCTAACGTTGCGCCATGACAAGGCGCGGCGCCCCTTCCGCCGAACGCCGGCATGAAGGGAAAAGCCCGGAAAACAGGGCTGGGTATGGGGCCAGACAGCGCTTACTTATCGGAATAAAAATAATGCCAAATCAACCAAACTCATCGTTCAACGCCGGCCGCCGCACGCGCGCCTTCGCTCTGGGCCAGCGGCTCTCCGGGGTGGCGCTGCTGGCCGCCCTGCTCGCCGGGTGTGACAACAGCGTCGCGCACAACGCCCCGCCACCGCCGCCGGTGGTCAGCGCCGCCAGCGTGGTGGTCAAACCGATCAGCCAGTGGGATGCGTTCAATGGCCGGGTCGAAGCAGTGCAAAGCGTACAGCTCCGCCCGCGAGTTTCCGGCTACATCGAGCGGGTCAACTACACCGAAGGCGACGAGGTGAAGAAAGGTCAGGTGCTGTTCACCATTGACGATCGCACCTACCGCGCCGCGCGCGAACAGGCGCAGGCGGAGCTGGTGCGGGCGCGCAATCAGGCAGCCCTCGCGCGCAGCGAATCTTCGCGAACCGAGAAACTGATCGGCACTCAGGCCATCTCGCAAGAGGTGTGGGAACAGCGCCGTTCGTCCGCCGCGCAGGCGCAAAGCAACGTGCTGGCGGCGCAGGCCCAGCTCGATATGGCGCAGCTTAATCTCGACTTTACCCGCGTCACTGCCCCGATCGACGGGCGCGCCAGCCGCGCGATGATCACCGCCGGCAACCTGGTCACCGCCGGCGACAGCGCCAGCGTGCTGACGACGCTGGTATCGCTCGATAAGGTTTACGTCTATTTCGACGTGGATGAGGCGACCTTCCTGCGCTATCAGCAGCAGGGCCGACACGACGCGCGTCTGCCGGTGAAAGTGGGCCTGGTGGGCGAAGACGGCACTCCGCATCAGGGGCTGGTGGACTTCACCGACAATCAGTTGAACGCCGGTACCGGCACCATCCGCATGCGCGCCCTGCTCGACAACCGCGATCGCCGCTTCACGCCGGGGCTGTTCGCCCGCGTGCAGATGCCCGGCAGCGCCGAGTTCAACGCCATGCTGATCGACGACAAAGCGGTGATGACCGATCAGAACCGCAAGTTCGTTTACATCGTCGATAAAGACGGCAAAGCGCAGCGCCGCGACATCGCCGTGGGCCGGATAGCCGAAGGATTGCGCATTGTGCAAAAAGGCCTGGTGAACGGCGATCGGGTGATCGTCGACGGCATGCAGAAAGTGTTTATGCCGGGCATGTCGGTCGACGCGAAAAGCGTCGCCATGACCACCTCCGCGTCCGCCCTTAACTAAGCTCCCAGCAGAGAATTCTGACCCATGGACTTTTCCCGTTTTTTCATCGACCGGCCGATCTTCGCCGCGGTGCTGTCGATACTGATTTTTGTCGCCGGGGTGATCGCCATTCCGCTGCTGCCGATCAGCGAGTACCCGGACGTGGTGCCGCCCAGCGTACAGGTGCGCGCCGAATACCCGGGCGCCAACCCGAAAGAGATTGCTGAAACGGTGGCGATGCCGCTGGAAGAAGCGATCAACGGTGTCGAAAACATGATGTACATGAAATCGGTCGCCGGCTCCGACGGCGTGCTGGTGACCACCGTCACCTTCCGCCCGGGCACCGATCCCGATCAGGCGCAGGTACAGGTGCAAAACCGCGTGGCGCAGGCCGAAGCGCGCCTGCCGGAGGATGTGCGCCGCCAGGGCATCACTACCCAGAAACAGTCTCCGGCGCTGACGCTGGTGGTGCATCTGGTATCGCCTTCCGGCAAGTACGACTCGCTGTACCTGCGCAACTACGCCACCCTGAAGGTCAAGGATGAACTGGCTCGCCTGCCGGGCGTCGGCCAGGTGCAAATCTTCGGCGCCGGCGAATACGCAATGCGCATCTGGCTCGATCCGAACAAGGTCGCCGCGCGCGGGCTGACCGCCTCCGACGTGGTGAGCGCCATGCAGGAGCAGAACGTGCAGGTCTCCGCCGGCCAGCTCGGCGCGGAGCCGATGCCGACGCGCAGCGACTATCTGCTGTCGATCAACGCCCAGGGCCGTCTGCAAACCGAAGAAGAGTTCGGCAACATCATTCTCAAGAGCGGCGATAACGGCGAGATCGTGCGGCTGCGCGACGTGGCGCGCATCGAAATGGGTTCCGGCAGCTACGCGCTGCGCGCCCAGCTCAATAACAAGGATGCGGTCGGCATCGGCATCTTCCAGTCGCCGGGGGCCAACGCCATCGAGCTGTCGGATGCGGTGCGCGGCAAGATGGCCGAGCTGGCGACCCGCTTCCCGGACGGCATGAGCTGGAAATCGCCGTACGATCCGACGGTGTTCGTGCGCGATTCGATCCGCGCGGTGGTCGACACCCTGCTGGAAGCGGTGATCCTGGTAGTGCTGGTGGTCATTCTGTTCCTGCAGACCTGGCGCGCCTCGATCATTCCCCTGTTGGCGGTGCCGATCTCCGTAGTCGGTACCTTCGCCGCGCTGTATCTGCTCGGCTTCTCGCTCAACACCCTTAGCCTGTTCGGGCTGGTGCTGGCGATCGGCATCGTGGTGGATGACGCCATCGTGGTGGTGGAGAACGTCGAGCGCAACATCGAAGAGGGGCTGTCGCCGCTGGCGGCAGCGCACCAGGCGATGCGCGAGGTCTCCGGCCCGATCATCGCCATCGCCGTGGTGCTGTGCGCGGTGTTTGTGCCGATGGCATTCCTCTCCGGCGTTACCGGCCAGTTCTACAAACAGTTCGCCGTCACCATCGCCATCTCGACGGTGATCTCCGCCATCAACTCACTGACCCTGTCGCCGGCGCTGGCGGCGCGCTTGCTGAAGCCGCACGGCGCGCCGAAAGATCTGCCGTCGCGCCTGATCGACCGGCTGTTCGGCTGGCTGTTCCGGCCGTTCAACCGCTTCTTCGCCAGCGGCTCGCAGCGTTATCAGCACGGGGTATCCCGCGTGCTGGGCCGACGCGGCGCAGTGTTCGTCGTCTACCTGCTGCTGCTGATCGCCGCCGGGGTAATGTTCAAGACCGTGCCCGGCGGCTTTATCCCGACGCAGGACAAGCTGTATCTGATTGGCGGCGTGAAGATGCCGGAAGGCGCCTCGCTGGAGCGCACCGATGCGGTGATCCGCAAGATGAGCGCCATCGGCCTGAGCGTGGACGGCGTCACCGATGCGGTGGCCTTCCCCGGCCTGAACGCGCTGCAGTTCACCAATACGCCGAATACCGGCACGGTATTCTTCGCGCTGGAGTCATTGAGCACCCGTACCCGCACCGCGGCGCAGATCAACGCCGAGATCAACGCGCGCATTTCGCAGATCCAGGAAGGTTTCGCCTTCTCGATCATGCCGCCGCCGATCCTCGGCATCGGCCAGGGTTCCGGCTATTCGCTGTACGTGCAGGATCGCGGCGGGCTGGGTTACGGCGCGCTGCAGACCGCGATCAACACGATGTCCGGCGCCATTATGCAAACGCCGGGCATGGGCTTCCCGATCTCCTCTTATCAGGCCAACGTGCCGCAGCTGGACGCCAAAATCGATCGCGACAAGGCCAAGGCCCAAGGGGTGCCGCTCAATGCGCTGTTCAGCACGCTGCAGACCTACCTCGGTTCGTCTTACATCAACGACTTTAACCGTTACGGCCGCACCTGGAAGGTGATGGCGCAGGCCGACGGCCAGTTCCGCGACAGCGTGGAAGACATCGCCAACCTGCGTACCCGCAACGACAAAGGCGAAATGGTGCCGATCGGCAGTATGGTCAGCATCGGCACGACCTACGGCCCGGATCCGGTGATCCGCTACAACGGTTTCCCGGCGGCGGACCTGATCGGCGACGCCGATCCGCGCGTCCTCTCCTCTACCCAGGCGATGAGCGCGCTGACGCAAATGGCCGGCAAGCTGTTGCCGAACGGCATGAACATCCAGTGGACCGATCTGAGCTACCAGCAATCGACCCAGGGCAACGCCGCGCTGGTGGTGTTCCCGGTCGCGGTGCTGCTGGCGTTCCTCGCGCTGGCGGCGCTGTATGAAAGCTGGACGCTGCCGCTGGCGGTGATCCTGATCGTGCCGATGACCATGCTGTCGGCGCTGTTCGGCGTGTGGTTGACCGGCGGCGACAACAACGTGTTCGTGCAGGTCGGGTTGGTCGTTCTGATGGGGCTGGCCTGCAAGAACGCCATTCTGATCGTCGAGTTCGCCCGCGAGCTGGAAATGCAGGGCAAAGGCATCGTCGAGGCGGCGCTGGAAGCCTGTCGCCTGCGGTTGCGACCGATCGTGATGACCTCCATCGCCTTCATCGCCGGCACCATCCCGCTGATCCTCGGCCACGGCGCCGGCGCCGAAGTGCGCGGCGTCACCGGCATCACGGTGTTCTCCGGCATGCTGGGGGTCACGCTGTTCGGGCTGTTCCTGACGCCGGTGTTCTACGTCACCCTGCGTCGCCTGGTGGCACGCAAAACGCAGACGCAGACGGCGTAATCCTCGTCTTAACATGCAAAAAGGTCGGGCATTGCCCGACCTTTTTTATGCATGCGAACCGCGATTATTTATCGGCGGTTTCAGCCTCTTGCGCGGCGGCGTATTCCGCACAGGCGCGCTTGTCGCCCCGCTCCAGTTCGGCCAGCGAGTCAGCCACGGTGTGGCGCGCCAGCACCGCGAGCGAAGCCTGCTCGGCCTCGTTCACCACCGATTTGAAATACCAACAGGCGTTGGCGCTCACCAGGCAACGGGCCGGCACTTCAGGGCGTGAGGCCCAGATGCGCTTGTCGTCGATCACCGCCAGGTAGATATCCCGCAGGGTAATCTCTTCCGCCGGGCGGCCAAGGTGGATAGAGCCGTTTCGGCCCAGGGTGGAAACGATGATGCCGTCTTTGGTCAGCGGCACCATCAGTTTGCGGATAAAGCTCGGGTTAGCTTCCAGAGTGGCGGCGAGCGTGGCGCTCGTCGAACGCATGCCCTGCTTCTCAGCTACGGCGACGCTAAGGACCATTTGCAACGCTGTCGGAAAGCGAAAATCTAACATGTCGTTATCTCTGCGAGACGAAATACTCGGGTTTGGCCGGTGCGGCGATTAGCGCCGAACACACCGCTTAATCGCACAATAATATAACAAACGCGGGGGCTTTTTTGAAGTTTTGCCCAGTGATATCGCACGCAGACATTAGAACGATCGTCGAATTCGCGGGCAGACAAAAAGCAGAAACCCGCGTCAATGTTAACGCCGCTCGCTTAACCGAGTTAAACGATCAGAACTAACACTGCCCGCGGGTTTAATTCGAATGCGTCGATCAGGCTCTGTTCAGCACCAGCTGGCCGTTTTTGTCCAACGGGATTTGGGTGCCCGGATCGTGATCCATGCGGATCTTGCCCTGCTGATTGCCGATCTTGTAGGTCACGTCATAGCCCAGCATTTTCTGAGACTTGTCATAGACCGTTTTGCAACGCTGCTGAACGCTGGTGGTGACGTCGTTATTCTGCATCGCCCCTTGCACCTGGTTACCGGCGTAGCCGCCGCCCAGAGCGCCCACCACGGTCGCCACGTCGCGTCCGCGACCGCCGCCGAACTGGTGGCCGATCACGCCGCCCGCCACTGCGCCCAGCACAGAACCGGCGATGCGGTTTTCATCCTGCACCGGTGCACGGTGCGTGACGGTGACGTTGCGGCATTCCTGACGCGGCGTTTTGATGGTTTCTTTAATCGGCGTTGCGGCGAGCACCTGCGCATATTGCGGACCGGCAGAAAAGACGTCCAGGCTGGCTACCGCGGCAATCCCCAGAGCGGCAGCGATGCCAATCCCAACACCGGCTAACATTGACTTGTTCACAGGAAACCTCCTGAAAGTGTTACCACGCATTTTTTCCGGGTCTGTTACCGGCATGGCACCGCGCTTATTATTTTGCGCATGGGCGGCTTGCGGTATCCCGGTTTACGGCGTGCGCGACGCGCCGTCTGTAAACGAGGTAAAGTCTGCACAATGATTTGAGGGCTCGCAATAAGACAAGGGGACCAAAAATGCGGGAAAACGGCCGTTTTGCCGTTGTTTAGGAGGAATCTTAAGAATTTTACCCATATCGGCGACAGCTTATGCTGAAGAATCAAGCAACCGCCGCCGTTAGCCTCGCACCGCCATAAAAAAAACCGCGCGGGCGAACCGGCGCGGGTTGATCGACAACGGCGGGATCAGTGCATCTTCAGGCGCGGGCGGATCACCCGGTTAATGCCGCCCACCAGCATCATCAGGCCGGTTTTGATGTAGCCGTGCAGCGCCACCTGGTGCATGCGGTACAGCGAGATGTAGACGAAACGCGCAATGCGCCCTTCCACCATCATCGAGCCGCGCATCAGGTTGCCCATCAGGCTGCCGACGGTGCTGAAGCGCGACAGCGACACCAGCGAACCGTGGTCTTTGTACACGTAAGGCTTCAGCGTCTGACCGTTCATCAGCGCCAGGATATTAGTGGCGCAGCGTGAGGCCATCTGGTGCGCCGACTGGGCGCGTGGCGGCACGAAACCGCCGCCCTCTTTCGGGCAAGAGGCGCAGTCGCCGATGGCGAAGATGTTCGGATCGCGCGTGGTCTGCAGCGTCGGCTCCACCACCAACTGGTTGATGCGGTTGGTTTCCAGGCCGCCGATGTCCTTCATAAAGTCCGGCGCTTTGATGCCCGCCGCCCACACCATCAGATCGGCGTCGATGAACTCGCCGCCCTTGGTATTCAGGCCTTTGGCGTCCGCGCTGGTCACCATGGTGTTGGTCAGCACGCGCACGCCCAGCTTGATCAGCTCCTGGTGCGCCGCAGCGGAAATGCGCGGCGGCAGCGCCGGCAGAATGCGCTCGCCGGCTTCGACCAGCGTCACGTTGAGCGCGCTGTTGTCCAGGCCTTCAAAACCGTAGCTGTGCAGCTGTTTCACCGCGTTGTGCAGTTCGGCGGACAGTTCAACGCCGGTGGCGCCGCCGCCGACGATGGCGATGTTGACCCGCTCTTTTTGCCCCGGCTGCGCCGAGAACTTCAGGAACAGGTTAAGCATTTCGTTGTGGAAACGACGTGCCTGATGCGGGTTATCCAGGAAGATGCAGTGCTCTTTCACGCCCGGCGTACCGAAATCGTTTGAGGTGCTGCCCAGCGCCATCACCAGGATGTCGTACGGCAGTTCACGCGCCGGCACCAACTCGCCGCCCTGCTCGTCGCAGATCTGCGCCAGCTGCAGCGTTTGCGTCTCGCGGTTGATGTTGGTCAACGACCCCAGCTGGAAGCTGAAATGGTGATTGCGCGCGTGCGCCAGGTAGCTGAGCGCATCCACGCCGTCATCGAGGGAGCCGGTCGCCACTTCGTGCAACAGCGGTTTCCACAAATGGCTGTGGTTGCGATCCACCAGAGTGATCTCGGCTTTGTTCTTACGGCCAAGTTTATGGCCCAGGCTGGTCGCCAGCTCCAGACCACCGGCGCCGCCGCCGACAATAACGATTTTCTTCTTTGGCGTTGTCAAAATAACCCCCTAAATGTGAACCATTTGTTATCCCAGGGTAAATAAATAATATCCTTAGAATACATAGGGTTCGCGTAAAATAAATCGGCTCTCTGCAGCCAGAATAGCATGTGAGGTTATTTGGTCATACCAAAATTGACGTACATCAATTTTTTTGGTTAAAGGCTGGACGAGGGCATTTTTTGGGGATTGCGATTCAAATAGTTAGCGCTGAGTCACAGTTTTAAATTTTGCCGATTGCCACGCAAAATCTGGCTTTGGCGCACAAAAAAGCCGCACTTTCCGTCGGTGAAAAACGGGGAGCGCGGCTCGCGGCAGCGTTATGAAACTGTTAACCCAGCGCCTTGAACGCCTTGAGCCGCTGCAGATGCGGCGAGATGTTTTTGAACTTGTGCGTCTGCTGTTCATCCCACACGATCTCGTAGTAGTGATGCAGCAATTCGGCGCTGCGCCGGTTATCCAGCACCTCGTCGTGGCGCGACAGCACCACCAGACAGCGATCGCGGTTTTTCTCGCGGAAATCCTCCACGCACTTGGTGGCGATATCGCGATACTCTTCCGGCCGGTCTATCTTGCCGTGCATGTGCTCTTCCGGGTACAGGTTGGGATTGAACATCGCCTGGCGAATGCCGCACAGGAAGCCGATGCGCTCCGCCCAGAAGCCGCCGAGGCCGACCCCGCAGATCAACGGGTGCGCATCGCCGCCCTGCTGCACCGCCTTGTCCACCTCTTTCAACAGATGCTGCATGTCGTGACGCGGGTGCAGCGTGCTGTAGCTGATAAAGCGCACATCCGGATCGATAAACTGCAGCTGTAACACCTTTTCATGATTGCCGGGGCTGGTGGAATCGAAGCCGTGCAAATAGATAATCATGTGGATCCTCGCAACAAGCCAAGGGCCGCGGGTGCGGCCCTCATCATTTCCGCTCTGCGCCGCGATGCGGCGCCTGGATTCACCCTTGCGAACGCTGCTTGTGCTCCTCCCAGCGTTCGCTCAGCGCGCTGAGCGCCTTGTGCGCCTGCTGCCAGCGCTCGGAGTCGCGCAGTTCCTGACGGGTGAACTGACCGCGATGATATAACCGCTTCACCTTCTCTGCTTTGACCGGGGACAGGTTATCCAACACGCTGACCGCGCCTTCGCGGTGGTTGCACACCAGGATCATGTCGCAACCGGCATCCAGCGCCGCCTGGCCGCGTTCGGCATAGCTGCCCATGATGGCGGCGCCTTCCATCGACAGATCGTCGGAGAAAATCACGCCGTCGAAGCCCAGCTCCTGACGCAGGATCTGCTGCAGCCAGTACGGCGAGCCGCTGGCCGGACGCGGGTCCGCTTCAGTATAGATGACGTGAGCCGGCATGACGGCGTCCAGCAGCTGACGATTGATCAGCTCGCGGAAGATCGCCATGTCATGCTCGCGGATCTGCGCCAGCGGCCGCGGATCGCGCGGGGTTTCCTTGTGCGAATCGGCGCTGACGGCGCCGTGCCCCGGGAAGTGCTTACCGGTGGTTTTCATGCCGGCGCTGTGCATGCCGAGGATAAAGCGCTCCGCCATCGCCAACGCCTGCTGCGGATCGCTGTGGAACGAACGCTCGCCGATCGCCGCGCTGGCATGGCCGATGTCCAGCACCGGCGCAAAGCTAATGTCGATATCCTGCGCGATCATCTCCGCCGCCATCAGCCAGCCGGCCTCCTGCGCCAGGCGGCCACCTTCTTGCGCATCGTTCAAGGCGGCGAACGATTGCGCCGCCGGCAAGCGGGTGAAGCCTTCGCGGAAGCGCTGCACGCGCCCGCCCTCCTGATCCACGGCCACCACCAGCCGATCGTGCGAAGCGGCGCGGATCTGGCGCACCAGCTCACGCAGCTGCTCCGCATCGTGGAAATTGCGGGTAAACAGGATCAATCCGCCAACCAGCGGGTGTTTCAGAATCTCGCGTTCTTCTGCATCCAGCTCGTAGCCGGCGACATCTAACATTACTGGGCCCACGGGCACCTCACTTCATATTGTTCGTTCAGAATTCGGATGATGATAAACAGAATTGCCGGCGCAGCGCCGCGCCCCAGCGCAAAAATTCAACGTCGCCGCTCTGCTGCCAGCGCACTTCAAACCACAGCAGCATCAGATAATCCACCCACGGCAGCCAGCGCTGCACCTGCGCCTGCAGCCGGGCGACGTCGTGATAGCCCTGACGCGCGTAGTGCTGCAAAAAGCGCTGCTGCGGCTCAGCCGCCCAGCCGTTGCCGCGAAACAGCGCGGCGATATCCAACGCCACATCGCCGTCGGCGGCATACTCCCAGTCGATCAGCCGCAGCCCCTCGCCGGTCGCGAGCAAATTGCCCGGGTGGATGTCCATGTGCAGCGGCGCCAGGCGTAATGGCCGCGGCGGCGCGCAGCGTAAGAAATGACGCTGCCAACGCAGCCAGGCGGGGGTTAAGCGCCGCGTATCCAGCTGCTGCCAGTAGCGGAGGAACTGCCGCCGCAGATCCAGCCGGTAACCGCTGAGCGGCCGCCGGTGCAGCGTCGTCGCCATCGCCGCCAGCTCGCCGCGTTGATTCAGCATGTCAAACTCAGCTTCTGTGACGATGTCACCTTCGAGCCATTCGAGGACAAGCCACTGATTATTCTGCGCGAAAACCCGTGGTCCCAGCCCCGACGCGCAGCGACGCAAGACCTGCGCTTCCCGCCGTCTGCTCACGCCCAGCGCGCGTTTCTCCGCGCTGTTTTGCCGCGCCAGCAGCATAATGCCCGATCCGTCGATGCGCCAGCTCTCGCCGGTCAGCCCCTGCACCGGGCTGAAATGACAACCGGCGGTATTCACCGCCGGCAGTCTGGTTTCCATCAATTGTCGCAGCGCGGCCTCAGCGTTTAACGGCGCCATTGCCCGACCAGACGATCTCGCCGGTTTGCACCAGCATCAGCTGCATATCCAACGCCGGCGACTTCACGTCGCCGCTGACGTCGCTGTACAACACGTACTGCGCGCCGACGATGCGCGCCAGGCCAATCGCCTTGCTGCGCGAGCCGAAGCTGTCATCCGCCGACAGGCCCAGCGTTTGTCTGGCGCTCGTCAGCTTCGCTTCCGGCACCACGCTGAAGGTGGAGTTCGACGCCAGCGCCTTATACAGCGCCGCGGTGGCTTTGCCCATCTGCAGCGAGCCGTTGGTGTTGTTCTTGACGCTGTCCAGCAGCAGCACGCTGCCGGCCGTGACGCCATCGGCCTTCAGCATCTGATTCACCAGCGGCTGAACGCTGCCCAGCCAGTCAAGCTGCTGGATTTTCGGCGGCTGCGGCACCGGCTCGGTGGTTGGTGGCTGCGGCTGCTCGACCGGCGGCGTTGGCTGTTCCGGTTCGGCGGTGACCGGCGGCAACGGCTGATCCGGCTCAGGCGGGCGCGACAGACAGCCGCTCAGGGTGAATGCGGCCAGCGCCACTAAGACGTACTTTTTCATGCTTTTTCTCCAAACCTGGCAAGCGCTTACAGGTACAGATACAGACGCGCGCTTTTAGCTTCCAGATTACCGTTAATCGAGTAGATTTTGGCGTCCGAGTTAGGCGCCACGACGATCTCACGCGGTTTCTCGAAGGGGCGAATATCCAGCCCCTGCGCGTCGTACCAATAGAAACGATAATGCACGGTGACCGGCGTCGGTTGGCTGTTATTGAGCACCGAAGTCGCCATCACCCGCCCGGAAGCGTTCGAGACAGAGGGCGTATCGGCAAAAATGCCGGCGGTCAGCACCGAAGGATCCATCACCACCGTTTGCCCCCGGTTAACCGCGATGCCGGATGGCGAACTGCACCCCATCAGCAACGCGGCGGGCAGCGCCAACGCCATCAGACAACGCAGAGTTTTTTTACCGCGCATGATTTCCTCGCTTAACGTGACAGCAGCGGCCCCAGCGAGCGGCCACCGACCAGGTGCATATGAATATGATAGACCTCCTGACCGGCGTGGCGGTTGCAGTTGACGATCAGGCGGTAGCCGTCCTCGGCGATGCCTTCCTGTTCGGCGATTTTCGCCGCGGCGGTGATCATGCGGCCCAATGCGGCCTCATGCTCCACGGTCACGTCGTTGACGGTTGGGATCAGCACGTTGGGAACGATCAGCACATGGGTAGGCGCCTGGGGGGAGATGTCACGGAAAGCGGTGACCAGTTCATCCTGGTAAACCACATCAGCAGGGATTTCGCGGCGGATAATTTTACTGAAAATCGTTTCTTCGGCCATCTGGCGTTCCTTGTTTTACACAATTAGCTGTACGCAGTATGAGTGACAAATTCTACTGCTTTCAACCTGATTGCGCACTTTCCACGTCGAGTGCTGCAGATTCGCGCAGGCCGTCGCCCCGCTTGTGCATCTTTTCACTTTGGTTATTCACTATTGTTGCTTTACTTGCCCCGCGCCGCCGCCAATAGTAACCCCATGATTAACAAAGGATAGAGGGCACTATGCCACTGAAGATTGCGGCGCTGTGCGCGCTGTTGCTGAGCGCTGCCGTGCAGGCGGCCACGACGGGCGGTATCGATCTGCAGGCTAACCGAGAGCCGATACGCGCGGAGAAAAATCCCGCCGCTATCGCGCTGATCCCGGCGAACTTTCACTTCGCGGTGCCCGGCAAGCTGACGGTGGCGGTAGCATTCGAGAACTCCCCGCCGCTGGCGCTGTTCGCCGAAGACAATAAAACGCTGATCGGCAGCGATCCGGACATCGCCCGCCTGGTGGCCGACAGCCTCGGGCTGGAGCTGAATCTGGTGCCCACCTCCTGGGAAGATTGGCCGCTGGGCATCAGCGCGGGCAAATACGATGCGGCGATCTTCAACATCGCCGTCACCAAACAGCGTAAAACCAAATTCGATTTCGCCACCTACCGGGTGGACACGCTGGGCTTTTACGTCAAATCCACCAGCCACATCACCGCGATCAACCGCCCGCAGGATGTGGCCGGGCTGCGGATCATCGTCGGATCCGGCACCAATCAGGAAAACATTCTGCTGGGATGGGATAAGCAGAATCGCGCCGCCGGGCTGCCGCCGGTACAGCCGATCTACGTGACCGACGACGCCGCCACCAACCTCAGCATTCAGTCCGGGCGCGCCGATGCGTTCTTCGGCCCCCACTCCACCGGCGCCTACAAGGCGGCGCTGACCGGCAAAACCAAAATGGTCGGCATCGGCCCCAACGTGGCCTACGTCGCGGTCACCACCAAAAAAGGCAACGGATTGGTGAACGCCGTCAACGCCGCGATCAATGGCGCGATCGTCAGCGGCGAATACGCGCAGGTGCTGGAACGCTGGGGCGAAGGCGACGAAAAGGTCGAGCGTTCAACCATCAACCCGCCGGGCATCGGCGACTAACCGCCGATCAGCTGCGGGGCATGCCGACGCATCCACTCGGCCAGCGAGTCCAGCGTCGGCCGCAGCGATTTGCCCAGCGCGGTGACCTGATACTCCACTCGCGGCGGCACTTCGGGATACACCTGCCGCGTCACCAGACCGCGTTGTTCGAACAGCCGCAGCTGGCGCGTCAGCTCTTTTTGCGCGATGGGCGCCACCGCCCGCTGCAGCTCGCTGAATCGCACCGGGCCATCGATTATGATCAGCCGGTACAGGATGGGTATCGCCCATTTGCCCGACACCAGATTGACGAAGTCCACCATCGGGCAGGGTTCGCCCGCCGTCGGCAGCGCCGACAAATTATTTTCCGCCGTTAAGGGCGCTTGCGTCGTCATTTCATCCCACCTCGCCCTTTAGTATCCAAAAGGTGCCTACTATGCAAAAGGAACTATAGCGCAAATAATGCCGCAACAGACGCTAAAGAGGAATCGGTTATGTCACGACTGCAAGGCAAATACGCATTGATTACCGGCGGCACCAGCGGCATCGGGCTGGAAACCGCCCGTCAGTTCATCGCCGAGGGCGCAACGGTGGCGATCACCGGCCGCAGCCAACGCGCCCTGGACGCGGCGGGCCAGGCATTGGCGGGCAACGCGCTGCTGCTGCTGAGCGATGCCGGCAACATCCCACAGCAGCGCGCGCTGGCGCAGCAGTTGGAGCAACGGTGGCCGCGGCTGGACGTGCTGTACGTTAACGCCGGCGACGTCACGCATCGCCCGCTGCAGGAGTGGGATGAGCAGAGCTACCAGCGGCTGATGGACATCAACCTGAAGGGGCCGTTCTTTCTGATCCAGGCGCTGCTGCCGCTGCTGGCCAACCCTTCTTCGGTGATCCTGTGCGGTTCGGTCAGCGCCCATATCGGCCTGCCGCAGAGCAGCGCCTACGCCGCCAGCAAAGCCGGTTTGTTGTCTTTGGCCAGAACGCTCTCCGGCGAGCTGCACGCGCGCGGCATTCGCGTCAACGGCCTCAGCCCCGGCCCGACCGAAACCCCGGCGCTGGGAAAACTGGGGCTGGCGGAAGCGGATGAGCGGGCCTTGCGCGACGATATCCGCGCGCTGGTGCCGATCGGCCGCATGGGCAGCGCGTTGGAGCTGGCCAAAGCGGCGGTGTTTCTGGCGGCGGATGAGTCGGCCTTTATGGTCGGCGCGGAGCTGCAGATGGACGGCGGCGTGGGGAATCTTTAGCCGTCTCGCGACACAATAAGGCCGCTTGCGCGGCCTTTGTCAGTGTCACTCAACTCACCCCTTGAATCGGGTTGGTATTAAAGGTGTAGACCACGATCTTCCACTGGCCCTGCTGTTTCTCCAATACAAATACTTCACGGTTTAAATCGATCAAGGTGGCTCCGTCGCTTATTCGGGTTACCGTCGCGCCGCGATGATGGTGCGTGCGCACATAGGCCATATTCCCGTTCACACTGATGCTGTCATAAGCAAACTCGGTTTCAAATTTCTCGTTTTTAAATAAATTGTCATATTGTTGTCGGCGTTTTTCATTGCTGTCCGCCGTCGGTTTTTCGTTCCATTGCGAGTAACTTTCCGGGGCAAAAAGTGACAAAATTGTTTGCGTATCGCCGGCGTTAAGCGCTGTCTGGTAGCGGTTTATCAGGTTATACACCGCCTTCTGCTCGGCCGCGACGCCCGCCTCAGCGGAAACCCTGTAACTTTGCGGTGCGGCCTCGCTGCTTGCGGCATAACTTTGGCCGCACAAGCCCACGCCCGCCAATAACAATACGGCAGTTAATTTTTTCATATAAATATCCTCTCAGGCGTTATTTCATTATGGCAATACAGGATGCGATTTCAGATAAATAAAAACGCTGGAAATAAATTATCCAATGCCGCGTTAAATTGACAGCCGGCATATTTAAAAATACTCTTTTAATAATTTAAATAATGGAAGCCGTTAACATGAATGAACTGCACGCGCTGCGCGTATTCTGCCAGGTGGTGGAAATGGAGGGGTTCAGCCAGGCGGCAACCAAAATGGGGCTCTCCCCGGCCAGCGTCACATACAGCATCAATCAGCTTGAAAAACAGTTCGGGCAACCCCTGTTCAAGCGTTCAACCCGGCGCTTCTCGCTGACCAGCGCCGGGGAGCGTTGCTATCGCACCGCGCAAGAAATTCTGCAGCAGTTTGACCGGCTGAAAAACGACATGTCGTGCGATTTTGAACAACCACGAGGACCGCTGCGGGTCGAGATAGCCTCGATGCTCAGCAGCATGCATATCGCCCCGGCGCTCCCGGCTTTTTTGGCGCAATACCCAGAGTTGCAGCTCAGCGTGTCGGTCAGCGATCGCTTGGTCAATCCGGCGGAAGATCGCGCCGACGTGTTTATTCGCATCGGCGCCGGCAACATCCCCGAGATGGTCAGCCGCCCATTGCTGCAACCCCGTTATCTGTGCTGTGCGTCTCCCGATTATTTTGCGCGCCACGGCCGGCCGGAACACCCGGAGCAGTTGCAACGCCATCAGCGGCTGGGATTTATCCGTTCAGGCGCGGCGGCGGCGGACGACTGGCAGTTCATTCGTGGTGACGAGCGCTACCGTCTGGCGCCCAGCCCGCTGTTGAGCTTCAACCATTCACAATCGCTGTGTGAGGTGGCCAGGAACCATCTTGGCCTGGTTTACTTGCTGGACTGCACGCTGGAAAACTATCTGAAGGCAGGCGAACTGGAACCGATACTGCTGGAGTGGGCGCCCCCTGGGGCGCCAATCAATATTCTCTATCCGCGCCTGCGGGATCGCAGCCATAAAATTCGGGTTTTCGTCGACTTCATCAGCGAACTGTTCGCCGGTAAATCCGCCGGGCACTGATCGCGCAGCTCATCCCAACCCGGGGATATCGACGCCGAAAGTCTGCAGCAGCAACACCACGTTGAGCAGCACGATCACCACCGTGCCGACCACCGCAGCCAGGCTGGTCCAGCGACCGTTGGCGAACTCGCCCATGATGTCGCGGCGGCGAGTGAACATTACCAGCGCAATCATCGGCGCCGGCAGCGCCAGACTCAACACCACCTGGCTGTAGACCAGCGCGTCGGTGGCGTTGACGCCCATCGCCACCACGATGAACGCCGGCACCATGGTGACCAGACGGCGCACCCACACCGGGATACGGAAACCGACGAAGCCCTGCATGATCATTTGCCCGGCCATGGTGCCCACCACCGAGCTGGAAATACCGGAGGCGATCAGCGAAGCCAGGAAAATGCCGGCCGCCGCCGCGCCGAACAGCGGCGTCAGCGTATGGTAGGCGGTGCCGATTTCGGCCACGTCGCTGTTACCGGCGTGGAAGGCGCTCGAGGCCATGATCACCATCGCAATATTCACCAGCCCGGCAAGAGCCAGCGCGATCACCACTTCAATATTGGAAAAACGCAGCAGCTTGCGCCGCTCGCCGTTGTCGCTGGCCGGGCTGCGGTGCTGGGTCAGCCCCGAGTGCAGGAAAATGGCGTGCGGCATTACGGTGGCGCCGATAATGCCGACGGCGATGGTCAGCGCCTGCGCATCCGGCAACTGCGGCGTCACCATACCGATGCCGGCCGCCTGCCAATCCACCGGTACGATGAACATCTCGACCAGGTAACACAGCGCGATGATCCCCACCAGGCCGCCGATCATCAGCTCGACCGGGCGGAAACCTTTTTTTTCCACCATCAACAGTGCATAGGTGATCACCGCCGTCACCCCCATCCCCGCCAGCAGCGGCATATGGAACAGCAGCGCCAGCGCGATCGCCCCGCCGAGAAACTCCGCCAGATCGGTGGCCATCGCCGCCACTTCGCTGAGCAGCCACATGCCGATCACCACCGGCCGTGAAAACTGGTCACGGCACATTTCCGCCAGATTGCGGTTGGTGACGATGCCCAGCTTGGCCGACAGCGCCTGAAACAACATGGCGATCAGGTTGGCCATCACCACCACCCACAGCAGGCTGTAGCCGTATTTCGCCCCGGCCTGGATGTTGGTGGCGAAATTACCGGGATCCATATAGGCGATAGAGGCAATCACCGCCGGACCGGCGAACAGCAGCGGCGTGAAGGCGCCGCGCTTGCGCCCGGCAAGGGCGGCGCCAATCGCGATGTTGGTCCGTTCGGTTAACGATGGGGGGGTTGCCGCGTCTCGCATGAAGTACCCTTAATCTTTTACTGGTTATTTTTCCACCGATCATGCTGACAATGTAGCATCGGCTACACTTTATGCAACAGGCGAAATTAATGGGCTTTGTGTAGAGATATTTCTAACTACCACAATGCATGGCATCGAATTGATAATGTGTGCTATTTGGACTAACTTAGGGCAACCCTCCCCGCATTGCCGGGAGACGCCATTTTTATGCTTACAGGACGCCCCACGCTATGGTTACCCGCGCGCCAGATAACGCCGACCGCCACGCCCAGACCGACATGCCGGACGAGGCCGAGCACGCCCTGCGTTTTAGCCGCGCCCGCGAAGCGCAGTCCAATGCGCTGATCGAAGATTACGTTGAGCTGATCGCCGATTTGCTGCAAAGCACCCGCGAAGCCAGAACCACCGATATCGCGCGCCGCTTCGGCGTCTCTCACCCGACGGCGATCAAAAATATCGCGCGGCTCAAAAGCGCCGGGCTGGTGGAGTCGCGCCCTTATCGCGGGGTGTTTTTAACCGTGGAAGGCGAGCAGCTGGCGCAGAAGGTGCGTCGCCGTCACCGCATCGTGGTCGATCTGCTGATGTGCCTCGGGGTGCCGAGCGAAACCGCCGAGCTGGATAGCGAAGGGATTGAACACCATATCTCGGACGAAACGCTGGCGGTGTTCGAGCATTACCTGCAAAAGCACGCCAAACCCTGACTCCCGGAGCGCCGATGAGCTACGCCGTGCGGCAAATCCATGATCGGCGCCTGGTGGTTTTCGCCGAAGCCGGGCCGCTGTTGAAAGACGAAAACGACGTCAGCCTGTTTATCGCGCCCGCCTTTGAACACGATGCCGGGATGATTGCCCTCCCCGTCAACCGCCTGGACGCCACCTTTTTCCAGCTCAGAAGCGGCATTGCCGGCGCCGTATTGCAGAAATTTATCAACTACCGCCTGCGCGTGGCGCTGCTAGGCGATATCACCCCCTGGCTGGCGAAAAGCAACGCGCTGCAAGATTTCGTGCGCGAAGCCAACCGCGGCGAACAGGTCTGGTTCCTTCCTTCTCTCGCCGAACTCGAACAGCGCCTTAGCGCCTGACGACAGGCAATAAAAAAGGGAGGCTTTCGCCGCCATTTCGAGGGTAAGAAAAACAATCAGTTACAGGATTATCAGTGATTTAGATACCTGTAACTGCGTGCTTAAAATGGGTATAGCGTGGGTGTTTGGGTCAATTTGTGGATCAGTTGTTCGAAACGTCAATCTGTCTCACAGATTCTACCGACTCTAAAAGTTTGGTCACTTCCTTGACGCTGCAATAGTTTGTTTCAAGCTCTGTAACGCGCCCATCTTTAAAGCTGATTTTCACCTTCTTCCCTCTTGTTACATACGCAACTAAAACAGAAGAGAGTAACCCAAAAGCATAAGGTGCAAGTTCAAGCGCAAGGTTGAAAAAGTCACCGCCGGTAGAGCCCGCGCTGAAGTGCCGCCTTGTAATTTGCGTTTCAAACCCCGCCTCGTTAAGCTCCTTCAATAATGCGTTTGAATTCCAACCATCAACACGAAATGGGACTTGTATGAAATTATTCATTTCCGGCATGAAAACTCCTTTTTATGTAAGATTAATCGTGGCTTGCCAAATGATTCACGGTGCTTTTTGTGTATTGCGTGGCGGTGCATGGTGCGCAAAATTCAACCCGGCGACACGCGAGCAAATGTCTCAACTTCGCGGCCGAGTCTGGTTAACCGAAGACGACATGTCTAAGCCACACTGGTTAAAGGATTAAACCGGACAGCATCTTCCAGATAATCCGGCGCAAAATGCGCATAAACCATTGTTTGTAAAATACTTGAGTGTCCTAAAATCCGCTGCAGTGCCAAAATGTTGCCGCCGTTCATCATGAAATGACTGGCGAACGTATGCCGCAGCACATGCACCGCTTGTCCCGCCGGCAGACCGGGAGCAACTTCCTTCACGCATAGCCGGACATAGGGATAGTTCAGATCCTTGAACAGCGGCCCCGACTTCACACCGCTGGTGATCTCTTTGCAGAGTTCGGGCGAGATCGGCACCGTCCTGTTCTTGTTGTTCTTGGTGTTCAGGTAGGTGACCTTGTTACCGATCACCTCTTCCTTTCGCAGCTTCGCCACTTCACCCCAGCGGGCGCCCGTCGCCAGGCAAAGACGGACAGCTTTCAGGTGATCGCCGTCGAGCCGCTCTTGTAGCGCGGCAATCTCGGCCTGGGTAAGAAACCCCATTTCCTGTGCCGGCAGCTTCATTTTCTTCATGGCCTTGAGCGGGTGCTCGCCGTGGTAATGCCCCAGCTCGATGAGAACAGAGAACACGCCGCCCAGCATTTCTTGGTCAAGGTTGACCGTCTTGGCTTTCTTGCCTTCAGCAAATCGCAGCGCCCGGTAGTCGGCGAAGAAAGTGCGGGTGATCTGGCTCGCTTTGGGATGCCCCATTTTCTCCGCCATGACGCGCAATTTCTGCGCCCTCTTCACACCGTCTTTCAGGTGCTGGCCGTGATGGTTCCACCACAGATCGATCAGGTCTGTTAATGGGCGATGGTCAGCGGGCTTATCGAGCCACTCTTTGTTGTTCTGCGTCGCAATCACCCAGCGTTCGAACTGTTGCGCTTCAGACTTCGTTTTAAACTTTTTGCGGACTCGCTTCCCATCTCGACCTTGGGGCCGCACATCCACCATGTAACCGTCAGCGCCAAGAGACTTAATACTCATCCCCAAAGACTCCTTTCAGCACAAATCCCACCTTTACCCCATGAATTCTTTATACGCCAAGCAGTTAGCCAGCCTTCTGGCCTTTTTGGCGGTTGGATGTGCTGTCGAGCCCATCAGGGGAGAGAGCAGGAGATATCTGCCCAATTTCCGGCGCGACATCCCCTGTCATTAGCCACATTGTGTATTTTTTAAATCTCGGGTTGCTTGTGATCTTCATCAGTGTCGCACCGCCAGGCTCTATCAATCCGGTTTCATACTTCTTCACTGTACTGATTGAAATGCCTGTTATTTCACAAAATTCGCTCTGACTGACCCCTTCGCTTTTACGAATCGCTTTCACTTTGTCGCCTAGAGTGCTTGACATGGTTCATTCCTATGAACTAAAGTCACCTTGGTTCATATTTATGAACCCAAAATAACTTAAATCTGCGTGATCCTAGAGGTTATCACTATGAGCAAAAACCGACAAAAAAAGGTGATTGTGCCGAGGGGGAGCCAGCTTCCTGATGACTATCCATTTGGTGAATTACTGGAAGAATCGATCTCCGAGTATGCGCGTCGCATTGGTAAAAACCCGCAGACTATTCGCACTCAGGCAGACACTGGCGCCCTGCCGATTTTGCAAGCTCGTCCGGGTGCCAAACGCCGGGTAAATCTTTACGCCATCTACCTGAATGCCAAGCGTCATGCTGAGAAGTTCGTCGCGCATATGGGGTCGTGAGGAAATTGCAGATGAAAGAGATAAAGCCGCGCACCCTAATCCAACTTTCAAAGCACACCTTTATTTATCGCGGGTTCACGATTCAAAAGTGCCCGCGCCATAGCGAAACGAATCGCACGGCCTACCAGCTGGTGAGCAACGGGGATTATTTCGGTCGTGATTTCGCGCTGGCGGAAGCCATGCGCACCGTGGACAAGATGATCAACGGCAAGAGGCCAGCATGAGCGGCAACCCATTCTACGACGCAGCAAACGCCGTGATCGCTTCTTACTATAAACGCATGCAGTACATGAAACCAGAGCGCGCGGTCGGCGAATCGGCGAATGCAGTGATCAATCTCGGACGTATCGCAGACGCCGCACGCTATGCCGGTCACCCTGCTGCCAGCATCATTATCGAGAACGCCGCGAAGTATTGGCAGTGCTACGGCAAAAAACCGGCGCCATTTTCAGAGGACACACCAGCATGAAACAGCCTTACCGCATTCTGATCGACGCGCTACTGCTGCAGTACCACACTAAAGCGACCAATCTGCACAGCGCTTCCGCTGTGGCGCCAGAGGTTCGCCAGGTATCGCTGAACGATTACGCCTTCCGCCTGTGCATCGGCCTAACTGGCCTGCTGAGTACGGCAGAGGCTGCTGGCGATGGCCCGGCCGCCGCCGTTATCGATTGTTTGATCATGCGCTGCAACAACGGTGATATTCCGCAACCTGAAATTTCAGCTTAGCCGGGTACGCCCGGCCCTATCTGAGAGCGCATCCCTTCCTTTAATGTGTGGCGATGGGCGTCGCGGGGTGTGCTCTCAGATAGGCAATAGTGTGGAGGCTTTTATGAGCATGACAGTTGAGCAAATAAAATCCGTTGAGTGTTTCGTCAATAATGCCAAGTCATTACTGGCGCGCGCTAAAAACAAAAATCACACTGCCTGTTTTTATAACAAGCTGATGGCGAGTGAAAAAAAAGCCATTTGCACATTAGGCAATATTGACAGCCGCACAAAGTTAACAGCCCGGCACATCGAAATGAAATTCGAGGAAATGAGTTACGCAGAAAGGCGAGCCGTTTTCCGAGGAATAAAACTTCTACAAAGGTTAAATCGCGATATCCCGTCATTAATAAATATTACTGACTGCGATTAATTAAACAGCGTTGTTAAAAGTAATGCCGCCTTCATGGTGGCGGGTTTCTTACACCCTGAAATCAGGAGGGGGATATGCAAGACGACGAATTACACAAAGCGTTTATGAATGCCCGCCGCTCTGAGCGGCTGCAACTGCTTGAGCTGTTGGAAAGCAAACTTGACCGACTGGCTGCGGATAACTTCACCCGCGATCAGGTATTAAGCACGTTGAAGGACTGGATCAACATCCGCCGGTCTACCGACGCACCAAAAGTGGAGAAGCCCCAATGATGGATTTCTGCTTCACTCTCGCCGCCGTTTGGGCGGTTGTCGCGTTTGGGCTGGTTGGCTGGGTTGCCTACCGCTATTGCAAATTCTGCCGCGCATTCAATCGGCAGTATTTGCAGCCTGAACAACGTAACTACGACTAATCATGTAAAGGTGAAATGATGACTAACAAACAAGACGCAATGAACGCTGTAAATCGTGCTATCGGTTTTGTTCGTGCTATTGAACCATGCAATGACTCAATACGCGAATTAAACTCGGTGGCAAATTTCATTAATGAGGCTGGGCAGCATGAAGAATATAAAGCTGCCTGGTTGAGCCTTACCAATGCCATCAATTCAATTGACCCGCAATGGTTAGAGAAATATCACGGTGAGAGCGAGTGGCAAAAAGCATGCGCTTTCATTGCTGAACAGAATAAGGCATTAAAAAAGGTCACTACCGAACAAGACAAATTGAAATGCACCTATGTTGGCGTCGACTTTGCTGCAACCGTTAGCGAAAACATCAGTCAGCAAATCCAAGATGATCTTCTATTTAACGTAAGTCACCCCTTCCCGAAATTCTCCCGTTATGAAAGGGGCGTGTATTTCCGCGATGTACTTAGAAGCGTTGCTATTACTCAGATCAGGGAAGAACTGAGCGCTGCCGAGAGCAAGCACCCTACCTGGCCGACGGATGTTATTCACGCAACCGCCATTCTCAACGAAGAGGCCGGCGAACTGACCCAGGCGGCGATCGATTATCACTATCACAACGGTTCACTGGAAAAGGTGCGCCGCGAGGCCACTCAAGTTGGTGCCATGGCAATCCGTGTACTGATCAACCTGCCCTACGCAAAGCGCCCGGGAGAGCCAGTAACTAAAGCTAACGGGGTTGCATGGTAATGGCTGATCAGATCGATATGGCACAAGAACGGCACCAGCTGATTCTTGAGTCTCAAATCGCCAGCGCCCGCCCGCAGCAATGCGGGCCTTCTGCCTTCACCTGTGAAATCTGCGACGCGCCGATATCTGAAGCGCGCCGCGCCATCGTCCATGGCGTAACGCGTTGCGTTACCTGCCAGGAAATCCACGAAGCCAAAGCACGGCATATCAAGGGGTAAGTCATGAACAGAACCGCCCTTAAATGGCTCGGCAGCAAAGCCCGTATTATCGACACTCTGCGCCAGCACCTGCCTGAAGGTAAGCGCCTGGTTGAGCCGTTCGTCGGCTCCGGCGCTGTTTTCCTCAATACCGACTATGACAGTTATCTGCTGTGCGATATCAACAGCGATCTGATCAACTTCCACAACGTCGCCAAAAACCATCCTGAGGTGCTGATCCGCGAAGCGCGCCATCTGTTCAACGCACACCCGGATCAGGAGGGCTATTACGGCGTGCGCGCTGACTTCAATCTGCGCTGTGACAGCAATTTCATCTACCGTGCGGCGCAGTTCCTTTACCTGAACCGCCACACCTTCAACGGCGTTTGCCGCTACAACCTGAGCGGCGAGTTTAATTCGCCGTTCGGTCATCGAAAAGCGCCCTACTTCCCAGAAGACGAGATCAGAGCCTTCGCAGAAAAGGCGCAGGCCAAGAAAGCTATTTTCCTGTGCTGCAGCTTCCCAGAGGCAATCAGGATGGCCCAGGCCGGCGACGTGATTTATTGCGATCCGCCGTACATCCCAGCCAGTGCATCAGCCAACTTTACCAGCTATCACACTGACGGCTTTACCAACGAGCAGCAGAGCAAGCTGGCGCGCATGCTCCGTATCGCCGCCAAGCTGGGCCGCCACGTCGTGGCCTCGAACAGCGAGACGGACGCAGCCAAAGCGCTGTACTCAGATTTCGCTATCACCTCGATCACTGCCCGCCGGTCTGTCAGCGCCAAAGCTTCCAGCCGTGCAGACGCTGGCGAGATCATCGCGACCATGAGGGCGGCATCGTGAAAAAACACCACCTGAAGATCCACCCGGAACACCTCGCCGCCGTCAACTGTGGCGCGAAAAGAGCCGAATTCCGTATTAACGACCGTGACTTTGCCGTCGGCGATCTGCTGAGTCTGAACGGCTATACAAAGTTTGGTCACCTGGAAGGGTTTACCGGCGAGCACATCTGGGTGCGTATCACCCACATCACCGACCTGGCCGAATGGGCGCCGGGTTACGTGATGCTGAGTATCGAGCGGGGGCCGTTCAAATGCTGATGCCTTTGCGTGCAATCTCATATCCTGCCGGAACGGCGCTGATCGACGATCGCGTCTTCGCTACCGACGCCATAAACGTGATCAGTATTTCCGGCGGCAAAGACAGTCTGGCGCAATGGCTGCTAGCACTTGCTGCCGGCGTCAAGATTATTCCCGCATTTGCTGACACCGGACACGAACACCCGTTAACAATGAAATACCTGGATTATCTCGAATCCAAGTTAGGGCCGATTCGCCGCGTCAAAGCCGACTTTACCGCGCGCATTGAAGGTAAGCGCCGGTTTATTGCCGAGAACTGGCCAGTGTCGCTGGTAAAGGAATGCGGATTAACCGAGCAGCAGGCTGAAGAAACCGTCGCCTTGGCGCTCGAAACCCTTCACCCAACCGGCGTGCCATTCCTTGATCTCTGTATGTGGAAGGGCCGTTTCCCGTCAACAATGGCCCGCTTCTGTACATTCGAGTTAAAGCACATCCCAATCCGTGATCAGCTGGTAGTACCTTTGCTGGAAGAGTGCGACGAGGTGATTAGTTGGCAAGGGGTACGGGCGGAGGAATCACCACAACGCGCAGGTTTGCCCGCGTGGGAAACCGATGCCGATAAAACGCCGGGCCTAAATATTTATCGGCCAATTCTCGATTGGAAACATGCCGACGTTTTCGCGATTGCCAAACATCACGGCATCAAGCCGAATCCGCTGTATACACAAGGCTGTAGCCGCGTCGGCTGCATGCCATGTATTCACGCTCGCAAATCCGAGCTGGCCGAGATCTTTACCCGCTGGCCGGAAGAGATAGCCCGCGTTGCACGATGGGAAAAGCTGGTCGCCGCTTGCTCTCGCCGCCAGAACAGCGCCTTCTTTCCCGCTACTCAAGATCCGAAAAAGGCGGAAAGCCGAATCGAGTGCATCACGGTTGAATCACATGGCATCGAAACCTATCGCGATTGGGCCCTAACCACCAGGGGTGGGCAACAGTTCGATTTGATTGCCGCCATGAACGATCACACCGCTTGCAGTAGCGTTTACGCCGGCGTTTGCGAATGACAAGCAACGCACGCGGACGGCACCAACCTTCCCCGCCGCTACCCTATCCGGGCAGCGGCGCGGTTGCTTTTGAATACGCGTACTCATGGAACGCCAAGCGCGATGCCATCGTCACCGAACGCGCCGACGAACCGGCCTCGATCCAGTTATTCGGTGCTACCAACCACGCCGGCGAACCGGTGCGCGTTCCCCTGTTTGATATCGCAGGTCAGACCCGCGTTGCCGATCCCGCGCCACGTCGCCTGCGCCGGCGGCTAGCCGCCCTTCCCCAGTATGTCCGACGCTATTACACCCAGCGCCTGAACAGCCTCGAGCAAGGCAAAGGAATGAAGGCCGCTAACGGTTGGCTGGTCAATACCTTTGAGCGCCACGTACTGCCGCGCATCGATGCAGTTAATGAACAGTACCAGATCGGCCAAGTGCCGCCGGCGCTAATACCTTTCCGCGATGACTTTTTCCGTATCCCTTACAGTGGGAAAAAAGACCTTAAGCGCCTGGCGCATAGGCTGGCCGACTGCATGACAGGTGAGTTTGTCCGCCTTTGCGATTACTGGGCCGCCGCCGCTAACGATCTGGCCTTCGCCGTGATCTATGCCTATGGCCGCATCGGCTACTTAACTCAGCATCTGAATATGTTCGCTCCGGGCTGGCAGCAATATTGCAGCGGGCAGTTGAGCGCGGAAGATGCAACGCGCGCCGTCGCGCGCCTCGAATCACCGGCATGGTGGTTGCGCCGTTTGCGCCGCCTCCATGACCAGTGGCGCGAGCACCTCATGATCGCCGCGGGCTACGTCAGCGATAAGGCGACACCCTACTGCAGCGATCCATGCCTGAAAGAATGGCATGCCCAGAAGAAAGCCAACCGCGAGTTTTTGAAGTCGCGGGAACTCGAAGACGTGGACACCGGCGAACGCGTTTCGCTGGTCGATAAGGTGGACGGCAGCGTCGCCAATCCGGCAGTGCGCCGCGCTGAGCTAATGAACCGCATGCGCGGCTTTGAAGATTTGGCGAAGGCCCGCGATCTTGCTGGCGAGTTTTACACCCTGACGGCGCCGTCGAAGTACCACGCGATGCAAAGCAAGACCGGACGCCGCAATAACAAATACCGCGGCGCCAGCCCGCGCGAAACCCAGCGCTATCTGTGCAAGGTATGGTCAAAGGTGCGCGCATCATGGAAGCGCGCCGGCATTCGCGTGTTCGGCTTCCGCGTCACCGAACCGCACCACGACGAAACCCCGCACTGGCATTTGTTGCTGTTCCTCAAGCCTGAGCACATCGAGCAAGCCCGCGACATCTTCCGTCGCTACGCGCTGCAGGTAGATGGCGATGAGCCTGGCGCTGCCGAATACCGTTTTAAGGTAAAGCCAATGGATGAGCAATTCGGCTCCGCCACGGGTTACATCGCGAAATACATCTCGAAAAATATCGATGGGTACGCGCTGGACGGCGAGCGCGATCATGATACCGGTGAACTGTTGAAGGATATCGCCAAACGCGTCAACGCCTGGGCGTCGCGATGGCGTATTCGTCAGTTTCAACAGATTGGCGGCGCTCCGGTCACGGTATACCGCGAGCTGCGCCGACTGCGTGATCGCGACTTGTTCCTGCACCCGGAGATCTCGCCCGCGCACATCGCGGCAGATGCCGGCGACTGGGCCGGGTATACCGACGCCCAGGGCGGCCCGTTAGTCGAGCGTCGTCACATACGCGTGCGCATCGGCTACGACATCACCGAGAACGGCAACGATTACGGAGACGACATCAGCAAGATAGCCGGCGTTTACTCGCCGTTCGCCAGAACGCAGCCGATGATTTACACCCGCCTGAACACCTACAAGATTGTCCCGGCCAGCGCCGATCCGGGTTTGGCCGTTGACCTTCAGGCGGCAGCGCCGCCCCTCGGAGTTCTGTCAATAACTGTACGCGGAACGCAGCAGGAGGAAGACAGACAGGGCAGTAATTCCGGCCTTTTGTCCCCTGATATAGATGCAAATGGCTGTGCCAGCTGGCCGCCTGGGGGCGATTTTGAGGGGATGACGCGCCGAGAACGGCGGGCCCTCAACGAATACCTGATAGCAGAAGCGAAAAAAACGCGAAGCAAGCAGCCCGTGCAGCACCAACGTGCCGAAAAATCGTCGCAGCATCTAGAGCGGCTAACCGATTTCGCGGCTTCGATCGGCCTGGAACTGACTGAACTGGAAGCGAAAAAACTGGCCGGCGGTGATGAGTTGTCGCTGAACGGCAAGCGCTGGCGGGCTGGCGCCGATGGAACCATCCGCGAGGCGCCGGCCAGCTACGCGGAAAAACGCAGCGCCATCATGAGTCGGGTTTTTGCACTGAAAAATCATCGGTATTGTCACGAACAATGATGTCAGCCTGCCTCAGGCCAGCACTGTAATTACATATAGTATTTTTCTTTCCCACTATGAAAAAAAATGCAATACTATAAGTAGTCCACAAACGACAATTTTAATTTAGATGAAAAACAAGAGGTTACAAAAACAATGGGCGAGTTGAGCGGAATTCAGTCAGATTTAGCCCAGTTAGTCAGACTGGTGATCACTGAACAGTATGATGACGTGCGCCTCTATGTCGCACGCTTGGTTCGTAAGTACCGTGAGTCTATGCCAGCTCTTTCCGAACAATTGGATTTGTATTTACGAAGCAAACCACAGAAACCTACCCAAGGTTTGAGAAAAGCTAACACCCCGGATCTAGCGCCGCAGACTATGCCTGTTGACGAAGATTCTAGATTGACCTTGTTGAAAGCTCCATCGGATAAGGCGCAGATTTCCAAACCGATGCTAACAAGCAGTATCGAAGATGCATTGGATCAACTCATCCTTGAGCGCAAAAGTATTAAGAAACTTGAGGATCTAGGTCTAATGCCGACTCGCTCTGCAATCTTTGTAGGTCCTCCTGGTGTTGGTAAAACCCTTACGGCTAGTTGGCTTGCGCAGAAATTAGGTGTTCCTTTCTATGTGCTTGACCTGACAGCGGTGATGAGTAGTTACTTAGGCAAAAGTGGTAATAACTTACGAGCGGCTCTGGATTTTGCGAAAAAAGGTCCATGCGTATTACTTTTGGATGAAATAGATGCAATTGCAAAAAAACGTAGCGATGATTCAGATGTAGGTGAACTTAAACGCCTAGTGACTGTTATTTTACAAGAGGTTGATGAATGGCCGTCATCGAGCCTACTTCTTGCTGCTACTAACCATGCAGAACTGATAGATCCAGCGCTCTGGCGTCGATTTGATCTTGTCCTAAATTTTGATAAACCAGATCAAGCTGCTATACGTGACGCAGTAACAAGATTTTTGGGGCCTGATTACGCCATTTTTGGACGATGGATGGACGTTTTGGCCTTAGCATTTAAAGACGAGTCCTTCAGTAATATAGAACGTTCTATAAATAGATTTAGACGCTCTGTTGCTCTAGGTATCGCATCTGATGAAGAACTAATTGAAGAGTTCATAAAAGGGAGGTTATCTGAGCTTGACAGAAATGAAAGGATAGAGATAGCAGTTAGTCTTACTAAAAACTCTAAGTTACCTCAGCGCGCGATATCAGATTTGACCAGCGTCAGCAGGGATACGATTAGGAAGTATCGTTCAGTTAATATTGATTAGACACAGTAAGGAACTATTATGCCAAAAACAAACTTTTTAATTGGTAGAGGTGAATTGTTAACCCATGACATTCCCGGCCCAAGAAGAAGAATGGATAAATCTGAGGTATACACTTTAGCTGAAGCAAAGCAAAGACTTGTACCTCAGGTGAAATCTACAATTGAGGCTTTTGATACCTTACCGTCCTCCGCATGCCCGAATGACTATGCGGTTGCGAAACTCACCCTAAACCCTAGCTACATTGCACGATCATTTTTCCCGTCAGCGCTGTTAAAGGATACGGGGTTAGAGTCTATCGGCAGCAAAACCGTAAAAATCACTCCTGACAGTTGGAAAAGAAAAATAGAAGTTACTGAATACCCGACAACTCAGATATTTGTTGCAGGTAAAAGGACATCATTCACTAACTTAAAGAAATGGATCGATGAGTTAAAGGTAAACTCTGATGAAGCAATTGACTTTGCAAGAGTAGAGCAATTCCAGCCTTATCTACCAGAAGAGAGAATTGTAAGCAACTTGCCGGATAATAACTCATACTTTGAAGTTGGCATTCATTTATTGGCCGATGACGGTCGTGACTTCATTCAACAACATTTCATAAAGTATGCCACATCATTAGGTATTACTGTTCATAATGAACTGGCCTTTACCGCAGGAACGCTTTGGTTCCTACCAGTCAAAGGTCATATTACAGAAATCAATAAATTAGCTAAGTTTACATTTGTACGGGTAATTCGACCTGTACCAAAGCTACGTGGCATCCGTCCTATGCGTCGAGCAGGGGGAGCTGAGGCGCAGTGCATTCTTCCATCAGAAGGGCCACTATCCCCAGAAATTAGGGTTGCGATTCTTGATGGTGGATTGCCAGAAAAGCACCCTATTTCGCCATGGCTGAGATCGTATCGAGTAATGGATGATCATGCCGACGATGATCCGGATGCACTTGATCACGGGTTGGCTGTCTCCTCTGCATTTTTATTCGGGCCAATCAATACCAAAGGAGAAATACCTCGACCGTATTCCTCCATTGATAATTTGAGGGTGCTTGACAATAAAACATGTGAAGAAGACCCATTAGAACTATACCGAACCTTAGGCTTTATAGAGGAAGTATTGCTTTCTAGACAATATCAATTTTTGAATCTTAGCCTAGGGCCAGATTTACCTATCGAAGATACAGATGTCCACGCATGGACCTCTGTGATAGACGATTTATTGAGTGATGGCGATACACTGATGACCGTAGCAGTTGGAAACAACGGCGAAAGAGATCGTCAATCGGGTAATGCTCGAATTCAAGTACCCTCTGACTGTGTTAATGCGCTCGCTGTTGGGTCAAGTGACTCAACTAATGACAGTCAATGGAAAAGGGCTTCATATAGTGCTATGGGGCCAGGAAGAAGTCCCGGTGTCATGAAGCCGGACCTAGTGGCTTTTGGTGGTGAAACCACTGAATATTTCCATGTGCTTAGTAAGGGAGAAAAGCCTGTAGTATCGCCAGAAAGAGGAACGAGTTTCGCGGCTCCTTACGCTTTGCGATCTGCTGTGGGAATACGTTCTATATTGGGTAGTGAACTAAGTCAACTTGCTATTAAGGCATTACTTATTCATGCCTCCAAACCTCTTGAACACCCATGTACTGAGGTAGGTTGGGGAAAACTACCGGAAAATTTAAGTGAAGTGATTATAAGCCCAGATGGAGTTGCCAGAATCGTCTACCAAGGGGAATTAAAACCGGGAAAATACCTACGAGCGCCGGTGCCTATTCCTGATGGCGGATTAAAAGGAACTGTAAACCTGACAGCCACATTCTGTTATGCAACGGCTACAGACCCGCAAGACTCAGCCTCTTATACAAAAGCAGGGTTAGAAATATCGTTTAGGCCAAATGATGCCAAAGTAAAAGAAGGTAGCAAAAATGCAGACACTGCCGGTTTCTTTGATTTGAAGAAGTTTTCAACAGAAAGTGAACGGCGTTCTGACATGGGGAAATGGGAAACAGTGTTGCATAGCACAAAAAACATGCGCGGTTCTTCATTAAAGAATCCAGTGTTCGACATTCACTATAATGCGCGCGAAGCTGGAGCAAGCATCGTTAGCCACAAAGCCGACAAAATTAAATACGCGCTTATCATTACAGTACGAGCGGCAAAACATCAGGATCTCTATAACGAGATATTGCGCGCTTACAATCAGATACTGGTTCCAATTCAACCTCAAACATCTATTACCATCAGACCGTAATCAGATCACCTCTCCTCCCAAGATTTGGGAGGAGAGGCCATTGAATCCTTCTGCACGAACCCGCACAATTTTGCACAATAATTCGATCTCCCACATTGCGAACCTGTGCCAGTACTGGCACGGGTTCGATCTACTTTGGATCTTGCACAAAAAAGAGGGTGTGAGGCGCGCAGGCGAGGCGGGGGAGCAAGCGCGCGCTTTGGGGTATGGGAAGGGGGTCGTGTGTTGCCTGAATGGGCCGCTGTGAGGCTCTCGCCGTCGTGGTGCTAATGAGGTGATGGGCAGGCGTTAACGCGCCAGCGGCCCGCATAGCGCGGCTGGCGGTGGGGAGCGGTTAGAAGTGATGGGCGTGGCGCGTGATGGGGTTACTTGTCGGGTGATAGCCGCCATAGACAACGGCGGCCGTGCTGCAGCGCCGGGGTTACTCTACGTCGAGCAGCGCATAAGGGTTGAAGCGGATCACCTCCTCCCCCATCCAGTCGTTGACGTGCTTCATGGCTTCCATGATGGGCGTCAGCTCGTTGATGGCGAACACCCGCGCCGCCTTCTCCACGTCGCCGAAGGTGCCATTACCTTCCGGCATGGCGCCCATCAGCTGCGGCGGCACACGGTGCGCGGCGAGAATGTCGTCACGCGTGGCGCTCTTGACGCCCAGGAATTCATCCTTGGCTGAGATCTGGCTGAACGGCAGGATCTGCACCGAGTCCTTACCGCCGTTAGGCGCGTGCAGCAGGATGTTTTTGAATGCCCCGCCGCGGCGCGTGTCGGTCAGCGTCTTCTTGAGCTTGTCGAGGCTCTCCTGATCGGCGATGGCGCTGTTGACGTAGACGATGCAGCCGGCATGGCTGCCGTTGTCGTAGTACAGCTTGCGGAACGTGTCGGCCGAGTGTGAAAGGTTCGCGGACAGCAGGCCCGCGAAGTACTCCGGCATGCCGTAGATCTCCTGGTGAATGTCCGGGTTGATCACATGGCAGACGGCGCCGGTAGGAAACTGATAATCATCAAACCCCGCCTGGATAAACCAGTAGGTGTCCAGGTCAGAGCCGCGGCGGGTGTACTTCGCCAGCGTGTGGTGCAGTGCCAGCGGCCCGCCTAACACGTTGCGGCGCAGCTCCAGATAGGCATTGCCGAACACCACCCAATCCATGGCGAAGGCCGAGAACGCCTGCCGCGACAGCAGCTTGTGCGGGATGAAACAACCGGCCAGCACGTTACGCTTGAATATCAGCGCCGACTGGTGCCAGCTGGCGTGGCCGAACTGGCGCGCCAGACCGTACCAGCTGATCGGCGTGTCGTAGTAGCGGCCGTTGTCGGCGCAGTACATCGAGTCGAGCAGGTCATAGGACGAGCTGACCGGCCAGGGGCCGTCGAAGGAGAAAGTGCTCAGGCCAGGGAGTTTTTGCAGCTCGGTCGCCAGATCAAGCTGGGTGTCTGCGGCGGGCTGCTGGCGCTGCCGCGGTGATTTTCGTTTGCTCACGTTAATACTCCATAACCGTCATTGTGCTGCCGCCATCTTGTCCCAGCGGCTCGTTGATAATGGCCAGCATCGTCGCCCAGGCAAGGTC
This sequence comes from Serratia sp. EWG9, assembly GCF_019913725.1. Taxonomy (NCBI): domain Bacteria; kingdom Pseudomonadati; phylum Pseudomonadota; class Gammaproteobacteria; order Enterobacterales; family Yersiniaceae; genus Serratia; species Serratia sp. EWG9. Next base: position 956,391 of record NZ_JADNRO010000001.1, read on the forward strand.
GCCATGGCTGACGCCGCGGCTGCGGTCGGTGTCATAGGTGATAACCCCGCCAGGCGTTACCACTTTGCGCACCGCGCTGAATGCCGTGATCAGGTCACGCTCCCCGCGGTCGAACTCCCAGCGACCGCCGCGAACCAGCTGCTGCATCTTCAGTACCAGCATGCGCTTGCTGGCCGGGTTGAACTGGTAGCAGACCGCCGCCGGAAACTTCTTCTTCACCAACTGCCAGACCGCCTCGCCAATCCCCTGCCCGTCAATGCCGATATGCTGCACGTTATAGCGATCCAGCATGCCAATGATCAGATTGGCCTGCGCCTCGAACTCCATGCCACGAATGCGCTGCGTCTCGATGGTGCGGAACTTGCCACCGGCGACCAGCGGCACGGCGTTGACGGAGATCGCCCCGCTGTCCCCCTTCCCGCTGGCGCCGTTGGGATCGTAGCCAATCCAGACAGGCCGATCGGCCAGCGGCCGCATGGCATAGGGTTTCCAATCGAGCCAGTCGTCATAACCATCGGCGCCGCAGGTCAGCAGCATGTTGTAGTCAAAGGCCGATTCGCCGTTGCGGATAAACTGGCAGCCGTAGAGGTTGTCGTATTCCTCCGGGCTGTTCTCGTCGCGGATTTCATCGATATCGGTCAAATCCCAGCCGTGATCGATGGCGTCCTGCAAGGTGACGATCTGGCGCCAGATCTTGTCCGGGCACATTAGCCCGCTGTTCAGAGTCTTCCAGGACGTGTCGAACTCCACGCGACTACTGCTGGCGCGCCCCTTGTTGAACGCCTCCCCTGTCCAAAACGGGTAGGCCTCATGGCTTTCCGCCGATGGCGTGGAGAAGTAGGTACGCGTCAGCCCTTTCAGCGTCGCCATCGCGCCGGCCACCTTCTTCAGGTTCGCGAACTGGCCCACCCAGAAAAACTCGTCAAAGAACAGGTTGCCAGTGTAGGACTGCGCCGTCGCTGCAGACGTGCCGAGGAAGTGCAGCTCGGCGCCGTTGAACAGCTGGATCATGTCGCCGCCTTTCAGCTCGACGTCGACCTCCGCCGCGGCGGAACGAATAAAGCTGCGAAACTGGTACGCCTGCCGGCGGCTGGCCGACAGAAAGATCTGGTTGAGCTGGTGCTTGTACTTCACATCGTCAGATAACGCGCGGATCAGCGCCTCACGTGCAAAATACCAGGTCGCCCCCACCTGGCGACTCTTCAGGATCATCCGGTTGCGGTGGTGGTGATTGTCATACCAGCCTTGCTGGTGCCAGTGCAGCGACCCCAGGATGTTCTGCCGCAGCTGCGCGATCTGCGACTCAGAGAAGAAGTTTTGCTTCTTGCGCACCTTCTTTTTCGGCTGGGTGGCCGGCGTGCCGTTGTCCAGCTTCTTCAACTGGCGCGTGAGCAGGTCGATTTCCTTGAAGTCGCCGCCGCTCTTCTTGTCCTTGCCGGTCAGCTGCACCAGGCGCGCATCAATCGAGGTGGTGACGCGCTGGATCGGTGGCGTTTCGTCCCATTCGTCGCGCTTCTTCCAGGCGTAAACCGTGTTCTGGTTGATACCCATCAGGCGCGCGATTTCCGCCGGCGGGTAGCCCTGCCAGTAAAGCTGTCGTGCGCGGTGCCTAGTGAATGTTTCCTGAACCGTCATTGTCTCCCCCATGTCCTGCCGGGGAGGTTAACCCGCGCGCGCGGGGGCTTTCTCGCGGTGCCGGCTGTCGCCGTTCTCCGACAACAACAACGCGTTGAGACGGGGCCGGGCGCCCTGCCATCATCACCGGGAACTCAACAGAATCGTGAGCAAGCAGACATGGCAAGCACAACGAGCACCCGTAAGAAATTCCGCGTTATGACCTCCGGCGTCACTATCGACGGCCGTCAGGTCACCCGCGATCAGATCCATGCGATGGCGGCGTCGTATAACCCGGCGGTGTATGGCGCCCGCGTCAATATCGAGCACTACCTTTCCCCGTTCCCTGACAGCACCTTCTGCGCCATGGGTGACGTGATGGCCCTGTCCGCCGAGGACATTTCCGACGGCCCGCTGACTGGCGAAGCTGCGTTGTACGCAGAGATCGAGCCTACGGCACGCATGAAGACCATGACCGACGACGGGAAGAAGATTTATTCCAGCGTCGAGATCCATCCAAAGTTTTCACTGACCAACGGCCCGTACCTGGTCGGCCTGGCGATGACCGATACCCCGGCCAGTCTGGGCACTGACAAGCTGAAATTCGCCGCAGAGAAGCGCGGGGAGATCATGCGCTTCAACACCGCAGATGCCGAGCCGACGATGTTCACCGCCGCTTTCGAAGCTGAGTTGATGCAGGCAGACCAGTCGCGCTCAACCACCGGCAACGAGTGGTTCTCCCGCGTCATGGGCATCCTCGGCAAGGGCAAGAAAACCGACGATGAACGCTTCAGCCAGGTGCATCAGGCGGTAGAGGCCGTGGCGCAGTCGCAGGCCGATTTGACCGACCAGTTCAGCGCCACCGCGCAGGAAAGCGCCAGCAACAAGCAGGCCATCGCGAAGTTGACCGCTGACCTGGCTGCGATGCAGCAGAAGGTTGTAACCACGGACGGTAACTTCAGCCGTCGCCCGCCGGCTGGCGGTGGTGGCAACGCGCAGTTGGCTGACTACTAAGCCAGCGCCTGATCGATATTCACTACAAGAGAAACGAACATGGAAAACATTACCCGCGAGCTGTTCGACCAGTACATCAGCCGGCAGGCCCAGCTAAACCGCGTATCGCCGGCCGCCGTCGCGGCAAAATTCGCTGTCGATCCGACGGTGCAGCAGAAGCTGGAAGCCGCAGCGCAGGAAAGCGACTCTTTCCTGAGCAAGATTAACGTCTTCGGCGTGACCCAACAGATCGGCCAGAAAGTGCTGATCGGCAGCAAAGGCCCGCTGGCCGGCGTGAACAACAGCACCACCACACGCCGCAACCCGGCCGATAACAGCAAAATGGAGCCGTTCAACTACACCTGCCGCAAGGTCAACTATGACTACGGCCTGAGTTACGAGCAGTTAGATACCTGGGCGCATCAGCCTGATTTCCAGCCGCTGATCAGCAAAGCAATGGCGCGCCAAATGTCACTAGACCGCATCATGATCGGCTTCAACGGCACCAGCTATGCCGATCCATCCAACCGCGCCGCTAACCCGCTGTTGCAGGACTGCGGCATCGGCTGGCTGGAAAAAATTCGTACGGAAGCCCCACACCGCATGATTTCCGGCGTGACCGTGACGGCCCGTGATGACGACAACAAGATCATCGCCAAAGGCACCTACGGCAACCTGACCTCAGCAGTTTATGACGCCAAAAACAGCCTGATGGACGAGTGGCACAAGCGTAACCCGGATAACGTGGTGATCCTGGCCGGTGACCTGCTGACCAGTAGCAATTTCCCGGCGATCAACGCCATGAGCCAGAGCAACCCGAACACCGAAATGTTGGCCGGTCAGCTCATTGTTGCGCAGGAGCGCGTCGGGAACATGCCGACCTTCATCGCGCCGTACTTCCCGGTCAACGGTATCCTGATCACGCCGTTTAAAAACCTGTCGGTGTACTACCAGCGCGGGAGCCTGCGCCGCAGCATCAAGGAAGAGCCGGAGTACAACCGCGTTGCGACTTACCAGTCATCGAACGATGACTTCGTGGTAGAGGACTACGGCAACGTTGCCTTTATCGACGGCATCACCTTCGCAAAGCCTGAGAACGGCGGTTAATCACCCGGGCGGGCTCCTGCCCGCCCCCTTTCGGGGACAGGACAATGCTGACACCGGCACAACGACATTTTCAGCGCGTGATGGCGGAGCGCCACGGTAAGACCGAGGAGTTCACAGAAGCCGCCCGCACCGCGCATGAACAAATCCTTCACCGTTTGCGCATGGATCAGAGTGCACTCAGACGCGTGCAGTCAGACCAGGCGAAAGCGGAGATGAAAAAGCAGCTTTTACCGCAGTACGACGGCTGGATCGAAGGCACGCTCGACGGCAACAGCGGCCGGCAGGACGAGGTCATCGTCACCCTGATGATCTGGGCGATTGACGCCGGCGATTATCCGCTCGCGGTGCGTATCGGCCGCTATGTCATCGAGCACAACCTCGCGATGCCTGACCAGTTCCGCCGCACGGCAGCGACGGCCCTCGTGGAAGAACTTTGCGATCCCATTCTTGTGCAGGTCAAGGCCGACGAGAGTACCGATTTGACCGCACACCTGCAGGTGCTGGACGAGCTCGCGCAAATCGTCGATGGCAAGGATATGCCTGACGTCGTGCTCGCCAAACTGTTCAAGGTGCGCGGCTTTGCCTTGCGCGGTGGCGATGATGCCGCCCAGGCGAAGGCGCTGGAACTGCTGCGCCAGGCGCTGAAACTGGACGCCAACGCCGGCGTGAAAAAAGCGATCGAGAGCCTGGCACGCCAGGTCAAGAAGGCCAGCCAGACTACCGACGGCGCAGGCGATAACGATGCCGACACCTCCGGCACCGCAGCAACGACCGACGCTGCAGCAGCATCAAAAACGACTGTACCGGCCACCCAGCGCCGGCAGCGCAGCAGCACCGCGCGTAAGCCATCGGCCGCTAAAAAACCCGCCGGCAAGGCCGCTGGTAAGAAAGCCAAGCAGGACGCCACCGAATAAAACGACTTGCGCCCCGTGCGCTGGCGGCGCGGACGGAGATCTGCAGCGCTTCGCGTGTGCTTTTCCCCGTCCGCTCACCGCCACCTTTTGAGGAGATTGGGCCATGAGCCTTGTTGCCGGGCGTACCGTCACCCCCGCCGCTGACGATGTGCCAGATACCGACGATGGCGGCGAGACCATCACAGCCGGCCCCTTCTGGCCCGCGATTGCGCTCAAGGACGTGCGCCTTGAGATGCGCATCACCGGCGCGGTGACCACCACCCGCTTAAAGCAGGCCGCGATTGAAGCGACAGGCCATGTGATCGACCAGCTGACGGGCTGGCAAGAAAACCAGTTAAAAGCCGGCTTCGCGTCGCTGGAGACCGTGCCAGCCCGTCAAATCAATGACGTGAGCGTGAAGATCCACCGCTACCGCCGCGCGGTATTCAGCATCACCCGTGCGCTGCTGATCGAAAACTATCGCGACGTCGACACCACCGGCGACGCCGGCGAGAAACGCGTCGCCGGGTTGACGCTGCAGGCGGCAGATCTGTGGCGGGATGCCCGCTGGGCTATCGCCGATATTCGCGACGAAGTGCGCAATTTTGCGGAGGCATTTTAGTGAAGGTGCAAGCAATGCAGGGCGACACGCTGGATCTGCTGTGCCAGCGACACTACGGCACCACGCAAGGCGTGACAGAAATCGTGTTGGCCGCCAATTCGGGGATCGCCGAACAGATATTTTTGACCGCCGGCCAGGTGGTCGAGCTGCCGGAGATCGAACGTTCAACCCAACAGGAGACGGTGCAGCTATGGACGTAATCGACCGCCTCTGGAACTGGGTGATCTACTCCTATTCCACCGTGCTGATGGGCATCGGCATGATGACGCAGCGCGAATGGCTGGCGACAGGCGGGCTGGTGATCGGCCTTATCGCCGCGGCGCTGGGCGAAATCCACCGCCGCCGGGTGGCGCGCAGCCAGGCAACCACCAATGCCCTGCTGGCGCAGCTGGTTGACGCAGTGCGCAGCGATGCCGAGAACCGGCAGGATGTGAAGGCGCTTATCAGCGAGCTGAAAGGGGGCCACCGGTGAGACGAAAAAGCGTTATCGCCTGCAGCGTGGCCGCCATTGTGGCGCTGGCCGGTGCCCTGTGGCCCGAGAAGGTGCGCACCAGCCAGGCGGCACAGTTAAAAATGGCGAAGTATGAAGACTGCCGCAAAACGCCCTACTACTGCCCCGCCGGGGTGCTGACCATCGGCATGGGCTCAACGACCCGTGTCGAGGATCGGCAGTACTCGGAAACGGAGATCGCCGAGCGTTGGGTAAACGACCTGGTACGCGCGGAAAAGTGTATCAACAGCAACTTTAACGGCGCCGCCGCCCCTCAATTCGTGTTTGAAGCGCTGACCGACGTCAGTTTCAACGTGGGTTGCACTGGGATCAGTTGGTTCACCGATCGCCAGGGCAAAAAACAGCGCACCACGCTGTGGAAATACGCGCAGGCGGGCAACTGGCCCGGCGTATGCCAGCGCCTGACCGACTTTGTGAACTCCGGCGGAAAACGCCTGCAAGGGCTGGTTAACCGTCGGGAAGAGTTCAAAGCCTGGTGCCTGTCTGACCCGGCACTCAGGGGCGCCGAATGAAAGCGGCCGCGGTATTGATCCTGCTGTTTCTGGCGGCGCTGGCCGGGATGGGATGGCAGAAGCATCAGCGGGAACTGGCCGAACAGCGCCGCGATATTGCCGAGCGCGCCGTCGAGCAAACCGGGGATGTGCTGGCCGAAGTGCGCGCCCTGCGTGCCGACGTCGGCGAGATTGAGGCCGGAATGAAGAAGCTGAGCGAGAAGCGCGGCACCAATGGAGAGCAACGACGTGAAACCATCAAGACTGCGCTGGACGGCGAAGCGTGTGCCGTTACTCCTGTGCCTGCTGCTGTCGCTGACAGCCTGCAAAAACGCGCCGCGGAAGTTCGCACCGCAGATTATTCAGGAGCCTTTGCCGGCCAGCCTGACGGCAAACACTGATGTGCCTGCAGCACCGTCACCGATGACTTACGGCAGCCTGGCGCCATGGGCGGATCGGCTGCTGGATGCGCTGGACACCTGCAATGCCGACAAGGCGGCCATACGAGAACTCGAACTACGGCGTATCGCCCGGGGGATGAAGTGAAAAAAGCCGAACTGCTGCGCGACGCGCTGATCGCGGACTGCGACTGGTGCAAGGCCAATCCTGAACTGTTCACGGTATGGGTGGAAAAAGGCCATATCGAGATCCAGGCCACCGGCGAAAGCTCGTTCATGTACGTGTACCCGATCCAGGTGCTGGCAATGGACTTTTCCGGTCAACTGGATGACCTCATGCTGCCGCTGCTGGCGTGGATTTGGGAGAACCAGCCCGACCTGCTGCTGAACCCGGACAGCAACAAAAAGATTGAGTTTGACGCCGATATCGTGAGCGACGACAGCGCCGACATTCTGCTGAAGGTGCCGGTATGGGAACGCGTGATGGTCACTATCGAGAACGGCAAGCCCGTCGCGCAGCACCTGGCGGAAGACAAGCCACGCATCAACGGCGGCGACTGGCAAATCGTATTCGATCCTGAGAGCGGCGGGGAGCTGGTGCCATGACCGATGCCGCGCTGTTTCATGAACTGGATCAGGTATTCGCCGATATTCTCGGCGGCATGTCCCCTGCCGGGCGTATACGCACCGCGCGCGAGGTCGGCCGCATGCTGCGCCAGAGCCAGTCGCGGCGCATTGCACGCCAGGAAAACCCGGACGGCTCAAAATTCGAGAAGCGCCGCCGCAAGGTGCTGCGCTCACAGGCCGGGATTGGCTTTATCTGGAACGGCGAAACCCGCCGCCTGAAAAACTGGCGGGCAACCAAGGGCAGCCGCGGCCGCATGCTGACCGGTTTCGATGAAGGCCGCGGCGCCGTCCGCTCCTTCTATCGCGAGGATATCAAGCGTTACCTCGATATCAACTTCAGCCAGACGCGCAAGGACACCACCAAGGCCGATCCGATGTTTCGCCGGTTGCGTACCGCGCGCTTCCTGAAGGCGCGCGCCGATGCCGGCGGCGCCACCGTCGGTTTTACCGGCGTTGCGGGCCGTATTGCGCGCACGCACCAGTACGGCCTGCGTGACAGGGTAAACAAGTCCGGCGCGATGGCGTCCTACCCACGCCGTGAGGTGCTGGGGATCACCAAAGCCGACCGCATGGCGATCGCCCGTTCGGTCATTGACTCGCTGGGGGTGAAATAGTGGACGCGGCCGAACTTATTCGCCTGCTGGAAAACCTGATCCGCGTTGGCGTGGTCACGGCGATCGACGAAGACAACAAGCGCGTGCGCGTCGCCACCGGCGGGTTAGATACCACCTGGCTGCGCTGGAATGCGCAGCGCGCCGGCGCATTCAACATCTGGATGCCGCCGTCGCTCGGCGAGCAGGTCTGGCTGCTGTGCATCGGCGGCAACCCGGAGACGGCCTTTATCGGCGGCAGCCTGTACAGCAACGATCACCCCGCCCCCGGCGGCTCGCGTAACGAGATGGTGATCACCGCCCCAGACGGCGCCAAATTCCGTTATGACGCCGATGCCGGCGCGCTGGAGGTCAGCGGCGTCAAGACCGCCAAATTAACGGCCGAGGTCAAAGTGATCCTGGATTCGCCCGTCGTCGAATGCACCAACCTGCTGAAGACCCGGCAATTCGACGTCAGCGAAGGCGGCGAGATGCACGGTGATTTCAATCACACCGGCGGTGCCTTCGTGTCGAACGGCGTGAAGGTCGACGATCACGACCACGGCGGCGTGCAACGCGGCGGCGACTGGACGGAGGGCACCCGATGAGCGAGAAGTACCGCGGCATGAATAACAGCGGCACCGGCACGCTGACCGATGCGGATCACGTCTGGCAGTCAGCCAATGACATTCTGCTGACGCCCATCGGTTCGCGCATCATGCGCCGTAATTACGGCTCGCTTGTGCCCGATCTACTCGACAGCCCGCAGAACGACGTCACCCGCCTGCAGATCATGAGCGCGACCGTGATCGCGCTGGCGGCATGGGAGCCGCGCCTTGCGCTGGACACCATCAACATCAGCTATTCACCCACTGGCGCCGTCACGGCCGAGATGTCCGGCATGCTGACGGAAAGCATGGAGAAAAGCGCCGGGACGATTGAGTTAAGGAGCCACAACGATGCCAACGATTGACCTGTCGCAGCTGCCATCGCCGCAGATCATCGAGCCGCTCGACTTCGAGACGATCCTCGTTGACGTCAAGGCAGTGATGATCGCCGCCTTCCCTGCTGACCAGCAGGCGTCGGTTGCCGCCGCCCTGTCGCTGGAGTCCGAGCCGCTCAACGTGATCGCCCAGGCGATGGCCTACCGCGAATTGCTGTTACGCCGGCGAATCAACGAGGGGGCTGCCGCCTGCATGCTGAGCCACGCCGAAGGCACCGACCTGGACAACCTGGCCGCCAACCTCGACACCGAGCGCCTGACGATCACCCCGGAAACGGACACGTCCGATGCAGTGATGGAAAGTGACGAAGCCCTGCGCCTGCGCGCGCAATCCGCGTTCGAGGGCATGAGCGTGGCCGGCCCGTCGGCGGCGTATGAATATTTTGCCCGCAGCGCCAGCGGCAAGGTTGCCGACGCCAGGGCAACCAGCCCGGCGCCGGCGGAGGTGGTGATCGCCGTTCTGTCGACCGACGGTGACGGCACCGCCTCGCCCGAGCTGCTGGCCGCCGTGACGGCCGCGGTTAACGATGAAGAAGTGCGGCCGCTGGGCGACCGCGTGACGGTTCGCAGCGCGGATATCGTCGACTATTCGATTGATGCCGAGCTGTTCCTGTATCCGGGGCCGGAGTCGGAACCAATCATCAACGCCGCCATGGCGTCGCTGCGTGGCTTTTTGGCCGACAACGACAAGAAGATCGGGCGTGACGTTGCCAGGTCGGCGATCTCCGCCTCACTGCATGTGCAGGGGGTGCAGCGTGTGGTGCTGCGTTCGCCGGCGACTGACCTGCAGATCTCCGACACGCAAGCCGCACGCAACATTGGCTATGCAGTAGAGAATGGCGGGACGGATGAATAACACCCTGCTCCCCCCGTCCGCCGGTGCCTGGATGCGCCACACCGAAACGGTCACTGCGCGGTTGTCGGCGATCACCGTCGCGCTGCGCACGCTGTGGACGCCGACCGCCTGCCCGGTTGAGTTGTTGCCGTATCTCGCCTGGGCGCTGTCGGTCGACCGCTGGGACAAGAACTGGCCGGCAGAGAAAAAGATAGCGGCGATCCAGCAATCCTACTGGCAGCACCGCCGCAAGGGCACCCGCGCCGCGGTGAGGAGGGTGATTGAGAGCATGGGGTTTTCGGCCACCTTTGCCGAATGGTTCGACACCGGCGATCGGCCGGGCACCTTCCGGCTTGAGATCGACGTTAACGAGGTGGGTATCACTGAAAAAACACTGGCTGAGCTTAACCGCCTTGTGGCGGATGCCAAGCCGGTCAGCCGACACCTTGCGCAAATGAACATCGTCACCAGAACGGAGGGGATTATTCACTTTGCGGCGTGCGGCTACATGGGGGAAATCCTCACGGTGTACCCGGAAGGGTATCAACCGAAATTTATCAACCGCTATGACGGTGTTCGCAGTTACAACGGGCAAATTTCTTTCACCGGGGAGCAGTATGACCAAAATCAATGAGCAATCACTCTGGGTGCCTGATATCTACCAGATTGACAGGGCCGACACTGTCGAAGGCGGGGAGAGCGGCGTCGCCAATATCCAGGCCCGGCAGCTTGCCGACCGCACCACCTTCTTACGTAACCAGGCTGACGCGCTGGCCGGCATGGCATTACTCGGCGAGGGGCCGTACACCAGCGCAGCTCAGGCGCAGGCGGATATTGCCGCCGGCCGTATTCCGTTAGGGACAAAATTTGGTGTTCGCTCGACGGTTTCCGGTCAGTGGGTGCAGGAATATCAAAACGTTGACGGCGTGGCGACGCCAACGGGTGAATGGCTACCGAGCGGCAAAGGGCTGACGGATGCCGTTGACAGTATCAAGCGCAAGGTGCGCAACGTCCCATCCAGGCTGGCCGGGCTGCCGCCCGAGTTTACGGCCGGTGTTCGGGCGCCGTCCGGGCGCGTTGCGCCATTCCTCGACAAAAAAGGCCGTTTGTGCTGGATTGACGGCCGCCGGCGTGGGCGCACACAGCTGGCCGCCGCCGAATCAGAGTTGCCGGCGCGCTTCATGTATAAGTCGCTGCCGGTCGCGCTGCCGGATGGCGCGGTCTGCACACGCATCTATCTGAACAAAAAGCGCCAGATCACCGAGGCGTACACGCAGGACGGCGCGCACTATATCGCCACCGAAAAGGGGCTGCGGCGCATCGCCGGCGATACGCAGGCACCGGCAAAGAACATCAACTACAGCAGCTCGTCCGCCGGCGGCGTGTGCGGTATCACCCGCACGCGGCTCTCTGTCGATCCTGATCCTAACATTTGCTACATCATCGTTATCTGGGGGCAGAGCCTGGCGCAAGGCTGGAACACAATGAACGGCGACGTTTTGATCGCCACCGACCCGCTCTACCCCGACTCCTGCTTCATGTTCAAATCCAGTCGCGGCGCGGGCAAGGAAAACCCCAACCGAGGCAGCGCGCCGATCAGCGAGCTGGAACCGCTGCGGGAAACCATTAACAGCGGCTGGAAAGAGACGGCAGCAAGCAGCATGGCCGCCCACGTAGTCAGCGAAGTGGAAAAACAGACCGGCCACCGTATCCGCACGCTGTCATTCATTGCGGCAGAAGGCGGCAAACCGTACATGGAACTGACCAAGGGCACGCAGACCTGGCAGGCGCTGGTCCAGGGGCTGATCGATGCGCGGGATATTTGCGACCGGAACGGCTGGAAACCGGTATTCCTGGCCGTCGACGTGATGGCCGGTGAGTCTGACAGCGATCAGGTGACGTTTATGACGACCGAGCGCTACAGCCGACAGTTGCAGCAGTTTGATGGCAATATCCAGGCCGAGGCGCGCCGTATTTTCAATCAGTCGGCCAATGTGCCGATCATCATCTCGCAAAGCGCATTCACACCGACCTCGCGCAAAATCTGGGATCAGCCGGTACGCCAGGCACAATTTGATGTTGATGGGATCGGTAATCTGCGCCTGGCCGGGCCGGTTTACCCTCACCCGTCCGGTGACACCATCCACATCAACTCGCTCGGCCAGAACCGACGCGGCCAGGCTGTAGCGCGCGCCATTGTGTGGGAGTGTTTCGGCACCGGCTGGCGCACCGTTCGCCCAACCGGCTACGTCTGGAAGTCCGACACCGTATTTCAGTTAACGCATGAAGTCCCACGGCCGCCGCTGGTGATTGACAGGACGGACGAGGTGATCAAGACAGCTGGACTGGGTGCCGGCATGGGCTATGTTTTTGACGACTTCACCGACAGCCCGCCGACCATCACCAGCGTGAAAGTGGTATCCAACACGCTGATTGAAATTGAGCTATCCAAGCCCCCTGCCGGCCCATCGTGCCGCTTGGGGTACGCCATCAAGCGCAATGACGATAACACGTCAAATCAGGACGGGCCGATCATCGGCGCGCGCGGGGTGCTGTGTGACAGCACGGCGCACATTTCGCTTTACGAAAACAAGGCGCACCCGAACTGGTGCCCGGCTTACATCATGAACATGACGAGGTAGAAAAATGCTGGTATTTGAAGGACAAGACGAATTTGAAAACGGCTATCTGCCATCGTATGACCTGACAGAACAGGAAGAAAACATTCTGTACATGGATCCGTCGCTGTGGATCGAATCGACCAGCGGCGTGAATGTCAGCGGGACAAATGTCACGTCAATTGATGACCGCTCTGGCAATACATCATGGCTACCGCTGAATCCCAGCGTATTCCCGCGTGTGATCAACTCGGAAAAAGGCACTCCGGTGCTCAATTTCGGGCTGGGCCGTGGCCCGTCGGCACCCGGTGCGGTGCTGGCGGCCGGTGAATACGAAGCCATCCCACAGCATGGCGTTTTTGTGCTGGCGATGGTTTACCGCGTACCACTGCGCAATCAGGGCGGCTATCAAGGCACCGGAGGTAATATCCTCGGCAATAACGACACATCACCCAATCTGATGGCCCTGCGCTTTCGCGATGATGCGTACACCGGCACAGCGCTGTGGATGAACCACGGCACTAACTCACCGGTGACGGACAACAACTACCCGCTGAATACGACGTTTGTTGACGATGGGATTTGGCACACGGGCTACATCGAGATCACGCCAGAGCATCACCTGATTGAGATCGACGGCGTATTGCGACAGAAAAAAGCGGTTCCCGCCATTCCGTTCAACACGCCAGCATCACGGCAGCTGATTATCGGTGGTGCCGGTAGTCCATTCAGAAACGGTTTCTTTGGCGATCTCGCTATGATGCTGATCGTGCCGGGGCTGGCGAGTCTGGACGAGCGCGCAATCATCTATGACCGCCTGAACGCCGTCAAAGCGAAGCTGTAAAGGGGGACGTATGCCGATCTACAGCAGCCAATTAACCGCCGCCGGCGAACGGAAGATCGCCGAGGCCATCGCCAATGGCACACGGCTGAACATCACGCACATGACCGTCACCGATGGCGAAACAGAAATGTACCGCGCCGAGGTTAACACGCTATCAGTGGTGGAAGATGGCGTGCTGTTCGTGGAAATGGTGATCCCTGAAAACGTCGGCGGATTCTGGATCCACGGAACGGCGATTTATGACGACACCGGCGAGCGCATCGCCGATGGCAGTCTGCCGGCAACCTACAAACCGATGCTTGAGGAAGGCTCCGGGCGGATTTCCACGGTGCGCATGCTGCTGCGCGTCAGCAGCACCGAGGCCGTGACGCTGAAGGTGGATCCGTCCGTGGTGCTGGCAACCGTCGAATATGTGAATAACCAGGTGCGGCAGGCCGTACAGCGTGCAAACGACGCCTACGAGCTGGCGCGCCAGAAAGTCACGTTTGATGAAATGTATCCCATCGGCGACGTGAAATTTTTCGCGACGTTCCTCAACCCTAACAAGCAGTGGCCCGGCACGCTTTGGTATTACACCGGCGAAAATAAGTCTATCCGGATCGCTAAAGAAGACGGCTCCGATGTGATGGGAACAGGCGGCGCAGATACGGTGACGCTGAGTGTCGGGAACATGCCGAAGCACAACCACGGCGTCAGCGGCCAGGTGGGCGAGTTTGACCACGGCACCAGGTGGGCGTCGGAATTTGACCACGGTACGAAATGGACGTCAGAAGGCGGCGAGCACGCGCACCAGGGCGGCATGCGAGGGCCGGGTGAGAAATACGGTGAAACCATATCCGGCACCGACAATGACGGCGCACATTCTCTTAACTGGACAAGCCAGAACGGCAAGCACAGCCACACCGTCGATATTGGCAAGCACAATCACACGGTAGACATTGGTAAGCACAGCCACAGCCTCGAAATAACATCTGCCGAGGTCGGCGGCGGCCAGGCATTCAGCATTGTTGAAAGCCATATCAAGCTTATGTGCTGGTATCGAGCCGCATAAAAAAGCCCCTTTCGGGGCTTTTTCTTCTCCTGCAGCACAGCCGGCGCCGTCTATATCTGCCGGTATCGAGTACAGTCAGATCGCGCTATACCTCACCCAAACAGACCGTTTACCGATTTTGTCACCGAGTTGATCGCCCGGCTGGCGCTGGTGCGCAGCTCGCCGAGCACGTCACTCGCCGACGTCGTTTGCAGCTTCTCGCGAAAATCGCTGTCGACACGGCTCAGGCTGATGGAGAACTCGATCTTTTTCGGGTTGCCGTAGCGGTCAAACTCCGACTTACCCCGTTCTAACCGCGTCATCACGTACATGCCGTAAATACGCCCATCCCCCTCGATCAGCGGCCAGGGCCGGCCGGTAAAGCCGATGGTCTCAAGGCTCGACAGCGACAGATTACCGCCGGTGATCTCCGGGTAGAGCATACCGTCAAGCGTGATACTGTCATCCCCCGCCCCGATATACTGCCAGCCGGCAGACTGGTTAATGCGATCGTTCTTGACGTGGCGCCAGTCCTGAGAGTGGCGCAGCTGCTGATAAGGCGCCGTGCGCAGCGTAAAAACGAACATCCCGAATACCATCATCATGTTTTTAACTCCCGTTAATCTCGATCGCGGAATGACCCGCGGTTACCTCTGGCTGTGCTGGCCATCGCATCACGCACTGCGCTGCGCACCATCCTTTCCAGCTCCTGATCCGAACGCTGGCCGACGTCGTTAAAGACCAACTGGAAGATGGGCCCACCGCCGCCAGGTGCGGACACCGGCGCCATCGCGGCCGGTTGTGACGCCGACGGCACCGAGAGTACCCCGCCGCCGGCAGCGGCCGCCACACGCGGCACCGGTTGCGACATCACCCGCGCTTCCTGGTACGCCCCACGCAGTGCCAGCGCACGCGGCAGATTTTTGAAGACGATGTCCCCCGGCCCGATGCGTTTGGTGGCGTTGGTATTGTCGGCGGTCGCCTTGGTGTTGCCGGCGATCTCGTTCAGGCGGCGTAGCGTGCCCGTGTCGCCAGTCAGTGCCGGGGGTGGTGAGCCGCCCAGCTTCGGATCAACAGTTGCCGGGCCAGTAGGCAGACCGGGGCCGGCCCAGCCCCACCCCTTCTTCACCATTTTTTTCTGCTGCGGATCCCATTCCCACATCGCGGGCTGATTGCGCAGCTCTTCGGCCTTACGCCTGGCCTGCTCGATGCCATCCGGGATGAGGCCCATCTTCTCCAGCAGCCAGCCCACACCATCCATCAGTTTTGACAGCGGATACAGCAGCACCTGCAGCGCGGTGCCGAACACTCGTCCGAACGTCTCACCGGCGCTGGCGCATTTGTCCAGCGTGTCTTTGCTGGTCTGCATCGGCGTCAGCAGCTTGGTGAACCAGTCCCACACGCGGCCGAGGGCATCGCCAATCACGCCAAAGATCGGTGCGATACGTGCAAATGCGTCACGCAGCGGCGCCAGCGCCGCCATGACGCCAGCACCAAAGCCGACAAAGAACGCCTTGATCGGCTCCCAATATTTCCAAATCAGTACGCCGGCCGCGACAAAGGCGGCGCCAATCAACCCGATCGGACTCAGCAGAAACGACAGCGCCGCCCCCAGCGCTGAAATAGCACCGGTGAGAATGCCCCATAGCGTTGACAGGCCCGTCAGCCGCAACGCCAACCCCATCACGCTACGCACCAATGAACCCAGCGCTGCCGACGGTGCCATAAATACGCCCATCAGCATGCTGCGCAGCGACGCCAGTGAGCCAAGCAGCCCACGGAAGCCACCAGAGAGCGAAGCCAACACGCGCGACCAGCCGCTGATCCTTGCCATGGCGTTGCCGCCGGCGCCAACGAAGCCCCGCAGTGCGCTAACGGTTCCCATCAGACCGCGCCCGCCCGTCAGCAACGTGAAGCCCAAACGCAGCTTAGCCAGCGGCCCAATAAGCAGGCCGGTTGCTAGGCTGGCGATCCCCAACGCGGCCACCAGGGCGGTGACAGCGCCGGCGGTCAACAGAATGGATTGCGCCAGCCGCGGGTTTTCTTTCACCCACTGGCTCGCGGCGTTGATCGCTTCACTCAGCCCCTGCGTCAGTTTGCGCAGCGGGCCGTCGGCAGTTTCTTCAACCTGGATGCGGAAGCCTTCCCAGGCGGAGTCCAGCTCCTTCAGGTCGCCGCCGAGGTTATCCGCCATCACCTTGGCGGCCTTCAGCGCCTCACCCTGCGATTTCTTCAGATCAGCCAGCAACTTCTGCAACTCGCCGCTGCCGGCAGATAAAACCAGCGCCTGGAATGACTTCGCGGCTTCCTCGCCCGCGATATCCTTGAAGAACGAGAGCTGATCGGTGGCGCCGTATTTCTTGATCGATTTGTAAAGGTCAGTGAGAACGTCCTCGGCCGGACGCATCTTGCCAGTGGAGTCGGCCACGGTGACGCCCAACTCCTTAAGCGCGTCGTTGGCCTTTTTCGTTGGCGCGGCCAGGCGTGAGAACGTGGTTTGCAACCCAGTACCGGCAATACTGCCGCGCAGACCCACGTTCGCCATCACGCCGATCATCGCCGTTGTTTGCTCAACGCTGACGCCAAGGTTAGATAACCCCGTACCGGCGTACTTCATCGCCTCGCCGATGTTCTGCAGATCGGTGTTGGTGCGGGTGAAAGCCCCCGTCAGCACGTCACTGACGCGATCCATCTCCTTCGGATCGAGGCGGAACTGCGAAAGGATGTTCGAACTGATATCTGCGGACTCACCGAGATCCATCCCGCCGGCCAGCGCCATGTTGAGCACGCCAGGTAACGCGGCCTGAATCGCCTGCGGCGTAAAGCCGGCCATCGCCAGGAACGCCTGCCCGCTGGCCGCGTCGCGGGTGGTAAAGGCCGTTTCGGCGCCGAGCTTTTTCGCCTGGGCGCGCAGGTCGGCCAGCTGCGAGGAGCTTTTATCCAGTCGCGTCAGCGCCTGCACGCGCGACATTTCGGCATCGAACCCCACAGCCGGCGCCAGGAAACGGCCGCCGGTATACCCGGCAACCGATGCGCCGGCAACCATCCCCATGCCAGCGCCGCGCAGTTTGCCGGCGGCATCTTTGGCGCGGGTGTAACCGGCTTGCGCCTGGGTAACAGCGGCCAGCTGCCGCCGCTCGCGCTCAAGCTGCTGGTTATATTGCTCTGTTCGTCGGATGGCGCTTTGTACCGCACCGCTGCCGGCGGACAGGTTGACGCCATGCTGCCGTACCGCCTGGGCCGCCTCTCGCAGCTTGGCCGTTTGCTGGCTGTAGGTTTGCGTCAGTCGGGACAGCTTGCCGCGCAGGTTTTCCAGGTGCGCGGCCTGGGCGTCGGTCAGTTGCCCGCCCTCTCTAACGGTCTGATTCAGTCCGTTAAACTCGCGCTTCGCACGGTTGATCTTCTG
Source organism: Serratia sp. EWG9 (assembly GCF_019913725.1). Lineage (NCBI taxonomy): Bacteria > Pseudomonadati > Pseudomonadota > Gammaproteobacteria > Enterobacterales > Yersiniaceae > Serratia > Serratia sp. EWG9. The sequence goes on from NZ_JADNRO010000001.1 coordinate 973,973, forward strand.
TGCCGTGTCGTTGGCCTGCGAGCGCAGGCGGTCAAAGCTGGCGGCTTGCTTGTCCAGGTCTTTAACGGCGTTTTGCGTTTTCTTGAGGGAGTCAGAAAGGCCGCTAACAGCTTTGCTAGCGGCTTTAACCGGTCGGGTGAGTTTGTCGATCGCGTTAAACGCGACGCGAATACTAAGATCCATGGTCATCCTCGTCATCGTCATGGTTGCCGCTGCGGATGGCGGCGCGCTGGCGCCATGCCATCAGCTCGCGCAGCTCCATGCCGTACATCTCGGAGGGCGGCCAGTGAAAAACTACAGCAATGTCAGCGATGAGGTCGTCAACGCTGACAAAAAGCGGTTCCCTTACTTGTTCCCCGTCTCCGCCACGTTCGGTACGGACGGCGCCGCTTTGGTCAAAAAAGGCGTCATCTCTTCAATGAACGCCACAAAGTCACCGGTATCCAGCGTGGCGATCTCGGCGGCGGTCAGTGCCGGCGCAGTGACGCGCGTTAGCAGCGTTGAAACGGCGTCATAGTCGAAGTTGAGCACGTCGACCAGGCGCAGACCACGCAGCGAGCCGGCCTGCTTGATGGTGTCGGTGATAGAGACGATGGTGATCTCTTTGTCGTTGCGCTTGATCGGGGTAGTGAGCGTTACTGACATGTGCATGTTCTCCAGGCGGCCACGCGTGCCGCCTTCAAAGTATGTTAAGGGTTAACGATCAGCCGCCGAGGCCGAGGGCTGACACAATGCGATCGGGGTACAGGTTTTTCCCGTCGCGCTTGTAGATGAAGTTCAGCAGGTCAATTTCCAGCAACGCCTTATCATCAACCGACAGCTTGTAGTAGGTGTTCTTGATGGCGTAGGTATGGTTGGTGTCATCGCCCTGCTTGGCCTCACCCGGATCGATTTCAGTGATGCGGCCGCGCATTTCCACTTCCATCAGCGAACTGGTGCCGCCGCTGTAGATTTCGCCGACGAAGCGCAGACGCATGTCGTCAATATCGCCGCCGTACTTGAGGATCAGCTCTTCAACGACGCCGCCGACCACCATCGACGCATCAAGCGCGCCGCCGTCAAGGCCGAGGTCTACCGCTACGGCACCTTGCATGCCGCCGCCCTGATAGTCCTCCGTCTTGCGGGTGACCTTTGGCAAGGTGACGCTGGGGATCTTGCCGATGTGGTTGGTGCCGTCCACATACAGCGTGAACAACCGAAGCTTTTTAGGGATAGCCACTTATGCCCCTCCCAGCGACGCGAAGGCCGCTTCGTAGTATTGATCGGTGAAGGTCTGGATCATGGTCAGATCTTCGAGTGGCGGCACCGGGCTGTAGTTGTAACGCACCACAACTTTGCCTTGCCGAATGCCGGTTGTCGGGTTATCGACGATATCGAACCAGCACGCGGCGCCAATCAACCGACCGGCGGTGACCAGCCCCTGCAGTTTGGCATTGATACCGCTGACCACATCCTTGACGTTTGCCGGCGTAAGCGGACTGTCTACCGTGGTAAATTGCGCCTCAGCGATGGTATCCGCCAGGATCTGCGCGGTACGGGTGTACACCTCGAAGATGTACTCGTCTTTGTCCGTGGTGCGGTTGCCCCAGAAGCGGAAGCCATCACGCTTAATCAGCGTGGTGACTTCGTTGGCGTTTAGCTCGTTGGCGTCGGAGTCCTCCGCCTGCAGCGCCCAAAAGACGTCTTTGGAAATGCCGAGCACGTTGCTGACCGCCACGTTTGACAGCGACTTATGCCAGCCCTGCTCGTTATCGATCTTCGCACGCATCCCCAGCGCATACGCCACCGCCGGGAACTCTTCGTTCTTGCCGCTCTCCGGGTTATAGGCGATGAAATTCGGCCAAATCAGCATGCCCTCACGCTCGGCAAACTGCTGGCGATAGGTTTTTGCCTCGGCAATCGTCTCGCAGCCGTCGCAATAGCTGTAGGAAAACGCCCGCAGTTGCTTGGCAATCACCCGCAGCTGTGCGGTGACTTCCTGCGTGTCATACATCGGCACGCCAAGAATGCGCGGCCGGTAGCCGACTTTCTGCTCGGCGGTCAAAAGCGCGAACATGCCGGTATAGCTGCCGTCCGCCTGGGAACCGCCGATAATCAGCTGCGACTGGGTTTTCGCGCCGTCTTCCGTGCCGGCTGCCGCTACACGTACCACGATCACGCGTGTGCTGACCTGGTCGGAAATGGCCTTCAGGGATTTATAGAGCGAACCGGTTTTACCGGCCTTGCCGAGTACGCTGATTACCCGCGTGATCAGCACCGGCGTATCTAACGGGAAGGTGGTTGCGTCAGCATCATCCGCCACCGCGACCAGACCAATGACTGTTGAGTCAACGTCATTGATCGCGGTCTGCAGGTCGGTATCCTCTTTGACGCGCGCACCATGGAAAAAATTGTCGGTCATACTGTACCGCCATCATGCTTGTGAGTTCGTGGTGATATTCGCCGAAAAACGCCGGCGCAACACGCGGCGCTGGTTGTCATCCGCCGGCGACAACAACGCGCGGTTTTCCCCGTCGCGCGCGCATGAAACCATCAGCGCCAAAGGGGGAGCCATGGCACTGACTACTGACGCGATCGACAAGGCCAAATCACTGCTGGGTGGCGGCGCCAGCACGTTCAACGATTACCAGACGGAGCTGTCGCGCGTGCCGGCGTTCAGCGTCCTGCTTGGCGGCAAGGAGCTGACCAAACTGGATGAGCGCGTCTTGTCGTTGGAGATGACCGACAACCGCGGCTTTGAGGCCGACGAGCTGACGATCACCGTGGACGATACTGACGGCCAGCTGCAGCTGCCGCCGCGCGGCGCTGAAGTGTCCGCGTCGATGGGCTGGCACGGTGAAGCACTGGTTTACAAAGGCATTTTTATCGTCGATGAAGTAGCGCACGCCGGGCCGCCTGATACGCTGACGATCACCGCCAGAAGTGCCGATTTTCGCGACGAGTTCAACGTCAAGCGCGAGGTGTCCTGGCATGACGTCACCGTAGAACGGGTGGTGTCAGCGATCGCCCGGCGCTACAACCTGAAGGCCATCATCTCGCAGCAACTCATGGAGGTAGAGATTGACCACGCCGACCAGACGCAAGAAAGCGACATGTCATTCCTGACGCGCATGGCCGAAATGCTGGGCGCCATTGCCACGGTGAAAAATGGCAGTCTGCTGTTTATCCTGCCCGGTGGTGGCGTCAGCGCCAACGGTAAGGCGCTGCCCTCCTTCGCCATCACACGCAGCAGCGGCGATCGTCACGCCTTCCGCATTGCCGATCGTGATGCCTATACCGGCGTGCGCGCGTACTGGCTCGATTTGGAATTCGGGAAAAAGAAAAAGGTCACGGTGAAGGCCCGCAAGCCGGCAAAAAAGAAAGTGCAGCGCAGCAGCCGCCGCGAGGGTGATTACATCGAGGGGGCCGACGGTAACGTCTATGTCCTGCGCAAAACCTACAATAACGAAACGGCTGCCAAACGGGCCGCGCGCAAAATGGCAGCAGCTCAAACGCGGCGCGGCTGAATTTACCCTAACCCTGGCCTACGGCCGCGCCGATTTATACCCGGAGCAGCACGGCACGGTATCGGGATTTAAAACGGATATTGATAATCAGGATTGGATAATCGCCAGGGCGAGCCATTCGATCGACGGGAACGGATTTACCACGCGGCTGGAACTGGAGGCTAAAATACCTGAATGGATTGCGGAAAGTGAGAAGTGACGGCCATAATAACGGGGAGTTCAACTCCCGCCATGGGAGGCCATCATGTTTGTTTGCCCGATCTGCGGTGCTATGGCCCGCACCCGTACCAGTCGCCGTCTCAGTGAAATGACGATACGCCAATATCATCAGTGTCAGAATTTCGAATGCAGTATCACGTTCACGACGCTAAACAGCGTTGAAAAGCTGGTAACAAAGCGCGGCCCGCGCGAAGAACTACCACCCGACTTTATCCCGCAAGACGCCTTCCCAACGTCCCACTATGGGCGTGATCAGCTGAACCTGTCACTGTGAACCGGCCCCGCCTTTGAGCGGGGTTTTTTATCATCTGTTTTCATAGAGATGCCAGACACAGAGCAAACCAGATGGGTAAAAATGTGGCCACTAAAAATATAAAACCAATATTTTTCAATAAAATAAACAACAAAAAAGGGAGGCTTTCGCCTCCCTTGATAACTCCCCTGCCTGAATCAGTGATTACGGATGTATTCGTCCATATCGGTTTTCAGGTTGTCGGACTTGGTGCCGAAGATGGCCTGCACGCCGGAGCCAGCGACGACTACACCGGCTGCGCCCAGTTTCTTCAGGCCCGCCTGGTCGACTTTGGACACGTCGGCCACGCTGACGCGCAGACGGGTGATGCAAGCATCCAGGTTAGTGATGTTTTCTTTACCACCGAAGGCCTGAACCAGCGCGGCGGACATTTCGGAACCGCCCTGCGCAGTCTGCTCGGCAGCGGTGTCTTCACGGCCCGGCGTTTTCAGATCCAACTTGGCGATCAGCACGCGGAAGATGGTGTAGTACACCAGACCGTAGACGATACCGACGATTGGGAACAGCCAGATTTTGCTGCTGTTGCCGCTCAGTACGATAAAGTCGATCAGGCCGTGCGAGAAGCTGGTGCCGTCACGCATGCCCAACAGGATGCAGATTGGGAACGCCAGGCCGGCCAGGATAGCGTGGATCACGTACAGGATCGGCGCGACGAACATGAAGGAGAACTCGATCGGCTCAGTGATACCGGTCAGGAACGAGGTCAGCGCGGCGGAGATCATGATGCCGCCGACTTTCGCGCGGTTTTCCGGCTTGGCCGAGTGCCAGATGGCGATGGCCGCTGCAGGCAGACCGTACATTTTGAACAGGAAGCCGCCGGACAGTTTGCCCGCGGTCGGGTCGCCCGCCATGTAGCGAGGGATATCACCGTGGAACACCTGGCCCGCCGCGTTGGTGAATTCACCAATTTGCATTTGGAACGGGACGTTCCAGATGTGGTGCAGACCGAACGGTACCAGAGCACGCTCAACCACGCCGTAAATGCCGAAGGCCACGACCGGGTTCTGATAAGCCGCCCACTGCGAGAAGGTCTGGATAGCCGTACCGATCGGCGGCCAGATGAAGGACAGCACTACGCCCAGAACGATCGCCGCCAGACCGGAAATGATCGGCACGAAACGCTTACCGGCAAAGAAGCCCAGGTATTCCGGCAGTTGAATGCGGAAGAAGCGGTTAAACATATAGGCCGCGATGGCGCCGGAGATAATCCCCCCGAGCACACCGGTATCCGCCAGGTGTTTGGCCGCAATTTCTTCAGCCGGCAGGTGCAGCACCAGCGGCGCAACCACCGCCATTGTTTTCACCATGATGCCGTAAGCCACCACTGCCGCCAGCGCGGAAACGCCGTCGTTGTTGGTGAAGCCCAAGGCGACGCCGATGGCGAAAATCAGCGGCATGTTGGCGAAGACCGAACCGCCCGCTTCCGCCATCACGTGGGAGACTACCGCAGGTAGCCAGCTAAAGTTGGCGGAACCGACGCCCAGCAGGATACCTGCGATAGGCAACACGGACACCGGCAGCATGAGCGATTTACCTACTTTTTGCAGGTTTGCAAATGCGTTCTTGAACATAGTTGAGTGTGCTCCTGAGTAATAATGCTTTGCTACTTCTTGTCGCGATTGGTCGCGCTGCAAGGGGGGGAGAAAAACCCCTGCAATTCAGGGTGTCTGAGCACCCCTTGAATTTATTACGCAGAGTAAAATAAATAGCCTGCGCAATGTTTGATGACAATCACGTTTCGATGATCGAGCCGCGGCAACTTTGCATAAACCGGCGTTTTTTTGGCAAAACAGAGCAAAAAACGCGCGCCAATCACCCTGAAACGGGAGCGAACCTTACCCGTTTCAGTGATTAATTACGAGCTTAAAAAAAATTACGCAGACAATGACCTACCGCTATAGCCTAGGTCAAAGATCACAGTTCGAGGTGAAATAAGCGTGAAAAGTTGGCGGTGGTCGCTTCGGCCAGCTGTTCCAGGCTGACGCCCTTCAATACCGCCATGTATTCAGCCACATCACGCACATAGGCGGGTTGGTTTTCTTTGCCGCGATGCGGCACCGGCGCCAGATAAGGCGAGTCGGTTTCCACCAGCATGCGATCCAGCGGCACGTAGCGTGCCACTTCGCGCAGCTGTTCGGCATTGCGGAAGGTGACGATGCCGGAGAAGGAGATGTAGAAGCCCAGATCCAGCAAGGCTTCGGCCGTGGCCAGATCTTCGGTGAAGCAGTGCAGCACGCCGCCGCAGTCTTGCGCGTTCTCTTCACGCAGGATCGCCAGCGTGTCCGCGCGCGCCTCGCGGGTGTGGACGATCACCGGCTTGTTCAGATCACGGCCAATGCGGATATGTTCGCGGAAAGAGTCCTGCTGCAGCTCAAGGTTGTCTTTCTGGTAGAAGTAATCGAGCCCGGTCTCTCCCAGCGCCACCACCTGTTCCGCCGCCGCCAGGCGACGCAGCTCGGCGTAATCATAGCCCTCTTCCAGATTAAGCGGATGCACCCCGCAGGAGAAAGCCACATCGTTGCGCTCGCCGATCAATTCGGTCATGGAACGGTAACCCGGCAACGTGGTGGCGACCGCCAGCACATAGCCGACGTCGCGCGCCTTGGCCTTGGCCAGCGCGTCGTCCACATTCTGGTGCAGCGTTTGGTAATCCAGGCCGTCAAGGTGGCAATGAGAATCGACTAACAACATAATTTTTAACTCTTTTACTTTACAGCGAATGAGGTTGGGAATAGCCGGCGGCGCCAAGCATCTGTTCCCAGCGAAGTAACTGTTCGGTCAGCAGCAGCTCGCGGTTGACGCCCACTACGCTGAGCAGCTGATGACGGCAGTTCAGCCACTGCTGCACAATCTGTTGCAGCGAAGCGCTGCTCAGCAGGCTGGCCAGCTGATGCACCAGCGGCTGCTGATCCTGATTCAATACATAGTGATGCGCGCCCTGTTGCCACTTCATTGCGTCCACCAATAACGCGCACAGCCAATGCAGGCGTTCGGCGACGTCTTCATGGTTTAGCACCGGCAACAGCGACAGCATATCGCGTTGCGGCAGCGCGGCGCTCAATGCGGCGCACAGGGCGCCGCGCTGTTGCCACTGCTGCGGTTGCAACAGCTGCTCGGCGGCCAGGGGCGCGCCGTCGTGCAGGCGCAGCGCCGTGACTCGGTCTGTCTGAGAGCCCGCCGCCTGCCGGCCCAACCACTGCAGGCTGAGCTGCTCATCCGGGCTGGCCAAATGCCAGTACAGGCAGCGGCTGCGCAGCGTCGCCATCAGCCGCGACGGCTCACGGCAACCCAGCAGAAAATAGGTTTTCTCCGGCGGCTCCTCCAGCGTTTTCAACAGCGCGTTGGCCGCCGCCTCGGTCAGCTGTTCCGCCTGCGGCAGCCAAATCACCTTGGCGCCGCCCTGTTGCGCATGGGCGTACAGCGTTTCAATCACCTGGCGGATGGGTTCGATGCCCAGGCTGCTCTTGCCCTTTTCCGGCGCCAACACGTGATAATCCGGGTGATTGCCCGCCAGCATCAACCGGCAGCTGTGGCACTCGCCGCAGCTTTTTTCGCCGTTGCGCTGTTGGCAGATCAACCAACGGCTCAGGCCGTAGGCCAACGCATCGTCACCATTGCCCGCCGCCGCATGCAGCAGCAGCGCATGATGGCCACGGCCGTCGGCGTACTGCCCAATCAGCTGGCGATAAGGGCCATTCAGCCACGGGTACCAGTTCATTATGCGCCTTCCTGCTGCCGCAGCCAGTGGCTGACGCAGTCGCGGATCGCCGCAGTCACCTGCTCCAGCGGCTGGGCGGCGTCGACGGTGACGATCGTTTCGTCCTGCGCCGCCAGTTCGAGATAGCGAGCGCGGGTGCGTTCGAAGAATGGCAGCGCCTCCTGCTCGATGCGATCCAACTGACCGCGCGCCTGTGCGCGTTGCAGGCCGACCAGCGGAGGCAGATCGAGATAGACCGTCAGATCCGGGTGAAAATCCCCCAGCACGGTGTCGCGCAGCGAGGTCATCAGCTGCGGATCCACGCCACGGCCGCCGCCCTGATAGGCTTGTGAAGAGAGATCGTGGCGATCGCCCACCACCCAGGCGCCACGCGCCAGGGCGGGTTTGATCACGGTTTCCACCAACTGCACGCGCGCAGCGTACAGCATCAAGACTTCGGCCTTGATGGTCGGCAATTCGCCGTCGATGCCGCGCTTGAACAGGTCGCGCAGCTTCTCCGCCAACGGCGTGCCGCCGGGTTCACGGGTGAAGACGATGTCGTTGATGCCATGTTCACGCAGCACATTGACTACCGTGTCGCGCGCGGTGGTTTTGCCCGCGCCTTCCAGCCCTTCGATTACAACGAATTTACTTTTCATTCTTTTCCTTTAACGCCTGGCGGTACACGCGCACCGCCTGGTTATGGCTCGCCAGATTGGTGGTGAAGGTATGCCCACCCTTGCCGTCGGCGACAAAATAGAGATATGGCGTTTTGGCCGGATTGGCGGCCGCTCGCAGCGAGGCCTCGCCCGGCATGGCGATCGGCGTTGGCGGCAGGCCGGCGATCACATAGGTGTTGTAAGGCGTCGGCGTCTCCAGATCCTTGCGCGTGATGTTGCCATTATAGCTCTCGCCCATGCCGTAGATCACCGTCGGATCGGTCTGCAGACGCATGCCGAGACGCAAACGGTTGACGAACACCGACGCCACCTTGCTGCGCTCTTCCGGCACGGCGGTCTCTTTCTCGACGATCGATGCCATGGTCAGCAGCTCTTCCGGCGTTTTGTACGGCAGACTGGTGTCGCGGCCGTCCCAGGCGGCCTGCAGCGCTTTGTTCATGCGGACGTGGGCGCGTTTGAGCAGCGCGATGTCGCTCATGCCGGCGGTATACTGGTAGGTATCCGGGTACAGCCGCCCTTCCGGGGTTTCTCCTGCAGCAATGCCGAGCGCGGCGGCGATCTCCGCGTCACTTTTGCCCGCCAGGGTGTGTTTCAGGTATTTGGACTGCTGGAGCACCTGCTGCCAGTCACGCAGGCGTGAGCCTTCGATAAAGCGCGCGGTGAACTGCGCCTCTTTACCGCTGGCCAACAGTTTCAGCATCTGGCGCACCGTCATGCCCGGCGTGAACCGGTAGGTTCCGGCCTTGAACTCCGCCAGCTCCGGTTCCAGTTTCAGCAGCCACTGGAACCAGCGGCCGCTGCGCACCAGTTTATCGCGTACCAGTAACCCTTCCAGCGCCACCCGGCCGGTGCCGGCAGGCAGTTTGAAGATAGTCTCTTGCTGGATAGCCAGCGGCGTATCGGCAAAGCGTTCGATCTTCTGGTAGCCCCAAAACAGCAGCGCCAATGCCAGAACAACAATAACAGACAGGACCTTCAGCTTTCTTTTCTTCATCAATCAGCCATGGTTAACAGTGTGGACGCAAAAAATCATACAGCTGGCGCGAATGATAACGCCATGATTGAGCAACGTTTACCGGCAGCAGCGGCATCAGCGCGTTGCTCACCAGGACTTCGTCGGCATCGGCCAGCGTCTCCAGCGGCTCGCTGACGCAGTGCAGACGGTATTCCGATCCCGCCAGCAGCGCGATCACCCGTCGCCGCATCAGGCCCGCGACGCCCGCCTGGCTCAGGTCAGGGGTAAACACCGCTTTTCCCTTACGCCAGAATAAATTAGCCGCACAGCATTCCACCAGCATACCGGCAGTGTCAAGCACCAGCGCCTCGTCGGCGGCCGTCTGGTCAAGATGCGCGCGGATCAGCACCTGCTCCAGGCGGTTCAAATGCTTCAACCCCGCCAGCAGCGGATTGCGCGCCAGCGCCACCGGGCTGAGCGCAAGCGTGATGCCCTGCTCGCGCCACTGCAAATAGTGCGCAGGGTAGCTGCTGCGGGCGACGATGCGCGTCGGGTTTTCGCACCCCGTCGGGCTGTAGCCTCGTCCACCGCTGCCGCGCGTCAGTATCGCTTTGACCACGCCGAGCGAAATTGATTCTGCCGCCTGCGCCATCTCGCGCTCGAAAGCCGGCCAATCGGTGGCGGGCAGCATCAGCCGTTGGGCCGCCTGCTGCAGCCGCTCCAGATGCCAGGGCAGCAGCTCGATTTTACCGTCGATAACCCGGGCGGTAGTAAAGCAGCCGTCGCCGAACTGCAGGCCACGATCGCTCGGCGCCAGCGCATCGTGGCGTTGTCCGTTAATCCAGTACATGCTTCCTCCTGTTGCCGGGTGATTTCATTACGCTCGCAGAATAGCAGGCGGCCGTTAATGCAAAAGCGCTCAATATGACCACTTATCATCCAGCTCGGCTGGTGTTATGGTAGCTCATTGGAAAAATTAGGCTATCCGCATGAAATACAAAAAAATATTATCAATAATTATAATTTTATTTACCATTCTGATAACTGCCGGGCTGCTGACCATAAAGCCGCTGCGCGTTGCCTTCCCCTCATTGCTGCCGGGAATAACATGCCCAACAGCAACCCTCTGCACGGATGATGTCGCAAAATTAGTAGATGCTCAAAAGCTTTATCTAACCGGCTATGCGCACGCCAGTAACGCCGTCGGACCATTTATCGGCAGCCCTCGAGTCGTGTTCTGCAGCGCAGCAGCCTGCGCCGAGATGTTCGGCATGGGAAAACGGGCCGCCGCTGCGATTGGTGATCTCGGTCTGATTGTTGCACCACGCGGTTGGACAGCGTTCTACTTAACGCATGAAATGATCCACTATCGGCAGGCAGAATCCTTCGGTAATCTCGCCATGTTGACCAAGCCCTCATGGCTGATTGAGGGGATGGCTTATTCCATGAGCGGCGATCCGCGCTCACTGGGCGCCCCCTTCGAAGAATGGCGTACTCAATTCGACATGTGGCAGGCTACACTTGGCAATCAATCCATCTTGCAAGCGGCGAAAAATATTAAATAACCCCCCTGCAAATGCCCCTCTCCGTCAAATTGCGCGCGCAAAAAAGCCCGGTTAAAAACCGGGCTTTCATCAGCGAACAACCACGCGAGTTACACTCGGCGGAAGATCAGCGAGCCGTTGGTGCCGCCAAAGCCGAAGGAGTTACACAAGGTGTACTCCATATCGCTGACCTGGCGCGCTTCGTGAGGCACGAAGTCCAGATCGCAACCTTCATCCGGGTTATCCAGGTTGATGGTCGGCGGTACCGCCTGATCGCGCAGCGCCAGCACGGTGAAGATAGACTCGATCGCGCCCGCCGCACCCAACAGGTGGCCGGTCATCGATTTGGTCGAGCTCACCAGCACGCGCTGGGCATCAGCGCCGAAGACGGATTTCACCGCCTGCGCTTCCGCCTGATCGCCCGCCGGCGTAGAGGTGCCGTGCGCATTGATGTAGCCGATTTGTGACGGGGTCACACCGGCGTCAAGCAGGGCATTTTCCATCGCCAGCGCAGCGCCTGCGCCGTTTTCCGGCGGCGACGTCATGTGATAAGCATCGCTGCTCATCCCAAAGCCCACCACTTCGGCGTAGATTTTCGCGCCGCGTTTTTTCGCGTGCTCGTACTCTTCCAGCACCATCATGCCGGCGCCGTCGCCCAGCACGAAGCCGTCGCGGTCTTTATCCCACGGACGGCTCGCCGCCTGCGGGTTGTCATTACGGGTGGACAGGGCGCGCGCTGCGCCAAAGCCGCCGACGCCCAATGGGGTGCTGGCTTTCTCTGCCCCACCGGCCAGCATCACATCCGCATCATTGTAAGCAATGATACGCGCGGCATGGCCGATGTTGTGCACACCTGAAGTACAGGCGGTGGCGATGGAAATGCTTGGGCCACGCATGCCGTACATGATTGTCAGGTGACCTGCAATCATATTCACAATGGTGGAAGGCACGAAGAACGGACTGATTTTCCGTGGGCCACCGTTAACCAGTGAACTGTGGTTTTCTTCAATCAAACCCAGGCCGCCGATGCCGGAACCGATCGCGGCTCCAATGCGGCTGGCGTTAGCCTCGGTGATGTCCAGACCTGCATCCTGCATGGCTTGCATGCCCGCAGCGATACCGTACTGGATAAAGGCGTCCATCTTGCGCGCATCTTTGCGAGAGATGAAATCCTCAGAATTAAAATTCTTTACCAGGCCAGCAAACTTGGTCGCATAGGCAGTGGTATCGAAATGGTCGATCAGGCTGATGCCACTCTGACCGGCAAGAAGAGCGTTCCACGTGGACTCTACCGTATTGCCGACAGGAGACAACATGCCCAGTCCGGTCACAACTACTCGACGCTTAGACACGTTTGTCCTCCAGGGAGGGAAAAATATGACACTAGGGATAGAAAAAACTTAGGCGGTCGAACGACCGCCTAGATATGTTCTCTTACTGCTGGCTAGCGTTGATGAAATCAATAGCTGCCTGAACAGTAGTGATCTTCTCAGCTTCTTCGTCTGGAATCTCGGTGTCGAATTCTTCTTCCAGTGCCATTACCAGCTCAACGGTGTCAAGAGAATCAGCGCCCAGATCTTCAACGAAAGAAGCGTTGTTCAAAACTTCTTCCTGTTTAACACCCAGTTGCTCAACAATGATTTTCTTAACGCGTTCTTCGATAGTGCTCATACTCTTAAATTTCCTATCAAAACTCGCTTTCGCGATGGTTTTCGTAGTGTATAAAATGCTGAAAAAGATGCAACTAAATCCCGGCTGGTCAAACCACGATTTTACGCTATTTTGCGGTTTTTGCCTCAAATAACGCAAATGGTTTTCACATTTTTTAAATCATGTACATGCCGCCATTGACATGTAACGTTTCACCGGTGATATAGCCGGCCTCATCAGAGGCCAAAAATGCAACAGCGCTGGCGATTTCTTTAGCATCGCCCAGCCGGTTGGCTGGAACTGATGACAAAATGCCTGCGCGTTGATCATCTGTCAACGCCCGTGTCATGTCCGTCTCAATAAAGCCAGGTGCCACGACGTTGACCGTAATGCCACGAGAAGCAACTTCACGTGCCAAAGATTTGCTAAAACCAATCAGACCGGCTTTAGCCGCCGCGTAGTTCGCCTGCCCTGCGTTCCCCATGGTGCCGACAACGGAACCGATGGTGATGATACGGCCAAACCGCTTTTTCATCATAGCGCGCATTACCGCTTTTGACAGGCGGAATACGGAAGTCAGGTTAGTGTCGAGGATATCCTCCCACTCATCATCCTTCATACGCATCAGCAGGTTATCACGCGTAATGCCGGCATTATTCACTAAAATGTCGATTTCGCCAAATTCGGCGCGAATCGATGCCAGCACGCTGTCGATAGATTGCGCATCAACAACGTTCAACATAAACCCTTTGCCGTTTGCGCCCAGGTAGCCGCTGATCGCTTCAGCGCCGCTCTCGCTGGTCGCGGTGCCGATCACTTTGGCGCCGCGGGCCACAAACGTTTCTGCAATAGCTCGGCCAATACCGCGGCTCGCGCCGGTGACCAGAACGATTTTACCTTCGAAGCTCATCATTTTCCTCTTTATTGTTCAAGCGCCGCCGACAGGCTGGCGGTGTCGTTCACCGCCGCAGCCGTCAGGGTGTCAACAATACGTTTAGTGAGACCGGTCAGCACTTTGCCCGGCCCCACTTCCAGCAGCGACGTCACTCCCTGTGCTGCGATAAATTCAACGCTCTCGGTCCAACGCACCGGGCTGTACAGCTGACGCACCAGCGCACTGCGGATCGCTTCAGGATCGTTTTCGGTACGTACGTCGACGTTGTTCACCACCGGCACCTGCGGCGCGTTGAAGGTGATGTCCTTCAGCGCCACGGCCAACTTGTCGGCGGCCGGTTTCATCAGCGCGCAGTGCGAAGGCACGCTCACCGGCAGCGGCAGTGCACGTTTGGCGCCCGCCGCTTTACAGGCGGCGCCTGCACGTTCAACCGCTTCTTTATTGCCGGCGATAACCACCTGGCCCGGCGAGTTGAAGTTGACCGGAGAAACCACCTGTCCCTGCGCGGACTCTTCGCACGCCTTGGCGATCGCGTCGTTGTCCAGGCCGATGATGGCGTACATAGCGCCTGTGCCTTCCGGCACCGCTTCCTGCATCAGCTTACCGCGCAGCTCGACCAGGCGGATCGCCGCCTTGAAGTCCAGCACGCCGGCGCAGACCAGCGCCGAGTATTCGCCCAGGCTGTGGCCCGCCATCAATGCGGGCGCTTTACCGCCCTGCTGCTGCCACACGCGGAAAATCGCCACAGAAGCCGCCAGCAGAGCCGGTTGGGTCTGCCAGGTCTTGTTCAGCTCTTCCGCCGGGCCTTGCTGCACCAGCTGCCACAGATCGTAACCCAGCGCGGAAGAGGCCTCGCCGAAAGTCTCTTCGACGATCGGGAACTGTGCGGCCAATTCGGCCAGCATGCCAACGGCCTGTGACCCCTGGCCCGGGAAAACAAAAGCAAATTGCGTCATTTTTTATTCCTGTTCAAATCAGAAACGAACCAGCGCCGAGCCCCAGGTAAAGCCGCCGCCGAAGGCTTCCAGCAGCACCAGCTGGCCACGCTGAATTCGCCCGTCTCGCACGGCTTCGTCCAGTGCGGAAGGCACCGAGGCGGCAGAGGTGTTGCCGTGACGATCGAGCGTCACCACCACTTTGTCCATCCCCATGCCCAGTTTTTTCGCCGTTGCGCTGATGATACGCAGGTTGGCCTGGTGCGGCACCAGCCAATCCAGCTCGCTGCGGTCCATGTTGTTGGCCTGCAACGTCTCATCGACGATGCGCGCCAGTTCGGTGACCGCAACCTTGAATACTTCATTGCCCGCCATGGTGACATAGGCCGGCTTGTCTTGATTCTGACGATCCTTGTAAGGCAGCGTCAGCAGGCTGCCGTAGCTGCCGTCGGCATGCAGGTGGGTAGACAGAATGCCCTGCTCTTCAGAAGCCCCCAGCACCACCGCCCCTGCGCCATCACCAAACAGAATGATGGTGCCGCGATCTTCAGGATCCAGCGTGCGCGACAAGACGTCCGCGCCGATAACCAGCGCATGTTTGACCGCGCCGTTTTTCACGTACTGATCGGCCACGCTGAGCGCATAAGTAAAGCCGGCGCAGGCCGCAGCCAGATCGAACGCCGCGCAGTCTTTGATGCCCAACATTTGCTGCACCAGGCACGCCGCACTCGGGAACGCGTGAGTCGTCGTGGTGGTCGCCACGACGATAAGCCCAATGTCTTCTTTAGCCACACCTGCCATTTCCAGAGCTTTCTCAGCGGCCTGGAAGCTCATCGTCGCGACGGTTTCATCCGCAGCGGCGATGCGACGTTCGCGAATACCGGTACGCGTGACGATCCACTCGTCAGAGGTATCCACCATTTTTTCCAAATCAGCATTGGTGCGCACTTGTACGGGCAAATAACTCCCCGTACCGAGAATCTTTGTATACATGTACGATCAGTCACTCTTAGGTAATACAGCCTCAAGGCGCGCAGCAATCCTTTCCGGGACTTGCCGCTGCACCGCCTGCACAGCCTGTTCGATTGCGACTGCAAACGCGTGAGGGTTCGCAGCGCCGTGGCTCTTGACTACGGTGCTGCGCAATCCTAACAGACATGCGCCATTATACTGGTCGGGGTTCAGGTGGCCGAACCGCTTGACCACCCGTTTTTGCAACCAACGGCCCAACAATTTCAGCCACCAGGCTCGCTTGTTTCCATCGCCGGACGATTTCAGCAGCGATAAGAACACCCTGACCACCCCTTCCATGGTTTTCAGCGTGACGTTGCCCACGAAGCCGTCGCAGACCAACACATCGGTCTTGCCGGTGAGCAGTTCGTTTCCTTCCAGGTAACCAATATAGTTGATTGCCGGAGTATTTTTTAGCACAGCGGCCGCTTCCCGGATATTATCCAGGCCTTTGGTCTCTTCTTCGCCGATATTCAGCAGCGCCACCCGCGGTTGCGCAATGCCGATCACCTCTTCCGCCATCACCGCGCCCATCACGGCAAACTGCACCAGCATGGTGCTGTCGCACTCGACGTTAGCGCCCAGATCCAGCACCACGGTTTTGCTGCGCTGCTGGTTCGGGATCACCGTCATCAGCGCCGGGCGCTCAATGCCCTCCAATGGCTTGACCAATAGCTTCGCCAATCCCATCAGCGCGCCGGTATTGCCGGCGCTGACGCAGCCCTGCGCGTTGCCGCTGCTGAGCTGTTCGAGCGCAATGCGCATCGACGTGCCGCGGCTGGCGCGTATCGCTTGTGAAGGTTTGGCGTCGCCGGCGATCACAGACTCGGCGGGCACGACTTGCAGACGCTCCAGAAGAACCGGATCGGCGTGGGCAAGCAAAGGGGAGATGGCGTCGGGATTACCGACCAGCAAGAGATGAAGCTGTAAATTAGAGGCCAGTGCCTGCAACGAAGCAGGCACTGTGACGCAGGGACCGAAGTCCCCGCCCATTGCATCTAACGCCAGGGTTAGACGAGTCAAGGTATCGCTACTTAGCCGATAACCTTGCGACCGCGGTAGAAACCGTCGGCAGTGATGTGGTGACGACGGTGAGTTTCACCGGATACTTTGTCTACAGACAGAGTAGTCGTGGTCAGAGCATCGTGAGAACGACGCATGCCACGCTTGGAACGGGTTGGTTTATTCTGTTGTACGGCCATGGACCTTACTCCTCAATTACTTACGCTTTAAACTGGCTAATACGGCAAACGGATTCGGTTTCTCCGCCTCGGGAGGCAGTTGGCCAAATACCATGTCCGCTTCGGACACTTCACAGTGTTCAGATTCATGTACCGGAACGACAGGCAGTGAAAGAATAATTTCGTCTTCAATCATTGCCAACAGATCGACTTCGCCAAACTCGTCAACTTCGATCGGTTCGTACGCTTCCGGTAATGCCTCAGCCTGCTCATCATTGACGACCGGGCTAAAACAATATGTTGTGTGAACCTGATGTTCGAACGGGACTCCACAGCGTTGGCACATCAACGTTACCGTGACGTCCGCATGCCCTGTTATCACCGCGAGGCGTTGATTGTCGATATTAAACGACAACGACACCTCAACATCACTGTCCACACTGACCACGGAGTCGGCAACACGAGTAACCTGCTCAGGCGCATAGACACCAGCATAGTCCAGGCGTTTCTGAGCGGTACGTACCGCATCAATGGTCAAGGGTAATTTTACCTTTTGCATAGGGCGCGCATATTAACTTTGTAACGACATAGAGTCAAAGAAAAAGGCCGTAAAACGGCTCCTTTCACCAATATTCGCTTCCACAGCGGCCGACAGTTTAAAATGCCGTACCCATTTACGCTACGGTTTGCGAAAAAAATTATGCAGAGATTGCTTTTAGCCTCCACCTCCCCCTATCGAAAAATGCTGCTGGAGAAACTGCAGCTGCCGTTCGACTGCGCCGCGCCGGAGGTGGATGAAACCCCGCTGCCGGGCGAAGGCGCGGAAGCGCTGGTGCTGCGCCTGGCGGCAGCGAAGGCTCAGGCGCTGGCCCTCGCCTACCACGAGCATCTGATCATCGGTTCCGATCAGGTCTGCGTGATCGATGGCAGCATCACCGGCAAGCCCCATACCGAGGAAAACGCCCGCGCGCAGCTGCGCCAGGCAAGCGGCCAGGCCGTGACCTTCTATACTGGCCTGGCGCTGTACAACGGCCGCAGCAAGCAGCTGCAGGCCCTGTGCGAGCCTTTCCACGTGCATTTTCGCGCGCTGAGCGAAGCGGAGATCGCCGCCTATGTGCGTCTGGAGCAACCGCTGAACTGCGCGGGCAGTTTCAAAAGCGAGGGATTGGGGATCGCGTTGTTCGACAGGCTGGAAGGCCGGGATCCGAACGCCCTGGTCGGCCTGCCGTTGATCGCGCTGTTGGAGATGTTGCGGGCTGAAGGCATCAACCCGCTGGTGTGACGCGGATTATTTGGCGGCCTGTCGGCGCAGCACTTGCAGGCAATGACGCAGTTCTTCGTCCATCGGCGCTTCGATACGCATCGTTTCGCCGGTGGCCGGATGCTCGAAGCGCAGCGCCGCGGCGTGCAGGAACAGACGCTTCAGGCCGGTACCCGCCAGTTGACGATCGAACTCGCGGTCGCCGTAGCGATCGTCAAAGGCGATCGGATGCCCGGCATGCAGGGTGTGCACGCGGATCTGGTGGGTACGCCCGGTGATTGGGCTGGCCTTCACCAGGGTGGCGAATTCGTAACGCTCTTCCACCTTGAAGCGGGTTTCCGAAGGCTTGCCTTCGCTGTTGACGCGCACGATACGTTCGCCGCTTTGCAGAATGTTTTTCAGCAGCGGCGCCTGTACGGCCTTGCAGTGGGACTGCCACTGGCCGCGCACCAGCGCCAGATAATCCTTCTGCATGCCCTTCAGCCGCAGTTGCTCATGCAGCGAACGCAGCGCGGAACGCTTCTTGGCAACCAACAGCACGCCGGAGGTATCGCGATCGAGCCGATGCACCAGCTCCAGGAAACGGGCCTCAGGGCGCAGCGCCCGCAGCCCTTCAATCACGCCGAAGCTCAGGCCGCTGCCGCCGTGCACCGCGGTGCCGGAAGGCTTGTTGAGGATCAGCAGGTGGTCATCTTCATACAGAATGCAGTCGGCCAGCGCCGCCACCTTATCCAGCTTCGCCGACACCGGCGCCTCTTCGCGCTCGGCCACGCGCACCGGCGGCACGCGCACCACGTCGCCGGCCGCCAATTTGTATTCGACCTTGATGCGCCCTTTATTAACCCGCACCTCGCCTTTGCGCACGATGCGATAAATCATGCTCTTCGGCACGCCTTTCAGGCGAGCGAGCAGAAAGTTGTCGATTCTCTGACCGGCTTCGTCGTCGGAAATCGTGATGAATTGTACTGCTGGATTGTTCGTTTTCATGGTGCGGGATTCTAAATAGAGCGCGTGAATAGCGCCACATCTTTTTCTGTGCTTAACTGTCTCTCTGACGGCGGGCGAAACCCCAGCGGACAATAAGGCAGCAAGCCGATTTGAACGTTTGCGATTTCTTCCGCAGTTAAGGAAAAGTCACCTTGCTATAACGGCATCAGCAGTGGAATAATGCAGTCACTTTCCGCGTTGATTCTCGTTAAACAGGGAAAACGGTGGAATTATAAAATTTGTCTGATCGCGCAAAAACGCAGCAATGGCGTAAGACGTAATGCGAAATCAAACAATTAGCGGGCTGCGGGTTGCAGCTTGGCCGGCAAATGGAATCAGATCTGTCGACGTAAATCAGAGGCTATTCCCCTAGTAAAAGTGCTGTCTTTCACAAAGAAAAGCAGGCTTACCGAGATAATGCGCCCCTATGCAGGCGACAACCGTGAGGTTGACGGCTTTGCGAGAAGACACGGGGCTTTCGGTTTAACTCCGGCCATGAGGTTATTTTGCCCGCAGCTTTGTCGATAATGTAAAAATAACGAGTAAGTTAAGATGAAAAGAATGTTGATTAACGCAACTCAGCAGGAAGAGTTGCGTGTTGCCCTCGTAGATGGACAGCGGCTGTATGATTTGGATATCGAAAGTCCGGGTCATGAGCAGAAAAAAGCGAATATTTACAAAGGCAAAATCACCCGCATTGAACCAAGTCTTGAAGCAGCGTTCGTGGACTACGGCGCAGAACGACATGGTTTCCTCCCTCTTAAAGAAATCGCCCGCGAATACTTTCCTAGCAATTACTCTTCCCATGGCCGCCCGAACATCAAAGATGTCCTGCGCGAAGGCCAGGAAGTCATCGTTCAGGTAGACAAAGAAGAACGTGGCAACAAAGGCGCCGCCTTGACCACCTTCATCAGCCTGGCGGGCAGCTATCTGGTGCTGATGCCGAACAACCCGCGCGCCGGCGGTATTTCTCGCCGCATCGAGGGTGACGATCGCACTGAGCTGAAAGAAGCGCTCTCTTCGCTGCAACTGCCGGACGGCATGGGCCTGATCGTTCGCACCGCGGGCGTAGGCAAATCCGCCGACGCGCTGCAGTGGGATCTCTCCTTCCGCCTGAAGCACTGGGAAGCGATTAAAAAAGCCGCCGAAGGCCGCCCTGCGCCGTTCCTGATCCACCAGGAAAGCAACGTTATCGTGCGCGCCTTCCGCGATTACCTGCGCCCGGACATCGGCGAAATCCTGATCGACAACCCGAAAATTCTCGATCTGGCCAAAGAGCACATCGCCGCGCTGGGCCGCCCGGATTTCAGCAGCAAAATCAAACTGTACAGCGGTGAAATTCCTCTGTTCAGCCACTATCAGATCGAATCGCAGATCGAATCCGCCTTCCAGCGCGAAGTGCGCCTGCCGTCCGGCGGCTCGATCGTCATCGACAGCACCGAAGCGCTGACCGCCATCGACATCAACTCCGCACGCGCAACCCGCGGCGGCGACATCGAAGAGACGGCGTTCAACACCAACCTGGAAGCGGCGGACGAAATCGCTCGCCAGCTGCGCCTGCGCGATCTCGGCGGCCTGATCGTCATCGACTTCATCGACATGACGCCGGTACGCCACCAGCGCGAAGTGGAAAACCGCTTGCGCGACGCCGTGCGTCAAGACCGCGCGCGCATCCAAATCGGCCGCATCTCTCGTTTCGGCCTGCTGGAAATGTCGCGTCAGCGCCTCAGCCCGTCGCTGGGTGAATCCAGCCACCACGTGTGCCCACGCTGTAACGGCACCGGCACCATCCGCGACAACGAATCGCTGGCACTGTCCATCCTGCGCCTGATCGAAGAAGAAGCGCTGAAGGAAAACACCAAAGAAGTTCACGCTATCGTACCGGTTCAGGTCGCTTCGTACCTGCTGAACGAAAAGCGTGAATCCGTCAGCGCGATCGAAAAACGTCAGGGTGGCGTGAAAGCCGTCATCGTGCCGAACGATGAAATGCAAACCCCGCACTACTCGGTGCTGCGCGTACGCAAGGGCGAGGAAACCTCTACCCTCAGCTACCTGCTGCCGAAACTGCACGAAGAAGACATGGAGCGTCCGCTGGAAGATGCGCCGATGGAACGCAAGCGTCCGGAGCAACCGGCCCTGGCTTCCTTCTCCCTGTCCGCCGATGTGCCGCCGCCGGCTGAAGAACCCGTCGCCGTTGCCAAACCTGTCGCTGCAGCCGCCAAGGCTAAAGCCGCAGCGCCGGCCGCCGCCAAGCCGGGCTTCCTGGGCCGCCTGTTCGGTGGTTTGAAGAGCCTGTTCGCCGGTGAAGAACAACCTGCCGTCGAAGAAGCCAAACCGGCCGAAACGCCGAAGGCGGAAGGCAACGGTGAAAACCGTCGTCAGGATCGTCGCGGTCAGCGCCGTCAAGGCACCGGCCGTAAAGAGCGCGGTGAGCGTAGCGACCGTGGCGATCGTCCGGAACGCGGCGAACGTAAAGAGCGCGGTGAAGGCCGTGACAATCGCGAACGCGACAACCGTGAACCGCGTGAGAACCGTGAAGGCCGTGAATCGCGTGAATCCCGCGATGAGCAGCGCCGTAACCGCCGCAACCAGCAGCAGAACGCGCCGGTAGCGGAGGAAACTGCCTCGGAAGAAAGCGCTAAAGCGCCGCGCGAAGATCAGCAGCAGCGCCGTGAACAGCGTGCTGAACGCCAGCGTCGCCGTCAGGAAGAGAAACGTCAGGCTCAGCAGGAAGTGAAAGCGCTGGAAAGCGTTGACGCGGTCGAGAGCACCGACGAAGAGCAGGAAGAACGCCAGCAGCAGAACATGCAGCGCCGTCAGCGCCGCCCTCTGACGCAGAAAGTGCGCATCCTGTCCGCGGAAGAAGAGTTGCAGCGCGCAGCGGAAGAGCTGTTGGCGCCGAAAGCGCCGGTAGCGAAAGCCGAAGATGCGCAGCCAACCGCCGACGACAGCGTGAAGCTGCTGCCGGAAACCGTTGCCGCTCAGGCGGAAGACGATGCCCAGGGCGAAAACCGCGGCAACGGCGAAGGCATGCCGCGTCGTTCCCGTCGTTCACCACGTCACCTGCGCGTCAGCGGCCAGCGTCGCCGTCGTTACCGCGACGAGCGTTACCCTCTGCAATCCCCAATGCCGTTGGTGGGCGCGTTCGCTTCTCCGGAAATGGCATCAGGCAAAGTCTGGGTAAGCTACCCGGTCGCTCAGGTTGAAGAAGCCGAAGTGCAAACCGAAGCCGTAGAGCAGGCGCCGGTTGTCGCCGCAGCGGTTGAACAGCACAGCGTTGCCGTGGAAGAAACTCAGGCCGCGGCCAGCGTCAACGAACCGGCACCAGAAGCCGCCGTTGAAACTGCCGCCGTCACCGTAATAGAAGAAGCGGCAGTCGTAGCGCCGGTTGTTGTCACCCCGGCCGAGGAAACCCCGGCGCCGGTGGAAACCGCCCCGGCAACGGTTGCGATTGAAGAACCGAAAGCGGAAGAGACTGCCCCTGCAGTGGAAGCTGAGCCGGTAGCTGAAACCGTAGCGGCAGAGCCAGTGGTTGAAGCTAAGCCAGCGGAAGACGAGCCTGTGGTCGAAACTGCACCGGTAGAAGCCGCGCCGGCGGAAGAAGCGCCAGTGGTAGAAGCCGCACCTGCAGCGGCAGCCGCTCCGGTAGAAAAAGCGCCGGAACCAACGGCCGCCGAGCCTGCGGTTGCTCAGCAGCCGGCACCGGTGAAAGCCGTGCAGGACGCGCTGTACAAACACATCGCCACTGCGCCGATGACCAAAGCGCCTGCGCCGGCCTACGTGCCGGAAGAACGCAAGCACAGCGACTGGCAGCGCCCTTCCTTCAACTTTGAAGGCAAAGGTTCAGCCGGTGGTCACTCGGCAGTGAGCCAGGCCACCGCGCCGGCCACCAAGCCGCAGCCGGTTAACGAATAAGTTAATCTGCACACCTAAAAAAACCCGCCGACGGCGGGTTTTTTCTTGCCTGCAAAAAGCTCAGGCGATCTTTTTCAGTTTTTTGATGTCCAGAACTTCCAACTTGCCGTCAAGTCGACTGACGAACTGCTGAAAATGCGCCGTCTCATTATGCTTATCCAGCGCTTCGCTGCTGGCCCAACGCTCAAAGAACACGAAGGTGCCCGGTTTTTCAAGATCGCGATGCAAATCATATTGCAGGTTACCCAGCTCCTGGCGGCTCGGCTCGAGAATGTCGTGCACCGCTTCACTGACTGCGGCCTCAAATCCCGCTTTCGCTTGCAGGGTGGCGATAACGCGTACTTCCATTGTTTTCTCCCTTTCCACTTGATGAAAGTCGACGCTATTGGCGTCGGCATCGTTGAAATCCTTGTCACTATGCGCCTGCTGCGCCGTTGATTTCAACTTGTCGCCAACAAACAGATGCATCTGCGGCACTTTCCGCTTATCCTTACACCCCGGCGTGAATAAACCCATTATTCGCTTTTCATTAGACGTATTTGACCGCCGGAGCCTAGCTAGATGACCGCACAACCTCAAGTTCTGAAAATCCGCCGCCCAGACGACTGGCATATCCACCTGCGTGACGATGAGATGCTGAAAACGGTGGTGCCCTATACCAGCCAGGTATTTGGCCGGGCGATCGTGATGCCGAACCTGGTTCCGCCCGTGACGACCGTGGCCGCCGCACGCGCCTACCGCGATCGGATTCTGGCGGCAGTGCCGCAGGGTCACAACTTCACTCCGCTGATGACCTGTTACCTGACCAACTCTCTGGCGGCCAGTGAACTGGTCAGCGGTTTCGAGCAAGGGGTGTTTACCGCCGCCAAGCTGTATCCGGCCAACGCCACCACCAACTCCAGCCACGGCGTCAGCGACGTGACCGGCATTTACCCGCTGTTCGAGCAAATGCAAAAAATCGGCATGCCGCTGCTGATCCACGGTGAAGTGACCGATCCTGCCGTCGATATTTTCGACCGCGAGGCGCGCTTTATCGAACAGGTGATGGAGCCTATCCGCCGTCACTTCCCGGAACTGAAAATCGTCTTCGAACACATCACCACCAAAGAAGCGGCGCAGTACGTGCAGGCAGGCAACCGTTTCCTCGGCGCCACCATCACCCCGCAGCACCTGATGTTCAACCGCAACCACATGCTGGTCGGCGGCATTCGCCCACACCTGTTCTGCCTGCCGATCCTCAAGCGCAACGTCCATCAGGAAGCGCTGCGTCAGGCGGTGGCCAGCGGCTCGGACCGTTTCTTCCTCGGCACCGACTCGGCGCCGCACCTCAAGCATCGCAAAGAGTCCAGCTGCGGCTGCGCTGGCTGCTTCAATGCGCCGAATGCGATCCCGGCTTACGCTGCCGTCTTCGAACAGCTCGGCGCGCTGGAGCACTTCGAGGCCTTCTGCTCGCTCAACGGCCCACGCTTCTATGGCCTGCCGATCAACGAAGATTTCATCGAACTGCAGCGCGTGCCGACCACCCAGCCGGAAGAGATCGCCCTGGGCAATGAATCCGTGATCCCATTCCTGGCCGGCGAAACCCTGAACTGGTCGCTGAAAGGCTGATATTTTTGCTTCGCCCTCTTGCCCTCGCTTACGGTTAACTGTATAAATAAACAGTAAATCGCTTCGGGGGCAATTATGCGTGTTGAAGTCACTATAGATAAAACCCGGCCGCTGCCGTCGGGCGCCATTGAGGCGCTGACCGGCGAGCTGGGCAAACGGGTCAATCGCCAGTTTCCAGGCGCCGTCGTGCACGTCCGTTATGCCGGCGCCAACGGGCTCTCCGTGCTGGGGGGCGCCAAAACCGACCGGGATCTGATTGAGGAAATCCTTCAGGAAACCTGGGAAAGCGCGGACGAGTGGTTCAGCGCAGAATAACACTGCAATGCTGTTTTTGCCGGGGGTCGCTCTCCGGCTTTTTTGTTTCTGGCGCCCTGCCCATTCATCGCTTACCCTTACTCTGGAACCAAATCCGCCTCAGCGCTGTATTTAACGCAAAGGAGTAAGCATGGCCCCGGACAAGGTGAAATCCGAAGACGCAATGACGTTTGGCGAATTGCTGGCGCTGATTGCCGATCAAAAAAGACGCTTGAACGTACTGGAAGTGGCCTTCTCTTACCTGGCCTTCAGCCTGGATGACAAAGCCAACCAACGGCTGATCCACAGCCTGAGGCTGGAATCGCAAAGCCAGAATCGCGACGCCGAAACGCAGAAACATTTCGCGCACTTGGCAGAAGAACTGGAAAAATGTCTGCACGGCTCCGCCCCACCCACCGGCGGCGCGGAATAACGCCACAGGCTTTACTCATCGCGCGTTCGCACCCGAATTTGTAGAATAATTGTTCAAATAAATATTTATTTTGCAATTTTAGGTGACAACCCCTCCACCGATGAAAGCGGATGCGTATACTGTAATTGCTCTCATGATGATGAGCCGCATTGATCCTCGTTAGTCACTCACGGTAGTTACTACTCAATAAGGGGTCTTTATGGACAGAAATGATGAAGTAATTCAGACGCACCCGCTTGTCGGTTGGGATATCAGTACTGTCGACGTTTACGACGCCATGATGATACGCCTTCATTACCTGTCTTCACTAGACCAAACGCCCGAAGAAGCCCAAGTAGACCGAACGCTTTGGCTGACCACAGATGTCGCCCGTCAATTAATCAATATCTTAGAGGCCGGCATCGCCAAGATTGAAGCTACGGATTACCAGGATCTTGATCGCAGAAAACATTGATTCATCGTCTCCTACCCCCTAAGGCGCCGCGACCTTTCCCGGCGCCTTTTCTTCGCCTTTCGCCGTTCAATCAGTGCATTGCGTCCGCCAACCTTTTATCATGGGGGCATAAGAAATCGCTATCAGAGAGGGTTGGCACGTGGAATATGATTTGATTGTGGTGGGCAGCGGTTCCGTCGGCGCGGCGGCAGGCTATTATGCCACGCGGGCCGGCTTGAAAGTGCTGATGATCGACAGCGCTATCCCTCCGCACCGAAACGGCAGCCATCACGGCGATACCCGCATTATCCGTCACGCATACGGCGAAGGCGAAAAGTACGTGCCGCTGGTGCTGCGCGCGCAGGCGCTGTGGAATGCGCTGATTCAACAATCCGGCGAGGAACTGTTCCAGTCGTGCGGCGTGCTCAACCTGGGGCCACAGCACTCCGAATTCATTCGCAATGCGCAGCTCAGCGCGCAAAAATTCCGCCTGAACGCGCAAACCCTCAGCGCCGAACAGATCAATCAGCGCTGGCCAGAATTCCGAGCACCGGAAGGTTATGTCGGCGTATTCGAGCCAGACGCGGGGTTCCTGCGTGCCGAGCTGGCGATAACCAGCCTGATCAAGCTGGCGAAAGAAGCCGGCTGCAGCCAGCTGTTCAACTGCCCGGTCAACGCGGTAGAACCCATCGATGGCGGCGTTGAGGTCATCACCGGCGAAGGGCGTTTCACGGCGCGAAAAGCGGTGATCACCGCCGGCACCTGGGTCAAAGCGCTGTTGCCGCAACTGCCGATCGCGCCACTGCGCAAAGTCTTCTCCTGGCATCAGGCAGATGGCCGCTACAGCGTGAACAATCGTTTCCCGGCCTTTACCGTCGAAGCGCAAGACGGCACGCACTATTACGGTTTTCCGGCGGATAACGACGGCCTGAAAGTGGGCAAACATGACGGCGGCCAGCCGATGGATGCCCCCGAGCAGCGCAAACCCTTCGGCAGCTACGCCAGCGACGGCACGGAAGTTTTCTCCTTCCTGCGGCAATTTTTGCCGGGTGTAGGCGTATGTTTACACGGTGAAGCCTGCAGCTATGATATGAGCCCCGACGAAGACTTTATTATCGATACCCTGCCGGATTGCGATCGCCTGATGGTCATCAGCGGATTGAGCGGCCACGGCTTCAAGTTCGCCAGCGCTCTGGGCGAGATCGCCGCGCTGTTCGCGCAGGACAAAGCGCCGCCGGTTGACGTCTCAAGCTTTGGTCTGAAACGATTTAGCTGAGCGAAGGATTTCGCTGTCCAAGTCCCCCTCAGGCACTGGACAGCGAAATTTGGCGGTTACAATTTGTTAACCTGCTAACTCTTTTAAATACCAAGTAAAAATCCTGATAACGGAAATTTCTTATATTCAGCAGTTGAATTTCCGAATTGAACACTTGCAGTGTAAGTCCTATTTTACAGAAGATATGCTCCATCGGCTTTCAACAAGGACGTCACCATGAAACTACTTGTCGTGGACGAATGCTGCTTCACCCGGGTCGGTATAGCCAGCTACTTTGCTGATAGTGGGATCACGACGATCAAGTGCTGCCACAGCATTGAATACGCTACATCGCTGTTGGCCAGCTTTCAGCCGAGCCACATTCTGGTGAACCTCAGCAACCAATGCCGCTATAACGAAGCGGACGCGCAACTGCAGGCCTTTATGGAAGCCAGCCAGTCCGCCTTGCTGTTTATCTATCTCGATACACCTTACCCTTACAGCGAAGCGCCAATGCGCATCGCCGATAACGCTTTTCTGTTCAATAAAAGCATTCTGCCGCTCACCTTACGCACACTGCGCGAGGATCCGCTGGCGCTGGCCGATGACGGCGAAGAGCGTTCCCTGTTCAGCCCGCAGGAGCTGACGGTAATGAAGTATTGGATGGCAGAGATGCCTAACTACCGCATTGCGAAAAAACTGCAGATCAGCTCCCATACGGTCTATGTGCACAAGCGTCACATCACGGAAAAGATTAACGCGCGCAACCGGCTGGAGTTTTACTCGCTGTATAACGTGCTGCGCTATTTCTACCCGCCGAGCACGCCGGCGAATTCAACGCCGCTGGCGCTGTTGGCCGTGTAACCTCAAGCCTGCGATAACGCAGGCTTTTTTATCGCCACTTTCCCGCCACTCACGCGCGGCGCGCTATAAATGACGCCGAGAAAAGGACTATAATCAAGGGTCCTTCTCTTCAGGCGGCTGAAATGTTAAACCGAATACTGGCGGCTATCGTCAACAATGTGCGTGAGCATCTGGTGCTGTACCTTTGTCTGTGGCTGGTGCTGCTGGCGTTGGATGTCTATTTCTTCTTCGTCATGTAATCCATGCCGCCGTTATTTCCCCGATTGAGCTTCAACCGCTTCGGCGATCCCGCCCAGGTGCTGGAATTGCAGCAGATGAGCAGACCGTTGCTGCGCCCCGGACAGCGGTTATTGCAGATGCGCTATGCCCCGATCAACCCTTCCGATCTGATCCCGATCCACGGCCAATACGCGCACCGCATCACCCTTCCTCAGGTGCCGGGATATGAAGGCGTGGGCGTTGTCGTCAATCCGCAGAATGGGCATTCAACGGGCCGACGCGCGCTGGCGGTAGCGGGTAACGGCAGTTGGCAAACGTTCGTCACGCTGCCTGAAGATCGGGTGGTCTGGGTGCCGGACGACATCGACGACGCCTGCGCAGCGCAAATCTATATCAACCCGCTCACCTGCTGGGTGCTGTTGACCCAATGGCTGCCGCTCAGCGCCGGCGACGTACTGCTGATCAACGGCGGCGGCTCCGCTGTCAGTCTGCTGCTGGCGCAGCTGACGGCGCTGCGCGGCATTCGTCTGGCGGTCGTGGTGCGCAACGCCGCTCATCGCCAGGCGTTACTGGCCGCCGGCGCCTGGCGCGTTATCGAAGCACCTCAGCTGGTGGAAATGACGAATTTTGGCGCCCGTGCGGCCATCGACTGCATCGGTGGGGAAGACGGATTGCAGCTGGCGCAGGCGGTCCGCACCGGCGGCGATTTTGTGGCGCTGGGCCTGCTGAGCGGCCGCCAGGTAGACTGGCGGCGCGTGGTGGACGAGTTAAAGCTGCGCGCTTCGCTGTTCCACTTGCGCAAATGGAACGCACAGGCAGCGCCGGCGCAATGGCAGACGGCGTTTTATCAGTTATTCCTGCTGCTGCGACGCGGCCAGCTGGCGCTGCGCCCGCCCGCCGCGATTTATCCTTTGCGTCAGTACGCAGCGGCGCTGCACCACGCCGCCCAGCCCGGCGTGAATGGCAAAATATTCCTTACGCCGACGACATCGGAGACGATTGCGGTGGATGAACTATTATTCAACGGGGTTCCCAATAAATAAAATGCAATGGAGGAAAAGGTAATTTTTCCGGTAATACTAATTCATTAGTCCTGAGATACCCTTTTATTAGGGCGCCGGACATTATTAAGCTATCAATCTCTACGCTTTGAGATAAGACGCATCGTTACCCAAGAAATAACGATCGATAATAAAATGAGCATGACAATTAGAGAGTCAAACGATGAGCTCATTAAACCTAGTGGGTTTGAGATCTTCGCCATCTTTAAGTACGTATCCTCTGATAGACGCCTGAAAACCACTTCAGCCAGTACGACAAAGTAGATCAGAGTCAATACTATATATGCAATTACTCTCTTCATTGGTCATCCTTGCATTATTTACTGTTCAATATATAATCGCCTAATGGATTCTACATCAAAGGAAATGATAACGCATGTCCTATCTCAAGTTAAAGATGCAGGCAGACCGAGCCATTGCCCTAAGTATTGAGAGGTCCCTTGGACAACTCAAGAAAGACACTACCAGTACTGTACAGAGTTTTAGGTCTGGTGCCGAGCGAGCAAGTTGGTATGGTTCCTGTCTGTTTGATGACTACAAAGACGTATGTAAGCAGTTGAGGCAAGAAGATACCCGCATGTTGTTATCAATTCGGCAGGTGTACCAGCGAAAAGACGTAGTACTGGATATGGTGGAAATCTATTTTAATATTAAGCTTAGTAGGATCAGTGCCCCAGGTCAGCATAAAATTATGCAAGCTATCACTGAAAAACTTGCTAACCATGCATCAGAAAAGTTTTCTAAATTGTCAGTTGCGTATACGATCGCAAAACTAATTACTGAATCCCACGACTTCAAAGAATCACATATTAACATCATCAATAAAAGTAGTTTAGTTGCCGTAAGCGTTTTAAGTTTCTATGGAAAAATGCAAACAGCCGCCATTTCTGCAAGAAAACTTCAATTTTCAGATCCTAACTATTACTCTGCTCTCTACAAAGAAAACCTAGAATTGCTGTACTTTATGATCGAGCCAGAAATGAAAAAAATCATCTACCTAACTAATTCAGGATCTAATAATGAAGAGGAAATCATTTTCCTGATGAACAAGATCCTCACAAAATGAAGTGGTTGATTGAATGGCTGGGTAACTCGTTCGCTTACCTAATCCCTATCGTACTCATTATTGTCGGCGGGGTTATTCTCGTTTCAGTGTTTCCAAAGACTGGTTTTTATCTCACCCTCATCTGGGCCATTGTCGTTTGTGTCGCCTATGTAAGGTGGTCTAAGTGGCTGTAGTATTTACTGAATGGCCAATGTTCACAGTATGCATTAGCAGTAGAAGCGTTAAGCCACCGTTGGGTGGCTTATTCAAAATTCATTAATAACGCACGGCTCAACGTGGCCACAAGAAATTACCTCACTCCGGCGCCGCCGGAGGCTGGCGCGGCGGGCGGCCGTCCCCCAGGATAACCGCCAGCCGATAGCCGCCCTCGGTAGTCTCCAGCGCGATGCGCGCCACGATCGTCAGCGGCACCGACAGCAACATGCCCACCGGGCCGAGCAGCCAGCCCCAAAAGATCAGCGACAGGAACACCACCAGCGTCGACAGCCCCAGCCCGCGCCCCATCACGCGCGGCTCGAGGATATTGCCGATCACCATGTTGACAGCGATAAAGCCGCCTGCCACCACCAGCGCATCTCCTAATCCGTTGAACAACAGCGCCTGAATCAGCGGCGGAATGGCGGCCAATACCGAGCCAATGTTGGGAATGTAGTTAAGCAGAAATGCCAGCAGCCCCCAGATAAAGGCAAAACGCACGCCGACCGCCGCCAGGAAGATCCAGACGATTACCCCCGTGGCCAGGCTGATGATGGTTTTAATCACCAGATAGCGCGTCACGCCATCCAACGCCCGCCGCATCGCGGCGAGCCCCTCGTTCGGTTTATCCAGCGCCTGCTGCAGCTTGTAAGGCAGCAACTGCACTTCGAACAGCATAAACACCACGGTCATCAGGAGCAGGAAGACGTTGGTCATCGCGCCAGACAGGTGCCCCAGCATGCGGGTGACCAGATTCATCGCCGCGCTGGGATCGACATACTGCAGCATCGCTTCGCTGGAAAGGCTGATATTGAAACGGTCGGCGTAATGCTGCAGCTCGCGCAGCTTCTCGATCATCATGCCGCGGTACTGCGGCAGCGAACGGGCGAACTCGTTCAGCGAAGCCCCCAGCATGCCGATAAACAGCATCACGACCACGATCACCGCCGTCACCAGCAGCGTCACCCCGACGATACGCGGCACCCGTTTACGCTCCAGCATCGCCACCAGCGGATTCAGCACCATGGCGAGAAATACCGCCAGCAAAAACGGCACCACAATGTCGGCGGCGGCTTTCACCCCGGCCAAAATGATCACCAACATCGCCAGCAGGACGGCCAGACGCAGGCTGCTGTCGGTCACACGGGTTCGGCCCATGACGTTTCCTTGTTATTTCACTGGGTTAACCGGCGCCAGGGCGCCGGCTCTTGGCGCTAATGGTAGCAAAATCCGCCTCTGCACCGCAGGGGATTTAGCGCAACCGTTCGACAAAGTTAATCTTTCCGCCCTGCCCTGCGCCGCAATAAATAGGCATAACCTTTGCCAACAAATAATCTCGCCGGGCAACTCACGAGGGGTTTACGTAAAATGACAAAAGCTGACATTAATAGATAATAGCCCCATTTTTCAATGACTAGCGTGAACCTCTCGTGAGCGAAATAATATTATCTCCAACGATTTATCTGATTAACTCCGAACATCTCGAACAAATTCACTGACTAATATTTCAAAGTAGTAACATAGTTAAATTTATTATTGATTTTATGTTTCCTAAAGTTTAATTATTGCAGCCAGCCAATCGGTAATCGAAGGAAACAGGATGCTCTGGAAAAATACCGCCGATCGTTTCGGCCATGTGTCAGTGTTGATCCACTGGCTGGTGGCGCTGACGGTGTACGGCATGTTCGCACTCGGCCTGTGGATGGTCACGCTGGGCTATTACGACGTCTGGTACCATCAGGCGCCGGAGATCCACAAAAGCATCGGCACGCTGCTGTTCATCGTGATGGTGATCCGCGTGGTCTGGCGCTTTGTCTCACCGCCGCCTAAACCGCTGGCCAGCTATGGCCGCCTCACTCGCGTCAGCGCCATCCTCGCACATCTGGCGCTGTACGCCGTGTTGTTCGGCATTCTGATCAGCGGCTATCTGATCTCCACCGCAGACGGCCAACCGATCAGCGTGTTCGGCTGGTTCAACGTGCCCGCCACCGTGACCGGCATGGCGGAACAGGCCGACACCGCCGGCGCCATACACCTTTACCTGGCCTGGGCCGTGGTAGTGCTCTCGGTACTGCACGGGCTGGCCGCGCTTAAACATCACTTTATCGATCGTGATGTCACTTTGAAACGGATGCTGGGTAGCAGCGCCGATTAACCTTTGGATTTATGGAGATTGCTATGTTGAAAAAGACCGTATTGGGCCTGACCGCAGGCGCCCTGCTGCTGAGCGCCGGTTCCGCACTGGCGGCAGACTACAAGATCGATAAACAAGGCCAACACGCCTTTATCGAATTCCGCATCCAGCACCTGGGCTACAGCTGGCTGTACGGCAGCTTTAAAGACTTCGACGGCGGCTTCACCTTCGACGAGAAAGATCCGTCCAAGGACAAGGTCAACGTGACCATCAATACCGCCAGCGTCGACACCAACCACGCCGAGCGCGACAAGCACCTGCGCAGCGCCGAGTTCCTCAACGTGGAGAAGAACAAGCAAGCCAAGTTTGAATCCACCGAAGTGAAGAAAAGCGGCGACGGTTACGCGGTGGTCGGTAACCTGACGCTGAACGGCGTCACCAAACCGGTTACGCTCGATGCCAAACTGATTGGCCAGGGCAACGATCCGTGGGGCGGCTACCGCGCCGGCTTTGAAGCCAACGGCAAGATCAAGCTGAAAGATTTTGGCATCACCACCGATCTGGGCCCGGCGTCGCAAGACGTTGAGCTGATCATCTCCGTAGAAGGCGTGCGCGAGAAATAAAAAAAGCCCGGCTTGGCGGCCGGGCTTGTCGGTTCCTCAGGCTCAGCGGGCTGGGCCTTCTTCTTCCGGTGCCGGAATGTGCATCGTGGTCTGCAACAATCCTTTCGATTTATTGAAAATCTTGACGCCATTTTCGCGGCCGGCACGGCGCGCGCGTTGCTCTTCGCGCGGCAGCTTCAGCTCTTCGCGGCAAATCTCGCTGCAGCATCCTTCAAACTTGGCGGCGCAGCTCGGGCACTGAATGAACAGCAGATGGCAGCCGTCGTTCTTACAGTTGGTATGGGTATCGCACGGCGCGCCGCACTGGTGGCAGTTGGCGATCACATCGTCGGAGATGCGCTCCCCCATACGCTCATCGAACACGAAGTTTTTGCCGATAAACTTCAGCGGCAACCCCTGTTCTTTCGCTTTGCGGGTGTACTCGATAATCCCGCCTTCCACGTGGTAGATGTTTTTAAAGCCGTTGTGCAGCATATAGGCGCTGGCTTTTTCACAGCGAATGCCGCCGGTGCAGTACATGACGATATTCTTGTCTTTGCTGTCCTGCAGCATCTCCACCGCCATCGGCAGCTGATCGCGGAAGGTATCCGACGGCACCTCGATGGCGTTTTCGAAATGACCGACTTCGTACTCATAGTGGTTGCGCATATCGACGAATACCGTATTTGGATCGTCGATCATCTGATTGACGCGATCGGCCTGCAGATACTCACCGACGTTGCTCGGATCGAAGCTTTCGTCATCGATGCCGTCAGCCACGATGCGCTCGCGCACCTTGAGGCGCAGCACCCAGAAGGACTTGCCGTCGTCTTCCAGCGCGATATTCAGGCGGACCTGATCCAACGCCGGGTGCGAGGCGAACAGCGCGGCTTTGAACGCGTCGAAGTTATGCTGCGGCACGCTGATCTGCGCGTTGATACCCTCTTTCGCCACGTAGATGCGGCCGAACACCTTCAGTTTTTCGAACTGAACGTACAGGCTGTCGCGAAACGCCTTGGGATCGTCGATGGAGAAGTATTTGTAAAAAGAAACTGTGGTGCGCGGTTCGGTTTCCGCCAGCATGCGCGCCTTCAGTTCCTCATTAGAAATTCGGTTATGTAACACTGGCATGGTGTACTTTCCTGTCTTTCGGGAGGTGACTGATTACCGCGCGCAGCCAGCCGGCCCGCGCGCGGCGCACATCATACCCGAAAAACCGCCGCCGCGCAGCCCTGGCGCTCGCGTGCGCATACCTGCATCGCGCACTCATCCCGGATGCCACCGTATTGACCTTCCTGATAATGATATCGCCATGGGCTTTTGGCAGGAAACATTGTGGAAAAATTCGGCATTCGATGCATATTTAACGCCCAAAAAGGGATTTTAATGCGTTGTGTTTTCCCGGATCGTCAGAAAAATGCCACAATAGTCGCAAACAATCGGCAGAAAAGAACCTTGCGACCGAGCCCACCCGGCCGTCAGACCATGCTATGACTCTGTCATTACACTTAAACAACCGTATTAAAACAGAGAACCCATGACTCAAGTTCCTACTTTCAATCGCTCCTTACTGCACCCGCGCTACTGGCTGACCTGGGTAGGCATCGGCTTGCTGTATCTGCTGGTGTTGCTGCCTTATCCCGTCATCTACTGGCTCGGCACCTCGATCGGGCGATTTTCCATGCGCTTTCTCAAGCGGCGCGTCGTTATCGCCCAACGTAACCTCGAACTCTGTTTTCCCGACATGCCGCAGGCTGA
Source organism: Serratia sp. EWG9 (assembly GCF_019913725.1). Taxonomy (NCBI): domain Bacteria; kingdom Pseudomonadati; phylum Pseudomonadota; class Gammaproteobacteria; order Enterobacterales; family Yersiniaceae; genus Serratia; species Serratia sp. EWG9. The sequence goes on from NZ_JADNRO010000001.1 coordinate 1,008,644, forward strand.
ACGCGATGCGCTGGTGGTAAAGAATTTCGAATCGGTCGGCATGGGGTTATTTGAAACCGGCATGGCGTGGTTCTGGCCGAACTGGCGCATCGAGCGCTGGTTCAAGGTCAGCGGCCTGGAGCACATTCAAAAAGCGCGCGACAACCATCAGGGCGTGTTGCTTATTGGCCTGCACTTTTTGACGCTGGAGCTGGGCGCGCGCATCTTCGGCATTCACAACCCGGGCATCGGCGTTTACCGCCCGCACGACAACAAGCTGATGGACTGGCTGCAAACCTGGGGCCGGATGCGTTCCAACAAATCGATGTTGGATCGTAAAGACGTCAAAGGCATGATCCGCGCCCTGAAACAGGGCGATATCATCTGGTATGCGCCGGATCACGACTACGGCCCGCGCAGCAGCGTTTTCGTGCCGCTGTTCGCGGTGGATAAAGCCGCCACCACCACCGGCAGCTACGTGCTGGTGCGGATGGGCAAACCGGCGATCATTCCGTTCACCCCGCGTCGCCTGCCGGACGGCAAAGGCTATGAGCTGATCATGCAGCCGGCGGTGGAAGACTTCCCGCTGGACAACGAACTCGACGCCGCCGCCTTTATGAATAAAGTGGTGGAAAAAGAGATCCTGATGGCGCCGGACCAATACATGTGGCTGCACCGCCGCTTCAAGACCCGCCCGGAAGGCGAGCCTTCGCTGTACTGATCACGCAAACCCGCCGCCGGCGGGTTTTTTATTGCGCGCCCCTTGAGAATCGCCGGCGAGGGTGGGATGGTAATGCTTTTGCCGCCACCCTTGGAGCCGCCATGTACATTGTCAGCCTGACCTACCATCGCCCGATCGCCGACGTCGACAGCCACCTTGAAGGCCATATCGCCTGGCTTAAGAAATATTTTCAGGACGGCACCTTCGTCGCCTCCGGCCGCAAGAATCCCCGCACCGGCGGCGTGATCCTGGCCAAAGGCATTGAGCGTGCTCGGCTGGACGCCATCCTGGCCGAAGATCCGTTCAACGCCGTGGCCCACTACGAGGTCACCGACTTTAGCGCCACCACCACCGCTGCCGGTTTCGAGGCGCTGGCCGGACTATAAAACGCTGTAAATTCCGCGCGCCAAGCGCGGAATAAGGTTTAAACGCCATTTTTAAAACTTTATTTCATTTTTTGCCCTATCTGCGTCCCCTCGTTTGCCGTCGCCGCGCCTGCGGCGCATACTTACCACGCTAACTTTCACGTTTTGCCCCATCATCTCGCCACCGGCAAAACGCGTCACCTTTCGGCAGTGGACATTTATGGCTTCGGCAGCAGAACCCGTTAACTGGAAACGCAATCTTTTCGTCGCCTGGCTGGGATGTTTTCTCACCGGCGCCGCCTTCAGCCTGGTGATGCCGTTTCTGCCGCTGTACGTAGAGACGCTGGGCGTTACCGGCCATCAGGCGCTCAACATGTGGTCCGGTCTGCTGTTCAGCATCACCTTCCTGTTTTCCGCTATCGCCGCGCCGTTCTGGGGCGCCCTGGCCGATCGACGCGGCCGCAAACTGATGCTGCTGCGTTCGGCGCTCGGTATGGCGATCGTCATGGCGCTGATGGGCATGGCGCAAACGGTCTGGCAGTTTCTCGCGCTGCGTGCGGTGCTGGGGCTGCTCGGCGGGTTCATTCCCAACGCCAACGCGCTGATCGCCACCCAGGTGCCGCGCAACCGCAGCGGCTGGGCGCTCGGCACCCTGTCCACCGGCGGCGTCGGCGGTGCGCTGGTCGGCCCGCTGATCGGGGGGCTGCTGGCCGATTTATACGGCCTGCGCCCGGTGTTTTATATCACCGCTGCGGTGCTGTTCGCCTGCTTCGTGCTGACGCTGCTGTATGTCAAAGAACAATTCACCCCGGTGCAAAAGCGCGACATGCTGCACGCAAAACAGGTGTTCGCTTCGCTGAAAAACCCGAAGCTGGTGCTCAGCCTGTTCGTCACCACCATGATCATCCAGATCGCCACCGGCTCGATCGCGCCGATCCTGACGCTGTATGTGCGCGATTTGGCCGGCGCCACCCACAATCTGGCGTTTATCAGCGGGCTGATCGCCTCGGTGCCCGGTGTCGCGGCATTGATGAGCGCCCCGCGGCTGGGCAAGCTGGGCGATCGCATCGGCCCGGAACGCATACTGGTGTTCATGCTGATCGTTTCGGTGCTGCTGCTGATCCCGATGGCGTTCGTGCAAACACCGTGGCAACTCGGGGTGCTGCGTTTTCTGCTGGGGGCGGCCGACGGCGCGTTGCTGCCAGCGGTACAGACGCTGTTGATTTATAACTGCACCAATCAGGTGGCCGGCCGTATTTTCAGCTATAACCAGTCGTTCCGCGACGTCGGCAACGTCAGCGGCCCGCTGCTCGGCGCCGCAGTCTCCGCCGGTTACGGTTTTCGCGCGGTCTTCGGCGTCACCGCGCTGGTGGTGCTGTTCAACGCCGGCTATTCCTGGTGGTGTCTGCGACGACGGCCGGGCTATATGCGGGAAGATACGCTGCAGGAAGAGCAATAGCTGCATTTATCGCCAGCTTTCGCCATTGGCCGGATCAACGGCGCGTTTCCCCTATTTTTAATAATGCTTTCTCGCCGCCGGTGAATTTTCACCTAACTCAGAACTTTCTTAATACAACATCTTGTTTATCAACAAATAATTAACTTTCAGCGCATAAAACCCGCTGTCAATCATATTCCTGTCACAACCAACAGAAAAACCAGAAAAGGAGATGCTTGTCGACTTTTCGTCTAAAAAATGGGATACAGGTACTAGACAAAACCAACGACCAGTTATCAAATGGTTAAATAATATCACGCCAGATGTGAACCATCGGCCAAGTGAAGAAAAGGTCAGCACGCTTTCCACGGTTTATCAGCGTTGCAGCCGCGGTTTTGTCGGGTAATCCGCATTGGGCGGATCGCCTTCATTAAATACACATACATACCACAGTACGGGCTGCAGCCTTGCAGCGCCTTTTATTGGGAAATCGTTATGCAATCCTCTGTCAATAAGTCAGAAAGCCGGACCTTCTTCGGCCATCCCTATCCGCTGGGTTCTCTGTTCTTCACCGAAATGTGGGAGCGCTTCTCGTTCTACGGCATCCGTCCGCTGCTGATCCTGTTTATGGCCGCCACGGTGTACGACGGCGGCCTGGGCCTGGCGCGCGAGAACGCGTCGGCGATCGTCGGCATCTTCGCCGGCAGCATGTACCTGGCGGCGCTGCCGGGCGGCTGGTTGGCGGACAACTGGCTCGGCCAACGCAAGGCCGTCTGGTACGGTTCGATTCTGATCGCGCTCGGCCACCTGTCGATCGCGCTGTCCGCAGTGATGGGCACCAACCTGTTCTTCATCGGTCTGATGTTCATCGTGCTCGGTTCCGGCCTGTTCAAGACCTGTATCTCGGTGATGGTCGGTACGCTGTACAAGAAAGGCGATGCGCGTCGCGACGGCGGTTTCTCGCTGTTCTACATGGGCATCAACATCGGTTCGTTCATCGCCCCGCTGATCTCCGGCTGGCTGATCAAGTCACACGGCTGGCACTGGGGCTTCGGCATCGGCGGTATCGGGATGCTGGTGGCGTTGGTGATCTTCCGGGTGTTCGCCGTCCCGGCGATGAAACGCTATGACCGCGAAGTGGGCCTGGACTCCACCTGGAACAGCCCGGTCGCGAAGAAAAAAGGCGTCGGCGCCTGGTTGCTGGCGTTGGCGGCCATCCTGGTGGCGGTCATCGTGCTGATCGCCCAAGGCACTATCGTCATCAATCCGGTCGAGGTGGCCAGCGTGCTGGTGTATGTGATCGCCGCGTCGGTCACGTTGTACTTCATCTATCTGTTCGCCTTTGCCGGCCTGAGCCGCAAAGAGCGCGCACGCCTGCTGGTGTGCTTCATCCTGCTGATCTCCGCCGCGTTCTTCTGGTCAGCGTTTGAACAGAAACCGACCTCGTTTAACCTGTTCGCCAACGATTACACCAATCGCATGATCGGCGACTTCGAGATCCCGGCGGTATGGTTCCAGTCGATCAACGCCCTGTTCATCATCCTGCTGGCACCGGTCTTCAGCTGGGCCTGGCCTGCGCTGGCGCGCAATAACGTGCGTCCGAGCAGCATCACCAAGTTCGTGATCGGCATCCTGTGCGCCGCCGGCGGTTTTGGCCTGATGATGCTGGCCGCGCAGAATGTGCTGAGCAACGGCGGCGCCGGCGTATCGCCGATGTGGCTGGTGGGCAGTATCCTGATGCTGACGCTGGGTGAGCTGTGCCTGAGCCCGATCGGGCTGGCCACCATGACGCTGCTGGCGCCGGAGAGAATGCGCGGTCAGATGATGGGGCTGTGGTTCTGCGCCAGTGCGTTGGGCAACCTGGCGGCCGGTCTGATCGGCGGTCACGTCAAGGCCGACCAACTGGATATGCTGCCGAATCTGTTCGCCCGCTGCTCAGTCGCGTTGCTGATCTGCGCCGCCGTGCTTATCGTGCTGATCGTGCCGATTCGCCGCATGCTGGAAAATACCCAGTCCAAGAGCGCGCAAAAACCGGCGACCAACGCCTGACGGATAGCCCGTTTTATCTCGCAAACCGGCGCTCGATGCGCCGGTTTTTTTATGCCTGCCAGGCCTGATGCTGCAATACCACCCGGTAGCCATCAGGATCTTCAAAGGTTTGCCCCGCCCGATCCCAATAGGGATTATAGGCGGCGACCGATAAGAATCCCGCCGCCCGCATCCGCTCACACGCGGCCCGCCATTCGTTCTCATCCGGCAGATAAAATACCAGTAGATGATCCTGCGTCGGCGCCTGCCCGACCCGCACCCCACGATGCTGCGTGACTCCAGATGGTAGGCATGCTGCGGATGCCCGATCATCATGCCGTCGAACCCCTGATGATCGACAAACTCGCCCAGCTTTTCGAACCCCAGCCCGCGGCAATACAGCGTAGCAATCTCTTGCAACCGGTCGGTCGGGCGCGCGATGCGCAACACCGCTTTGGCTATCGACATGTCCTCCTCCTCCTCATGATAACGTCATACAGCGCCATGCCCGCCAGCATCGCCAGCAGGAACGGCCATACCCGGCTTATCTCCGCCCCGGCCAACACCCAGGCTGGGCCGGGGCAAATACCCGCGATGCCCCAGCCGATGCCGAACAGCGCGCTGCCCGCCAGCAAACGACGATCCAGACGCCCGGCGGCCGGGATCTGCAGCGTTTCCCCCAACAGGCTACGCTCTCGTCGCCTCGCCCACAGGAAGGCCGGCGCCGCCACCGCGATCGCACCAGCCATCACCAACGCCAGCGAGGGATCCCACGCGCCGGTAACGTCGAGAAACGCCAACACTTTGGCTGGATTGGCCATGCCGGCGACGATCAGCCCCAGACCGAAAATGACGCCGCTCAGCAGCGCCAACAGCGTTTTAAGCATTCTCAACCTCCCGCCAGGTGGCGCATCAACCACACGGTCATAAAGCCCAGCAGCATAAACACCGCCGTGGCGGCCAGCGAACGCGGCGCCAACCGTGCGACGCCGCACACGCCGTGCCCGCTGGTGCAACCGCTGCCCAATCGAGTGCCCAATCCCACCAACAGCCCTGCGGCCGCCAGCCCACCGTTGCCGACCGCGATCTCACCGGACGGCAAAGCCGCAGCGGCAGCATACAGCCAGGGAGAGAGCAGCAACCCGCCAATAAATGCGGCGCGCCAGCCCCGCTCCTGGCCACCGGCACTCAATACACCGCCGGTAATGCCGCTGATGCCGGCAATCCGGCCGTTGAACAGCAGCAGCAGCGCCACCGCGCCGCCGATAATGGCCCCGCCCGCCAGCGCGGAATAAGGCGTGAAGTGTTGCCAGTCAATGGTCATCGCGGTTCTCCGGTTGTGGGCAATAGAGCTGATACAGGGTATGGAGCAGCGCCAGCGCTTTGGCATCGGCCACCGCATAGTAAATCTGCTTGCCGGCGCGCCGGGTGGACACCAACCCTTCCTCCCGCAGCACGCCAAGCTGCTGGGACAGCGTCGGCTGGCGGATATCCAGCGCCTGCGCCAGTTCGCTCACCGCCATCTCGCCCTGACTGAGCCGGCACAGCAGCAGCAGCCGATCTTCGTTACCCAGGGTGCGCAGCATCGCGCCGGCCTGCGCCGCCGCCTTACGCATCGCGTCAATATCCATTGCCCCTCCATCAATATACAAAATTATATAATATTATTTTATAAAGTATTGACACGCAAAGCCACAGGCTGGCGTGAAATAACGCCGCATGGCATGCTGTTTGGTCTTATCCTTTTGCCGCGCGGAGGGCGCCAGCGATGCTGTTTTTTCACGACGTTCTGCCGCCCGATCAGCCTGTCCGGCCGTTAGCCAGGGATTATCATCATGGTGAGAGCGAGCCGGAGCACTACCATAACTGCGCGCAGCTGATCCACACCCTGAGCGGCGTGGTGCAGGTCACTACCCGGCTCGGCAGTTGGGTGGTGCCGCCCGGCCGCGGCGTCTGGGTACCGGCGAAAGTGGTGCACAGTCTACGCATCACCGGCCAGGTAGCGGCCAGGACGTTATTCATCGATCCGCTGGCGCGCGCCGATCTGCCGGCTCAGTGCCAGGTGGTGCAGGTGTCGCCGCTGCTGCGCGAGCTGATTATCAGCGCGATGGAGATTGCGCCCGGCTACCCCAGCGGCGGGCGCGACGAGCGCATCATGGAGTTGATTCTGGATGAATTACGGGTGCTGCCGAGCTTGCCGCTGCACCTGCCCGAGCCGCGCGAGGCCTCGCTGCTCGCCCTGTGCCGCCATATTCAGGCCACGCTGGCGCAGCCCTGGACGCTGGAACAGGCGGCCGAACGCCTCAATGTCAGCGGACGCACCCTGTCGCGGCGCTTCCAGCGAGAAACCGGGCTGCGTTTTGGCGATTGGGTGCGACGCGCCCGTTTGCTGGCGGCGCTGAACGCGCTGGCGACCGGACGCTCGGTGTTGGAAGTGGCGCTGGATCTCGGCTATGACAGCCCCAGCGCGTTCAGCGCCATGTTCCGCCGGCTGCTGGGAGTAGCGCCCAGCGACTATTTCAGCCGGACTGCGCCGACGTTGGCGCCAGATAGCGCCCGGCGACGTTGAACAGCGCCTGCAGCGAGGCGCTGGCGGAGTCGGCGTCGATGCCAACGCCGTAAGTCGCCTCACCTTGCGGCAGCGTACAGCGAATATAGGCCACCGCTCGGCTATCGCTCTGATGTCCCAACGTATGCTCGTGATAATCCTCGATCGCCAGCGACAAGCCGAAACGCTGACGCAGCGCATCCACCGCGCTGGAAAGCAGACCGTTGCCGGCCCCCTGCAGGCGCAGTGGCTCCCCCTGCCAGGCGACTCGCGCGTTGAAGCTGTAGGCCTCTACCCCATGGCTTTCCGTTTGGTAGCTCAACAGCTGCAAACGCGGCTGCTCCACCAGCCCGTAAGTATCGCGGAATAAACGCCACAGCTGCGCGCCGCTCATTTCTTTGCCGCTGCCGTCGGTCGCGCGCTGGACCACCTGGCTGAAATCGATCTGCAAACCGCGCGGCAACGCCAGCCCATGGTTCTGCTCCAACAGCCAGGCGGCGCCGCTTTTGCCGGACTGGCTGTTGACCCGGATCACCGCTTCATAGCTGCAACCGACATCGGCGGGATCGAGCGGCAGGTATGGCACCTGCCAGCGGCCATCTTGCCGCTGCCGTTGCGCGGCGAAACCTTTCTTGATCGCATCCTGATGCGAACCGGAAAAGGCGGTAAACACCAACTCGCCGGCATAAGGATGGCGAGGATGCACCGGCAGCTGATTGCACTGCTCCACCACCTCCACCACCTGCTTCAGGCGGCTGAAGTCCAGGCCCGGCGCCACGCCCTGGGTATAAAGATTCAACGCCAGCGTGACCAGATCGACGTTGCCGGTGCGCTCTCCGTTGCCGAACAGGCAGCCTTCGACCCGATCGGCGCCGGCCAGCAAGGCCAGCTCCGCACAGGCCACGCCGGTGCCGCGATCGTTATGCGGGTGCACGCCGATCGTCACATCAGCGCGACGGCTGAAGTGACGACAGAACCATTCGATCTGATCGGCATACACGTTGGGCGTACTCACCTCCACCGTCGCCGGCAGGTTGATGATCATCGGCCGCTGTGCCCCCGGTTGCCAAACATCCGCCACCGCTTCGCAGATCTCCAGCGCGAACGCCAATTCGGTAAAGCAGAAGGTTTCCGGCGAATATTCGAAGCACCAGACGGTATCAGGCTGCGCCTCGCAATGCCGGCGAATGCGCCGCGCGCCGTTCACCGCCAGCGCCACGGTAGCCGCCTTATCCTGGCGGAACACGATGTCGCGAAACATCGGCGCCGTGGCGTTGTACAGATGCACGATAGCCCGCGGCGCCCCCTGCAGCGCCTCGAAGGTGCGGTCGATCAGATCGTCGCGCGACTGCGTCAGCACCTGAATGGTGACATCGTCCGGGATCAGCCGCTCGTCGATCAGGGCGCGCACAAAGTCGAAGTCCGTTTGCGACGCCGAAGGGAAAGCCACCTCGATCTCTTTGAAACCGCACTGCAACAGCAGTTGATAGAACTCGCGCTTGCGCGCGTTATCCATAGGCTCCGCCAGCGCCTGGTTGCCGTCGCGCAGATCGCTGGAACACCAGCGCGGCGCCTGCCGCAGCGTACGCGCAGGCCATTGGCGGTCCGGCAACGCCACCGGCGGGAACGGTCGGTATTTGCTTGAAGGGTCGATTAACATGGGCTTCTCCTGACGCCAGAGTGAACGATGCGTCATTATTTCCCGCCATCGCCTCCTCTTCTCCCGCTTTGCGGACAACCATCGTCGCAAAGCGGACAACAAAAAAATTTGCATCCTGCGCCAGTGAGACAACAATTAGTTTTGACGTTTCCCCCACCGCACCGGCAGTGCGCCGGACGCTTTACTCTCATTGTCAACGGAGGCGAACATGAGCCTGTATGCAACCCTGGAAGAAGCCATCGAGGCCGCACGCGAAGAGTTTCTCGACACCGCCGAAGGCGGCGGCGGTGACGAACCGCCGGTGCCGCAGCAGTTCAATCTGCAAAAGTACGTGATGCAGGATGGCGACACGATGTGGCAGGCGGAGTTCTTCGAAGAAGAAGGCGAGGCGGTGGAATGCCTGACGCTGCGCAGCGGTGCGGCGGCGCAGGCGATCTTCGACGGTGACTACGACGAGGTGGAAATCACCGCCGAGTGGATAGACGAAAACACCCTGTACGAATGGGAGGAAGGCGACTTCCAGCTCGAGCCGCCGTTGGATACCGAAGAAGGCCAGGCCGCCGCCGATGAGTGGGATGAACGTTAACCCGCACGACGCTTTGAACGCCAAGGAGGCAGCATGAACATTCGCCAGGCCCGCCCCACCGACTACCCCGCCATTTTGCAGCTGCAGGCGGAAAACGTGCCGGAAGCGCTCGATGAGCGCCAAAAACGGCAGGGATTTATCGTATCGCGCATGAATGAGGCGCAGCTGACGGCGATCAACCGCAGCATCGGCATATGGGTGGCGGAACAGGAAGGCCAACTGGCGGGGTTCGTTTGCCTGATGCCCGCCGACGCGCAGCCGCGGCCGCCGGTGGTGGATGCGATGCTGGCGACGCTCGCCACGCACTCATTCGCCGGACGGCCGCTGCGTGAGCAGCGGGTATTTCTCTACGGCCCGGTCTGCCTCAGCATGGCCTGGCGCGGCAAAGGCGTATTAAAGCGCCTCTACGCCGCAGTCAAAGCGCACACCCGCCATGATTACGACGTGGGCGCACTGTTTATCGACGACGACAATCCGCATTCGTTGGCCGCTCACGTGCAAGGGCTGGGGATGACGGCGCTGGCGCCTTTCCATTGCGGGCAGAAAGGCTACCAGCTGGTGGTGTTCGCCACCCGCTGAACGAAGTTACTCGTAGGGGCCATGCTGCGCATCGAACGGCAGCATAAAGGTGTCCACCACCATCGACAGCGGCACGTCTATCACCGTGACGTAGCGCCAGGGCGTATCGCGCAGATCCCACTGCACGCCGGGATAATACTGGTGACCGTGCCCGGCGCCGGGCACGGTGCGGCTGATGATGCTGCCGCAGCCGGTTAGGGCCATCACGCCGGCCGTCACGCAGGCCAGGCGAAAGTAGGAAGAGAGCTTCACGACATTGACTCTGAGAAAGGGGTTGTTTCGCGAGTGAACAACGCATCGGCCGCAGTCTATCACAGTTCCCTTTTTTCACCGGCACCGGCGCGCTCAGGCAAAAGGTAAAAAAAAACGGGGAACGCGCCGTGCGCATTCCCCGTCTAAGCGTTGCCGCTAAGCGATTAACGCCGGCCCGTTGGGTGCGCCAGCGGGTTGTGCGGCAACTGCTGGTAGTGTTCACGCCAGGCGGCGCCTTCCGGCAGCAGCCAGACGCGCTGGTGCAGACGAGCCAGCGTGACCGGATCGCTCAGCAGTTCCAGACGCTTGCCCTTCACCAGCTTCTCCGGCCCCAGCTGCAGCGCTTCGTTCACCCGCTCCTCGCGATTGCGATCGAGCGTCGCGCGCAGGTGGTGACGCGCCGTCGCCAGCGCCGTCGCCAACGCGTTGAAGGACGGGTTGACCACCGCGTGCATAAAGCCGTTGGTCAACGCGCGGTTGCGGTTGAGATGCAGGTACTCTTCCGTCGCCAGCAGCTCACGCGGCGGATTGTACTCTTCCGGGATCAGGAACAGCTTGGCGCGTTTGCTTTTCATGCCCAGCGTCGCGCGGCTCGACAGCACCGACACGAACGGCGACAGGATCAGCGAGAACACGATTGGCGACAGCCACCACAGGAAACGCAGATCCAGCCACGCCATGCCGCCGGCCCACACCAGGCCCAGCAACATCTGCGAGCCATGGCGGCGGAACGCTTCGCCCCACGGCGTGTCGTCGTCGTCACGCTGTGGCGAATTCCACACCACTTCCCAACCGAGGAAGGCGCTCACCACGAACACGGTATGGAACAGCATGCGCACCGGCGCCAACAGCACCGAGAACAGCATTTCCATCAGCATCGAAATGAACAAACGGAACGCGCCGCCGTACTCTTTCGCGCCCTTGGCCCAGATCAGCACGATGCTGAGCAGCTTCGGCAGGAACAGCAGCACCAGCGTGGTGGAGAACAGCGCTATCGCCAGCTCGGGCCGCCACTGCGGCCAGACCGGGAACAGCTGCCGCGGCTGCAGGAAGTATTGCGGCTCCATCAGGGTATGCACCACCTGCAATGCGGTGGAGAGCGCCAGGAACATGAACCACAGCGGCGCCGACAGGTAGGACATCACGCCGGTGAGGAACACCGCGCGGTGCACCGGGTGCATGCCCTTCACCAGGAACAGGCGGAAGTTCATCAGGTTGCCGTGGCACCAGCGACGGTCGCGTTTCAGCTCGTCCAGCAGGTTCGGCGGCAGCTCTTCGTAACTGCCCGGCAGATCGTAAGCGATCCACACACCCCAGCCGGCGCGGCGCATCAGCGCCGCTTCAACGAAGTCGTGCGACAAGATAGAACCGGCGAAGGAGCCCTCGCCCGGCAGCGGCGCCAGCGCACAGTGCTCGATAAACGGCTTCACGCGGATGATGGCGTTATGGCCCCAGTAGTGCGACTCGCCCAGCTGCCAGAAATGCAGACCGGCGGTAAACAGTGGCCCGTAAACGCGAGTAGCGAACTGCTGCACGCGCGCGTACAGGGTATCCATGCCGGACGCCTTCGGCGCGGACTGGATGATGCCGGCGTTCGGGTTGGCTTCCATCAGGCGAACCAGCCCGGTGAGGCATTCGCCGCTCATCACGCTGTCAGCATCCAGGATCACCATGTAGCTGTACTCACCGCCCCAGCGACGGCAGAAGTCGTCGATGTTGCCGCTCTTGCGTTTGACGCGGCGGCGGCGGCGACGATAGAAGATGCGGCCGTGGCCGTCGACATCGCGGCACAGCTCCATCCACGCCTTTTGCTCCGCCACGCAGATGTCCGGATCGTAGCTGTCGCTCAGCACGTAGATATCGAAGTGTTCAAGCTGACCGGTCGCGGCGACGGACTCATAGGTCGCGCGCAGGCCGGCGAACACGCGTTCGACGTCTTCGTTGCAGATCGGCATGATCAGCGCGGTGCGGTGCGCCGGGTTGATCGGCTCATCGCCCTTGATGGTGGAGGAAATGCTGTATTTGTCCTTGCCGATCAGCAGCTGCAGGAAGCCCATCAGCGCGGTCCAGAAACCGGCCGAGACCCAGCAGAACAGCACGGCGAACAGGATCAGAATGCCGGTTTGCAGCACATATGGCAGCAGCTGCAGCACCGACTGCATCAGATCCTGGTCCAGCATGGCGATAGGATCGATCAGCGCCCAGCCCTGGTAAGGCAAGATGGTTTTCATGTACCAGGTGGCGATGCCGGTTTGCACCAGCATCAGCACCAGCAGCACATAGCGGCGCATGGAGCCGACGGTACGCCAGCGGTTCTCGGCCTCGGCCTCCTCTTTGGTGGCGTGCCGATTGTGCGGCGACCGCCCCAGCAGAGAATCCCAGAAGCGCGCCACCGGGTTGGTGCGCCAGGCTTCCGGGAACATGGTGGTGCGTTTGATCGGCGGCGTCGCCTTCAGAATGGCGCGCCCTTCGGCGTCGGTATCGAAGTCGTCATCGCTGACCGCATCCGGCCAGGCGCTTTCGATGCGCGGTTTGACCGAGGCCAGCGCAACGTCATCCGCCGACAGGCTATTGACGTTGGCGTCGGCGGCGCCCATCTGCCGATGGAGCGCCTCCAGAGCCTGAGCGTCATCCGCCGTTTTAGGGGTAAGCGCCTCCGACCGCTCGGCGGTCAGAGGCAGCGCCGCAAGATAATCCTGGGCGGGTTGAGTAGGCTTATTCATTGGCAGGTAGCTGATAGCTCCAGGTTTCCGACAGTGTCTTATCGCCATTGACCAGCGCCGCGCGCATTTCTACCGGCTTCTTGTCGTCTTTCACTTTCAGACGCACCGTCAGGCGCCAGCCTTTGGTCACTGGGTTATAGCGGACGTTGTTTTCTACCATTTCACCGTTGTCGCCGATGCTGATCTGAGAAGCGACCGGCGTATTGGCGTCCAGCGCTTTCAGCACCGGGCCGACGAAATCGACCAGGAAGGCGACGCTGCCGTCAGGCTCGCGGATCAGGTTGGACTGCTTCACGTCACCGGTCGAACGCATGGTCCGCGCCACATAGGCGATGTCTTGCGAATGCAGTTTGTCTTCATCGCGGGTGAAGTTCAGACGGTAGCTCAGCGTCAGCGGTTTTTTGGCTTCCGGCAAGGTATCCGGCGTCCAGAACGCGACGATGTTGTCGTTGGTTTCATCCGCCGTTGGGATCTCCACCAGCTCGACCTTGCCTTTGCCCCAGTCGCCTTTCGGTTCGATCCAGGCGCTCGGGCGCAGATCGTAACGATCGTCCAGATCTTCGTACTCTTTGAAGTTGCGACCGCGCTGCAGCAGACCGAAGCCTTTCGGATTCTCAACGGTATAGGTGCTGACGGACAGGTGTTTAGGATTGTTCAGCGGACGCCAGATCCACTCGCCGTTGCCGGCATGGATAGACAGACCGTTGGAATCGTGCAGCGCCGGGCGGTAGTTCAGCGTCGGCGACGGCTGGTTCGGGCCGAACAGGAACATGCTGGTCAGCGGCGCCAGGCCCAATTTGCCCACCTTATCGCGCAGGAACACTTTGGACTCGACGTCCACGGTGGTGTCACGGCCCGGGATCACCGTGAAACGGTAAGCGCCGGTGGCGCGCGGGGAATCCAGCAGCGCGTAGATCACCAGGTGTTTGTCGCCCTGCTTCGGACGCTCAACCCAGAATTCGCGGAAACGCGGGAACTCTTCGCCGGAAGGCAAAGCGGTATCGATAGCCAGACCACGAGCGGAAAGCCCGTAAACCTGCCCTTTACCCACCACGCGGAAATAGCTCGCGCCCAGCAGGCTCATAATCTCATCGTTTTTGTCGGCGCTGTTGATCGGGTAGAGCACCTTGAAGCCGGCAAAGCCGAGGTTCTTCACTGATTCAGGATCGTGTTTGACCGAGCCGAAATTGAAGTAATCCGGGCTGTACTTGATCTGTTTTACGCTGGTAGAGGTGACTTCGTTGATTTTCACCGGCGTATCGAAATACATCCCCTGATGATAAAACTCAAGCTTGAAAGGGGTTTTCAGCTTGCTCCAATAGGCTTTATCGTGATTGAACTGAATCTGCTGATAGTCTGCGAACTTCATCTCGCGGAACTGAGAAGGAAGGTTGCTCTTCGGGGCTTCGAAACCTTTCGCAGCCAGATCCTGCGCCTGCTTGGCCACATCATCAATAGAAAAGGCCCATGCCGGCGAACTGAACAGCGTGAACAATACGGTAGCACCTAACCAACGAACGCTCGCGGCGCGTGGTTGTCCGGATAATATATTAACTAGCACATCCCCCCCTATTCGTGTGCTCAAATCATTTAAATCCATATTAATGGATTACTCAGCTTTCCGACAACATGATAAATGGATGGTTCATGTTTACGGCTCATTGTTTAAGCAGCTGATGGAGCACCAGCGTAGCAAGCCGCGCAACAAGACGCTATGGAAAAATGCGAGGGGCTATAGTAGGGTTCCGGATAACAATTTAACGTTTGACGACTTATTAAGCGTGTTAATGAGCACCCGATTAAATCACCAGCGGTAATCTATGACTAAAGGCAGCAAACAGCGCGAGTTTTTCCTCGATTCGATCCGAGCCTATTTGATGCTGCTCGGCATTCCGTTTCACCTTTCTCTGATTTATTCCAGCCACGCCTGGGCGGTGAACAGCGCGTCGCCCTCCTTCTCGCTCACGGTGCTGAACGACTTCATCCACGCCTTCCGCATGCAGGTGTTCTTCGTGATTTCCGGCTACTTCTCCTACATGCTCTACGAGCGTTACGAGCGCCATCAGTGGCTGAAGGTCAGGCTGGAGCGAGTGGCGATCCCGCTGTTGAGCTCCATCCCGCTAATTACGGTGCCGCAATTTTTCATGCTGAAATATTTCACCGATAAATTAAACGGCTGGGACGAGTTTTCTCTCTATCAGAAAATAAATGTAACAGTTTGGGAATTGGTGTCTCATCTGTGGTTCTTATTGACCCTGTCATTGTTAACCTTCGCCTGCTTTTATCTGTTCCGCAAAATCAAGCGTCAAACCCGCGAGCCTATTCCAGCGTTAATCAACAGAATGCGTGGATTAGGAAACATCTCACTGTGTTTCTTTATTTATGCGGTATGCTATTCGGCCGCGCACCGTATTATTTTAATTTTCGCGCCACAGCTATTATCCAATGGCCTGTTCAATTTCGTGGTGATGGAGACGATGTTCTACCTGCCGTTCTTCATCCTCGGCGCCTATGCGTTTAAGTATGTGTGGCTTAAAGAGATTTTTCTGCGCCGTTCGCCGCTGGCGCTGCTCGGTTCGCTGCTGCTGTTTATCGCATATATGCTGAACCAGAAACTGTTGGCGCACAGCAGCTATATGTTCGAGCTGGAAGTGGTGATCAAAACCCTAATGGGGATCCTGATGACCAATGTGGTGTTCTCTTTCGGGCATAACCTGCTGAATTATCACTCGCCGCGCATCACCTATCTGGTCAACGCCTCGCTGTTTATATATCTGGTGCACCATCCGTTGACCCTGATATATGGCGCTTTCGTGACGCCTTATATCGGCAACAACCTGTTGGGGTTCTTGCTGGGCCTGCTGTTTGTGTTCTCGCTGGCCTTCGCTTTATATGAGCTGCACAAACGCATCCCGGTGCTGCGCTTCCTGTTCTCCGGCAAGCCGCAATAAGGCCTTACGCCATTTCTGGGTGATGAATTATCGCCCAGAAATTAACCGCATCAATGTTATGATCCCTTCCATTACCGCTGCGGCATCGGCAGCACCCTGAGCATTTTCCTAATATTAATCCTAATCCCTGGGACGCATTGCAAAACGGCAACTGCCTGTTACGCTCACTATTGATACTTATAAATTAGTTGCGTTACTTTCTGGGCAAGGTACACATATGAGAGAAGCATGGGTCGATTATGCAAAAGGGATCGGCATCATTCTCGTGGTTTTCGGCCACGTCAACCGCGGTCTATACAGCGCAGGCATTCAACTTCCCGGCTCGTTCTATCAACTGACAGACAGCGTTATCTACAGCTTCCATATGCCGCTGTTTTTCTTCCTTTCAGGTTTGTTTTTTACGCAGTCGCTGGAGAGAAAGGGCAAAACTCGCTTCGTCATCAGCAAGATCGATACCATCGTCTACCCCTACGTGATCTGGTCGCTGCTGCAAGGCTTGGTGGAGGTCTTATTGTCACGTTACACCAATAATCCTTCGAGCCTCGGCGATGTCCTGGCGCTGTTTACGCATCCTCGCGCGCAGTTTTGGTTCTTGTATGCCTTGTTTATGGTCTTTGTGTTAGCAACTTTACTGTATAGCAAAGATGCATACCGTTATCTTCTGCCGGTGTTGATCGTCATCAGCATGGGGCTGTATCTCTACCAAGATAACCTCACCAAAGCCTTCCATTTCGATTACATCACCCGGTTCTTGATCTTCTTCCTGCTTGGCGCTTTGGCCGTTCGTTACGCTTCTCACATCGCCAATCTGGGCTTTGGCTCGCTGTTGGCTTCCCTGTTCGCGTTTATCGCGCTGCAATGGGGATTCCACGGCTATTCCGGCTTGCTGTATACCGATGCAGGAAGTTTCTCCCTGATACTGGCGGTTGAAGCCATCTTCTTCATCGTCACCCTATCGGTTATGTTGGCTAAAACGAAGCTTTCCTGGCTGCGCCGACTCGGTGAATTGAGCATGGTGATCTATCTGATGCATATCCTCGCCACCAGCGGTTTACGCATCATACTGACCAAGTTTCTGCACGTCAGCAATTGGCCGGCGCATGCGATCCTCGGCACTCTGGTTGGCTTGATCGCGCCCATTATCGCTTATCTGCTGATACAGCGCCTGCATCTCAATTTTCTGTTGGAGCGTCCTCGCTTCAATAGCCATCTGCAAAAAGAAAAAATCTCCTGAGGGCGGTTTCGCCGCCCCTGCCCGCTGTTCCTGACACTATACTTGATGGCGCAACCTGCCGGTTGCGTCTTCTTCCCCATGTCACACAGAGCACACATTGTTCAGCTTGACGTCGTCCGTTAAGGCAAAGTGATACGGCGGCATAGATAACCTGGCCGTTATAACTGTAATGCATAAGTAGAAATCCGGATCCCTGCCTTACGGTAGTGATTGGGCTCAACCCCCGAAGGGCTGCGCGATCGCTTGATTGATTCGATGGCGTTACCTGTCTCTCCCTTCCGTCACGACAGAGAGGATTTTGAATGACCGATAAAAACACCCAGGCTCAGGAAGCCGTAGCGGAAAACGCCACCCTGCTGAAGATCCTCAGCAGGTTGCTGTCCGCGCTGGATGCTTCGATCAGCGGTAAAGAACGCAGCGTTTTGGTCGCTGATCTCTCCAACTTCAATCTCGACGGCATTTCCGAAGCGGAACGCAAACTGGCCACCGAGCTGATCAAACGGTCGCTGGAATCGCTCGACCATTAACCCTACCGCGCCTGCAAACCATTAAGCCTGCCTGCGCGGGCTTAATGGTTTTTCCCGCCGTGCAAACCCGGCATTATTGCCAAAACCGAAATACAGCAGCCTGATAATGTTGGATAAAAGGCAGAACTTCACCTCTTCCCCTCACTTTCTTAGTTTAATCGCACCAAAGGGTAATAATTGATCGATTGTTTTCGCAATCAGCCTTGGCGTTTTACCCACTAAACACGTTATCATCGAAACACGCGCAGTGCCCCCTATCCCCCAGCCTCAGGAGAACGATATTTTGGATGCCAGCACCATTAACAGCTTGTTCGTCATCGGTGCCGTGCTGGTGGGGGCAAGCATTCTGCTCAGCTCATTTTCTTCCCGGCTCGGCATTCCGATCCTGGTGATCTTCCTCGCGATCGGCATGCTGGCCGGCGTTGACGGCCCCGGTGGCATCGTCTTCAGCAATTATCCGGTCGCTTATCTGGTCAGCAACCTCGCGTTGGCGGTGATCCTGCTCGACGGCGGCATGCGCACCCGGGTCAGCTCATTCCGCGTGGCGCTGTGGCCGGCACTGTCTCTCGCCACCGTCGGCGTGGTGATCACCGCCGGCCTGACCGGCATGGCCGCCGCCTGGCTGTTCAATCTCGATCTGCTGCAGGGGTTGCTGATCGGCGCCATCATCGGTTCTACCGACGCCGCCGCGGTATTTTCGCTGCTGGGCGGCAAAGGCCTGAACGAACGCGTCAGCGCCACGCTGGAGATCGAGTCCGGTAGCAACGATCCTATGGCGGTATTTCTCACCATCACGCTGATTGCGATGATCGCCGCCGGGGAAACCGCGCTGAGCTGGACCTTCCCGCTGCATCTGATGCAGCAGTTCGGCATGGGCATCGTCTTCGGTCTCGGCGGCGGCTGGCTGCTGCTGACGCTGATTAACCACATCAAGCTGGCGGACGGCCTCTACCCACTGCTGGCGGTAAGCGGCGGCATTCTTATTTTCGCGCTGACCACCGCGCTGGACGGCAGCGGCATTCTGGCGGTGTACCTGTGCGGCCTGCTGCTGGGCAACCGTCCAATTCGCAACCGTCACGGCATCGTGCAAACCTTCGATGGCCTGGCATGGCTCAGCCAGATCGGCATGTTCCTGGTGCTCGGCCTGCTGCTCAACCCGCATGAGCTGCTGCCGATCGCCATCCCTGCCCTGCTGCTGTCGCTGTGGATGATCCTGTTCGCACGCCCGCTGTCGGTGTTTATCGGCCTGCTGCCGTTCCGCAGCTTTACCCTGCGCGAACGCGGCTTTATTTCCTGGGTTGGCCTGCGCGGCGCGGTACCGGTGATCCTGGCGGTGTTCCCGATGATGGCCGGGCTGCCCAACGCCCAGCTGTTCTTTAACGTGGCGTTCTTCGTGGTGCTGGTCTCCCTGCTGCTGCAAGGCACCACGCTGTCGTTCGCCGCCAAAAAGGCCAAGGTGATCGTGCCGCCGGCGCTGACGCCGATCTCCCGCGTTGGGCTGGACGTGCACCCGGAAAACCAGTGGGAACAGTTTGTGTATCAGCTTTCGGCGGAAAACTGGTGCGTCGGTGCCGTGCTGCGCGAGCTGAAAATGCCGCCCAATACCCGCATCGCCGCCCTGTTCCGCGGCAAAGAGCTGCTGCACCCTAGCGGCAGTACCCGGCTGCGCGAGAACGATATCCTGTGCGTTATCGGCCATGAGCACGATCTGCCGATCCTCGGCAAACTGTTTAGCCAAGCGCCGGCCGTGACGCTCGACGAACGCTTCTTCGGCGACTTTATCCTGCAATCCGACGCCCGTTTAAGCGACATCTCGCAGGTTTATGGCCTCAATCTGCAAGACGATGTCGACGAGCAACAGACGCTGGGGCAGTTCGTCATTCAGCTGATCGGCGGTGAACCGGTGATCGGCGACCAGGTGGAATGGGACGGCCTGACCTGGACCATTGCCGAAATGGAGGGCAATCAGGTCAGCAAGATAGGCGTTAGGATCGTGACCGACTAACGCGGCCGCGTTATCAGATGAGGGAACTTCTGGCCTTAAGAACGTTCTTAATCACTATCATGATGTATGAAGTACGGCGTCGCTGAATTATATCCGTTTGATATAAAAACAATTTAACAGCGGCGCAACGGGGATTAGGGATGTGAACGGCAAGACTCGATTTCTTTCGGTGATGATGATCATGGCGCTGGGCGTAGCGGCGCTCGATCTCAGCATCGCCGGTTTGGTCCATAGACTTTTAATTGGATAATTTCAACGTGACGCAGCGGGAACAAGAAAAAGACATTCTGGGGAAAATACTGGTGACGGTGTCCGCGCTTTGCCTGATTCTGGTGGCGGCGTTCCTCATCTGGGGATTCATGCTGGACTGATGCCGAGGACGCTCAGAGATAAAAAAACCGCCGCGGCGGTTTTTTTATGGGTCAGGCGATCAGATCTTGCAACCTTCGCAGTCCGCTTCGTCTTCGAGGAATTCAGGGACCTCTTTTACCTTCTGCGCCGCTTTTTCTTCGGCTTTCGCCAGTTCGGCATCGATATCAAAATCGAAAATATCATCACTCATCGCTTGGTCCTCATTCTGCTTCGCGTTCAAACGCTGAGTATAATCGACAAGCCGCCGGCCGGAAACCTTTCAGTTTGCCGCCGCCAGCTGCGGTGGCTCACCCTGAGGCTTTTTTCCGTAGGCCATGTCGTACACGTCGTAGAAGTCGATTTCGCCCTTGTTGCCGATGATCACCCGCATCTTCTGTTTCAGCGCGGCGCCGATGGACGGCTCATCCAGCAGCTGCTGCACCGCATAAGGCGACAGCGCGCGGGTGAAGTACCACTCGCCGTTATAGCACACCCGCAGATCCAGCACCCCGATGTCTTCAAAGCGGTAGACCGGCCGGATCTCTATCAGCAGCATGGCGAACATGAACAGCACAAAGGCGGTGAAGCCGAGGAAGGCATACATCCCCATGTACGGCACCTGATACATCACGGCGATCACCGCGAAGTAACCGGCGAACATGGCAAGGCACAAATAGCGGTGAGTGCGGGCGAATTCGCTGTTGAAGCGCGGCTTGCCGTCGCGCCCTTCGCGCCGATTGATCTGTTCAATCTCTTTAACCAAGATGCTTTTAATCGCGTCCATCGTTACAACCTTATGCTGGAAACAGCATTGCCATCAAATCTCACCGCTAAAAGTAACACAAGTACAGTTTTGCCGGGTAGATCAGTTAACCAACTTAATGGCGGCAACTGTTATAGTTCGGATTCAGCGCGGTTGAGCGGCTTTGCCTTGCGCAAACATGAACATGCGCTGGGCGACGTCGTCGGCCTGTTTGATTTTCTGCTTTTGCGGTTCGTTGCTGCGTTGAATGGCGCGGGCGTAGGCGATTTCATGGGCCTGATCGATCATCGCGATGATGCGATCCCGTTCAGTCTTCTCCATATTGCCCAACATGGTGGTGATAATCGCCTGGTAAGCGTTGGACGCGGCGGTCAGCGCCTTCTCTCTCGCCTCGAGGGCGGCGACGCGTTGCAAGAGTTCCTGCAGTTGCTCGGAGTGGGACATATCGACCTCCTGTTGCCGGGCAGCAAACCTGCCTGATTACAGTTTAGCAAAGGATCGAGAGAGAAAGAGGAAGGAAAGCCAGCGGTTACGGTAAAGCACACCCGAAAATCCCAACGAGGAGCCGATAGTGCAAATCAACCCGGGTGCGCTTTACGGTAAGCGCGATGAGATGAAGTGAAAGAAAGCTGGCGCGCTATGCAGGACTCGAACCCGCGTCTATCAATTTTCAAGCCAAAACAAGCCATTATAAAACCAATCACTCTGCCAACTGAGTTAATAGCGCGTTCCTTCGCTTCGGGGCGTTATTATCCATAACAACATTATGGACTCAAGCTTTTTTAGCATAATGCCCTGATTTTACGGATAAGTCTTAGGTTATCGCCAGCGTTATGGCCTTACGGCAGCTCAATAATCGGGTAATCGCCGGCGATAAGCGGCTTGCACAAAATCTTGTAGCCATCGCTGTCGAAATGGCTGGCCGCGCTCTGTAGCCGCTCCGCCTGCGCCAGATTGCCGACCGAGCCCAGATAAAACCAATTGTGGATCACATGGTACTGACGCAGCGTCTCGCCCTGCTCCTCCAGCGCCACGCGCCCGGCGAACGGCCAACAGGCGATGCGCAGCTGCTCAAGCGCCGCGCTGAGCCGCAGCGCATGCTCCTGCGCCGACTCCACGCCACAGCAGGCGCCCGCGCACTTGCGCAGGCTGTAGCGGAAACAGGCTCGCCCCGCCGGCAGCTTGTCGATCCCCAGCTTGCCGTAACATAAACGATGCTCGTCGGCGATGGCGCGCAGCTTTTCCAGCGCGGCGTGGCGATTGGCAAACAGCCCGTAGAGATGGGGCGTGACGGCGAAGTCGATCTCTTTGGCGTGAGCAATCGTCACCGCATCTGCCTGCAAGCGCAGCGCGCACAGCTGTTTCGAGCGCCGCAGACGTTTGTTGAACAGCGGCTGTTGTTGTTTGATCAACTGCGCCTCCAGCAGCAATGCGCCCAACTCGCCGGCGGTCTCGATAAAGCTGATGCGTCGGGTTTGGCGCAGCATTTTAGCCTCGTCCTGCGCGCGGAAGTGCGCCATCACCCGGCTGCGTATATTGACGCTTTTACCGATGTAAAGCGGCAGGCTCTCGCTTTGACCGTGAAACACATACACGCCCGGCCCT
Source organism: Serratia sp. EWG9 (assembly GCF_019913725.1). NCBI lineage: Bacteria > Pseudomonadati > Pseudomonadota > Gammaproteobacteria > Enterobacterales > Yersiniaceae > Serratia > Serratia sp. EWG9. The sequence goes on from NZ_JADNRO010000001.1 coordinate 1,030,959, forward strand.
TTAGGCAACGGCGTCAGGCAGGCGCGCAGGTGCTCCGGGTATTGATAAATGTCGAGTTCTGGCTCGAGGCGGTTTGGCATCATGGCGGTGGCATTATCCTGCTGATGAATGAATACTGGTTTTTTACCCAGTATAACGCCCAACGCAGCCGGTTGCACACCTAGCGGATAATAACTCACCGTGATCTTTAACGGGAAAGCCTTTACTATCCCCTTTCCAGCGGGAAAGCGCCTCACGTTTAGCGCCAGTTCAAGCTGGCGCTGCCATGATGGCAGACTGGAACCGCCGCTTTTATCGTTATGGAAAACCTGGGTATGTCATCACTGAAACTCCCCTCCCGCCGTCTGGCGTTGATCGCCGCCATCGTTTTCATCGCCGTCGCTGTCGCGCTGGCCATCTTTTGGCAACGTCCGCCGCAGCAGGATTACGTTACCGCGCCGGCCCGTCTGGGCGATATCGAAAACGCCGTGCTGGCCACCGGGCGGCTGGATGCCATCGAACGCGTCAACGTCGGCGCCCGCGTCTCCGGCGAAGTCAAATCGCTGAAGGTCAAGCTGGGCGATCGCGTCACCAAAGGGCAACCGATCGCCGACATCGACGATCTGCAACAGCGCAACGATCTGCGCAACGCCGAAGCGGCGCTGAACGTAGTCAAAGCCAATATGTTAGCCAAACAGGCCTTGCTGAAACAGGCGGAGTCGCGTTTCAAACGTCAGCGCCGCATGCTGAACGACGAAGCCAGTTCCCGGGAAGACTTCGAGACCGCCGAAGCCTCGCTCGCCACCACTCGCGCCGATCTGCAGGCGCTCAATGCGCAGTTGGTGCAATCGCAGATCGAAGTCGAGAAGAAAAAAATCGATCTGGGCTATACCCGCGTGGTTGCGCCAATGGACGGCATTGTTATCGCCGTGGTCACGCAGCAGGGACAAACGGTCAACTCCAGCCAAAGTGCGCCGACCATCGTCAAGCTGGCGCGGCTGGATATGATGACCATTAAGGCGCAGATCTCCGAAGCCGACATCACCCGCATTTCGCCGGGACAAAAGGCTTACTTCACTATTTTTTCCGATCCGGATAAGCGCTACGACGCCACGCTGCGCACCATCGAGCTGGCACCGGAATCGGTGATGAAAGACGACTCGCTCGCCGGCACCAGCTCCGCTTCCGGCTCCGGCACCTCGAACGCCTCGGTCTATTACAACGCGCTGCTGGACGTGCCAAACCCGGAAAACCGCCTGCGTATCGCCATGACCGCGCAGGTGTCCTTGCTGCTCGGCGACGCGAAGAACACCCTGCTGGTGCCGATCCAGGCGGTGCATAAAATCGATGGCAAAGAGCAGCAGGTGCAGGTGCTGACCCAGGACCAGCGGTTGGAAACGCGCAAAGTGACCACCGGCATCACCAACAATGTCGACATTCAGATCCTCAGCGGCCTGAAAGCCGGTGAAACCGTGGTGCTGTCGCAGCCTGCCGCCAAATCGGCTGAGGATGGCATCTTCCTGTGAACGCGATCATCGAACTAAAAGGCATCAGCCGAACGTACACCAACGGCGGTCAAGCGTTAACGGTGTTGAAAGACATCGATCTGACCATCGCCGCCGGCGAGCTGGTGGCGATCATCGGCGCCTCCGGCTCCGGCAAATCGACGCTGATGAACATCATGGGCTGCCTCGACGTGCCGGATCGCGGCGATTACTACATCAGCGGCCAGAACGCCGCCCACCTGTCGCCGGACGAATTGGCCCGCCTGCGCCGCGAACATATCGGTTTTATCTTCCAGCGCTATCACCTGATGCCCGATCTCAGCGCGCTGGGCAACGTCGAAATCCCGGCCATCTACGCCAACGCCCGGCGCGATCAGCGTCGGCAGCGGGCGGCGCAATTGCTGGCGCGGTTGGGGCTTGAGGGACGAGAAGACCACAAGCCCGGCCAGCTTTCCGGCGGCCAACAGCAGCGCGTCAGCATCGCCCGCTCCCTGATCAACGGCGGTGAGATCATCCTGGCGGACGAACCGACCGGCGCGCTGGACACCCAATCCGGCCAGGAAGTGCTGGCGATCCTGAGCGAACTGAATCAGCGCGGCCATACCGTGGTGATCGTCACCCACGATATGAAAGTGGCGCAACATGCGCAGCGCGTCATCGAACTGCAAGACGGCAAGATCATCGCTGACAGCGGCCGCAAGTCGGCGTCCGGCCCATCGTTGCCGCCGCCGAACCGCAGCCGGCAAAGCGGCTGGCAACGCCTGATCGACCGCACCCGTGAATCGCTGCACATGGCGCTGAAAGCGATGAACGCTCATCGTCTGCGCACCGCGCTGACCATGACCGGCATCATCTTCGGCATCGCCGCCGTGGTCACGGTAGTGGCGCTGGGCGAAGGCGCCAAACAGCGCACGCTGGAAAACCTCAAAGATCTCGGCACTAACGTGGTAAGCATCTATCCGGGCCGCGATTTCTTCGACGACGCCATCGACAGCATCCGCACCCTGGTGCCGGCCGATGCCGACGCGCTGGCGCAGCAAAGCTTCGTCGACAGCGTCAGCCCGGAAGTAGACGCTTCCGACAGCATCCGTTTTCGCAGCAAATCCGCCACCGCCTCGATCACCGGCGTCGGGCGCGACTATTTCCGCGTTAACGGCGTCGAGCTGTTACAAGGCGTGACTTTCCGCGACGATCGTAATGCGCTGCAGGAAGTGATCATCGACGACAATGCGCGCCAGGCGCTGTTCGGCGATTTCGGCGTCGAGCCGCTCGGCCAGATCGTGTTTCTCGGCTCGGTGCGGCCCGAGTGATCGGTGTGGCGAAAAGCAATCGCAACTACGCGCCCAATCGCATTACTGTTTGGATGCCCTACAGCACGGTGATGTATCGCATGGTAGGCAAACCGACGCTCAGCGGCATCACCGTTCGGCTAAAGGACAATGTCGCCAGCGAATCGGCCGTCACCGCTATCACACAGCTGTTGACCCAACGCCATGGCGTAAAAGATTTCCGTTTGTACAACTTCGATAAAATCCGAAAGTCCATCGAACGCACGTCAATGACTTTCAGCCTGCTGATCCTGATGGTGGCGTCCATCGCGCTGGTGATCGGCAGCCTGGGCGTGATGAACATCATGCTGGTCTCGGTGACCGAACGCACCCACGAAATCGGCGTGCGCATGGCGGTCGGCGCGCGGCGCAGCGACATCATGCAACAGTTCATGATAGAGGCGGTGCTGGTCTGTCTGATCGGCGGCGCTTTGGGCATCGCGCTGTCGTTCGCCGCCGGGTCGCTGTTCACCTCGCTGGCGGGCGGCATGTTCACCGCCATCTATTCCTGGCAAGCCGCCGCCACGGCATTTTTCTGTTCAACCTTAATCGGCATGATCTTCGGTTATCTCCCCGCCCGCAAAGCGGCAAGGATGGATCCGGTCGTTTCATTGGCCAGCGAGTAACCCATGAAAATTTTATCTCCCCTGGCGTTAAGCCTCGCCGCCCTGCTCACCGCCGGCTGCGGCAATGCCCTGAAAAGCGACTACCGGGCGCCGCAGGTCAACTATCCTGCGGGGTGGCAATACGCTGCCGACAACGCCGCGCCGACGCCGTTCGACTGGCGCGATTTCCACGATCCCGAGCTCGACCGTTGGCTGCAACAGGTGATGGCGAGCAATAACGATCTGGCCGCCGCCGTGCTGCGCGTTTACCGCGCACGGCTCGAGGCGGAACGCGTCGGCATCAGCACCGCGCCCGGCGTCAGCGCCTCATTAGGCAGCAGCATTAATCGCCCGCTGTCCGAGTCCTCCGCGTGGAATAAAACCAGCAACGCGTCGCTCACCACCAGCTATGAGGTCGATCTGTGGGGCAAGCTGGCGCGCCAACGCGACGCGGCCGAGTGGAGCAGCCAGGCTTCCGTGCAGGATCTGCAGGCGGCGCGCCTGAAGCTGTTGGCCGACGCCGCCACCAACTACTGGCGCATCGGTTTTCTCAATCAACAAATCAGCGTCAGCCAGGCGAGCATCGCCTATGCCAAAACGACGCTGCGGCTGGCCAACGCCCGTTATCAGGCCGGCAGCATCTCGGCGCTGGACGTAGTGAATGCGGAACAAAACTTGCTGACGCAGGAACGCAGCCTGGTGGCGTTACAACACGATCGTCAACAGGCGCTGAACGAACAGGCGGTGCTGCTGGGCGCGCCATCAGGCCAGGCCACCATCGCGCCCGCGCGCCTGCCGACGACGGCGATGCCGCAGATCAACACCGGCATTCCCGCCAGCGTCCTGAGCCGTCGCCCGGATCTCAGCGCTCAAGAGCTGCGGTTGCGCGCCGCCCTGGCCAACGTCGATGAAAAACGTCTGCAATACTATCCCGCGTTCAGCCTGACCGGTTCACTGGGCGCCAGCAGCAGCGCGCTACTGGAATTCCTGCGCAACCCGACGGGCAGCCTCGGCGCCGGCCTGACGCTGCCGTTCCTGCAGTGGCGGCAAATGGGCGTGGAGATCAAAATCGCCCGCAACGACTATGAACAGCAAGTTCTGGCCTTCAAGCAGGCGCTGTACAAAGCGATGGGCGATGTGAACAACGCGCTGTCACTGCGCACGCAGCTGCTGGCGCAGGAGACGCAGTTGCGCGCCTCACTGGCGTTGGCGCGTAAATCGGAGCGGTTGAACGAGGTGCGTTACCGACAGGGCGCCGTCACCATTACCGACTGGCTGAACGCTCAGGATCAACGCCGTCAGGCGGAACTGGCGGTGGATGAGAACCGCTTCGCGCAGTACCAGAATCTGGCGAAAATCTATCTCGAATTCGGCGGTTCATCGGCGCCGTAATCTCAGCGGCCTGGCCACCCGGCCAGGCGTTTTTTTAGCGGCGAACACATCAATTTTCCCTGTTTTATCTCCCGTATTCTCTATACTGGAAACACCATCAATCAGCCAAAAAATCGTCATATCGCACAATTATCAGACCATTCTCGCACCAAATCGGTGCAAATACTTAAGTTAAACTGCTGGATTTGATCGCCGCAAGATATAACGTTAAGCTATAGATGCAAAATAATTAGTCACCTAAATGACATAACATCGGCATGAGCGACGCTATTTTGTGATCCACATCTCAACTTAAATGTGGATAATGAATCGTCTTGAACCGCGATTCGATTAGCCGATTTGATAACTCGAAAACAACAGTGAACGGAGATTACGCTTTCACGAACAACGAATAATTCATTAAGGGATGATTATATGAAGTTAAGAAAAAAACGACATAAACCGATGCACATTAACGACATCACCATCATCGATGACAGCAAACTCAAGAAGGCCATTACCGCCGCGGCCCTCGGCAACGCAATGGAGTGGTTCGACTTCGGCGTATACGGCTTTGTCGCCTATGCGCTTGGCCAGGTCTTCTTCCCCGGCGCCTCTCCCGGTGTACAAATGATCGCCGCGCTGGCGACCTTCTCCGTCCCCTTCCTGGTGCGTCCGCTCGGCGGTCTGTTCTTCGGCGCCATGGGCGACAAGTTCGGCCGTCAAAAAGTGCTCTCAGTCACCATTATCATCATGGCGGTCAGCACCTTCTGTATCGGCCTGATCCCGTCCTATGCGTCGATCGGCATCTGGGCGCCGATCCTGCTGCTGCTGGCCAAACTGGCGCAAGGCTTCTCCGTCGGCGGTGAATATTCCGGGGCGGCGATCTTCGTCGCCGAATACTCACCGGACCGCAAACGCGGCTTTATGGGCAGTTGGCTGGACTTCGGCTCCATCGCCGGCTTTGTGATGGGCGCAGGCGTAGTGGTGCTGATCTCCAGTATCGTCGGCGAAGCCAACTTCCTCGACTGGGGCTGGCGTATCCCGTTCTTCATCGCCGCGCCGCTGGGCCTGATCGGTCTCTACCTGCGCCATGCGCTGGAAGAAACCCCGGCGTTCCAGCAGCACGTGGACAAGATGGAGAAAGAGGATCGCAACGCCATCGAGAATCCGCCAAAGACCTCGTTCAAAGAGATCGCGGCCAAACACTGGAAAAGTTTGCTGGTGTGCGTGGGTATCGTGATTTCCACCAACGTGACCTATTACATGCTGCTGACTTACATGCCGAGCTACCTGTCGCATAACCTGCACTACTCGGAAGATCACGGCGTTCTGATCATCATCGCCATCATGATCGGCATGCTGTTCGTGCAGCCGGTGATCGGCCTGACCAGTGACCGCATCGGCCGTAAGCCGTTTATCATCGGCGGCAGCATCGGCCTGTTGGCGTTGGCGATCCCGTGCTTCATTCTGATCAACAGCAACGTCATCGGCCTGATTTTCGTCGGCCTGCTGGTGCTGGCGGTGCTGCTCAACTCCTTCACCGGGGTGATGGCCTCCATCCTGCCGGCGATGTTCCCGACGCACATTCGCTACAGCGCGCTGGCGATTTCGTTCAACATTTCGGTACTGATCGCCGGTGCGACGCCGACCGTTGCCGCCTGGCTGGTGGAAGCGACCGGCAACCTGTACATGCCGGCCTACTACCTGATGGTTGTTGCGGTGATCGGTCTTATCACCGGTCTGTACATGAAAGAAACCGCCAACAAGCCGCTACGCGGCGCGACGCCGGCCGCCTCTGACCGCTCCGAGGCAAAAGAGCTGCTGCAGGAAACCTACGACAACATCGAACAGAAAGTCGAGGACATCAACGCGCAGATCGCCGAACTGGAAAAGAAAAAACAGATCCTGATCGACCAGCACCCCAAACTGGACTGATTCGCACTGACAAGCAAAAACACCCGCCCGGGTGGTTTTTTTGCCTGGCGTGCACAGAGTGGTAACTTGACCCGGCGGATACCGAAGGAGAGATGAATGAATCAGTTTCAGGAGATGGCGACCTATATCGCCGTGGTCGAGGCCGCCAACATCAGCGCCGCCGCCCGCCGCTTGGGCACCACCAAGTCGGTGGTCAGCAAACGCATCCAGCAGTTGGAGACGCGCCTTGGGACTGTGCTGTTCGAACGCGGGAAAACGCTTGGGTTGACCGACGCCGGCCATCTGTTCTATCAGCGCGCCGTTCTCATATTAAGCGAAGTGAGCGATGCCGAAGAGTCGGTGCGAACACTGCACGGCCAACTGCAGGGCCCATTGCGGTTAACCGCGCCGATGGCGTTCAGCATCCGCTATCTGGCGCCGCTGTTATCCGCCTTTATGGAACAATACCCGAACCTCAATCTGGACGTGGAGTACAGCGATCGCCTGGCCAATCTGAATCAGGAAAATTTCGACGTCGCCATCCGTATCGGCGCCTTGGCGGATTCCGACCTAATCGCGCAGCGCATCTGCGCCAACCGTCACTTGATTTGCGCCAGCCCAGCCTATCTTGCGCGTCAAGGCACACCGACGCACCCGCAACACCTGCAACAGCATCAGGGGTTGCTGTATATTCACCGCGAGCCGACCGGCATGCTGCAACTCCCCATCGAAGGCGAGATCCGATCGTTTCGTATCGGCAAACGCCTGCGCACCGATAATGCTTTTCACCTGCTGGCGGCGGCGAAAGCCGGTTTGGGCCTCGCCATCCTGCCCGCATTTATCGCCGCCGATGCGATACGCGCAGGGGAACTGCGCATTGTGCTGGCCGCCTATTCACCCGACGGCGGCGACATTTCCGCCGTCTATCGCCGTTCAAAACGCGCATCCCCCAAGATCAAGGCGCTGGTGGACTTTCTGAGTGAGCACATTGGCCATACGCCCAGTTGGGAAACCGCGCTGTCCCCTTTCCTGACGTCAACCTGAAAGGTTCGCAGAACGCGAACAGCAGGTTCGAATTTCGCCCGCTTGTCGCTTTTATCTCCGGGTTTTAGTCTGCAGAACACACCTTCCGCCCGCTCTGGAGACTACGCCATGAAAGACCTGTCACGCCGTCAGCTGATATCCCAAACGCTGGCCGTTTCAGCCGACGCCACGCTCAGCGCTTGCGCATCGAGTTCCGCGTCGGCGGCGCAAACACAACCGGCCCAACGCGCCAGCGAGCCATCCACCTTCGACGTGATCATCGTCGGCGGCGGTTCCGCCGGCGCGGTGATGGCGGCTCGCCTCAGCGAAAACCCGGCGCGCCGGGTCCTGCTGATAGAGGCCGGACACAGTTACGCGCCCTACGATTATCCGCGCCTCATCGCGAACAGCGACGTGCTCGGCGCCAATGGCGACCCGGAATTCGAATGGGGATACCGGACAGAACCCGGCTATGTCAGCCACGCGATCGGCGCCATCCGCGGTAAAGTCCTGGGCGGCAGTTCAGGCGTCAACGGCGCCGTGGCGATCCGCGCCCGCCCGGAAGATTTCAAACGCTGGGATCTGCCGGGATGGCGCTATCAGGATCTGCTGCCCTCCTTCAAAAAACTGGAGACTCGTCATGGCCTGCACGACCGCGCAATCCATGGCAATAGCGGTCCTTTCCCCGTCGTGCAACTCACATTGGATGACATCACGCCAATGCAACGCGCTTTCGTCGCCGCCACGCGCGCCAACGGCTATGACGCCATCGACGATTTTGACGGCCCTTCAGCGAATGGCGTCGGCCCCTACCCGATGAATATCGTCAACGGTGTGCGCGTTAACACCGGCATGGCCTATCTGGATGAGAAAACGCGCGCCAGAGACAATCTCACCCTGCGTGCCGATACGCTGGTCGACCGCGTGATATTTGACGGGCAGCGCGCGATCGGCGTTCGCCTGGCCAGTGGCGAAGAAATCCAAGCCGCTGAAGTGATCCTGAGCGCGGGAACCTACGGCAGCGCCGCCGTTTTGATGCGATCCGGCATTGCGCCTGCGCAACAGTCGAAGCGTCTGGGGATCCCCGTCGTCGCCGATTTGCCCGTCGGTGAAAACCTGGTCGATCACCCCTTTTATTACAATGCCTACGCAGCCCGCCCCGACGTCATCGGCAGCCAATCGCCGGTTATCGGCGCCAAGCTGTGGACCCGCAGCAGCCGGGCGGAACCGGAGGAGCTCGATCTGCACATTACCGCAACGCATCTGTTCCCACATGACCAAAGCCCCACCGGCGTCGGTTTTGTCCTGGCGGTGGCGCTGACTCGGCCGCAATCCACCGGACGCATCTGGCTGGAAAGCCGCGATCCGATGGCAGCCCCTCACATTGACCTTAACTTCCTGGCGCAAGAGAGTGACCGTGTTCGCTTGCTGGAGGGGGTTAAACTGGCGCGAAAAATAGGGCAAACCGCTCCGCTGTCTACGCTTATCCACAGCGAGCTTGCGCCCGCCGCAGACAGCGACGAGGCCATTCTGGCCTCGATGGCGGCGACGTTGGATACCTATCATCACCCGACCTCCTCCGCGCCAATGGGGAATGCCGGCGACCCGAAGGCGGTCGTTGACCTTCAGGGCCGCGTGCACGGCGTGCACGGGCTTCGGGTTGTCGACGCATCCATTTTCCCCGACGTGCCCTCCGTCGCCACTAATGTGACGACGATCGCCACCGCCGAGCATATCGCCCGCCACTATGCCTGACCGTTTGGCGGCAAGATAGGCTGTTGAAACCCGGCCGGTCATCCTGATGGCCGGCCTTCGCCATTCCGCAGCGGCACAATCGAAATAACGGCGGCACATTTTATCCTGCCGGAAAACGGTGTTACCCTTGTGGCACCGTCACCTCTGCAAAACATTATCATGGGCAAAATGGATCTTCCCGTCATCATCGGCATCCTGGTTATGCTAACCCTGTGGCTCGGCGCGCTCTTCAACATCGGCGATCTCAGCCTCACCATTTCGCGCCTGTTTCACTGGTTCGAAAGCCAGCGTGGATAACCTGGATTCGCGATAACGCAGGCGGCGAGCAAACATCGGCTATGATTGATAGATGTTACGTCATTTTCCGAGACTGTCGCTCGCGATAAAGAGGACCGCATCATGACCGACTATGTGTTCTACAATCAGATCCTGACCCGACTGGCCGCCAATCATCCCGGCACGCTGGATGAGAAAACTTACGAATTGTGGAAGCAGGACGCCACCAGCCCGCACGCCTTCGCGGATCCCTTCGCTTATCTCAAAACCAAGGGGCTGATACAGGCCTACGTGATGAGCGACATCGACGAGAACAACTATGATATCGATCCGCACCAAACGCGGATCACCGCCGCCGGTCTCGACTTCATCCGCAGCGGCGGGTTCAAATAAGACGCAAAAAACCGCCCAACGGCGGTTTTTTTTACCCTAAAAAGCGTCCGGACCTTTTCAGGCGGGGAAAGGCCGATAAAAAATACGCAGCACTTCACTGTCGCCCTGGCGTAGAAAACCGCCTTCCGGCTGCCAGCGCAGATCGCGCGCCAGATTGAGATTCTCCCAGCCGACCGCGCCTCCCACGCCGATGCAAAGATTTTTATTGCCTGCGGCAAATCCCGCGCCGGTGCCGATCATGGCATGCAGCAATCGGGGCGAGGCCGCGTCGCGCATGGAGAATATCCCGATAAAACATCCCTGCGGGGCGCGCAGCATATCCGCCATGGTGCGGATCTCGGTATCGTCGGGGCTGACGAAATGTTTGTACTGCTTATCGAACACCGTCAGCCACAGTTGCTTGTATTTCGCCTTACTGAGCGCGCCGGAACGGTGGGCGCACAGCACTACCGCATCCCAGCACATCTCCCCGCTGAGCGAAAGATACTCTTCCGTATTCTCCTGCGGCTTATCGGCATAATGCCGCGCAAATTCAGCGGCATTCAGATGCGGCGGCACGGCCTGTTTGGCGACGTCACTCTTGTAGCGCTTGAAATTCAACCAATGCATGGGAAGTCTCCTCTTCACCCGATAGATTAATAAATCCGCAGCCGTGAATAAGACGAGCCATCAAATCCAGCGCGTCGTCGGCAACGGCGGTGTCGTCGTCGTTCAGCCCCTGTTCCACCGCCCGCTCAATGGCGCTCATCACCGACGTCGCGCTGGTTTCTTCCCCTTGCGCTACCACGTCCAATACGGCTCTGCCGATCGCCAGACAAAGCTCATGATCAAACTCAACCTCTTTATACGGCTGCATACTCACCCCGATAAATTTTTACCCAAGAATACTAGACCACAATGACGCATCGCGCCTGCGGCCGTATCGCGGCGATCGGTGCAGCCGACAGAGAAATGCATCAGGGCCCGGATGGAAGAACCGGGGCCTGATAAATGGCAGGTTATTGCGGCGGCTGTTCGGTAGGGCGAATGATGAAGCAAGTGGCGGTTGCCGAAGCCAGCAGTTTTCCTTCCGCCGTTTTGAGTGTGCCTTCCGCGAAAGCGACGTTTTTCGACGCATAGACCAGACGCCCCTCGGCGATCAGATCAATCTCCTTCGGCACCGGGCGCAACATTTTCACCTGCAGATCGACGGTGCCATAACCCGTCCCTGCGTCCAGCGTACTGTGCACCGCGCAACCGGTCACCGAGTCCAAAACCGTGGCGGCGAAGCCTCCATGAACGCCGCCCAGCGGGTTAAGGTGGCGTTCGTCGGCCCGCGCCATGATGCGGATATATCCCTCTTCAACCGCGGCCGGTTTCATGGGCACCGTTTCAGCGATCGAAGCCGGTGGAATTTTGCCGGCCATCGCTGCCTGTAATAACGCCAGCCCCGTCATTTTTGTCGGATCCATAACTCTCTCCTCTGGTGGTAAATCCGTCATATAGGAGAGGTCTGACCTCTTGGCTTGCTTTTTCGTGCTGATGCCGCTTTCCGCACGCTCTCTATGTTCTTTGAATGTGACCGACATCACTCTTTAAGGTTAATAACCACAATTTATTAATGCCTTTAGATTTAAAACAACTTTCTGCTGTAAACGCCGCCGGAAACTGAACGCAGTTAAGTTCAACATTATTAAGGCGTATCTATCATGGATTTCTTTCTGCAATTAGCGGTTATATTGGCATGCCTGCTGTATGGGGCGCGTAAAGGCGGCATTGCGCTGGGGTTGCTGGGCGGTATCGGTTTGATGATTCTGGTGTTCGGCTTTCACCTGCAGCCCGGCAAACCGCCGGTAGACGTGATGCTGGTGATCATCGCGGTGGTGGCGGCCTCCGCCACTCTGCAGGCCTCAGGCGGGTTGGACGTCATGCTCCAGATCGCCGAGCGGATGCTGCGGCGCAACCCGCGGTATGTCTCAATCATCGCGCCGTTCGTCACCTGCATTCTCACTATTCTGTGCGGCACCGGCCATGTGGTGTACACCATCTTGCCGATCATCTATGACGTGGCGATCAAAAATAACATCCGCCCGGAACGGCCAATGGCAGCCAGCTCGATCGGCGCGCAGATGGGCATTATCGCCAGCCCGGTCTCGGTGGCGGTCGTTTCACTGGTGGCGATGCTCAGCAGCTACACCTTCAATGGCCGCCATCTGGAATTCCTCGATCTGCTGTCGATCACCATTCCTTCCACCCTGTGCGGCATTCTGGCGATCGGTATCTTCAGCTGGTTCCGTGGCAAAGACCTGGACAAAGATCCCGAGTTCCAGAAATTCATCTCGGTGCCGGAGAACCATCGCTACGTCTATGGCGACGCCGCCACCCTGCTGGACCGGGTATTGCCGCGCAGCAACTGGATCGCCATGTGGATTTTCCTCGCCACGATCGCCCTGGTGGCGGTGCTGGGGGCTTTTTCCGACCTGCGGCCCAGCTTCGGTGGCAAGCCACTTTCCATGGTTCTGGTGATCCAGATGTGCATGCTGATGGCCGGGGCGCTGATCGTCATCATTACCCGCACCAACCCGGCGTCTATCTCTAAAAACGAGGTGTTCCGTTCCGGCATGATTGCCATCGTGGCGGTGTATGGCGTCGCCTGGATGGCGGAAACCATGTTCGGCGCGCACCTGACGCAGATAGAAGCCACGCTGGGCGTGCTGGTGAAAGAGTACCCCTGGGCCTATGCGCTGATCCTGCTGCTGGTGTCGAAATTCGTCAATTCGCAGGCCGCCGCGCTGGCGGCGCTGGTGCCGGTGGCGCTGGCGATCGGCGTCAACCCGGCCTATATCGTCGCTTCGGCGCCGGCCTGCTACGGTTATTATATTTTACCGACCTACCCCAGCGATTTGGCGGCAATTCAGTTCGACCGCTCCGGCACCACCCGCATCGGCCGCTTCGTGATCAATCACAGCTTCATTCTACCGGGCCTGATCGGCGTCAGCGTCTCCTGCGTCTTCGGCTGGATCCTCGCCGCGGCGTTCGGTTTCTTATGATCTGTAGTGTGGAGCCCTGCGGGGCTCCTTGCAGGCAGGGTGGCGGCATGACAAGAAAGGAAAAAAATGCAGGCGTAATGCGAATTTCAGACACAAAAAAACCGCCTCTCGGCGGTCTACGACATTACTACTTATTGCTTTGATTATTCGGTATTTTCGTTCCCTGGTACCCGGGGCGGGACTTGAACCCGCACAGCCATAAGCCGAGGGATTTTAAATCCCTTGTGTCTACCGATTTCACCACCCGGGCTCGGGAAAGTTGGAGGCGCGTTCCGGAGTCGAACCGGACTGGACGGATTTGCAATCCGCTACATAACCGCTTTGTTAACGCGCCTTTATTCTGTTTTGCCTTTTCAGGCCAAAGCCGGTGAATCACCCACTTCGTTTTGTTCTTCGGGATTGCGATGATAAAATCGCTTATCCTAATCATCTGATTCTTAAGTAATTTATTTCGTTACTGCCGAATCGATGGACTGCATTATGGACTAAACCCCCCACCTTGGCAACCCCCCGAAATAGCAAAAAGTTCTCTAACGCTTTCAACTGCTTATTTTGTGGGCGCACTGTTCACAATGCCAACGAAAAGGCAAGCGCAATGTTGATATTATATGCATCGGCTCAGAAATTCACGGGCAAAACGGTTCTTTTTCTCGACAGGAATAGCTCTCCCCGGCTTTTCGCTTGCTTATGGCGAAGGGCTATCGTGCAAAACCTCATCGGTCGGGGCATCACGCAATCTTCGACGCCACCATAAAAACCCGGCGAACATTCCCGGTAAGACCGCGATCGCGCCAAAAATACGCTGATCGGCATTCAGCAAACCGGGAGCAATGGCGGACACCACCGCACACAACAGCAGAAACCACCGCAATTGGCGAATGCCTGAATGGGCGATACCGGCAATAGCCCCCGCCAAACATGCCGGCAAAAAACCGAGCGCATAAGAAAAAATGCCGATAAACCCGGCCATGCCCAGCAAGTCGCCGGCATCGAGAAGACTTATTCCCACCCACTCACCGCTGCCGAACGCCATCAGCAGAAACATGAGCACGCCCCCCAACGGCGGGGCGACCAGGCCGAAGAACAGCGCACATCCCGCCGCCGTTCTTATCGGATGCTTTAAAGCACCAGATTCCATACATCCTCCTATGCCCGGTTTCAAAAGACCGACCTACAGCTTCACTTTGCCGATAACCCAGCGATTTGGCGAGGCGACAGCGCAGCCTGGCTGTGCCTGAGAGCTCGGATGGCGTCATACGCCGCATTATTTTCTTCTTGCATGGCGAACCGCCCGACGTATCAAATTATTGTTTCACCGTTTAACGGCTGCATCCAGCAGTATGACAACGACAGGAAAGATACGTGAGAAGAGTCAATAATCGATATGGGAAGATGAAGAAAGGTTTCGCCGAATGGCGCAGAAGCAGAAAACGAAAAAGGGGCCGAAGCCCCTTTTCCTTACCTGCCGAATCACGGGGGATTCAACAGGCTAATGTTTGGAGCGGGAAACGAGGCTCGAACTCGCGACCTCAACCTTGGCAAGGTTGCGCTCTACCAACTGAGCTATTCCCGCATTACCAGAACTGACTGATTTCTTTGCTATCTTTCGGCAATTCATCGTTGTCGTCTGATGCGATGCATTCTACTTACCTGACGTGATGAGTCAATAAAATTGTTGGCCCATCACGATCGTTTGCCGCTTTTTGCAGCGTATCGATCACGGTTCCAGCAAATCGTTACGCGCCGCGTTCAAATATTGGAACATCGACCAGAAAGTCAGCACCGCCGCAATATACAGCAAGCCGATCGCCACATATTCCACAGAGCGATCCGGGCGCCACAGCAAGCCCACCAGCGACATCATCTGCGCCATGGTCTTCACTTTGCCGATCCAGGACACCGCCACGCTGCTGCGTTTGCCAATTTCCGCCATCCACTCGCGCAGCGACGAAATGATGATTTCGCGGGCGATCATGGTGGCCGCCGGCAGCGTGATCCACCAGCTGTGGTAGTGCTCCGCCACCAGCACCAGCGCTACCGCCACCATCACTTTGTCCGCGACCGGATCCAAAAACGCCCCGAAGCGCGTCGTTTGTTTCCAGCGGCGCGCCAGGAAACCGTCAAACCAGTCGGTGACAGCGGCAAACACAAAGATAACGGCGCAAACCATCGGAGCCCAGCTGAACGGCAGGTAAAACGCCAGCACAAAGAATGGGATCAGAACTACGCGAAACAGGGTAAGCCAAGTCGGTATATTCAATTGCATAATGCTACGGTAACTATCTGGCTAAAGTGGAAATTAAGAGTATGTTGCTACATTGCCCTCAGTGTTTCAATGCATTGTAGATCTTTTCTGCCAATGCTTGTGAAATACCCGGCACTTTTGCAATTTCCTCCACGCTGGCGTTCAACAAAGGTTGCAGTCCGCCCATATACTTCAACAGCACCTGGCGCCGTTTCGGCCCTACGCCCTCAATCAGTTCCAGTGCGCTGGTATTTCTGACTTTCGCCCTTCTCTGCCGGTGACCGGTAATCGCATGATTATGTGAATCATCGCGGATGTGTTGGATCACATGCAGCGCCGGCGAATCCGGCGGCAACGAAATCCCTTCGCCTTCCGGCACGAAGAACAACGTTTCTAACCCGGCCTTGCGATCGGCGCCTTTGGCGATGCCGATCAGCAACGGTTTATTCTTGTCCCAGGTGACGTTCAGCGAGTTGAACACGTCGATCGCCATGCCGAGCTGCCCTTTGCCGCCGTCGATGAAAATGACATCCGGGATTTTTTTCTCTTCCAGCGCTTTGCCGTAACGGCGTTTCAGCACCTGCGTCATCGCCGCGTAGTCATCGCCGGGGGTGATGCCGCTAATATTGTAGCGCCGATACTCCGAACGCACCGGGCCGTTTCCGTCGAACACCACGCACGAAGCTACGGTCTGTTCGCCCATGGTATGGCTGATATCGAAGCACTCCATACGATTGATTTCCGCCAGATTCAGCACCTTGGCCAATTCCGCCAGCCGCTGATGGATCGTCGACTGTTGCGAAAGCTTGGTGGTCAACGCCGTTGCCGCGTTGGTGCGGGCCAGCTTCAGATAACGGGCGCGGTCGCCGCGCGGCTTGCTTTGAATTTGGATCTTGCGCCCCGCCAACTCGGAGAGCGATTCTGCGAGCAGGTCCTTTTCCGGCAAGCTGAAATCCAACAGGATCTCGCCGGGCAGCGTGCGCGCCTGGCTGCCCTGCAGGTAAAACTGGCCGACGAAAGTCTGCACCACTTCGCTCATATCCGTACCGCCCGGCACCTTAGGGAAATAGCTGCGGCTGCCCAACACCTTGCCCTGACGGATGAACAGCACGTGCAGGCATGCCATACCGGCGTCGAACGCCACGCCGATGACATCCAGATCGTCACTGTCGCCCGAGACGAACTGCCGCTCGGTAACACGGCGCACGGCCTGAATTTGATCGCGTATGCGCGCCGCCTCTTCGAAATTGAGCAGCTTGCTGGCTTCTTCCATGCGGGCAATCAGCTGGTGCAACACCTGTTGATCTTTGCCCGAAAGAAACAGCCGCACATAGTCCACCTGTTGCCGGTACTCTTCTTCACTCACCAGGCCGGCGACGCAAGGGCCCAGGCAGCGGCCGATCTGATACTGCAGACACGGGCGCGAACGGTTGCGGTACACGCTGTTTTCGCACTGGCGGATCGGGAACAGCTTCTGCAGCAGCGCCAGCGTTTCGCGCACGGCGTAAGAGTTGGGAAAAGGACCGAAATATTCGCCCTTGGCGTGTTTGGCGCCGCGATGCACCGCTAAACGGGGATGGGTATCGGCGCTGAGAAAAATCAGCGGATAAGATTTATCGTCTCGCAAAAGAACATTATATCGCGGTTGGTACAATTTAATGTAGTTATGTTCCAACAACAGCGCTTCTGTTTCGGTATGGGTAACCGTTACGTCTATTTGCGCGATATTTTTAACCAGCGTTTCGGTTTTACGGCTGCTGACCTGCTGCCGAAAATAGCTGGCGAGACGTTTTTTCAGGTCTTTGGCTTTACCGACGTAGATCACCGTGCCAGTGGCGTCATACATACGATAGACGCCAGGTTGGCTGGTGACGGTACTCAGGAAAGCTTTGGCATCAAAACGGTCATTCACTGCTTAACAACGTCTCCGCATTGAACAATCCATGTCGGATGGCCAGGTGGGTCAGTTCGACGTCGCCGCTGATATTCAATTTGCTGAACATACGGTAACGGTAACTGTTCACCGTTTTCGGGCTGAGACTCAGTTGCTCCGAGATCTCATTCACTTTTTTGCCTTTGGTGATCATCAACATGATCTGCAGCTCGCGCTCAGACAGGCAGCTGAACGGCGTTTCGGCCTGCGGCTCCAGCTGGCTCAGAGCCATTTGCTGGGCGATGTCAGACGCGATGTAGCGCTGCCCCGCATGCACGGAACGCAAGGCGTTAATCACTTCCTGCGGCGCGGCGCCCTTGCTCAGGTAGCCGGCGGCACCCGCCTGCATCACCTTCGCGGGCAAGGGATTTTCGGTATGGATAGTCAGCATGATGACTTTGACGTCGGGTGCATAACGCACAATCTTGCGCGTGGCTTCCAGCCCGCCAATGCCCGGCATATTCATGTCCATCAGCACGATATCGACAGCGTTGCCACGGCACCATTTTACGGCGTCTTCACCGCACTGGGCCTCACCGACAACTTTTATACCTTTGATATCTTCAAGAATGCGTCGTATCCCTGCGCGCACCAGTTCGTGGTCATCAACAAGAAGAACGCTAATCAAGGAAAATTCTCCAAAAAAAGGGAGTAACGCAATCAGCCTCTGTTTTCGCCAGAGATATTACTTGTTTTTCAGACAAGAATGAACACAGATTAATACATACTTCCGAATAACTTTGCGGAGCATAGCTGATTTTTCAATTTTAGCCGTCTATGCCGCCGATAAATCGTCACGTCGGAAAAGATCGAGCGACGAAAATAATTTCGTCGCGCTGCGTCAGACACAGGATAGCGCGACAATCATGCCGCGAGGGAGAAATCTGTGTAAGCAATCACGACATGAATAATATTAACACGGCTGTTGGCTGTTTGTAATCATTTGATATTTAAAGCCGCGGCCAACGCGAGCCTGACAGCCAGCGTACAAAACTATTATTACCGACCAACGCCGGCAAAATCAGTGCCACCCGCCCCTAATAATTATAATAACCCCGATTGTTCAACAATAACGAGCCGGGCAAATACTTGTTAACCGCCTCGAAATAACTGGCCGACAATGGATGACCCGGACGTGCAATGAGCAAACTTCACCCACCAGCGCCGCCAGAGCAAGCCCGGTGCAGATGGCTGACGCATGCTATGCTATACTCCGCGCCCAGTTAAATTCGCCGCCGTGCGTGGGCAACTTGCCTATAGTCCGCGCGCGGTGCGCTAAAGCAGCTTGTATCAGGCTACGGCCTCAAAAATCAGGAGAGAAAATGAGCAACGTTGATTTCACTACGTCTGCAAACCCGGAGATCTTGGCGACCGAGGTTGCCTGCCTCAAAGCCACGCTGACGCTGATCCTGAAGTCGATCGGCCAGGCCGATGCCGGGAAAGTCATCATCAACATGGAACGTTTCATCGCCCAGATTGAAGATCCGACTCAGGCGGAAATCTTCAAGAACAGCATTCAGCAAATCAAGCACGCTTACCGCCAGTAAACGTTGCCGCTCAGACCCGCGATTCATGCGGGTCTGTTTTTCCCCGCACTACGCAATACGCAATACGCAATACGCCATTGATTCTGCTCAGGCTTTCGGGCAGTGTGTTGGCTTTCCCCCGACACCCGAGACCGTTATGGGCATCCTTGTCAAAGCGCTGATAGGCGCGCTGGTCGTGGTTCTGATCGGCCTGCTGGCCAAAACGCGCAACTATTATATCGCCGGTTTAGTCCCGCTCTTCCCCACTTTCGCTTTGATTGCGCATTATGTTGTCGGCAGCGAACGTTCAATAGCGGCGCTGAAAACGACGCTGATTTTCGGCATGTGGGCGGTGTTGCCCTATCTGGTGTATTTGATTTCGCTGTATTTCCTGATTAACAGTCTGCGGCTGTCGTTAGCGCTGGGGGCGGCGGTACTGTGCTGGATTGCGGCGGCGTGGCTATTAATTACGCTGTGGGGATGGTGGCAAGGGCGTTAACGCCCTTGCCTGGGCGGTTACGGCCGCCCAGCCTGCAAAACGAAGCCTCGCTGCCGATCGCCGGCGATCCGCAGATAGCGGCTTTCACCGGCGCGCAGCGTCATCGGCACGCTGCCGCTGGTATCTCGCCAAATACACAGAGAGTTCTCTATCATATCTTGCCCGATGCTCACCGAAGTATTGCCCGGCGGCACGCGAAACTCCGCTTTTTCTTTCGCGCCCAGCGAAGCGGCGAACTCCCCATTCACATAAACGCCGGTGCGGCAGCTACCCGCCAGCATTCCACTGTCGCGCACCACCACCACCGTGGCGTATGGCGTATCCGGGATATTCTGATAAAGCATCAGACGGCTTGGGGGCGGTAATTCAGCCTGTTGCGGTGGTACGGCTTGGGTCGCACATCCCGTCAACAGTGCAGAGGCGAACAACAACGCGGCGTAATGCTTCATCCTTGGCTCCTGAAAAAAATAATGCTTATCGTAACAAGAGAATAGCTGCTGTCAGTAGCCTTCATGTCGCAAAGACGAAAAAATCGGATAACTTCCCACTCATCGCCCAGCGCGTCTTTCATGATAAGAAGATTCTGCATTAAAGACCTTGAAATAAAGGCGATTTTTACAAATTTAAAACTTTACCATGCCGCGTTGGATATCTGCCGCAAACGCATCACTGACATAGCTGAAGCCATCCGGCGTGACGTAAACCCGGGTATGACCGGTCTCTGACAGCACCGCCACCATATATCCCAGACTGAGCATTTCATGCGAAGGAACATTCATCGGCGTTAGAAATCCGCGTCCGCGGCACCACTGATAAAAGCGAGTTCGCCCATATCCCAACACGGTGCCAACATCGGAAAGGTGCTTAAAATTATCATAATCCCCTGATGGTGAAGGCAAACCGCCATGGCTTTCAGGCGTTTTCTTTATCCCAGACAAAATAAACTCCTTTTTTGAACCTGTCGCTAACGGTTATCCCTCATCTGAGCTGAATTTAAAAAATCCAAATTTAAAATGCAAATGAATTCCCTGTAACTAAAAAGTATTTAATGGAAGAATTCCGAAAATAAAGGCACAATAAAAAAACAGAAATAAAAAAATAGAGCATTAATACCGTGCATTAAAACTTGGCCATGGGTAAATATCTTAATTCAAAATTCCATTTAAACAGGATAAGAAAATACTTAGCTTGCATACTGTTCTTCCCTCTCATAACGCTGAGATAATGACCAGGCCATGCAGCAAAAAGAGAAAAGATATAAAATCGCTCTGCCCACACACTCTCATCGTCAGATCTGCCCCTTGTAAGCCTCTCCCCTATCGCCGACGGCGCATTTCAGGGTGCCGTTGCCTCAATCACACCTAAACAATAACCATTATCATTTCCAATTGTGTCGTCAGTTGATTACACTTTTTCGCATCGCTGGTTGGGAAGATTCCTAGTCAGTGATCACCAGGATAGAGGAAGAGTTAGGGACACCATGAAGAATTACCGTTGTTTGATTGTTTTGCCGTTATTGATGATGACTGCCTGTACCCAATGGGAAAGACCCGGCGCAGTTGAGAGCACCCGAAATGCCGAATATGCCGAATGCCGCAGTCGGGGCTACGATCGCTTCCCGCCAGACGTCGTGCGGGACGTAGAGTTCAGCTACGAAAACAAATACATCCCTTGCGAGAAGAATAAGAAAGATTGTCCATCGGGATATCGCTATGACAAAGAGCCGTCGATCAAAACGGTACAGACCGATCGCAATCAGTCAGCCCGAAACGCCACCATCGAGGCTTGTATGTACGGCAAGGGCTGGCGAGAGAAAACCTACTATTGGCCGCAGTGGTGATGCAGCGAAATCGATTTGGACTGAAACGCCACTGCCGCGATGCCCCATCAATTATCGTCGTCGCTGCAATGCCTTCCCAGAGCAACCAGCGTTTCCGTCCGCACCGGCGTTAAAGGGGCGCGTGGCGGCGGCAAAGGCCACCCCAACAGGTGCCGCGCCGCCGTCGCGCAAACCTTGCCCTGACAGGCTCCCATACCACAGCGGCTGCTCAGCTTGGCCGTGTTCCAGTCAGGTTGATGGCATACCTGTTCCAGCGTGACGTCTTCGCAGCGGCACAGCAGCGTCTGCGGTTTGGCCAGATAACTCATGCGTTCATCAAGCGCAAAAGCGGCCGCTGTCGACGTGGCGAAACGCCGCCATCGCCGCCGCTGCGCCGTCAGGGATTCGGCTTTTGCCTTTTGCCCGGTGGCGGCATAACCGGCGATGGCGCCGGTGGTGAGCGCCAGTTCACTGCCGCCGATACCGGTACACTCCCCGGCGGCATAAATTTGCGCCTGGCTGGTTTGCTGCCAATAATCCACCGCGACGGCGTCGTGTGCGATCCGGCATCCCAGCAGCATCGCCAGTTCAATATTCGCCACCAGACCGAAGCCGCAGGCCAGCCTGTCGCAGGCCACCGTACTTTCCCGCCCGCCGTTGCCGACGCGCACTGACGTCAAGCGCTCTTGCCCCAATGCCGCCAATACTCGGCTATCGGCACGGTAATGAGGCTGAATCAGAGAAAACGACTGACGCAGCTTGGACGGCCAACGCCACAGGCCGCCGGCGAATGCCGCCAATCGCCGCAGCACTGCCTGTTCCGCTACCAGCACGACCTCGCCACCGGCCTGTTTCACACTTTTCGCCACCGCTAACAGCAACGGACCGCTGCCGGCTATCACCACCCGCTCGCCGCGGATCGCCAGCCCCTGCTTGATTTGCGCCTGTAGACCACCGGCGCCGCTCACTCCCGGCAACGTCCAGCCAGGAAATGGCAACAGCAGTTCACGGGCGCCATTGCATAGAATCAGCTTTTGATAGCGAATCACGCCGCAGCCTTCGGCGTCTTCATACGCCAATCGGTTAGCGCCACACTGCGCCACCAGCTTGCAGCCGGAGTGCAGCACAATATTTTCCCGCGCCGCCATCGCCTGCCGATATCGTCTCGCCGCTTCAGGCAAAGCCACCTGCGGCCCATCACGCCAGATTTGCCCACCGGGGTGCGGATTATCATCGATCACCCGTATCTGCCCTCCGTTTTCCGCCGCCGCCTGCGCTGCCGCCATGCCGGCCGGCCCGGCGCCGACGATCAGCACCTCGCAATCGAAGTCACTCATCATAGCTCCTCTCAATTCGCATGTCGGATTGGCACAACGTCTGGCACGCCAGGCGGCGCAGACCGTTAATGGTTACCCGGCACTCCTGACAAACGCCCATGCCGCAAAATGGTGCGCGCGGCTGGCGTGAAATCGACAACCGGCAATGATCCCCGCCGCACAAACTGAGCGCCGCGGCAACGCTGATGCCAACCGGCACCCGGTAAGGTTTACCGTCGATGCTCAACGCGAGCGTGTTTTGCCTCTCTTTCATACGGACAGCTCCTCGGCGGCAAACGCCCGCGACGCCAAATACGGGAAATCATCAATCTCCGGCGCCTGCCGGCCGATCTGCGCAGCAAGCAGCGCGGCGCTGCCGAGGGCGGTCGTGACGCCCAGCCCCTCGTGCCCCAACGCCAACCACAACCAGGTATGCTGCGGATGCGCGCCCAACAGCGGCAATCCATCGGCAGAGGCGGCGCGCAGCCCGGTCCAACAGCGAATGATGTTCAGCTGCGCCAGTGCGGGCAAGAAATGCTGCGCGCGCATGAGCATCGCCGCCAGCAGCGGCATATCCAATGACGAATCGACGGAATCGAACTGGCGGGAAGAACCGATCAGCCATTGCCCGGTGGGCCGCGCCTGCACATTGAACGCTACGGAGGCGCCGTCGCTGGCATGCGCGCTGGCGCCATACCCCAGCTCCACCAACTGATGCCGCACCCGCGGCGGATAACGATCGGTGATCGCCAGGTGGCCCTTCTTGGCACGCAGCAACGGCTGCGACAACAAATCATTGGCCCGCAGGCCGCAGGCCAAGACGACCACCGGCGCCGCCAGCTCTCTGCCGTCCGCCAACCGCACCGCCGCCTCGTCCAGCGCGATCGCTTCACCCTGCACCACATCGATCGCCGCGCCAGCGTCGGCCAACAGCCAACGCGCCGCGTGCGGCGCATACAAAATGCCGTCGCCCGGCACCCGCAGCCCACCGGCAAGCCCCTGCCGCAGCATCGGCTCCATGGCGGCAACCTGCTCCGCCGTCAGCAGTTCCGCCGCCACGCCCTGCTCCGCCAGCCGTGCCCGCTTCTGTTCGGCGATGGCCATTTCATTCGCTTGTTCCGCCAACCACAGCGTTCCGCAGCCGCGCCAGGCGCAGGCTTGCGGCATCCGGCCCGTCACTTCACGCCATAACCGCAGCGAATAAGCGCTCAACGCCAGCTCGGCCGGGTTGTCGTCCATGCATACCAGGTGCCCCATGCTGGCGGCGGTGGCGCCGGCGCGACAGTCGTCCACCACCGAGACGCGGTACCCCTCCCTCGCCAACCGCCAGGCGCAGGCGGCGCCGATGATGCCGGCACCCACCACGATGGCATCAACTCCCCGTCCGCCGCCCATCAGCGTATGCCCCAGACAAAAGGATCGCGTTCGTCGAGCAGCAGTTGGCTATCGGCGCATACATAAGCCTGCCCACGAATAAAGGGGGTGATGCGCTCGCCGTTCCAGCGGTAATAAGCCAGGAATTCGCTGCCGATGACGCTGGCCTGGCGCCAGTGCATATCGGGCGCCAGTTTGCCGTCCGCCGCCAGACACGCCAGCTTGGCGCTGGTGCCGGTGCCGCACGGCGATCGATCGTAGGCCTTGCCGGGGCACAGCACGAAGCTGCGGCTGTCGGCCTGCGGATCGTCACCGAACAGCTCGATATGGTCGATCGCCTCGCCGTCTTCGCCACGAATGCCCGCCTGTTCAAGCGCCTGCCGGACCGCCCAGGTGAACGCGGTCAGCGCCTCCAGATTATGTTTATCGATGGTCAACGGCGACTCGCCGATGAGGAAAAACCAGTTTCCCCCCCAGGCAATGTCCCCCGTCACCGGGCCGTAACCGGCCACCTCAACTCGCACCTGGTGGCGATAACGATAAGCCGCCACGTTCTCTACGGTAACGCTGCCGTCATCATGCAGCGTGGCGTTCACCGGGCCGACCGGGGTCTCGATCAGATGACGCCCGGCGCGGATGCGCCCGAGATGCGCCAACGAAGCAATCAGCCCGATAGTGCCGTGGCCGCACATGCCCAGATAGCCGGTGTTGTTGAAAAAGATCACCCCGGCGGTAGCCTGCGGCGAACAAGGCCGACACAACAACGCCCCCACCAACACGTCATTGCCGCGGGGTTCGAGCATCACCGCGCAGCGCCAATCGTCATAATGTTGCGCGAAATGCGCCCGCCGTTCCGCCATGCTGCCTTCGCCAAGATCGGGGAAGCCTTCGACGATCAGCCGGGTCGGCTCCCCGCCGGTATGAGAATCGATCGCCCGCAAAGCGGTGATATGCGCAGAAAGTGCCATCGGCGTCTCCAGGGTTAATGAGATGTTACCAATGGCGTTAGCCTGAACGAATGCGCGCATGACGGCTTGATGCGTTTCGGCGTGGCGAATGAAGAAATCAGCACAATGAGGCCAGGCTAGCCTGGCCCATCACGGGCATACGTTTAACGCAACCATAACAATAACTTATTTATCATGACGTTACTTTCATGCTAGACCACCGCGTAGCGAGAAATACCGCAGTTTTCAAGCAACCGGCGCGCGCGTCCGGCAAAAGTATGCGGCGATCCGCATATTTGGTAGCCAGCCGGAAATAGCGCTTGATTCGTTACAAAAAAGTTAATATTGATGCGAAAGCGCCAACCTAGCCGCCTGTTTTTCCGGCTAACGACCGAAAAGGGACTGCTATGCGATCCATTTCAGACCATCAACATCAGATTTCTCCCTCACCGCCTGCCCTGGTGGAGCTGCCGGATCAGGAGGACGTTTTCGCCGTCGAACATTTGTCGCGCCTGTGCGACGGGCTGGCGCAGCAGCGTCCGAACAACCTGCGCGATCTGCTCAATACGCTGGCGCTGATCGCGCCGTTGCTGAACGCGATTCCCAATGTGGTGTTCTTTATCAAAGACGCCCAGGCGCGCTACCTGTTGGCCAACCTGACGCTGGCCAGGCGCTGCGGCTTCAAGACCGTCGCGCCGCTGCTGGGCAAGACGTCCGCCGACGTTTTCCCCGCGCAGCTCGGATCAGGCTACACCGAGCAAGATCTGCGGGTATTGCGCCACGGCGTGCTGATCCAGGATCAGCTGGAAATGCACCTGTACAACGGCCGTGAAACCGGCTGGTGCCTGACGCAAAAGCTGGCGCTGTACGACGCGCAGGGAAAAATCATCGGAATGGCGGGCATTTCACACGATCTGCAAGAGGCCAAAGCCAATCATCCGGCTTACCAACGGCTGGCCGCGATCGACGTATACATCCGCCGCCACTACGCCCGGCCGATCGCGCTCGAGGAGCTGACGGCGTTGACCGGGTTATCGGTGGCGCAGATAGAACGCTACTGCAAACGTATCTTCCACCTCACTCCGCGCCAGATGATCCACAAAGTGCGGCTGGAAAAGGCCACGGAACTGCTGGCGGGCGAGCTGCCGATCACCGACATCGCGCTGCAGTGCGGCTATACCGATCACAGCGCCTTCAGCCGTCAGTTCAAAGCGATGACCGGTTCCACGCCGCGCGATTTCCGCCTGACACTTTCCGCTTAATACGCTGATTTACCAAATTAAAATCATTCTTTATGGCGCACCGGCGCCCGATTTCTGCATGCCCGCTTTCCGGCGCCATTGTGCCAATTTCGTCGCAGCAATCGGCGAAAAGCGTCAAGCCTCCCTGTGCAATACCGGTCAATCTGTCGGTGAGCCTCACCAAAGATTCACTTTTTATTAACACTTTCGAATGACAGGACAAACACGATGAGCCATAAAACCCTAAGCTGGAGCGGCGTATTCCCGGCGGTGACGACCCAGTTCCGCAACGATTTTTCTCTGGACCTCGACGCCACGCATACGGTGATCAAAAACCTGGTGCGCGACGGCGTCTCCGGCCTGGTCGTCTGCGGCACCGTCGGTGAAAACACCTCGATGACGGTACAGGAAAAGCTGGCGGTGATCGAAGTGGCAAAGGACGCCGCCGACGGCCAAGTGCCGGTGATCGCCGGCATCGCCGAATTCACCACCGCCTTCGCGCAAAACATGGCGCGTGAAGCGCAAAAGGCAGGCGTCGACGGCATTATGGTGATGCCGGCGCTGGTCTACTCCGCCAAGCCGCACGAAACCGCCGCGCACTTTCGCAGCGTCGCCGGCGCTACCGATCTGCCGATCATGGTCTACAACAACCCTCCCATTTACAAAAATGACGTCACGCCCGACATCCTGACCTCACTGGTCGACTGCGAGAACATCGTGTGTTTCAAAGACTCGTCGGGCGACACCCGCCGCTTTATCGATCTGCGCAACGAAGTCGGCGATCGCTTCGTACTGTTCGCCGGATTGGATGATGTGGTGCTGGAGAGCATCGCCGTCGGCGCGCAAGGCTGGATCTCTGGCATGTCCAACGCTTTCCCGCGCGAAGGGGAAACCCTGTTCCGTCTGGCGAAGGAAAAACGCTATGAGGAAGCGCTGGCGCTGTACAGCTGGTTCATGCCGCTGCTGCATCTCGATGCCCGCCCCGATCTGGTGCAATGCATCAAGCTGTGCGAACAGCGGGTCGGCCGCGGCAGCGCCATCACTCGCCCGCCGCGTCTGGCGCTGCAGGGTGAAACGCTCTCCGAAATCAACGCCGTGATCGATAAAGCGCTGGCCACTCGTCCCGCGCTGCCGAACGTCGGCCTGTAACGCCTTCACCGCCCGGCCACGCCGGGCGTCGCACTTTCTCTACCGGGGGGACCCATGCCCAACGCTCGCGATGCCGCCATCAGCGGCCAACAATTTATCGGCGGCCAGCGCCGTGCTACGGGAGAAGCGGCGCTGCTCAGCCTGCGCGCCGACGACGGTCAGCCGACCGGCTACCGCTTCCACCAGGCTACGGCGGCAGAAACCGCCGCCGCCGCCGAAGCCGCCGCGGCGGCCTTTGATCCCTATTCGCAATGCAGCGCCGAACAACGCGCGAGTTTTCTCGACGCCATCGCCGAGGAGCTGGACGCGTTGGATGAGACCTTCTTCGCCTTCGCCATGCAGGAAACCGCTCTGCCGCCGGCGCGGTTAAGCGGCGAACGCGCCAGAACCAGCGGCCAGATGCGGCTGTTCGCCACGCTGCTGCGACGCGGCGACGTCGAGGGCGTGCGCATCGACTGCGCGTTGCCGCTGCGTTCTCCTCTGCCGCGTCCCGATCTGCGTCAATATCGCACGGCGCTCGGTCCGGTGGCGGTGTTCGGCGCCAGCAACTTTCCGCTGGCGTTTTCCACCGCGGGCGGTGATACCGCCGCCGCGCTCGCCGCCGGCTGCCCGGTCGTGTTCAAGGCACACAGCGGCCATATGATCACCGCCGAGCTGACCGCTCAGGCGATCGAGCGCGCAAGGGAACGTATGGGCATGCCCACCGGCGTCTTCAACATGATCTTCGGCAACCGTGTAGGAGCCGAGCTGGTGCAGCATCCGGCGATTCAGGCCGTGGGGTTTACCGGCTCACTGCAAGGCGGCCGGGCGCTGTTCGATCTGGCCGCGCAGCGTCCCCAGCCGATCCCGGTCTTCGCCGAGATGTCGAGCATTAACCCGGTCGTGATCCTGCCGCAGGCGTTGGCTCGGCGCGGGCAGCACATCGCGCAGGAACTGGTCTCCTCCTTCACGCTCGGCTGTGGCCAGTTTTGCACCAAGCCCGGCGTGATCGTCGCGCTGCGCGGCGTCGCCTTCGAACGGTTGGCCGCGACGATGAGCGCATTGGTCGACGCCGCCCCCCCACAGCCGATGCTGAATGCCGGCACGCTGGAGCACTACCGGCGCGGGCTGGCCGCGCTCGATGCCCATCCGCACATACGGCATCTGGCGGGGGGGCACGAGATTCTGCCCCACCGGGCAGCGGCGCAGCTTTATCAGGCGGAGGAAACATTGCTGCTGCAGGCCGATCCGCTGCTGCAAACAGAGGTCTTCGGCCCGGCCAGCGTGCTGGTGGCGGTAGATAACGAAGCGCAGCTGCATGCGGCGCTGGCGGCGTTGCAAGGCCAGCTGACCGTCACGCTGCTGGCGGAAGACGGCGATCTCGATATGGCCGCCGGGCTGACGGCATTGCTGACGCGCAAAGCCGGCCGGGTGCTGTTCAACGGGTATCCAACCGGGGTAGAGGTGTGCGACGCCATGGTGCACGGGGGCCCTTATCCGGCGACCAGCGACGCACGCGGCACCTCGGTAGGCACGCTGGCCATCGAGCGTTTCCTGCGGCCGGTCTGCCTGCAAAACACCCCAGCGGCGCTGCTGCCGCCGCCGCTGCAGGACGCCAACCCGCTCAACCTGCTGCGGCTGGTGAACGGCGTTTACACCCGAGATCCCATAGTTTCACCTGCCCAACATTAGCCCGGCCGCATCTGCCTGCCACTCAATAACAAAAGGGTAATACCATGACAACCCAAGGCAAATTCAAGAAGCAGCTTACGCTCACCGATCTGACGTTCATCGGTCTGGGCGCCATATTCGGCTCAGGCTGGCTGTTCGCCGCCAGCCATGTCTCCTCCATCGCCGGCCCCGCCGGCATCTATTCCTGGCTGATCGGCGGCCTGGCGGTGCTGCTGCTGGGCATCGTCTACTGCGAGCTGGGCGCCGCCCTGCCGCGCGCCGGCGGCATCATTCGCTATCCGGTGTTCTCGCACGGCGAATTGATGGGCTATCTGCTGGGGTTTATCACGCTGATCGCCTTCTCCAGCCTGATCGCTATCGAGGTCGTCGCCGCCCGTCAGTACGCCGCCGCCTGGTTCCCGCTCCTCAGCCAGCCGGGTTCCGGCGATCCGACAGCGCTCGGCTGGCTGGTGCAGTTGGCGCTGCTGTGCTTTTTCTTCGCGCTCAACTACTACAGCGTCAAAACCTTCGCCAAATCCAATAATCTCATCAGCGTGCTGAAGTTTCTGGTGCCGCTGTTGGTGATCGTGGTGCTGTTCAGCTTTTTCAAACCGGAAAACCTGCACAGCCAGGGCTTTGCCCCCTTCGGCTCCGCCGGGGTTGAAGCCGCCATTTCCGCCGGCGGCATCATCTTCGCCTACCTCGGCCTGACGCCGATCATTTCGGTCGCCAGCGAGGTGCAAAAACCGCAGCGCACCATTCCCATCGCGCTGATCCTGTCGGTAGTGCTGTCCACCATCATCTATGTGCTGCTGCAGATAGCGTTTCTCGGCAGTATCCCCAGCGAGATGCTGAGCGGCGGCTGGGCCGGCATCAGCCAACAGTTTTCCCTGCCTTTCCGCGATATCGCCATCACGCTCGGCATGGGATGGCTGGCGTTTCTGGTGGTCAGCGACGCGATCGTTTCGCCCAGCGGCACCGGCAACATCTACATGAACGCCACGCCTCGCGTGATCTACGGGTGGGCGCGCGCCGGCACCTTCTTCAAACTGTTCACCCGGGTGGATGGTGAATCCGGTATCCCGCGCCCGGCGTTGTGGCTGACCTTCGCCCTCTCGGTCTTCTGGACGCTGCCGTTCCCATCGTGGGAAAAGCTGATCGGCGTGGTGTCCGCCGCGCTGGTGCTGAGTTACGCCATCGCCCCGGTCACCGCCGCCGGGCTGCGGCGCAATGCGCCCGATATGCCGCGTCCGTTCCGGGTGCGCGGTTTCTGCGTGCTCGGCCCGCTGTCATTTATCATTTCGGCGCTGATCGTCTTCTGGTCCGGCTGGGACACCGTCTCCTGGTTGCTCGGCTTGCAGATACTGATGTTCTTCATCTACATCCTGTTCAAGAATCAGGTGCCGACCCACGCCGTTAGCCTCAGGCAGCAAATTTGGTCCTCGCTGTGGCTAATCGTCTTCTATGCGCTGACGATCGCGCTTTCCTACCTTAGCAGTTTCGGCGGCATCGGCGCTATTGCTCATCCGTGGGACACCCTCACCATGGCGGTGATTGCGCTGGCGATTTACTACTGGGGCGCCTATACCTGTTTACCCCAGGCCAATTTTATCGGCGATGAAGAAGAATGACCCAGGGAGGACATCGAAATGACAACCATGCACGTTTTGTCGCTGGAACACGCTTATCAACTGGCGCTACGCGCACTGCGCTGCAACGGCTTCAATCAGGCGCATGCCGAGACAGTGGCGCAAAATGTCATTCAGGGCGAGCGCGACGGCTGTGCTTCGCACGGGTTGTACCGGCTGTTGGGCTGCGTCCGCTCATTACGGGCGGGCAAAGTCTCTGCCGATGCGAAACCCAGGCTCTTCGACCAGGCGCCGGCCATCTTGCGCGCCGATGCCGGCGGCGCCTTTTCCCTGCTCGCCTACCGCACCGCTCTGCCGGCCTTTATCGATAAGGTGCGCGCCAACGGCATCGCCGCCCTGGCGATCAACCGCTGCGTGCATTTCTCCGCGCTGTGGGCCGACATCGAACCGCTGACCGAACAGGGTTTAGTGGCCTTAGCCTGCACGCCCAGCCACGCCTGGGTGACGCCGGCCGGCGGTTCACGCCCGCTATTCGGCACCAACCCCATCGCCTTCGGCTGGCCGCGCCCGGCTCGGCCGCCGTTTTTGTTCGATATGGCCACCAGCGCGGCGGCGCGCGGCGAAATCGAATTGCATCGCCGCGCCGGCACCCCGCTGCCGGAAGGCTGGGGCATTGATAAGGCAGGCAACCCCTCCACCGACGCCGCCAGCGTGTTGGAGGGCGCGATGCTGACTTTCGGCGGCCATAAAGGCTCGGCGCTGGCGGCCATGGTTGAATTGTTGGCTGGGCCGCTGATCGGCGACATGACCAGCAAAGAATCGCTGGCCTATGACGACGGCACGGGTTCATCGCCCTACGGCGGTGAACTGATCATCGCGTTGGATCCCGAGCGTTTTCTCGGCGCGGATAAGGAGCGGTATTTCGCCAGCGCGGAGGCGATGTTTGCCGACATGCAAGCGCAAGGCGCCCGCATTCCCGGCGAGCGGCGCTATCGGCAACGACGCCACAGCGAACAATACGGCGTGGAAATCCCCAGGACGCTGTACGACGAGATAGCGGCGCTGTGCGATTAGCGCCGAATTGATGCCCCCGCGCCGCCAATCCGGCGCGGGGCGAAGTTTAGCCTGCCTGAGCCAAGTCGCTGTGCAGGCGCTTGCGCCACACGGGTTTGCTGTCCCATTGGGCGAAATGTTTCGCCTCTTTACCAGGTTGCACTTTGTGCCACATACCCTCTTGCCACCGGATCGGTTCCTTTCCGCGCAACGTTGGGCGGGTCTGTTTAATCGTTCGTTGCAAGACGCTCGCTTCTTCCGCAGTAATGTTCGGCGCCTGTCTGGCGGCGTCCAGCGCGCGGCTTCCCAGCGGTGCCATCACCTGATACAACACTTTGACCTGCTGTAGCGTCGCTTGCTGATTCGTGCTCATGCCTTTGCCGGACCAGTCGTCGAAATTTTCACCGGGATCGTCACCCTGCGCGCGATATTCGTTACCCGGACCCTCGACGATATTCCAGCCTTGCCAGGTCACCAGGGTATGTAACCCATCGCGATCCTGCAGATTTTCATTCTTGATCTGTTTGAGCACCTCGGCGCGGTTAGGCACACCGATCAGATTCATAAACTCGTCGAGCGCGTTCCAGTGCTCGCCAGCCACCAGACCATTCCAGACATTGCGTAAACAGTTCCAGGGGATGGTGTGATGCCAGGTCAGCGTGATAAGCGGTTTGGTTGGCGTATGTTGCCAATGGCTCGGTTCACTGCCTCGATCGCCTCTGATGATCCCATCGACTTCTAATGGCATGGCTGCCCCTCTTCTGGCTGAAATAAAGAATATGCGCAAGGCCGCTGGCCCGGTCGGCATAAAAAACGTCAGCTAAAATCGTAGCAGCTCAGGCTGAGATGGCAATAAAGCGGCCTGCGTTCTGCGGCCGACCGGCGACCGCAGAACGCGCATGAAAACGGCGGGCTTAAAGGAGGATTATCGAACCACCATCACCGATATATTGGCATGGCGAACGATGGCGGCGGCGTTGGAGCCCAACAGATAAGTTTTCACGCTCGGGCGACGCGAACCGATGATGATCAGATCGGCGTCGATCTCTTCCGCCAGTTCCAGCGCCTGATCGCGCGCAGAGCCAAAGCTGACGGTGTAATTGAGGCGATCTAACGGCAGATCGATTTCCGACATGATTTTCTTCAGCTTCTCCACCGCCTTCACTTCCGCCTGATTCTCAAACTCCTTGAGACCGAACGAATAGGCAGTAACAAAAGCCGAGGCATCCGGCAGCGCATGGAAAAAATGCACTTTAGCGCCGGACATCTTCGCCAAATATTCCACATGCTTCAGCGCATGCTCGGTCAACAGATCCTCTTCAATATCTATCGGCACTAAAATAGTCTTGTACATATCACATCCTTTCTATGTAAACCGGGTGCCTACAGAGTACTGCCGCGCACGGGCGCGGTGAACCGCTTTATCACGCTTTTGTGATCGGAGGTAAATACTGATAAGGACAATGCTTAATTTAACAAAATATAAACATCGCGCCGCTAACTGATAGGCGATTAATTATTTATTTCTCGCAATTAAATCAGCTGTAAATAAACGGCTTTGGCGGTGGCTGCGGTCTTATTGGCGACCGAAAGTTTTTTAATCGAGTTACCGATATGGAAATTGATCGTACGTTCACTCACCCCCATCAGCAGCGCGATCTCTTCCGCCGTTTTGCCTTCGCTGCACCAGCGCAAGATATCTTTCTCGCGCAGCGTCAGCACATCTTTTATCGCTTCGTCGTTCACCGATATCAACGCTTCACGCAGCGTTTTGTGGGCGGTTTGCGCCAGCCAAAGGAAAAAGAGTTCATTCACCGCGCCGGCCTGCGGCGTTTGCTGCGGCAGCGTCTTGCCGGCAAAAGTCAGGATCCCCAGGCGGCCATAGCAATCCTTGACCGATTGCGACCACCCGGTGTGCAGACCAAACTGCGACATGCGCTGCCAAAGCGCCGGCCGCTCGTGATAAAAACTTTCGTCCCACTGGAATTGCAGCGTGGAATGGTGGGCTCGCTCGATGACAGGATCCTGCAAATACGCCCGCTGCCGCCGATAATCCTCGAGATAGCGCGCCGGAAACGTTCCTTCAACCCGCATTTTTGGCCGGCTCGCCGGATAACAGGAAAAAACGATGTAGGAGAAATAATCAAAACCCAGCGCCTCGACGCAGCGCCCCAGTTGGGTCAGAAAACGTTCACGATCGGTCAAACTGCCAATCACCTCCGCCATGAGCCGTTGAGTGCGGGTATCCATAACGCAGGTTCTCCAAATAGCGATGTCGATTTATCGATAGGTCAGACTCACTATAGGATATCGCCGCCCGGCGCCAATAGCCGTTTCATATAATAAAAAATACGAACGCTATAACGAAAAAAGCTATTCCCCGGTTTATTTCCCTCAGAATAAGCCTTTTTATTGGGTTGAGCCGCAAAACTACGCGAATAGCATAACCCCGTCTGCAGATAAACCTGTCATTTCTACCGTTAGACAGCCAAGACACCGCCAATTACTTTCCTCACAGGCACCCGGTGCCGCCGTAAATCCAAAGAGATAATAAGCATTTGCGAATTTCGCATGGCATACAGTGACGGGGATTTTCTATGGCAGAAAGTAATGCGGCAATTCAATCGGCTGCGATTATCGGCGCGGGAACGATGGGCAGAGGCATCGCTTATCTTTTGGCGCAAAAAAGCATTCGTACGGTGCTTTATAATCGCAACGGCAATACCCTCAATCAAGCTCGCGACGCTATCGTGCAAGACCTGAACAAAAAGGTGGAACAGGGCAAGCTCGCGCTGCAGGACAAAGACGCGGTGCTGGCTAATCTGACGTTCTCCGCGGAATTTGGGGCCATCGCCGACAGCGATCTGGTGCTCGAAACCATCGCAGAACATGAGCAAGCCAAACTCGAGGTGCTGGCGGCCATCGCCGCGACGGTCAAGCCCGACACGCTGATCGCCACCAATACCTCCTCACTGTCGCTTAATAAGCTGGCGACGGCGGTAACGCACAGCGAACGCTTTATCGGTTTGCACTTTTTCAACCCCGCGCCGCTGATGAAGCTGATTGAAATCATTCCGGCCTATTTTACCGCACAGGTTACCACCGAACGTTGCCGTCAACTGGTGGCGGCGTTGGGGAAACGCGATGTCGTCTGTCAGGCCACGCCGGGATTTATCGTCAACCGTATGGCCCGCCCCTACTATCTGGAAGGGTTCCGCCTGTTGGAAGAACACGTGGCGCGTGCGCCGCAGATCGACCGCGCCCTCAAAGCCGGCGGACACTTTCGCATGGGGCCGCTCGAGCTGACCGATTTTATCGGTCAGGACATCAACTATCAGGTCAGCCGGCAAATTTGGCAGGACATGCAGTACGATCCGCGCTATACCCCGGGCCATCTGCAGCGCTCGCTGGTCGATGCCGGTCTGTTGGGCAAAAAGAACGGCCGCTCCTATTTTTCCACCGAAGAATCTCCCCCGCCGCTTGCGGCCGCCGTCGATGCGGAGGTCGAGACGCTACGCATTTACGGTGAACATCCTCTCTTTACCCTGCTACAGCAGCGGGCCGCCCTGCAATGGCCGCGGCTGCGCGTGGAACAACGGCCGACATTACCGGGCCTGGGCGCCGCCATTCAGGTCAATGACGCTTTCACCGTCAGCGTTACCGATGGCCGCACGGCAAACCAGCTTGCCGAACAGACCGCGGCGGACGCCTTTGTCGTCGATGTCGCCCTGAACTACGGCGATACGGCGTACCTGGTGGCGGCGCATAGCCGCCACGCCTCTGCAGCCAATAAGGCGCTGTTTTTACGCCTGCTGCACACCGCGATCCCGCAGGTGGAATTTATCAAGGATTCCCCGGCCCTGATCGTCGCCCGCGTGCTCAGCAGCCTGATCAACGAGTCGGTGATCATGGTGGAAAGCGGCGTCTGCAGCCGGGAAGACATTGATGTCGCCGCCGTCGCCGGCGTGAACTACGCCGACGGTATTTTCGGCTGGCTCACTCGCCTCGGGGAGGAAAATGTCAGGACGACGCTGAGCAACCTGGCGCAATTGCTGCACGCGGCGCGCTATGCGCCGCATTACACCCTTCTGCACGCCGCCCAACCGGCGCTGACCACCACGCCTTAAGGATCCATGATGAGCATTAAAGATGACGGTGTTTATCTGATCGACGGCACGCGCACGGCGATCGGCGCCTATGGCGGCAGCCTGGCGCATACCCGCCCCGATGATATGGCGGCGACGATTATTCGCAGCCTGTTTCAGCGCCATCCGGTGGTGCAGCAGGATCTGGATGAAGTAGTGCTGGGCTGCGCCAACCAGTCCGGCGAAGACAACCGCAACGTCGCCCGCATGGCGACGCTGCTTTCCGGGTTGGATCAGTCGGTGCCGGCCATCACCCTCAACCGCCTTTGCGCCTCCGGGTTGGATGCGGTGATCTACGCCGCGGCGAAAATCCGCAGCGGCCTCAGCGAACTGATTCTGGCCGGCGGCGTGGAAAGCATGAGCCGCGCGCCCTATGTGCTGAGCAAGGGCGAAACGCCGTTCGACAAGGGGGTAAAGCTGTACGACACCACGCTGGGATGGCGCTTTGTCAACCCGCGCCTGGCGGAACGCTACGGCAGCGATCCGCTGGGCATCACGGCGGAAAACGTGGCCCAACAGCAGGGTATCTCACGCGAGGAACAGGATCTGTTCGCGTTGGGCTCGCAGCAAAAAGCCCGCCGGGCGATCGACAGTGGTCGATTGGCGCGGGAAATCACGCCCGTGGATGTGCCGGCGGATCGTAAAACCACCCGCATATTCGCACAGGACGAATTCCCCCGGCTCAGCACGCTGCAGCAGTTGCAGGCGCTGAAACCGGCCTTCGCCGCCGGTGGTTCGGTCACCGCCGGCAATGCTTCCGGCATCAATGACGGCGCCGCCGCGCTGCTGCTGGCCTCCGGGCGCTACGTGAAACGCCAGGGCTGGCAACCGCTGGCGGAGATCGGCGACAGCGCGGCCGCCGGCGTCGCGCCGGCGCTGATGGGACTGGGGCCAATCGCCTCCACCGAGCGCTTACTGCAGCGCGGCGGTTTCACGCTGAATGATTTTGACATCATCGAGATTAACGAAGCCTTCGCCGCGCAGGTTCTGGCGGCGCTGAAACACTGGCGCATCGACGCCGGCGACGCGCGCGTCAACCCAAACGGCGGCGCCATCGCGCTCGGCCATCCGCTGGGAATGTCCGGCGCGCGCCTGGTGCTGTCGGCGGCGCTGGAATTACGCGATCGGCAGGCCGGCAACGCATTGGTCACAATGTGCGTCGGCGTCGGTCAGGGGCTGTCATTAAACCTTAAAGCCGTTTAACACAAGGAACATGCTATGAGCGTACTGAACATTCTTGAAGAAAAGTTGGCGGAAACCAAAAAACAGGGGCGTTTTCGCGAGTTCCTCAACCTTGAACGCGGCGTGCAGGACAAACCCTGGGCCACCAGCCACGGGCAGCAAGGCGAGCGCCGTCTCAACGTCTGGTGCTCAAACGACTATCTGGCCATGAGCCACCACCCCAAAGTGCTGCTGGCCACCACCGACGCGGTTAACCGAGTCGGGTTAGGTACCTGCGGCGCCCGCAGCATTTCCGGCACCTCGGTCTATCACACTGAACTGGAAACGCTGCTGGCCAGCGCCTACGGCAAAGAGTCGGCGCTGCTGTTCACCACCGGCTTCGGCGCCAACGACGCCACCTTGTCCACCCTGTGCGACGCCATTCCCGATCTGATCGTGTTCTCTGACGAACTGAATCACGCCTCGATGATTTACGGGATTCGCTACAGCAAGGCGGAGAAAAAAATCTTCCGCCATAACGACGTGGCGCACCTCGCCGAGCTGCTGCAGGCCGCCGATCCGGCGCGGCCAAAGCTGATCGCCTTTGAGTCGCTGTATTCCATGGACGGTGACTTTGCTCCCCTGGCGCAGATTGTGGCGCTGGCGGAACAGTATCAGGCGCTGACCTATCTCGACGAAATTCATTCGGCCGGCGTGTATGGCGAACGGGGGCTGGGCTATGCCGAACAGCTGGGCCTGTTGGATAAAATCACCATTATCCAGGGCGGGTTCGGCAAGTCTTACGGTGCGGCGGGCGGCTATATCGCCGCGCCCCGTTCGGTGGTGGAAGCCGTGCGCAGCTGGGCGCCGGCATTCGTCTTCAGCACCTCGTCGCCGGCGCCGGTGGTGGCCGCCGCGTTGGCCAGCTTTAAATACAACCTCGAGCACGACACCCAACGCAAGCACCTGCTGGCGATCGTCGATCACCTGAAGACCGGTCTGCGCGCCGCCGGCATCCCGCTGGTGTCGGCAGATAGCCATATCCTGCCGCTGCGGGTCGGCGATCCCCATCGCAACAAACACATCAGTAAAGTGCTGCTCGATGAGCACGATATTTACGTGCAACCGGTCAATGCCCCGACGGTGCCTGCGGGCAGCGAGCGGCTGCGGGTGACGCCGACCTCGGCGCATTCCCATGCCGACGTGGAGACCTTCCTGGCGGCGTTGAGCCGGGTCTGGGCGGTAAACGATCTGCGGAGGGCGGGATGAAGTTAGCGGATTATAACGGCCATCTGGTCACGCTGTGTCTGATGGCGACCGGCACCTTCGCCATCGGCACCGACGCCTTTATCGTCGCCGGCGTGCTCAGCGACATTTCCGCGACATTTGCCGTCAGCCCCGCGCAAGCGGGGCAGTTGATATCGGTATTCGCGCTGGCCTACATGCTGTTTGCGCCTCTGACCGCCTGGCTGCTGGGCAACGTCAACCGCAAGCACATCCTGCAGTTGGCGCTGGTGCTGTTCATCGCCGGCAACCTGGCCTGCGCCTGGGCCACCAGCTATCTGCAGATATCGTTCGGCCGAGTGCTGGCGGCATTGGGCGCGGCCTGTTACACCCCGCAGGCCGCCGCCGCCGCGGTGGGGCTGGTGGCGGAAAAACGCCGCGGCCTGGCTATTTCCATCGTCTATGGCGGCATGACGCTGGCCATCGCGCTCGGCATTCCGTTCGGCACCTTTCTGGCCAAACTGATCGGCTGGCGCGACATCTTTCTGTTCATCGCCCTGCTGGGGGCGGTGGCGCTGCTCGGCCTGTCGCTGGCGCTGCGCGCTATTGCGGCGCCAGGCAAACATTCGTTGAAAGAACGGCTCGCCCCGCTGCGGCAAAAGGCGGTGCTGACCACGCTGCTGATCACCTTTTTCGCCGTGTGCTCGGAACACATTGTTTACAGCTACGTCAGCGTGCTGTTGAAAAACACCCAGTTCGGCCCGGAGGCCATTCTGCCTTTGGCGCTGCTGGTGTTCGGCATTGGCGCGGTGATCGGCAATTTTGCCTCCGGCGCGCTGACCGACGCCCTGGGCAGCAAATTCGTGCTGCTGTTTTCGGTGGCGATCCAGACGCTGTCCCTGTTCCTGCTGGCCTTTTACGTCACCTCGCCGTGGTGGGTATTGGCCATCTTTATTATCTGGGGCATCACCGGCTGGATGTATCTGGTGCCAATCCAACATCACCTGTTGTCGCTGTCGAAGCGTTTTGGCGCGCTGACCGTGTCGCTCAACAGCTCGGTGCTGTACGCCGGCATCGCGGCGGGCGGCATGCTGGGCGGCCTGACGCTCTACGCGTTGCCGGCCCACTATTTACCGCTGTTTTCGCTGCCGCTCGGCGCCATCGCCCTGCTGCTGACGCTGATCTTTTTCCGCGGGGAGGCCAGCGATGAGTGAATCACCGCCGGTGCTTTACGAACGTTATGGCGCGCAGGTTGCGGTCATCACCCTCAATCGGCCGGAGAAAAAGAACGCCATCAACCTGCAGATGGCCGAGTTGATCCGCAGTTACCTGCGGCAGGCGGATAATGACGATACGATACGCGCGATCGTCCTGGCCGGTCAGCCGGCGGTATTTTCCGCCGGCATGGATATTAACGCGTTCCGACAGGGCGAACTGCCCATCGTCACGCCAGAGGGATTCGGGGGACTGATCCATGCGCAGATCGCCAAGGTGATCATCGCCGCCGTTGACGGCATCGCTTACGGGGGCGGCTTTGAGCTCGCCCTGGCTTGCGATCTGATCGTCGCCGGCCAGAACGCACGCTTCAGCTTCCCCGAAACCGGGCTCGGATTGGTCGCCGCGCAAGGCGGATGTGCGCGCTTGCCGGCGCGAGTTTCTCCCTATGTCGCCCTTGACTGGCTGCTGACCGGCAGAACCGTCGGTGCGCGGGAGGCCCTGTCACACGGCGCCATTTCCCGTATCAGCGAGGGCTCGGCCCGCGAGGAAGCGCTGCGCATCGCCGAGCAGATCGCCGGGAAGGATCTCGCCGCCAGCCTGGCCGTGAAGGCCATCGTGCGCCAGGGGCTGACGCAGCGCGAGGCGCCATCGTTCGATTTTCAGCAGGCGCCGGTCGAACGCCTGCGTCAGGCGGCCGCTCGTCGTTAACCCCCTTATTGCTTGCCGGCTTGCCTGAGCCGGCATTTCCCGCTGCGCCTCCCCGCCACAGCTCATTTTACGCAGCCCGCCTCTCGGCGCTGGGCTACACTGCCGGTAGCCCTCATGCGCTGATAAGGAAAAATAATGCGCCACTTGCCTCTGCTGACCCCCAGACTGATCTTGCGCCCGTTCACCGCCGACGATCTGCCCCACTTTACCGCCTACCGCAACCATCCTGACGTTGCGCGCTACCAGAGCTGGAGCGACTACAGCGCCGCACAGGCGCAGGCCTTTTTCGCACAGCAACAGCGGCTCGCGTTTAACCGTAATGACAGCTGGTTTCAACTGGCGGTCGAGCGCCGCGAGGACGGCGCGTTGCTGGGCGATGTCGCGGTGCATTTTTTCGATGAAGGGCGTCAGGCTGAACTGGGCGTGACCTTCGATCCGGTTCATCAGCGGCAAGGACAGGCGCGCGAGGCGCTAAGCGCCGTCATCGCCCTGCTGTTCGGGCCGCTGGCGAAACACCGCATTACCGCCGTGGTAGACGCGCGTAATCTTCGCGCCGCCGCGTTGTTCAGCAAGCTGGGCTTTCGCCGTGAGGCCTGTTGGCGGCAAAACGTGTTTTTCAAAGGCGCATGGGGTGATGAATTCGGTTTCGCCCTGCTGCAAAGTGAATGGCGGGAGCATGAACAACATGACGCTGTTGAATAAATACCTTGGGCAATACCAGTTCTCTGAGCGGCATACGATCGTCATCACCGCGCCGCAATCGCGGGTGTTGGACGCCGTGGCCGCTTACGATCCCAAGCGCGATCGTTTTTTCCGCAGCATGATAGCGCTGCGCGAATTGCCCGCGCGGCTGATGCCACGCGATAAGCCTCGTCCTCCGCCGTTTGGCCTGCATAACTTTTGCCTGCTTGAGCAGGATGAAACCGCGTTGGTCTATGGCCTGATCGGCCGGTTTTGGCAGGCCGAATACGGTTTGGTGAAGGTCGCTGACGGGGCGGACTTTCAGGCCTTCGCTCAGCCCGGCGTCGCCAAACTGGCGCTGGGGTATGCCGCGAGCCCGCTGGAGGGTGGGCGCTGCCGCTTGGTAACGGAAACGCGCATCTTCTGCCCCGACAGCGCCAGCCGGCGGCGGTTTACCCCCTACTGGTATGCAATTCGCCTGGTCAGTGGGTTGATAAGACGCCGCATGCTGCGCGCCATTAAAACCGCCAGCGAAAAGCAGACGGCAAATCATTCACCAGATTGATTAATTTAAGAGCATTCCTAGGGAATGAAAATCATTATCAGCCTATTTTTTAATCACAACAAGATAGTGTTGAGAAGCCATTAACCCCGCCCCCTGCGGGGATTTTTTCGCCTATTTATCGCCTGTTTCAGGGAACGCCTGCATAAACAGGAAGGTGCAAGGCTTGCGCTGATACTGATTGATCTGCGGCACCAGCCGGGTGAAATGCTCGGTCTGACAATGCACTTCGAGAGCCGCGCGATCCGGCCAGCTTTCGATAAAAATAAAGTGCCCGGGATCCTGCTGGTCGATGCACAGTTCATAACTGATGCACAGCGGCTCCTGCCGGGTTTTCTCCACCAGCTCGCGATACCACGGCATAACGGTGTCAATGTGTTCCGGGTGAATGAAATCTTCAGCAATGACCTTCAGCATGTTGCGCTCCTGCGTTCTGTTGTGCCGCGCTTCACCTTATCGCCCTCCCTCGCGAGATGAAAGTGCCACTCTCCCGTGTCTGTCATCGGGTTCCCAATTCGGTGATAGCGCACACAGATCTCGATCAAAGCGCTTGAACGCGTCCTGGCCCTGTGTGAACTTTCAATTAACAAAAAAGCAACACACCATTCACCATGGTGATATCTGTACCGATATGCCGACGCAATACGCGGCGTTTTTTTCGCCCCTAAAGGCCTGACCATTAGTCCTTTAGACCTTTACGGCTCACGCAGAAAAGCCATGTCATCGCCGCATGATGGGCCACGGCGCCAGGACGGTCCTTATGACCGACGTTTATCATTCTCAGAAGAGAGGTTACCGCCAGTGAATCACGCCACCTATGCCGCTCCAGCGCTCAACGCCGCCATCCGCAAAACCTGGCGCAGACTGGTGCCATTGATGTTCGCCATGTACTTCATTGCGTTTATCGACAGGGTCAACGTCGGCTTTGCCAAAGACGCGATGGCCATCGATATCGCGCTGTCGCAATCCGCCTTTGCGCTGGGCGCGGGGATATTCTTTGCCGCCTATGCGCTGTTCGGCATTCCGGCCAACCTGTTGATGAATCACTGGGGCGCCAAACGCTGGCTCAGCGCCACCACCGCGCTGTGGGGGGCATTGTCGGCCTGTACCGGGCTGGTGGCCAACGAGCAGCAATTTATTGTCCTGCGCTTTCTGCTGGGGATCGCCGAAGCCGGCTTTTACCCCGGCATCCTGCTGCTGGCGTCGATCTATTTTCCCAATAAGGTGCGCGCCTCGGTCATTGGCATTTTCGTGCTTGGCGTACCGGCGGCCCTGACGCTCGGCTCACCGCTGTCGGGGGCATTGCTGGAGATGCACGGCGTGTTGGGCAAGCCCGGCTGGTTCTGGATGTTCGTGCTGGAAGGGTTGCCGGCCGTCGTCCTCGGCGTCTTCGCCTTTTTCTATCTCGACGATAGCCCAGGGCAGGCCCGATTTCTGACCGAGGAAGAACGTAATGCGCTGGTCACACAGCTGGCCGCTGAACAGCAGGGTACCGAAACCAGCAGCGTTAAAGCGGCGATGAGAAGCGGCAAAGTTTGGCATCTGGCGTTGATCTACGGCACCCTGCAAATCGGCGTATACGGCCTGATGTTTTTTCTGCCGTCGCAGATCGCCTCGCTGATGGGCACCCATCTCGGCTTCAAGGCCTCGTTGGTGGCCGCCATTCCCTGGGCATGCTCCGCGCTTGGCGTCTATTTCCTGCCGCGCTATGCCGACAGAAAAACCGCCAGAAGATTGCCGATCGCCGTTGGCTGCATGGTCGCGGCAGCGCTGGGGTTGGTCGTCTCTTCCTATGCCGGCCCGTTGCTCGCTATCGTCGCCCTGAGCTGTTGCGCAGTCAGTTTTCTGGCGGTACAACCCATTTTCTGGACGTTTCCCGCTCAGCTGCTCACCGGTCCGGCGCTGGCGGCCGGCATCGGTTTTTGCACCACGCTCGGCGCCGCATTCAGCTTTTTAGCCCCGCTGATCCGCACTGAGGCGGAACAGCGTTTTCACAGCCCGCATGCCGGGCCGCTGGTGCTGGCCGCCTTTTCGCTGCTGTGCGCCGTGCTGTTAGGGGCGCTCAGACATCGGCATGCTGAGGTACGCAAGCAAGACGCAGAGATAACCGGATAGCGACGCGTTATTTAGCCATTATTGAACCTGCGGATGGGACACTGACAGTCAGCCCTCTCGCCCACAGGTGTTAAATGGATGAATTAACGCACATTATCGCCAAATACAGCCCGGAACCGGAGATGTTGCTGCTGCTGATTTTCCTGTTCGCGCTGGGAAAATCCGTGATCGTGGTGTCCTCCGTCCTGCCGCCTGCCTCGGTGACGCTGCTGATGGGCATCCTTGCGGGCAAACATGCGCTGCCGATCGGCGCGGTTTGGGCGGCCATCGCCCTTGGCGCGGCGTTGGGCTCAATCCTGTCTTTCCACTGCGGCGCACTGCTCTGCCGTCGCGATCTTGCCCGCCGGCTGCCGGCACGCTTTCACGCCCCACTGCGCAAAGCGCAACGTTCCTTGCAAAAGCGCGGGCTGCCGCTGCTGTTCGCCTCGCGTTTTCTGGCGGTGATGCGTTACACCGTGCCGCTGATGGCCGGCATGCTGCAACTGCCGGCGAGGCACGTCTATGCCACCGCCGCACTCTCAGCCGCCGTTTGGGCACTGCTCTTGATG
Organism: Serratia sp. EWG9; assembly: GCF_019913725.1. Lineage (NCBI taxonomy): Bacteria > Pseudomonadati > Pseudomonadota > Gammaproteobacteria > Enterobacterales > Yersiniaceae > Serratia > Serratia sp. EWG9. Next base: position 1,074,843 of record NZ_JADNRO010000001.1, read on the forward strand.
TCGGCCGCGCATGTGTTCCCCGTTTCTTGACCTGAAAGATTCTTGGGCAAATGCCCCATCCCTGCGCCGACGTTGCGCCAGCGCACAGCCTCCCTTGCCGTATAAAGTACGGTGCAACATCGCAGTTTGCGCCAGATCACCTTTCTGAACATCAGTCGAAAAATGCGAATTTTTTTGCAGAATACGCGCTTAAAACGGCGCCATGAGGGCACAATCAAAGAAATGTCTGAGCGTAACACGCTGATTTGGTTGGCGGGCCGTACAGGGGGCGAACCTCTGTCTCGTTGATTAGGCGTCAACGGCTCATCCGCCTGAGCTAACGGCCCAACGAGATAAATCGCCCTTCTTGTCAGCCTCGCTGTCGAACGTTTACACCCATTACTTTTTCTCATGCGAATTTTACAACCCTTTGTTTAATCAACGAGATAAGCCGCATAAGGTCTGTTAATCCCACCGTTTGAAGAGTAATCTTCCGCTCCCTGAACGTCCGATTTGCCTCCTCTCGTGTAAAGATTGATCGACTTTTATCCCGCGTATAAATGTTGTAAACATGTTGCACAAAGGTGGCGTTATTGCACTACCTTACTAAAGCCGGACCAACCGGATAAATGTATAAAAAAGAGCCACTTCAGAGCTCACGACTTCACTAATGACAGGTAAAACAGGACATCATCAGATGGTAGATCACTCTAAAATAGCGACTGACGCGACGCCCGCTTCAGAAGATCATCTACGGCGAAACCTCACTAACCGACATATTCAACTGATCGCCATCGGCGGCGCCATCGGCACCGGTCTGTTTATGGGTTCCGGTAAAACCATCAGCCTGGCAGGCCCTTCGATCATCTTCGTGTACATGATCATCGGCTTTATGCTGTTCTTCGTGATGCGCGCCATGGGCGAGCTGCTGCTGTCCAACCTGGAATACAAATCGTTCAGCGATTTCGCCGCGGATCTGCTCGGCCCGTGGGCCGGCTTCTTCACCGGCTGGACCTACTGGTTCTGCTGGGTGGTCACCGGCATCGCCGACGTCGTGGCGATCACCGCCTACGCCCAGTTCTGGTTCCCTGAACTGTCGCAGTGGATCGCTTCGCTGCTGTGCGTGCTGTTGCTGCTCGGCCTTAATCTGGCGACGGTGAAGATGTTCGGCGAAATGGAGTTTTGGTTTGCGATGATCAAAATCGTCGCCATCGTCGGGCTGATCGTCGCCGGGTTGGTGATGATCGCCATGCAGTTCCAGTCGCCGACCGGTACCGTAGCTTCGTTCACCCATCTGTGGAATGACGGCGGCATGTTCCCGAAAGGCATCAGCGGTTTCTTCGCCGGCTTCCAGATCGCGGTATTCGCCTTCGTCGGCATTGAACTGGTGGGCACCACCGCGGCGGAAACCAAGGATCCGGAGAAGTCACTGCCGCGCGCCATCAACTCGATTCCGATCCGCATCATCATGTTCTACGTGTTCGCCCTGATCGTCATCATGTCGGTGACGCCGTGGAGCTCCGTAGTGCCGGACAAGAGCCCGTTCGTTGAATTGTTCGTGCTGATTGGCCTGCCGGCCGCGGCCAGCGTGATCAACTTCGTGGTGCTGACCTCCGCCGCCTCCTCCGCCAACAGTGGGGTGTTCTCCACCAGCCGCATGCTGTTCGGGCTGGCGCAGGAAGGCGACGCGCCGAAATCGTTCGCCAACCTGTCCAAGCGCGCGGTGCCGGCCAACGGCCTCACCTTCTCCTGCATCTGCCTGCTGGGCGGCGTGGTGCTGATTTACCTGATCCCGAACGTGATGACGGTCTTCACCCTGGTGACCACCGTGTCGGCGATTCTGTTCATGTTCGTCTGGACCATCATCCTGTGTTCGTATCTGGTCTACCGCAAACGGCGCCCGGCGCTGCACCAGAAATCGATCTACAAAATGCCGGCCGGCAAACTGATGTGCTGGGTGTGCATGGCGTTCTTCGTGTTCGTGTTGGTGCTGTTGTCGCTGCGCGAAGACACCCGCCAGGCGCTGATCGTTACCCCGCTGTGGTTCATCCTGCTCGGCCTGTCTTACGTGTTCCTGCGCAAGAAGAAAACCGCGTGATGCAAAAAGGGGCGGATATCTCCGCCCCTTTGCTCTTTTTTGCCTCTGCGCTAATCCGCTTCCGTCGCCACCGCCGCTTTCCCCTTGCGCCGTACGCGCAGCTCGCTGACCACCACCCCGATCACAATCAACGCGCCCCCCAACAACGCCACGCCCGGCAAACGCTCACCGGCGAGCCGCCCGACGATGCCCGCCCAGACCGGTTCGCCGGCGTAGATCACCGTAGCGCGCGTGGGTGAAACGCTGCGCTGCGCCCAGTTCATGGTCAGCTGAATCAACGCGCTGGCCAGCCCCAGCCCAATGGCGCTGTACAGCAGGTAATCCGAATACGGCGGCGGCGATTCGCCGGTCGGCACCATCATCAAAAATGAGGCCAGCGAGGCGGTCGCCAGCTGCACAATGGTCACCCGGCGGATATTCACCTTGCCGGCAAAGGCGCCGATTAGAATGATCTCTGCCGCCATGCCCAGCGTGCCGGCCAGCGTCAGAATTTCGCCGAGGCTCAGCGACATGTCCGTGCTGCTCGGCGCCGCCAGCAGCATCAGGCCGGTAAAGGCCAGCAGAATACCGATCCACGACATGATGCCGGGGAACCGCCCCAGCACCAGCCATTGCAACAGCGGCACGATCGGCACGTACATGGCGGTGATGAACGCCGATTGGCTGCTGGTAATCGTCTGCAGACCGACGGTTTGCATGCTGTAGCCGAACATGATCGCCAGCCCGATAAGTACGCCCGCCTTCAGTTCATACAGGGTCAGGCCGCGCAGCACGCGCAGCGAAAACAGCGTCAACGCCAGCGTGGCGGTGGCGAAACGCAGACCGACGAAAAAGAACGGCCCGCTGACTTGCATCGCGTGATGCACGGCCAAAAAGGTGCCGCCCCAGATCATGGTGATGAAAATCAACACCGCTTCCGGCAACCTGATTTGCGGAACCACGGCGGAAATAAAGGATTTTTTTGCTGCTGACACCGGCTTGCCCTTCCTGCTGAGTGCAATATAATGCACAGATCCTGCCAGTATGAGATAAAGTCCGGCGATGAGCAATACGGCGCATAACGCGAAAACCGATCCCCCCAAAGTGCTGCAGTACCTGAGCAGCAATCTGCGCGGCTACCGCCAACAGGCGGGCCTGAGCCAGATGGCGCTGGCCGAACTTTCCGGCGTCAGCCGCCGCATGCTGGCGGGCATCGAGGCCGGCGATCGCAACGTCAGTCTGGCGGTGCTCGACAAGATCGCCGCCGCCCTGGCGATTTCGTTCACCGATCTGATTCAGGCGCCAGAGGCTCGCGGCAGCCATCTGGTAGGCGAGTTGGCCTGGCAAGGCGCACAGCCGGGCAGCCAGGCGCTGTTTGCCGCCAGCGTGCCGGCACGCCAACGGGCCGAGCTGTGGGAATGGACGCTGATGCCGGGCGAGCGCTACGACTCGGCGCCGGACGCCGAAGGCTGGAGCGAAATGATCTACGTGATTGCCGGCACCCTGACGCTGGAACTGGAACAAGGCACGCTGACGCTCAGCGCCGGCGCCACGCAAACCTTCAACAGCGATCAGCGCTACGCTTACGCCAACCACGGCGATCTCCCGCTGCGCTTTATCCGCAACGTCGCCTTCTGACTGCCCGCCGGCCCGCACCGGCGGCGGATGTCGTGTCGCTGTCGTGCCGCTGTCGTGGCGCCGCTACCCCGCGCCTCCTACACTGGATGACAGTGACAGCGAACTCGGGAGTGCACCATGCAAAAGTACCGCATCAGACCATTACGCCTGGAAAAAGGCTGGTCGCAGGAGCAGTTGGCGGCCATCGCCGGCCTCAGCACCCGCACCGTACAGCGGATTGAAAACGGCGAACAGGCCAGCCTGGAAACCTTGACCGCAATCGCCGCCGCGCTGGGCGTGCAGGTCAGCGATCTCAACGCGCCGCCGCAGGCACCGCAGGAGGAGACGCCTGAGGCGCAGCGCCTTCGTCGCCAGGTTGCGGCAGAGGGTAAACTGCTGAGCATGGCGGTGCGTTTCGCCGTCATCGGCGCGATATTGCTCGCTGTCAACGTCTTTACCCACCCGCACTATCTCTGGGCGCTATGGGCGATCGGCGGCATGAGCCTCGCGCTGATCATGCGGGCGGTGCGCACCCTGCTGCTGCGCAACGTCTTCAGCCGTTGGCAGGAACAGCGGCTGGCGCAAAAACTCAGGCGCCTGCCGTGAGCGTTAGCCACTCGGCCAGCCGGGCCAACGCGCTGCCCGGCACGATAGGCTGCGGCGACAGCAGGTAATAGCCGCTGCCGTCGGGCGTAAAACCGAACGGCGCGCTCAACAAGCCGGCGGCCAGATCGTCTCGCACCTGCAGCCATGGGCCGATTGCGATACCAAGGCCGGCTACCGCGGCCTGCAGGCTGAAATAGAAATGGTCAAAGCGCTGTTCCGGATGCCCCGCCAATATCACCCCCTGCTGATGCGCCCAGTGCCGCCAGGCATCCGGCCGGGTCGCGGCATGCAGCAGTTTGGCGCCCGGCAGCAAAAGCCGCCGTCCGTCCACAGAGGCCGTCAGCCTCGTCAGCGCCTCGGGTTGGCACACCGGCCCGACCTTTTCATTGAACAGCGCCAGGCTATGCGCCTGCTTTCCCCAATCGAAGTCATTGCGCCGGATCGCCGCCGTGATGCCGTCATGGAACGAAAACGGACCGCCGCCCGCCACCAGCTGTAAGTTGATGTCCGGGTGCGCCCGCTGAAAAGCCGGCAAACGCGGGATCAGCCAACGCATCAATAAGGTCGGTTCACAGGACAAGATCAGCGGCGCATTGAGCGCCTGCTGGCGCAGCTCCAGCGCGGTATGGTCCAGAATGCCGAAGGCCTGCTGTGTCGCCTGAAACAGCTTGCGGCCCGCCGCCGTGAGCAGTACTCGCCTATGGCGGCGCTCAAACAACGCCACGCCCAATTCCTCTTCCAGCGCCCTCACCGCCCGGCTGATGGCGCCATGCGTCAAATTCAGCCCCTGCGCCGCCTGGGTGAAACTTTCCAGCCGTGCGGCGGCCTCGAAGCAGCGCAGCCCGCCCAACGGCAATGGCCTGGCTCTATTGCGTGAGTTTTTCTCACCGATATCGTCACTATTCATCGTTTGTCACCGAGAAAAATTACTCTTATAAATCAGTCACTCTATTGATAAACATCGCAAGGATAACTATGACTGAACTCATCGCTGTCGTCACCATTACTTTACTCGCTGTAATCAGCCCCGGGCCGGATTTCGCCATGGTCTCGCGCAACAGCCTGCTGCTCTCCCGCCGCGCCGGCATCTTCACCGCCTGCGGCATTGGCGCCGGCGTACTGATCCATGTCAGCTATACGCTGATTGGCGTCGGCATGTTGATCCAACAGTCGCCCTGGTTGTTTAACCTGCTCAAAGGCATCGGCGCCGCCTACCTGATCTACCTCGGCTTTACGCTGCTGCGCAACGCAACCCATCACGACGCCGCGCCCACCACGACGCCGGCCGCCATCAGCGATCTCGCCGCCCTGAAAACCGGCTTTCTCACCAACGCGTTAAATCCGAAAACCACCATCTTTATCGTCAGTCTGTTCATGCAGGTGGTCTCTCCCCACACCGTGCTCGGCGTACAGATCGGCTATGGCCTCTTTATCGCCGCCGTCCATGTATTCTGGTTCGCCGCCGTCGCGCTGCTGTTTTCCGCGCCGGGCGTCAATGCGCGCTTTTTGCGTTTGCGCCGCGGCATCGATCGCACCTTTGGCGGGCTGCTGATTGTCTTTGGCGCCCTGTTGGCGATCGCCGGCATCAGGTAACGCCACGACGCCAAGTTCGTCATTCGCTTCTATGCTTATCAGGGGTTTTTGTTAATCATCTGAGCGGGAGTACGAAACATGACGAAACTGTTGGTGCTTTATTACTCAATGTACGGCCACATCGAACGCCTGGCGCAGGCGGTGGCCGAAGGGGCGAATCGGGTCGATAACGTGGACGTAACGGTCAAACGCGTGCCGGAAACCATGACGCCGGAAGCCTTCGCCAAAGCCGGGGGCAAGCAACACCAGCAGGCGCCGGTCGCCACCCCGCAAGAGCTGGCGGACTATGATGGCATTATCTTCGGTACGCCGACCCGCTTCGGCAACATGGCCGGACAGATGCGCACCTTCCTCGATCAGACCGGCGGCCTGTGGGCTTCCGGCGCGCTGTACGGCAAGGTGGGCAGCGTCTTCTCCTCCACCGGCACCGGCGGCGGCCAGGAGCAAACCATCAGTTCGACCTGGACCACGCTGGCGCACCACGGCTTCATCATCGTGCCGATCGGCTATGCGACGCCGGAGCTGTTTGACGTTTCGCAGGTGCGCGGGGGCACCCCCTATGGCGCGACCACCATCGCCGGCGCCGACGGTTCGCGACAGCCGAGCAACGAAGAGCTGACCATTGCCCGCTATCAGGGCGAGCACGTGGCGAAAATCACCGCCAAGCTGAAAAGTTAATCGCCCTCCTGCACCCGTGATTCAAAGGGCCGCGCATTCGCACGGCCCCATCTTGTTGCCGACCCGCCGCAAGGTTAGAATGCCCCTCCCCCGGCCATTCAGCGTCTGAAGGCCAGGCCCGAATTCGTTCTGCCCGTCGCTCATCGGCTTTCAGCCCGAGGACGGGCGTTCTGTTTTTTGCGCACAGCGAAGGGAATAAGTCAGTGTCTAAAGATTTTGATGAACTAATAAGAGACATGGATCTTATTATTGAAAATGTAGACAGCTTCAAAGCTCTGGCTCCGCGCGCGCCCGAGCCGGCTCCGGCCCCGCCGCCGCCGGTTCATCACTACGACTCGTTCTGCGAAAACATCGCGTTGAAAGTGGTATTGAAGGTGCTGCTGTCTTCGGTGGACAAGATAGTCAAAGTGCAGATCGCCAACAAGGTCGAGCAAGAGATCGCCCAAATTGAGCAGCAGGTGGTGCGCGCCGGCGGCGGGCCGGTATCACCGGACGATCTGGCGCAGATGACGCACTACGTTCGCCGCACGGTCAACGACCTGCTGGAATAACCCCCTTTTGAAACGGCGTCTGTTGGACGCCGTTTTTATTTCTACCGACTTTAACGTGCGGTATCGCTGTACCATGACTGACACATTCACAACATGAATGTGTTGCATTGTTGTATTCGTTTCACTGCGATAAGTTTAATTTACTGTAAATATATACAGTATTTTTTAACTTATTGAGGATATGAATATGCGCTTTAACAACAAGATGTTGGCCCTGGCCGCCCTGCTGTTCGCCGCACAGGCGTCGGCCGAGACGCTCGAATCTATCGACAACTGCGCGGTTGGCTGCCCGACCGGCGGCAGCAGCAATGTGTCGATCGTGCGTCATGCTTATACGTTGAACAATAACAGCACCACCAAATTCGCCAACTGGGTGGCCTATCACATCACCAAAGACACGCCGGCCAGCGGCAAGACGCGCAACTGGAAAACCGACCCGGCGCTCAATCCGGCAGATACCCTGGCCCCTGCCGATTACACCGGCGCCAACGCGGCGTTGAAGGTCGATCGCGGCCATCAGGCGCCGCTGGCCTCGTTGGCCGGCGTTTCCGACTGGGAATCGCTGAACTACCTGTCCAACATCACGCCGCAAAAGTCCGACCTGAACCAGGGCGCCTGGGCGCGGTTGGAAGATCAGGAGCGCAAGCTTATCGATCGCGCGGACATCTCTTCGGTCTATACCGTGACCGGGCCGCTGTATGAACGCGATATGGGCAAACTGCCGGGCACCCAGAAAGCGCACACCATCCCCAGTGCCTACTGGAAGGTGATTTTCATCAACAACAGCCCGGCGGTGAACCACTATGCCGCTTTCCTGTTCGATCAAAACACGCCGAAGGGCGCCGATTTTTGCCAATTCCGCGTGACGGTGGACGAGATCGAGAAACGCACCGGCCTGATCATCTGGGCTGGTCTGCCTGACGACGTACAGGCTTCGCTGAAGAACAAGCCCGGCGTTCTGCCGGAGTTGATGGGCTGCAAAAACTGACGGAAAAACCCGCTTCGGCGGGTTTATTTTACTCGGGCATCAGACGGCGCTCACTCCGCCAACGGCATCACGCTTACACTCGCTCATCCGCCGCAACAATAAATTGGTGAAAACGTTCGATTTCCAATTTACGCATGGCGTTCATTTTATGCTGGCTGACGGTTTTCTCGGAAATGCCCAACGCCTTAGCGACGCCGGTATTCGGTTTTCCCGCCAGCAGCATGGCCAACACCGAAAGCTCGCGCGGCGACAGGCTCTGCCCTTTGCAGCTCGCGGTGAACATTTTTATTGCCTCAACGAACGTCGTAAGACCGATGTTTTTTTTCAGACAGTTAAAATTCGCCAGTCGCGGCGTTTCCACGCCGGTTAAGACGATCGTATTGTCAGGCCTGTCGATAATATGCGATAAGAAATTCATAACCCGACAGATAGACGAGAAAGAGACGATGACCACTTCTGCATGACAATACATGGCATGTAATCCACGGCGTGCAGATGAATGCAGACCCATAACTTCAACGCCCTCCAACGACATTAAGATCTGCGATATGCCATAGAATAAATAGTAATCATCAGAAAATATAGCCACTCGCACAGGATCACCCCATTGCTATTTATCATGGGCGCGTTTTTAACAACGCCCCCATGGCAGTCATGTCAATTAAATTTATTGGCTCGACTTACTTAAGTGAAGAACATAATGAGATCAGCAATGCGGACAGCGATGAAAGATATTTTTCATCCAAATTCATAATGCCATCTTCACTGTATTTCACGTTATTATCTAGAATTTCATGAATACTCTCGACGGCGCATACGGCATCCTTCCAAACTACGCGCCGACCGAAAGGCGAAGCGCCGAGATATTGCGCGCTTTGGCGAAAACCAACGATAAAATCGCGCAATATATCGAGCACAATCAATACTTCCTCCCTGCTGACACACCGCTTCATTTGCACTTTATCCAGGAAAACGCTGAGCGTGCTTTGTAAGGAAAACAGGTTCTTGAACAACCCGCCGGCGATATCCTTCGGTGTTTTCACGCTGGTTGATATGACAAAAGGGAGCTCTCCATGCTGCGAGATATATTGATAAAGCCCATTTATCGCCGTCGTCGGCTTAATATCCAAACCGCGAAGAATGACGTCAACCTCATCTTTTAGCGATTTTTCCACTTTGACACCGATCTGGATTTGTTCCGTCATACAATTCATCCTCAACATAGAGATCCGGATTAAACACCAATATTATTCAAGCAAATAATATTCGCCACCAATTACCATGTTAAGATTTTTCTTATATGTGGCAACCTGTTTTTTATTATTAAAAATAACAAAAGAATTATTTATATATAATGTTAAGCGTAGCCGATGTGTTAATTCCCCCGCTGCTCATTGCGGTGGGGCTGTAAGGATAATAATAGGCCGCCATGCCGATGGAAAATTGCGCATCCAAGGCATTGCCGGTTCCCACGTGAAATAATGAAGTCGCCGCGCCTGGCGTCACGCTGGAAAGCGACAGCGTGACGGGATTATTCGGCGAAGCCGTCTTGACCAGCCGGATGCCAATGCCTTTTGCCGCCTCAGGGCTTTTATCAATCAAAACCGTATTATCCGAAGACAACAGATTATTGCTGGATAAAAACATATTGATATCCCGATCGGCCGTGCCGCCACTTTGCCGATTCTGGCAGCTGAAATTCAGCGTAAAGGGCGTCAGGCCATTTTGCGCCCCCTGAGTAATCTGCGATATCCCCAGCGTCGGCAACTTCACCGCCAGGCCGGCATTGTCGAAAGTGCAGGTCGTCATCTTGGGCGCATACTTGATGGTCATCGGCTGCCCGTACATGTCGCGCTGATCGTAAGGCCAATTGAAACCGTTGAGCAGCCAGGTCAAAATCTTCACCAACTGCTTGGCGGGCCACAAAATGATCTCCAGCAAGGACATCCCGCTCAGATCGGTCACGAACATCACGTCCTTAAGGCTAACCGTGTCGCCGGGTATCGATGTGCCCGTCTTGCTGACCAGACTGAAACGAATATTCATCGGCTGATTCAATTCCGAAGCGGAGTGCGATCCCCAACCGCTAAGTTTTTTGTTGGCGATGTCGTTGGTTATTTCCGCGCGTATCCAATATTTACCGTTGTTGAATCCCAGAATGGTCGCCTTTGTGCTGTCGGTTGACAGGATGCGCGTATAGCCGAATTCGCTGCTCGAGGTTGAACAACTGAATGAACCGCTGTATTGCGTATAAAAACTGCCTTCCCAGACCGGGGTTTTATCGCTGAGCTTATCCGACAAATCGACGTAGATAGGCGGCGCATATTGGATGCCGTTGCCGTAGCATGAAGCGTAACTGTAACCGCTGAACAACAGGGACAGGGTCAGTGCGAGTATCCTGAGCATGGTGTAATTATCCTTTTATCGACATGTGTTGGCTGCGCTGTCCATCGAGATTTTCGGGCGTTCAATCTTGCAGACACCGTCATTCAGCCTGACCTCCAGCGACGTTGGCTGCTGCTCCACCCGCAGATACAGGACGCTGGCCTGCCCGACGAAGCCAATGGCATGCCCGCTTTGATCCGCCACCTCCGCACCAAATGGCAGGGGCTTATTGCCGCGCTTAAAGGCGCGCAGCGTATAAGGCCGACGCCGATCGGTTTCGAATCTCAAATAGTTGACGGCGCCGGCATAGGGCACGCTGTTGGCGATATTGCCGACGATCTCGGCGCCGGAACTGTTGCCGGTATCCGACAATGTCACGGAGTTTTGCCGGTAAGGTGTGGCGTAAGGCACCAAAGCCAGCCCTTCGTCGTTAGTGACGATGCTCTCGTCGCCGTTCACCATCAGCCCTTTGGCCTTGGGCGCGTCCACCACCATCATGGTGTTGCCCATTTCGTTGGACGCCAGCAAATGCCAAGGGATCGCCACCAGGCTGCCGCGGGCGCTCATGCCCAACTGTCGATAGTCTGATGATTCACTGTAGGAGCCGCCGACGGTCGTCGCGTTGGCGCGATAGGCGGCATTCACGCTCGCCATGCTGTTGCCGCCGCTTTGATTGCTGCCGGCAAGCGCATAACTCAGACGGTTTGATTCCAGCGCATTGCCGCTCAGGCTCAGCGAGCTTTGCTGATAGTGCGAATCGGTGGCGGATAAGCTGGTGCTGAGATAGGCATTGTTGTCGAACATCGACAACGGCACGCTCAAAGAGAGATAAAACCGCGTCTCTTCTTTGCGATCGGAATTTCTCACGCGACTCGCGGAAATGTTGTAACTGACGCGCGCGAAGGCGTTTGAATACCCGAGCTGGTATTCCCGGCTTTTATTCGTATCCGACCAATAGTCGCGCTGGGTGCCGGAGAAATAGAGCGTGCCCCACCCGTCTGCGAGCCTCTGATTCAGGTTCAAATTGAAGGTATTGCGCGGACGAGCGGCGCGAACGGCGTCCCAGGTATTCAAATCCAGCGGGGCAAGCTCATCGTCATCCCGATCGTTCCAATAATCGTGAAAGCGCTTGTCACGCTCGCGGTAGCCTTGATGGGTGTAGATGGCATCGTTGAAACTGTAATAACCTTTGGTCGAATAACGGTAAGCCGCCAGCGTGAAGTTGGTTGCGGTAGCGTCCAAAAACTTGCTGTAGGCGATCCGAAAACTTTGCCCATTCTCGTTGCGATCCTGCAAATGCGTCGAGGCCTGAGTCACATCGACGGATACCGCGCCGAACGGCAGATTCCAGCCACTGCCCAGCAGCCAGGCGCGATAGTCCTCGCTGAGGATCGTACCGGCATAACCGGTGACCAGATTATTGAAGCCGTACTGCAGCGTGCCCTGCACGAAAGCGGGCGCATAGTCGGTATCCGCCTGATTGACCTTACCGGCCACCAGGCCATATTTGCTGACGCCCTGCTTCAACATGTTGGGAACGGCGGAAAACGGCACGGTAAAGGATTGTTCCCGCCCGTCGGCTTCCCTGACCACGACCAACAGATCCCCCGCAGAACCGGTCGGCAATATATTGTCCAGCGTAAAGGCGCCCGGCGGCACGTTCTCCTGATAGATGAGGTTGCCGTTTTGCAATACTTTCACCAGGGCATTGCTCTGCGCCACGCCCCGTACTATCGGCGAAAAGCCCTGCTGCGAATTGGGCCGCATGTTGATATCCGAGGCTAAAGCGCCGCCCCGCACCCGAATCGAGTCGAACAAATCACCCGGCGAATAGAAATCGCCCATCGTCAGGTTCGATTTGATGGCGGCGAAGCCACGCTGCACATAGCGAGTATTATTTTGCCAATCGCTGCCTTGCCGCGAACTGCTGCGGAAATTGCTGCTGTCTCTGAATTGCCAACCCGCCAGATTGATCCCCGATTCCAAACCGGTATAGAAATCGTCGTTTGACGCCTTGTCGCCCTGCAACGACTGCACGTGGTAATAGGTGGCGTTATAGGCCAGCAGCAACGCAGGCACGCCGCGATCCCAAAATTTGGCGTCAACATAGCCGGCCTCTGCGCGAATCACTCGCGACTGGGGCACCGTCAGCTTAAGGCTCAACGTCCCCACATCGAAGTCCGCCCTTCCTCCTTGCACTAACGTTTGGACGGGGATCGGCCCCTTGTCCACCCCGATGGACAAACGACTCATATCGATGCCCAACAGGGCGGCGTCACGATGGGCGATGCGAATATCGCCTTTATGTTCGCCGAACTGCAACGAGAACCGCCCTTTCCAACTCTGGTTGACATACACGTCGACCGTTTGCGTGCCTGCCGGCATGTCATTATTGAGGTAAAAACGCGACAGATCGGATTCGCTGGACGCACCGGCCAATAGAGAAGTGTCGAATTTCATCGCCGATGCTTTATTTAACGGTATGAATACAGATGCGGTCAGTATCGAAAGCAATTTTAGTTTAAGCTTCATGGCCGTTCTTCACGTTAGCGGGCTGTAATGGCTTTAGATTTATAAGCCCCCAGGTCGTCGATATAGAGCAGGGTGTAGGGAATATTCCGGCTCACGCCAACTTTGGTCGGGGCAAAGAGGCTGGAATATGGCCCGACCATCACTGAATCGACCAACAGATTCTTTTTGCCTTTCTGATCAACATTGGCCAACGTAAAATAGTAAGGGCCTTTGTTGATAACCTTAAATCCCTTCCCCGCCGCCTGGAGTTCAATGAAGTCGGTGATGTTATTGACACTGCCGGTTAACCCTGCCGGGCGATAAAATAGCTTGATGCGTGATTTGATGGCTAATTGCAGCGTATTGACGCCCTGCAAATTCTCCGGCGTAGGCGGGATATCCAGCACATTCAAATAAAATACCGACTCACGATCGCCGGGAAGCGCCGCGTTCATTTTTTGTATGCGTAATTGCTGGCCATTATTTCCGGCAACTTTCACAACCGGCGGGGATAACAAGAACGGCACGGTTGCCGTTTCAGGCGTCGAATTTATATCACCGTCATCAATCCATGCCTGCACCAGTGCCGGATCGTCACCATTGTTGACTAACTGAACGATAACATCCTTGTTTTTTTCCGGATAAATAACGCGCGTTCCATTAATTACAATATTGGCATCGGCGCAAAAGCTGCTGAGAAACAATCCAGCAAAGATTAAGCACTGTTTCATAGTCACCCCAGAAGCCAGGCCTTTGCCTTGGGCGCAGGCCTGGCTTAATTGCAATTACAGGTAAGAAATGGTGTAAGTCACGTTGGAACTCAATTCCCCCACTTTTGCCGCCAATGCATTGGTCTTGTAGTAATAGGCGTCCAGCGTCAGCGTTTCGGCATCCGGCGCCGTTTTATCGCCTTTGATCTTGGTGACATAAGGCACGTTCAACGGAATCGGCGTGGATGAACCCGGCTCAGCCAGAGAAAAACCGACGTTTTTCGCTACGGCGGCGTCGCTTTCATTCACGGAGCTGTTCAGCAGATATTTCCCGTCGGTAGAGATATTATTCGCCGAAGAGAAGTAGATCTTCAGCGGCGTACCGGCCGTTCCCGCCGCCGGCGTGCAGCCGGAGAACGTCAGCGAGAAAGATTTCTTGTTTTTGGTGATGGGGCCGACCACGGTGCCCGCATCAGTCACGGAAATCGGGCTGAGCGCAACGGTAAAATCGGCGCTTTTCCCGCCATTGATGGTACAAGTGGTATCCGTAACGGCACCGCTAAACGAAATAACGCCACCGGCGGAATTATCTGCCGCCGTTGCGCCCACAGATGTTAACGCGGCAGCCAATACCGCCAAAGAGATGCCTTGCTTAATCATAATAAACCCCATTACTTTCTTCGCTGAGAGAGCATATATAAAATGACCTACACCATTAAACCGTTTAGAGGCTAACGAAGCTTAGGCAATAGCAGAGTATTGACAGCATCCTGCCATCTAAAAGTTTATATGCGACGGTATATATTTATATATATCCAAGTGTATTCTAAAAGATATCCGACAATGGGAAAAATCTCATTCACCGCCAGATGCAGGACATATTAATTCCAAAGACAAAAAAATTGCAACATCGAATCAAATAATTTTCATGACAATAAAAAAAATGAATCGAGCAATGACCGGAAGGATGTGTGCCTTAAAAGAGTGAGTACGGCAGGCTGCTTACTGCGCGGGTCAAATGAGGGCCGCCATTTCCTCATAAAAGCGCTTGTGGCATAAAAAACAAAAAGCCATTGATATAAAAAGAAAAAACACACAAAGAAAAATCTTAGATTCCTTAACCCTCCTCATCCCTCCACGTAAGGTTTACTTTTCCCCTACCTTAAAAATTATCCGACCTACCGCTATAGGAGTAGCCCGGAAATGCGATACTCTCTGCACATGAATATTCAGACACACAAGAAACAGCGTGCGAATTTTTCTTTACTCAGTCGATAAGGATGAATTTTTCAGAGAAAAATATATCTTTCCCTATCAATATAAAACCCACCTTTAAAGTATATTAAAAAATATACTGAAAGATAATTCATTTAAATAAATCGCTACAGGGGTCAAACAAGATTGGGGAAAAGGGATGCATCGCGAGTAACGGCGGGAATAAAAAACCCGAGCGCCACAGGCTCGGGTTGATAGCAACACAGACATTCGACGATCAGAGCGGCTTTTCAGTCCGTACGATGCCGTGATTCTTCATCACCTCTTCCATCGTAAGGCTATCGTCATACGGCGTCTCGTCGACCACAACGTCTTTCGGACGCTCATAGGGTTTGGTCGCACGTTTGAACATCCACCACCATACGAACACCAGGAAAGCGCCGGACTTGAGAAAAATCATGGTCCATAGGGCGACTTGATACCAGTTCATCTCTGTCTCCTAAGAGTATTAAGCAAAATCGATAAGGCGGCGTTAATTATCGTGCCGGTCACGCCTGACAGCAGCAGGCATCCGAGCAGCCTGCCTTGATGACCGCATAATCTCACCGATGCGTAGCCCTTATCAATAGCCGTTCGCGTTTCCTGCGGGCGACCGTCAAGTTCTCAGCACGCAAAAGCAAAAAACCCCGCGCTCTAAGAGCGCGGGGTCAGAATGTATGGCGGAGGAGCAGAGATTCGAACTCTGGAACGGTTTCCCGTCGACGTTTTCAAGACCGTTGCCTTCAGCCACTCGGCCACCCCTCCGCAACGACGCGCACTATAAACAGAGCTTATTCGCTTGTAAAGCCCAGGCGCGTTCAACCGCGCGAAAAATCGACGGAATGATGCAAGCCGGCGAACAAACGCGTGGCCGCTCCCCCCGCTGTTGCAACAATGATAACTAAGGGTAAAGATTGGTAAACAAACTTTAATCAAGCGCTTGCGCTGCCTATCATCGGGATTATTTTGTGATGGCCTGATAAGAGAGATCATTATGGACCGCATTGTCGTCTCGTCTTCCTCGCGCGACTCCCTGCTCAGCACGCATAAAGTCCTGCGCAACACCTATTTCCTGTTATCCCTGACGCTGGCTTTCTCGGCGCTGACCGCAACCGCCAGTACCCTGCTGGGCCTGCCTGCGCCGGGCTTGCTGCTGATGCTGGTTGGCTTCTACGGCCTGATGTTCCTGACGCATAAACTGGCCAACAGCCCGGCAGGCATTCTGGCGGCGTTCGCGTTGACCGGTTTCATGGGGTATGCCCTCGGCCCGATCCTCAGCTCGTTCCTGAACGCCGGCGCGGGCGATCTGATCATGCTGGCGCTGGGCGGCACCGCCGCGGTGTTCTTCTGCTGCTCGGCGTATGTGCTGACCACCCGTAAAGACATGTCGTTCCTGTCCGGCATGATGATGGCCGGTTTTGTGGTGCTGCTGGTGGCGGTGATCGCCAACCTGTTCCTGCAGATCCCTGCTCTGCACCTGGCGATCAGCGCGCTGTTCATTCTGTTCTCCGCCGGCGCGATCTTGTGGGAAACCAGCAACATCATTCACGGCGGCGAGACCAACTACATTCGCGCCACCGTCAGCCTGTACGTATCGCTGTACAACATGTTCATCAGCCTGTTGAGCATCCTGGGCTTCGCCCGCAGCAACTGATCGCGTGTTACCCCGCCTTCCAGGCCCCGCTCCGGCGGGGCTTTATTTTTTGCGGCTGAAAAAATTTGCTAAACTGGCGGCCGTTCCGAATTATCCGTTATCGAGGCAGTATGTTGGAGTTTGAAGGTCGGGTTATCGACACTGACGCGCAGGGCTATCTGAAAAACAGCGCCGACTGGCATGAAGGCCTGGCGCCGCTGCTGGCCGCGCAGGAAGAGATCGTGCTCACCGAAGCACACTGGGAAGTGGTGCGCTTTGTGCGCGACTTCTATCAGGAATTCAATACCTCACCGGCTATTCGCATGCTGGTCAAAGCCATGGCGCAGAAATACGGCGAAGAAAAAGGCAACAGCCGCTATCTGTACCGCCTGTTCCCGAAAGGGCCGGCCAAACAGGCCACCAAGATCGCCGGATTGCCCAAACCGGTAAAATGCATCTGACCGCTCCGCCCGCAGCGCCGCTGCAGGCGAGCACTTAATAGCGAATGCCGAACCCGTCGTAGTCGGTCACGCCCTGCGGCTCCACCAGCACGCGTTCGACGCGCGCGCTGCGCGGGCCGCCCTGCTTCAGCCATGCGACCAGCGAGTCCACCTGCGCCTGTGTGCCGCAGGCCACCACCTGAACGCTGCCGTCATCAAGGTTGCGCGCATAGCCCGTCACCCCCAGCGCCTCAGCCTGCCGCTGAGTGGAATAGCGAAACCCTACCCCCTGCACCACGCCATACACATACGCAGCAATGCAAACTTGTGTCATAATCGCCCCCTTAATTCAGTTTTCGTTATGGCATTGCCGTGCCTTTGCACCGCCGTGTCACTCTTTCTATCCTAGCTGGCAGCATTATTAATTATGACCGTACGCCTGTTTCTCGCCAAAGGACGTGAAAAGTCCTTACTCCGTCGTCACCCTTGGGTATTCTCCGGCGCCGTTCAACGCGTCGAGGGCAAAGCGCTCTCCGGTGAAACCATCGATATTCTCGACAGCCAGGGCAAATGGCTGGCTCGCGGCGCCTATTCGCCCGAGTCGCAGATCCGCGCACGCGTCTGGACTTTCCAGCAGGATGAAGAGATTAACATCGATTTCTTCATTCGCCGCCTGCAGCAAGCGCAAAGCTGGCGTGATTGGGTCGCGCAGCGCGACGGCCTGGACGGATACCGCCTGATCGCCGGCGAGTCCGACGGCCTACCGGGCATCACTATCGATCGCTTCCAGAATTTCCTGGTGCTGCAGCTGCTGTCCGCCGGCGCCGAATATCAGCGCCCGGCTCTGCTTTCCGCTCTGCAGCATTGTTACCCGGAATGTTCAATTTACGACCGTTCCGACGTGGCGGTGCGTAAAAAAGAAGGCCTGCCGCTGGCGCAAGGCCCGGTGCTGGGCGATCTGCCGCCGGAGCTGCTGCCGATCACCGAACACGGCATGAAACTGCTGGTGGACATTCAGCAAGGGCACAAGACCGGTTTCTATCTCGATCAGCGCGACAGCCGCCTGGCGGCGCGTAACTACTCTGCCGGCCGCCGGGTGCTGAACTGCTTCTCCTACACCGGCGCCTTCGCCGTTTCCGCTCTGATGGGCGGCTGCGCGCAGGTGATCAGTGTGGATACCTCGCAGGCGGCGCTGGATATCGCCAGACAGAACGTCGAGCTCAACAAGTTGGAGCTGAACAAGGCAGAGTTCGTTCGCGATGACGTGTTCCAACTGCTGCGCAACTACCGCGCCCAGGGCGAGAAATTCGATCTGATCATCATGGATCCGCCGAAGTTCGTCGAGAACAAAAACCAGCTGGCCAGCGCCTGCCGTGGCTACAAAGACATCAACATGCTGGCGCTGCAGCTGCTGAACCCGGGCGGCATTCTGCTCAGCTTCTCTTGCTCCGGGCTGATGCCGACCGATCTGTTCCAGAAAATTTTGGCCGACGCCGCTGTAGATGCCGGACGTGATGTACAATTTATAGAACAGTTCCGCCAGGCTGCCGATCACCCGGTGATCGCCACGTACCCTGAGGGGCTGTATCTGAAAGGCTTCGCTTGTCGGGTGATGTAACTTGAAATGCGCTGCCTTGCCCCCATATATGAGCAAGGCATTGTTTCTCAGGAGGTCATCATGATTGCCAGCAAATTCGGTATCGGACAACAGGTTAGGCATAAACTGCTGGGGTATTTGGGCGTCGTTATCGATATCGACCCTGAATACTCTTTGGAACAACCCAAAGCTGACGAGATAGCGGCGAACGATGAACTGCGTTCCGCTCCTTGGTACCACGTGGTGATGGAAGACGAGGAAGGCCAACCGGTGCATACCTATCTGGCGGAAGCGCAGCTGGATGGCGAGCCCCAGGAAGCGCATCCCGAGCAACCATCGCTGGATGAACTGGCGGAATCCATCCGTCACCAGTTACAGGCGCCACGCTTGCGCAATTGACCGCGCCAAGACCTGAGAAACCCTGAAAGGGCCCGGCATCGCGCCGGGCTCTTTTTATTTAGCGTTCCAGCCCCAAACGCGGGATTTCGATTTTCGGGCAGCGATCCATCACCACCTGCAGCCCGGCCTGTTGCGCCAGCACTGCCGCCTGATCATTAATCACGCCGATCTGCAACCACAGCGCCTTGGCGCCGATCGCTATCGCCTCTTGCGCCACGCCGTAGGCTGCCTCCGAATTGCGAAAAACGTCGACCATATCGACCGGCTGCGGGATGGCGGCCAGCGTGGCATAAACCGGCTGCCCCAACAGCGTCTGCCCCGCCAGTTTTGGGCTCACCGGGATCACCTGATATCCCTGCGACAACAGATAAGCCATCACCCCATAGCTGGGCCGCGACGGGTTATCGCTGGCGCCCACCAGCGCGATGGTTTTCACCTGCTGCAATAACTCAACAATCTCTTGATCTTGCATCTTCAACTCCCGTTTATCACTGCGTCACTCTTCCGTTTCGAGTGTAACCGATCGGCATTCGCGCGGCTAAACGCTACGCGCAGGAAACTTCAGCGTAATCTTATGGTCTGAGGCTGTCGCGGTTCAGCCACGCACAGACGTGTCTAATTACAAATAAATATGTAAAAATGTAAATAAAATACCCAATTGAAAAATTTTGACACAACCTATGCCATGTTCAACACTTAGAGCTACGTCACTTTATAAGGAGATAATGATGAAATTTGGTCTGGTGGTTGCGGCGTTGCTCAGCATCAGCATGCCTGCCGCGGCTACGACCCTGAAACTCTCCCCGGACATCGATCTGCTGGTGGTCGACGGCAAGAAAATGACAGGTTCGTTGTTAAAAGGCGCCGACAGCCTTGAACTGGATGGCGGACAGCACCAGCTGCTGTTTAAAGTGACCAAAACCGTACGTTCCGGCCAGCATACGCAGGCCTATGCGTCCCTGCCGCTGGTTGCCACCTTCAATACGCAAAAGATCAGTCAGGTGGCGATCGAACTGCCGCGCATCGAGAACGATCGTGACGCGCAACGCTTCGATAAAACGCTGAACTATCGGGTGGTGGATAAAGAGGGTAATGCCCTGCCGTTCCAGCATGATGTGCTGCATCCCGACAGCGTCACCTTCAATGCCGATTTGGAAAAGGTGATGACGGATTACAATCGCCAAAGCCGCCCGGCTTCCGTCCCGCTTTTCGTCCAGCCGAACGCAGGCAACACAACAGCCTCCCTGCCGGCCGGCGCACCGGTGAATGCCCCGACGGTGACGCTGAAAGGTGAAAACGTGTCGGAACAGATGCTGCAATACTGGTTCCAACAGGCGGACAAGGAAACCCAGAAGCGCTTCCTGCACTGGGCCAACAAACAACCGGTTCGCTGATCCCTCCCGGCGCCTTAGCCGCGAAGGCGCCTTTTCTTCGCATTTTCAGCTGCAAACGCTAGGCAGTGAAAAACAGTTTCAGTAATCTGTCGCACATCACCGATTAGCGAAGGACACTGAGATGGAATTGACCACCCGCACTATCGCCGAGCGCAAACACATTGCGCTGGTGGCGCACGATCACCGCAAACAGGCCCTGCTGGAGTGGGTTGAAAGCCACAAGACCATTCTGGCGCAGCACCAGTTGTACGCCACCGGCACCACCGGCAACCTGATCCAGCGTGCCAGCGGCATTCCCGTCACCAGCATGCTGAGCGGCCCAATGGGGGGCGATCAGCAAGTCGGCGCACTGATTGCGGAAGGCAAGATAGACATGCTGATCTTCTTCTGGGATCCGCTGAACGCGGTTCCGCACGATCCGGACGTGAAGGCCCTGCTGCGGCTGGCGACCGTCTGGAATATTCCGGTAGCGACCAACCGTTCGACCGCTGATTTTCTGATTGACTCTCCGCTGTTCAAAAGCGAGGTGGAGATCGCCATCCCCGACTATCAGCGTTACCTGCAAGACCGCCTGAAATAGTCCTTTCGGCCTGGCTACCGCCAGGCCAGCTGCTTACGGTTTTTTCTGCACCGGAACGCCAAGCTCACGCAGGTGGTCGACAAACACCGAAGGACGTTCACGATCCTGCAACAGCCATACCTGATGTTTGGCGCGAGTCAACGCGACATACAGCAGACGGCGCTCTTCAGCATCCGGAAAGTCCTCCGGCTGCGGCAGTAACACCTCTTCCAACACCGACTCGCGCGCCACGGCGGGGAAGCCGTCGCGCCCCTCATGCAAACCGGCGATGATGACGTATTCCGCCTGCTGCCCCTTGCTGGCGTGGATGGTCATAAACTCCAGATCCAGCTTTGGCCAGCGGGTGGCCGCTTTCGCCAGCGCTTCCGGTTTCAGATGGTGGTAACGCGCCAGCACCAGGATGCGCTCATCCGGCTTGGCGTAGCCGCTCAGCTTGTCCAGTAGCGGCTCCAACTGCTCGTGCGGCAGGATCGTCACCGACTTTTTATTGCCCTTGCTCAGGCTATTGAGCGGTTTTTTCAGCTGGTGCGGGTTCTGCTGCACGAACCGGTTGGCCACCTCGCCGATACGTTCATTGAAACGATAGGTGGTATCCA
Source organism: Serratia sp. EWG9 (assembly GCF_019913725.1). Classification (NCBI taxonomy): domain Bacteria; kingdom Pseudomonadati; phylum Pseudomonadota; class Gammaproteobacteria; order Enterobacterales; family Yersiniaceae; genus Serratia; species Serratia sp. EWG9. Next base: position 1,096,431 of record NZ_JADNRO010000001.1, read on the forward strand.
GTGCGCACTGCGCGCCTTCGCCGAAGTTCGTGGCGAAGGCCGTGGTTAACGTCAGTTCTGCGCCGCTGAAGCGATAAATCGCCTGCCAGTCATCCCCTACAGCAAACAGGCAGGTCTGCTTGTTCTGTCGGCGCAATGCCGCCAGCAACAGTGCACGCTGCGGTGAGATATCCTGAAACTCGTCGACCAGAATATGTTTCCACGGGCTGACGAAGCGCCCCTTGTCGAGAATGTTGACCGCCTGATGGATAAGGCCGGAGAAGTCCACCGCCCCTTCCTCTTTCAAGGCGCTTTTCCAGGCTTTCAGCAGCGGCACCATCAGCCTGATGCGTTTTGAAAACAGATCGCGGATTTCTTCATCCGCCTGCTCGATCATTTCCGCCTGGCTGCCGCCATGCATGCGCATCAGCCCCAACCAGCGTTCCAACCGGCTTGCCAGGCGATCCGCCAGGCGCTTATCCTGCCAGAAGTCGCCTTCCGGCACTTCCCATTCCAGCTCTTCGGTCAACCATTGACGCCACCCCTTGGCCTGCGCTTTCTTCTCCGCGCACTGTTGGCGCCAATGGGTGATCAGCAGCTCTTTGCGCGCTTTGGCATCGGTTTCCAACCGGCTGATGGCCGGCGCTTTGCGGCTGCCTTGTTGAATGATTTGCAGCGCCAAGGCATGGAAGGTCTTGGCCTGAATGCCGACATCCCCCAAACGTTCTTTGATGCGGTCGTTCATCTCGCCGGCGGCCTGACGGCCGAACGCCAACAGCAAGATTTGACCCGGCTCAGCCTCCTGACGACGCAGCAGCCAGCCGGCGCGCGCCACCAGCACCGACGTTTTGCCGCTGCCGGCGCCGGCCAACACCAGCACGGAATCCTCGCCATTGACCACCGCCCGGCTCTGGGCGTCGTTGAGCGGCGAACTCTCGACGGTCTGGAAGAAATCATGGTGTTGCTCCAGCATGCGCTCGGTCCACTGCCGGTTGCGTTGCTCGATGCTGCGCGCCCCCTGCTGCAACCATTGCAAACACAGATGGTAATCAGCCCGGCAGTTATCGAATTCCTCCAGGCGCGCCACCGGCATCGGTAGCGCGGAGAAAGCCTCGCGAATTTGCTGCTGCAGCTTGCCCAGCTCAGACTTTTTGAACCATTTATCTTGTTGCTCAATGCGCTTAATCTGCGCCACCTGCTGTTGCAACACGCCGGCGCTGACGTCACTCATTTCGGCGCTCCACTGCTGCCACGCCTGCTGCAGAAAGTGATAAAAACGCTGCGTTTCCTGCCATTCGGTGCCGTGCAGCCGCACCACTTTTTCGTCCGGTAATTCAAATTCCAGCTCGCCCCAGACGATGCCACGCTTGCACCTGACCTGAATCAGTTGATTGAAGGGGATCAGATATTCATGTTTTTCCCCGCTCACCTCAACGCCGGCGTGCAGCAACCGCACGCGGTTATAAGGGTGCTGAGCCAGGTGTTTCCCCAGCGATGTCGCTTTAAGTTCCATATCGTCGCGCCATGACTATGTTGAGATTAAATAACGGATATCTGCCAGTTTACCTGCGATAAGCAGTGGCACTCTAGCGCTAAAAAAAGGGTAGAATAGATTTTGCGTTTTTATCGTGAATACGCCCGCATCGCGGTTTGGCTATCATTAGAGCAGAATGACGTCTATGCGTACTGTACTGAATATTCTTAATTTTGTGTTGGGCGGTTTCTTCACCACGCTAGGCTGGCTTATTGCTACGGTGTTCAGCGTGCTGCTTGTCATCACACTGCCGCTTACCCGCTCCTGTTGGGAAATCACTAAGCTGTCGCTGGTGCCGTTCGGCAACGAAGCGATACACGTCGATGAACTGTATCCGGAAAAAAGCAATGCGCTGCTCTCCGCCGGCGGCTCACTGCTCAACATTATCTGGCTGGTGCTGTTCGGCTGGTGGCTGTGTCTGTCACACATCGCCGCCGGTATCGTGCAATGCGTTTCAATCATCGGCATTCCGGTCGGCATCGCCAATTTCAAAATAGCCGCCATCGCGCTGTGGCCGGTGGGACGCCGCGTCGTCTCGGTAGAAATGGCTCAGCAAGCCCGTATTGAGAATGCTCGCCGCCACTATCAACAGCGTTAATTTTTTCTCCGTTTGAGGAGTTTTTCGTGCTCTCTTTTGCACCCGCAGTTCGTCGTTATACTTACAACAGCAACCTGCTGTATCACTTGCGCATCCTCATTGCGCTGATCGGCACCACCGCCGTTCCCTGGTGGCTCGGCATTCCCAAGCTGACTATCCCGTTAACGCTGGGCGTGGTGGCAGCCGCCCTGACTGATTTGGACGACCGCCTGGCCGGCAGATTACGCAATCTGCTGATCACGTTGGTATGCTTCTTTATTGCTTCCGCCTCGATTGAGCTGCTGTTTCCCTACCCTTGGTTGTTCGCGCTTGGCTTAACCACCTCGACCTGCGGTTTTATCCTGCTGGGCGCCTTGGGGCAACGTTACGCCACCATCGCCTTCGGTGCGCTGCTGATCGCGGTTTACACCATGCTCGGCACTTCCATGTACGATGCCTGGTATCAGCAACCGCTGCTGCTGGTGATCGGTGCATTGTGGTACAACCTGCTGACGCTGGCGGGCCACCTGCTGTTCCCGATCCGACCGCTGCAAGAAAACCTGGCGCGCTGTTACGATCAACTGGCCAATTATCTGGACGCCAAAGCCAACCTGTTCGATCCCGACGCCGAACGCGACGCCGATCTGCCATGGATGGACGTCGCAATGGCCAACAGCGCGTTGGTCGCGTTACTCAACCAGACCAAAGCCTCGTTATTGACACGCCTGAAAGGCGATCGCGGCCAGCGCGGCACCCGTCGCACCTTGCACTACTATTTTGTCGCGCAGGATATCCACGAACGCGCCAGTTCTTCTCACGTTCAATACCCTGCGCTCAGCCGGCAATTCCGTCACAGCGACATTTTGTTCCGCTTCCAGCGTTTGCTGAGTATGCAGGCGCGCGCCTGCCGCCAGCTGGCGCAATCTATCCTGCTGCGGCAAAAGTACCAGCACAACCCGCGTTTTGAGCCGGCTTTCAGCCGCATTCAGGAGGCGTTGGCGCGCATCGCCGAAACCCAGGGCAATAGCGAACAGACCAAGGCGCTGGCGCATCTGCTGAAAAACCTGCATGCGATAGATGCGCAGTTGGCCAATATCGAGTCCGAGCAAACGCTGGCGAGCGGACAAGCGGAAGAGAACAGCCTGGCCGACGATCGTTTGACCGGTTGGAGCGACATCCGGCTGCGCATCAGCCGCCATTTAACGCCGCAGTCGGCCCTGTTCCGCCATGCGATCCGCATGTCGGCGGTGCTGTGCGTCGGTTACGCCTTTATCCAGTTCACCGGTATGCAGCACGGTTACTGGATCCTGCTGACCAGCCTGTTCGTCTGCCAACCGAACTACAACGCCACCCGCCGGCGCCTGGCACTGCGCATCATCGGCACTCTGGCAGGTATCCTGATCGGCCTGCCAATCCTCTATTTCGTGCCTTCCGTAGAAGGGCAACTGGTGTTGATCGTCATCACCGGCGTCCTGTTCTTCGCTTTCCGCACCGTGCAATATGCCCACGCGACGATGTTCATCACGCTGCTGGTGTTGCTGTGCTTCAACCTGTTGGGTGAAGGATTCGAAGTGGCCGCCCCGCGCGTTTACGATACCTTGCTGGGCTGCGCCATCGCCTGGGCGGCCGTCAGCTTCATCTGGCCAGACTGGAAGTTCCGCCAACTGCCGGCGGTGGTGGATAAAACGCTGAATGCCAACTGCCGCTATCTGGACGCCATTTTGGTGCAATATCATCAAGGTAAGGATAACGGCCTCGCTTACCGCATCGCACGACGAGATGCCCATAACAGCGATGCGGAACTGGCTTCGGTCATCTCCAACATGTCAGCCGATCCCAAGGCCGACAAAGCGCTGCAGGAAGCCGCCTTCCGCTTGCTCTGTCTGAACCACACGCTCCTGAGCTATATCTCCGCATTGGGGGCGCACCGCGAGCGGCTGAACACCCCGGCCACGCTCGATCTGCTCAATGACGCCGTGTGTTACGTGGACGGCGCCCTGCATCAGGAAGAACGGAACAGCCAGCGCATTGCGCAGGCGTTGGAACAGCTGGCGGAGCGCATCAGCAAAGCCGTTCCGGAACCTGAAAGCAAAGAACAATTGGTCTTGCAGCAGGTGGGATTGGTGCTCGAACTGCTGCCGGAGCTCACCGCGCTGCATGCCCAAATCAATAAGGCAGCCTAACTATTCAGGGCCCGTTCGATGGGCCCTGAATAACCGGCTCATGCCCATGACGGCGCATCGCCATCGTATGATCGAACCAACGCACTAACTCGCTGCGTAATTCGGCCGGCAACGCCGCCTGATGATAACCGGCTATCGCCCCGCCCAACGACAGCAGCACTCGTAGCCCCAAATTAGTCTGCTGTTTCAATAAACGGAGATAGCTGCGTTTGGCGCCATGCAGCCGCAGGTCATAAGCGTTGCGAATGCCCGCTCGCCACAGCAGACGTTCCATATTGACGTCAATATTCGGCAATGCCTTCAGTCGGCCGTGATCGCCAGCCTTAAGCCGCTGCTCCCGGCGCGCTCCCTGACAGCTTGCCAGGCCAGCCCCACCAGCTCGTTGCGTTCCCGCCACAGCGACTCGTCAACCCAGTAATAACGCAAGGTAATGGGCACACCGCGTTTGGAATAGACCATATTGACCATTCCGCGGGCGCGAAAGGCGGGTTCCATGCTTGCCGTAGCTCGCAAATACAGCTCACCCTCCGCTATCACCGCAAACATGACGCCCTCAGCCAGCAGACCGTAACCGCCGAACTGCGACCGAGTCGTGATGGCCCCCAATGCCGCAAAGCAATTTTTAGCCTGCGCGATTCTTCTCGTCGACATCCTTTTCATAGCGTTCCTCCTTTTTAGGTTCTGGCCTTTAGGTTCTGGCCGTATTATTTCTCTCATCAATGAAAAAAGTAACGTGAACAACTAATTAGAAAAATACGCACTATCCGTCCGCCTGCCAATCACAAAAACCGCCGGTACAAAAAATGATCGCAATTATGCGAGCCGCTACGAAAATTTGGGTTGATCTTATCCTAAATCAGGGATACTGTATAAACATACAGTAACACGACGGGCGGGAACTTTATGCGTACTCAATCACTCTACCAACCTCATTTCGGCCATGGCTCTTATACAACGCGCAATGTTGCGAAGAACACGGATGTCGGCAAAGAGAATGGCTTGATCAGTGAACTTGTTTACAACGAACGCCAACCCGCAGTGGCTCAACTGCTGTTGCCCCTGCTGCAGCAACTGGGCAAGCAGTCTCGCTGGCTTCTGTGGCTCACGCCGCAGCAAAAATTAAGCAAACAATGGCTGCAGCAATCCGGCCTGCCGGTGGATAAAGTGGTGCAATTGAGCCAGATCAGCCCGGTGAATACGGTTGAGGCAATGGAAAAAGCGCTGCAAACGGGGAATTACAGCGTGGTTCTCGGCTGGTTGCCCGAGCTAACGGAGGAGGATCGTCTAAAATTAAGACGTGCGGCAGAATTGGGTAACGCATACGGGTTTATCATGCGTCCACAACGTGACATTAGCCCGACTCACGGACAGTGTTCTACCCTAAAAATTCACTCTTCTTTGTATCATTAAGTAAATTTAGGATTTTTCCCATCATTTTCGCACCCCGTAAAGGGAACCTTTGCGGGATAAGGCAAAAAGCTAGTCCAGCCGCGGTTTGGCAAGGGAAAATGCCCTGTTGATCGCCGTTTTTTTGAGCTGAGAATGTTAGCAAATATGTACGATTCTGCGTTTTTTTTTAGAGCCTTATCACATCACACTTGTAACTTTCGCGCCACGTTGTAGACTTTACATCGCCAAGGTTGCTCTATAACGTCAGAAAAACTGGCGAGTAACAAACGAGGGCTTAAACCTTGGCGAAGGAATTTAACCAAGGGCTTAAAACAGCTTTAAAGCTCATTGCCTATTTGGATGATAACGAGGCGCAAAATGAAAAAGACAGCTATCGCATTAGCAGTGGCACTGGCAGGTTTCGCTACCGTAGCGCAAGCCGCTCCAAAAGATAACACCTGGTACACCGGTGCTAAACTGGGTTGGTCCCAGTACCATGACGTTGGCTTCTACGGCAACGGTTACCAGAACGGTATCGGCAACGGCCCAACCCACAAAGATCAGCTGGGTGCAGGCGCGTTCCTGGGCTACCAGGCAAACCAATACCTGGGCTTCGAACTGGGCTATGACTGGCTTGGCCGTATGCCTTACAAAGGCAGCGTGAACAACGGTGCTTTCAAAGCGCAGGGCGTTCAACTGGCCGCTAAACTGAGCTACCCAATTGCTGACGATCTGGACATCTACACTCGTCTGGGTGGTATGGTATGGCGCGCAGACTCCAAAGCTAACTACGGCAACGGCACTCGCCTGAGCGACCACGACACCGGCGTTTCTCCGCTGGCTGCTGTTGGTGTTGAATACGCACTGACCAAAAACTGGGCTACTCGCCTGGACTACCAGTTCGTAAGCAACATCGGTGACGCAGGTACCGTTGGCGCGCGTCCAGACAACACCATGCTGAGCCTGGGCGTTTCTTACCGCTTCGGTCAGGATGACGTAGTTGCTCCAGTTGCTCCAGCTCCAGCTCCGGCTCCAGTTGTTGAAACCAAGCGTTTCACTCTGAAGTCTGACGTGCTGTTCAACTTCAACAAAGCAACTCTGAAGCCACAAGGTCAGCAGGCTCTGGATCAGCTGTACACCCAGCTGAGCTCCATGGATCCTAAAGACGGTTCCGTAGTTGTTCTGGGTTACACCGATGCAGTAGGTTCCGCTCAGTACAACCAGAAACTGTCTGAAAAACGCGCACAAAGCGTTGTTGACTACCTGGTCTCCAAAGGCATCCCGTCAGACAAAATCTCTGCACGTGGCATGGGCAAAGCTGATCCAGTTACTGGCAACACCTGTGGCTACAAAGCTGGTCGCGCTACCAAAGCTCAGATCGAATGCCTGGCACCAGATCGTCGCGTAGAGATCGAAGTTAAAGGTATCAAAGACGTTGTAACTCAGCCTCAGGGCTAAGTTTACTCGCCTAATAAAAAACCCCGCAATGCGGGGTTTTTTTTCGTCCTTTTTTTGTCAGAGCATTCAAGACCTGGTGCAACGAAGGCGCTCTGCCCCGTTTACTTAGGTTCTTTGCCGAGAATCGCCTTCAGGTCTTCTTTCAACGACGACATCTGATTCGCATACTTCTCTTTGCGCTCAGCATCTTCGATAAGCTGCACGACGGTTTCCGACAGCGTCACACCGCGACGACGCGCCAGGGCAGCCAAGCGTTGCCAAACCAAAAACTCCAGATCGATAGATTTTTTACGCGTATGCTGGTGTTCTGCGTTAAAATGACGTTTGCGGCGGGCGCGGATCGTTTGTTTCATCCGGTTATCCAGATCCGGATTCATATGAGCGGCAATCCATGCAAGTACCTTTACCGGCTCATTTTCCAGCTTCAGCAGCTCGTTAACCGCTTCCTGAGCAGCGCTGTTTTCAATGTAGCGGGTAATGAGTTCCCCTTCCCGGTGCTTCTTCACCAGGTACTTCCATTTCCAACCGCTCTCCAGATTTTCCAGTTGCTGATATTTCATCTTGAGCTCTTCAGTGACCGCGTAACTTCAAATAAGCATAACAGCTTTACGCCGAATTTCCCCGGCAATTAAGCCGTCTTTTAGACTGTTTTTTGCACAGTCATCGCGCGATGTCAAACTCCCTGATGCCAACTGGCACTCCACATGTATCAAGCTGCCGTTATTCTTGTATAATCGCCCTTTCCCTTTTTAACGATTGCATCTAACACTTTGACCAATAACCGACTTGAATGGCAATCTTTATTGCCGGACGTAACGCCTTATCAGGCGATATTTGATACCGCCGCTCAGTTGGCACCCGTGCCCTTTTCCGCCATTCAGCCTCGGCTGGAAAATGCCCTGACGCTATTTTGTCACCCCCAATCGCCACCGCGATTCATGCTGTTGAAAGCGCAAGAAACGCGAGAATACCTGGAACTGATCGCTAACGCCGTCAAACCACTGCTGCCGCAAAACACGGCATGCCTCGGCAGCCACTATGTCATTCAGGATGGCAAGGTCAGCGTAGAGCCTGCCAGCCATGGCGATGAACCTTTCGCTGCCGGCGGTGCCTGCGTGTTCGAAGAGTGGATTGAACCGGAGCAGCTGTTTGGTTGCGTGCGGATCCACAATGGCGACATCACTCTGCAGCCCGGCCTGGTGCACCAGGCCAACGGCGGTATTCTGATCCTGTCAGCCCGGGCGCTGCTGGCCCAGCCGTTGCTATGGCTGCGGTTGAAGCAAATGATCGGCCAGCGTCAGTTCCATTGGGTTTCGCCTGACGAAACCCGCCCGCTGCCGGTCGCTATTCCGCCGATGCCGCTGGATCTGCGGCTGATTGTAGTCGGCGACCGCCACGGCCTGGCCGATTTCCACGATATCGAGCCAGAACTGAGTGAACAAGCGGTCTATGGCGAATATGAAGACGATCTGCAACTGACTGAAGTTGATGATATGGCGCAGTGGTGCGGCTACGTCAACGGTGTGATCGCCGAGCGGCAGTTACCGATGTTGGCGGCCGATGCCTGGCTGCCGCTGATCGTTCAGGCGGTGCGTTATAGTGGCGATCAGGGCATCCTGCCACTCTCGCCGGTTTGGCTTGGGCAGCAGTTGTCCGAAGCGGCACTGTATGCCGAAGAAGACCGCATTACGGCCAAAGCGTTTGAAGCGGCATTGAATGCCCGCGAATGGCGTGAAAGCTATCTCGCCGAGCGTATGCAGGATGAGATCGAACTGGGTCAGATCCTGATCGAGACCGAGGGTGAAGTGGTTGGGCAAATCAACGGCCTGTCAGTCCTGGATTATCCCGGCCACCCACGCAGCTTCGGCGAACCGTCGCGCATCAGTTGCGTTGTGCATCTCGGCGACGGCGAATTTACCGACGTCGAACGCAAGGCCGAGCTGGGCGGCAACCTGCACGCTAAAGGCATGATGATCATGCAAGCGTTCGTGATCGCCGAACTGGACCTGGATCAGCAGCTGCCCTTCTCCGCCTCGATCGTCTTTGAACAATCTTACGGTGAAGTGGACGGCGACAGCGCCTCGCTGGCTGAACTGTGCGCCCTGATCAGCGCCCTGTCACAGCAGCCGATCACACAACAGATCGCCGTCACCGGCTCCGTTGACCAATTCGGCAACGTACAGCCGATAGGGGGCGTTAACGAAAAGGTCGAAGGTTTCTTCGAGGTTTGTTTACGCCGCGGCCTGACGGGCAAACAGGGCGTCATACTGCCCGTGACCAACGTGCGCCACCTGTGCCTGCGTCAGGATGTCGTTGACGCAGTGCGCGAGGGGCAATTCCACCTGTGGGCGGTAGAGAGCGCGGCGGAAGCCTTGCCTTTGCTCACCGGTTGCCTCTACTCTGACGAACAACAGCCGAATTTGTTGGCGGCCATTCAGGAACGGATTGCGCAGGTGAGCCTGCAGGAACGCCGCCGTCCATGGCCGCTACGCTGGCTCAACTGGTTCAACCACGGCTGATCGGACTTGTTCAGCGTACACGTGTTAGCTAACCTGCGTCCTTCATTAAAATAAGGCTTACTGAGAACATGGTAGATAAACGCGATTCCTATACGAAAGAAGACCTCGAAGCATCCGGCCGCGGCGAGCTGTTCGGCGCCGGTGGCCCACCGTTGCCGGCGGGTAACATGTTGATGATGGACCGCGTGGTCAAAATGACCGAAGACGGCGGGACTCACAACAAAGGTTATGTGGAAGCGGAGCTGGATATTAATCCGGACCTATGGTTCTTCGGTTGCCACTTTATCGGCGATCCGGTCATGCCGGGCTGCCTGGGCCTGGATGCGATGTGGCAACTGGTCGGTTTCTACCTCGGTTGGCTGGGTGGCGAAGGCAAAGGCCGCGCGCTGGGCGTCGGTGAAGTCAAGTTCACCGGCCAGGTGCTGCCAACCGCGAAGAAGGTAACCTATCGTATTAACTTCAAACGCGTCATCACCCGCAAGCTGATCATGGGCGTCGCCGATGGCGAAGTGCTGGTTGACGGTGAAGTGATCTATACCGCCACCGATCTGAAAGTGGGCCTGTTCAAAGATACCACCGCGTTCTAATCACGCTGACGAGAAGGCGGCCACTGCCTTCTCTCTAACGTTCTTCGCATGCCGTCATGTTCGACGTGATGGCATTTCTTTCTCTTATCTTTTCCCGGCCTTTCAAAGACTCCCGCCCCTCTTTTTAGCCGCCGTTAGCATCATCTTATTATTCAGTTCTCATCAAAGAGGATTAGGGCCGATAGCAAAGATGCGCTATCGGGCGATATGAAATATCGCATCACGCTGGCATTGACGCTGGGTGCTCCTTATTTCATCGCCCGACACCGAAATGTCTTCCCCCACCGCTCTCTGCCCTATGCTTACCCGAAGCGGCCAAAGCAACAGGCAGCCTGAAAGGCGGCCTCCCTCAATACCCGCATCAGTGCGATAGCGGTTTTTTTGCGTCCGGTTATTCTCTTGCCCCTCAAGATCCTCTAACATGACTAGCATAGTAACTACAATTATTGTACTTAGTGAGAAAGGTATGCAAAAAACCCGCTTTAGCGACGCGCCTTGCCCCGTAGCGCGTGCATTGGATCGCGTGGGGGAATGGTGGAGCATCCTGATCCTTCGCGATGCTTTTCAGGGGTTGTCCCGGTTCGACGAATTCCAACAAAGTCTGGGGATGTCACCCACGCTACTGGCGCGTCGCCTGAAGGATTTGGTGGCCCACGGCATTCTGTATAAAGAACGTTATCAAACGCGGCCGGCGCGCTATCACTACCTGCTTACTGAGCGCGGCAACGATTTTCTCCCGGTGTTGGCGGCGCTCTCACAATGGGGCAACAATCATCTGACCGACGGGGACGTCAGCGCCCTGTTGGTCGACGGACGCAACGATCGGCCGATCCAAGTCCAGTTGGTCAATCGTGATACCCAACAGCCGGTGCCGCCGCAGTTCATTACGCTGGCGCCAGGGCCGGCGGCAAGCGACGGCATACATCAACGCGCCGAACTGATGCGGCAGCGGCGCCTCGCCGATTTACCCGAATTTACCAAGGAGCCATCATGAGCAATCGTCGTATCGTCATTACCGGCATGGGCGCCGTTTCACCGCTAGGGTGCGGTGTTGAAGCCATCTGGCAGCGTTTGTTAAGAGGAGAATCCGGCATTCGAGCGTTGCCTGACGAGATCGTTGCAGATTTACCGGTCAAGGTCGGAGGGCAGGTCCCGGCGCTGGCGCAAGATGCTGAAGCGGGCTTCAACCCCGACGCCTCCGTCGCCCCCAAGGACCAAAAGAAAATGGACCGCTTTATCCTGTTTGCTATGGCGGCGGCGGACGAAGCCATTCGTCAGGCCGGCTGGATAGCCGATACGGACGAAAAACAAGAGCGCACAGCCACCGTCATTGCCTCGGGTATTGGCGGTTTCCCGGCGATTGCCCAGGCGGTGCGCACAACCGACAGCCGCGGCGCCAAGCGGCTGTCGCCGTTCACCATCCCCTCATTCCTAGTCAATCTGGCGGCCGGCCACGTTTCAATCAAACACCACTTCAAGGGGCCGATTGGCGCGCCGGTCACCGCCTGTGCCGCCGGCGTGCAAGCCATTGGCGACGCAGTGCGTATGATCCGCAATGATGAAGCCGATATCGCCGTGTGCGGCGGTACCGAAGCCGCGATAGATACCGTCAGCCTGGGCGGGTTCGCCGCCGCGCGCGCCATGTCCACCGCTCCGGCCGAATTGGCGCAACAGGCCTCTCGGCCCTTCGACAGCGCCCGGGACGGATTTGTCATGGGGGAAGGCGCCGGCATGCTGGTCATTGAAACGCTGGAACACGCGCTGGCGCGCGGCGCCACCCCGCTCGCGGAAATCGTCGGCTATGGCACCAGCGCCGACGCCTACCATATGACATCCGGCGCTGAAGACGGTAACGGCGCCTATCGGGCGATGAAAATCGCGTTGAAGCAGGCGAACGTCGTTCCCGAGGAGGTACAGCATTTAAATGCTCACGCGACGTCGACACCCGTAGGGGATTTGGGCGAAATCAACGCCATCAAACACCTGTTTGGCACGGCCGGGACTGTCGCCGTGACCTCAACAAAATCAGCGACCGGGCACCTGCTGGGCGCCGCCGGCGGGCTGGAAACCATCTTTACCGCCTTGGCTCTGCGCGATCAGATAGCCCCTGCCACGCTAAATCTGGATAACCCCGACCCGGCGGCGGCAGGTTTGCATCTGGTCGCGAAACAGGCGGAATCGATGAACATGATCTACGCCTTATCAAACGGCTTCGGCTTTGGCGGCGTGAATGCGAGTATTTTGTTGAAACGCTGGCGGGATGAATAAGCGCCTGAAACAAAAACCTCCGCCAAGGGGCGGAGGTTATTCCTTTTATTTGACAGGGAGCCGCTTAAGCGGTCACAGCCCTGTCTTCCATGGCTTCTCGCCAACCTCCCAGCCATTGAGACCGGGCGTCCACTGATGATTGGTAGGGACAATGTTCCCTGGAACGCCCTAAAATACCTGCCTGATACCCTCTCGAATGCGCCCTTTCCAGACGATCGCGTTTCTGTCTCTTCATGCCTCGTTTCCCTCATTTTGGTCTGGTGGAAAGAAAACAATGGCTGCTTTTTGCGCAGCCACGAGTAATCAATAGCGCTAAAAGAAGAGAAGATCAATGCGCAAAATTCACGCCAATGTCATATTTGTGAGCTACGCCCGAGGAAAATGCTAAGTGGCTGATCTGCAGGGGAAGGGGTTAACCAATTGAAATAAAATAGAAATCCCTGCCAGCGAGAAAAAACGACTTTTCACGCCGACAGGGATTAGACGATTTTAGACCAAATTATGACTAAATGCCGCCCATCTGTGCTGCGATAGCCTGGGCTTCCTGCTGCCACCCCTGCGCCAGAGTGCGCACCAGGGCATCATAGCCGTCTTCACCCTGTTTCAGCTCCAGGTTGAAAGGCCTTTTGATCAAACGCCCCTGGCGGTTCAGCACCCACTCGCCG